>NZ_JBNPXX010000002.1:783114-1652729 GCF_050433085.1 Pseudomonas sp. RC10-4-2
ACGCTCTGGAAAGTGCGGCCATAGTGGGTGATAGCCCCGTACGCGAAAGGATCTTTGAAGTGAAATCGAGTAGGACGGAGCACGAGAAACTTTGTCTGAACATGGGGGGACCATCCTCCAAGGCTAAATACTACTGACTGACCGATAGTGAACCAGTACCGTGAGGGAAAGGCGAAAAGAACCCCGGAGAGGGGAGTGAAATAGAACCTGAAACCGTATGCGTACAAGCAGTGGGAGCCTACTTGTTAGGTGACTGCGTACCTTTTGTATAATGGGTCAGCGACTTATATTCAGTGGCAAGCTTAACCGTATAGGGTAGGCGTAGCGAAAGCGAGTCTTAATAGGGCGTTTAGTCGCTGGGTATAGACCCGAAACCGGGCGATCTATCCATGAGCAGGTTGAAGGTTAGGTAACACTGACTGGAGGACCGAACCCACTCCCGTTGAAAAGGTAGGGGATGACTTGTGGATCGGAGTGAAAGGCTAATCAAGCTCGGAGATAGCTGGTTCTCCTCGAAAGCTATTTAGGTAGCGCCTCATGTATCACTCTGGGGGGTAGAGCACTGTTTCGGCTAGGGGGTCATCCCGACTTACCAAACCGATGCAAACTCCGAATACCCAGAAGTGCCGAGCATGGGAGACACACGGCGGGTGCTAACGTCCGTCGTGAAAAGGGAAACAACCCAGACCGCCAGCTAAGGTCCCAAAGTTGTGGTTAAGTGGTAAACGATGTGGGAAGGCTTAGACAGCTAGGAGGTTGGCTTAGAAGCAGCCATCCTTTAAAGAAAGCGTAATAGCTCACTAGTCGAGTCGGCCTGCGCGGAAGATGTAACGGGGCTCAAACCACACACCGAAGCTGCGGGTGTCACGTAAGTGACGCGGTAGAGGAGCGTTCTGTAAGCCTGTGAAGGTGAGTTGAGAAGCTTGCTGGAGGTATCAGAAGTGCGAATGCTGACATGAGTAACGACAATGGGTGTGAAAAACACCCACGCCGAAAGACCAAGGGTTCCTGCGCAACGTTAATCGACGCAGGGTTAGTCGGTTCCTAAGGCGAGGCTGAAAAGCGTAGTCGATGGGAAACAGGTTAATATTCCTGTACTTCTGGTTACTGCGATGGAGGGACGGAGAAGGCTAGGCCAGCTTGGCGTTGGTTGTCCAAGTTTAAGGTGGTAGGCTGAAATCTTAGGTAAATCCGGGGTTTCAAGGCCGAGAGCTGATGACGAGTCGTCTTTTAGATGACGAAGTGGTTGATGCCATGCTTCCAAGAAAAGCTTCTAAGCTTCAGGTAACCAGGAACCGTACCCCAAACCGACACAGGTGGTCGGGTAGAGAATACCAAGGCGCTTGAGAGAACTCGGGTGAAGGAACTAGGCAAAATGGCACCGTAACTTCGGGAGAAGGTGCGCCGGCTAGGGTGAAGGATTTACTCCGTAAGCTCTGGCTGGTCGAAGATACCAGGCCGCTGCGACTGTTTATTAAAAACACAGCACTCTGCAAACACGAAAGTGGACGTATAGGGTGTGACGCCTGCCCGGTGCCGGAAGGTTAATTGATGGGGTTAGCGCAAGCGAAGCTCTTGATCGAAGCCCCGGTAAACGGCGGCCGTAACTATAACGGTCCTAAGGTAGCGAAATTCCTTGTCGGGTAAGTTCCGACCTGCACGAATGGCGTAACGATGGCGGCGCTGTCTCCACCCGAGACTCAGTGAAATTGAAATCGCTGTGAAGATGCAGTGTATCCGCGGCTAGACGGAAAGACCCCGTGAACCTTTACTGTAGCTTTGCACTGGACTTTGAGCCTGCTTGTGTAGGATAGGTGGGAGGCTTTGAAGCGTGGACGCCAGTTCGCGTGGAGCCATCCTTGAAATACCACCCTGGCATGCTTGAGGTTCTAACTCTGGTCCGTGATCCGGATCGAGGACAGTGTATGGTGGGCAGTTTGACTGGGGCGGTCTCCTCCTAAAGAGTAACGGAGGAGTACGAAGGTGCGCTCAGACCGGTCGGAAATCGGTCGCAGAGTATAAAGGCAAAAGCGCGCTTGACTGCGAGACAGACACGTCGAGCAGGTACGAAAGTAGGTCTTAGTGATCCGGTGGTTCTGTATGGAAGGGCCATCGCTCAACGGATAAAAGGTACTCCGGGGATAACAGGCTGATACCGCCCAAGAGTTCATATCGACGGCGGTGTTTGGCACCTCGATGTCGGCTCATCACATCCTGGGGCTGAAGCCGGTCCCAAGGGTATGGCTGTTCGCCATTTAAAGTGGTACGCGAGCTGGGTTTAGAACGTCGTGAGACAGTTCGGTCCCTATCTGCCGTGGACGTTTGAGATTTGAGAGGGGCTGCTCCTAGTACGAGAGGACCGGAGTGGACGAACCTCTGGTGTTCCGGTTGTCACGCCAGTGGCATTGCCGGGTAGCTATGTTCGGAAAAGATAACCGCTGAAAGCATCTAAGCGGGAAACTTGCCTCAAGATGAGATCTCACTGGGAACTTGATTCCCCTGAAGGGCCGTCGAAGACTACGACGTTGATAGGCTGGGTGTGTAAGCGTTGTGAGGCGTTGAGCTAACCAGTACTAATTGCCCGTGAGGCTTGACCATATAACACCCAAACAATCTGATGATTGTGTGTTGTAAGGTGAAGTCGACGAACCGAAAGTTCGCATGAACCGCAAACACCTTGAAATCACATACCTGAATCCGGATAGACGTAAGCCCAAGCGAACGGATATCCAACCGAATTGCTTGACGATCATAGAGCGTTGGAACCACCTGATCCCTTCCCGAACTCAGAAGTGAAACGACGCATCGCCGATGGTAGTGTGGGGTCTCCCCATGTGAGAGTAGGTCATCGTCAAGCTCCTATCCCAAAACCCCTGGTCAGCGATGACCGGGGGTTTTGCTTTTGCGCGCGGAAAAAGGCGTGCTTCCTGTTCACCTTGCCGAAACCCTCCTGGCATGTCCTCTTTCGCGTCTAGCGTAGCGAGAGTCCGGGGGGATCCGCATGGCGCTGGCGCTCTTGCGTTCGCCGTACCTATCCCGATCCGCGAGTTAGAGCCTCGCTTCGAGGAGAAAGACGAAAGGTGGCTTCCGATGAAGGGAATCGCTTGATTTACTGTATGAATAAACAGTATCTTGAGCGCTCCCCCCTTCGTGGCCATCCCTGTTGGCCATCCCAAGGCAGCTCGTCTCTCGAGCTGCCTTTTTCTTTGTCTCAATGGAAATCCCGGCTGCGGACGTCCAGGCCGGTGAGTAGAGGGGTCAGGTCATGCAGGCGCCCTGCGATGACGTGGCGCACCTCGCCGGAGGACTCCAGGATGCCCTCCACCTGCAGCAGCCGGGACTCGAGGAATGGCCGCCTCTGCCGTTCGGCGAGGTCGTGCCGGACCACCACGTTGAGCATGCCGAACTCGTCCTCCAGGGTGATGAAGGTGATGCCGCTGGCGGTCTGTGGGCGCTGCCGGCCGACCACCAGGCCGGCGACCCGTATCGGTCGTCCATGTCCCAGTTTCGCCAGTTCGCGGGAGTCGCGGCAGCGGCGGGCCTTGAGCTGTCCACGCAAGAGTTTCAGCGGATGCGGGCCGAGGGTGGTGCCGAGGAGAGCGTAATCGCTCAGCAGTTCCTCGCCGCGCGAAGGCAGCGGCAGGCTGACCGTGGTTTCTTCGATGACGGTCCCTTCGGCGAACAGTGGCAATTGCGGCTCGACGCTGGCGACGGCCCAGCGCGCCTTGTGCCGGTGTCCGGCGAGACCGCGCAGGGCGCCGGCATCGGCCAGCAACTCCAGGGCCCGGGCGTCGAGCCTGGCGCGTCGGCCGAGATCGTGCACGTCGAGGAACGGCTCGGCCTCCCGGACCTGCTCGATACGCCTGGCATCCTCCTCGCGAAAGCCTCGGATCATCCGCAGGCCGAGGCGTATGGCCGGTTGCGCCTGGCCGAACGGCTCCAGGCTGCAATCCCAACCGCTGTGGCGGACATCCACCGGGCGTGTCTGCAGGGTGTGGCGGCGGGCGTCCTGGAGCAACTGGTCGGGGCTGTAGAAGCCCATCGGCCAACTGTTGATCAAGGCGCAGGCGAAGGCCGCCGGCTCGTGACGTTTCAGCCAACTGCTGGCGTAGGTGAGCAGGGCGAAGCTGGCGGCGTGGGATTCAGGGAAACCGTAGCTGCCGAAGCCTTTGATCTGCTCGAAGATGCGTGCTGCGAAGTCGGCCTCGTAGCCCTTGGCGAGCATGCCCCGGGTCAGCCGCTCGCGGTGGTGTTCCAGGCCGCCATGACGCTTCCAGGCGGCCATCGAACGACGCAGTTCGTCCGCCTCGCCCGGCGTGTAGTCGGCGGCGACGATCGCCAGTTCCATGACCTGTTCCTGGAACAACGGGACGCCCAGGGTACGTTCGAAGACCTTCTCCAGTTCGGCCGATGGATAGGCCACCGGCTCTTCACCGTTTCGCCGGCGCAGGTAAGGATGCACCATGTCGCCCTGGATCGGCCCCGGCCGGACGATGGCGACCTGGATCACCAGATCGTAGAACTTCTGCGGGCGCAGGCGTGGCAGCATGGCCATCTGGGCGCGCGATTCGATCTGGAACACACCGATGGTATCGGCGCGGCTGATCATTTCGTAGGTGGCCGGGTCTTCGCTCGGGATACTGGCGATGCTCAACCGCTTGCCGCCGCGCAGCGCGTGGATCAGGTCGAAGCTGCGGCGCAGGGCGCTGAGCATGCCCAGGGCGAGGACGTCGACCTTGAGCAGGCCGACCGCGTCGAGATCGTCCTTGTCCCACTGGATCACCGTGCGTTCGGCCATGCTGGCATTCTCCACCGGGACCAGGGTGTCCAATGGCTGCTCGGAGATGACGAAGCCGCCGGGGTGCTGCGAGAGGTGGCGCGGAAAACCGATCAACTCGTCGGTCAGGGCCAGCACCCGGCGCAGGATCGGACTCTGCGGATCGAAGCCGGCCTCTTCCAGGCGTTCGGCGCTGGGGGCCTGGTCGCTCCAGCGGCCGCAGCAGTTGGCCAGGACGTCGACCTGCTCGGGCGGCAGACCCAGGGCCTTGGCTACGTCGCGCACCGCGCCGGCGCCGTGGTAGGTGCTGACCACCGCGGTCAGCGCCGCGCGCTGGCGTCCGTAGCGTGTGAAAACGTACTGGATGACCTCCTCGCGGCGCTCGTGTTCGAAATCCACGTCGATGTCCGGTGGTTCGTTGCGCTCGCGGGAAAGGAAGCGCTCGAACAGCAGGTTGGTCCGGTCCGGGTCCAACTCAGTGATGCCGAGGGCGAAGCACACTGCCGAGTTGGCCGCCGAGCCGCGGCCCTGGCAAAGGATTTTCCGGCCCCGGGCGAAGGCGACGATGTCCTGCACGGTGAGGAAATAGCTTTCATAGCCCAGTTCGGCGATCAGCTCGAGTTCTCTCTCGATCTGCTTGCGGACCTTGGCGCTCGCGCCGTTCGGCCAGCGCCTGGCGATGCCCTGTTCGGTGAGATGGCGGAGCCATGACGCCGGGTCGTGTCCGGCCGGTACCAATTCGCGTGGGTACTGGTATTTCAGCTGTTCCAGATCGAACCGGCAGCGTTCGGCGATCTTCAGGGTTTCCGCCAGCAGGGCTTGCGGGTAGATCCCCTGCAGGGCCTCCAGGGTACGCAGGTGGCGTTCCCCGTTGGGGAAGAGATAGGCGCCGGCCTCGCTGACCGGCAGATGGTTGCGGATCGCTGTCATGCAGTCCTGCAGGGCTCGCCTGCCGCGGGCGTGCATGTGGACGTCGCCGCAGGCCACGGGCGGTAGCCGGAGATGCGAGGCGAGCGCGAGCAGTTTGTCCAGGCGGGCATCGTCATCGGCGCCGCGATGCAACTCGACGCCCAGCCAAAGGCGCTGGGGGAAGCGTTCGCGGAGCCAGGCAGCCTGCTCGTCCCCATGGTCGTTCGGCAACCAGATCGCCAACAGGCCGGCGAGCGGCTGTTGCAGATCTTCGCGCAGCAGCCGGTAGTGGCCCTTGTCGGCTTGTCGCCGGCCGCGGGTGATGAGGCGACAGAGGTTCTGGTAGCCCTCCAGGTCCTCCGCCAGGAGGACCAGCTTGGGCCCCTGTTCGAGGCGGATTTCGCTGCCGATGATCAGTTGTACCTGATGCTCCCGCGCCGCCTGCCAGGCCCGCACGATACCGGCCAGGCTGCATTCGTCGGTGATCGCCAGGGCCCGATAGCCCAGGCGCGCTGCACGGGCGAAGAGTTCCGCGGCGCTGGAGGCGCCGCGCTGGAAACTGAAGTTGGACAGGCAATGCAGTTCGGCGTAGGCGCTCATGCGAACCAGCCATGCAGCCACAGCGGCCCTTCGCTGCCGACCTCGCGATAGACCCAGGCACGTTGTCCGCTGCGGGTTTCCACCAGGTAATAGTCGCGGCGGATGTCTTCGCCATCCCACCAGCCTGACTCGATCCGCTCCGGGCCGGCCAGCACGGTGGGCAAGGCCTCGCCGAGGGGGCGTGGCTCCGCCAGCAGCCAGCCGGGGCGGAGGCCGCAGACTGCCGGCGATTGCGCCCTGTCGCAGCTGTGCGGCCGCCAGCTTCGCTCCGGACGGTGTTCGGCGACGGCGCTCAGGCCCTGTACCGCCTCGTCGCCCAGCCGCGCGCGCAGGCGTTCCCGCAACTGTTCCCAGCCGAGATACTGCTGTGGGCGCTCGTCGAACAGTTCGCGGTGCTGCGGCGTGAAAGGAGGCAGCTCGCGGGCCTCCAGGCGCACGGCATGCACGGGGGCGGGCAGTTGCAGCTGTTCGAGACGGCCGCGGGTCAGTTCGAAGAGCATGGCCGCCTCGCGTTCGGCGCTGAGCAGGCCGACCGTGACCTGGCTGTCGGCGCGCCCGTGATGCTCCAGATGCAGGGTGAAGCGCTGCACGCCGCTGTCGCGTCCGGCGAGAAAGGCGGCGAGATCGGCGCTCAGCCGTCGCAGGGGGAAGAGCAGGGCCTGGTGCGATTCCACGTCGAAATTGAGTTCGATGCGCAGGTCGAAGGTGTCCGGCGGCCGGTAGTGCTCCAGCGCCAGCGGGCTGCGGCCGCAGAGGCGGTCGATGTGCAACAGCAGTTCGGCCGGGAAGCGACGGGCCAGGGCGGCGCGCGGCAACTCGAGGACCTGGCGCAGATGGCGCAGTCCCATGCGTCCGAGGGCGACGGCCAGCTCCCGCGAGAGTCCCAGGCGGTCCAGCGGAAGGGCGGACAACTGGCGTTGCAGCGCTGTCTCGTCCTCGATGGCCAGGCCGTCGTGGCTGTTCGCCAGGACCCTCGCCGCCACCGGGTTCGGCGCCAGGCACAGGCGATGGCGGAAGCCCAGCGCCGTGAGTTCCTTGCGCAAGCGGGCCTCGAAGCGTGGCCAGGGGCCGAACAGGGCAAGGCTGGACTGCACTTCCAGCAGCAGCGCGCGCGGATAGTGCAGGCTGACCTGCGAGCTGAAACCGTAGGCCCAGGCGGCGAGGAAGGCCTGCCAGCGCTCCACGGCGGCGAGGTCGTATTCCGCCGTGGCGAAGTCCCGGCTCAGGGCCTGGGCGGCGATCAGCGATTGACCGGGCCTCAGGCCGAGCGCGCGTGCCGCTGGGTTGACCGCCTGCAACTGCCGGCGCTGCGCTGGGCCGCCGAGCAGCGCCAGCGGTGCGTCGGGATTGTTCCGTTGACGCAGCGCGCTGTCCATGGCCAGTTGCGGCAGGAGAATGCAAGCCCAGAGCATGGCCGCCTCATTGCCAGGCGCTGGCTGGCAGGGCGGTCGCCGGCGCGAGGCCGCCCCGGCACTTGAGGATGCGCAGGCGTGGGGGGCGGGTTTCGATGCACAGGCGTAGCGCTGCCGGCGAAGGGTTGACCGCTTCGCGCAGGGGACGATAGGCGAAACCCAGGGCCTGGCCGCTTTCGGCGGCGACCTGGAGGCGGCGCAGGGCGCGGTCGTCGGCCTGCTGCGGCCAGCACAGCACAGCGGCGCAACTGCCCGAGCGCAGGCACTGTTCGGCAGCCCACAAGGCGTCGCGTCCGCTGGCCTGCAAGAGGACCAGGTGGCGCAGGTCGACCGCGGCGGCCAGCCAGGCCTGCGGATAGGGTACGTAGGGTGCGCCGACCAGTACGACGCGACGTTGCGCCTGGGTCAGGCGAGCGAGGGTCGGCATCAGTAGTTGCAGTTCGCCGACACCGTCGCGGGCATGGAGGATTTCGCTCAGGGCATGCTCCGGCCAACCGCCGCCGGGCAGCAGTGCGTCCAGGTGCACATGCCCGGTAGGCTGGGAAGCACCGGCCGGTATAGCGGACTGGCCTTTCCAGATCCTACGTGCGTCGAGCAGCGCACTCAGCGCTATGCCATTGCCTCGTCCGGCGACGGCTGCGGGTGGGGTGATGTCGGCTACGGATGAAAGGGAGGCCAAGGAAATAACTCGAATACTGTATGTAAATACAGTATTTGCTGTAGTCCTTTTCTGGTCAATGGCAGTCGGTCGGCATCCTTTCATGTGACATTGAGATTCAATAACGAATATAATTGAGAATCGTTATTGATCCTGGGCATGCTATGTCGGCCCAGTGCGTTCCGTCCCTCGAAAGGAATTCCCCTATGGATACCCTGGCCCCTGAATCCACTCGGCAAAACCTGCGTTCGCAACGCCTCAACCTGCTGACCAACGAGCCGCACCAGCGCCTGGAGAGCCTGGTGAAGAGCAAGGAACCCTTCGCCAGCCGGGACAATTTCGCCCGCTTCGTCGCCGCCCAGTACCTCTTCCAGCATGACCTGGAGCCGCTTTATCGCAACGAAGCGCTGGCCCGCCTGTTCCCCGGCCTGGCTTCCCGCGCCCGCGACGACGCCGCTCGTGCAGACCTGGCGGACCTCGGCCATCCGGTGCCGGAGGGCGACCAGAGCGTGCGCGAGGCCGACCTGAGCCTGGCCGAGGCACTGGGCTGGCTGTTCGTTTCCGAAGGTTCGAAGCTGGGCGCTGCGTTCCTGTTCAAGAAAGCCGCCGCGCTCGAACTCGACGAGAACTTCGGCGCCCGCCATCTGGCCGAGCCGGAAGGCGGCCGCGCGCAAGGCTGGAAGAGCTTCGTGGCGATCCTCGACGGCATCGAGCTGAACGAGGAAGAAGAGCGCCTGGCCGCCAAGGGCGCCAGCGATGCCTTCAATCGTTTCGGCGACCTGCTGGAGCGTACCTTCGCCTGAGGGGCGTTCCTTGTCCTTTGATCGGCGGCCAACCTCGCCGACGACGATTGCCCCGGCCTGGTTGCCGGGGTTTTCTGTCTTGCGCCGCCGGCCAGGAGCGCGGACCTGCGGAGACCCTTAGCGAGGCGGCCGCTGCGCTTCCACTGAGTTGCCGAACGAGGTGCCCAGGCGAATGCGCGTCGCCGATTGGTTGTACAGGCCGAGCTGGTTTGGCGGACGCCGGACGATGGCGGCGGAATCCAGCTCCTGTTCGCGGCGGGCCCTGGCCGCGCTGTCAGGATCGGTCATCTGCTGGCTCAGGCATTCATAGGACAAAGCCTGGTAGCCGTTGACCTCGGTGTTGATGCAGTTCGCCGGCGGCGTCGGCTCGTCGGCCAGGGTGGCGTTCATGGCCAGGCCCAGGATCAGGGCCGGCAGAACCTGCGATGAACGGTGCATGGCGATTCTCCCGCGCTGGGATGGTGGTTTCCCGCTTATACGGCAATCGGTGAAAACATGTCACCGCAGGTACCGTCACACCACAGTCACACAGTGCCATCAGGATGTCCCTCCTGGGTGATGGCCATCTGGCCTGAACCGGGTAGTTCGGACTGGAATCCGTTGATGTCGATCCTCGGGGTGGCAAGGTCGTGCGCAGTGTCGTTGCTCGGTCTCGGCATGCTGCTGCCGGCGTCCGGCGCCGTGCCGGGCGATGGCGGCAGGCCGCCGTTGCGCCTGGCGGTGCACGCGTTCGATATTCCTCCGCAGAGCCTGGCATCGGCGCTGGTGACCTACAGCGGGGTGACGGGAATGGCGGTTCTGGTGGATGGCGAGCTGGCCCGTGGACGGCGCTCGGCCCGCTTGCAGGGGCGCTTCACCGCCAGCGACGCCCTGACCCGACTGCTCGGCGGAACCGGCCTGATGGCGCGCTACACCAGCCAGGAAGCGTTCACCCTGCTGCCGGCGCAGGCCGTCAGGAATGCTGCGCCGCTGCCGGCAGAGATGCCGAAGGTCGAGCAGCCGCTGGATCGCCGCTACGCGGGAGCGGTCCAGGCGGCGCTGGAAGAACAGTTGTGCCGCTCGCCGCGCACTCGTCCGGGTACCTATCGCGCGGTGCTGCAACTCTGGATCGGTCGCTTCGGCGAGGTTCGCCACAGTCGCCTGCTCGGTTCGACCGGCGACCCGCAGCGGGACAGCGCCCTGGTGGAAAGCCTGCGCGGCGTGCGGGTGATGCAGGCGACGCCCGCTACGCTGGCCCAGCCGCTGACCATCCTGTTGCTGCCGAAGACGACGGGCAAGGCCATGGAATGCAAGCTGACGGAGGGAGTGGGAGGGTCATGAGCGATTCGCGGCAAAGCGCGATGGTGAAGCTGTTCCTCGCCTCCTACGACGACTTCAAGGCGCGCCTGAAACGGCGCCTGGGCTCCGAGGACCTGGCGTGCGACGTGCTGCACGAAACCTACCTGAGAGTCGACCGGCTGGATGATGCCCTGGAGGTCAAGAAGCCCCAGGCCTACCTGTTCCGTATTGCCCTGAACATTGCCGCCGACCGCCGCGAGGGCGACGCCCGCCTGCTCACCGGGGAGGAGGTGGCGGAGCTGTTGCAGGTGGCCGACGAAGGCCTCGACCCGGAGCGCATCGTCGGCGGTCACGCCGAGATCCGTCGCCTGCTGGAGGCGCTCTGCGAACTGCCGGCGCGGCGTCGGCAGATTCTCATCGCCTCGCGCCTGGAAGAGACGCCGCATGCGGAAATCTCCCGTCGCTTCGGCATTTCCACCCGCACCGTGGAGAAGGAACTCAAGGCCGCCCTGTGGTTCTGCGCGGAGCGCCTGGAAAGAAAAGTCATCCAGAGGTTCGGTCCCGGGGCCGGAAAACCGTCATAAGCATAAGCAGGTGGAAAACCGCCGCCATATCCCTCCCATGAGCCATTCCGGTGTCCGTACAGCACAGTCATGACAGCCTCAGACTCCGCCGCCGATGAAACCGGCGACCTTCGCCACGAAGCGCACGCCTGGGTGATCAGCCTGACCTCCGGACGCGTCACCCAGGGCGACGCGCGGGCCTTCCGCCAGTGGTGTGCGCGCAGCCCGCAACACCTGCGAGCGTTCGTCGAGGCGCGCGATCTCTGGCAGGCACTCGGCAGTGCCGCCGCTCTGCCGCTGGAGCCGCCGGCCGTGGCGCAGATCGCGCCGAGGCGTTTCGGTCGTCGCTGGTTCGTCGGCGGTGCGCTGGCCGCCTCGGTGGCGTTGTTCGTCTTGCGCCCGTCGCTGCTCGACCATGGCCTGGGCGGCGCCGACTACGTCACGGCGGTCGGCGAGCAGCGCCAGGTGCAGGTGAGCGGCGAGACGCGGATCGAGATGAACACCCGCACCCGCCTGAACGTGCGGCGCAATCAAGAGCAGCAGGAAACCATCGAACTGCTCGGCGGCGAGGCCGAGATCATCGCCAGCCACCCGCCGCAGAGCAGCCTGCGGGTGATGGCCGGGAGCGCCTGGCTGAGCGCCAGCCGGGCCCGCTTCAATGTGCGCAGCAGCGGTGACGTTTGCGTGGTGACCTGCCTGGAGGGCAGCGTGCGGCTCGAACACCTCGGCCAGCGCCTGGACCTCCAGGCCGGCCAGCAGCTGACCTTCGACGAGCGACGCAACGGTCCGCCGGTGCCTTTCGACGTTGCCGAGGTGATGGCCTGGCGCGAGCGCATGCTGGTGTTCAACGACGTACCGTTGGCCACGGTGATCGACGAAATCAACCGCTACCGTCCCGGCATGCTCCTGCTGCTGGACAAGGCCCTTGGCCGACGCCGGGTCCAGGCCCGTTTCAGCCTCGATCAACTGGCCGACGTGGCGACCCTGATCTGCGATGCCTATGGCATCGAGGTCACCCGCCTGCCGGGCGGGGTGGTGCTGCTCGGCTGAGCCACCGCTTCATTGCAGGGCCACCACCCGTCGATAGCGCTCCACGCCGTTGCGGGTGACCCGTGCCAGGCTGATCTCCAGTCCGCTGGCGCGGACTTTGCTGCGTGCCGGCAGGCGCGTCCAGCCCTTTCCCGGCACCCAGGCACGGATCTCGAACCGACTCACGTCGTCCAGCACAGCCACCCGCTCCGCCAGCGGCGGCAACGGCAGGCGGTCGCCGCTGGGCGAGGCGGCGCGGTAGAGGACCTTGCCCTGTCGCCACCAGCGCACGCGCTGCAGCGGCGCGCCTGGCTCGGTACTGGCGCGGACGATGTCCAGGCGCAATGGGATCTCGCTCAGGCGCTTCAGTGCGAGTCCGGGCGGCAGGCTGTCGCCGGCCCGGATCGGCTCGTCGCCGCTGGGCAGGCCGGTCTCCTCCCGGATGGCGCTGTGCAGGGCGATGTCGCGCTCCAGTTGGTTCAGCGCGCGCAGTAGCGCGGCGCCCTGCTCGGTGCTGTCCTCCAGGTGCGCGCTGGCCCGGGCGATGCTGTCCAGGCCGCGCCAGGCCATCAGGCTGACGATGGCCATGAGCATGATCGCGACCATCACCTCGATCAGGGTGAAGCCGGCTTGCCGGCGCCGCGTCGTCGCGCGTTCAGCGTACCCGGACATGGCCGTTCGCCTCGCGCAGCACGGTGACGCTGTGTTGGCCGTCGGAGAGCGTTATCCGCAACGGCGCGCCGATCCATTCGGCGTCCAGCAACACCGGTCGCGGCGGGCGCACGCTGACCCGCAGAGGCGCGGCCTGCCAGTCGCGCGCGCGCAATTCGGTGTCGGCGGCGAAGGCGTCGGTCTTGCCGCGATAGGCCTGCGGGCTGAAGCGATAGCCCTTGGCGCTGGGCTGCCAGAGGATCGGCGTACCGCGTACCCGCGCTTCGCCCTGGGCTATTTCCAGCAACCGCGCCAGGCGCGCGGCATCCTGGCGCAGCAGGCCCGTCGGGTCGGGGCGGGCGCTCAGGCTGATGGCCGCCGTGGCGATGCCGACGATTACCAGCACCACCATCAGTTCGATCAGGGTGAAACCGCCTTGCCGGGGTCGCCTCACCGGATGCCGCTCCGCGAAGAGAGAGGTATCCAGAGTGCCCGACGAAGATGATCGGCGTGTGAAACATAACGGAGAGAATTCCGCGCTAGGCTGGTGCCGGGGCGCCGTTCGTGGCGCCCGTCGCCCATACGCCAGGAGAGCCCGCCATGCCGGCCATGCCCCGTATCGATCCGCCCCGCCTGGTCCAGTTCGCCGCCGTGCTGGCGATCCTCGCCGGCCTGCTGTTCTGGGGCTATCTGTTGCTGGCGCCGATTCCCGGCGTGGTCCAGGCCGAGGTCGCCGATGTTCCGCCGCCCAGCGGCGAGGACGCCGCTCAACGCTGGTTCGCGACGCCTTCCAGTGAGGTCGAGGTGCAACTGGCGGGATTGATCAGCGGTGGTCCCGCGGCGATCGCCATCCTCTCGGTGAACGGCGCGCCGGCCCAGGCCTATCGCGAGGGCGAGGTCCTGGCACGTGCGGCGAAGGTGCGGCGGATAGAGGCCGACGCGGTACTCATCGAGCAGAACGGCGAGGTTCGCCGGGTGCCCATGCAGCGGCTCGCCGAACCGCCGCCGCTGGCTACCCTCAAGCGCGGTTGAGATCACCGGGAGCGGCTCAGCAGGGTGTTCAGGCGCGCCAGCGGCACCGCCTGTTCGCGCTGCGTGCGCACACGGATTTCCACCCACAGTAGCGCGGGGTCGTCGGTGGCCTCGACGCGTTGTTCGCAGTACAACCGCAGGCGGCCCTGGGAGCATTCGAAATCGCTGTTTCCCGGAGCCGCGCCGACGCCCAGGCGTAGCTCGGCGAGCCGGCTCTCCGCTGCCAGCAGGGCCAGCGACTTGTCGCGCAACAGACCATTGCCGTCGGTCATCAGGCCCACCGCGCGGATCGCCGCGGCCAGGGCGATGGCGACGATGGCCAGCGCGACCAGCACTTCGATCAGGGTGAAACCGCGGGAAGACAGGCGCGTGGACATCGCGGAAAGGTCGGCGAAAGGGGACTTCCAGGCTAGCCGGGAAATCTGACCGATCCCTGACAAAAGCTCGGGAGGGCGCCCCCGCGAGCCATCCCCGGCGCCTGCCGGAAAGCCCGGCTCCAGGGCCTTGCGGGCGCCTCCGGAAGAGCGGCGCACCCGAGGATTTTCAATATCGTTGACATATCTTCCTGAAACAATCCGCGGCGAATCGAACCATGCCGAGGAGTGTCGAGATGGATGTCGTGCAGTTCAGCTCCAGCCCGAAAGGACATCGGGGACAGCGGGGCTTCACCCTGATCGAGATCATGGTGGTGGTGGTGATCCTCGGCATCCTCGCCGCGATGGTGGTGCCCAAGGTGCTCGACCGTCCCGACCAGGCCCGCGCCACCGCGGCGCGCCAGGACATCTCCGGGCTGATGCAGGCGCTCAAGCTCTACCGCCTCGACCAGGGCCGCTATCCGAGCCAGGCGCAGGGCTTGAAGGTGCTCGCGGAGCGCCCTGCCGATGCCTCGGCGAGCAACTGGCGCTCGTACCTGGAGCGCCTGCCCAACGATCCCTGGGGCAAGCCCTACCAGTACCTGAATCCCGGCGTGAACGGTGAGATCGACGTGTTCTCCCTCGGCGCCGACGGGCAGCCGGGCGGCGAGGGCATCAACGCCGACATCGGCTCCTGGCAGCTCTGAGCGCGCCATGAACGGTCATCGCCAGCGCGGCATGGCGATCATCAGCGCGCTGCTGATCGTCACCGTGGTCGCGGTCATAGCCGCCGGCCTGATCGCCCGCCAGAGCGCATTCATCCGCGCCCTGGAAAGCGAGCAGCTACGCATCCAGGCCGGCTGGATGCTGCGCGGCGGCCTGGAATGGAGCCGCCAGTTGCTGCTCGAGGACAGCCGCCGCGACCCGCTGACCCGCCTCGACCAGCGCTGGGCGCAACCGATGCGTGGCTTGCGTCTGAGCAGCGCCGAATTGCCGTTCAACGGCCAACTGGAAGACGAGCAGGGCAAGTTCAACCTGCGCAACCTGTTGGTCGACCAACGCCCCGATCTCCAGGAGCGAGCGAACTTCGAACGCCTCGCCGGTCTGCTCGGCGTGCACCCGAAGGAGGCGCGGCTGATCGTCGAGCGGGTACTCGCCTCCTATGCACGGCTGCCCGCCGAAGCGCCGCCGGCCGAGACGCAACCCGCAGGTTTCGACAGCGGCCGCGAGACTTCGCCGGGCGCCGTGTTGCGTGCGCTTCCGGCGCGCATGCCGGCGCTCAGGCGTCTCGACGACCTGGCGCGGCTGGGCATTCCGCCGGCGACCCTGGAACGCCTGCGACCCTACGTCACCATCCTGCCCGAAACCACCTGGATCAACGGCAACACCGCGCGCGCCGAAGTGCTCGCCGCCTGTGTCCCCGGCCTCGGGCTGGACCAGGCGCGGCGGGTGCTCGGCGAGCGCGACCGGGGCCGCTGGTTCCTCAATCGCGGCGACTTCGTCAACCGCCTGAACATGCCGCAATTGCAGGCGCAGTCGGTGAAGGTCGGGATCACCAGCGACTGGTTCCTGCTCACCGCCTATGCTCGGCGCGACCGGCAAGAGGTGCGCCTGCAAGCCCTGGTACAGCGCAAGGCCGGTGAAAGCACGGCGGTCAACTGGATGAGGGTGGGCTCATGAAGGCCGCCTGGCGTTGCCTGCTGCCGCCGCTGAGCGAGTTCGCCGAGGCGGCGCCGCTGCATTGTTTGCGCCTGGATGCGCGCGGCGCGGTGCAGGAACGAATCGAGGTCTCGCTCGCGGAACTGGCGCGGCGGCGCCAGGGGTTGCCGGTGGCGCTGTTCCTGCATCCGCGCGATTGCCGCCTGGTCAGTCTCGAACTGCCGGCGCTGCCTGCGGCGAAGCTTGCCGCCGCGGTGAACTGCGCGGCCGAGGCGCTGGTCCTCGGCGATCCGGCGCAGCTACGCCTGGCCCACGGCCCGCGCGGCGCCGACGGGCGCCTGACCTTGGGGTGGCTGGAGGCGTCGGCGCTGGCCTCGCTGGAGCAGGCCGTACAGCGGCTGCGGCTCGACGTGCGGGAGGTGCAGGCCGCGCCGTTCCTCCTGCCGTTGCGCGATGACGCTTGGGTGGCCGGCGAGTGGGACGGCCATCTGCTGTTGCGCCGCTCGCTGAGCGACGCTGTGGTCCATCCCTTGCCGGAGCAGGGCCTCGCTGAGGTCCCGCAGGAGTTGCGGCTGTTCTGGCTGGGCGAGCGTCCGGCGTGGCGCTCCGCAGCCCTGGAGCGGGCCGAGGCGCTGGACGAAGCGCTGCGCTGGAGCGGGCCCGCCAGTCCGTGGGGATTGGCGCTGAAAGCGCCGGCGACGAGCGCCGGCAACGGCACCTGGAAGATGCCCCTGTTCTGCGCTGCCCTGGCCTTGCTGGTGTGGGTCGCCGGTCTGAACCTGTACGCCGGGCAACTGGCCGAGCAGGGCCAGTCCTTGCAACGGCAGAGCAGTCAACGCGTGCAGCAGGCCTTCCCGGAACTGCCGGTGGTGCTCGATCCGCTGCGCCAGGCTCGCGAGCGACGCGACGCCTATCTGGCCGGCAAGGCCGATGGCGATGCCGCACCGGGACTGGCCGCGCTGCTGCATGGCGCCGGCGAGGCGATGCCGTTCCTCGCCGGGCGCCTGCAACGACTGGACTACCACGCCGGCGAACTGGACCTGGAGCTGCTGCCGGGACCGCCAGGCGGCGATGCCGCTGCCTGGCAGGGCGAGTTGGGCAAGCACGGGTTGCAGGCCGATGCCTCCGACAAGGGCTGGCAGGTGCGCGCCATGGAAGCGCCGCCAGCGCCGGCCGCTGGCGCGGCAGACAGTGGCACTGCCGAGGCGGCTGCCGATGAAGATGAATAAGCGCCTGGCGGGCCTGCTGAATACTCCGGCGCAGCGCTGGAGTCCCCTGCTGCTGCGATTGCAGGCCTACTGGCGGCAACTGGCGCCGCGCGAGCGCAAGATTCTCGCCGGCGGTGGCCTGGCGCTATGCCTGGCGCTGACCTGGCAAGTGTTCGTCGATCCGCCGCTGGCGCGGATCGAGCATTGGCAAGCCGAGCTGCCGCGCCTGCGTGCGCAGGCCGCGGCGGTGGACGGCGTGTTGCGTGAGGTCGAGGCGTTGCGCGGTCCGACCCTGAGCGGTACGGCGGACGCCGAGGCGATCCGTCGCAGCCTGCGCGATCAGGGACTCGACGGTTTCCAACTGGACGCCCCGCAACCGGGCCAATGGCAACTGGACTTCGCCAGCGTGTCCGGCGAGGCCTTGCTGCGCTGGTTGGCGCGCAGCCCGGCAGCGTTGCGCCTGAGCGTCAGCGAGGCGCAGGTGACGCGTCTCGACGCTCCTTCCGAGGAGCGCTCCGGCTCTTCGAACGAGCCGTCCGGCGGGCTGGTGTCCGCCTCGATCCATTTGCAGTCGACTTCCGCTCCCAAGGATTCCCCATGAGGCAATCAGCTTTCCACCATGCCCGGCGTCGTTGGCCTGTACTGGGCGTGGCGCTGGGCGCGCTACTGGTCGCGGCGTGTAGCGAGACGCCGAAGGTCCCCGGCGTGCCCCCGGCCGACGAGGAAGTCGGTCGGCCGCTGAGCAGTGTCCGCTCCGGTGCGCCGTTGCGCAGCGCCGACGTCCGCGAGCGGCCCCAGGCCGAGCAGGCCCGCCGCGCGCTGAGTGCCGGGCGCGGCGTAGCGCGCTCCGGTGCCGTGGCTCCGGTCTCAGCGGCAGCGGCCGAACTCGGCGAGCAGCCGGTCAGCCTGAATTTCGTCGATACCGAGGTGGAAGCGGTGGTGCGCGCGCTGTCGCGCGCCACCGGCCGGCAGTTCCTGGTCGACCCGCGGGTGAAGGGCAAGCTGACCCTGGTTTCCGAAGGCCAGGTGCCGGCGCGCACCGCCTACCGCATGCTCACCAGCGCCCTGCGCATGCAGGGCTTCAGCGTGGTCGACGTCGACGGGGTCAGCCAGGTGGTGCCGGAGGCCGACGCCAAGCTGCTCGGCGGGCCGGTCTACGGCGCCGACCGGCCGGCGGCCAACGGCATGGTCACGCGGACCTTCCGCCTGCGCTACGAGAACGCGGTGAACCTGATCCCGGTACTGCGCCCGATCGTCGCGCAGAACAACCCGATCAATGCCTATCCGGGGAACAACACCGTGGTGGTCACCGACTACGCGGAAAACCTCGACCGGGTCGCCGGGATCATCGCCAGCATCGACATCCCCAGCGCCAGCAACACCGACGTGGTGCCGATCCAGAACGGCATCGCGGTGGACATCGCCAGCACCGTCTCCGAACTGCTCGACAGCCAGGGCAGCGGCGGCGCCGAGCAGGGCCAGAAGACCGTGGTGCTCGCCGACCCACGCTCCAACAGCATCGTGATCCGCTCGCCGAGCCCCGAGCGCACGCAATTGGCGCGCGACCTGATCGGCAAGCTGGACAGCGTGCAAAGCAATCCCGGCAACCTCCATGTGGTCTACTTGCGCAACGCCCAGGCGACCCGCCTGGCCCAGGCCCTGCGCGGGCTGATCACCGGCGACAGCGGCGGCGAGGGCAACGAGGGCGACCAGCAGCGCGCGCGCCTGAGCGGCGGCGGCATGCTCGGTGGCGGCAATAGCGGTACTGGTAGCCAGGGCCTGGGGAGCAGCGGCAATACCACGGGCAGCGGTTCCAGCGGGTTGGGCGGCAGCAACCGCAGCGGCGGCGCCTATGGTGCGATGGGCAGCGGCCAGGGCGGCGCCGGACCCGGTGCGATGGGCGAGGAGAACTCGGCGTTCTCCGCCGGCGGGGTCACCGTACAGGCCGACGCCACCACCAACACCCTGCTGATTTCCGCACCCGAGCCGTTGTACCGCAACCTCCGCGAAGTCATCGACCTGCTCGACCAGCGCCGCGCCCAGGTGGTGATCGAAAGCCTGATCGTCGAGGTCAGCGAAGACGACTCCAGCGAGTTCGGCATCCAGTGGCAGGCCGGCAACCTCGGCGGCAACGGCGTGTTCGGCGGGGTCAACTTCGGCCAGTCGGCGCTGAACACGGCCGGCAAGAACACCATCGACGTGTTGCCCAAGGGGCTCAACATCGGCCTGGTGGATGGCACCGTGGACATCCCCGGGATCGGCAAGATCCTCGACCTCAAGGTGCTCGCCCGGGCGCTGAAGAGCCGCGGCGGCACCAACGTCCTGTCGACCCCGAACCTGCTGACCCTGGACAACGAGTCGGCGAGCATCATGGTCGGCCAGACCATACCCTTCGTCAGCGGCCAGTACGTCACCGACGGCGGCGGTACCAGCAACAACCCGTTCCAGACCATCCAGCGCGAGGACGTCGGCCTGAAGCTGAACATCCGTCCGCAGATCTCCGAGGGAGGAACGGTCAAGCTCGACGTCTACCAGGAGGTCAGCAGCGTCGACGAGCGCGCCAGCACCGCCGCCGGGGTGGTCACCAACAAGCGCGCGATCGATACCAGCATCCTCCTCGACGACGGCCAGATCATGGTCCTCGGCGGCCTGTTGCAGGACAACGTGCAGGACAACACCGACGGCGTTCCCGGACTCTCCAGCCTCCCCGGCGTCGGCTCGCTGTTCCGCTACCAGAAGCGCTCGCGGACCAAGACCAACCTGATGGTCTTCCTGCGTCCCTACATCGTCCGCGACGCCGCCGCCGGCCGCAGCATCACCCTCAACCGCTACGACTTCATCCGCCGCGCCCAGCAGCGCGTGCAGCCGCGCCACGACTGGAGCGTCGGCGACATGCAGGCTCCGGTGCTGCCGCCGGCGCAGCAGGGCATCCCGCAGGCCGCCTACGACTTGCGCCCGAGCCCGCGGCCGCTGCGCGCGGTACCGTTGGGCGAGGCGGCGCCGCTATGAGCCTGCTGCCCTACGCCTGGGCCAAGGCGCAGCGCGCCTTGCTGCGGCCGGGCGAGCATGGCGCGACCCTGCTGGTCAGCCCGCGGACTCCCGGCTGGGCGATCAGCGAGGTGCGCCAGCGGCATGCGCCGGCCAGCCTGGAGAGCGTCCGCGACGACGAGCTCGACACCCTGCTGGCCAGCGCCTACTCCGATACCGGCAGCGCCGCGGCGGTGGTCGGCGCGGCGGAGAGCGAGGTCGACCTCGACCGCCTGATGGACGATATCCCCGAGGTTACCGACCTGCTCGACACCCAGGATGGCGCGCCAGTGATCCGCATGATCAACGCGCTGCTGACCCAGGCCGCGCGCGATGAGGCCAGCGACATCCACATCGAGCCCTTCGAGACCCATTCGGTGGTGCGCTATCGCGTCGACGGCGCCCTGCGCGACGTGGTCGCGCCGCGCAAGGCGCTGCACGCGGCGCTGGTGTCGCGGATCAAGATCATGGCGCAGCTGGATATCGCCGAGAAACGCCTGCCCCAGGACGGCCGCATCGCCTTGCGGGTAGCCGGGCGGCCGATCGACATTCGCGTCTCCACCGTGCCCACCGGCCACGGCGAACGGGTGGTGATGCGCCTGCTCGACAAGCAGGCCGGACGCCTGAGGCTGGAGACCCTGGGCATGGCTCCCGGCGTGCTGGCGCCGCTGGACAACCTGATCCGCCAGCCGCACGGCATCGTGCTGGTCACCGGGCCCACCGGCAGCGGCAAGACCACCACCCTCTACGCCGCCCTGGCGCGGCTCGACGCCAGCACCAGCAACATCCTCACCGTCGAGGACCCGGTGGAGTACGACCTGCCGGGGATCAGCCAGATCCAGGTCAACGCGCGCATCGACATGACCTTCGCCGTAGCCCTGCGGGCGATCCTCCGGCAGGACCCGGACATCATCATGATCGGCGAGATCCGCGACCTGGAGACCGCGCAGATCGCCGTGCAGGCTTCGCTCACCGGGCACCTGGTGCTGGCCACGCTGCACACCAACGACGCGGTGTCGGCAGTGACGCGGCTGGTGGACATGGGGGTCGAGCCGTTCCTGCTCGCCTCGTCGATGCTTGGCGTACTCGCCCAGCGCCTGGTGCGGCGCCTGTGCACGCATTGCCGGGTCGAAGAGGACGGCGGCTGGCGCGCGGTCGGCTGCCCGGCTTGCAACCAGACCGGCTACAGCGGGCGCACCGGCATCCACGAACTGTTCGTGATCGACGACGAGATCCGCCGCCTGGTCCACCAGGGCCGCGCCGAGCAGGATCTCCGCGAAGCCGCCCGCGCGGCCGGCATGCGCAGCATGCGCGAGGACGGCGAGCGCTGGATCGCCAGCGGCTCCACCACCCTGGAGGAAATCCTCCGCGTGACCCGGGACGCCTGATGCAGACCTTCCGTTACGAAGCCGCCGACGCCCAGGGCCGGATCGAGACCGGCACCCTGGAGGCGGACAGCCAGCGTGGCGCCCTCGGCCAACTGCGCGCCCGCGGCCTGACCCCGCTGGAGGTCCGCGAGCAGGCTGGCGGCGGGACCGGGCAAGGGGCGGGCGCGCTGTTCGCCCCGCGCCTGTCCGACGGCGACCTGGCCTGGGCCACCCGCCAGCTGGCCAGCCTGCTGGCCGCCAGCCTGCCGCTGGAGGCGGCGCTGAGCGCCACCCTCGACCAGGCCGAGCGCAAGCACATCGCCCAGACCCTGAGCGCCGTGCGCAGCGACGTGCGCGGCGGCATGCGCCTGGCCGACGCCCTTGCCGCACGGCCGCGGGACTTCCCGGAAATCTACCGGGCGCTGGTGGCTGCGGGCGAGGAGTCCGGCGACCTGGCCCAGGTGATGGAGCGCCTGGCCGACTACATCGAGGAACGCAACGCCCTGCGCGGCAAGATCCTCACCGCGTTCATCTACCCGGCGGTGGTCGGCGTGGTCTCCATCGGCATCGTCATTTTCCTCCTCGGCTACGTGGTGCCGCAGGTGGTCAGCGCCTTCTCCCAGGCGCGCCAGGACCTGCCGGCGCTGACCCGGGCGATGCTCCAGGCCAGCGACTTCGTGCGCGCCTGGGGCTGGCTCTGCGCCGGCGCCATCGGTAGCGCTTACTGGGGCTGGCGCTTGTACCTGCGCGACCCGCAGGCGCGGCTCGGCTGGCACCGGCGAGTGCTGCGCCTGCCTCTGCTCGGTCGCTTCGTGCTCGGGGTGAATACCGCGCGCTTCGCCTCCACCCTGGCGATCCTCGGCAGCGCCGGCGTACCGCTGCTGCGCGCGCTCGATGCGGCGCGCCAGACGCTGGCCAACGACTGCCTCGCGCAGGCGGTGGAGGAGGCCACCGCGCAGGTTCGCGAAGGTGTCTCGCTGGCCTCGGCGCTGCGCACGCGGCAGGTGTTCCCGCCGATCCTCACCCACCTGATCGCCAGCGGCGAGAAGACCGGTGCGCTGCCGCCGATGCTCGACCGCGCGGCGCAGACCCTGTCGCGCGACATCGAGCGCCGCGCCATGGGCATGACCGCGTTGCTCGAGCCGCTGATGATCGTGGTCATGGGCGGGGTGGTGCTGACCATCGTGATGGCGGTGCTGATGCCGATCATCGAGATGAACCAGCTGGTCCAGTAGTCCGTGCCTGAACAAGCCCTTCCCGTGCGGGGCGGTTAACCGCTCGCGGCTATCCGCCGTGGGGATGGGGCGTCTCAGCAGTCTTCCGAAGAGAGGTATCGGCGGATAACGCCGCTGGCGTAATCCGCCCTACGGGAGGGGCTTGTGCAAGCCGGCCTTCCTCTCGCTGTCATCAACCCGTGTGGCCCCTCGCCAGGGCTCGGGTGCATGTTTCAGCGAGGTTGCCCCGAGGGCGCGCCATGGCCGTCGCGGGCCGGCCGCCGGGAGGCGCTCGCGGAACCTCGCAGGTCCCGCGAAAAGGCCCGGCGCAGAGCCTGCGAACACCCGAGGAAAGGCTGCGAAAACAATTCGATGCTCCCGAGATTTTTTCCCCGATCTGTCACCGGAACTTGCGAGTTTTATCCCCAGCGGCCCCTTCGACCGGCTAGGGATGCAAAGCCCGGCAAGCACGGCGCCGCCTCATGCAAGACGACTTCCTCAACGTACCAACACCACGATGAAAGGAGATTCTTCATGTTCAAGCGCTCTCTGATCGCTGCCTCGCTGAGCGTGGCCGCCCTCGTATCCGCCCAAGCCATGGCCGTCACCGGCGGTGGCGCTTCCCTGCCGGCCGAGCTGTACAAAGGCTCCGCCGACAGCATCCTGCCGGCCAACTTCAGCTATGCCGTGACCGGCAGCGGCACCGGCAAGAACGCTTTCCTGACCAACAACTCCTCGCTGTTCGGCACCACCGGTACCGTTCACTATGCCGGTAGCGACTCGGTCCTGAGCGGTAGCGAACTGACCACCTACAACAGCAACTACAACGGCACCTACGGTCCGCTGATCCAGATCCCGTCGGTAGCCACCTCGGTCACCGTGCCCTATCGCAAGGACGGCAACACCACGCTCAACCTGACCAGCGCCCAACTCTGCGACGCCTTCTCCGGCGCCAAGACCACCTGGGGTCAACTGCTGGGCACTACCGACAGCACGCCGATCCGCATCGTCTACCGCACCGGTAGCAGCGGCACCACCGAACTGTTCACCCGCCACCTGAACTCGATCTGCCCGACTCGCTTCGCCACCAACTCGACCTTTACCAACGCCCGTCTGCCGGCCGGCGGTACGTTGCCGAGCAACTGGGTTGGCGTCGCCGCCACTTCCACCGTGGTGTCGACCGTCAAGGCAACCAACGGCTCCCTCGGCTATGTCAGCCCGGATGCGGTGAACATCAACAGCAACGCCGAGGTTTCCCGTGTGAACGGCAACCTGCCGACCCAGGCTAACGTTTCCACTGCCCTGGGCAGCGTGGCTCCGCCGGCCAACGCCGCCGACCGTGCGGACCCCAGCAAGTGGGTTCCGGTGTTCACCAATCCGAGCGCCGGCTACTCCATCGTCGGTTACACCAACTTCGTCTTCGGCCAGTGCTACAAGGACGCCAGCGTTTCCACCGACGTCCGCGCCTTCATCAACAAGCACTACGGTGGCACTACCACCAACGCCGCAGTTGCCGCCCATGGCTTCATCCCGCTGACTCCGGCCTGGAAGAGCGCCATCGTGAGCGCCTTCTACACCGGCACCAGCGAAAACCTGGCCATCGGCAACACCAACGTCTGCAACACCAAAGGCCGCCCGTAAGCGCTTCGCCTAGGCGAATCGATACGAGGACCGGCAGCCCTATGGCTGCCGGTCTTTTTTCTTGTGGGGAACCCAGGAGGTTTTCATGCTCAAGCCAATGTTTGGCGTCGTTGCTCTGACGCTCTTGACCAGTCATACAACGCTGGGCGCTACGGTGACCGGCGGTGGTGCTTCCATGCCGGCCAAGTTGTACAAAGGTTCTGCCGACAGCATCCTGCCAATCAACTTCAGCTATGCCGCAAGCGGCAGCGGCATTGGCAAGACCGCTTTCCTGATGAATAACCCCATGCTGCTTGGCGCTACTACCGGCACCGTCCACTACATTGGTAGTGACTCGATCTTGAGTAGCAGCGAACTGAGCGCCTATTCAACCAACTATAGAGGCGCATATGGTCCACTGATCCAGATTCCATTGGCGGGTACCGCAGTAACCATTCCTTACAAGAAGCCCGATATTACCGACCTGAACCTGACCAGTGCCCAGCTCTGCGATGCCTTTTCCGGCGCCAAGGTCACTTGGGGGCAACTATTGGGGAACCCCGCCGACCGTACGCCGATTCGTATCGTCTACCAGCGGGGCGGCAGTGGAGCCACCGAGTTGCTGACCCGCCACCTGAACTCGGTCTGCCCGACTCGCTTCGCCACCAACTCGATCTTCACGAACGCCCGTCTGCCGGCCGGCGGTGCGCTGCCGAGCAACTGGGTGGCAGTACAGCCTTATGAAAGTGTCAGGAATGCCGTCGACAATGTGTCAGGCTCGATCGGCTATGAGGGGCCTGATGGTGTGGACCTGAGCGACAATTCAAAGATCGCGCGAGTGAATGGCTTGCTCCCTACTCTAGCCAATCGCGTGATCGCTGTTCGTAGCGTGGCTCCGCCGGGTGTCGCTGCAGATCGCGCCGATCCGAGCAAGTGGATACCGGTCTTCGTCAACCCGAACGCAGGCTACTCCATCGTCGGCTATACCAACTTTGTCTTTGGCCAGTGCTACAAGGATGCCACTGTTGCCGCCGACCTGCGTGCCTTCCTTACCCAGCATTATGGCGGCACCACTACAAATAGAGCGGTAGCTGACCACCGTTTCGTACCCCTGGTCGCTTCCTGGAAGAGCGCCATCATGAGCGCCTTCATCACTGGTACCAGCGAAAACCTCGCGATCAACAATCCCTCCGTCTGCAACGGCAAAGGGCGTCCATGAGTGACCTGTCATGACGGTGGCTGAAATCCGGCTGCCGTCGTGTTTCCGTTCGCCCAGGCTCCTCGCTCCGCTCCATGAACTTTCCATGACAAGTCTTCGGCCCACCCTCCGCCAGGCCGTCTACCAGTAACGGGCGTCGTTGCGGGCGCCCGACCGACTTCATGCTCAAGGACCCCTTCGCCATGCCGTCCCGTTCGCCGTCGTCCGCCCGTTCCTCCCGCGCGCTTTACGCGCCGCGCCTGAAGCCGCTGGCCCAGGCCATCGCCCTGCTGCTGGTCGCAGGGGGCGCCCAGGCCGCCGGGCAGCCGTTCAGCGCCGCCTGGTTCGCCGCCAAGGGCGCGGCTCAGGGCGGCGCTGCTGGGGCGCCGCGACCGGGAGCGCAGTTGCCGGGGGCGCCGCCGCCGCTGGCGCAGCAGCAGCGGGTCAACCAGCAGTTGCAGCGTTCGATGGCCAACCTGAACAACACCGTCGCCGCCATTGCCGCCCAGCAGGCCGCCCAGGCCGCCGGACGCCAGGCGGCGCTGAACCTCCCGCAGGATGTTCCGGACGGGCTCGGCGAGGGCGGCCTCAAGGTCGACGCCTCGCTGCCGTTCGAGCAGGCCTGGCAGAACGCCAAGGGACCGGTGCAGACCCAGGCCGCCGGCAAGACCACGGTGAGCATCGAGCAGACCGCCGACAAGGCGGTGCTCAACTGGGAGACCTTCAACGTCGGCCGCAACACCACCGTGGACTTCCAGCAGCACGCCGACTGGGCGCTGCTCAACCGGGTCAACGACCCCAGCGCGCGGCCCAGCCAGATCCAGGGGCAGATCAAGGCCGACGGCACGGTGATGCTGGTCAACCGCAACGGCGTGGTGTTTTCCGGCAGCAGCCAGGTGGACGTGCGCAACCTGACGGTGGCGGCGGCGAACATCTCGGACGAACAGTTCCGTCAGCGCGGCCTCTACTACGACAACGCCGGCAGCCGTCCGACCTTCACCGACGCGGCCGGCGCCGTGCGCGTGGAGCAGGGGGCACAGTTGCGTACGGCAGCGCCGTCCGGCTCGACCAGGGGCGGCGGCTACGTCCTGCTGCTCGGCAGCGAGGTGGACAACGCCGGCAGCATCGTCACACCGAAGGGGCAGACGGTCCTGTCCGCCGGCGACAGCTTCGTCATCCGCCGTGGCCAGGGCACCGACGGCAACCTGACCTCCACCACCCGCGGTAACGAGGTGCTGCCGGGCTTCGCCGCCGACAGCAGTGCCGGCCGGGTGCGCAACAGCGGCCTGGTGCAGGCCGCCACCGGCGATATCAGCCTCAGCGGCCGCGAGGTGGAGCAGGCCGGCGTATTGCTTTCCAGCAGTTCGGTGGACAGCCGCGGCACCCTGCACCTGAAGGCCAGCGAGCGGATCACCCTGGCCGAAGGCGCCACCAGCGCCATCCTGGTGGATAGCAGCGGCAGCGCCGCCCTCGACAGCCAGCGCGAGGCCTTGCTCAAGCCGTTGAACGGCTCCAGTGCCGCCGTCAGTCGGGGCGACGACGACCGCCGCGACCTGTCGCGGGTGGAGATCGACTCCGCCGGCAGCGTCGATTTCCGCGACGGCTCCATCACCCTCGCCAGCGGTGGCCAGGTGGCGGTCAACGCTGGCCAGCGCGCGCTGCTGCGCGACGGCGCGGTGATCGATGTCTCCGGCGCGCAAGGCGTGCAGGTGGCGATGGAGACCAACAGCATCAAGGTCAACGTGCGCGGCAACGAGCAGCGCGACGCCTCGGTCAACCGCGAGGGCGGCGGTCTGAACAGCCAGGACGTGTGGGTCGACGTGCGCGACCTGGTACGGGTGCCTGCCGGCACCAACGGCTATGCCAGCGACCGCTGGTACACCGCTGGCGGCCTGCTGGAGGTCGGTGGCTACCTGGGCACCCAGGGCCACTCGGCGGGCGAGTGGATGGCCCAGGGCGGCATCGTCAGTTTCACCGGCAACGACGTGGTGACCCAGGCCGGTTCACAGATCAACCTGTCCGGCGGAACCCTCGATGTGCAGGGCGGCTACATCCGCCAGACCTGGCTGAAGGGCTCGGACGGACGCCTCTACGAACTCGGCTCGGCGCCGGGTGACCTGCTCTACGACGGCATCTACCGCGGCTACGAGGCACACAGCGAGCGCTGGGACCAGACCCGTTATTTCTACAATCCGCTGATCGCGCCGACCCAGCGCTACGAGAACGGCTACAGCGTTGGCCGCGACGCCGGCAGTCTGGTGATCGGCAGCGCCAATGCGCGGCTCGACGGCCAGGTGGTCGGCGATACCTATCGCGGCGAGCGGCAGACCGAAGCGCCACAGGCCGGCCTGGACGGCTACAACCAGTCGCAGAATGCCGTGGCGCGCGGCGCGCAGCTGGTCGTCGGGCGCTACACCCCCTACTACGTGAAGAGCAGCGGCCTGCTGGAGTACGCTCTCGGCGCCGATGCCGGCAGCCTCAAGCAGGTGGTCATCGGTACCGGCGAGGTGGCGGCCGAGGAGCCGACCCTGGACGCTCCGGTGGCCGCCGAGCGCCAGGGCCGCCTGAGCCTGGACAGCGAACTGCTCAACGGCTTCCAGCTGGGCGGCCTGAAGGTGGCGGCCGGCGAGAGCATCCGCGTCGACAGCGCGCTGACCCTGGCCAATGGCGGCGAGGCGATCCTGTTCGCCAACGACGTGGCGATCGACGCCGACATCACCGCTCATGGCGGCAGCCTGCAGGCCGGCAACGTACTGGCGCAGATTTCCCCGAACGGGACGATCGATGGTTTCGTCGATGCCGGCCGCGAAGCCGGCATCTTGCGCGTGGGCGATGGTGTACGACTGGATGCCAGCGGCTTGTGGAGCAACCTGCTGCTGGCGCCGGAGGACAACGATACGTTGGCCTACCGCGACGGCGGACGGATTTCCCTGCGCAGCGGCGGCGACCTGAGCCTGGGACAGGGCAGTCTGCTCGACGTGTCGTCCGGGGCGGCGCTGCTGGCCGACGGCAAACGACTGGGCGGACGCGGCGGCGACATCGCCTTGCACGCCAGTGCCGGGCTGGCGCAGGCCAGCGATGGCCAATTGCAGTTGGGCGGCACATTGAATGGTCTCGGCACGAGTGGCGCCGGCACGCTGTCGCTGCAGAGCGGCAAGGTGCGGATCGGCGGCGGCGACCTCGGGGATGGCAGCCTGCAACTGGCCGAAGATTTCTTCCAGCAGGGCTTCGCCAGCTACCGGGTGGTCGGTCGCTCCGGATTGACGGTAGCCGAGGATGCCCAGGTGCGGGTCGCGCGGCCGGTCTACCGTTTCGCCAGCGGGGCCGGCGAGGTCGCGGCTGGCGAGGCGCCGCGAGAGGCGCTGGAGGCCTGGATACCGCCGCTGTACCTAGAGGATGCCTTGGCCGGACGCTTGGTCCAACGCGAAGGGGCGGACCTGTACCTGCAGGCAGGCGGCGACGGCAATATCCTCGGGCAGCTCGATCCCGCCAGCCAGACGCTGGAGCTGGGGCGCGGTTCGCTGGTCGAGGTCGATCCGGGGCGCGCCATCGTCCTGCGCGGTCCCGGACAGATCACCTTGGATGGCATTCTGAACGCTTGGGGCGGACGCATCGACGTGCGCCAGCAGCAGTTCGGCGCGCTCGACGTTACCCAGGACAATCAGCCCAAGGCGCAAGGCCAGCCCCATGCTCGCTCCATCTGGATTGGAGAGCAGGCATTGCTGGATGTTGCCGGCCGCGCTGTCACTGCCTTGGATGGGCGCGGTCGCCGCTATGGAGAAGTGCAGTCCGGCGGCAGCATCGTCATCGGCGGCGAGATCGATCCGGGCAAGGCGATCGCGACCTCGGCGGATGCGTTCGTCATCGTACGCCCCGGTGCACGACTGGAGGCCTCCGGCAGCCAGGCACAGCTGGATGTACCGGGACTGGGAAGGGTTTTGCTGGCCGGCGACGGCGGGCGCATCGCTCTCAGTTCCTACAATGGGCTGTATCTAGACGGCTCGTTGCGCGCCGCAGCCGGCGGCTCGGGAGCGGCGGGCGGCAGCCTGGAGATCATTGCGGACGCTCCCCTGTACCAAGGTTTTACTGTGGTGGATGACCGGGTATTGGCCATGCGTGAGCTGATCCTGACGGCAGGGCACGCCGATTCGGGATTACCGACCTTGCTGCAACCGGGAATGGACGATTCGGCTCTGCGCTATGGCCAGAGCCGAGTTGGGACTCAGTCGCTGACGGGCGGCGGATTCGACCAACTTTCGTTGTTCAGCAACGGTCCGCTGTCGTTCGAGGGGAACATCGATCTTGCGATGGGGCGCAGCCTGAATCTGTACGCGGGGACGATAGCCGCCACAGGTGGTGGGCCGAGCGAGGTGAAGTTGCAGGCGCCCTATGTCCGCCTTTCCGGCATCGGGATGTATGGGCAGCAGGCCTCTGGCGAGTTTCGTCCGCGTCTCACGTACGGGCCGACCGCGACAGCGGAGCAGGTTCGCTTGCAGGTTTCTGCCGGGCGCCTGCTGGATATCGCCGGGCGCTTGTCATTCGGTAGCGACGGGGTGATCAATGGGGTCAACGCAGAGGCTGTCCGCTATCAGCGACCAGGTTTCGAGAAGGTAACGCTGCGCAGCGAGGGCGACCTGCGTTTCGCTGGCGACTATCCAGAGAATGGCGATCCGTCGGGGCGCTTGATAACCCACGGCGATCTGCAACTGACTGCGGCCCAACTCTATCCGGTGACGGGAGCGAGTTCGACCCTCTATGCCGGGTATGGACTGGATGAGGGGGGGCAGGCTGTCTTCGATGCCGAACGGCATTTGGCTATCGAACGTAGCGGCGAGTCCTTGCCGGACACTCCGCTGTCGGTATTCGGCAGTCTGGCGTTCATGGCATCGAATATCGAGCAGGGTGGCGTGGTGCGTGCGCCGCTGGGGCTCATCCAGTTCGGCAGCAATCTGGATCGTGCCCCGGGCACGGTAAGGTTGTTGCCGGGTAGCCTGACCTCGGTTAGCGGCGCTGAGCTGGTCATGCCCTATGGAGGCACGACCGATGGGATCAACTATCTGGTCAACCAGGTCCCCATTCAACTGACCGGTGCCGGGGGCGCTCTCGCTGCTGGGACACTGGTTGCGGGAGTCGGCCTTTATGCCAGCGAGGTCGATGTGCAACAGGGCGCGCGGCTGGACCTGTCCGGCGGCGGCGAACTCGCGGGGGCTGGATTCATCTCCGGCAGAGGGGGTTCGACCGATGCGCGTTTTCATCCCCTGGTGCAGCAGGACAATGATGGGTTCCGTCTGCCGGAGCTGTCCAGCAACCCGGTGTATGCCATCGTGCCTGGACACCAGGCCGTTAGTGCGCCATTGGGCGGCGAGGCGGGCGCCATCCAGCCGTTGGTCGGGCAACAGGTCACCATCGGGGATGGCGTTCCCGGCCTGGCCGCCGGTACCTACACCTTGCTGCCTTCGACCTATGCCCTGTTGCCGGGCGCTTTCCGCGTCGAGATCAACGGTCTGGCGGGGCAAGGCGCGCCCATGGCGACGCAGGGGTTGCGCAATGGCTCCTGGGCGACGTCCGGGCAGTTGTCGATTGCCGGCACGTCCATCCGCGACAGTCTGAGCCGTCAGGTCATCCTGTCTTCCGCCGATACGCTGCGCCGCTACTCGCAGTACAACGAAATGAGCTATGCGGATTTCATTCGCGCCGATGCCGCGCGCAAGAACATCCCCAGAGCGATGTTGCCAGTGGATGCCAGATCCCTCTACCTGGGATTGCGCGCGGATGAGGAGCTTCGGGAAAACGCCCTGAGCTTCGAGGGGAAGGTCGACTTCACGCCGGAAGAAAGCGGATATGGCGGCAGCCTCATCGTGGATGCCGAGGCGGGCATCGAGATTCTGCCTGAAGGTGGGCTGCCCGACTCCGATTTCGCTGGCGTGTCGTTGGTTGCGGACGATCTGAATGCAATAGGCGCCAGCCGTATCGCCATTGGCACGCTGCCCTACGTCGAATACGGCGAGCAAGGAAACTTCGTCCAGTTCGGCGGGAGCAACCGGCTCTTTCCCGTTGTGCTGCGAAAGGGCGCGCACCTTTCCGCACCGGAGGTGATCATTGGCAGGGATATCACCCTTGAAGGTGGGAGTGGCATCAGCACTCTGGGGAAAGGCAAGACTGCATACGATTCGTCCGATGGTTTCATCTATCAACCCGGCGGCCGTAACCTGCTGCTCTTGTCCAACGGATGGCTGAACCTGCTGGCACCCGCAGCGGATAGCTCGTTACCGGTTCGTCTCGGAGGTTGTGCGGAAGGGGCGGGCTGCGCCGACACCGAACTCTATTCGGAGGGCACTCTGGGTATCGCCACCAATGGTACGGTGACGTTTGGCGACAACGTTCGTTACGGGACACGCAATCTCAGCCTGGCGCTGAGTACGATCAATATCGGCTCCAGCCAGTCGCTGGCCGACGCGGCCGCTCGCGGCGTGTTGCCGAACGGCCTGGCGCTGGACCAGACGGTGCTCCAGCGCCTGCTGCGCGGCGAGCGCGGGGCGGGTATTCCGGCCTTGGAAAACCTGATCCTCAGCGCCCGCGATGCGGTCAACATGTACGGTAGCGTCAGCCTCGACACCTACGACCCGGCCACCGGCAAATCCAGCCTGGCCAACCTGGTGCTGGGCACCCCGGCCATCTACGGCCATGGCACCGGCGAGGATGTCGCCAGCATTCGCACCGCCAGCCTGGTCTGGAGCGGCTCCAGCCAGCCGGCCGCAGCACCGGTCGCCGGCGGCGCCGGTAGCGGTAGCGGAACCCTGCGGGTGGATGCCGAGCGCATCACCCTGGGCTACGGCGCGAATACCCAGCCGGCCGGCGAGACCGACGAGGCGCGCCTGGCGCTGGGCTTCGCCGAGGTGCAACTGAACGCCAGCGAGCGGATCAGCGCCAACCACAAGGGCAGCTTGCGGGTCTACCAGCGCCTGGACGGCTACGTCGCCGGCGAAGGCCTGCGCTACAGTGGCGGCGACCTGCGTCTGAGCACGCCGTTGCTGACCGGCGAGGCCGGCTCGCTGAGTCGGATCAGCAGCGGCGGTAGCCTCAGCCTGGCGGCGCCGGCGGGCGCTGCCGCGGTGACCTTCGACAGCGGCACCGCCGGGCTTGGTGCCGAGTTGTCCCTCAGCGCCCGCGAGATCCGCCTGGATAGCGCGGTCTCGCTACCCAGCGGCAAGCTGAGCCTGAGCGCCGAAGACGACCTGGAGCTGGGCGATGGCGCGCGCATCGACCTGGCCGGACGCAAGGCCAGCTTCAACGATGTGGATAAATACAGTTGGGGTGGCGACCTGCTGCTGAGCAGTCGCGCCGGCGACATTCGCCAGGCCGCCGGTTCGCTGATCGACCTGTCGGCGCGCAACAACCGCGGCGGTACCCTGAGCGCCGTGGCGTTGGCCGAGGACGCCGGGGTGGTGGACCTGCAGGGCCGCATACTGGGTGGCGCCAGCGGCGACTACGATGCCGGCGGCACCCGCGTGCCGTTCCTCGGTGGCGAGCTGGAGATCCGCGCCCAGCGCCTGGGCGACGGCGGCAGCCTGAGCGAGCAGTTCACCGCCTTGAACCAGCGCCTGAACCAGGGCGAGGTCTTCGGCGCGCGGCGCTTCCAGCTCAAGCAAGGCGACCTGCAGATCGGCGACGGCCTGAAGGCGCATCGCATCGAGGTGTCCCTCGACAATGGCCAGCTCGGCGTGAGCGGAACGGTGGACGCCAGCGGCGCGCAGGTCGGCGAGATCCGCCTGGCCGGTGGCCGCGGCCTGAGCCTGGGCGGCAACGCGCTGCTGGATGCGCATGGGAGCCTGCTGCGGCGCGACAGCTACGGGCAGATCATCGACAGCCCGAACCGGGCGATGGTCGAGCTGAGTTCCGGCAGCGGCACCTTGGTCCTGGCCAGCGGCGCGCGCATCGACCTGCGCCATGGCACCGCGGCGCCAGCGGAACAGGTTGATGGCGTCGCCCGTGGCACGTTGGAGTTGAACGCGCCACGCCTGGGCGGGGTCAGCGCCGGCGACATCGCCATCGATGCCAGCGGCGCGCTGGACATCCGCGGCGCCGGCAGCATCGCCCTGAACGCGGTGCAGCGTTACGACGATGCGCCCTGGGGCAACGATCCGGCGGCCGGCGGGCGGCCCTACCAGGTGATCGACCAGGCTTACCTCGATGCGCGGCATGCCGAGAGCAGCGCGTTCATCGCCGCGGCGCTGGCCAACCGCGAGTTGCTCGACGGCAAGCTGGCCGGACTGACCAATGCCACCTACGCGGATGCTTTCCACCTGCGTCCAGGGGTGGAGATCGTCAGCGCAACGGCGGACGGCGACCTGGTGGTGCAGGGCGATCTCGATCTGTCCGGCTACCGCTACGCCAGCCTCAATCCGAACACGCCGCTGACCGAGGTCTACGGTTCCGGCGAGGTCGGCGCGCTGGTGCTGCGCGCCGGCGGTGACCTGAACCTCTACGGCAGTATCAACGACGGCTTCGCGCCGCCGCCGGACTCGCCGGACGACAAGGGCTGGATCCTCACCCCGGGGGTGCAGCCGTTCGGCGGCGACCTGGTGGTTCCCGGCCCGGGCGTGGTGCTCGGCGACGGTACCGCGTTCCTCGGCGGCCGCACCCTCAACTACGACCTGCCGATCAAGGGCACCACCCTGGCCGCCGGCACCCGTCTGGCCACCGAGGCAGTACTCGAACAGCCCTATACCCTGGCCGCCGGCAGCGTGCTGGTAGCGGACATCCACGATGCCGCCGGCAACCTGCTGTACGCCGCGGGCAGCCTGCTGCGCGACGGGGTGACGCTGGAGGTCGGCAGCCGGCTGGGTGCCGGTACCCTGCTGGCTGCACCGGCCAGCGTGCAGGCGATGACCTGGCCTGCGGGCGTGCCCTTGCCGAGCATCCTGCGCGAGGGGCCAAGCAGACCCAATGTCCTGCTGCTCAATGGAGAGCTGGCCTTGGCACGTGGTTCTCTGATCCCTTCGCAGACCGAGGTGGTACTGGCTGGCGATGCGCCTTTCATCGAATTGCGGCCCAGCGACGGTGTCCGCCAGGGACGCAACTGGGCATTGGCCGAGATGCTGCTGGCCGGTAGCCAGTCCTGGTCCATGCGCCTGGTCGCCGGTGCCGATCTCGCGGCTGCCGACAACCGTCTGGTGCGTCCGGACTCCTCGGCCAGCCTGAACCTGGCCGATACGCACTATCAGGCGAAGATCGAACAGAGCTCGGGAGGGCTGGTGTTCACCGATCAGGCTACCGACTGGGGGATCACCCCGGGAACTCCGGTCGACGAGAGCAATGAATGGATCTGCGGGCTGGGGCCGTATTGTGCCGAGCCTCCCCGCTGGACCTGGGCGCCCGGCAATTACCTGGGCATGCCTGCTGGTACGGCGATCGGCGAGGGCGATCTGTGGTGGTGCAGTGTCGATCCGTCCCTGTGTATCGAGAATCTCGGCAAAACCGTGGTCACACCGCAGAACCAGTTGTTCAGTGTGCTGCGCACCGGCACTGGCGATCTTGACCTGGCCAGTGCCGGTAACCTTACGCAATGGTCGCCGTACGGCGTCTATACCGCCGGAACGCAGGCCGCCGATGTCGCGACGGGATTCAATCAGCCTCGCGGTCTGTTCAATGGGTCGGTACTGGGCGCCGGTGGCGCGGATTACGAAGTGCTCTCAACCAGCCAGTACCAGGCCTGGTATCCGGAACATGGCGGCAACCTCGATATCGCCGTTGGCGGTGATGTGGTTGGTGATCAATGGGCCGAGAAACTGACAAGTAGCGATCCCATTCGCCCCTTGCCCCCCAGCGCTGCAGTCGGCAACTGGCTCTGGCGCCAGGGCAGCGCCGACAGGGAAGGAGTGCCGACGGCCTGGTGGGTCAATTTCGGCAGCTATGTGCGTGGCGCGGAGGGAGATGCTCCCTATCTGGTCGGCTTCACCGGTTTCGGCACTCTGGGAGGCGGCAATCTCAGCATGCGAACCGGAGGCGATGCCGGCAATATCGCGCCACGCGGAGATGGTTCGATACCTTCATCCGGTAACCTTAATCCGCGCAGCCAGGGACTGGTCTTGGCGGTTGCCGGCACTGGCCGGCTCACCTCCGACGGCGCGCTGCAACTTGGCGGCGGCGGTGACCTGAATGTGAGAATTGGCGGGGAGGTGAACCCGAGCCGGGAGGCGCGGGCTACCCAGACCTACTCGAGTTCGGGTTTTGACGGTCTTTACAGCGGCGGCACCATTCACGATCTGCAGGGGGCCCTGATCAATCTGCGCGGTTCCGCGAGCTTGTACAGTGGTGCGCTGGGGGGCATCGATCCTCGCTACGACACTCTACTGCGGGACCCCGCCGAAGTGCGCAGCAGGGATGCGTTCAGCCCGACGCTGGCTAGCTCCACGGGTGGCCTCACCCTGGTGGCCGGAGATACTGGCATGCGTCTGGAAACCCGTGGCGACCTGGTCCTGGGTGGGGTGACTGACCCCGGTAGGGTGGGGGTGCCGAATACCGTTGGCTTCACGGCTCCCGATGGCAGCGTCTACCAAGGGGGTGGGATCGGTTGGTTCAGTCTCTGGACTGCACACACCTCGATCGATCTGTTTGCGGCGGGCGGCAACCTGACGCCCAGCACCCAATTGGTCGAGGCAACCAACGCTATTCCCATGGCAGGCCGAAACCTGTCGCCTAGCGATGGGCGATTCATCTATCCATCGATAGTACGTGCGGCTGCCCCGGAAGGAAGTATCTATCTCGGTCCTTCCAGCGGTTACATGGGAGGCGTGAGCCTGAATGTCTCGACCACTCCCTACTCCTTGTTACTGGCACCGTCGCTCAACGGTGAACTGGAGTTGCTGGCTGGAGACTCCATTTATGCCGGTGGCTATTCGGTGCAACGCTCAGGTGCCGATCCTGCGAACCTGCCATCGATCTGGACGCCGGCATTTGCCGGCTACTCCGATGCCGCGCTGCTCAACCCGATAGCCGGCAACGGCAGTCCGGACGGGAATCCGGCCGTCATTGGCGGATTGCCTCTGTTCTACTTCGGCCCCGATAGCGCTGCGAGCCTGGCGCGCGATCTGCAACCGGCGCGTTTCTATGCGTTGACAGGAGATATCGTCGGGCTCAATAGCGGTGCGCAGATTCGTTTCGGCGAGCAGGCGGGGAACCGCGCCGGGCAAACCTGGTATGAAGGCGCCGGTCCCGTCTGGATGCGCGCCGGGCGCGACATCGTTGCCTCCGGAACCCCATTGGGACAGCGTATCAGCGCTCCCAGTCAGATCAGTACGGATGCCTCGTTCACCGGCAACCTCTTCGTCCACGACGACCCCAACGACCTCTCGCTGGTCCAGGCCGGCCGCGACATCCTCTACGGCAACTTCAACGTCGCCGGCCCCGGTACCCTGGAGATCAGCGCCGGGCGCAACATCCTCATGGAGGACCGCGCGGCGATCACCAGTCTCGGTGCGGTGGTGCCGGGCGACAGCCGGCCGGGTGCCGATATCGTGCTCCAGGCCGGCGCGGCGGGGGCCGACTATCAGGCCTTCCTCGAGCGCTACCTGGATCCGGCCAACCTGGCGCAGGCCGGCACCCCGCTGGCCGAGCAGCCGGGCAAGGTGGTCAGGACCTACGAAAGCGAGTTGGCCAAGTGGTTGAACGAGCGCTTCGGCTTCGCCGGCGACGCGGAACAGGCCCAGGCGTTCTTCGCCGGCCTGCCCGCCGAGCAGCAGCGGATCTTCGCCCGCCAGGTGTACTTCGCCGAACTCAGGGCCGGCGGCCGCGAGTACAACGAAGTCGGCGGGGTACGCCAGGGTAGCTACCTGCGCGGGCGCAACGCGATCGCCGCGCTGTTCCCCGAGCGCGATCCGGCGGGCAATCCGATCAGCTACGAAGGCGATATCGTCATGTATGGCGGTGCCGGCGTGCACACCGACTTCGGCGGCGACATCCAGTTGCTCAGCCCCGGCGGGCGCCAGGTGTTCGGTATCGAGGGCGAGGCGCCGCCGTCTACCGCAGGCATCGTCACCCAGGGCCAGGGCGATATCCAGGCCTACTCGCGGGACAGCATCCTGCTCGGCCAGAGCCGCATCATGACCACCTTCGGCGGCAGCATATTGGCCTGGTCGGCGGAAGGCGACATCAACGCCGGTCGCGGTTCCCAGACCACCGTGGTGTACACCCCGCCGCGGCGCATCTACGACGCCTGGGGCAACGTCAGCCTGTCGCCGCAGGTGCCCAGCACCGGCGCCGGTATCGCCACCCTCAACCCGATTCCCGAAGTGGCACCGGGCGACATCGACCTGATCGCCCCGCTCGGCACCATCGATGCCGGCGAGGCGGGCATCCGGGTTTCCGGCAACGTCAACGTGGCGGCGCTGCAGGTGGTCAACGCGGCGAACATCCAGACCCAGGGCCAGTCCAGCGGCATTCCGCTGGTGGCTTCGGTGAATACCGGGGCGTTGACCTCCGCCAGCGCCGCGGCGAGTTCCGCGACCCAGGCGGCGGAGGACGTCAGTCGCCAGCAGCAGGCCGCCGCGCGGCAGCGCATGCCGTCGGTGATCACGGTGCAGGTGCTCGGGTTCGGCAACGAGCGCCTGGAGCCTTCGCGCGACGGCGCCAGTCGTTCGCCGGGCTACAACCCGGACAGCGCCGTGCAGGTGCTCGGCGCCGGAGCCCTCGGCGAACAGGCGCGCAGTCAATTGACCGATGAAGAGCGCGGCAACCTGATCCTGTAAGGCACCGCCGCGGAGGCACGATACCCGCCAGGCCCTCCCCACGGAGGGCCCTTTTTTTGCGAACTTCCGAGGCGCTGGCCGATTCTCGGGTGAATGCCCGTTCGTCCCCGCCGGTGGCGCGCGAATGGCCGGCCGCATGAAGTTTTCATGACAAAAGTTCGGTGGTGCGGCGGGGTTGCCGTCAAACAGGTGTGAATGAGGAAAACGGAATTCAGCGATGAAAGGCAGGGACGGGAACGAAAGGAATCGGCCATTTCCCGGTTGCGCTGACCGGTTGCTGGAAATGAGCGTGTCGTTCGAGAAAGACGCGTTCCGCTCTGAAACAAGAGAACAGTATCCGCTAACGGCCGTGGTCACTCCGGTGAATACGGCGAAGGACGGTGAGTATTGATGGAAAGTTACTCGAAAGTCGGTATGCAGGAACTTGACCAGCGCCTATCGAAGATCGTCGAAGCCGCACGCAAGAAACCGGTATCGGTTTATCGATATGGGGCGCCATGGGTCTGGATAGTGTCCCAGGAAGATTGGCAGGGTGCGCTCAAGGAAGTGTCCAGCTATATACCACCGGGACATTCCCTGGCGTTGCTGAAACCGCAAATAGAAAGTCTCCTTGGCGAAGAGGCGAAAGTCCTCTCGGCGCTCGCCCGCGAACATGGCATGCAGTTGGCCCCGGAGCCGCTGATCCACGCGCTGCTGCTGCAACTGCTGTACGCGATTCCCAGCGAGCAGCAGTTGTACGAGCAATTGAACTACAACCTGCTGTATCGCTGGTTCGTCGGCCTGGAAATGAAGCAGAAGATCTGGAATTTTCCGGTTTTCGTCAGCGATATAACCGTCCTGCTGAACAGCGCGGAGGCGGTAAGGATAATAGGCAGGATTATCGGGGAAGTGATTTCCGGGGATCTCATGCAGATGCCGGAGTTCTCCCTGAACTTCGCCTTGTTGCATACATGGCAAGCGCGCCATGGCGGAGCGCGACGGCTGAATATCTAGCACGAAAGTGAAAATAGAAAAGAACGAGATTTCATAAGGGCGGGCGCCGTTTTTAACAGGTTGTTCATGCGTCGCCGCTAGTTTGTTGTCTTTCACAGAACTGTTCGATGAACGGACTTGTTGCATTAGAACAATAAGTCCCGATGGAACTTCGGGGGACCGTGTGAAGCGTTCGCTGTTCAATTGTGCGCACCCGTTTCGCCAGCGCTGGTCGATCGGTTGCCTGGCTGTCGCATTGTCGTGCGCTTCGCTGGCCGACGAGGCCCCTCCCGCCGCGGCGGGAGCCGAGACCCAGCGTCTGGTGGACATCAACGAGTACGTGGTACGCGGCAACACCGTGCTGGACAACCGCGCCATCGAGGCGGCGGTGTATCCCTTCCTCGGACCGCAGCGCAGCCTGGGCGACATCGAGGGGGCGCGCGATGCGCTGCAGGCCGCCTACCAGGAGAAGGGCTACCAGTCGGTCTACGTCGAGCTGCCGGAGCAGCAGGTGAGCGGCGGGGTGGTCTACCTGCAGGTCACCGAGACCACTGTCGGTCGCGTCCGGGTGGTCGGCGCCAAGCACTATTCGCCGGTGGAGTTGCGCGAGGAAGTGCCGGCCCTGGAGGAGGGCAAGGTGCCCGACTTCGCCCAGGTCCAGCGCGAGCTGGCGCAGGTCAACCGCACCCCCGGCCGCCAGGTGCTGCCGATGGTGCGCGAGGGCCAGCGGCCCGGCACCATGGACGTCGACCTGCAGGTGGAAGACAAGAATCCCTGGCACGCCAGCATCGGCCTGAACAACGACTACAGCGCCGACACCCGTCACTTGCGCTCGGTGGTTTCGCTGGGCTACGACAACCTCTGGCAACTCGGCCACGCCATCTCGCTGACCTATTTCACCGCGCCGCAGGACCAGGACAACGCCAAGGTCTGGTCCGGCTCCTATACCGCGCCGCTGAGCCAGCGCTGGAGCGTGCAGTTGTCCGGCTACCAGTCCGACAGCGACGTGGCCACGGTGGGCAGCATGAATGTGGTCGGCCAGGGCCACTCCTACGGCGTGGCGGCGATCTACAGCCTGCCGGTCACCGGCCTCTGGTCGCACTCGTTCTCCTTCGGCGTCGACTTCAAGGACTTCGAGGAACAGACCCGGATCGGCGGCAACAACGACAGGGTGCCGATCAAGTACGCCCCGCTGACCCTCGGCTACAACGGTTTCCGCTACACCGAACGTTCCCAGTTGGCCCTTGGCCTGAGCCTGGTGGCCGGTACCGGCAGTCTCCTCGGCTACGGCGACGACGACGAGGAATTCGACCGCAAGCGTTATCGCGCCAAGTCCGGCTTCGGCGTGCTCAAGGGCGATCTCAACCACACCCTGACCTTCGGCGGCGACTGGCAGGTGGCGACCAAGGCGGCCTTCCAGCTCGCCTCCGGGCCGCTGATTTCCAACGAACAGTTCGCCGCCGGCGGTGCCACCAGCGTGCGTGGCTACCTGGCGGCGGAGAACACCGCCGACGACGGCTACCTGCTCTCCCAGGAATGGCGTACGCCGTCCCTCGGACGCTTCCTCGGCAAGCGCGCCGGCGGCTACGTCAACGACTGGCGCTTCTACGTGTTCGCCGAGGGCGCGCAACTGCGCCTGCAGGATGCGCTGCCCGAACAGGACGACGACTTCAGCCTGGCCAGCGTCGGCATCGGCACCCGCGCGCAACTCGCCGACTGGCTGTCCGGCAGCCTCGACTGGGCCTTCCCGCTGCTGGAAGGGACGAACACCGACAAACACGACTCGCGCCTGCATTTCAGCGTGCAGGCGAGCTTCTGACGCTGACCCCGGAGTAACCCCACATGTATCGCTTATTGCTGACATCGCTGATCTGCCTGGGCCTGCTGGCCCCGGCCAGCGCCAGTGCCTGGTGGCAGGACGACTGGCAGTACCGCAAGCAGGTCTCGGTCGATACCACCCCGCAAGGCGCGGCGATCAACGAGAGTCTCGGTCGCCTGCCGTTGCTGGTGCGCCTGCATACCGGCAACTTCACCTTCGACGGGGTCAACGAGAACGGCTCGGACATCCGCTTCGTCGCCGCCGACGACAAGACCGTGTTGCGCCACCAGGTCGAGAGCTTCGACCCACTGATGGGCATGGCCCTGATCTGGGTCGACGTGCCGCGGGTGGAGGGTGGCCAGCGCCAGGACATCTGGATGTACTACGGCAACGCCAAGGCGCCGGAGAGCGGCAACGGCCAGTCGGTGTTCGACCCGGACTACACCCTGGTCTATCACTTCGACGGTGCGCCGGGCACTCCGCCGCGGGACTCCACCGCCTACGCCAACAATGCGCAGACCGCCGCCGGCAGTCCGGTGGAGGGCGTCATCGGTCGCTCCGCGCAACTGCTGGGCCAGCCGCTGCTGCTGCCGGCCAGCCCATCGCTGGCGGTGAGCGCCGGTGGCACCTTCAGCTTCAGCGGCTGGGTGCGTCCCGACCAACTGGCCGGCGAACAGGTCCTGCTGTCGCGCCGCGAAGGCGGCAACGCCCTGTTGGTCGGCCTGGCCCAGGGCGCGCCCTTCGTCGAGCTGAACGGTCAGCGCGCTGCCGCCAGCCAGGCCCTGGCGCAGGGGCAATGGCAGCATCTGGCGCTGGTCGCCGACGGTACCCGGCTGGCGCTGTATCTCGGCGGTCGCGAAGTCGCCAGCCTGGCGGCGGCGCTGCCGGCGTTCAGCGGCGCGATCGCCATCGGCGCGGAAGGCCAGGGCGCGCCTGCGGTCGCCACCGAAGCGGCAAGCGGGGAAGGTGAGGCGAGCGCCGCGGCGCCGACCCTGCAACCCTTCCAGGGCGCCATCGACGAGTTGCGCCTGTCGAAGATCGCCCGCCCGGCGGCGCTGCTCCTCGCCGACGCCACCGCCCAGGGCGCCGAGTCGCGCCTGGTGGCCTACGGGGTCGACGAGAAGCAGTCCGGCTTCGGCTTCGGCAAGCTCGGCTTCCTGCTCAACGCAGTGCCGCTGGATGCCTGGGTGATCATCGCGATCCTGGCGCTGATGATGGTCCAGTCGTGGGTCATCATGTACCGCAAGAACCAGAACGTCGGCCGTGTCAGTCGCGCCAACGGGCTGTTCCGCGAGCGCTTCGCCGAGGTCGGCACGCGCCTGGAACTGCTCGCCGACGACCGCGAGCTGGCCGCCCGCCTGCAACACTCCTCGCTGTGGCGCCTGTACCAGGTGGCGGTGAAGGAGATCCGCACCCGCCGCGAGCAGGGCGCCGACACCTCTTCCGTCTCCGCGGCCACCATCGAGGCGATCCGCGCCTCCATGGACGGCGTGCGCACCAAGGAGAACCAGCAGCTCGGCTCGCGCCTGTCGAGCCTGTCCAACGCCATCGCCGGCGGCCCCTACATCGGCCTGCTCGGCACCGTGCTGGGGATCATGGTGGTGTTCCTCGGCACCGCCATGGCCGGCGACGTCAACATCAATGCCATCGCCCCGGGCATGGCCGCCGCCCTGCTGGCCACGGCCATGGGCCTGTTCGTCGCGATCCCCGCGTTGTTCGGCTACAACCGCCTGGTCACGCGGAACAAGGAAGTCAGCGCGGACATGCGGGTGTTCGTCGACGAGTTCGTCACCCGCCTCGCCGAGGTGCATGGCGAAAGCCAGCTCAGCGAAGTGGCCCATCGTCGCAACGGCCAGCCGTTGCCGGCCTGAGGAGAACGCCATGGCTTCCGTGAACAGCAGCCACGACGATGACGACGACGGCGCCGTCGACAGCATCAACATCACCCCGCTGGTGGACGTGCTGATGGTGGTGCTGGTGATGTTCATCCTCACCGCCACCGCCCAGGTCGCCGGGATCCAGATCAACCTGCCGAAGGCCAGTGCCACCGTGGCGCTGTCGCAGCCCAAGACCAAGGCGATCTCGGTGAACGACGCCGGCCAGGTGTTCCTCGACGCCTACCCGGTGACCCTGCCCGAGCTGGAGGACCGCCTGCGTACGGAGAAGGCCCTCAACCCCGACTTCCCGGTAGTGGTCCGCGGCGACGCCACGGTGCAGTACCAGAAGGTCATCGAGGTCCTCGACCTGCTGCGCCGCCTGGAGCTGTCCCAGGTCGGCCTGGTCACCGGCAAACCGACCTGAGGCCCGGGATGAACATGTCCGCCGATCCCAAGCACACCCCCGAGCCGAAAAATGCCGCGCCACTGTCCATCGACGGCCGCCCGGCGAACCCGACCCTGCGCTACCTCAAGTGGGGCCTCGGCGCGCTGCTGCTCGCCGGCCTCGCCTGGCTGGTCTGGGAGTGGGCCAACGACATGAGCGGCGTGCGCCGCGAGGCGCCCAAGGTGCCGGCGATCATCCCGCTGCCGCCACCGCCTCCGCCGCCGCCGGAAAAACCGCCGGAACCGGAGCAGCCGGTGGAAGAGGAAAAGATCGTCGAGCCGGAACCGCAACCCGAACTGGAGGAGGTCAAGCCGCAGGAGGAAGCGCCGCCGTCGCCGGCCGACGACCTGGCCGACCCGATGCAGATGGATGGCGACGCCCAGTCCGGCTCCGACGCTTTCAACATCGGCGCCGGCAAGGGCGGCGGGATGGCCGGTTCCGGCGGCGGTCGCGCCGGCAACGCCAGCTATAGCCAGTACCTGGCCTACGCCTTCCAGCGCCTGCTGCGGGACAACCCGGAGCTGCGCAACCTGGCGTTCCGCCTGCAGGCGGAGATCTGGCTGAGTTCCTCGGGGGATATCACCCGGGCCGAACTGACCCGCTCCAGCGGCGACCCCGAGACCGACCAGAAGGTGCTGGCCGCGCTGCGCGCCGCCGGCCGCCTGGAAGAACGCCCGCCGGCTTCGCTGACCCTGCCGGTGCGCATCGCCCTGCAGGGCAAGCGGCCGGGATGAGAAGACGCCAACCCAGAACGATTTCCGGCAGGCGACTGCCTTGAAGGACCTTAGGAGCCGTACACAGATGAACGCGAAAGTGAACCGACTGGCGCTGGGGATGGGCGTCATGCTCGCCGCGCTGGCCGGCCAGGCGCAGGCCCAGCCGCCGGCGCCCTCGGAGAACGCCACGATCAACCTGATCCGCCTGCTGGTACAGCAGGGCGTGTTGAAGAAGGAACAGGCCGATGCGCTGGTCAGGCAGGCCGAGGCCGAGGCGCAGCAGGCCCAGCAGGCGCGCCAGGCCGTGGCGCCCGCGGCGGCCGTTGCCGCTGTCCCCGGGGAGGTCCGCGTACCCTATATCCCGCAGGTGGTGCGCGACCAGATCCGCGACGAAGTGAAGGCCGAGGTAATGACCCAGGCCAAGGCGGAGAATTGGGCGCAGCCCAACGCCTTCCCGGACTGGGCCTCGCGCATCAGCTTCGACGGCGACGTGCGCTTGCGCTACGAGTCGCGCTCCTTCGGCAACGGCAACAGCAACCAGATCACCGACTTCGCCGAACTCAACGACGACGGTCCCTATGACGTCAACCCGAATACCAGCTCGGGCCTGCCGCCGCTGCTCAATACCCGCGAGGACCGCGACAGCCTGCTGCGCCTGCGCGCGCGCTTCGGCCTCAAGGCGGCGCTGTCGGAAAGCTGGAGCGCCGGCATCCGCATCGGCACCGGTTCGGACAACAACCCGGTGTCGACCACCCAGACCCTCGGCGGCGGCTTCGGCAAGAAGGACCTCTGGCTCGACCAGGGCTACCTGACCTGGAAGCCCAGCGAGCGCCTGAGCCTGACCGGCGGGCGGATCGCCAATCCGTTCCTGTCCACCGACCTGCTGTATTCCAACGACCTCAACTTCGACGGCGTGGCGGCGATCTTCAACCAGCCGCTGAGCCGCGATGTCGCGCTGTTCGGCACGGTCGGCGCGTTCCCCGTGGAATACAGCTCGGACACCGCCTCGTCGAACGGCTTCGACAAGGAAGACAGCGACAACAAGTGGCTCTACGGCGCGCAACTGGGCGCCACCTGGAAGATCAACCCGCAGCACAGCCTTACCGGCGCGCTGGCCTACTACCGCTTCGACGATATCGAAGGGCGGCGTTCCAGCCCTTGCCGGCCCTGGGCCGGAGATCCGGAGTGTGACACCGACGGCAGCCGTCCGACCTTCATGCAGAAGGGCAACACGGTGTTCCTCCTGCGCGACATCGTGCCCAACCCGGCCGACCCGGCGAACACGCCGAACCCGCAGTACGTCGGCCTGGCCTCGGAGTTCAATCTGCTCGACCTGAACCTCGGCTGGGATGCCGAGCTACCCAACGACTTCAAGCTGCGGGTGGCCGGCAACTACGTGCACAACCTGGGCTACGACGAGGGCGACATGCGCAAGCGCGCCGGCGGTGTGGCGCAGATCGCCAACAACCTCGGCTCCGACGGCGACATCAAGAGCGGGGCGAACGCCTGGATGCTCCAGTTCACCCTGGGCAACGCCCTGGACATGCGCGACGCCGGCGACTGGCAGGTCTTCGCCGCCTACAAGTACATCCAGCCGGATGCCCTGCCGGACGGTTTCAACGATTCCACCTTCCACCTTGGCGGGACCAACGCCAAGGGCTACATCCTCGGCGCCAGCTATGGCTTCGACAAGCGCGTCTACGGTACCGCGCGCTGGCTCAGCTCCGACGAGGTCTACGGCGCACCGTTCTCCATCGACGTCCTGCAACTCGAGGTCAACACGCGCTTCTGAGCGCTCCTCGAGGCAGACCATGAAGAGGCAGACCATGAACACGCGACCTTTCTCATTACCGATCTGGGCCCAGGCGCTGCTCGCCGGGGCCGCCTTCGCCGCCTACGCCAGCCAGGCGGCCTACGCCGACAGCCTGGAGGAACGCCTGCGCGCCCAGTTGCGCAGCACCACCCAGCAACTCCAGGCGCTGCAGACCGAACAGGCCCAGGCCGCCGCGGCGAAAGCCGCGCTGGAGAGCCAGCGCGATGCGGCGCTGGCCCAGGTCAAGCAACTGAGCGCCGAGCTGACCCGGGCCAAGGGCCAGGCCGAGCAGCTCTCGGCCCAGCAACAGGGCTTGCACGACCGGGCGCGGCAGATGGTCGAGGCGAGCAACGAGCAACTGGGCAAGTACAAGCAGGCCTACGACGAGTTGCTGGTCATGGCGCGAGCCAAGGAGGCCGAGCGGCAGAAGCTCGACCTGGCGTTCCGCGAGCACGACCAGCAGTTGCAGCAGTGCACCGCGAAGAATCGGGAGATGTATGGCGTGGCCAAGGAGATCCTCGGCGCCTACGAGAACGTCAGCGTCGCCGAGGTGATGAAGATCCGCCAACCGTTCGCCAGCGGTGCGCGGGTGAAATTCGAAGAGATGGCGCAGAAGCTCGGCGACGACCTCTACAAGACCCAGGTCGAGAACCGCCAGGCGGCGCTCGCCCAGTGAAATCCGATAGCAAACCAGGAACCCGGACATGAACGACATCACCCTGATCGAACACCTTTCCGTCGACAGCCTGACCGAGGCCTTGCAGGAGGCCGGCTACCGGGTCAACCGCAGCGAGCAGAACGGCGTCGTGCAACTGCTCAGTGCCAGCCAGGGAATCGGCTACGCGGTGCGCTTCGGCAATCCGGCGGCGACGCCGGCGAGCTACCTCGACTTCACCTTCAGCTGCGCCCTGCGCGTGCAGGGCGAATTGCCCGCCGGGCTGACCGAGCGCTGGAATCTCAGCCGGCGCTTCGGCCGCCTGTCGCAGCAGGGCGAGTTCCTGGTGATGGAAATGGACGTGATCGTCGCCGGCGGCGTCAGCCCGGCCAACCTGCATAGCCATATCGAACTGTGGGATCGCCTGCTGCAGGAGTTCATCGCCTATCTGCGCGACTACAGCCGCCTGGCCGCGGAGCAGCAGGGCATGGCGCAGGATGCCGGTCAACCCGTCGATGGCGAGGCCTGAGCCGATGCGGCCGGCATTTCGTTGCGGCATCCTGGCGTTCGCGCTTGCCGTTCTCGCCGGCTGTGGCCAGCGCGAGGACGGCGGCGCGGGCCAGGCCCAGGCCGCGCTTGCCAAGCCATCTGCCAGCGCCGCCGCGGAGCCCGCGGTGGCCCGCCTCGGTGCCTTGCAGGTGGCGCCGGACGAACTGAAGGCGCTGCTGGCCGAGGTGCCGGCGGAAACCCGCGCGCAGTTGAGCGAGAACCGCGACGCGATGGAACGCTGGATGCGTGCGCGACTGGCCGAGAAGGCGCTCTACGAACAGGCCAGCGCCCAGGACTGGCAACAGCGTCCGCAGGTGAAGACGCTGATCGATGCGGCGGCGCGGCAGATCGTCCTGCGTACCTACCTGGAGTCGGTGAGCACGGTGCCCGAGGACTACCCCAGCGATGCCGAACTGCAGGCCGCCTACCAGGCGAACAAGGCGCAACTGGCTGTACCGGCGCTGTACCGGGTCAGCCAGATCTTCATCGCCGCCTCTGCGGCCGGCGGGCTTGCCGAAGCGCGCAAGCGCGCCCAGGAACTCTACCGGCAGGCCGCGGACGGCGACTTCGCCGAACTGGCGCGCAAGCATTCCGACGACCCGCAGACCGCCCGCAACGGCGGCGACATCGGTGGGTTGCTGGCGCAGGCGCAACTGCTGCCGGCGATCCGTCCGGCGCTGGAACGGCTAAAGGTCGGCGCGGTGTCCGAGCCGATCCAGGGCGCCAACGGTTTCCACCTGGTCAAGCTGACCGAGCGTCGCGACGCCCGCCTCGCCACCCTCGACGAGGTCCGTGGTCGCCTGCGCGAAAGCCTGCGCGCGCAACGCCAGGAGCAGATAGCCAAGGCCTACCTGGATGGCCTGGTGAACAACGCTACCCTGAGCATCGACGGCGCGTTGCTCGGCAAGACCCTGGCGGAACTGCACTGATGGACGGCATCCCGGAGGCCAGGCGTGGGCCGCGCGCGAGCCGCTGGCGGCACCTGCGCAGCTGGCTGTTCGGCGAGCCCGAGCGGTTCCGCGACGAACGCCAGCGGCTCTGGGGCGCCTATGCCGCATGGCTCGGCGAGCAGGTCCAGCAGCGCCTGGGCGAAGACGCCGAAACCGCGCCGCGGCTGCTGGCCTTCCTGGAGTCGCGGCGCGCGGCGGGGCAGTTGCCGAATACCGACATCGACCTGCGGGTCTGGCTCGACGAACGCGGCTGGATCGTCCGTCTCGCCTGCCTGCGCAGCGACGCCGAGCCGATCGAGAATGAACTGCGGCGCGCGCTGATGGACCGTTCGTTGCGCCTGCCGCCGCCGGAACACATGCCGCAGCCGATCGAACTGCGGATTCGCCTCATGCCTGGACGCTAGCGAGGAAGCATGGCCCTATCGGAGTCCGCCGGGCAGCGCCCGGCACTGCTCAGGCCCGCGCAGGGACGCGACGACCGTGCCTATTGGCACGAGCTGTTCGGTTCTCTGGAGGTGGTGCATTTCTTCCTGGTCACTGCCCGTTGCGGCTGTTTCATGCAGGCTGCGCGCAGCCTGGACGTCAAGCCGACACTGCTGCGCAAGACCCTGGCCCGGCTCGAGGAGCGCCTCGGCCTGCATCTGTTCGTGCATGAGGGCAACGCCCTCTCGCTGACCCGCGAGGGCCGCATCGTCCAGGCCGCCGGGCAGCGCCTGGTCGAGGACAGCCAGAGCCACGCCGATCTTCACCGGCAACAGCCGCTGGTGCGCCTGGCGGTGGCCGAAAGCGTCCTGCACGATGTGCTCAGTCGCGAGCTGTGGGGCTACCTGCGCAAGAACGCCAACCTGCGCGTAGCCCTCGCCGAGTTGCGCGAGGGCTGGCCGGAAAGCGCAGGGCCGGCGGAGATCGCCATCTGGATCGCCGATCCGGGGCAGCCGCATCCGGCGATGGAAGGCCACTTCGCCGCACCGGCGCGCATCGCCGAGCTGGAGTACCAGCCGCACATCGGCAAGCGCTATTCGCGCGAGCGCACGCGGCCGGCCAGCGAGGACGAGCTGGACGACTACCTGCTGGCGCAGCTCCACGGTCACGCCGCCAGCGCCGCCCTGGCGCCCTGGAACCGGCGGGTGGCGGCTCGCCAGTCGGGAGTGATCGAGGTGCAGAGCCACGACCTGCTGCTACAGGCGATCCTCTGGGGCGCCTGCATCGGCCTGCTGCCGCATTACGCCGGACGCCTGGAGCGCAACCTGGCGGCGTTGCCGCAGGTCTTCGACGAGCCGATGCGGCGGGAAGTCTGGATGAGCGTGCAGCCGGAAGCGGAGAACCGCGTGGAAGTGCGTGCCTTGCTCGATCTGATCGAGCACGCCTTCGACGACCGGCGCGACTGGTTCGGACGCTGACCTTGCGGGCTTGACGGCGGTCGCCATAGCCGACACCGTTTCGCCACGGAACGGTTGACGGAAGGTACGCGATGACGGAGCGGCATTGGCAGGGCGAGGTCTGGCTGGCGCGGGACCACGCGCTGTTCGCCGGGGTCAACGGCGATACCCGCGAGCACGCGCACTATGCCCACCAGTTGCTGCTGGCGGAGACGCCGCTGCGAGTGCGCGTCGCTGGCCAGGTACTGGAGGCCCGGCGCTTGCTGGTGCCCTCGCTGCAAGCCCATCGCGTCGAAGCGTCGCAGCCGTTGCTGGCGCTGTACGCCGAGCCGCTGGCGTTCGACAGCGACGACCTGCGTCAGCTTCTCGAGGACGCTCCCGGCGAGCCCGAGGCGTTGCTGGGGCGGCTTGCGCGGCTGCCTCGTCGACGGCTCGACCGCCGCGTCGAAAAGGCCCTGGCGGCGCTCGACGAGCAACTCGCGGCGCGGGTCGAGGCGGAAAGACTGGCGCGCAGCGCCAGTCTTTCGCTGAGCCAACTGGAGCGGCTGTTCGCCGTCCAGGTCGGCCTGTCGGTACGCCGCCTGGTGCTCTGGCGCCGCCTGTACCTGGCCTTCGCCCTGGCCTTGCAGGGGCGCAGCCTGACCGAGGCGGCCCATCACGCCGGCTTTGCCGACGCCGCGCACCTGTCGCGCAGCGTACGCAGCCTGCTCGGTATCCGCGCCGGCCTGTCGCTGCCGCACCTACGCCTGGCCGGCTGAACGCCCCAATCCTTCCGGCGGCTGTGGGACGTGCCTGCTGCGTGGCAGGTCGCGGAATGGCGCGAGCAACTGGCCGGCATAGTCGCGGGGATAGTCAGGCTGGTCGCCGATGCCCATGTCGGTGCTGTCCAGGCGGTAGTCGGGACGATGGAGGGCGGTGCCGAGCAGGCGGTCCCAGACGCTGAAGAACAGCGCGAAGTTGACGTCGCCGGCGCGCCCGTAGCGGATGTGGTGCAGGCGATGCAGCGGTGCCCAGGCGAACACATGGCGTAACCCGCCGATGCGCATGTCGACGTTGCTGTGTTGCAGCAGCAACTGGATGCCGATGGCGAAGGCGAGCAGCGCGGCGACCGTCTGCGGCACGCCGAGCAGCAACAGCGGCAGGGTGCCGCCGAGCGCTTCCAGGCCCAGGTGCAGGGGATGCTTCATCAGCCCGTTGAAACCGTACAGGCGCTGCACGCTATGGTGCACCGCGTGCAGCCGCCAAAGCAGCGCCGAACGGTGGCTGGCGTAGTGCACCAGGGTGATGCCGAGATCGGCCAGGACGATCGCCAGCAGCAGTTGCAGCCACAGCGGCCAGGCCTGCGGCCATACCGGCCAGAAGCCCAGGACTCCGGCCAGCAGTGGCAGGGCGAGGATGCCAAGTGCGTTCAGGCTTTCGTTGACCGACGCGTGCAGGACATCGCGCAGGCGGTCGGCGTGCGGCCGGTTCCAGCGTGGCTGGTAGGGCAGTCGTCGTTCGGCGAGAAAGGACAGGCCGAGCGCCCCGAGGAACAGGGCGACCAGCCAGGCGTGGGAAGCCTGGCGATAGCCGACCTGCCAGGTCGCCAGGCCGATGAAGCCGGACCAGAAGAGGGGCGCGTAGGCGTAGCGCAGGAAGAACTGCATGGTGGGACCTCCGGATGAATGAGGTCCCCAGCGTCGCTCGCGACAGGCCGGCGGCGCTTGAACGAACCGCGCAAGTTCTCAGTCGCGCAGCACCAGCGGCGCGCCTCCCATGTCCCCGCGACCCGGCCAGGTCTCGCGGGCCAGCCAGGCCCCACCCAGGCAGACCAGGTTGGCCAGCAGCAGGTAGCCCAGCGGCGACAGCGGATTGCCGGTGACGCCGATCAGCCAGGTCACCACGATCTGCGCGGTGCCGCCGAACGCGGCGACGCCGGTCGCATAGACCAGGGAAAAACCGGTGGAGCGCAGCGCCCGGGGGAAGCTTTCTACCAGCAGCACGATCAGCGCCGCGCCGCTCATGCCATGCAGGGCCGAGAGCAGGGCGAGGACGGCGAGGAAGACTGCCGGCTCGGGGTGACGGGTCATTGCCTGCAGTGCCGGGAACAGCACCGCGAGCAGCGCCAGGCGCGGCAGGATCAGCACGGCGCGGCGCCCGTAGCGGTCGCAGAGCACGCCGCCGAGCAACGCCGAGAGCGCCAGTGCGGCGCCGGCGACCAGCGTCGAGAGCATCGCGATGCCCGCCGGCAGGTGTAGCTCGGTAAGGGCGAAGGTGGTCATGTAGTTGAGGAAGTACTGGGTGATGGTGCTTCCGGAGAGGATCAGCAGACCGAGCAGCAGGGCCCGCCGATGATTGCCGAACAATTCGCCGAGCAGGCTCCGGGTGCTGGCCTGGCGGCCGCGTCCGGCAAAGGTCTCGGCCAGGTTGAGGCGGATGTACAGGCCGATCGGCAGGACCAGCAGGCCGGCCGCGAAGGGAATCCGCCAGCCCCATTCCTGCAGTTGGCGCTCGTCGAGCCAGAGGGTGAGCAGGTAACCCATCAGCCCGGCGGCGACCGCCGCGATGCCTTGCGCTACGACCTGCCAGCAGGCGTAGGTGCCGCGCTTGTGCGGCGGCGCCGCCTCGAGGATGTAGGTGGTCGCCGGTCCGGCCTCGCCGCCCCAGGCCAGGCCTTGCAGCAGGCGGGTCAGCACCAGCAGCAGCGGCGCAGCCGGGCCGATGCTGTCGTAGCCGGGGAGCACCGCGATGCCGCCGGTGCCCAGCGCCATCAGGAACAGGGTAAGGAGCATCGCCGGCTTGCGCCCGGCGCGGTCGGCGTAGGCGCCGATAAGGATCGCGCCGAGGGGGCGGATGACGAAGCCGACGCCGAACGCGGTGACCGACAGGAGCAGGCTGACGAAGGCGCTGTCGGAGGGGAAGAAAGTCCGTCCGATCATCACCGCGAAGGTGGCATAGACCCCGAAGTCGAAGAACTCCACGGCGTTGCCGAGGACCACGGCAAAGACGCTGCGGCGGCTGGCCGGATCGGCGGCCGCCGGGGGACGGGTGGGGGAGCGCATGGCGAAGGCCCTCTCGGAGTGACGACTGAAACACTCAGGCCTGGAGCCGAGCGACGAGCGGCCGCCGGCTTCAGTCAGCCGGCGGCCGGGGCCAGCCGTGGATCGGACCGCGCCAGCCTTCGTAGGTCTTGCCGATGCGCAACAGCCAGGTATCGGCGAAGCGCGGCGCGACCAGTTGCAGGCCGATCGGCATGCCGGCGGCCGTGAAGCCGCAGTTTATCGAGAGCGCGGGCTGTTCGCCCATATTCCACGGCACGGTGAAGACGATGTGCTCGAACGGCCGCTGCGGATCGTTCAGCGGCGAGGCCCAGTCGGCGGGGAAGGCCTCGACCTGGTTGGTCGGCGTCAGCAGCAGGTCGATCTCGCCGAACAGCCGGGCGGCGCGCCGGCGCATCTCGAAGGTCTGGTTGAAACCGCGCACCGCATCGACCCCGCTAACCCGTGCGCCGCCCTCGGCCCAGGCGTGGACATAGGGCAGCACCCTGGCCCGCCGCGTCTCGTCGAGGAGCAGCAGTTCGCTCCACAGGCGGGCGCGCCAGAAGTCGTTCAGGCCGTCGAGCAGGCTCCGGTCCATCAGCGGTTCGACGATCCTGAGCTGGGCGCCGTGCTCCTCGAACAGCCGCGCTGCGGCCTCGATCGCGGCGCGGATTTCCGCGTCGGGCTGCAGGCCGCAGCCGGGGTCGAGTTGCAGGCCGACCCTCAGGCCGCGCACCGACAGCGGCTCGGCGCTCCAGTCCAGCGCTTCCGGCGGCAGGCTGGTGGCGTCGCGGGCGTCGGGCTGCGCGAGGTAGCGCATCAGCAGCAGGCAGTCGTCCATGCAGCGGGTCATCGGACCGGCGCAGCGACCGGTGTAGTAGGGGTCGATGGGGATCCGCCCGAGGCTTGGCTTGAAGCCCACCAGGCCGCACCAGCCCGCCGGCAGTCGTACCGAGCCGCCGATGTCGGTGCCCAGGTGCAGCGGTCCGTAGCCGGCGGCGGCCGCCGCTGCCGCGCCCGAACTGGAGCCGCCGGTATTGTTGGCCAGGTTCCAGGGATTGCGGGTGACTCCGTGGAAGCTGGAGAGGCCGGATGAGAGCATGCCGAAGTCTGGAACCGTAGTCTTGGCCAGGACGATCGCGCCGGCTTCGCGCAGCCGAGCGGCCGGTGGCGCGTCGCAGGGCGCGGGTTGCAGGGCGGTGGCGGCGCTGCCCAATGGGATAGGTTCGCCAGCGGTCGCGATCAGCTCCTTGATGGTTACCGGCAGCCCGTCCAGCGGGCCTTTGGGCTGTCCCTTGCGCCAGCGCTCGGTGGCCGCCGCGGCCTGTTCGCGAATCCGTTGCGGGTCGAAGCGATACAGCGCGTTGAGATGCGGTTCCCAGCGCTGGATGTGGGCCAGCAGATGCTCGTAGTACTCGCCAGGCGAGAGTTCCCGGCGGGCGAACAGTGCCAGCAGGCGGGTTCCCGGGAGGTCGTGCAGCGCGGTCATTCAAGCTCCCTCGAAGAACGGCCGCGGGCGTCAAGCGGCCGGCCTACCCGTTGTCGGGCGGCGATTCGAAACCAAGGTGTATCGGGGAGGTATAGCCCATGCACGACGAATCTTCGCGGTGACGGACTCAGCTCTCGTGATGGAGAAGGAAGCGCTTCAACCGGCGGAAGGTGGTGCGGTTCCACTGCCGCAGCGGCAGCGAGCGGAGCAGTTGCCAGGCATGCCGCTTGTCCGCGACCACGGCGTATTTCAGGGCCTTGTTGACCAGCTCCGTGCGGCCGCGCTCGTAGGCGGGATGCGACTGGTAGGGGGCGATGGTGCGCAGGTCGGCATCGAGCAGCACCTTGTAGCGCCGCGACAGGTTGTCGGGGTGGCGCCGGTAGCGGGTGACCAGTACCGGCAGCTTGTGGATCTGGTAGCCCTGGCTGGCGATGCGCAGGGTCATCTGGAAGTCCTGCACCTTGATCTCGGGATCGTAGAAGCCGGCTGCGCGCAGGGCCTCCATGCGGTACAGGGACACCGGGGCGCCGCAGACGTAGGCGTTGCCGAGCAGGTAGTCGAAGTCCAGCTGGCGGATGCGATTGCCGTTCTGCCGCTTGGTTTCCTGGCCTTCGCTGTCGATGTAGATCACCAGGGCGCCGACGCAGCCGACTTCCGGGTGCTGGTCGAGGTACGCGGCGCGCACGCTCAACGAGTGCGGCAGCATGATGTCGTCCAGGTCCGGCGTGGCTACGTAGTCGCCGCGGGCGTGTCGCAGGCCGAAGTTCAGCGCTGCGCTGACGCCCTGGTTCTGCTGGCGGTAGAGCTGGAAACCGTGGACTTTCTGCAACTGCTCCAGCATGGCGTAGCTGTTGTCGGTGGAACCGTCGTCGACGATGATCACTTCGAAATTCGGGTAGTCCTGCTCGTAGATGCTGCGCAGGGCTTCTTCCAGGTACTTTTCCGCGTTGAAGCAGGGCGCTACGACGGATACCAGTGGGGCGTCCGTCGTGTCTGAGTGCTTGCTGGAAGTGGCTTCTTCAATCATGTGTCGTTCTTGTCACTCGTCTTGCCCGGTAGCCGTTCCAGGAGGCCGCCGGTCATGAAGTCCTGCGATCGTTCCGGCGATCGTTGCTCGGCACGGGCTGGCGGAAACACAGCGTTTCGTTCCGCCGGTACGGTCGCTGGAGTGGCTCTGGCACGCATGCCTGGATGGCCAGGCATCGCGACAGTACACCGTTGGAAGCATAGAGGGTAGGCCATCGGGCCCGAGAAAAATCCTCGACCTCCTTCGTCCAACCGTCAGGCCGAGGCCTGGCGCTGTTTCCAGTGCCGGTACAAGGCGGGGATATCCCCAGTACACAGCAGTGGCATGGCTGCCTCGATATCGGCCAGTGGCCAGTCCCACCAGGCCATTTCCAGCAGGTTCTGGATATCGCCATCGGAAAAGCGCTTACGAATGGTCCGGGCCGGGTTACCGCCGACGATGGCATAGGGCTCGACATCGCCGGTCACCAGCGCGCGGCTGCCGATGATGGCTCCGTGGCCGACCCGTACGCCGGGCATGAACATCGCCTCGGTACCGATCCAGACGTCATGGCCGATCAGCGTGTCGCCCGCTGGCTGATAGCCGTTCACGGCGCCGGCGAAGGCAGGCTCTTCGTGCATGAAGTGGAAGGGGAAGGTCGACGCCCATTCGGCGCGGTGTCCCTGGTTGCCGGCCATGATGAAGGCGGCGCCACTGCCGATCGAGCAGAAACTGCCGATGACCAGCTTGTCCACGTCGTCGCGGTCCGGCATCAGGTAGCGGGCGCAGTCGTCGAAGGAATGCCCGTGATAGTAGCCGGAGTAGTAGCTGTAGCGCCCCACCCGTATGTTCGGGTTGCTGACCTGTTCCGAGAGCAGCTTGCCCCTGAAGGGGCTCTCGAAATAGTTGCCCATGACCGTCGTCCCTGTCCGTCGAAACTGCCAAGGGTAGCGCCTGGCGGGATAGCGGGCCAGCCTGGCGTGACGGCTGGCAGCCGCGTCGGCGTTCAGCAGGCCGGACTGCTGAACGGCCAGGCCTGGAAAGGCTCCGAATAGTGCCTGCCGTGACGGAAGGCGAAGGGGAGTGCGTTGGCTTGTTGGTGCAGTTCCTCATTGTCGACGTTGAGGCAAAGCATCTGGATGTCCTGTGCCACCAACAGCCGGTTCAGGTACTCGATGCTCTTGCGCTGGCGCAGGTTACGCGTCAGCGGGCCGGGGGCAAGCAGGCGCGCGTCCAGGCCCAGGTAATCGCAGAGGCCGGCGTCGACCTCGGCGAAGCACTGGCGAGCGTCGGTATCGATGCGTTGCGGGTGCAGCGCGATGCGCACGCCGCTGTCGCGTAGCCGGGCGAGGGACGCCAGGTACTCCGCCGAGGCGGGTTCCTGCTCGTCGATGGCTAGCAGCAGGCAGAGTTCGACCTGGTGCTGCTGCAATTGCCTGGCCGAGGCCAGGATCCGCTCGCAGACCCCGGCGTTGCCCAGGCTGCTGGCATGCAGGGGAATGAAGTTCTTGCCGAGCAGTTCGAGGTCGGTGTTGTGCCGGTGCACGCACAGGAGGCGTGCCAGCAGGTGCTTGACCGCCGCCTCGGCAAGCAGCGGCGGTGCGCCGGAAAGGAAGGCCGACAGGTCGACGCGCTGGCGCCGTTCGCGCAGGGAGAGCTTGCTGCCGACCAACGCGCCGTTCCTCGCATAGATGCCATGGGCGAAGAGCTCGAATCCGTCGTTCGCATCACGGTTGCCGAGGCAGAGCCATTTCAATGGCGGGGGCGTTCTGTCTGTCGCAGTCATAAGTGATGGCTCTATGGGCAAATCTCGCCAAGGCGCTCGGGCATGGAGCCCGCACGCAGGGTTGAGGGGTATCTAGCGGAGACGACCCTACCTCCCACGAATCAAGGTCTTTCGTCGGAAAACCCAGGGGGCAGGTAGGGGATCGGCTCGGCAATCGGCCGCCGAGGGTACTTCCGGTGTCGCCGCCAGGCCTGGTTGGTGGCGGCTTTTTCTCTGGTCTGTGCAGTGGTTCCGCTGTTACCGATTTTTCCGAGTGCGTTTGTGTTGCGGCATCGATCGTTGGCGTCAGTCGGCGCCGATGCTGTCGATGAAGCCCTGGATCAGCGGCGAGGCTTGCTGTTTGCGCCAGACGAAATGGATATCGCTGGAGTCCAGGCCGGCTACCGGTTCGGCATGGAAACCCCGTCGCGTGGAGGGCATGCGTGCAACGAAGCTCTCCGGCACGCAGGCGAAGCCGAGACCGGCCTCGATGCAGGCGAAGAGGCTTGGGTAGGACTCGATTTCCAGGGTTGCACGCGGCTGGATACCGCTTTCCGCCAGCCAGCGGTCGACCTGGCGGCGGTAGTGGCAAGTGTGGCCGAACACATAGAGTTCGAGGCTGGCGAGGTCCTCGGGAGTGGGCGCCGGCAGGTTGGCGGGAGTGACTCGCAACAGGCGCTCGCGGAAGGCCAGGCGGCTGGCCAGCAACGGGTGTTCGATGGGGCCGTCGGCAACGATCAGGTCCAGCTCTCCCTCCATCAGCAGACGCTCGAGCAGCAGCGAATGCTCGGGGCGGATGTGCAGTTCAACGCCCGGCGACTCGCGGCGGTAGCGGGCCAGGCGCTGGGGCAGGTGATTGGCCAGGGCCACGTCCAGTGCGCCGACCCGTAGCGCGCCGTGCGCCTGGTCGCCGGCGAACAGCGCAGCGGTCTCGTCGGCCAGCGCCAGCAGGCGCGTGGCGTGGCGGTACAGCAGGCGGCCCTCGGGGGTGACCAGCAGGCGATTCCTTTCGCGATTGAACAGGGCTACGCCGAGTTGTCCTTCGAGTTCGCGCAAGCGGGTAGTGATGTTCGACGGCACGCAATGCAACTGTTCGGCCGCGGCTGCGATGGTGCCGCGTTCGACCACCGCGCAGAAGAATCCGAGTTGGGAGAGTTTCACATAATTCTCTTTAAGTGAGTGCTTTGCTGATTATTGATTACTTTTAATGAGTGAAAGGCCACCCTAGCATGGACCTCGCGATCGCTTCCAACCCCATTTCACGAGGAAAGATTCCATGACCTACCACGTACTGGTTCAGTTCGACGTTCCCTCCGACAAGCGCGAAGCGTTCGCCGCGGCAGGTCTGTTCGATGCTAATGGCTCGTTGCAGAACGAGCCGGGCACCCTGCGCTTCGAAGTGATCCGCGACGAGAACAACCGCAACCGCTTCTACCTCGACGAGGTGTACGAAGACGAGGCGGCGTTCCTCCAGCATTGCCGCAACGAAACCATCGCGCGCTTCTACGAACTGATCGACAGCTACGCCTTCGGTCCGCTTTTCCTGTTCAAGGGCTACCGCGTCGAAGGTTGATTCCCGCTCCGGCGGCTCGCCGCCGGACTCCACGGAGAATTTCCATGCGAATCCTGCACAGCATGCTCCGCGTGGCCGATCTCGAGGCCGCGCTGGAGTTCTACACCCGTGCCCTGGACATGCGCCTGCTGCGGCGCCGGGACTATCCCGAAGGCCGCTTCACCCTGGCCTTCGTCGGCTACCAGGACGAGCGCGCGGCCGCTGCCCTGGAGTTGACCCACAACTGGGACCGGGACGGCTACACCCAGGGCGACGGCTACGGCCACCTGGCCATCGAAGTCGAGGATGCCGCCGTCACCTGCGCCCGGGCCAGGGCGCTGGGCTATCGGGTCACCCGCGAGGCCGGGCCGATGCAGCACGGACGCAGCGTGATCGCCTTCCTCGAAGACCCGGACGGCTACAAGGTGGAACTGATCCAGAAGGGTACCCAGTTCGATTGAGCCCGCGACCAGGGGGCGACATAGCGGCTGCTGTCGTTCCGGCTCAGTCGCTGGCGTCGAATGCGGCGTGGAAGGCCACTATTCCTCGCGCCATGCGCCCGCTGAAGGACTGTGCCTGGAAGTATTCGGCGGGAACGCCGGGCAACGCCAGGCCGCTTTCCACCCGAAAGCCGAAGCGCGAGTAGTAGGTCGGTTCGCCCAGTACCACGCAGCCACCCGCGGGCAGCAGTCGCAACTCGGTGAGCAGGCGCCGGACCAACTGCGAACCGAGACCCTGGCGCTGCCGCTCGGGCGCCACCGATAGCGGCGCGAGGCCGTACCAGTCGCCCGCTTCGCCATCGATGGTCACTGGCGAGGCTGCGATATGGCCGATCACCTGGCCATTCGCTTCGGCCACCAGCGAAAGCGTCAGCGCGCCAGCACGGCGCAGGGCATCGACGATGTACTGCTCGGTATGGCTGCTATGCGTTTCGTTGCGGAACGCGGCTTCGGTCAGGCGGGCGATGGCGTCGATGTCGCCGGGCGTTTCCGCACGGATGGAAATATTCATGCAAGCACTCCTCGGAACCCCCGCCTTGTCCCGGCGGGGGCAATGGAAAAGGAAGGGGGTCAGCGATTGTCCGCCTGCGGGCGCACGGCTTTCAGCCCGGCCATGGATATCCGGTAGGGCCTGCCCTGGCGGGAGTGGACCAGGCCCTTGTTCTTCAGCCTGGAGAACACCGCCAGGGTGCAGTCGAGCAGCAGGTGGCCGTCGCGGTTGTAGCACTCGACGCGGGTGATCTTGCCCGAAGCGTCGCGAAGGAAGGCGATATGGCCGCCCTGGGCCAAGGCGTGAAGCGTCCGTTGTTCCGGCTTGGAAACGTTCATGTCGGTAGAACCTGTAATCATCGGTGTGACAACGCGGCCGCACGGCGCGAAAAGGCGCGTGCGAGCCATGGCGAAGGCAGATAACCGGCGACACCTCGTGCGGGATGACGAAGTGGCGGTTATCGGATGACTACTATCTCCAACATGCAAGCCTCGGATCGGGGAGGGCGCAGCCACGAAAGCGTGCTGCGATGCGGCAGTCTAACGAAGCTGGCGAAGCGACGGCAAGGAACTGCCTGCGTCGCTATGCCGCTGTGCGACGCTTGCGGCTTTGTGAGGGAGTTCGCCTCGCCCCGCGGCGGTCCGCGCTTTCATTATCGGGGGAAGCGGGAGGTATCCATGTTTCGCACGGCGCTGACGCTGTTCATGTCTTCGTTGGCAATTCCTGCCGTTGCCTCGATGAGATGCGGCACGCACCTGGTGGACGAGGGCGACAGCGTCGAGCAAGTCCTGGAAAGGTGCGGGCAACCGCTGAGCAGGATCGTCAACGAGCCTGCCCTGCGCAACAACGGCGTGCCCAAGTTGAATGCCGCACGCACCGAATTCTGGGTGTATGGCCCCAGTGGAGGCGTCTACCGACACTTGCGCTTCATCGATGGCAAGCTGGTCGAGATTCGGCTCGAGCGGAAGTGATACGAGGCTGTTGAGGAGTTATTCCTACAGATAATTACTAATTTGCTGCGGAACACCGTGAAAGAGCGCTGAGAGAGAAGACGAGCCGGGTGCGGGCCCAGGTGGATGCGTCTTCCGTCGTGTAGGAATTGCCCGATATCGGGCGGCGGGGCGGAAGGTTGCGGGCCACCCTGATCGCATACCTGAAAAGTTGGCGGCGTAATCTCCGCGATTTTCAGGCGAGGACGCGTCGTGTTGAAGTTATTGGTCGTGGTTGCTTCCCTTTTCATCTGTGGAGGCATGGCCATGGGAGAGCCAGGGGGGGCGGATGGGTTTTCCGCTGTCGCAGCGGTCGATCCGGGAGCGAACCCCGAAGCGCAACTGGACGAGGAGCCTCAGGAGGTCAGCGAAGCGCCGGTCTATCGCGTGGATGACCTCACCTTCCTGTACCTCACCCATGAGGTCTATCTGGAACCCTACGTTTCCTGCCGTCCGAAAGTCCTGGGCGAACGTTCGTACGTCGCCTGCTGGAACGAAACCTATTCCGGCCGCTCCCCGCTGAATTTCTGGGAATACGACGGGGGCGACTTCCTCGCCCTCAACGACCCGGCACGTGTGTTGGCCGAGGGAAAGTTCGCCAGCGAGCAGCGCATCGGCGAAGCGCCCCTGCCGCTGCCCCTGGATATCGATCTGGACCAGTTGGAGCGGGCCTACTCGCTGATGATGTAAAGGAGAGGAACCTTCCGGCTGCGTCTCCGCCGAAATCCATGGGGGCGCTTCCGATCTTTCCCGGGCTTTACGCGGTAAAGCCTGAAAACAGAAAGCCCCTGGCACTGGTTGGTGTCAGGGGCTTTTGCATTGGGATCTGGAGCGGGCGAAGGGAATCGAACCCTTATAGTAGACATTCTAGGATGGACCTATATGTCTTATTAGGTAGATGTCTGCCGTCTCTGAGGCTGGATTTGCCTCTATGTGCCTCGTTGAATTCGACACTTTTTCGACAGTGGTCATGGGGCTGTCCATGATATTCACAGAGATTAAAGGTTTTTTCCTTGAGCTTTGCCTCACCCCCTGTACTGCTCATCTTGCAAAGGGTTAAATCTGGTCAATTGTTATCTCCTGCGACACATCAAAGAACTTTCCAATATCTTCTTTTTCAGAAGATGATATTGCACGTATGCAATAAAGATTTGAAATGGTTCGAGAGGTAGCCACATATAGAATTTTTTTACTTGTGGGAGATATTTCTGGAAAATGCTTTTCTGTGAAAATTTCATTGAACTTGTAGTCTTGCCAAAAAAACTCTTCAAATACTACGATGGTATTCTTAATTCCGGTTCCTTTTGTTTTGTGTATCGTGATGTATTCAGATTCTTCATTTAGATATCGAAAATAGTTGACTATTTCAGATAGCTTTAAACTGTCTGCAAGCAATGATTGTATAAAAATTTCTTTGGTCAGGTCCTTCTCAAGTTCATTGAATTCGTACTCGTCAATGTCGAAGTTCTCTTTTTGTATTTTTGCGAAAGTGTTATGTCCTTTAGTATATAGGAGTTTGAAATCCTGGTATTTGGAGTTTTTATTTAAGCTTTCAAGGAAAATGTTGCTGTTTGTTATGAATCTTGCTCGGGACGGCGCTTCGGAAAGAATTCTTAATGAAAGTAAATTAGAAATCGCTTCATTTGCTGAAAGCATGGGGTCGGTAAGTTTTTTTATTGATGCGGATAAGGTTTTTTTCGACGCTGCGCTATCGAGCCGATAGCCGGACTTTTTGATGTTCTCTATTGTTGCCCAGGTTTTATTGTCTTCCTTGTTCTTTATAAGGTTAAATATTTCATTGAATTGAAGTGTGTTAAGAGTTTTTTCAAGTTGATCCTTTAGGTTGCGGCCAAAGCGGTTAGAGAAAATTTCATATAACTTTCCGAACCCTGCCTTTTCGGCAATTGCCTTGTTAGTTAACATGAGAATTCTGAAGGGGCCAACCATTTCTCCTTTTGCAGTTTCGATGAGGCTATGGATTGTGTTGATATAGCTAGACTTCTCTTCTGCCGAGCTGCGAGAGTGCGGTTTGTTATCGATGACTATGTAGAAAAGTTTGGTTAATCCTTGTCGATTTTCTACTGACTCTAAATTTCCCTCTACTTTTTTTAATGCTAGTTCTTGTTGTAGGTCATCAGTTCGGAATCGATTGATGAAGCGAATAACTTGTTCTGAGCATCGATAGTTGTCGGGTTTCTTGATTTTTCTTAGAATCGCTTTTTTTATATACTCGTTTACGTCACCTATACCATCCTCATAGATTCCTTGCATTGAGTCACCAAAGAGACCGAATACTGGTGATCTTTCACCGAATTTTGTCAGTAGTGAATCAATAATAATGGGTGATGTGTCTTGGTATTCGTCGATGAATATATAGTCATATCTATCGGATAGGATTCGTCGTAGCTTTCTATGTCGTTTTATTAATTCTGCAGATAGCTGAATCAGTCCATCATGTCCGTAACTTAAGTCATCAAGACTATCGAACGGTGATTCGTTGTAATTTATTGCCTGTGTCGGAGTGGATTCGATTCTTTTTCTTATATATAGGTTTAGGTCGTCAATTTTTGCATTCAGTTCATGTGTGTAATTATCAGGATCTTTGTCGAATTGCCTTTTGTCTATGCACTTATCTATTTTTTCTTTTTTTAGGCTATATAGCCTTGTTTGATATTTTTCATACGCCTTTTTATAGCTTTTATGCGCCGCTTCTCCCTCGGTTTTTTTATATTCATATGTTTTTTTTAGTATGAATAGAATGTCTATAATTTCCTTTATGTTTTTTTTGTAGTCTTTTATTAGGCTGGCAAGGAAGGAGTGAATTGTTCCTATGTAATGCTCCCCTGTAACTCGGCTGGCTATTTCTTCTGCTGCCAAGTTGGTGTGAGTTATACATGCTACTCTTTTTGTTGGGGCGTGTGTTGATATGTATTCTAGCGTGACTTTTAATGTTTCAGTTTTTCCACTGCCTGCACCGCCCTGTAAGACGAAGTTTGTTTTACTCTCAATTGCAACTTGAATTTCGTCGTACGGAGTCATTGTGATATCCACTCTAGGCCATCCTTGATGTATTGAGGGGTTTTCCAATTGATTTCGTGATTTGTTAATGCAAGGTATAGTAGCGAAGAGGCAAAGGTGGATTTCTTTGAAACTATTTTTTCTATGGTCTCATAAGGGTCTGAATAAGTTTCTATCTTGTCTATATTTTGTGTTCCAGATAGATTTTCAATATATTTTTTTATGGTTTCTTTGTTTAGATTATAAAAAGCGTCTTCGAAGCTTCGACCGTGGTAGCCTTCTTCTGATTTTTGATAGCAGACTTTAATGAAGCTGTTTTTTTCTTTAATTTCGTTATTGATGAATTTTTCAAACCATTCTTTGAATTTGTCTTCTTCTTTATGCTCCGGCGCAGACAGGTAATATTTTATAGTTGCGTTGCTGGTGTGGGTTCCGTGTAAAACTGGGCATGCCACGTAGACTCCTTTTTTTTCGTCGTTGGTTTTCTCGTATCTTGTTGTGTCGATGTCGGTTATTATAAGGGTTTTTATTTCAAGTAATTCTAGGAAAGGCTGGAATGCTTTTGCGTTAGCTCCTGCCTCAAGTATTGTTATATTTTGTGATGAAATAGGCGTGTAATTTGCTGTTCCTTTGTTTTTAGCGTCAAAGGCATCCACGAAATATGGCCATAATATTCTTTCTGAAATCCCTTCGATAAATATAACTTTGCTGGCGAAGAAAAGCTCACATGATCCCAGTGTTAGGTATTGCTCGATGAAATTAAAGGAGTCGAGGTCGTTTGAGTGCTTAAGTTTTAACTCTGAGTGGAAGTTTATTATTTCCACTTGTGAATTTGCACATTTGAAATATCGTATATCTTTGAAGTCGCACTGCGATACTATGTGTGAGGAGTGGGTAGTGATGACTGTTTGAAGGTTTTCTATTTCGGCAAGCAATGACTTGATCTTGTTGGAGAAAATATACTGCATCTGAGGATGCGTGTGGGCCTCGGGTTCTTCTATGAATAACAGGTTTATCTGCCTGTGATTTTTTATGAATGATTCTTTTTTTATCTCTATTGTTAAAAGTAAATAGAGGATATTCATGTGGCCTAAGCCGTTAAACGTTTCAGGTAAAAAGCTTTGATTTGCTCCGTAAACAACTTGAGAGCTGTTTTCTAATATCTCATTGCTTTCAAGGTTGGATATTACTTTTATATTGTCTATTGTTAGGAAGTTTTTTGAGCTTTCTAGGAATTTTTCAAAAAATGTCATGTAAGCCTGTTCTAGGCTTTCATCCATGTCAATGATTAGGTCATTTATTGGGTCGAATAAAGAAGGTTCGCTATTCTTCTTGTTGAAGTATTGAGTGGTCAGTTTGGAAAGTATTTTCTTGCCGCCCTCTGAACTTGCAACATCCCGTTTCGCATGGATTATTTCGAAATTTATAAGTTCCTTTACCTTTTTTAATTCTCTGGGGACTAATTTCTCTCTTGAGTCAAATATGCTCTCTTCGTTATCTAAAGCATAGATATGGGTTCGAAGGTAATCTCCGATGTATTTTCTAATGTATCGGCTTTTTTCAGCGCTTGATTCCTCTAAGTCTTTGAGAAGCGTTTTTTTGTCAATTGTGCACTCAAACAATATCTTTATAGAGTTTGAAGTGTCGTCCAGGTCAAGTATAAAGTGCGATAGGTGGTTTAAGTCGTCGGTCTCAGAGTATTCGATTTCCAAAAGCATTCGTATGGCTAGGCTATTTTCATCCGTACTCTCCGTTATATTTAGTAGTTCGTTGCGGTGATCGAGGGGGAAATCGTCAAATGTAAAGTTGCAATTGTTGCTGTAGAATTTTTCAAAGAGGATAAGAAGTGAAGTTTTGCCGCTATTGTTCCTTCCTATGAGCAGTGACAGGCTTGACTGAAGGTCCAATTTTGAGTTCTTCAGCATTCGAAAGTTTTGAGCTGTGATTCGCTGGATTTTCATCTTTATCCTTTCTGGTCTCTGATACAACTATCCCATTGGGTTGAAACTACTAGCGGCCGAACAGTATCGCTGTCTAATTAAATAACTGAAGGATTTCCGGTCATCTTGTAATTTTTCTTTCCAAGAACGGCATTCCTCTTTGAAGAACTGCTTCGCTCCTTTTCTACATTCACGATAGCTTATTGATCCACGATTGTGATTAGCACATACCGAAGTATCGTCGATGTAATTGTTGAACACCGTCCACTCTGCGTAGTAACGAGCGCCGCCGCTCCATTTATCTACCCATGCGCCGGATTGCTCGATGCTATTGCGGGAAGATATGCCCGAAGCCGCAGTGGAATTCCGGTACGCCTCTGATTGGCGTACGGCCTCCATGTCTACGATGTTTGTGGCGCCCTTGGGGACGTAGTTGGTGTCGTTATAAACAGTTTGCTTTGGTTGGGCCTGTTGGCGGTTGCGCTCGTTCACATCGTCCCAGAACAGTTGCTCTGTTGACGTGGCGGGCTGGCCGGCGGGCTCGTTGAATGCGTATTTCGGCGTGTAGCTTTCTGCCGGGGGCGCTTGAGCAATTGGCGGCTCAGGAGGAAACGTGAGCTTTTGATCTGTCACGTAGACGGCCAGGGCGGTGAAGGCGACTCCGGCGGTAACGGCAGCCACCCACTTTCCAGCGCTTTGGCGTTTGCGCTTGAGGTGCTGCGGTGCGTCGTCCCAGTCTGCTTTCATCTGCACTCAGTCCTTTGAGTAGTACTGTTATGTCATTGTGCTAGTAGATAGTCCTACTTTCTGAAGGGGCAGGGAAGGGGTTTACGTCACCCGGCAATGCCAGGGTTGTGAGGAGGCCACGCCGTCGATGAACTCGATACCGGTGATCACCAGTGCATTGGTTGCCATGCCGTGAATCTGCACGTCGTGGAGCGTTGGCAGTATCGATTCGCCGGGGCTGGTTTTGAGGATTTCGGCGATGCGGGTAGGGCGGTTGAGTGGTGAAGTGAGGCCATCCTGACCCACACGTCTCCTCGGAGTGCAGAAGCTTTGTCGAAGCTCGCACGTCCAAGGGGATTTGCCATAGCGGCGCATACGGCGAATATCAAAATGCATGGCGTAGAACTGTTTAAATAAACAGTGTTTTTGCTGTCGCTTGGCGCGGTGGCAATCGTCATTGGTCGGATTGCCATACTAGCCACGTCCTTTGCTGAACCAGCGCAGTGCTACCTTCCTGGTTAGCTCTATCCCGCGCTGGGTTTGCCTAATTTGGCATCTGCCTCCTCATAGCCTGGTGCTACCTGTCCACGTGCAGGGTCCACCTCGCCCTTCCACAACCAGAGTTCGTATTGAGGGAACGCTTTTAGCAACTCCTCCAAGTCCTCAATTCTGGTCTTCACCTTTAGATCGGTCGCAACTGTTTGCCAGCGGCGGCGATTCTTTATCGCGGACGCTTCTGCAAGCCTTGCGGCGCCAAGATAGCGCACAAGAGTTCTAAGTCGCTCTTCGATCATTCCAAAAAGCTCTATAAATATCTGACGAAATATTTGTCAGACGAAATATTCGTCATTAATATTGCTGTTGATGACGAATATTTCGTCAGTGCGGATGCATAAATGCATACTGGCACGCATAGCGACGAATAGTGACGGAATGAGCATGGAACTGGAAGAGCTTAACCCCAGCGCCCTGATAGGGCCGCAACAGGATGTGGAGTCCATCGAGCGGTGGGCGGAGCGTAACGGCATTAGCTACGGCACTGCCCGCGCCTGGGTTTACCGGGGTGTGCTGCCGTCCGTGAAGCTTGGAAAGCTGCGCATGGTGAATAGCGCGCTGCTTCGCAACTGGCTGTTGGAACAGGAGTGGACGGCATGAGCCGCACCGATCCGCAATTCAAGCTCCGTATGCCTCTAGCCCTTCGCGCTCGGGTTGAACAGGCTGCGAAAGCCTCGTTGCGCTCCCTGAACGCTGAACTGGTTCTCCGTATTCAGCAGAGCTTCGAAGGGGAGGGAGCTACTGATGCATCAGTGCAACTACCTACGCCAAACTCACGCCCCGGACTGCGCCTGCTCTGTGTGCTGGTCCGCAAGGCAGGCCATCCCATTGCACAGCCCGTCGCCGTGTCCGGACTGCCGGCCCCCTGGGCTGCCCTATCTGGAAGATGGCCGCTGGCTCTGCCGTCCCCGTTCCTTCTGCGCGAAACACGACCCGTCCCGGCGTCCGCCGAAGTACTGGCACGTTGTGTACGACAGCGGGAAACCCACGCCCTTCGTGCCCGTGCGCGAAGCATTCCAACTGGAGGGCTGACCCATGCTCGCTGACATCCTGAAAGCGCTCCTCCTGCTCTGCCTGATCCAAGCCGCCCGCACCGTGGCCGATCCGGTCAAGGGCCGCGCTCCCGGCTCGTCGGAACAGCTTCACCGTTCCGGCGAACGGAAGCACGGGCGCAGCGCACCCTTGAACGCCTCCCCCCTGAAACAGCCTCCGCTGGGGAGTGTGGGGCAGTTTCTCCGCCCCGCGCTCCCGAGCCCTCGGCGGCAAGAGCGGGATGACAAGGGCAGAGCCCTTGGTGTTGCTCTGCGGGTTCTAAGGGGAAGGGTTCCCCTTGGCCGTCGGAGACGACGTTGCGATAGGGATCGTTACCCGAATGGGCCGAGACGAACACCCGTGGTTGGCTTGGTTCGCTAGCGAATAGAGCCCGGCCCGAAGGGATCGCCCAACACATCACTTTCACCCAACACCGCTGAATGAAGGCGAAACAGCCGAATTTGCAGCAGCGGGACAACTCACGCCGAAAAAGGCGAATTGAAGGAGAAACACCGATGAACATGTTTGCAACCCAAGGCGGCGTCGTCGAACTGTGGGTCACCAAGACCGACACCTATACCTCGACCAAGACCGGGGAAATCTACGCCTCGGTCCAATCCATCGCCCCGATCCCGGAAGGTGCCCGTGGCAACGCCAAGGGCTTCGAGATCAGCGAATACAACATCGAGCCGACCCTGCTGGACGCCATCGTCTTCGAAGGCCAGCCGGTGCTCTGCAAGTTCGCCAGCGTGGTCCGCCCGACCCAAGACCGTTTCGGTCGGATCACCAATACCCAGGTCCTCGTGGATCTGCTGGCTGTGGGCGGCAAGCCGATGACGCCGACCGCCCAAGCCCCGGCCCGCCCGCAAGCGCAGGCCCAAGCCCCGCGCCCGACCCAGCAGCCGCAGGGCCAGGACAAACAAGACAAGTCCCCGGACGCCAAGGCGTAAGCCGTAGGAGGCCGCGATGCTCCGCTATCTCTCGCTGTTCGCGGTAGGTCTGGCCACCGGCTACGCCTGGGGCTGGATCGACGGCCTAGCGGCCTCCCTGGCTGTTTGAGGACTGATCGCTATGTCAGGCGTTGTCGCTGTGCAGGTGTGTACCGCGTGGACCTCGACCCCCGAGGGCTTCATGGCGTGTCGCGAACTCGCATGGCAACAGGCCTACCTGATTCCGCCCGAGGCCGCTGGATACGTGGACATCCTGGTCAACGGTGGTTTCTCCCCGGAAGCCTTCGGCATCGGTGCCGCTGGCGTCCTGGGATCGTTCGTGACGGGGCTTTTGATTGGCTGGGTCGCGTCACTTCTTCGTAAAGCCAAGTAGAGAGGAAACACCATGAAAGCAATGAAGCAACGCATCGCCAAGTTCAGCCCGGTCGCCTCGTTCCGCAACCTGTGCATTGCCGGTTCCGTCACTGCCGCGACCTCGCTGCCGGCCTTCGCCGGGGTGATCGACACCAGCGCGGTGGAATCGGCGATCACCGATGGCCAGGGCGATATGAAGGCCATTGGCGGCTACATCGTCGGCGCCCTGGTGATCCTGGCCGTCGCCGGCCTGATCTACAGCATGTTGCGCAAGGCGTAACGGGTGCTCTGGTCGGTGTGGTTGGGGGCGTTCTTCGCCGGCGCCTTCATCACCGGGTACCGGACCGGCGAATTCTTCTAACCGAACAGACCGAGGCGGAAGCCCCCTCCGGAGTTTCCGGCAGGGGGCTTTTTCATGGGTGACTGGATGAGTAACAACGCACGTTCCGGCTTTGGCCGACTTCTTCCGCTACTGGGCCTGCTGGTCTCGTTGCTGTGGCATTCCTTGGCGAGCGCGGACTTCTACCAATGGCAGATTTCCATCCCCGGAGAGCCCACGGCCTTCTTTCCATCCTATACGGCGGCGTGCCAGTACTACTTCGATAACACGTCGGCCAACTGGCTAAAGGAAATCAACAAACTGAGCTACAAGGAAGTTCAGTGCAATGTTTCGGGTACTGGAGGAATCACCTGGCAGACGAAGACTGCCATCTTGACTGGCGATAGCTGCCCTCCGGAACAAGAACTCGATCCGGCCGACGGTGCCTGCAAGCCGCCGCCCGAAGAGTGCAAGGAAGGCGAACTGTTTCCGGCCAAGGGCCCGGACTCGCCTGTTGTCACCTCGGGCGGGCGGAACTATGTGGGCGACGGCGGCGCACCGAGCGCCTGTTATCAGAGCTGCGAGTACGGCGGCAACCCCAGCCCGGCCAGTTGCTATCTGGTCAAAGGCTCCACCACGACCGGCTTCTGCAATTACATCCTCAAGGGCACCGGACAGAATTGCGGTGCCGATTCCTACACCTTTGCCCAGACCGGCGATTCGCTGAACCCACCCGACACCCCGAACACCGATCCTTCCGACCCGAACGACCCCGGCTGTCCGCCCGGCTGGTCGTGGTCGGGGACTACCTGCGTCAAGACCCCGACCGATCCCACGGATCCAACCGACCCGACCACGCCGGGCGGTGATGGCGACGGCGGCGGCGATGGCAATGGCGGTGGAGACAACAACGGCGGCGGCAACGACGGCGGCACTGGCAATGGCGGCGACGGCAGCGGGGGAGGGGACGGCAACGGCGGGGGCGATGGTAGCGGCGACGGTGACGGCAGCGGCACGGGCGGCGATGGCAACGGCACCTGCGACCCGGCGAAAGAGAACTGCTCCACCGGCCCCGAAGGCCCCGGCGGCGAACTCAAGGAGCCCACGCCCGGCACCTGGGATGACGCCATCGCCACCTGGGAAAAGAAGGTTGAGGAAGCCAAGAAAGAACTCAAGACCAAGGTGAAGGCCAACGTCGACCAGATGAAGGGCGCCTTCGACCTCAACCTGGCGGAAGGCGGCGGGCAACTGCCCTGCGAGTCCATGACCATTTGGGGCAAGTCCTACTCCCTCTGTATCTCCGACTACGCCGGCCAACTCTCCAGCCTGCGCGTGGCGCTGCTGCTGATGGCCGCGCTGATCGCCGCCCTCATTCTGCTGAAGGACTGACCCTATGGAATGGCTCTCCGGTTTTCTCGATCAGATCATCGCCTTCTTCCAGTGGATCTGGGATTTCTTCGCCCAAGGCATCTATGACTTCGTGCGCGACGGCCTGGTGGTCGCCACCAAGGCGTCGATGTACGCCGCGCTCCAGACCCTGATCCTGCTGATCGATGTCAGCTACACCGCCGCCCGCGAACTGATCGACAGCCTCGGCGTGCCGCAGATGATCCGCAGCATGTACGCCGCGCTACCGGGGCCGATTGCGGCGGGTCTGGCCTTCTTCGGCGTGCCGCAGGCGCTGAACATCATCATGGTCGCGGCGGCGACGCGCTTCTGCATGCGCTTCGTGCCGTTCATTGGGAGGTGATCCGTGTCGATCAAGATCCATCACGGCCCCAATGGCTCCTACAAGACCTCCGGCGCGATCCAGGATGACGCCGTGCCCGCGCTGAAAGACGGGCGGGTGATCATCACCAACGTGCGCGGCTTCACCCTGGAGCGGGCCTATCAGGTCTTCCCGGACCTGCCCAACACGGCGGAAATCATCAACCTCGATCTGGAGTCGCTGGAAGACCTCGAAAAGATGCGCACGTGGTTTCAGTGGGCGCCCCGCGGGGCCTTCCTGATCTTCGACGAAACCCAACTGCTGTTTCCCAAGTCCTGGCGGGAAAAAGACCTCGAGCGCTTCGACTATCCCGGTGGACCGGAAGCGGCCCACGCGGCCGACCGCCCCATGGGCTGGCTCGACGCCTGGACCCGGCATCGGCATTTCAACTGGGACATTGTCCTCACCACGCCGAACATCTCCTACATCCGCGACGACATCCGCATGACCTGCGAGATGGCCTACAAGCATTCCAACCTCGCGGTGATCGGCATCCCTGGCCGCTACAAGGAGGCCCAGCATGACGCCCAACTCAACCGTCCGCCCGCCGATGGCACCATCATCGAGTACAAGCGGATCCGAAAGCAGACCTTCGCCCTCTACCAGTCCACGGCCACCGGCAAGACCCAGGACACCAAGGCGGGCAAGAGCCTCTTCCGGTCGCCTAAGCTGGTTCTTCTACTGGCATTGCTGGCCGGCACTATTGGCTTTGTCTGGTATATGGGGCCTCTGCGCACGATTGGCGGTCCGGCTGCTGCGACACCTGCCGACGCTCCTGGCGACCCTGCTCAAGCCCCTGCTGCGCCCGCTGCTGTGGCTGCTCCAGCGCGTCCTGCTGCGAATAGCTTTCTTCCTCCTGGGCTTGTACCTGATGGGCCTGCTGCTGCGCCTGTTGATCTGAACGCCCATCCCTTCGCCGATCGGCGGATCTCCATCCTTGCCCACGCCTACCGCAAGTCGCGGGGCGATATCTACCTGTTCGCCCTGGAGGATCCCACGGGCCGGCACCTGGAACTCACCAGCTGGCAACTGATCGGCTCCGGCTACCGGGTGACGCCCAAGGGCGAGTGCGTCGTAGAGCTTCGCTATGAGGACTGGAAACAGACCGTCACCTGTGCCGGGAGGCAGGCCGGCGCGGTGGCCAGCATCGCTCCGGCAGCGCCTGTTGCCGCCTCCGCAGACGCACCGGCCAGGGGCCAGTCGCCGCTGACCATCGTCCCCGATTCCGAATATGCCTCGCGGCCCTGGAGGCACAAATGATCGATTGGGAATTCCTCGTCCCGGTGGCGATGGGCTGGGCGCTGCATCACTGGTGGACGGTGATGACGGCGCTAGCGGCGGTAGGGGTGCCGCCATGAGGGGCGGGCCGCGCCGCCGGCCGGGAGCGCAAGGCATGAGCGATAGGCCGAAGGCGCGGCCGACGCCCCTGTAACACGTCAGATAAGCCACCTATTGCGGTTTCAATTCGTACCAATTTGGATCGTTAAAGATGAAGAAAATCAGCCATCAAATTCGCGTCAGTATCGAGTCGGACGGTCAGGTCTTGGAAAGCCCGAAAGGGCGGTTGTTCTTCGACGACACCACGGCTCAATTCACCGACCTGTCAGGCGTGCGCATTCTGCGGTGCGGCGTGGATACGGTGCGGCAGTTGTACAACGGCAAGTTGCGCCCGGAAGTGATGGCGCTGTTTGACCTCTCGGTGGATGTGGTCGAGTTCGCCGGCTACGAATGGTCCAAGGGCCGCATCGGTCGCGACTCCGGCTATCAGTACCGCCTGCAGAACGCTGAAATGGGCCTGATCCTGCTGATCAAGAACCACAACATCAAGGTCGATACCCTCGGCTCGCACCTCAAGATCGAGGTATCGCCTCACGCCCTCGATGGCGCCGATCCGCGCATCCTCCAGGGCGTGCTGGATGATTTGGCCGCTGCCGTGCTGAGTCACTGCGAAACCAACCAAGCCGCTGTGCATATCGCCCTGGACGTACAGGGCTGGAAACCGCCTCGCGATCTGGTGGATCGCATGCATTGCCGCTCGCGTCGGGTACGCCAGATCAGCGGGATCGAGCGGATCGAGTTTGACGGTAACGCCTCGGTCTACGGGCGTGGCGAGACGTACATGTTCGGCTCGGCCAACGGCCTGCAACTGTCGATCTATAACAAGACCCTCCAGGCTCGGGCCACCGATAAGCTCGACTATTGGGAAAGCGTGTGGGCGACCCTGAACGGGGATCCGTTCGGCGATGGCGACCCGGCCTATAACCCCCTGGAAACGGTCTGGCGGCTCGAATTCCGCTTCCATCACTCCATCGTCCAGCAGTTCTCCGAAGGCTCGCGCATGGCTTCGGGGGAGGTCATCGGCTGCCGCACCTATGAGGGCCTCTGCCCGCACCTGCAAGGGCTGTGGAACTATGCCTGCGAAAGCTTCAAGCTGCTGAGCCGGACGGCGGTCTACGATCCTTTCTGGAGCCTGATCAGCCAGGACGCCCGCGTCCAGGTCGAGTGCGATCCGCTGATCGAGCGCACCGAGTATCGGCGCTACCACAAGACCGCCAAGGGCTTCAGCGGGCGTAACTGCGAGATGTTCCTTGGCCAGTTCGTGAGCCTGATCGCGCGGGAGCGTGTCCCGGCAAAAAAGGCTATTGAGTCCGCCCGCAAATTGGAGTTCTGGCACGTTATCGAAGACCACTATCTCGCCAAGGGTTGGACTCGTCGCGATCTGGAAAGGCATATACACAAGCTGATGTGTGATCGGTATCTGCGGCGGGGGTATGCCGTCTAATGTCGATCACCAAGCTCCCCGATGGCCGTTGGTTCGTCGATGTAGAACCGATCAAGGGCAAGCGCTTTCGCAAGCGGTTCAAGACCAAGATGGAGGCGCAGCAATTCGAGGCCACTGCGCGTCAGAAGTGTGCGGAGAACCCCAGCTGGACGCTCAAGCCGAAGGACCGTCGGCGTCTCTCCGAGTTGGTCGAACTCTGGTATGAACTGCACGGCCAGACCCTGAGCAACGGGCATCGTTGCGTGGCGATTCTGAGGTTGGTGGCAAAGGACCTGGGCGACCCGGTCGCTGTCTCCCTGGAGCCTGCGAAAGTGGCTCGGTTGCGTAGCCGACAGATAGCCAATGGCATGTCGGGCAAGACCGCGAATAACCGTCTTGGCTACCTCAAGTCCATGTACAACGAATTGCGCCAACTCGGCGTCATTGACTATGAGAATCCTGTGGGGCGCATGCGGCCGCTCAAGCTTCAGGAAAGACCGCTGTCGTACCTGACCAAGCAACAGGTGTCCGAACTGCTTACGGCCCTGGATGCGCGCACCACGTCGCCACATCCGAAGATGGTCGCTCGTATCTGCCTCGCGACAGGGGCACGATGGGGTGAGGCTCAGGCGCTGACGCCGGAACGTCTGAAAGGTAATACGGTGATCTTCGCCAACACCAAGTCCAAGCGTGTGCGCTCGGTGCCGATCTCGGAACAATTGGCCGCCGACATTCGCCGGCATTGGCAGACCCACGGGCCCTTCACGAACTGCCTTGGCGTGTTCCGCCTAGTGCTGCTGTCGACCTCGATCAAGCTGCCGAAGGGGCAGGCCAGCCACGTACTGCGCCATACGTTCGCCAGTCACTTCATCATGAACGGTGGGCACATCGTGACCCTACAGCACATCCTGGGGCACGCCTCGTTATCGATGACGATGCGCTATGCGCATCTATCGGAAGAGCATCTATCCGAAGCTGTGAAATTGAATCCGCTTAACGTTATCCGTGCTGGGTAGGTTGCAATAGGACAGGATCGGGATCGCTCTGCGGCCAGAATACAAGGCCAAACGGGTCTGTTTTAACGAGAATTCCTGGCTCGTTGACTTGCCATTGGTTCATGTCTTCGGCTGTGACGATTATTGCCTCAACGGTTCCAGTTGTTTGGCCGGATTCAATTAAGACTGCATCGCCGATCTTTATCTGTTTGCCGCAAAGATAATGCATGTGGGGATTCCTTTCCGCGATGGCTACGGATGCATTATCGACAGTTTTTCGACACGTTTCCGACCCCTAAAAGGCAAAACCCCCGAAAACGCAATGTTTTCAGGGGTTTAGCTATGGAATCTGGAGCGGGCGAAGGGAATCGAACCCTCGTCATGAGCTTGGGAAGCTCAGGTAATGCCATTATACGACGCCCGCTCGGATGGCTTTTGCGGCCAGGGCGCCTTTTTACCAGATGCGCGGCGGCAGGTGAAGCCCGGGGCGGGGTTTTTGTTGATTTCGCTGGGTTTTTCCGCCAGGGGAGCGGGGCTCCCCGTGGCGGTGGCGGTTAGCTGGCGAGGGCGGCGAGGGGGACGCTGGCGCCGTTGGGCTGGGGGCGGTAGATCGGGTTGAGCGGCTGCGTGCGCTGCGGGCGGAGGAAGGCCAGCAGGGCGTCCTGGGTCTGTTGCCAGGCGGCCTTGTGCTCGACGTCGATGAAGTGGCCGGCATTGCGGATGGTGTGGAATTCCGCGCCGCGGATCAGTTGGCCGAACTGGCGGGCTTCGTGGGGCGTGGTGTAGATGTCCAGCTCGCCGTTCATGAACAGCACCGGGATCTCGATGCCGGCGAAGCTCTCGGTATAGCTATCGGCGTTCAGGCGCAGCACTTCGCGGATATGGAAGTGCATCTGGTGGTATTCGTGCTCGTCCAGGCTGCTGACGTGGCGGAAGTTGTAGCGCTTGAACAACTGTGGCAGGTAGCGGCCGATGGTTTCGTTGACCAGGTTGCCGACCTGGGTGCGATCGCAGGCGGCGAGATAGTCGAGGCCGCGATGCAGGTAGTCGAGCATGGCCGGGTTGAGCTGAGGCGAGAATGAGTTGACCACCGCCCTGCGGATCCGTCCGGGACGCTGCGCCAGGGCCAGCAGGGTGGCGACGCCGCCCCACGAGAACGACATCACTACGTCGGCACGGAAGCGTTCGATCAGTTCCAGCAGGATCCTGGCCTCGCACTCCTTGCTGATCGGCGTGCGGTTTTCGTTATGGGGTTTGGACTGGCCGGCATACGGCTGGTCGTAGAGCACCACGTTGTAATGCGGCTGCAGGTACTTCACGGTCTGGGCGAAGGACGCTGTGGTCGACAGCGAGCCGTTGACCAGGATGATGGTCTGCTGCGCCGCGGGGTTGCCGTAGAACTCGGTGTGAATCCTGTATTGCCCGTGGATCTCGATGATGGCTGTTTCCGGCCTCATGTCGCTTCCTCCTGGAATCGTTCGATGGGAACGCGGCGACCTGCTTGTCGCGGCGAATACAAAATGCTCATGGGCAGATGAAAGCGCCTCCCAATGACAGTTGAATGTCATTCGGATGGATTTGATAAACTTTTGATTTTCAACGACTTACAGGCAAATAGAGAGCGTCCGAAATCCTCTCGGATTTTGGCGAAGCGGCTATTGGCCGGGCAGGAAAGGCCGGCGCCGAAGCGCGGGCAGTCACGCGGGCTTTCTTGGAAGTCGTTTGTGACTGGTCAGTCACAACGTGAGCATCAGTTAAGCAGCCGGCGTGCCGGACTGCAAGCCCTGTTTCGCTTTTGGATGGGGGAAGGGGGGCTGGAATCCGACGAAATGCCACGAGGCAAGTACCGATGCTGCGATTTCGGGATGCCGGGAAGGAAAGGACGGCGCGGCCGCCGCCCCGGCGGTTCATTTGAGCAGGCTGGCGATGACTTCCGGCGTACGCGCCGCACGTGCCACGGCGCAGCTCTGCGGGGCGAGGAAGCGCGAGGTCTCCAGCCACTTCGGCTGCGGATAGTAGGCGAACACGTAGCTGCCGCGCTTGAGGGTGTTGATCAGCCGGGCCGCCACGGCCGGGCGTACCGCAGGGCAGCCCTGGCTGCGGCCCAGGCGACCGAGCCCGGGAACCACCCTGGGATCGGCGTAGGCAGCGGAATGCATGACGATGGCGCGTTCTTCGCTCTTGTCGTTGAAGCCCGGCTCCAGGCCAACCAGGCGCAGCGACTGGCCGTGCTTGCCGGTATAGAGCTGGCCGGTCTGGAACAGCCCGATCGACGACTGGTAGCTGTTCGGCCGGTTGGAGAAGGAGGTGGCAAGGTCATCGCCGCTGTTCTTGCCGTGGGTCACCCACTCTTCGAAGAGCAGCTTGCGGGCCTTCAGGTCGAATACCCAGAGACGCTTGTCGCGCGACGGCCGCGAGTAGTCGATCACCGTCAGCAGGCCGTTGTCGCCGCCCTGGCTGGCACTCGCGCAGGCATAGGCGGTAAGGGCCAGTTCGAGGGTCGGCAGGCTGGCCTGGGGAGCGAGTTTCTGCAGGTCCTTGGCGGAGGGAAGTGGCATGGCGAATACCGGCCCGCTGGCCAGTGCGCAAAGGGTGGCGCCCGCCAGGCTCAGCCTGCGCAGGGCGGCACGGAGGAAGGTTGGCATACGAGCAGTATTCCCATCGGTTCAGTGTGGTTTTTACCGGATGAGAGGCATTGTGCTCGATTTTTGAACAACTTGCCGACTACTTTTTAAGCGATTTCGTCGGATTGTTCGGTGTTTCCGTGGCGATCACCGTGAAATCGGAGTCGCTGTGGGTGTCCCGGGTCGAGGCCCAGTCGGTGATCACCAGGGTGCTGCCGACGTCCATGGCACCGAGCATTTCGCGGACGAAGGTCGGGTCCATGCGGATCTTGCCCAGTTGCTCGGAGGGTGTCAGGCCCTGTCCCGGGTTGCTCACCTGGACCACCGACCAGCGCAGGTTCGGCGAGGTCTCGCTGATTTCTTCCGGGGTCGGCTTTTCCAGCAGCGAGAACACCGCCATGCCGGTTTGCGGGCGTGCCGGCAACTGCACCGGTGCGGTGCCGATGCGCTGGCCGCCGCGATAGGCATAGGCGCGCTGGTCGGCGCGGCTGATCAGCACCGACAACGGACCGCGTTCCGCGCCGGGGTCGTTCCAGGCGATTTCTCCGGGCTCCACCGGCAGCGTCACCGGTCGCCCGTCCGCTACCGTCGGTGCCAGCAGGCCGGGGTGGTCGACTTCCTTCGGCGCGCTGCTGGCGTTGGAAATGATTACCGTGGTGGAGCTGAATCCGGTGATGCCGTAGAGCTTCTTGGCGAACGCCATGGGCAGGCGGATGCAGCCGTGGGAGGCGGGATAGCCGGGCAGGTTGCCGGCGTGCAGGGCGATGCCGTCCCAGGTCAGGCGCTGCATGTAGGGCATGGGCGCGCTGTTGTAGAGGTCGGACTTGTGGTCGACGCTCTTTTGCAGGATCGAGAACACTCCGGTCGGGGTCTCCCGGCCCTTCTTGCCGGAGCTGAGGGTGCTGACCCCGATGGCGATACCGTTGCGGTAGATGTAGGCCTTCTGTTCGGTAAGGCTGACCACGATGGTCACTGGTCCCTGCGGGGAAACCTCCGGGTACCAGAGGTACTCGCCGGGCTTCATGCTCTTCAGCCGCGCCTTGATGTCGGCCGGCGGCAAAGGCGCGTTCGCTGGGCTGGCGGGCGCCGCGTGGAGGCTGCCGACGGCGAAGGCCAGCAGCAGTACGGCAAGGGATCTTTTCATTGGCGCTTTCTCTTGCTCCATGCGGGAAAGGCTGTCGCTCTGACAGATGCCATTCAGCTTAGCGTCGCTCGCGACGGCCGGCCAAACCCCTGCGGTCCGGCCTCTTTCGGTGGACAGGCGGCGGGCGCCGGGGTTTCACACCGAACAGATTTCTTCAGCATTCAGGGGGCGCCAGGCACCCGGCGGCAACTGTGGGTCGAGATAAATATCGCCCATGCGTTCGCGGTGCAGGCGCAGCACCTTGTTGTCGAAGTGGCCGAACATGCGCTTGACCTGGTGATAGCGGCCTTCGTGCAGGGTCAGGCGGGCGCAGCGTGGGCCGATCGGTTCGAGCTGCGCGGGGAGGGTGACCAGGTCTTCGAAGCGGAAGTGGAGGCCGGCGGCGAAGGCATCCACGTAGCGTTGGTCGATGGGCGCCTCGGTTTCCACGTAGTAGACCTTGTCGCGCTGGCTGCCCGGCAGGGTCAGGCGGCGCGACCACTGGCCATCGTTGGTCAGCAGCATCAGGCCGGTGGTGTTGTAGTCGAGACGACCGCCAATGTGGAGGTCGTCGCGCAGGTCTTCCGGGAACAGGTCGAGGACGGTCGGGTGTTGCGGGTCGCGGGTGGCGCTGACGCAGCCCATCGGTTTGTGCAGCATGTAGTAGCGCGCCGGCTTGCCAGCCTGGAGCAGCCGCTCGTCCAGTTCCACCCGGCTGAACACCCGCACCTCGTGGGTGCCGTCGCGCACCACCTGGCCGTCCACGCGCAAGTGTCCACCGGCGATCAGCATCTGCGCGTCGCGGCGGCTGAGTTCGGGCAGGTTGGCGAGGAAGCGGTCCAGGCGCATCAGTCGTCGGCGTCGGGCGGCAGCAGTTGCGCGCAGCGTGGGCAGAGGCAGGCGCGGCGGCGCAGCTCGGCGGGAATCCGCTCCAGCACGGCCGCATCGATCTCCGTGGTGAAGCACCAGCAAGCCTGGGTGGCGCTAGCGGGATAGGCCAGGGTGCAGCGGTTGGATTGCTGGCACAGCGGGCAGCGGCCTGGATCGATTTCGCTGTTCATGGCGCGGTGGATGGCTGGCGGGTGCCCAGGGTGCAGGGCCCGGCGCGCGGATGCAAGCATCGTGCGCCAGGCGGGGCGTTTCAGCGGCGAACGGCGTTGGTGATCCAGGGCTCCAGGCGCTGGCCGAAGCTGAGGTGCAGTTCCAGCGGCGCTAGCCGGTAGTTTTGTTCGTCGACCTTGGCGAATACCGCGTGCCATTGTCGTGGCACGTTGATCGCGGCGAGGTCGGTACGGCTGATGTAGCCGCCGACCAGCGTCCTGCCTTCGTCGACCGCGGACCAGGGACGCACCCGGCCCTTGACGATGGCGTAGCGCTGGCGCTCGGGGTAGCGCTGGCGCAGGGCGGCCAGGTCGAGGCCGGCGTCGACGATGAACAGTCGGCTGGCCTCTCCCTGCTCATGCTTCAGTTGGTGGCGAGCGGCTTCCATCTGGCTGGACAGCATTTCGTCCTTGGGCAGGGCCTTGCTGCGGGCGCTGGCCTCGGCCAGGCGCTCCTCGGCCAGGCGTACTTCGCGGCGATAGGCCGGGCCGTCGAGCTCCAGGACCAGTAGCACCTGTTTTTCCTGTTGGCGGCGGTAGCGCCGTACGCTCTCTTCGTCGAGCGCGTCCGGGATGCTGAAACCGAGGGCGCGCATCTGCTCGGGCGGCAGCGGGGGAGCGAGGTCACTGGGCGGCTCGCTGCTCGGCGAGCGAAGCTCCAGGCGCAGTTCGACGCCACTGTTCTCTTCGCTCCAGAAACCGTAGGACCAGTTGCGCTGGAGCTCGCGCTGGCTGAGCACCAGCTTGCTTTCGGCCTCGCCGGACCGGTTCCAGGCGACGCCACCGAGGGCGGCCAGGTTCGCCGCCAGCAGCAGGAGGCTGCCGGCGATCAGGGCGTTGCGACGGTTGCGATTCATGCGTCAGTCCTCGCGGCGATGCCCAGGGGCGTGCGCAGGCGGCGCAGGACCAGCAGGATCAGCAGGGCGCTGAGGCCGAGCACCAGGAAGAACAGGTACTTCGGCATCGCTTCCCACCACCAGTCGAAGAACTTGGTGTAGAGGAAGATGACGAAGAAGGTGATCCCGGTATTGCTCACGTCCGCCCAGTTGCGTCGCGCGCCGAGCCAGATCACAAGGGCGGCGGCGACGAAGCCGGCGACCTGGTAGAGCCCCTCGATGAGCGCCGACGGTAACGCCAGGTAGCTGCCTGAGCCCCAGTTGGCCAGCACCAGCATCGGCAGGAACAGGCCGAGCAGGGCGAACACCCGGTAGATCACGGCGAAGCCGCTGAAGTTGCGCTGATCGAAGCACAGCGGCACGGCGAAGATCAGCGCGGCGGCGGGGAAGAAGTTCTCCGGTCGCTCGCCTACGCTCAGCCAGTAGCCGCCGCCCCAGGTGCCGACGCGCGCGGCGATGAAACCCATCACGCAGAGGATCGCCGCCGCCAGCAGCAGTCGGGCGTTGCACAGGTAGGCCAGGAGCAGGGCGTAGAGCGCCCAGGGCACCAGGGCCAGGTCGCTGGGGGTGACGTTGAATATCTGCCCGAGCATGGTCAGGTCGAGGACGAAGCAGGCGAACGCGACCATCGCCGCCAGCTTGCTGAAGTAGCCAGAGGCGTCCTTGGCCTGGACCCAGAGCGTGGCGAAGAACGCGACGAAGGCGCTGCCGACCAGGATCGCCACCTGGGCGACGGTGGGGAACAGGCCCCAGAAGCGATAGAACAGCAGGAACACGCTGGCGGCGAAGGCCAGGGCGCCGAAGAACGAGGCCACCCGCATGCCCAGCGAAAGTTGCTGGCTGCGCAGGTCGTGGTCGATGTCGAAACGGTCGCGGTAGCTGTCCAGCAGGGCCAGGTGATAGTCGGCGAGTTGCCGGGCCTGGGCCGGTTCGAGGCGGAACGCCTGCTCCTGGTCGAGGCGTTGCAGCTCGCGCTGGAACACCAGGATGTCGTTGGCGCGCTGCTGTGCCTGGGCGCGGTCGATGGGTTGCATGCATGCTCCTTGAGCGGTTCCGGCGGGGCCGGCAGTCCTTGGTCCGCGCACTCTACCGAGAAACGCCGGCTGCGGTCACGTTCTGGAGCCCCGTGTCGTTGGTCGGATTCAGGGAATTTCCGTTTTTTCCTTCGGTCTCTAATTGCAGCCGGGTTGCAACCGCCGCAACCGGCTTCCCGCTCCATCGGGATCTTGTCCAGGCGTGGTTCGGCTGCGTTCTGCGATGAAGGAGAATGCTGATGGTCATGCGATTGTTCGGGCTGCTACTGGCGGCCTTCCTGATGAGCGGTTGCAGCGTTCGGGTGCCGGGCGCCTACGTCGAACTGGATCCGTTCGACGATGGCTACTACGGCTACGATCGCGGCGGCCCGCCCCATTGTCCTCCCGGCCACGCCAAGAAAGGCTGGTGCTGAGCCCACTTCCATTTCCCGAGTCTTCACGTCGTATGCGCGCCTCGCGGCGTCGCCGGTCGTCCGGCCGGTCGGCAGCGGGGCCGCAGGAGGCTGCCATGTGGCGCACATTCCTGAGAGTCCCGCTTCTTCTGCTTCTCGCCAGCCTGGGTGGCTGCGCGGTGTATGACTACGACTACGATGACGGCGATTGGCGCCACTATCGCGGCCAGCCCTACGGCTACGCCTACGAAGTGCCGCGCTATCGCGTGTATGACGATGGCTGGCGCAGCGAACGGCGCTACTACTCGACGCGCTACTACGACCAACGCTACTACCCGGCGCCACGCCGCTACGATGGCCACCGCGACTACCGGCGCGAGCAATATCGCTACCAGCAGCGCTACCACGAATCGCGCCCGGCCCATCGTGGCGAGCGGCATCCGGGCAACTGGCAGCGCGGCGGCCAGCCGCAATGGCGCGGGCATTCTCCGCAACGCTGGCAGCAACACGGTGGGCAGGATCGTCCGCGGCACCGGGGCCAGCAGGGCGGGGTGCCTCGCTGGCGCAACTGAGGTGCGCAAGCAAAGACGGCGCCTGCGGGCGCCGTCGTGCTTTCCAGTCGAAAGTGCGGACCCTCTTGGCGCATTTGCTCGGCACACTCTGCCGATACCGAAACGAGGAGGTTCCCCCATGAGTCATTTTCTGTCGTTCGCCAAGGGCGCCCTGGCGATGTTCTGGCTCGTCGCGCTGGTCAACCTGGCCTACCCGCTGGGCGAGTTGCATCGACCGATCCTGCTGTTGTCCGGCGTGCTGGTGCTGGTCCATGCCGCCGAGATCCTGCTGCTCAACGGGCGTCTCAAGGCGCGCCCGGCACCTTGGCTGGAGCGCCTCCAGGTGCTGCTGTTCGGCGTCCTGCACCTGCGTGGCCTCGGCTGATTTACCCAGGCTTTACTCTCGCCGCGGGCACCGCCCGCGCGCCGCGCAGTCCGATGTGCAGGTTCCGGAACAGGCAATCCTCCCGCATCCGCAGGAGAGGCCGGAACCGCACAGGAGGCGCCATGCGTCGTTTGCTTTCCCTGCTGATCCTCGTCCTGCCGCTGTCGGCCTGCGTGGTCTACGACCGCAACGACCACCGGCATCGTCCCGACTACCGCTACGAGCGCTATCACGACCGTGACCGTGACAACCGCGGGCGCGACTGGAACCGTACCTGGCAGGAGCGCCGCGACGACGCTCGCTGGCGCTGAGCCTCAGGTGGCGGCGAAGCGCCGGTCCTGTTCCAGCACCCGCTCGACGAACACTGCCGCGGCCGGCGACAGGCTGCGGCCGGCGCGGCTGACCAGACCGTAGGCGGAGCCCTTGGCGCGGGCGGGCTCGGAGCCGGCGGGCCAGGGCAGCAGCGCCAGGCGGCCGGCCTCGACGTCGGCGGCAACCACGTCCCAGGGCGCCAGGCTGATCAGCTCGCTGGAGCCGACCAGGCCCTTGAGCATCAGCACGTCGTCGCACTGTATGCCGAGCGGTTCTTCGCGTTGCAGCAGGCGCGCCAGGTCGCCGCGGACTTCCGCGGGCAGGCGCGGGCCGGCCAGCGGGTAGTCGGCCAGTTGCTCGGCGCTCGGCCTCACCAGACCCAGCAGCGGATGGCCGGGGCGGCAGAAGAGTACGCCGGGATACTCGCGTAGCGGGTGGATGCGCAACTGCGGATCGCCTTGCAGCTCGCGGATATCGGCGACGAAGAGTTCGACGGCGTCATCCAGCAGGCGCTGGCGTAGGGTCTGCCAGTCTTCGATGAGCAGTACGACGCGCACGCGTGGGTGGGCGCTGGAGAAACCGGCCAGTGCCTCGGGCAACAGCCGTGCGGCGGGGAAGGGACCGCCGCCCAGGCGTAGCTCGCCGCTGTCGAGATTGGCCAACTGGCTCACCGCGTTGTGCAGTGCGCGATGCCCGGCCAGCAGGCGCCGAGCGTGTTCCAGCACCAGCCGGCCGTGGGCCGTGAGGGCCACGCCGCGGCTGCCGCGCTCCACCAGGGTGCAACCCAACTGTCCCTCCAGCGCCTGGATGCTGCGTGACAGCGCCGGCTGGCTGAGATTCACCGCTTCGGCGGCGCGGGCATAGTGGCCGTGCTCGGCGAGGGCGACGAAGTGGCGGAACTGGCGTAGATCGCTCATGCGGACTCCGCATCGAATGTGGACCTGGAATGCATTGGAATTATTGCCGTGCCGCTCGGCATAGTGCCAGCCGAAGCCCACAACAATAAAACGGAGTATCCGATGAGCCGTCTGCTTGCACTCCTGGCGCTCGCCCCGCTGCTCGCCGGCGCCGCCGAAACCACCGCGCCCAAACCGCCCAGTGCCTTCACCGTCGAGGCCCAGCGGCGGGTCGAAGCGGAATTGCCCTTCGCCGACCGCGCCGACTTCGAGCGCGCCGACCGCGGCCTGATCCGGCGCCCGGAGCGGTTACTCATCCGCAACCCCGACGGCAGCGTCGCCTGGCAGCTCGGTGGCTACGACTTCCTCCTCGACGGCAAGCCTCGCGACAGCATCAATCCCAGCCTGCAACGCCAGGCCCTGCTCAATCTCAAGTACGGCTTGTTCGAGGTTGCCGAGGGTATCTACCAGGTGCGCGGCTTCGACCTGGCCAACATCACCTTCATCCGCGGCGACAGCGGCTGGATCGTGGTCGACACCCTGACCACCCCGGCCACCGCCAGGGCGGCCTACGAACTGGTCAGCCGCGAGCTGGGCGAGAGGCCGATCCGTACGGTGATCTACAGCCACGCCCACGCCGATCACTTTGGCGGCGTGCGCGGTCTGGTAGAGCCACAGCAGGTCGCCAGCGGCGCGGTGCAGATCATCGCTCCGGCCGGCTTCATGGAGGCGGCGATCAAGGAGAACGTCCTGGCCGGCAACGCCATGATGCGCCGCGCCACCTACCAGTACGGCACGCAACTGCCCAAGGGGCCGCAGGGGCAGGTCGACATGGCCATCGGCAAGGGATTGGCGCGCGGACCGCTGAGCCTGCTGGCGCCGACCCGCCTGATCGAAGGCGAGGGCGAGGACCTGGTGCTGGACGGCGTGCCGTTCACCTTCCAGAACACGCCGGGTACCGAATCGCCGGCGGAGATGAACATCTGGCTGCCGCGGCAGAAGGCCCTGCTGATGGCCGAAAACGTGGTCGGCACCCTGCACAACCTGTACACCCTGCGCGGCGCCGAGGTACGTGATGCGCTGGGCTGGAGCAAGTACATCAACCAGGCGCTGCATCGTTTCGGCAGGCAGGCCGAGGTGATGTTCGCAGTGCACAACTGGCCGCGCTGGGGCAACGCGGAGATCGTCGAGGTGCTGGAGAAGCAGCGTGACCTGTACGGCTTCCTGCACGACCAGACCCTGCACCTGGCCAACCAGGGCGTGACCATCGGCCAGGTGCACAACCGCCTGCGCCTGCCGCCCAGCCTCGACCAGGAATGGTACGACCGCGGCTACCACGGCTCGGTCAGCCATAACGCACGGGCCGTGCTGAACCGCTACCTGGGCTACTACGACGGCAACCCGGCGAGCCTCGACCCGCTCAGCCCGGAGGACTCGGCGGGCCGCTACGTGGAATACATGGGCGGCGCCGAGCGCCTGCTGGAGCAAGCGCGGGCGTCGTACGCCAGGGGCGAGTACCGCTGGGTGGTCGAGGTGGTCAACAGGCTGGTCTTCGCCGAGCCGGATAACCGGGCCGCGCGCGAGCTGCAGGCCGACGCCCTGGAGCAGCTCGGCTACCAGGCGGAGAACGCCGGCTGGCGCAACAGCTACCTCAGCGCCGCCTACGAACTGCGCCACGGCGTACCGCGCGACCAGCCGACGATGAAGGCCGGCAGCGCCGATGCCCTGGCGGCGATGGACACCGGCCTGCTGTTCGACTATCTCGGCGTGCGCCTGGACGCCGGCGCTGCGGAGGGCAAGGCGCTGAGCATCAACCTGCGCCTGCCGGACATCGGTGAGAACTACCTGCTGGAACTGAAGAACTCGCACCTGAACAACCTGCGCGGCGTGCAGAGCGAGGACGCCGGGCAGACCGTGAGCATCGACCGCGCCGATCTCAACCGGCTACTGCTCAAAGAGGTATCGGCGGTACGCCTGGTCTTCGAGGGCAAGCTGAAGAGTTCCGGCAATCCGCTGTTGCTGGGGCAACTGTTCGGCATGCTCGGCGACTTCGACTTCTGGTTCGATATCGTCACGCCGGCGGCGAAGTCCGAAGGCTGACGACGAAGGCGCCCGAGAGGGGCGCCTGGTCTTTTCAGTAGGCCACGGTGAAGCGCTGGCGATGATGACGGGGCTGCTCGGCCTCGTCGAGCATGGCTACCGCCAGGTCTTCCAGGGAAATCCGGCTCTCGCCCTTGGCGTCGAACAGAACCTGGTCGCCGCCGAGGCGGAACTTGCCGCTGCGCTGGCCGGGTTCGAGGAGCATCGCCGGGCTGAGGAACACCCAGTCCAGTCGTTGCTCGCCGCGCAGTTGGTCGAGGGCGTCGGCGGCGCCGAGGGCGCCCTGCTTCCACTGCTCGGGGAATTCCGGGCTGTCCACCAGGCGCTGGCCGGGGGCGATCTCCAGGCTCCCGGCGCCGCCGAGAACCAGCAGGCGCGGCACGCCGGAGCGTTTCACGCCGTCGAGAATGGCCTGGCTGCCGGCGGCGTGGCGGGCGCGGAGGTCGGCGCTACCCCAGCCGCCGTTGAAAGCGCTGATGACCACCTCGTGGCCTGCCACGGCGCTGGCCACCTGGGCCGGGTCGCTGACGTCCGCCTGCGCTACGCAGAGGCCGTCGCGCGCCGCCAGCTTGCTCGGGTCGCGGACCAGGGCGGTCACCGCGTGGCCGCGTTGCAGGGCTTCGTTGAGGAAATAGTGGCCGACGTGGCCGGTGGCGCCGATCAGGGCGATTTTCATGCTGCACCTTCCGTTCGAGAAATGCCGCAGAGCGGCGTCGATCAGCATCATCCGCCCTGCGCTCGCCGGGATAAACCGCTGCGCGGGGGATACACTCATTAGCCCAGCTTAATAATCAGACCTTCTCGCTGTCGCTCATCAGGGTCAGGCTGCGGGCCACGGCGAGGGCGATGAACAGGACCCCGATCACTCCTTCGCTGCCGGCCAGCAGGCGCGCCAGCGGGTTGATCGCCTGGATGTCGCCGTAGCCCACGGTGGTCAGGGTCACCAGGCTGTAGTAGACGAAGGTATCCAGGCCGAGTGCGCCATGGCTGGCGATGAAGCTGGCCGGCTGCATCTGTTCGACCATGTAGTAGGCGAGAGCGAAGGCCAGCGCCATCTGCAGGTAGAGTGCGCAGAGTCCGTAGAGCAACTCGTGGGTCACCGGGCGCTCCTGGGTGACGCGGCGGAACAGCGCGGCGAACAGGGTCAGGTACAGCAGGATCAGGCTCAGCCCGCGCAGCAGGCCGGGCGGCAGGCTGGAGTAGGGACTGCTGAAGTCCGCAGTGGTGTACAGGGCCAGGCTGAACAGGCCGAAGAAGGCCGTCAGGTAGACCAGCGGACTGCGTCTGCGCAAGGTGTTCATCCCGGCCAGCACCAGCAGCAGGAGGCTGCCGAGCACCCGTGGCTTGGTGCTCGACGGCAGGCCGAGGATCGCCGTGAACAGCACGGTGGAAAAGAACAGCAGGCGGAAACGGTAACGCAGCAGCAGGGCGTTCAAGGCGGGCTCCTCACATTGTCGAATCGACCAGCCTGGGCGCGGACCCGCCTGCCTGTCTATTGGCCTTGGGTCGGATCGAACAATTTCTGCACCACGGAAAAGTCCCGCTCCGCATAGCCCTGCTTCAGCAGCAGACGGTACAGGCTCAGCGCCAGGCTGCCCATCGGCGTGCTGCTGGCGCTGGCCTGGGCGGCTTCCTGGGCCAGCCCGAGGTCCTTGGCCATCAACTGGGCCATGAAGCCGCCGCTGTAGTCGCGCGACGCCGGAGCGTTCTCCATAACCCCCGGCCAGGGGTTGTAGACTTCCAGCGCCCAGTTGCCACCGGAGCTGCGGCGCATGATCTCGGCCAGCACCTTCGCGTCGAGGCCGTTGGCCACGCCCAGGGCCATGGCTTCTGCGGTACCGATCATCAGCACCGCGAGGAGCTGGTTGTTGCACACCTTGGCCACCTGGCCGGCGCCGTCGGGGCCGGCATGGAAGATGTTGCGACCCATGGCCTCGAACAGCGGCCGGGCCTTCTCCAGGGCTTCGGCGTCGCCGCCGACCATGAAGGTCAGGGTGCCGGCTGCCGCGCCGGCAGTGCCGCCGGACACCGGCGCGTCGAGCATCGCCAGGCCGCGCTCGCGGGCGGCGGCGTGGACCTTGCGCGCCGAGGTCGGGGCGATGGTCGAGCATTCCAGCACCAGGGTGCCGGGGGCGATGTGCGCGAGCAGGCCATCGTCGTCGAGGTACAGGCCTTCGACGTGCTGGCTGGCCGGCAGCATGCTGATGACCACGTCGGCGCCCTGCACCGCGTCGCGGGCGCTGCGGGCGGCGCTGGCGCCGGCGGCGACCAGGCCGTCGACGGCGCTCTGCACCAGGTCGAAGACGTTCAGCAGGTAGCCGGCCTTGAGCAGGTTGGTGGCCATCGGCGCGCCCATGTGGCCGAGGCCGATGAAGGCGATCTGTTTCATGGAGCTCCTCCTGTGGCGGCCGCGAGGCCTCTTGGGGATGCTGTGAAACAGCTTAGACGCTATGGACGTGGCGGGCCCGCGCCCTCCTTCGGCAGAGGGCGGCGCGGCGGATCAGAGCCCCGCCAGCGGATGCTCGCCCTCCCAGGTCGGCTCGAAGTGCGCCTCGATCACCGCCTGCGGGATCGATTCCACCTGCGGCCAATGCCAGTTCGGTGCGTTGTCGCGATCGATCAGCCTTGCGCGTACCCCCTCGGCGAAGTCCGGATGGCGCGTGCAGTTCAGGCTCATGGCGTATTCCAGGCGGAACACCTCGGCCAGCGACAGGTAGCGCGCCCGCTGGATCTGCTGCCAGACCAGATGCGCGGTCATCGGGCAGCCCTCGGCCAGGGTCTTCGCGCCACGCGCAAGCAGCGGGTCGGCGTCGTCGCGCAGCGCCACCAGCGCCTGCCAGGCGCTCGCCAGGTCCGGCTGGTCGAGCAGTGCGTCCAGGCGCGGCCGGCGCGGGAGCAACTGGGCCTCCGGCAGTTCGCCGCGGGCCTCGTGTTCGAGGGCGCGAAGCAGGCTGTGAAGTTGCACTTGGGGCGACTCGTTCCAGTTCATCTGCACCAGGCCGGCGACCAGGGCGTCCTGCTGGTCGTCGAGAAGGAAGCGGTCGGCCAGGTCGAGGTCGAGAGCGTCGCGGGCGTTCATCTGCGCCGCGCTCAGGCCGAGGAACAGGCCGAGCCTGCCGGGCAGGCGGGCGAGGAACCAGCTGGCGCCGACGTCTGGGTACAGGCCGATGCCGATCTCCGGCATCGCCAGGCGGCTGGACGGGGTGACGATGCGAATCCCGGCACCCTGCATCAGCCCCATGCCGCCACCCATCACATAGCCGTGGGCCCAGCAGATGAAGGGTTTCGGGTAGGTATGGATGCGGTAGTCGAGGCGGTATTCATCGGCGAAGAAGCGTCGCGCCAGGGCCGGTACCTCGCCGGGTTGCTCGCGGCAGGCGTCCACTAGCTTGCGCACGTCGCCGCCGGCGCAAAAGGCCTTGGCGCCGTTGCCGCGCAACAGCACGCAGGCGATGCCGGCGTCCTCGGCCCAGGCGTCGAGTTTCGCCGCCAGGGCCTCGATCATCGGCAGGGACAGGGCGTTCAGACTCTTTTCCGCATCCAGGGTGGCAATGCCGATGCGGAAGCCATGCAGGCTCGGGCGTTCTTCGAAAAGCACGTTCATGTCGGGGCTCTCGGCTCGGGCGGGCTGTGGCGCAGCCCGCCGGGTTCGATGGGAAGGCTCAGCAGTTGCGCCACTTGGGATCGCGCTTCTCGAGGAAGGCGTTGACCCCTTCGCGGGTGTCCTGGGCGTCGAACAGATCGACGAAGCGCTCGCGCTCCTCCGGCAGCCAGGTGTTCGGCGCGCGTTCGCGGGCACCCTGGATCAGCGGCTTGATGGTGCGAATCGCCACCGGGCTCTGGCGTGCCACCTTGGCCGCCAGCAGCAGGGCGGCGCCGCGCGCCTCGCCGCTGTCCACCACCTGTTCGACCAGGCCGATGCGCAGGGCGGTTTCCGCATCCACCCGCTCGTTGCAGAGGATCATCCGCTTGGCCCAGCCTTCGCCCACCAGCCAGGGCAGCGCCTGGGTCCCGCCGGCGCAGGGCAGCAGGCCCACCGCGGCCTCCGGCAGGGCCATCTGCGCCTGGCGCTCGGCGATGCGGATGTCGCAGGCGAGGGCGCACTCCAGCCCGCCGCCCATGGCGTAGCCGTTGATCGCCGCGATCGACACCCCGCGGAAATCGCGCAGCGCCTCGAAGGCTTCGCCGAAGCGGCGGGCCATCTCGCGAGCGCGGGCCTTGTCGCCGTCGGCGAACATGTTCAGGTCGGCGCCGGCGGAGAAGAACTTCGGCCCCTGGCCGGTCACTACCAGGGCGTAGATATCGTCGTCGCGGTTGAGGTGCTCGATCAGTTGGCGCAGGCCGATCAGCGAGTCGCGGTCCCAGGTGTTGGCCGGCGGGTGGTTGATGGTGATCAGCGCGGTGTGCCCGTGCTTTTCCACGGTGAGCTTGTGGGTCAGGTCGAAGGAGGAAGCCTTGTAGGGTTCGACGGCAGTGTTCATGAAGTCCCTCACTGGATCATGGGCCGGGGCGTCCCGGCACTATCGGATGCGATGGTTTGCGGCGTTCACAGCAGGCGATCGAGCATGCCGCCCTGCTCCAGCAGGCGGCGGGCGGCGATCACCCGCATGATTTCGTTGGTGCCTTCGAGGATCTGGTGCACGCGGGTGTCGCGTACCCAGCGCTCCAGCGGATAATCGTTGAGATAGCCGTAGCCGCCGTGCAGTTGCAAGGCCTCGTTGCAGACATCGAAGCAGCGGTCGGTGGCGAAGCGCTTGGCCATTGCGCAGTACAGGGTCGCCTCGGCGTCGCCGCGGTCCAGCCGATGGGCGCCGAGGCGGACCATCTGGCGGCTGGCGGTGAGTTCGGTGAGCATGTCGGCGAGCTTGAACTGCAAGGCCTGGAAGGTCGCCAGCGGCTTGCCGAACTGCTCGCGCTCCTCGACGTAGCGCATCGACTGCTCCAGCGCCGCCTGGGCGGCGCCCAGGGAACAACTGGCGATGTTCAGGCGGCCGCCGTCGAGGCCTTTCATGGCATAGACGAAGCCCTGGCCCTCCGGGCCGATGCGGTTGCCGGCGGGGATGCGCACGCCTTCGAAGGTGATGGTGCGGGTCGGCTGCGCGCGCCAGCCCATCTTGTCCTCGTTGCGGCCGTAGCGGATGCCGGGCGCGTCGGCCGGTACCAGGAAGCAGGAGATGCCCCTGGCGCCGTCCTCGCCGGTGCGCGCCATAACGATCAGCACCTGGGTGCTGCCGGCGCCGGAAATGAAGCACTTGCTGCCGTCCAGCACGTATTCGTCGCCCTCGCGGCGGGCGCGGGTGCGCAGGCGCGCGGCGTCGGAGCCGGCATCGGGCTCGGTCAGGCAATAGGAGGCGAGCGACTCGCCGCCGATCAGGCCGGGCAGCCAGGCCTCCTTCAGCGCCGCGTCGCCGAACGAGGCGAGCATCCAGGCGGCCATGTTGTGGATGCTGATGTAGGCGGTAGTGGCCACGCAGCCGGCGGCCAGTTGCTCGAAGATCAGCGAAGTGGACAGCCGCGACAGGCCCAGGCCGCCGTCTTCCTCGGCGATGTACAGGCCGAGGTAGCCCTGTTCGGCGGCGGCGCGGATGACTTCCACCGGGAAGTGATGGTCGCGGTCCCAGTCGGCCGCCTTCGGCGCCAGTTCGTGGCGGGCGAAGGCGCGGGCGCTCTCCACCAGCAGGCGTTGTTCTTCGGTGAGGTCGAAATCCATAGGTCCTCGGGTCACTTGAGATGGATGGTCATGTTCGGGCCGGCCGACGATTCGTCGGTCGTCGGTTCATCGTCGAACCAGCGGCTGGTGACGGTCTTGGTCTCGGTATAGAAGCGCACCGCCTGCTTGCCGTAGGCGTGCAGGTCGCCGTAGAAGGAACCCTTCCAGCCGGTGAAGGAGAAGAACGGCAGCGGTACCGGGATCGGTACGTTGATACCCACCTGGCCGACCTGCACCGCGTGCTGGTAGCGCCGAGCGGCGCCGCCGGAGCGGGTGAACAGGCTTGTTCCATTGCCATAGGGGTTGGCGTTGACCAGGGCGATGGCCTCTTCCAGGCTTTCCACCTCCAGGCAGGCCAGCACCGGGCCGAAGATTTCCTCGCGGTACAGGCCCATCTTCGGCGTCACTGCGCGGAACAGGGTGGGACCGAGCCAGTTGCCGTTGGGATAGCCTTCGACCTGGCACTGCGAGCCGTCGAGCAGGCACTCGGCGCCTTCCGCCTTGCCTTCGGCGATCAGGCGCAGCACGCGCTGGCGCGCCTGCGGGCTGATCAGCGGACCATAGGCGGCGTCCGGGGCCTGCCAGTGGCCGGGGCGCAGGGCGGCCATCCGCTCGGCCAGTTCGGGAATCCACTCGCGCGCCGCGCCGACGAACACCGCCGCGCTGATCGCCATGCAGCGCTGGCCGGCGGCGCCGCAACTGGCGCCGACCAGGTTGCCGAGAACCTGGGCCTTGTTCGCGTCGGGGAGGATCACCATGTGGTTCTTCGCCCCGGCGAAGGCCTGCACCCGCTTCAGGTGCGCGGTGCCGGTGCGGTACACGTGCTGGCCGACGGCGACCGAGCCGACGAAGGAAATCGCCCGGATGTCCGGGTGGGTGAGGAGGGCATCGACCTGCTCGCGGCCGCCATGAATCACCTGCAGCACGCCCTTCGGCGCGCCGGCCTCGAGGAACAGCTCGGCGAGGCGGTTGGGTGTCAGCGGATCCTGTTCGGAGGGCTTGAGGACGAAGGTGTTGCCGCAGGCGATGGCCAGCGGGAACATCCACAGCGGGATCATCGCCGGGAAATTGAACGGGGTGATCCCGGCGCACACGCCGAGGGGCTGGATCCAACTGGCGGTGTCGATCTCGCGGGCGACGTTTTCCACCGTCTCGCCCATCATCAGGCTGGCCACGTTGGCGGCGTGTTCGACCACCTCGATGCCGCGCCACACGTCGCCCTTGGCATCGGCGAGGTTCTTGCCGGTCTCCCGGGCCAGCAGTTCGCCGAGTTCGTCGTGGTGTTCCTTGAGCAGGTGCTGGTAGCGCAGCATCAACCGCGCTCGCTCGGGAGCCGGGACTTCGCGCCAGGTCTCGAAGGCGCGCTGGGCGCTGGCGATGGCCTGCTCGATCTCGTCGGCGGTGGCCTTCGGCGCCAGCGCGAGGACGTCCTGGGTCGCCGGATCGGTGACTTCGACCAGCTCGCGGGAACGGCTGCCGCGCCATTCGCCGTCGATCAGCTGGGGGATTGCCTTGGCCATCGTCGCCTCCGCTTCCCGGTGGACCGGGATGTTGTTTTGAGTCGTTATAGCCGGCCGCAAGCCGCCTGTGGATTGACGATCTTGCGCAAGGGATGGACGATCTTGGGATTCAGACTACCGAGTCGCGTCGCCGTGAAGCGTTCCGTACAGACCTCCGCCTGGCCCCTGCCCAACCAGGGGGTGCGTTTCATCACGCCGCCCCGCCTGCGTCGCGCCCTGGCCCGCCATCCGCTCGGCCAGGCCTGCTACCCGCTGGCCCTCGGTTACTATCCGGAGGCGCATGGCCACCACATGCAGCGGCGCGCGCCGGACGACAACCTGTTGATCTACTGCCGGGCCGGACGCGGCTGGCTGGAGTGTGCCGGCGAGCGCGTCGAGGTCGGCGGCGGCGACCTGCTGGTCCTGCCCAAGGGCCGGGAACATGCCTACGGCGCCGACTCGCAGCGGCCCTGGAGCATCTACTGGGTACATTTCGAAGGCGGACTGGCGGAGGATTTCCTGCGTCCGCTGGGCAGCGCCCCGCGCCTGCGCCTGGGCATGCAGCCGCGCCTGCTGGCGGAGTTCGATGCGCTGCTGGCGCTGCGTCGCCAGGGCCTCAGCCTGCCGCACTTCATCCATGCCGCGCACCTGTTGCAGGGCCTGCTCACCTCGCTGGCGGTGCGTCCGGCGCGGGCCAGCCTGAAATCCGGACGGGTGCTGGACATCGACGCGGTGCAGGCGCTGATGCGCGCGCACCTGCACGACAGCCTCAACCTCGACGAGCTGGCGGCGCAGTTCAAGCTGTCGCGCTTCCATTTCGCCAAGACCTATCGCGCCCTGACCGGCCAGGCGCCGATCCAGGATTTCATCCAGATGAAGATGGCCCATGCCTGCCGCCTGCTCGACGAGGGCGCGCTGGAGGTGCGGCAGATCGCCGAGCAGCTCGGCTACGCCGATCCCTATTACTTCTCGCGGCTGTTCCGCAAGGTGGTGGGCATGGCGCCCAGTCACTACCGGGCGCTGCACCAGGGCTAGTGCTCCGGGCATAATGCTGCATCCTGCCCGTGGGCCGAGACCGACAAGGATCGTCGATGCGCAAACCCCTATCGCTCTACCACCCCTGGCTCTACTGGCTGCGGGTCTGGCAACGACGTCTCTGGCGGCACTGCCGCTGGCGTCTTGGCGGCCGTCGCTACGTGCGGTTGCCATCGATCGACGAGCGCCTGCCGTACCGCTACATCAAGCACACCTCGAAGTTGATCCGCCGCCTCGGCGACAGCGACCTCGCCCTGCAACGCAACAAGGTGGTCAACCTGCGCCTGGCGGTGGACTGCATGAACGGCGTGAGCATCGGCCCCGGCGAGTACTTCTCGTTCTGCCGGCTGGTCGGTCGGCCCAGCGTCCGGCGTGGCTTCGTCGAAGGTATGGAGTTGTCCTTCGGCGAGGCGCGCAGCGGAATCGGCGGCGGCATCTGCCAACTGAGCAACCTGATCCACTGGATGGCCCTGCATTCCCCGCTGCGCGTGGTGGAGCGGGCCAACCACAGCTTCGACCCGTTTCCCGACGAGGGACGGATCCTGCCGTTCGGCTCGGGCGCGGCGATCTTCTACAACTTCATCGACCTGGTGCTGCACAATCCGACGGCGGATACCTTCCAGCTGCGCTTCCATATCGCCGCCCACCAACTGGAAGGCGAACTGCTGTGCAGCGCGCCGCGCCCTGTGCGCTACCACGTCTATGAGAGGGCCCAGCGCTTTGTCCGCGACGGCGATGCGGTGCTGAGGCTCAACGAGATCTGGCGCGACATCCGGGAAAAGGGCCAGGCCGGCACCCTGCTGGCCAGCGAGTGCCTGTACCGCAACCGGGTGCGCGTGAAGTATCCGGTGGAAGAGGCCCGCCTGTCCCGAGATTGACAAGCGCGGCGGGCTTTTCTACGGTTCCGCGGCCACAGGCTGTCGGCGACCTTCTGAAAAAGGCCGGACGACTTTTTCAGTACCGAGACAGGGGGTTCCATGACCGATAACGACGACCGCATCAAGCTCGAGGCGAGTTGGAAGGAAGCGCTGCGCGAGGAATTCGACAAGCCCTACATGAAGCAACTGGGCGAGTTCCTGCGCCAGGAGAAGGCCGCCGGCAAGGTGATCTTTCCGCCCGGGCCATTGATCTTCAACGCGCTGAACACCACGCCGCTGGAGAACGTCAAGGTGGTGATCATCGGCCAGGATCCCTACCACGGACCAGGCCAGGCCCACGGCCTGTGCTTCTCGGTGCAGCCCGGCGTGCCGACGCCGCCGTCCTTGCAGAACATCTACAAGGAACTCAACCGCGACCTGAACATCCCGATTCCCAACAACGGCTACCTGCAGCGCTGGGCGGAGCAGGGCGTGCTGTTGCTCAATACCTCCCTGACCGTCGAGCAGGCCAAGGCCGGCTCCCACGCCAATGCCGGCTGGCAGCCGTTCACCGACCGCGTCATCGAGGTGGTCAACGAGCGTTGCGAGCGCCTGGTGTTCCTGCTCTGGGGCAGCCACGCGCAGAGCAAGCAGAAGCTGATCGACCCGCAGCGCCACCTGATTCTCAAGTCGGCGCACCCGTCGCCGTTGTCGGCCTACCGCGGTTTCCTCGGCAACGGCCACTTCAGCCGCACCAACAAGTTCCTCGAGCAGAACGGCAAGACGCCTATCGACTGGTCGCTGCCGGACCTCTGAAGGCCGCTGTCGCCCAGCTCTTCACATGGTGGGCGCCGCTGTGTGCCTCTGACCGCGCCCGGAAAAAAAAGCCCGCACGAGGCGGGCTGGAAAACGCCACACATCCAGTGTGGCGGCGTGGCTCGATCAGCCGGCGCGCTTCCTCCAGTAGCGGAAGCACGGCTCGGCGAGGAACAGCACCAGCAATAGCCTCAGTACCTGCAAGGCGGTGACCAGCGGCACCGAGAGCTGCAAGGCTTCGGCGGTCAGGCTCAGCTCGGCGATGCCGCCGGGCATCATGCCGAGCATCAGCGACTGGTGGTCGAGGGTGGTCAGCCAGCCGAGCAACTCGGCGGCGAGCGCCGCGGCGAACATCATCCACAGCGTGCAGACCAGGGTACGACTGACGAAGGCTGGAGCGCTGCGGAAGAAACTGCGGTTGAAATGGCAACCCAGGGCGCTGCCGATCAGCCATTGGCCGACGCCGCTGGAACCGGCCGGCAGGCCGATATGCAGGTCGAAGCCGAGGCTGACGCCGGCCGCCAGCAACAGCGGGCCGAGCAGCCAGGGATTGGGTTGGCGCAACTTCTGCCAGCCCAGCGCGACCAGCGCCCCGGCCGGGAACAGCAGGGCCAGCCAGTGCCAGTCCACCGGCGCGGCCTGGTGCGGGCCTGGCTGGCCGCCGCCGAGCAGGTACTGGAACGCCGCCGGCACCAGCAGCACTACCAGCAACAGGCGCAGGCTCTGCGCTGCGGCGACGCGGCTGAGCACCGCGCCGTGGCGCTGCCCGAGGTTGACCATCTCGCTGGCACCACCGGGCATGCTGGCGAAGAACGCGGTGGCGCGGTCCTCGCCGCTGCGGCGCATGAAGGCGATCGCCAGCACGCTGGAAAGCGTGGTGGCCACGGCGCCGAAGACGATGATCACGCTATGCGCCAGCACTTGCTCGATCACTGCCGGGGTGAAGTGCAGGCCGATGCCGATGCCGACGATCCATTGCCCGCACTTGCGTGCCCCCGGCACTTCGGCCAGCGGCAGGTCGGCCAGGCAACGCACCAGCATCACCGCAAGCAGCGAGCCGATCATCCACGGCAGCGGCCAGCCGACCAGGCTTGCCAGCCAGCCGCCAAGGGCGCCCACCAGCGGCGTCGCCCAGTACAGCCTCCAGGTGACGCGCTCAGGCATCGGCCAGCCCTGTCGCGCGACGGGCCACGCGGCGGCGCCAGGCGCGGACCAGCGGCAACAGCAGCATTACCACCACCAGCGCCCAGGTCACCAGGCTGATCGGGCTCGACCAGAGGATGCCCAGTTCACCGTTGGAGATCGACAGCGCGCGGCGCAGGTTCTGCTCCATCAGTCCACCGAGGATGAAGCCCAGCAGCAGCGGCGAGAGCGGGAAGTCGAGCTTGCGCAGGATATAGCCGATCACGCCGATGCCGACCATCAGGAACAGGTCGAAGGTGGTCGCATGCACGCCGTACACGCCGATCCCGGTGATGATCGCGATGGCCGGCACCAGGGCCCAGTTCGGCACCGCGAGGATGCGGGTGAATACGCGGACCATCGGCACGTTGAGGATGATCAGCATGACGTTGGCGATGAACAGCGAGGCGATCAGGCCCCAGACGATGTCCGGTTGCTGCTGGAACAGCAGCGGGCCGGGAGTGATGTTGTACAGGGTCAGGGCGCCGATCATCACCGCAGTGGTACCCGAGCCGGGCACGCCGAGGGTCAGCATCGGCACCATGGCGCCGCAGGCGGAGGCGCCGATGGCGGTCTCGGGAGCGGCCAGGCCGCGCATGTCGCCCTTGCCGAACTCGCCCTTGGCACCGGCCAGCTTCTTCTCGGTCATATAGGCCACCGCGCTTGCCAGGGTCGCGCCGGCGCCGGGCAGTACGCCCATGACGAAACCGAGCAGACCGCAGCGCAGGTTGACCAGGAATACGCTGGCGGCCTCCTTGAAGTTGAACAGCATGCGTCCGGTGGCTTTCACCGCCTCCTGGCCGTGGTGGGTCTTCTCCAGCAGCAGGAGGATCTCGCTGACCGAGAACAGGCCCAGCACCAGGACCACGAACTGGATGCCGTCGGCGAGGTGGATGCTGTCCCCGGTGAAGCGGTACACGCCGCTGTTGGCGTCGATCCCGACGCTCGACAGGAACAGCCCGAGCAGCGCCGCCAGCAGGGTCTTCAGCGGGCGGTCGCCGGCCATCCCGCCGAGGCAGACGATGGCGAACACCATCAGCACGAAATATTCCGCCGGACCGAAGGCGATCGCCCACTTGGCCAGCAGCGGGGCGAACAGGACCATCCCGCAGGTGGCGATGAAAGCGCCAATGAACGAACTCCAGGCCGACAGCGACAGGGCCACGCCGGCCAGGCCCTTGCGTGCCATCGGGTAGCCGTCGAGGGTGGTCATCACGGTCGAGGCTTCGCCGGGGATGTTGAGCAGGATCGAGCTGATCCGCCCGCCGTATTCGCAGCCCAGGTATACGGCGGCGAGCAGGATCAGCGCGGTTTCCGGCGGCAGGCCGAGGGCGAAGGCCACCGGGATCAGCAGTGCCACGCCGTTGATCGGACCGAGGCCTGGCAGCAGGCCTACGATGGTGCCGATCAGGGTGCCGATCAGCGCGGTGATCAGGTTGGTCGGCGTCATCGCGACGCCGAAGCCCTGGCCGAGGTAGTTCAAGGTTTCCATCACGAAGTCCTCACAGCGGCAGGAAGTCGAGAACGCCCAGCGGCAGCGGGACGTCCAGGGCGCGGTCGAACAGCCAGTAGAGGCCGATCCCGAGCAGGCTCGCGGTGACCACCGCAGGGATTGGCCGGGCGCCGTAGAGAATGGCCATGCAGGAGCCGACCAGGGCGGCGCTGAGGATGAAGCCGAGCGTTTCGAACAGGCCGGCGAACACCAGCAGCAGGGCGATGCAGGCGAGCACCTTGAGCAGCACGGCGCCGCCCAGCGGTTGTTCGTCCTCGGCGTGGCGGATCGGCGTCGGCCGCGCGATCAGCCACGCCAGGCCGGCGCCCATCAGCGCCAGGCAGAGCAGCGGGTAGGCGCGCGGGCCGACCGGTTCGTAGGAAAACGGCGCCTGGTAACGCCAGCCGGCGACCGCCAGGCCGACGCAGGCGAGCAGCCAGAGCCCGGCGAACAGGCGCTGGTACAGGTTGGAACGGGTCATGGGACGATCCTCGTGGCGCGGCCGGGGTCCGGCCGCGCGCGGGCTGGCTTACTGGATCAGGCCGAAGTCCTTGGCCAGTTGCTTGTACTGCTGGACCTGCTGCTTCACGTAGCCGTCGAGTTCCTCGCCGGTCATGGCGAAGGGGAACAGCTCGCGCTGGTCGCGCAGCTTGGCGAAGTCCTCGGAGGCCAGCAGTTGGTCGAAGGCGTTCTTCCACCAGGCGTAGTCTTCGTCGCTGACCTTCGGCCCGAGGTAGAACCCGCGAACCACCGGCCAGACGATGTCGTAGCCCTGTTCCTTGGCGGTGGGGATGTTGGCCATCGCCGCCTCTGGCAGGCGTTCTTCGGAGAACACCGCGAGCAGGCGCATGTCGCCGCTGAGGATGTGCGGCATGGAGTCGGAAATGTCGGTGCTGCCGACCTGGATGTGCCCGCCGAGCAGCGCGGTGGCGATCTCGCCGCCGCCTTCCAGGGCCACGTAGCGCAGGTCGCGCGGATTGATCCCGGCGGCCTTGGCGATCAGCGCGGTCTGCATCCAGTCCTGGCTGCCGACGGTGCCGCCGGAGCCGATCACCACCTTGCTCGGGTCGGCCTTGAGCGCCTTCACCAGGTCGTCGAGGTTCTTGTAGGGCGAGTCGGTGCGCACCGCGATGGCGCCGTAGCTGGTGCCGATGGCGGCCAGCCATTTCACCGCGTTCTCGTCGAAGCGGCCGAACTTGCCCTGGGCCAGGTTCAGCAGCGAGCCGCTGGAGAAGGCGGTGATGGTGCCGGCGTCGCCCGGGCGTTGGGCGACCACCGCGTTATAGGCGACCGCGCCGACGCCGCCGGGCATGTAGGTGACGCGCATCGGCTTGCTCAGCAGCTTGGCCTCGACCAGGGCGCTCTGCGCCAGCTTGCAGGTGAGGTCGAAACCGCCGCCGGGGGACGCCGGGGCGATGCATTCGGGACGCTTGGGTTCGGCCACGGCGGCGCCGGCCAGCAGCAGGCCGGCGGCAACCAAGGCGAGGGGACGAAAAGACAGTTTCATCATCATCGGTGCTCCTGTGGAGTTCTTGTTCTGGCTTACCAGATCGGCAGGGTATAGCTGACGATCAGGCGGTTCTCATCGATGTCGCGGGTGAAATTGGAACGGAAGGTCGCGTTGCGCCAGCGGATTCCGAGGTTCTTCAGCGCGCCGCTCTGGAACACGTACTGCAGTTCGGTGTTGCGTTCCCATTCGCGGCCTTCGCCGCGCTGCCCGGCGAGTTCGACATTGTCGCCCTTGACGTAGCGGGTCATGAAGGTCAGGCCGGGAATGCCGAGGCCGACGAAGTCGTAGTCGTAGCGCAGTTGCCAGGAGCGCTCCTTGGGGCCGGCGAAGTCGTTGACCTGGACGAAGTTGACCAGGTACGGGTTGCTGCCTTCCAGGTAGGGGAAGGCGTCGTCGCCGTTCATTCGCTGCCAGGCCGCGCCGAAGGCATGGTTGCCAAGGCTGTAGGTGAACATGCCGTTGAGCGACTTGTTGTCGATGCCGCCGGCCTTGGCCGAGCCGCTGTCGGTGCTGCGGGCGAAGCGCAGGTCGCTGGTCAGTTCGCCGGGACCGATCGGCCAGCTGTGCAGCAGGCCGACGAAGTGCTGGCGGTAGACGTCCTGCAGGTTGCTGTAGTGATAGCTGGCGGTGAGTTGGTCGGTGAGCTTGTAGTCCAGTCCGCCGAGGTCGAAGTGATCGGCGCTGACCCCGGCGAAGCGGCCGTTCTTGTCGTTCAGCGCGAGGTCCTCGGAGTCGCTGGAGTCGCGGATCTTGGTCTTTTCCAGGCGCCCGGCGGTGAAGCCGAGGTCCTTGATCTCCTTCGAGGTGAGCAGCGCGCCTTCGAATATCTGCGGGAAGATCCGCCCGTTGTTCGGTTGTACCGATGGCAACTTCGGAATCAGCGTGCCGACCTTCAGCTCGCTCTGCGAGACCTTGACCTTGGCGGTCAGGCCCAGTTTCGAGTAGGTGTCCGGCGCGCGGCCGTCGGAATCCTTCGGCAGCAGTCCGGTACCGCTGCGGCCGCGGCCGGAGTCGAGCTTGACGCCGAGCATGCCCATGGCGTCGAGGCCGAAGCCGACGGTGCCCTGGGTGTAGCCGGACTGCAGGTTGAGGATGAAGCCTTGCGCCCACTCCTCGCGCTTGGACTGGCCGGGGCCGTCGCGGAAGTCGCGGTTCATGTAGAAGTTGCGGGTTTCCAGGCTGGCCTTGCTGTCTTCGAGGAAGCCGGCGGCGTTGCCCAGGGGCGCGATGCTGGCGAGCACGACGGCGGTGGTGGTCAGGGTGGTGCTGCGGGACGAACGTACAGACCTTGCGGCCTGCGGCAGGGAAGTCGACATGCAGTGGTCTCCGATTCTTGTTCTTGTACGCCGAGCACCACGCTGCAAGGCGTTTTGGCGGACGATCTGCGCCGTCCATCGACTGATCCTAAGGCGCCAAGCTTTCGCCAGGCTTTCAGCAATCCCCGGTGGCAGAGAAGCCATTTACCGGAGGGTTTTCCCCGGTACACTTCGCCTCTTGTGCCCTCATCCGGTGGTGGAGAACCGTCCATGCGCATCCTTCTGGTGGAAGATCATCCGCAGCTCGCCGAAAGCGTGGTCCAGGCGCTCAAGGGCGCCGGCTGGACGGTAGACCTGCTGCAGGATGGGGTGGCCGCCGACCTGGCTCTGGCCAGCGAGGAGTACGCCCTGGCGATCCTCGACGTCGGCCTGCCGCGGATGGACGGCTTCGAGGTGCTGGCGCGCCTGCGCGGGCGCGGCAAGACCCTGCCGGTGCTGATGCTGACTGCGCGCGGCGAGGTGAAGGACCGGGTGCACGGCCTCAATCTCGGCGCCGACGACTACCTGGCAAAGCCTTTCGAACTGTCCGAGCTGGAGGCGCGGGTCAAGGCCCTGCTGCGCCGCAGCGTGCTCGGTGGCGAACAGTTGCAGCGCTGCGGCGCCCTGGTCTACGACCTCGGCACCCGGCGCTTCAGCCTCGACGAGCAGCCGCTGACCCTGACCTCGCGGGAACAGGCGGTGCTGGAAGCGATGATCGCCCGTCCGGGGCGGGTGATGAGCAAGGAGCAACTGGCCGCCCAGGTCTTCGGCCTGGACGAGGAGGCCAGCGCCGACGCCATCGAAATCTACGTCCACCGCCTGCGCAAGAAGCTGGAAGGCGGCGCCGTGCGCATAGTCACCTTCCGCGGCCTCGGCTACCTGCTGGAGGCGCAGGGTGACTGATGCCGGCAGCCTGCGCGGAAGGCTGCTGCTGTGGCTGGCCCTGCTCCTGCTGCTGGTGCTCCTGGCGAGCGGCCTGAGCGCCTACTGGAACGGTCGCGAGGTGGCCGACACCGCCTACGACCGGACCTTGCTGGCCTCGGCGCGGGCGATCGCCGACGGGCTCTACGAGAAGGACGGCACCCTGCGCGCCGACGTCCCCTACGTGGCACTGGATACCTTCGCCTACGACAGCGCCGGGCGGATCTTCTACCAGGTCAACGACATCCACGGACGGATGATCTCCGGCTACGAGAATCTTCCGGCGGCACCCGCCGATGCCCTGCGCACCGACGACTACCCGGCCCTGGCCAAGTTCTACGACGGCGTCTACCAGGGCGTCGACGTACGCGTGGTGAGCCTGCTGCAACCGGTCAGCGAACCGAGCATGAGCGGCATGGCGGAGATCCGCGTGGCGGAGACCGAAGGCGCCCGCGAGCGCATGGCGCGCAGCCTGATGACCGATACCCTGCTGCGCCTGGGCGTCCTCGGCGTCGGCGCGCTGGTGCTGGTGTGGCTGGCGGTGAGCGCCGCGCTGCGTCCGCTGGATCGCCTGCGCCGCGAGGTGGAAGAGCGCCAGCCGGACGACCTGCGGCCGTTGCCGATGCTAGAGGTCCAGCATGAATTGCGGCCGCTGGTGGAGTCGCTGAACCACTTCACCCAGCGCCTGCGCAGCCTGTTCGAGCGGCAGTCGCAGTTCATCGCCGATGCCGCCCACGAGTTGCGCACGCCGCTGGCGGCGCTCAAGGCGCGCCTGGAACTGGGCCTGCGCGAGCAGGAGCCGGAAGCCTGGCGTTCGACCCTGGAGACCACGGCGAAGAACACCGACCGCCTGATCCACCTGGCCAACCAGCTGCTCTCCCTGGCGCGCATCGAAAGCGGCGCCCAGGCCATTGCCGAGGGTGGCGCCGAGCGTATCGACCTGACCGCCCTGGCCCGGGAACTGGGCCTGGCGCTGGCGCCGCTGGCCTATGCGCGGGGAGCCTCGCTGGCGCTGGAAAGCGCCGGGCCGGTGTGGATCCAGGGTGAACCGACGCTGCTCAACGAATTGCTCAGCAACCTGCTGGACAACGCGCTGGCGCACACCCCGCAGGGCGGCAACGTGATCCTCAGGGTGCTGGAGGGGGGCGTGCTGGAAGTGGAAGACGATGGTCCGGGAATTCCCGCCGCCGACCGCGAGCGGGTCTTCCAGCGCTTCTACCGGCGCGGCGACAGCCCCGGCAGCGGCCTGGGGCTGGCGATCGTCGGCGAGGTCTGCCGGGCGCACCGGGCGCAGATCCAGCTCGACCAGGGCGAACTGGGCGGCTTGCTGGTGCGGGTGCGCTTCCCGGCGGAGTAGGGCGGGGTCTATTGCAGCATGCTGGTGGCGGCTTCCAGGGCGCTGGAGAGGTCCTCGTCTTCCTTCATGTCGACGGTCGGCTCGAGGCCGAGCTTGGCGAACGCCGGGATCTGGCTCCAGTCCAGGCGGGTATAGGGATGCTCGCTGCCAAGGTAGCTCTGCAGGGTGGCGACCTGGACCAGGTCGGTATAGTCCGCGCGCGGCGAGTTGCGGGTGAAGTCCAGGTGCTGGCGCGGGACCTCGGCGATCGGCGCGGGGAAATCCCAGGCCTTGAGGATGCGCTCGCCGATCAGCGGATGGATGCGCTCGATCACATGGCTCAGGCTGATGGAGTCCGACAGCAGCTCGTTGTGATCCTCGGCGTAGGTGAGGATCGGCAGCACGCCGATCTGGTGCACCAGCCCGGCCAGGGTCGCCTGGTCCGGCGCCAGGCGGGTGTAGTGACGGGCCAGCACGTGGCAGATGCCGGCGATCTCGGTGCTCTTGTTCCAGACTTCGCGCATCTTGCGGTCGACCACGTCGGTGGTGGCCTGGAACATCTGCTCCATGGCCAGGCCGGTGGCCAGGTTGCAGGTGTAGTTGATGCCCAGCCGGCTGATCGCCATCTGCAGGTCGGTGATTTCCTTCGGGCTGCGCAGCAGCGGACTGTTCACCACGCGGATGATGCGCGCGGTCAGCGCCGCGTCGTTGCCGATCACCTTGCTCAGGGCCTGGATGCTGACATCCGGGTCTTCCGCCGCCTCACGGACCTGCAGGGCCACCTCGGGCAGGGTCGGCAGCACCAGTTCATCCTGATCGATGGCGCGGATCAGGTCCTGTTGGACTTTGTCGGCAAGCTTGCTCATGGCATTTCCTTTGAAAACGCAATGGCCGGAGCACGCTCTACGTGCACCGGCCATGGGAATACTGGCGGGCCGTCCGCGGACGGCGAGGCACAGTTTACGGTCAGCGCTGGATTTCGCGGTCGCTGTCCAGCGTGTAAGGCAGATTGAGGAGGACGAGCGGCGCTCCTTCGGCGCTTCCGAGGCTGATCCGGCCGTCGGCGACGGCGTCGTCCTGCAGCACGGCGAGCAATTCCACGCTGTTCTCCGGCGTACGGGCGGCCAGTACCACTTCGCCGACGCTGGTGGAATGGACTGGCGAGAACAGCCCGGTGCCGGGCGCCGGCACCTCGTCTGCGTCCAGCGCCAGGCGATACAGGCGGCGCTTGAGGCGGCCGAGATACTGCATGCGGGCGACGATTTCCTGGCCGGTATAGCAGCCCTTCTTGAAGCTGACCCCGCCGACCGCCTGCAGGTTGATCATCTGTGGGATGAACAGCTCGCGGGTAGCGCCGAACACCTGGCCGATGCCTGCGCGCACCTGGCCGAGCAGCCAATCGTCGAGCGGCGCCTCGCGGCTGTGCTCGCGGAGCGTGGCAAGCACCGCCTCGGCGCGCTGCGCCGGAACCCATAGCTCGACGCGGGCGTCGCCCAGGGCGACGGCGAGCAGGTCGCCGTGGCGGGCGATCCTGCCGCTCTCCGCCGGGGTGTCTATCCCCAGGGCGCGCAGTGCCTCGCTGGCGTCGCGCAAGCCTATGCGGAGCCAGGCTGCGCTCTCGTCGGCAAGGCTGGCCTTGGAGAATACGGCGTATTTCTTCAGGTCCGCCAACTGGGCCTCGAGCAGCTCGCCGGCCATCGCCAGCAGCAGGCCGTCGCCCTCGGGCAGGATGCGGAAGCTCGATAGCAGGCGGCCCTTGATGTTGCAGCGGCCGCCGAGGCTGGAGGTCTCGTCGTTGAGGTAGGCGAGGTTGCAGGTCAGCTGGCCCTGGAGGAACTTGGCGGCGTCAGGGCCGCGGACGGCGAGGATGCCTTCATGGACTAGCGGGGTGTGGAAAGCGGGGTCGGCCATTGCGATGCTGCGCGGTCAGTCAGTCAGGACCGTCATCATAGAACTCGGTCCGAGGCTTGTCAGCGGGCAAGAATGCCTGGCGCATCCGCCTTGACGGTTGTCGGACACTTCCGAGGCCGCCGTCGGCATGGGCCTGCGTCCCGCGCGGATACCCTTGGTTTGCCGGGCAATACGACCAAGGGCGGACGCCGGCGGAGCGACGCCTCGTCATCGGGCCGCGCCATTCGAGCGCAACCGCCCTATAATGCCGGGCGTTTTCGAGGAGCCCGAACATGGCAGATGAAACCGAACTGAAACGACTCTACTGGCACAGCCGTCGCGGCATGCTGGAACTGGATGTGCTGCTGGTGCCTTTCGTGCAGGAGGTTTACCCGGGCCTGGACGCCGAGGACCAGGCGCGCTTCCGCAAGCTGCTGGAGTGCGAGGACCAGGACATGTTCGGTTGGTTCATGCAGCGCGGCGAGCCGGAAGACGCCGACCTGCGGCGGATGGTGCGGATGATCCTGGACCGTGTCCAGCCGGATTGAGCCGTTCGAATGCCGCTGGCGGGTCTCTCCGATCCTGCTGGCGGCGAGCCTGGCACTGTGGGCCCTGGCGCTGCTGTCGATCCTGCTGGCGGCGCTGCCGGTCTGGCTGAAGCCGCCGCTTGCGCTGGTCTGCCTGGCCTACGGTGCCTGGGGGCTGTACCGCCAGGTACTGCTGCGCGGCTCGCGGGCCTTCCGCGGCGTGCGCCATGACGAGCGGGGCTGGCAGCTGTGGAGCGCCGGAAGCGGCTGGCAAGCGGTGCAATTGCGCCCTGACAGCCTGGCGTTGCCCTGGCTGATCGTACTGCGCGTGCGCCTGCCGGGCCGCTGGCGCATCCTCGGCTGCTGTATCCCGGCCGATGCATTGGGCGCCGACAGCCATCGGCGCCTGCGTGTCCGCCTGCGCTTCAGTCGCCGTAGATGGGCGGCACCAGGATAGTGTCGCGGGCTTCGGGCAGCAGGTCCGGATAATCCAGCGTGTAGTGCAGGCCCCGGCTTTCGCGGCGCTGCATGGCCGAGCGGATGATCAGTTCGGCGACCAGTGCCAGGTTGCGCAACTCGATCAGGTCGCGGCTGACCTTGTAGTTGCTGTAGAACTCGTCGATCTCGCTGAGCAGCAGGCGTACCCGGTGCTGGGCGCGCTGCAGGCGCTTGTTGGTGCGCACGATACCGACGTAGTCCCACATGAAACGCCGCAGTTCGTCCCAGTTGTGCGCGATGATCACGTCCTCGTCGGAGTCGGTGACCTGGCTGGCGTCCCAGCTTGGCAGGCTTTCCGGCACGGGCGTGCCGGGCAGGCGCTGGAGCATGTCGGCGGCGGCAGAGCGGGCATAGACGAAGCATTCCAGCAGCGAATTGCTGGCCATGCGGTTGGCGCCGTGCAGGCCGGTGAAGGTGGTTTCGCCGATGGCGTAGAGGCCCGGCACGTCGGTATGCCCGTGCTGGTCGACGAGCACGCCGCCGCAGGTATAGTGAGCGGCCGGCACTACCGGGATCGGTTGCTGGGTAATGTCGATGCCGAAGTCCAGGCAGCGCTCGTAGACGGTGGGGAAGTGCGCCTTGATGAACTCGGCCGGCTTGTGGCTGATGTCCAGGTAGACGCAGTCGATCCCCAGACGCTTCATTTCATGGTCGATGGCGCGGGCCACGATATCCCGGGGCGCCAGCTCGCCACGCGGGTCGAAGCGCGGCATGAAACGCTCGCCATTGGGCAGGCGGAGCAGGGCGCCTTCGCCGCGCAATGCCTCGGTGATGAGGAAACTCTTGGCCTGCGGGTGGTACAGGCAGGTCGGGTGGAACTGGTTGAACTCCAGGTTGCCGACCCGGCAGCCGGCGCGCCAGGCCATGGCGATGCCGTCGCCGGAATTGCCGTCGGGATTGCTGGTATAAAGGTAGACCTTGCTCGCGCCACCGGAGGCCAGCACGGTGAAGCGGGCACGGAAGGTATCGACTTCGCCGCTTTCCCGATTCAGCACGTAGGCGCCCAGGCAGCGCTTGCTCGGCAGGCCTAGCTTGCGCTCGGTGATCAGGTCGACCGCCACCCGCTGCGACAGCAACTCGATGTTCGGTCGCCGCCGGGCCTGGGCCAGCAAGGTATTGAAGATCGCGGCGCCGGTGGCGTCGGCGGCATGGATGATGCGCCGGTGGCTGTGCCCGCCTTCGCGGGTCAGGTGGTATTCGAAGCTGCCTTCCTCGTGGTTGTGCTGCTCGTCGCGGGTGAAGGGCACCCCCTGTTCGATCAGCCACTGGATCGCTTCGCGGCTATGCTCCACGGTGAAGCGCACCGCATCCTCGCGGCACAGGCCGCCACCGGCGACCAGGGTGTCCTCGACGTGGGATTCCACGGTGTCGGTATCGTCCAGCACGGCGGCCACGCCGCCCTGGGCCCAGTAGGTCGAGCCCTGCGACAGTTCGCCCTTGCTGAGGACGGCGATGCGCAGGTGTTCCGGAAGGGTCAAGGCCAGACTCAGGCCGGCGGCGCCGCTGCCGATGACCAGTACATCGTGTTGATAATGTTGGCTCATGCCCGCATTTCCCCGTGGTGGAGCCCTAGTATATAGAAGGGCCTGGCGGCACAATAGCGCACCCCCGCTGCCGGTCCGGCGGATGAGCTGCGGGCCTGTCATCGGCAGGCGTCATCAGAGCGGGGCGATGTAGTGCTGGAACTTTCTTAGACGCATCGGTTCCAAAGCAGGATGCCTGAAGACCTCGTCCGGTTGGCCTACCCAGCGGCACAGAGGCCGGGCCCTGAGCCCGATGCAATCCATTTTCGCGGGGCCCGGACACGATGTCCGGGGCCGCACGTCACGAGCGAGGAAAAAACTCGTGACGCATGCTTGGAGGGGAGAACTTTTGCAAGAAGCCCGAGTCTATCTTGGCAAGACGATTCGCTGGGACGCTCGAAGCTCCTCCAGGTTCGAAGAGGAGCTTTCATGCTAACCCAGGAACAGGATCAGCAACTGGTTGAACGGGTACAGCGCGGAGACAAGCGGGCTTTCGATCTGCTGGTACTGAAATACCAGCACAAGATACTGGGATTGATCGTGCGGTTCGTGCACGACGCCCAGGAAGCCCAGGACGTAGCGCAGGAAGCCTTCATCAAGGCATACCGTGCGCTCGGCAATTTCCGCGGCGATAGTGCTTTTTATACCTGGCTGTATCGGATCGCCATCAACACCGCGAAGAACCACCTGGTCGCTCGCGGGCGTCGGCCACCGGACAGCGATGTGACCGCAGAGGATGCGGAGTTCTTCGAGGGCGACCACGCCCTGAAGGACATCGAGTCGCCGGAACGGGCGATGTTGCGGGATGAGATCGAGGCCACCGTGCACCAGACCATCCAGCAGTTGCCCGAGGATTTGCGCACGGCCCTGACCCTGCGCGAGTTCGAAGGTTTGAGTTACGAAGATATCGCCACCGTGATGCAGTGTCCGGTGGGGACGGTACGGTCGCGGATCTTCCGCGCTCGTGAAGCAATCGACAAAGCTCTGCAGCCTTTGTTGCGAGAAGCCTGACACAGCGGCAAATGCCAAGAGAGGTATCGCTATGAGTCGTGAAGCCCTGCAGGAAACTCTGTCCGCTGTGATGGATAACGAAGCGGATGAACTCGAGTTGCGGCGGGTGCTCGCAGCTTGCGGCGAGGATGCCGAGCTGCGTTCCACCTGGTCGCGTTACCAGTTAGCGCGGTCCGTCATGCACCGCGAGCCTACCCTGCCGAAGCTGGATATCGCTGCGGCGGTCTCTGCTGCCCTGGCCGACGAGGCCGCTCCGCCGAAAGCGGAGAAGGGACCGTGGCGGATGGTCGGTCGCCTGGCGGTCGCTGCCTCGGTGACCCTGGCGGTGCTGGCCGGCGTGCGTCTGTACAACCAGAACGACGCCCTGCCGCAGATGGCGCAACAGGGGACCACCCCGCAGATCGCCCTGCCTCAGGTGAAAGGCCCGGCCGTGCTGGCCGGCTACAGCGAAGAGCAGGGGGCGCCGCAGGTGATCACCAACTCCTCGTCCAGCGATACCCGCTGGCATGAGCAGCGTCTGCCGATCTACCTGCGTCAGCACGTGCAACAATCCGCCGTCAGTGGTACAGAGAGCGCGCTGCCCTACGCTCGGGCAGCCAGCCTGGAAAACCGCTGAGGAGAGACATGCGCACCACCTCCCTGTTGCTTTTGCTTGGCAGCCTGATGGCGGTTCCCGCCACTCAGGCTGCCGACGCTTCCGACTGGCTGAATCGTCTCGCCGAGGCCGATCGCCAGAACAGTTTCCAAGGCACCTTCGTCTACGAGCGCAATGGCAGCTTCTCCACCCATGAGATCTGGCATCGCGTGGAGAGCGATGGTGCGGTTCGCGAGCGCCTGCTCCAGCTCGACGGCGCGCGCCAGGAAGTGGTCCGGGTCGACGGGCGCACCCAGTGCATCAGCGGCGGCCTTGCCGACCAACTGGCCGATGCCCAGCTGTGGCCGGTGCGCAAGTTCGATCCCTCCCAGCTGGCTTCCTGGTACGACCTGCGCCTGGTCGGCGAATCCCGTGTCGCCGGCCGCCCGGCAGTGGTCCTTGCGGTGACTCCGCGCGACCAGCATCGCTACGGCTTCGAGCTGCACCTGGACCGCGACACCGGCCTGCCGTTGAAGTCGCTGCTGCTGAACGAGAAGGGGCAGTTGCTCGAGCGCTTCCAGTTCACCCAGTTGAATACCGGCGCGGCACCTGCCGAAGACCAGTTGCAGGCGGGCGCCGAATGCCAGGTCGTCGGCCCGGCCAAGGCCGACGGCGAGAAGACCGTGGCCTGGCGCTCGGAATGGCTGCCGCCAGGTTTCACCCTGACCCGCAGTTTCATGCGTCGCAGTCCGGTCACCCCCGATCCGGTCGCCTGCCTGACCTATGGCGATGGCCTGGCACGATTCTCGGTGTTCATCGAGCCGCTGCACGGTGCCATGGTTGGCGACGCGCGCAGCCAGCTCGGCCCGACCGTGGTGGTTTCCAAGCGCCTGCAGACCGATGACGGCGGCCAGATGGTGACCGTCGTCGGCGAAGTGCCGCTGGGCACCGCCGAGCGGGTGGCGCTGTCCATCCGGCCCGAGGCCGCCGCCCAGAAATGATCGAGGAGCAGGGGCGAGTGGTGGCGACCGAGCCGGGAGCGGTATGGGTCGAGATCGTGCGCCGCAGTACCTGCTCGTCCTGCTCGGCCAATGCCGGTTGCGGCCAGGGGCTGATGCAGCGCCTGGGCGTCGGCGCGGGGCGTGCCCGGGTGCGCGCGTTGAGCGACCTGAGCCTGCGGGTCGGCGATGCGGTCGTCCTAGGAATTCATGAAGACCTGTTGTTGCGCGCCTCCGTCCTCTTCTATCTTTTCCCTCTGCTCGGGTTTTTCGTGGCAGCATTGCTGGCGACCCGGGCGGGCCTTGTCGAACCTCTGATCATCGTGTCCGGGCTGGCGGGTTTGCTGGCGGCCTGGCTATTGGTGCGTCGGCATGCTCGTCGTCATGCCGATGATCCAGCCTCGCAGCCGGTGGTTCTGCGAGCGCTGATTTCCGGGCCGTCCGATTCGGCCTGAGTCTTTCTCTTCCCTCGAACATCACGGGAGCTGTAGTCGATGCATACCCTAAAACGCTGTATGGCTGCGATGGTGGCCTTGCTGGCCTTGAGCCTGGCGATGACGGCCCGGGCAGAACTGCCGGACTTCACGCCTTTGGTCGAACAGGCGTCGCCGGCGGTGGTGAATATCAGTACGCGGCAGAAGCTGCCGGATCGCGCCATGGCGCGCGGGCAGCTGTCGATCCCCGACCTCGAAGGGCTGCCGCCGATGTTCCGCGACTTCCTCGAGCGCAGCATCCCGCAGGTTCCGCGCAATCCGCGCGGGCAGCAGCGCGAGGCGCAATCGCTGGGTTCCGGCTTCATCATCTCCAACGACGGCTACATCCTCACCAATAATCACGTCGTGGCCGATGCCGACGAGATCCTGGTGCGCCTGTCCGACCGTAGCGAGCACAAGGCCAAGTTGATCGGCGCGGACCCGCGCAGCGACGTGGCGGTGCTGAAGATCGAGGCGAAGAAACTGCCGACCCTGAAACTGGGCGATTCGAACAAGCTGAAAGTGGGCGAATGGGTCCTGGCCATCGGTTCGCCGTTCGGCTTCGATCACTCGGTCACCGCCGGTATCGTCAGTGCCAAGGGGCGTAGCCTGCCGAACGAGAGCTACGTACCCTTCATCCAGACCGACGTGGCGATCAACCCGGGTAACTCCGGCGGTCCGCTGCTGAACCTGCAGGGCGAAGTGGTCGGCATCAACTCGCAGATCTTCACCCGTTCCGGCGGCTTCATGGGCCTGTCCTTCGCCATTCCGATCGATGTCGCGCTGAACGTCGCCGACCAGTTGAAGAAAGCCGGCAAGGTCAGCCGCGGCTGGCTGGGTGTGGTGATCCAGGAAGTGAACAAGGATCTCGCCGAGTCCTTCGGCCTCGACAAGCCGTCCGGCGCGCTGGTGGCGCAGCTGGTGGAAGACGGTCCGGCGGCCAAGGGCGGCCTGCAGGTGGGCGATGTGATCCTCAGCCTGAACGGCCAGTCGATCAACGAGTCCGCCGACCTGCCGCACCTGGTGGGCAACATGAAGCCGGGCGACAAGATCAACCTTGACGTGATTCGCAACGGCCAGCGCAAGTCCTTGAGCATGGCGGTAGGCAGCCTTCCGGACGACGACGAGGAAATCGCCTCGATGGGCGCTCCGGGCGCCGAGCGCAGCAGCAACCGCCTGGGCGTGACCGTCGCCGACCTGACCGCCGAGCAGCGCAAGAGCCTGGATATCCAGGGCGGCGTGGTGATCAAGGAAGTCCAGGACGGTCCGGCCGCGGTCATCGGCCTGCGTCCGGGCGATGTCATCACCCACCTGGACAACAAGGCGGTGACCTCGACCAAGATCTTCGCCGACGTGGCCAAGGCCCTGCCGAAGAACCGTTCGGTTTCGATGCGGGTGCTGCGCCAGGGACGTGCCAGCTTCATCACCTTCAAGCTGGCCGAATAAGCCGGCTGGCGAAAAAAGGGCGGTTTCCACCGCCCTTTTTCATGCCCGTCAATCCGTTACCTGCGTGACGCCTTGCCCGAGCATCAGGTAAACTCCCCGGCTATTTTTCGGCGGATTGCCGCCCTTGCCCTTTTCGAGTGTGTTGAGCCGTGAGCGACCTGAGCCATATCCGCAATTTCTCCATCATTGCCCATATCGACCATGGCAAGTCGACGCTGGCCGATCGCTTCATCCAGATGTGCGGCGGCCTCTCCGATCGCGAAATGGAGGCCCAGGTCCTGGACTCCATGGACCTGGAGCGCGAGCGCGGGATCACCATCAAGGCCCACAGCGTGACCCTGCACTACAAGGCGCAGGACGGTAAGACCTACCAGCTCAACTTCATCGATACCCCCGGCCACGTCGACTTCACCTACGAAGTCAGCCGCTCGCTGGCCGCCTGCGAGGGCGCGCTGCTGGTAGTGGACGCCGGCCAGGGCGTCGAGGCGCAGTCCGTCGCCAACTGCTACACCGCCATCGAGCAGGGGCTGGAAGTGATGCCCGTGCTGAACAAGATGGACCTGCCCCAGGCCGAGCCGGAGCGGGTGAAAGAGGAAATCGAGAGCATCATCGGCATCGACGCCACCGACGCCGTGGCCTGCAGCGCCAAGAGCGGGATGGGTGTGCTGGAGGTGCTGGAGCGCCTAGTGACCGCCATCCCCGCCCCGGAAGGCGAGATCGAGGCGCCGCTGCAGGCGTTGATCATCGACTCCTGGTTCGACAACTACCTCGGCGTGGTCTCGCTGGTGCGGGTGAAGAACGGCCGGGTGAAAAAGGGCGACAAGATCCTGGTGAAGTCCACCGGCAAGGTCCACCAGGTGGACAGCGTCGGGGTATTCACTCCGAAGCACACCGAGACCGTCGACCTGAAGGCGGGCGAGGTGGGCTTCATCATCGCCGGTATCAAGGATATCCACGGCGCGCCGGTGGGCGATACGCTGACCCTTAACAACACGCCGGACGTCGAGGTCCTGCCGGGCTTCAAGCGGGTCAAGCCGCAGGTCTACGCGGGCCTGTTCCCGGTCAGCTCGGACGATTTCGAGGACTTCCGCGACGCCCTGCAGAAGCTGACCCTCAACGACTCGTCGCTGCAATACGAGCCGGAAAGCTCCGAAGCCCTGGGCTTCGGCTTCCGTTGCGGCTTCCTTGGCATGCTGCACATGGAGATCATCCAGGAGCGCCTGGAGCGCGAATACGACCTGGACCTGATCACCACCGCGCCCACGGTGGTCTTCGAGATCGTGCAGAAGAACGGCGAGATCATCTACGTTGACAACCCGTCCAAGCTCCCGGACCTGGCGTCCATCCAGGAAATGCGCGAACCGATCTGCCGCGCCACCATCCTGGTGCCCAAGGACCACCTGGGCAACGTGATCACCCTGTGCATCGAGAAGCGCGGCGTGCAGCGCGACATGCACTTCCTCAGCGGCCAGGTGCAGGTGGTCTACGACCTGCCGATGAACGAGGTGGTGCTCGACTTCTTCGATCGCCTCAAGTCCACCAGCCGCGGCTATGCTTCCCTGGACTACAGCTTCGATCGTTTCGAGCCGTCCAACCTGGTTCGTCTCGACGTGCTGATCAATGGCGAGAAGGTCGACGCCCTCGCCCTGATCGTCCACCGCGACAACGCCCCCTACAAGGGCCGCCAGCTGGTGGAGAAAATGAAGGAACTGATCCCGCGGCAGATGTTCGACGTGGCGATCCAGGCAGCCATCGGTGGGCAAATCATCGCCCGCTCGACGGTCAAGGCGCTCAGGAAGAACGTGCTGGCCAAGTGTTACGGTGGCGACGTGAGCCGTAAACGCAAGCTGCTGGAGAAGCAGAAGGCTGGTAAGAAAAGGATGAAGCAGGTCGGTAGCGTGGAAATTCCCCAGGAAGCCTTCCTCGCCGTGCTCAAAGTGGATAGCTAGAACCCATGACACTCAATTTCCCGTTGTTGCTGGTCATCGCCGTGGCTGTATGCGGCGCCCTGGCCCTGGTCGACCTGGTGCTGTTCGCGCCGCGTCGGCGGGCCGCGATCTCTTCCTACGAAGGGCAGGTGAACGAGCCCGATCCGGCAGTGCTGGAGAAGCTCAACAAGGAACCGCTGCTGGTGGAGTACGGCAAGTCGTTCTTCCCGGTGCTGTTCATCGTGCTGGTGCTGCGTTCCTTCCTGGTCGAACCGTTCCAGATTCCCTCGGGGTCGATGAAACCTACCCTCGAGGTCGGCGATTTCATCCTGGTCAACAAGTTCGCCTACGGCATCCGCCTGCCGGTGCTGGACACCAAGGTGATCCCGATCGGTGATCCGCAGCGCGGCGATGTCATGGTGTTCCGCTATCCCAGCGAACCGAACATCAACTACATCAAGCGCGTGGTCGGCCTGCCCGGCGACACCGTGCGCTACACCAAGGAAAAGCGCCTGTACGTCAACGGCGAGCTGGTGGCGGAGAAACTGGTCGGCGAGGAACCGGGCACCCTGGGCAGCGTGACCCTGTACCAGGAGAAGCTGGGCCAGGCCGAGCACCTGATCCGCAAGGAAATGAGCCGCTATCGCATCGAGCCCGACCGCCAGTGGACCATTCCCGCCGGCCACTACTTCATGATGGGCGACAACCGCGACAACTCCAACGACAGCCGCTACTGGAACGATCCGAAGATCCCCAAGGATCTGCTGGGCATGGTTCCGGACCGCAATATCGTCGGCAAGGCCTTCGCTGTATGGATGAGCTGGCCCGATCCGAAGATGAGCAACCTGCCGAACTTCTCCCGGGTCGGCGTGATTCACTGACCTGTGCGCAGGTTCGCCACGCGGAAGGGCGCTCCTGCTGAATAATCGCGAAGCGGGGCTGCTCCCGAGGGCAGCCCCGCTTTCACTTCCGCGAACGCCGCCGCAGGGCCCTGCCCGATGGCGTTACCGCTCGCTGGACGGAATAACTACACTGACATGAGGTCCGACATGAGGTTCGCGCGTTCGCAGAAGGGGATGTCCCTGCTGGGGTGGCTGGTGGTGCTGGGCGTGGTGGCGTTCTTCGCCAGCGCCGCATTCAAGATCATCCCGCACTACATGGATTACTACTCGCTGGAGAAGGTGATCACTTCCGTGGAGACCGACAAGGCGGCCGAGGTGCGTTCCGTGCCGGAGTTCTACAGCTACGTCGGCAAGGGGATGCAGATCAACGGCATCCGCAACCTGGACCTGGAGAAGGCCCTGGAGGTGCAACTGGAAGACAACCAATTCCGGGCGCACCTGAAATATGAAAAACGCGAGCCACTGATCAGCAACATCGACCTGGTGGTCCACTTCGACAAAGAATTCCGTGTACGCATGCCGTGAGTAATTCGCTGGACCGACTCGAGCGCAAGCTCGGCTATACCTTCAAAGACCGGGACCTGATGGTCCTGGCCCTGACCCATCGCAGCTACGCCGGGCGCAACAACGAGCGCCTGGAGTTCCTCGGTGACGCCATTCTCAACTTCGTCATCGGCGAGGCGCTGTTCCACCACTTCCCGCAGGCTCGCGAAGGCCAGCTTTCGCGCCTGCGCGCGCGACTGGTCAAGGGCGAGACCCTGGCCCTGCTGGCGCGCGGCTTCGAGGTGGGCGACTACCTGCGGCTGGGCTCGGGCGAGCTGAAGAGCGGCGGGTTCCGCCGCGAGTCGATCCTCGCCGATGCGATGGAAGCCCTGATCGGCGCCATCTACCTGGATACCGGCATGGACTCCGCGCGCGAGCGGATCATCGCCTGGCTCGGACCGCAACTGCGCGAGCTGACCCCGGTGGACACCAACAAGGACCCCAAGACCCGCCTGCAGGAGTTCCTGCAGTCGCGTGGCTGCGACCTGCCGCGCTACGAGGTGGTGGATATCCAGGGCGAACCCCATTGCCGGACCTTCTTCGTCGATTGCGAAGTGGCCCTGCTGAGCGACAAGACCCACGGGCACGGCGGCAGCCGCCGCATCGCCGAGCAGGTGGCCGCGGCCGCCGCGCTGGTGGCCCTGGGCGTGGAGAATGGCCATGACTGACATGCACGACGACATCCCCGCCGGCAGCCGTTGCGGCTACGTGGCGATCGTGGGGCGCCCCAATGTGGGCAAGTCCACCCTGCTCAACCACATCCTCGGGCAGAAGCTGGCGATCACCTCGCGCAAGCCGCAGACCACCCGTCACAACATGCTCGGGATCAAGACCGAGGGCGAGGTGCAGGCCGTCTACGTCGATACGCCCGGCCTGCACAAGAGCGGCGAGAAGGCCCTCAACCGCTACATGAACCGTACCGCCAGCGCGGCATTGAAGGATGTCGACGTGGTGATCTTCGTGGTCGACCGCACCCGCTGGACCGAAGAGGACCAGATGGTCCTGGAGCGCGTGCAGTACGTCAGTTGCCCGGTGCTGATCGCGGTGAACAAGACCGACCGCATAGAGGAGAAGGCCGACCTGCTGCCGCACCTCGAATGGCTCACCCAGCAGTTGCCGAAGGCCGAGGTAGTACCGATCTCGGCGCAGCACGGGACCAACCTGGACGTGCTGGAGAAGCTGGTCGCCGAGCGTCTGCCGGAAAGCGAGCACTTCTTCCCCGAAGACCAGATCACCGACCGCAGCAGCCGCTTCCTGGCCGCCGAGCTGGTCCGCGAGAAGATCATGCGCCAGCTCGGCGCTGAGCTGCCCTACCAGATCACCGTGGAGATCGAGGAGTTCAAGCAGGAAGGTCGCATCCTGCATATCCATGCGCTGATCCTGGTGGAGCGCGAGGGGCAGAAGAAGATCATCATCGGCGACAAGGGCGAGCGGATCAAAAGCATCGGCCAGAACGCGCGCAAGGACATGGAAGTGCTGTTCGACTCCAAGGTCATGCTCAACCTCTGGGTCAAGGTCAAGGGCGGCTGGTCCGACGACGAGCGTGCCCTGCGCTCGCTGGGCTACGGCGACCTCTGACCGTTCCCGGCAGCCCGGCGCCAGCCGGGCGCCATTCCTCTCGCGCCCGGTCGACCCGCCATGTCCTTCGCCGCCGCCCAAGCCACCTACGTGCTGCATAGCCGGCCGTACAAGGAAACCAGCGCCCTGGTGGACTTCTTCACCCCGTTGGGTCGCCTGCGCGCGGTCCTGCGCGGCGCCCGCGGCAAGGCTGGCGCCCTGGCGCGGCCATTCGTGCCGCTGGAAGCGGAGTGGCGCGGGCGCGGCGAACTGAAGACCGTGGCCCGCCTGGAAAGCGCCGGTATTCCCAACCTGCTCAATGGCCAGGCGCTGTTCAGCGGTCTCTATCTCAACGAGCTGTTGATCCGCCTGTTGCCGGCGGAAGACCCGCAGCCGGAAATCTTCGCCCACTACGCCGCGACCCTGCCGCTGCTGGCGGCGGGGCGACCCATCGAACCGCTGCTGCGCGCGTTCGAATGGCGCCTGCTGGAGCAACTGGGCTATGGTTTCGCTCTCGATGTCGACATCGATGGGCGCCCGATCGAGCCGCAGGCGTTGTACCAGCTTTTGCCAGAGGCCGGCCTGGAGCCGGTGGCGCAGCTGCAACCCGGGCTGTTCCAGGGCTCCGAACTGTTATCCATGGCCGACGCCGACTGGAGCGCCCCCGGCGCCCTGGCGGCGGCCAAGCGCCTGATGCGCCAGGCGCTCGCTCCCCATCTGGGCGGCCGGCCGCTGGTCAGCCGCGAGCTGTTCATGAACCGTAAGGAGTCACCCCGTGACTGAAGCCACTCGAATTCTGCTCGGCGTGAACATCGATCACGTCGCCACCCTGCGCCAGGCCCGGGGCACCCGCTATCCGGACCCGGTGAAGGCCGCCCTGGACGCCGAGGAAGCCGGCGCCGACGGTATCACCGTGCACCTGCGCGAGGACCGCCGGCATATCCAGGAACGCGACGTGCGGGTGCTCAAGGAAGTGCTGCAGACGCGGATGAACTTCGAGATGGGGGTCACCGAGGAAATGCTCGCCTTCGCCGAGGAGATCCGGCCGGCGCATAGCTGCCTGGTCCCCGAGCGCCGCGAGGAACTGACCACCGAGGGCGGCCTCGACGTCGCTGGCCAGGAACAGCGCATCCGCGACGCGGTGCGACGCCTGGCTGCGGTGGGCAGCGAAGTGTCGCTGTTCATCGATCCCGATCCGCGGCAGATCGAGGCCTCCGCCCGGGTCGGCGCGCCGGCTATCGAACTGCATACCGGTCGCTACGCCGACGCCGAAGACCCCGAGGAGCAGGCCCGTGAGCTGCAGCGGGTACGCGAGGGCGTGGCCCTCGGGCGTTCCCTCGGCCTGATCGTCAACGCCGGGCATGGCCTGCACTACCACAATGTCGAGCCGGTCGCGGCCATCGACGGCATCAACGAGCTGAACATCGGCCACGCCATCGTCGCCCACGCCCTGTTCGTCGGCTTCAGGCAGGCGGTGGCCGAGATGAAAGCGCTGATGCTGGCCGCGGCGACCAAGCGCTGAGGCAATCGCGCCCCGCTTGCCGTCGACCTGCGGGGCGGATGAAAGCAAAAAAAAGCCCATCCGAGGATGGGCTTTTCCCTATTCGCTGTCAGGGCTTGCGCGCCACCAGCGTGGCGCGCATCGGTGCCGGCAGGCCTTCGACGGTTCGCGAACGGTCCTGCGGATCGAGGAATTCCGGCAGCGACTGGAAACGCATCCATTCGGTGGAGCGTTGTTCCTCGACGCTGGTCAGGCTGACGTCGACGCAGCGCGCGTCGGCGAACCCGGCGCGGCGCAGCCAGAGCTCCAGGGCTGCCACCGAGGGCAGGAACCAGACGTTGCGCATCTGCGCGTAGCGGTCCTCGGGCACCAGCACGGTGCTGGCGTCGCCTTCCACCACCAGGGTCTCCAGGACCAGTTCGCCGCCGCGCTTCAGGCAGTCCTTGAGCGCCAGCAGGTGGTCGATGGGCGAGCGACGGTGATAGAGCACGCCCATGGAGAATACCGTGTCGAAGCCTTCGAGCTTCTCCGGCAGGTCTTCCAGGGCCAGCGGCAGGTGCCAGGCCGGCAGCTCCGGCAGGTAGCGCTTGGCGGCGAGGAACTGGCAGAGGAACAGCCAGTTCGGATCGACCCCGACCACGCTCTCCGCGCCGGCGCCGAGCATGCGCCACTGGTAGTAGCCGTTGCCGCAGCCGACATCGAGGACGCGTTTGCCACGCAGTTCGACATGTGGCGAGACACGCTCCCATTTCCAGTTGGAACGCCATTCGGTATCGACCTGTACGCCGAAGAAGTCGAACGGCCCCTTGCGCCAGGGAATCAGCCCTTGCAGCGCTTCCTTCACCTGCGCTTGCAGCGCCGCATCGTGGTCGCTGTGCAGGGCGAAGCGCTGGGCCAGTTCGACCTTCGGTGCGGGCACCTGGGGCAGGCGCTGGACCGCGCTCCACCAACGGGCCAGGTCGCCGTGGCCTTCCTCGATGCGCGCGGCGATCTGCGCGGGCAGGCTGGTCGCCCAGCCGTACAGCGGAGAGCCGGCGAGGTGTCGCTGGAGGGCGTCGAGGGCGAGGTGCTGGATCATGGCAGGGCGATCATCGATGCGAAGTTGAGACACTGGAACCATTGGCTGACCCGGCTGAAGCCGGCGGCCAGCAGCCGTTCACGGTGTTCCTCGAAGGTGTCGGGGAGCATGACGTTTTCCAGCGCGCTGCGCTTCTGCGCGATCTCCAGCTCGCTGTAGCCGTTGGCACGCTTGAAGGCGATGTGCAGGTCGGTGAGCAGCGCGTGCTCCTGCGCATCGGCGAAGCGCAGTTTCTCCGAGAGGATCAGCGCGCCGCCGGGCAGCAGTGCCTGGCGGATCCTGCGCAGCAGGCCGAGGCGCTGGTCGGGGGCGACGAACTGCAGGGTGAAGTTCATCGCCACCAGCGAGGTGGGTTGCAGGTCCAGGGCGAGAATGTCGGCCTCGATCAGCTCGACCGGCAGCAGCTCCTGGTACATGGCGTCCTGGGCATGCAGGTATTCACTGCAGCGCTCGATCATCGCGTGCGAGTTGTCCACCCCGATCACCCGGCAGCCGTCGTTGCGGACGTGGCGGCGTAGCGACTGGGTGACCGCGCCGAGCGAGCAGCCTAGGTCGTAGAGCACGCTGTTCGGCTGGGCGAACTGCGCGCCGAGTACGCCGATGTTCTCGACGATGGTGGGGTAGCCCGGCACGGAGCGCTTGATCATGTCGGGGAACACGCGCACCACGTCTTCGTTGAACACGAAGTCGGCGACACGTTGCTGGGGTTGGGCGAACAGGCGATCGGACTCGCTCACGCGGGTGACCTCGGGCATCACGGCTTTTCAGGGGGCCGAATTGTAGCCGAGGGATGAGCGTCGCCCAACTGCGCGGCGACGATTCACCCATGCGCGCAGGCGAATCACCTGAGCTTGTCGGAGAAGTACTCTCCCGCGCCCTGCAGCGGACCCAGCGGGTTCTTCTTGTCTTCCAGGCGATGGATGTTCGGTTCGCCGTTGCTGACCTTGTGCACCAGCACGTCGTTGACGAAGACGAACACCGCCTTGAACGACCAGCCCTGCAACTCCCGTTTCTTGCGGAAGTTGAACACGTCCGCCCAGAAGCTGCCGACCCGCTGGGTGTCGGTCTTGCTGAAATCGAAGGCGTAGCCGATGCAACGGTCCTTCGCTTCCAGGCATTGCACCAGGCCGCCCGGCAGGTAATCGATGGGGATGTTCGGCTGGATGAACATGAGCCGCACGTCGATGAACGACAGCATGCGGCCGTTGCCCTGGGTCAATGGATCGAAACCCAGCCCGAACAGCTGCGAACGGGTCGTGCTGCCGGGTTGCGCCTGGGAATAGCGCAGTTCGGCATCGAGGTAGTCGACGAAGGGGGATTGGACTTCCGCTCGTTCGCTGGGCAGCAGGCTGCCGCAGGAGGAAACGAAGACAGTGGATGCCCAGAGCAGTGAGTAACGAAGAGCGGTGCCCATGACGCGCCTCCTTTCGGTGCCGTCGTAGATTGAGTAATAGACGACGCCAAAAAGGCCTGCCGGAATTTATTCAATCGGCTGAAAGCAGCGTGGTTGCTGGTCTGGCGGCGGATTTCCGGCGGCCCGGAAAGTCATTCGAAAGAAAGCCTATAGCGCTCGCCGAGGACCTTCAGGGTGCCTTCGCGACGCAGTTGGCGTAGCCCTTCGTCGAGTTCCGCGAGACGCGCGTCGACCTCCGGCAGGTGCGGGCTGAGGCCGACGTGCAGCGGCTGCCGCCCGGGTAGTTCGCCGGCGCGGCGGATCTGTCCGGCGAGCTGCGGATGATGCTCCAGGTAGTGCTCGATGATGTCGCGGTCTTCCAATAGCACGTCGATGCGGCCGAGCAGCAGTTTCTGCAGGTTGCGCGGCAGCACGCGCTCGCCGCCGAGGACCTGCAGGTGCAGGTCGTCGTCGCCGGCCTGGCTGCGCCAGGCTTCGAAGCGCGGATTGTTCACGTAGCCCTGGGCGAGGCCCAGGCGCTGGCCGAGCAGGGAAGCATCGCCGGAGTAGTGCCAGTCGCTGTCGTGGCGGGTGTAGAAGGCCAGCCCGACCCAGCCGATGGGCTCGCTGCCGACCCGCAGGCCGTCGAGTCCATAGGCGCCGACCAGGCCGTCGCGATGGCCGTCGCGGACCATCTGCACGGCGCGCGGCCAGGGCAGGCTGTCGAAGTGCGGTGGCTCCCGAAGGACCTGGCTGAGCGCCTCGACCAGGTAGCCGGGCCGCTGCGGCGTGCCAGGGCACAGGTAGGGGCAGCCGTCGTCGCCTGCGAAGCGCAACGGTTCGGCCAGCGAGGGCAGAGGAGCGGCGCAGGACAGGGCGAGCAGGACGAAGGAGGCGCGGAGCATGGAGTCCTCGGGGCGACGGGGCCTGTCAGGATAGGCCAGGTCGCCACGGCGCGGGACGTCGGTCTTCGTACAGAATGTGTCCGCCGCGGGCAGCGGTTTCAGCGCACCTGGATCGCGCAGGAAAAGCTTTCCGCCGGTTCCGCGTCCTTTTCCCAGGGCCGCCGGTAGACCAGTTCCAGGCGGTCGTCGCCGCTGGCGGCGACGCGGAAGCGCCAGGTCGATTCGCCGCCGCTGCCAACCAGGCCGCTGTCTTCTTCGGAATTGCTGTAGACCTCCGGGCCAAGGCGCTTGAGCACGCTGGCAGCAGGGTTGCGCAGTTCCCAGCGGAAGCCGGTGGTGGGATTGCTCGGCAGGGTCAGCACCAGTTCCTGGCCTTGCGTCAGCTTCAGCGGCGAACAGTCGTCGGCGTCGTCCAGGGTGACCACCGGCTTCTGTTGCCCGGCGCAGCCGGCCAGGACCACGATGGACAATGGCAGCAGCAGACGGGAGGGGGAAAAGGACATGCAGCGCTCCTCGGCTCGAATGGAAAGGGCGCCAGCATAAACCCTGCTGGCGCCCGAGTGCCAAGGTTGGCGCGGCGGACGGCCGAACCGGTCGGCCATCCGCCGCCGGCTCAGGCCGGGAACAGCACCTTGGCCACGTCGCCGTAGCGCTTGGCGAAATGCACGGTCAGCCCTTCCCTGAGATAGTCGGGCAACTCTTCGAAGTGGCCGCGGTTGGCTTCCGGCAGGATCAGCTCGAAGATCTTCTGCCGGCGCGCGGCGATCACCTTCTCGCGGACCCCGCCGATGGGCAGGACCTGGCCGGTCAGGGTCAGTTCGCCGGTCATCGCCACGCCTTTCTTCGGCACCTGGTTGCGCGCCAGGGAGAGCAGGGCGCTGGCCATGGTGACGCCGGCGCTGGGACCGTCCTTGGGCGTGGCACCTTCCGGCACGTGCAGGTGGACGAACGCCTGGTCGAAGAAGGTCGGGTCGCCGCCATACTTCTTCAGGTGCGAGCCGATGTAGCTATAGGCGATCTCGGCGGATTCCTTCATCACGTCGCCGAGCTGGCCGGTGAGCTTGAAGCCACGGTTCAGCGTGTGGATGCGGGTCGCCTCTATCGGCAGGGTGGCGCCGCCCATGCTGGTCCAGGCCAGCCCGGTGATCACGCCGATCCCGGAAAGCACCTGCTCGCTGCGGAACACCGGCATGCCGAGGTAGTCCTCGAGGTCCCTGGGACCGATCTTCACCTTCGACTCGGGATCCTCCAGCAGTTTGACCACCGACTTGCGCACCAGCTTGCCGAGCTGTTTCTCCAACTGGCGCACCCCGGCTTCCCGCGCATAGCCCTCGATCACCGCGCGCAGCGCGGCATCGCTGATGCTCAGGCGGCCCTTGGGTACGCCGGCCTTTTCCAACTGCTTGGGCCACAGGTGGCGCTTGGCGATGGCCAGTTTTTCCTCGGAGATGTAGCCGGACAGGCGGATCACTTCCATCCGGTCGAGGAGCGGTCCGGGGATCGAGTCGAGGGTGTTGGCGGTGCAGACGAACAGCACCTTGGACAGGTCCAGGCGCAGGTCCAGGTAGTGGTCGAGGAATTCGACGTTCTGCTCCGGGTCGAGGGTTTCCAGCAGCGCCGAGGCCGGGTCGCCCTGGTAGCTGGCGCCGAGCTTGTCGATCTCGTCGAGCATGATCACCGGGTTCATCACCTCGACTTCCTTCAACGCCTGCACCAGCTTGCCGGGCAGGGCGCCGATGTAGGTGCGGCGGTGGCCCTTGATCTCCGCCTCGTCGCGCATGCCGCCGACGCTGAAACGGTAGAACGGCCGGCCGAGGCTCTCGGCGATGGATTTGCCGATGCTGGTCTTGCCCACTCCCGGCGGGCCGACCAGGAGCACGATGGAGCCGGCGATCTCGCCCTTGAAACTACCCACGGCGAGGAACTCGAGGATGCGATCCTTGATGTCGTCGAGGCCCGCGTGATGCTTGTCGAGGACCTTGCGCGCATGCTTGAGGTCGAGCTTGTCCTTGCCGTACACGCCCCAGGGCAGGGCTGTGGCCCAGTCCAGGTAGTTGCGGGTGACGGCGTACTCGGGCGAGCCGCTCTCGAGGATCGACAGCTTGTTCAGCTCTTCGTCGATACGCTTGCGCGCCTGCTCGGGCAGCACCTTGCCTTCCAGGCGGGCGCGGAATTCGTCGGCGTCGGCGCTCTTGTCGTCCTTGGTGATGCCCAGCTCCTGCTGGATGATCTTCAACTGTTCCTTGAGGAAGAATTCGCGCTGGTGTTCGCCGATCTTGCGGTTGACCTCGGCGGACAGTTCCTTCTGCAGGCGCGCGACTTCCACCTCCTTGCGCAGCAGCGGCAAGACCTTCTCCATCCGCTTGAGGATCGGCACGGTGTCCAGCACTTCCTGCAGTTCGCCGCCGGGCGCGGTGGTCAGGGCCGCGGCGAAGTCGGTGAGTGGCGACGGGTCGTTGGGACTGAAGCGGTTCAGGTAGTTCTTCAGTTCCTCGCTGTACAGCGGATTGAGCGGCAGCAGCTCCTTGATCGCGTTGATCAGGGCCATGCCGTAGGCCTTCACTTCGTCACTGGGATCGATCGGGGTCTTCGGATAGTCCACCTCCACCATGAACGGCGGACGATGGCGCTTGATCCAGCCCCGGATACGCACCCGCGACAGGCCCTGGGCGACGAACTGCAGCTTGCCGCCCTCGCGCGAGGCATGGTGCACCCGGACCAGCGTGCCGTGCTCGGGCAGGCTGTTGACGTCGAAGTGGCGCGGGTCTTCCGGAGGATTGTCCATGAAGAACAGGGCCAGCGAATGGTGGTCGGTCTTGGCCACCAGTTCGAGGGTTTCCGCCCAGGGTTCTTCGTTGACGATCACCGGCAGCACCTGCGCCGGGAAGAACGGGCGGTTGTGGATCGGGATCACGTAGAGGGTGGTCGGCAGGGTCTGGCCGGGCAGCACCAGGCCGGTGCCGGCGGGCTGCGCGTCGCTGATGTGTTCGGGATTAACGTCCTGGTCGCTCATGAGGCACCTGACTGACTGAAACATGAGAGTCTAGATGGGGCCCCGGGGGCGGGTTTCAATCCCTGTCCGTTCAAGGATGTTGCCGAAGGTTTCCACGCAGCACGCGGTACGCGGGTACCACTTGCGGCAAGGTGCTGGGCAGCGTCGGGCAAGTCGAGTAGAGTGCGCAAAAATTGAGCAGTTGCCGTTCATGTTCGACACCCGCCTCATCCGTCTGCCCGACCAGTCGCACACCCACGCCCACGAGCATCACCAACTGGTGATGTCGCTGGCCGGGCGCGCCGAATTCGAGGTCAACGGCTGTGGCGGGGAAGTCTGCCGGATGCGCGCCTGCCTGGTGCCGGGCGAGGCGGGCCACGTGTTCGCCGGGGTGGGCGACAACCGCATGCTGATCATCGACCTGGGCGAGGACAACCCGACCCCGGAAGACCCCGACCTGCTCGCGCGCCTGTTCGAGGCGCCGCGCTACCCGACCCTGGACGCCGACTTCCAGAACCTGCTCAGCTACGCCGGCGCCGAACTGGCCCGCTACGGCAGCGACCCGCTGCTGACCCGTGCCCTCGGCGGAGTGCTGATCCGCGCCCTGCACCTGCGCCTGTTCGGCGAGCAGCAGCCCCTGGCGGCCAGCGGGCCGCTCGACCTGGAGCGCCTGGACGCGCATATCGTGCGGAACCTGGCGCGGCGCATCACGGTCGCCGAACTGGCCCAGGTCGCCTGTCTCAGCCCGAGCCATTTCCACGCGCAGTTCAAGGACAGCGTCGGCCTGACCCCGCACCAGTACCTGCTCAAGGTCCGCCTCGACTGCGCCGCGCGGTTGCTGCGGGAAAGCCGCCTGCCTCTGGTGCGGATCGCCGAGGAATGCGGCTTCTCCAGCCAGAGCGCGCTGACCACGGCGATGCGCCGCTACCTGGGGCTGACGCCGAAGTCGCTGCGCAAGGGCTGAGCGCCATCCGCCACCTTCGGCGGATAACCGCAGGCGGTTATTCGCCCTACCGGGAGTGGTGTAGGACGGATAACGGCGCGGACGTCATCCGCCGAGCGAATTCGTCCCGCACGGCCTGTCTCAGAACGCCACCTTCACCCCCGCCTCGATGCCGCGTCCCGCCGCCGGCACCCGGTCGCGCAGGATCGAACTGGCGTAGCGCACGGTCTGGTTGGTCAGGTTGGTGCCCTTGACGAAGGCCAGCCAGCGGCTCTCGCCGAGGTCGAAGTTGTAGCCGAGGCTGGCGCCGAGGGTGGTGTAGCCGTCGGTGGAGAGTTCTTCCTCCGGCACGCGGTGCTGCGAGGCGGCGTGTTCGACGTCGACCCGCGCCTGCCACTGCTGCAACTCCCAGATCAGCGCGGTGTTCAGGCGCAGCGGGGCGATGCGTGGCAGCGGTTCGCCGGTGTCCTTGTTCTTGGCGCGGGTGTAGTCCCCGGAGAGTTCCAGGTCGAAGTTGCCGTACGGGCTTTCCAGCAGGTGGATGCGGTCCTGCGCCTCGACGCCGTAGAAGTCCGCGCGAACGCCGCTGTAGAGGTATTCCGGCAGCGCCTCGTCATCGCCGGCGGCGACCACTTCGCCTTCCTCGTTGCGATGGCGACCGCTGGCGAGCAGGCCGATGTAGTTGGAGAAGCGGCTGTAGAACACCCCGACGCTGCCCTTGTGCACGCCGTTGTCGAAGCGCAGGGCGAGGTCGGTGGAGACCGCCTTTTCCTTGTCCGCGTCGGCATCGCCTACCTCGTAGGTGCCGGTGGCGGCGTGCGGACCGTTGGCGTACAGCTCGTAGAAGGTCGGGGCGCGCTCGGTGTAGCTGAGGGTGGCGGCCAGCGACCAGATCGGCGTCAGCTTGTACACCGCGCCGGTGGACAGGCTGCCGGTGGTGAAGCTCTGTGAACCGTCGTTCTCGGCGAAGCGCTCGTTGCCCTTGGCGTCGGGGTCCACGCGGGTGTGCTCCAGGCGGGCGCCGAAGCTGAGGTCGAGGCGGTCGCTGAGCTTCCATTCCTCCAGGGCGAACAGCGCGGCGCTGTCGGTTTCCGTGTGCGGCACGAAGGCTTCCTCGCCGAGGGCGGAGAAGCGGCTGTTGGCGAACTGCGCGCCGACCACCCCGTTCAGCGGGCCGAGCGGGCGGTGGCGGGCCTCGATGCGGCCTTCGTAGCCTTCGTTCTTGAAGGTGGTGCCGGTCTCGCCGTCCTCGATTTCCTTGTGCTCGTACTTGGTATAGGCGGCGTCCAGCTTCAGCGAGGTGAACGGGCCTTCGAGGTCGCGGATCTCGGAGGCGAAGGCGTAGCGGTCCTGCTGCATCTTCAGGCGCACGTCGTCCTCGGCCGGCGAGCCATAGTTGCTGTCGTAGCCGCTGTAGGAGAGGCCGGCGTAACCGTGCTCCCAGTGATAGGAGCCACCGACGGCGCCGCCGTCCTGGCGGCCGTCGCTGTTCTGCACCCGATGCTTGCCGGTGTCGCCGTCGATCTGCCGCTGGCGGCTGGAATGGGCGTAGCCGGGAATCCTGACGTCGTTGAACTCGCGGCTGGCGGCGTCCACGTGCAGGGCGAAGTTGCCGTCGCCGGCCTCCAGTGCGCCGGAGCGGCTACGGGTGGTGTCGGCGCCGCCGTAGCGCAGTTCGCCGCTGCCGTGGATGCCGTCGACGGGTTCGCTGGGGATGCGGTTGTCGAAGCTGTTCACCACCCCGCCGATGGCATTGCCGCCGTAGAGCAGGGCGGCCGGGCCGCGTACCACTTCCAGGCGCTCGACGCTGTTGGGGTCTTCCGGCACCGCGTGGTCGTAGGACAGCGACGAGGCGTCGAGCGCACCGACGCCGTTGCGCAGCAGGCGGATGCGATCACCGTCCATGCCGCGGATCACCGGTCGGCTGGCGCCCGGTCCGAAGTAGGTGGAGGACACCCCGGGCAGGCCGTTGAGGGTTTCGCCGAGGCTGCCTTTCTGTCGCAGGGTCAGCTCGTCGCCTTCGAGCACGCTGCTGGGCGTGGCGGGAGATTCGTTGCCCAGCGGGTTGGCGGTGATCACCTGGGAGGGCAATTCGCTGGGGCGGCCGTCGGCGCCGAGCGTTTCCCCCGAAACAATCAGGCAGGCCAGCGCCAGTGGCGTGAGAGGCCAGAGCGGACGGGAAGGGAAAAGGCCGGAAGAGGACATTGCGGGCTCCATGGTCATGGGTCGGACTTTTTTCAGGCCAAAGCGAACCCAGGCCCTTCCCGGAGGAAGGGCGACGGGGTCGGATCGGCGTATTTATTGGGATGTTATATTATTTCTTTTTGTGTCGGTAGACCCGCGTAGCCACTCTGCATGGCGTCGTGCCGACGTGCAGCGGCAATGTCCGCATGCCTGCCGGCGAAGAGGAACGGGAAAGTTCCGCAGCCAGGAGTTTTCCGCAAAAACTCCAGAGTCTTTCGCAAGAATCGCCCCTCTCGCAGCCACTACATTCCGCTATCCGCTGGTGCCTCGCGCCGGCGGAATGGGCCTGACCCATACTGATCCGTATTCCCGCGCCACAGGACGTGCCGCGCCGCCGGCACAACCCGCCGGCGGCGGTGCCCCGGGCAATGGACGCCTGGCCGGACTTCTTTCAATAACAATGGCTCCACAAGAGGAGGGCGTGATGTTCAAAGCCAGTCACGTCTTGCAGGGCGAGGACCAGACCCGGTCCGCAGCCGAATTCTTCCCTGTCATCAGCGCCAACTACGCGGTCGACGAGGAAGCCTACCTGGGCGAACTGCTGCAGCTCGCCGACCCCGGTCCCGACGGCATCGAGGCTATCCGCCGCAACGCCCGCGCACTGATCGAAACCGTGCGCAGCCGGGACAACGCCGTCGATACCCTCGACGCACTCCTGCGCCAATACAGCCTGGACACCCAGGAAGGCCTGATGCTGATGTGTCTGGCCGAGGCGCTGTTGCGTGTGCCTGACGCGGCGACCGCCGACGCGCTGATCCGCGACAAGCTGTCCGCCGCCGACTGGCAGCGCCATCTCGGCCAGAGCGACAACGTTCTGGTCAATTTCGCCGCCTGGGGCCTGGTGATGACCGGCAAGGTGGTGAACATCGACGAACGCACCGACGGCCGCGCCCCGAGCGTCATCAGCCGGCTGGTGCAGCGCTCTGGCGAACCGGTGATCCGCGCCGCGATGAACCAGGCGATGAAGCTGATGGGCAAGCAGTTCGTGCTTGGCCGGACCATCTCCGAAGCGCTGAAGAACGGTCGTCCATGCCGCGAGCAGGGCTACACCTATTCCTTCGACATGCTCGGCGAGGCCGCGCTGACCGCCGCCGACGCCGAGAAATACATGGCCGACTACCGCCAGGCCATCGACACCGTCGGCGCCGAGCCGCAGGTCGGTCCGGGGCCGCGGCCGTCGATCTCGATCAAGCTCTCGGCGCTGCATCCGCGCTACGAAGTGGCGCAACGCGAGCGGGTGCTCAGCGAGCTGTTCGCCAATGTCCTGGAACTGGCGGTGCGCGCGCGCAAGCTGAACGTCGGCATCACCATCGACGCCGAGGAAGCCGATCGCTTGGAGCTGTCCCTCGAACTCTACGAGAAGCTGATGCGCGACCCGGCCATCGCCGGCTGGGGCGAGTTCGGCCTGGTCATCCAGGCCTACTCCAAGCGCTGCCTGCCGGTGCTGGTATGGCTGACCCTGCTCGGCCGCGAGCTTGGCGCACGCATCCCGCTGCGCCTGGTGAAGGGTGCCTACTGGGACAGCGAGATCAAGCAGTGCCAGGTGCAGGGCGCCGATGGCTACCCCGTCTACACCCGCAAGGAAGGCACCGACACTTCCTACCTGGCCTGCGCCCGCTACCTGCTCAGCGAGCACACCCGCGGGGTGATCTACCCGCAGTTCGCCAGCCACAACGCCCACACCGTGACCGCCATCCTCGCCCTGGCCGACGAAGCCAGGGCCGCCGGCGGCGAGGAGCGCGACTTCGAGTTCCAGCGCCTGCACGGCATGGGCGACGCGCTGTACGACACGGTGATCGAGAAGTACCGCCGCAACGTGCGCATCTACGCCCCGGTCGGCGCGCACAAGGACCTGCTGCCGTACCTGGTCCGGCGCCTGCTGGAGAACGGCGCCAACTCTTCCTTCGTGCACAAGCTGGTGGACCCGCGCGTGCCGGTGGAGACGCTGATCCAGCACCCGGTTACCCAACTGCGCCAGTTCAAGACGCTGGCCAACGACCGTATCCCTCTGCCCCAGGCGATCTTCGGCGCCGGGCGGAAAAACTCCCAGGGCATCAACATGAACATCCAGAACCAGTGGAACGAGCTGGAGCTCGCCTACAAGCCGCACCTGACCCGCCAGTGGCAAGCCGCGCCGATCGTCAACGGCGAGAAGCTCTCCGGCCCGGCCCACGAAGTGCGTTGCCCGTACGACCTGGAGAGGCTGGTCGGCAGCGTCCAGTACGCGTCCGCCGAGCAGGCCGGCAAGGCCCTCGACGTGTTGCAGGCGGCCTGGCCGCGCTGGAGCGCCACCCCGGTGGACGAGCGTGCCGGCATCCTCGAGCGTCTCGCCGACCTGCTGGAAGCCCAGCGCGGCGAGCTGATGGCGCTGTGCACCCTGGAAGCCGGCAAGTCGTTGCAGGACGGTATCGACGAGATCCGCGAGGCGGTCGACTTCTGCCGCTACTACGCCCAGCAGGCCCGCCAGCGCCTGGTCCGCGAGGAATTGCGCGGCCCGACCGGCGAGCGCAACGAGCTGTTCTACGAAGGCCGCGGCATCTTCGCTTGCGTCAGCCCGTGGAACTTCCCGCTGGCGATCTTCCTCGGCCAGATCAGCGCCGCGCTGGTGGCCGGCAACACTGTGCTGGCCAAGCCGGCCGAGCAGACCAGCCTGATCGCCGCGCGCACCGTCGAACTGATGTTCGAAGCCGGCCTGCCGAAGGACGTTATCGCCCTGCTGCCGGGCGACGGCGCCACCCTCGGCGGCGTGTTCTGCCGTGACGCGCGGGTCGCCGGGGTGGCCTTCACCGGCTCCACCGACACCGCCCGCATCATTAACCGCCAACTGGCCGAGAAGCCCGGCGCCATCGCCACCCTGATCGCCGAGACCGGCGGGCAGAACGCGATGATCGTCGATTCCACCGCTTTGCCGGAACAGGTGATCAAGGATGCGGTACAATCCGCGTTCACCAGCGCCGGCCAGCGCTGCTCCGCGCTGCGCGTGATGTACGTGCAGCAGGACATCGCCGAGCGGGTGATCGAGTTGCTCAAGGGCGCCATGGCCGAGCTGAAGGTCGGCCCGACCGACGTGCGCGTCAGCGACGTCGGCCCGGTGATCGACGCCGAGGCCAAGGCCGGCCTGGAGCAGCACATCGCCGCGCTGAAGGCCGCTGGCAAGCTGATCGCCGAGACCAAGGTGCCGGGCAACCTGAACGGTCACTTCGTCGCTCCCGTCGCGTTCGAGATCAGCGGTATCGACGAGCTGAAGAAAGAGAACTTCGGCCCGGTGCTGCACGTGGTGCGTTATGCCGCGCAGGACCTGGAAAAGGTCGTGCAGGCGATCAACGCCACCGGTTTCGGCCTAACCATGGGGGTCCATAGCCGCAACGAGGAAACCGCCCGTCGCATCGAAGAGCTGGCGCGGGTCGGCAACCTCTACATCAACCGCAACCAGATCGGCGCGGTGGTGGGCGTGCAACCGTTCGGCGGCCACGGGCTGTCCGGCACCGGTCCCAAGGCCGGCGGGCCGAACTACCTGCTGCGTTTCGTCAGCGAGCGCACCACGTCGGTGAACACCACCGCGGTGGGCGGCAACGCGTCGCTGCTGTCGCTGGCCGACGCCGAGTGATACTCCGTTCCCGGGCGCCTTGGCGCCCGGGTCGGTTTCCGGGGTTCGCCGCAGCGAACGCCAAGGGAAATGACCGCCGTTCCGGTGCGTGCCCGGAACGGACCATAAAGGACGATTTTCCCTGCCCGACAGGGGAGGGATCGTGAGGCGTGGGCCTGTTCGGACTCGTTTGAGGCCACCCACGTTTCCGGCTTGCTCCGGCAAGCGCTCACGGAGTGACGCCACAAGCGCCATTCTGCCAACCAAGGGCCCGCTACCCGTTGCTTGCACACGCAAGGGCCCGGATAAAAACAAGCAATAGGGGAGTCCCTATGAGTGTCAATACGCCCACGCTGATCACCTTCGTGATCTACATCGCGGCCATGGTCCTGATCGGCCTGGCGGCATATCGCTCCACCAACAACTTCTCCGACTACATCCTCGGTGGCCGCAGCCTCGGCAGCTTCGTCACGGCGCTGTCCGCCGGCGCCTCCGACATGAGCGGCTGGCTGCTGATGGGCCTGCCCGGCGCGGTGTACCTGTCCGGCCTGTCCGAAAGCTGGATCGCCATCGGCCTGATCGTCGGCGCCTACCTCAACTGGCTGTTCGTCGCCGGCCGCCTGCGGGTGCAGACCGAGCACAACGGCAACGCGCTGACCCTGCCCGACTACTTCACCAACCGCTTCGAGGACAACAGCCGCCTGCTGCGGATCTTCTCGGCCCTGGTGATCCTGGTGTTCTTCACCATCTACTGCGCTTCCGGCATCGTCGCCGGTGCGCGCCTGTTCGAGAGCACCTTCGGCCTCTCCTACGAGACCGCGCTGTGGGCCGGCGCCGCGGCGACCATCGCCTACACCTTCATCGGTGGCTTCCTCGCGGTGAGCTGGACCGACACCGTGCAGGCCTCGCTGATGATCTTCGCGCTGATCCTCACCCCGGTGATCGTGATGCTCGCCACCGGCGGCGTCGAGCCGACCTTCACCGCCATCGAGCTGAAGGACGCGACCAGCTTCGACATGCTCAAGGGCGCCTCCTTCATCGGCGTGATCTCGCTGATGGCCTGGGGCCTGGGCTACTTCGGCCAGCCGCACATCCTGGCGCGCTTCATGGCCGCCGACTCGGTGAAATCGATCCCGGCCGCGCGCCGCATCTCCATGACCTGGATGATCCTCTGCCTCGGTGGCGCCGTGGCCGTGGGCTTCTTCGGCATCGCCTACTTCCAGGCGCATCCGGAGCAGGCCGGCGCGGTCAGCGAGAACCCCGAGCGGGTATTCATCGAGCTGGCCAAGATCCTGTTCAACCCGTGGATCGCCGGCGTGTTGCTGTCCGCCATCCTCGCCGCGGTCATGAGCACCCTGAGCTGCCAGCTGCTGGTCTGCTCCTCGGCGCTCACCGAGGACTTCTACAAGGCCTTCCTGCGCAAGGGCGCCAGCCAGCTGGAACTGGTCTGGGTCGGTCGCGCCATGGTGCTGCTGGTGGCGGTGATCGCCATCTGGCTGGCCTCCAACCCGGAAAACCGCGTGCTCGGCCTGGTGTCCTATGCCTGGGCCGGCTTCGGCGCCGCTTTCGGCCCGCTGGTGCTGTTCTCCCTGCTGTGGAAGCGGATGACCCGCAACGGCGCGCTGGCCGGCATGATCGTCGGCGCGGCGACGGTGATCCTGTGGAAGAACCTGTTGGGCTGGACCGGCCTGTACGAGATCATCCCCGGCTTCCTCTTCGCCAGCGTCGCCATCGTCGTCTTCAGCCTGCTCGGCAAGGCGCCTTCGACGAGCATGCTCAAGCGCTTCGACGATGCGGAGCAGGAGTACCGCGAGGCGCACCAGGGTTCCGCTGCTCCGGTAACCCAGCGCTGATCGAGCCTGCGGGCGGGTAAAGCGCCCGCGCATGGAGACGGCCCGCCCCGCAAGGTGCGGGCCGTCGTTTTGTCCGGCGGCTGCTGCGCCTGGCCGCGCAGGACGGATAACGGCAGCCGCGTTGTCCCTGTCCCGCCGCGCCGCTCAGGCGTCCCGCTCCAGCCGGCAAGCGTGCCCCGACTGTCGTGCCTCCAGCCTCAGCCATTCGAAGAATGCCTTCACCGGCGGATGACGTTCCCGTCCGGGCACGCATAGCGCGCTGTAGCCGGCGCCGTCGACACTGATATCCGCTCTGTAGGGTTGCAGCAGGCCGCTGGCGACGCTTTCCGAAACCAGGATCGAACTGGCCAGCACCAGTCCCTGGCCGGCGATGGCCGCCTGCAGGGCATAGTGCTCCTCGTCGTACTGGCGGATCACCGGCTGGCCCTCCATCCAGTCTTCGCCGGCCTGCGCGCACCAGGCCTCCCAGCCGTGGGCGTAGAGCCTGGAGTTGTGCCAGCGCACGCTGATCAGGGTCGGCTGCCGTTCTGCGGCCAGGGCGACCTGGGCCGGCGAGCCGTAGACCGCGAAGCATTCGTCGAACAGGCAGAGACCGTAGAAGTTCGGATGGTCGTCGAGGCTGTAGCGGATCACCAGGTCGATGCTGGCGTCCTGGTGCAGGTCGAGGACTTCGCAGTTGGTGTCCAGGCGCAGGTTGATCTGCGGGTGCGCGGCGTAGAAGCGGCCGAGACGCGGCACCAGCCAGAGGGCGGCGAAGGCCGGGGTGGTGGAGACCGTCAGGTTGCCTACGCTGCGCTGTGGACGCAGCGTGTCGACGCTCTGCGAAATTTCCAGCAGGGCCCCGTGCAGGCTGCGGAACAGCCGATCGCCGCAGTCGGTCAGGCGCACTTTCCGTGGCAGGCGCTGGAACAGCGGAACGCCGAGCCAGGCTTCCAGCGAACGGATCTGGTGGGAAACCGCGGTTGGCGTTACCGCAAGCTCCTCGGCGGCGGCCTTGAAGCTCGACTGGCGGGCCGCCGATTCGAAGGTGCGCAACGCGGTCAGCGGCAGGGAAGCGAACATTGGAATCTCCATGGGTGAACTGAATTCACCCTGAACAACTATTGCTCATTTGTCGGGAACCCCCGCTGCCAATAATTTCTGGCTCCAGGAGAAGGGCCTTGAGGCCATTCGAGTCTAGCCGAATCCAAGGAGATACAGATGAGTAGAATTCTTGCAGTGCATGCCAGTCCGCGAGGCGAGCGCTCGCAGTCCCGGCGTCTCGCCGAGGTTTTCCTGGCGGCCTATCGCGAAGCCCATCCGCAGGCCCGCGTGGCTCGCCGCGAAGTCGGCCGGGTACCGCTTCCGGCGGTCACCGAGGCCTTCGTCGCCGCCGCCTTCCATCCCCAGCCGGAACAGCGTTCGCTGGCGATGCAGGCCGACTTGGCGCTGAGCGACCAACTGGTCGGCGAACTGCTCGACAGCGACCTGCTGGTGATCTCCACGCCGATGTACAACTTCAGCGTGCCCAGCGGCCTGAAGGCCTGGATCGACCAGATCGTGCGCCTCGGGGTGACCTTCGATTTCGTCCTCGACAATGGCGTCGCCCAGTACCGGCCGCTGCTGCGTGGCAAGCGTGCGCTGATCGTCACCAGTCGCGGTGGCCATGGCTTCGGCCCGGGCGGCGAGAACCAGGCGATGAACCACGCCGATCCCTGGTTGCGCACCGCGCTGGGTTTCATCGGCATCGACGAGGTCACGGTGGTCGCGGCGGAAGGCGAGGAATCCGGCGGCAGGTCCTTCGAGGACTCCTGCGCCGAGGCGGAACAGCGCCTGCTGGCGCTGGCGCGGTCGGCCTGAGGAGCCGCCATGGCCTGGTTCCATCTGCTGGTGGCGGCGGCCTTCGAGGTCGCCTTCGCCATGGGCATGAAGTTCTCCAACGGCTTCGGCAGACTCTGGCCGTCGCTGCTGACGGTGGTCGCGGCGATCGGCGGGATCTATTTCCTGACCCTGGCGCTGCGCGAGTTGCCGGTCAGCGTCGCCTATCCGATCTGGACCGCGATCGGCTCGCTGGGCACGGTGTTCCTCGGCGTCCTGCTGCTTGGCGAGAGCCTGACGGCGGTGAAGCTGGTTTCTGTCGGGTTGATCGTCGCCGGGGTAGCCGGGCTCAAGTAAGCGATGCGGCATTTGGCCTACAATCGGCCGCGTTTCCGTTCCTTCGAGAGCAGCCATGCTGACCACCCTGGCGGTGTCCAACTACCGCACCCTGCGCGACCTGGTGATGCCGCTGCGGCGCCTGAACCTGATCACCGGCGCCAACGGCGCCGGCAAGTCCAACGTCTACCGGGCCTTGCGCCTGCTGGCGGACAGTGCGCGCGGCGAAGTGATCCCGTCGCTGGCGCGCGAGGGCGGCCTGCCATCGACCCTGTGGGCGGGACCGGAGGACATCAGCCGGGCCATGCGCAGTGGCGCCCAGCCGATCGAAGGCAGCGTGCGCCGGCAGTCGGTGAACCTGCGCCTGGGCTTCGTCGGGGAGGATTTCGGTTATTGCATCGACCTCGGCCTGCCGGAGCCAAGCCAGAGCAAGTTCGGTCTCGACCCGGTGATCAAGCGCGAATGCATCTGGGCCGGCCCGTTCCTGCGCCCGGCCAATGTCCTCGTCGACCGTCGCGGGCCGTTGTTGCGCGCACGCGGCGGCGGCGGTCGCTGGGAAGTGGCGGCGCAGCACCTCGCCACCTTCGACAGCATGCTGGGCGCGGCGGTGGACCCGCGACAGGTGCCGGAACTGCTCGGCCTGCGCGAGCGGATCCGCTCCTGGCGCTTCTACGACCATTTCCGCAGCGACGCCGAGGCACCGGCGCGGCGTCCGCAGATCGGCACCCATACGCCGGTGCTGGGCGCCGACGGCGCCGACCTGGCCGCGGCCCTGCAGACCATCCGCGAGATCGGCGATGCGGCGGCGCTGGACGAAGCGGTGGACGATGCCTTTCCCGGCAGCCGCCTGCACATCGACAACCCGGGAGGGCGCTTCGAAGTGCTGATCGAGCAGCCCGGCCTGCTGCGGCCGCTGCGCACCGCGGAGCTGTCGGACGGCACCCTGCGCTACCTGCTGTGGATCGCCGCCCTGTTGTCGCCGCGGCCGCCGGCGCTGCTGGTGCTCAACGAACCGGAAACCAGCCTGCATCCCGACCTGCTGCCGGCCCTCGGGCGCCTGGTCGGCCAGGCCGCGCAGTACTCCCAGGTGCTGGTGGTGTCGCACGCCGCGCGGCTTGTCGCGACGCTCGAAGAACACCCGGAATGCCATTCGCTGGGGCTGGAGAAGGACTTCGGCGAGACCCGCATCCAGGGGCTGCGCGAGCTGGACCGGCCGGCCTGGTACTGGCCGGTGCGCTGAACCGCTACAGGCGGCCGATCTGTTGCGGCGACAACGGTACCTGGCAGCGGGTGGCGGTGCGTGGGTCGAGGTAGTCCCTGAGGAGCGGTGCCATGCCCTTGAGTACCTGCACCGGCAGGGCCGAGGTGAACTTGAACTGGCTCGACTCGCTGCCGTCGACGTAGGCGGTGAGGGTACCGAAGTGCCGCGGGCCGATGTAGAAGACGAAAGTGGCGGTGCGGTTCAGTGCCTTCGAACTGCGCACATGGCCGCCGGCGCTGAAGGTCTGCAGGCGGTTGTCGCCGGTGCCGGTCTTGCCGCCCATCACCAGTGGCGCGCCGTCCGGACGGCTGAAGGTGCCTTGCAGGCGCCGCGCGGTGCCGGCGTCGACCACCTGGGACAGCGCGTTGCGCAGGGTCGTGGCGACCTCCGAGGTCATCACCCGCTGGCCGAGGGTGGCTTCCGGGGCGAAGCGCGTCTCGTAGGGCGTACCCAGGGCGAAGTCGAGGTGCTCCAGGCGCAGGGTCGGCATGCGCACGCCATCGTTGACGATGATCCCCATCAGTTCGGCCAGCGCCGCCGGGCGGTCGCCGGAGCTGCCCAGGGCGGTGGCGTAGGAGGGCACCAGGTGATCGAAGGGATAGCCGAGTTTCTTCCATTGCTGGTGCAGGTCGAGGAAGGCCTCCACCTCCAGCAGGATGCGGATGCGCTTGTCGCGGGCGTTCTTGTGCCGCGACTTGAACAGCCAGCCGTAGACCTCCTTGCGCTCGGCGCCGCTGGCCGCCACCGCCTCGCCGAAGGTCGCCTGCGGCTGCTTCTGCAGATAGCCGAGCAGCCATAGCTCCAGCGGGTGCACGCGGGCGACGTAGCCCTGGTCGTTGAGGTTGAACTTGCCCGGGCCGTAGCGCTCGTACAGCTCGGCGGCGCGCTTGTCGGTCAGGCTGCCGCGGGGCAGGCGTTCGCGGAGGAAGGCGCTGAAGCTCGCCAGGTCGGCCTGTGGCTGCAGGTAGCGGTGGATCGCGGCCAGCCGCACCGGCCAGGGACGCAGGCCGTCGAGGAAGGTCTCCAGGCGCTGGTTGGCGTCCTTGTCGCGGTACTTGACCCAGAAGCGGCGCAGGTAGACCTGGCTTTCCTTGTCGACGAAACGGTCGAGGTAGTCGGCGCGGCGCGGGTCCTTGTCGTCGGCCAGCAACTGCACCTTGCTCCCGGCGTTCTGGTAGATATCGTGGCGGATCAGGTCGCGCAGCAGGCGCACGAAGGGCAGGTTGATCGATTCGCGCAGGGCTTCCAGCAGCATCGGCCGGCGGCCGTTGTCTTCCTTGCGGAAGTTGTTGAAGGTGTGCAGCCCGCCGCCGGTGAAGAAGCTCTCGTAGGGGCTGGCCGAATAGCGCCGTTCCATGGCCGCCTGGAGCATCGCGGAAAGATCGCGGTCGCGGCTGGCGACCAGGTAGTCGATGCCCCAGCGGAGGATGAAATCGAGCGGCTCCACTTCCACCTTGCGCAGCTCGGCGACGCTCATGCCGCCATAGTCGCGGTGGATCTGCGCGACGGTCTCCAGGTAGCTGGCCAGCACCCGTAGCTTGGCGGTGGAGCCCAACTCCAGCTTGCTGCCTTCGTTGATGTCGAAGGGCTGGTCGGTGTTGTCGGTCTGCACCCGCACCTGGTTGCCGCTCGGCGTACGTTCGAACAGGGTGAAGCTGTAGCGTACCGAGCGGGTCGAGGTCGGGGTCAGCAGGCGTTCGCCGATCAGCCCGAGCTGGGCGGCGTAGTCCGGGTCGGCGAGTTTCTGCAAGTAGGCGGTGACGCTTTCCTGCAACTCGTGCTGGAGGGTGGTATTGGCCCGCAGGTCGAGACGGTCGAGGTCGTACAGTGGCACGCCGAGCATCCCGGCCAGGCGGGTGCGAGCCAGGGTCACGCCCTTGTTGGTCGGCAGCGGTTGCACCGTCGGCTGGCTGCGTGGGTCGCGGAACGCCAGCTTCTGCGCCAGCGCCGCATCGCGTAACGGCGCCTCGATGACGCCGGCCTGGGTCAGGACCCGCAGGTGGCTGTCGGTCATCCGGTCCAGCTCGTCGCGGCCGCGCGGCGCCAGATAGAAGGAAGGCCGGCGGTGGGCGATCATCAGCGCCAGCACCTGGCGCAGGGCCAGGCCCTGGGCGGCCAGTCCGGCCTTGCCGTCGAGTGCCTCGCCGACCTGCCGGTAGTCGGCGCCGTACCAGACCCACAGGCCATCGGCCAGGCCGGTGACCTCGCCGTAGCCCGGCGCCGCCGACAGCGGCACCGAGTTGAGGTAGGTGAGCACGATGTCCTGGCGCGCGGCGAAGTTGGCCGGGCCTTCGCGATAGCTGCGTACGCTGGCCGAGAGCATCTGCCGCAGCTTGTCGCCGATGCTGCCGGTGCGCCCTTCGGCAGAGTGGCGGTATTTCTCGATCTGGGTCGCCAGGGTGCTGCCGCCGGAGGAGTGCGCGCTGAAGCCGAGCATCTTGCCGACCTGCGACAGCGCCGCCTGGGTGAAGCGACCCCAGTCCACCGCCGGGTTGAGGTAGGGGCGTTCGTGATCGAGCAGGTCGCGGTTCTCGATGAACAGCAGGCTCTGCACCACCAGCGGCGGCAGGCTGGCGAAGTTCGCGTAGCGCCGTTGCGGATAGCGGAAGTCGTAGATCGGCACGCCGCGGCAATCGGCGATGTCCAGCCCGGCCTGGGCCTTTTCCGCGTAGGGCGGGAACAGCCGGTGTTCGGCGTAGCGCATCAGTGCCGGGGAGAAGTGCGCCTGGCGGGTGATGGCGTAGTCGCGGTCGTACAGGCGCTGCATGAACGAAGGCAGCAACTGATAGCCGAGGCGGCGGTCGAAGGGGCCGTCCGCCGGGAACAGGATGGCCTCGCTGGGACCCTGGCGCACCTCGTAGTCCAGGGTCGCGGCATAGCGTGCCAGCTCGCGTGCCTGCAGCCGCGAGGTGTGCGCTTCGTGAAGTACCACGATGCCCACCGCGGCGAGGATCGGCAAGGCGAAGCCGATCAGCATCAGGCGTTGGCGGAGACGGCTTTTTCGAGGAGAAGCGGAGGCAGGGAGACTGCAGGGTTGCAGCTCGGAAGGGTCGTTCGTGGATCGTTCTGATGCACCCATGCTCGCACCGCCTGTAGCTGCGCAATTCATCCGCACCTGGGGGGAAGTCTAGTTGTCCCGCTGCAACCCTGCTGTCATTCGTGCAAGGAAAATCTCCCCGGCGGCAATCGGACGACCGAGGATTGGAGCGGCGTGGCGCAGGGGTTAGAGTGTCTGTCTGAGTTCCTTGTGTTTCGGGTCCGGAATGTCGATGCGCACACTTTTTCCCCTTCTCGTCGGTGTCGTCCTGGCGGGTTTCTCCGGCCTCGCGGCGCAGGCCGCGCCGGCGCCCTTCTACAAATGGCAGAGCAAGCTCGACGGCCAGGTCGCCTGCATGCAGACCTCGCCGGGAGACGGCTGGGTCAGGCTCGACGGCCCCTACCGCGATCTCCGCTGCCGCGAACCCCTGCGCTGACCCCATGCAGCGCAGCCGGCTGCTCGAGCGCAGCTGGCGCCTGCAAGGCCAGCGCGAAACCGTCCACTCCCGGCTCGGCCGGCCGCTGTCCCTGCTGCCGCGCGCGCGACCCAGGGAGTGAATCCATTCAGCGTTGGCGGTCCTTACGCCTTTGGTCCAGTTGCCCCATCGCGGGGCATGACGGCCTTGAAATCTTGTGTAAAACTCCGGCCCGACCTCAGTTGTAGTCGACTCCCGCAATGCCCACGTTCGCTCCACGAGAGCGGACAGCCTCTTCCGGTGTGCAGTCCTGGAACCTATGACGCCCCGTCGTCGCCCGCTGTGCGGTATCGCGCAGGGGCCGCGCCGTTGGTGAAATCCGCTTCCCTACCCCGACCGCACGAGCGAGTCCGCAACTGATCTATCTCAATAACAAAATGAGGTTGTTCCCATGTCGTCTGTCGGCGAACAGAAGGTTCAAGACGGCTCCCTGAAGCGCGAGCTCGGTGAGCGACACATCCGCCTGATGGCGCTCGGCGCCTGTATCGGCGTCGGCCTGTTCCTGGGCTCGGCGAAGGCCATCCAGATGGCCGGCCCGGCCATCATGATCTCCTACATCCTCGGCGGCCTGGCGATCCTGGTGATCATGCGCGCCCTCGGCGAGATGGCGGTACACAATCCGGTGGCCGGTTCCTTCAGCCAGTACGCCAAGGACTACCTGGGCCCGCTGGCGGGCTTCATCACCGGCTGGAACTACTGGTTCCTCTGGCTGGTGACCTGTGTCGCCGAAATCACCGCCGTCGCCGTCTACATGGGTATCTGGTTCCCCGACGTGCCGCGCTGGATCTGGGCCCTGGCGGCCCTGGCGAGCATGGGCACGATCAACCTCATCGCGGTGCGTGCCTTCGGCGAGTTCGAGTTCTGGTTCGCCCTGATCAAGATCGTCACCATCCTGGCGATGGTGGTGGTCGGCATCGGCATGATCGCCTTCGGCTTCGGCAACGACGGCATCGCCACCGGCATCTCCAACCTCTGGGCCCACGGCGGCTTCATGCCCAATGGCATCCAGGGCGTGCTGATGTCGCTGCAGATGGTGATGTTCGCCTACCTCGGGGTGGAAATGATCGGCCTCACCGCCGGCGAAGCGCGTAACCCGACGAAGACCATTCCCAGCGCGATCAACTCGGTGTTCTGGCGCATCCTGCTGTTCTATGTCGGCTCGCTGTTCGTGATCATGTCGCTCTATCCGTGGAACGAGATCGGCACCCAGGGCAGCCCCTTCGTGATGACCTTCGAGCGCATGGGCATCAAGACCGCCGCCGGGATCATCAACTTCGTGGTGATCACCGCCGCACTGTCGTCCTGCAATGGCGGCATCTTCAGTACCGGGCGCATGCTCTACAGCCTGGCCCAGCATCGCCAGGCCCCGGCCTTCTTCGGCAAGGCCTCGCGCAGCGGCGTACCGCGCCGGGCGCTGATCCTGTCGATCCTGGCGCTGCTGCTGGGCGTGTTGCTGAACTACCTGGTGCCGGAGAAGGTATTCGTCTGGGTGACTTCCATCGCCACCTTCGGCGCGATCTGGACTTGGGCGATGATCCTGCTGGCCCAGTTGCGCTTCCGCAAGACGCTCAGCCCGGCCGAGTGCGACAAGCTGCAATACCGCATGTGGCTGTACCCGGTCAGTTCCTACCTGGCGCTGGCGTTCCTGGTGATGGTGGTGGTGCTGATGGCCTTCTTCGAGGACACCCGCATCGCCCTCTACATCGGCCCGCCGTTCATCCTGCTGCTGACCGTCCTGTACTACGCCTTCAACCTGGCGCCGAAGGAGCCTGCCGGCACCGGCTCGGTAAGCCGCGCGGCGTCCTGAGCGGTGTAGCGCCGGAAAAGAAAAGGGGCCTCGGACGAGGCCCTTTTTTCGTTGCGCCGATATCCGGTCCGGTGCATCCGGCGGATAACGCCGTTGGCGTTATTCGCCCTACCCAGGCTGGGGCATCAGCCCGCCAGCATGCTCAGCATCACCGCCGCCAGCAGGCCGACGTACACCCGTGCATGCAGCGCATCGGGAATCCGCCCGATCAGCGGGGTCGCCAGGCGGATGCCGAGCCAGCCGCCGCCGGCCAGGGTGGCGAAGGCCAGCAGGTCGATGTAGCCGACGAAGCCTCGGCCCAGGCCTTGCTCCTGGTAGCCGGCCAGGACCAGGTAGGTAAGGGTGCCGCCAAGAGCCACCGGCAGGCTCAGCGGGTTGGCCATGGAGGTCGCCTGGGTCATGCTCAGCCCGCAGCGGCGCAGCAGTGGTACGGTCATCACGCTGCCTCCGACGCCGAGGAAGGTGGCGATCGCACCGATCAGCGTTCCGCCCAGACGCGTCTCGCCGACGCCCAGCGGCCGCGCCTGGCGCTCCTCGGCGCGGCTGAGGAAGCCGCGACGCAACAGGCAGTCGAGGATGGTGATGGCGAGGTAGGCGACGAAGGCCAGGCGAATGAAGTCGCCGCTGGCCAGGCCGACCAGCGCCGCGCCAAGCACCGCGCCGACACCGATGTACGCGCCCAGCGGCCAGACATAGGCGCGCAGCAGGCTGCCGGCGCGCCGGTGGCGATAGGTGGCGAGGGCGGCGTTGACGATCATCACGCAGGTCGAGGTGGCCACCGCGACCTGCATGGCCGCCTGGGCCAGCGGGTCGTCGGCGGCGCGACCGAGTTGCAGCAGGTGATAGAGCAGCGGCACCACCACGAAGCCGCCGCCAAAGCCGAACAGCACGGCGCTGACCCCGGTGAGGCAGCCGCAGAGAAAGAGCAGGAGATAGAACATGGCGGGTTTCCGGAGCGAGAGCGGAAGGCCAGCTTAGGCGTCCCGGGACTGGCCCGCTTCGCGAGGTTGGCCAATACTATTCGTGTTTCGGCCAGGTGCTTCGACCATGCGCAACGCTTCCATCGAGCAGTACGACGCCACGCCCCGGGCCGTGGTGGCCATGGGTACCGACTATCCCGACGGCTACCTGCTGCCGCGCCATCGGCATCGTCGCGCGCAATTGCTGTACGGTGCCAGCGGGGTGATGCAGGTGCGTACCGGCGACGCCGGCTGGGTGGTGCCGCCACAGCGCGCAGTGTGGATTCCGCCGGGCGTCGAGCACGAGGTACGAATGCTCGGGGTGAGCACCCGCAGCCTGTACATCGAGCCCGGCAGCGCCATGGCGATGCCGGCGCACTGCCAGGTGCTGGCGGTGTCGCCGCTGCTGCGGCAACTGTTGCTGGCGGCGGTGGACATGCCCCTGGAATACGACACCGAAGGTCGCGACGGCGCGTTGGCGACGCTGTTGCTCCATGAGCTGGCGGCGGCCGAGACGCTGCCGCTGCACGTGCCCTTGCCGCCCGAGCCGCGCTGGCTGGCGCTCTGCGAGGCGTTCCTCGTCGAGCCCGACATCCGCGCCAGCGCCGAACGCTGGGCCGGGTTGCTGCATACCAGCCTGCGCAGTTTCAACCGCACCTTCCGTCGCTACACCGGCCTCAGCTTCGGTGCCTGGAAGCAACGCGCCTGCGTGGTGCAGGCACTGGCGCGGCTGGCCGGCGGCGAAACGGTCACCGCCATCGCCCTGGACTGCGGCTACCAGAGCCCGGCAGCCTTCTCGACCATGTTCCGCCGGGTCCTCGGCCAGCCGCCCAGCGCCTTCCAGGCGGGCGCGCTCAGATCGCCAGGAGGTCCATGAAGCGGTTCACCGGCGTGGCTTCCAGCGATGCCTGGTGGCTGCACAGGTCGAAGATCCTCTGGCAGCGCTGCGGCGGGAAGCGCGTGGCCAGGTTGGCCTTGAACTTCTCCTGCAGCAGCGGGATGCCTTCGGCGCGCCGGCGGCGATGGCCGAGCGGGTACTCCACGGCGACCTGGCCGGTGCTGCTGCCGTCGTCGAAGAACACTTCCACGGCGTTGGCGATGGAGCGCTTGTCCGCCTCCAGGTATTCACGGCTGTAGCGCGGCTCCTCGACGATCTCCATTTTCTCGCGCAAGCGATCGATCAGCGGGTGGGCGGCGTGGAAGGCGTCCTCGTAGTGCTCGGCCACCAGGTCGCCGAAGATCAGCGGCACGGCGGTCATGTACTGCAGGCAATGGTCGCGGTCGGCGGGGTTGGCCAGCGGGCCGACCTTGGAAATGATGCGGATCGCCGACTCGTGGGTGGTGATGACGATGCGGCTGATCCGTTGCAGGCGGTCCTTCACCAGCGGATGCAGGCGCACGGCGGCCTCGGCGGCGGTCTGCGCGTGGAATTCGGCGGGGAAGCTGATCTTGAACAGCACGTTTTCCATCACGTAGCTGCCGTAGCCCTGGGGGAAGCTGAAGCGCCGCTTGTCCTCGGGCTTGGTCGCCAGGTCCTTGCTGGTGTGGCTGAACAGGACATCGTAGAAACCCCATTGCGGCGCGCTGAGCACGCCGGGGATGCCCATCTCGCCGCGCAAGGCGATGTCCGCCAGGCGCACGCCGCGGCTCGTCGCGTCGCCAGCGGCCCAGGACTTGCGCGAGCCGGCGTTCGGTGCGTGACGGTAGGTGCGCAGGGCCTGGCCGTCGACGAAGGCGTGGGAGAGGGCGGCCAGCAGTTGCTCGCGGTCGGCCCCCATCAGCTTGGCGCAGACGGCGGTGGACGCGACCTTGACCAGCAGCACATGGTCGAGGCCGACGCGATTGAACGAGTTCTCCAGGGCGATCACGCCCTGGATTTCGTGGGCCATGATCATCGCTTCCAGTACCTGGCGCATGCTCAGCGGCGCTTCGCCGTTGGCCAGGCGTTTCTGCGAGAGGTGGTCGGCGACGGCGAGGATGCCGCCGAGGTTGTCCGAGGGATGGCCCCACTCGGCGGCCAGCCAGGTGTCGTTGTAGTCCAGCCAGCGGACGATGCAGCCGATGTCCCAGGCGGCCTTGACCGGGTCGAGCCGGAAGGAGGTGCCCGGCACCCGCGCGCCGTGCGGGACCAGGGTGCCCTCGACCAGCGGGCCGAGGTGCTTGGTGCATTCCGGGAAGCGCAGCGCCAGCAGGCCGCAGCCGAGGGTATCCATCAGGCAGTTGCGGGCGGTGTCCAGGGCCTCCGTGGAATCGATGCGGTAGTCCAGCACGTAGTCGGCGATGTCCTGCAGGACGGCGTCGTAGTCGGGACGTTGGTTGAGATCGACGTTGGCACTCATCGCGTACTCCAGTGGTTCGTAAGTGGTGGGTTTCCTCTCGGGTCAGGCTGGTTCGGGGATGGTTTTTCTTGTCGTGGCTGCAAGACGCCCCGGCCTTTCGCGGTGGCGGAAGGCCGGGGCAAGGATAGGTCGGTTCAGAAGGCGTCGCCGGGTACGCGCACCCAGCCTTCCATGAGGATTCGCGCGCTGCGGCTCATGATCGCCTTGGTCACCGTCCATTCGCCGTTCGCCTGGCTGGCCTCGGCGCCCACTCGCAGGGTGCCGGAGGGATGGCCGAAGCGTACCGCGCTGCGTTCGCCGCCGCCGGCGGCGAGGTTCACCAGGGTGCCGGGAATGGCTGCGGCGGTGCCGATGGCCACCGCCGCGGTACCCATCATCGCGTGGTGCAGCTTGCCCATGGACAGCGCGCGGACCAGCAGGTCGATATCGCCGGCCGCCACCAGCTTGCCGCTGGCGGTGCGGTAGTCGCGGGGCGGGGCGACGAAGGCGATCTTCGGCGTGTGCTGGCGGGTCGCGGCTTCCTCGGGGGTCTTGATCAGGCCCATGCGCAGGGCGCCGGCGACGCGGATCCGTTCGAAGCGCGCCAGTTGCTGCGGGTCTCCGTTGATCTCTTCGCGCAGCTCGGTGCCGCGGTAGCCGATCTCCTCGGCATTGACGAACACCGTGGGAATCCCGGCGTTGATCATGGTCGCCTTGAAGGTACCGACCCCCGGCACCTCCAGATCGTCCACCAGGTTGCCGGTGGGGAACATGGCGCCGCCGTCCTCGCCGTCGTCGGACGGGTCGAGGAACTCCAGCACGATCTCGGCCGCCGGGAAGGTCACTCCGTCCAGCTCGAAGTCGCCGGTTTCCTGGACTTGGCCGCCGCTCACCGGCACGTGGGCGATGATGGTCTTGCCGATATTGGCCTGCCAGATGCGCACCTCGCAGATGCCGTCTTCCGGTATCCGCGCCGGATCCACCAGCCCGGCGTGCAGGGCGAAGGCGCCGGCCCCGGTGGAGAGGTTGCCGCAGTTGCCGCTCCAGTCGACGAAGGGCTTGTCGATGGAGACCTGGCCGTAGAGGTAGTCGACGTCATGGCCCGGCTGGCTGCTCTTCGAGAGGATCACGCACTTGCTGGTGCTGGAGGTGGCGCCGCCCATCCCGTCGATGTGCGCGGCATAGGGGTCGGGGCTGCCGATCACCCGCATGAACAGCCGATCGCGCGCCTCGCCGGGGACCCGGCAGGATTCCGGCAGGTCTTCCAGGCGGAAGAACACGCCCTTGCTGGTGCCGCCGCGCAGGTAGGTGGCGGGGATGCGGATCTGGGGTGGGTGGGCCATGCGTCGTCGTCCTCGGCAATCGAATTCAGGGGCAGCGGCTGCGTTCGACAGCCGCTGCCGGTCGTCGGCGGATGACGCTACGCGTCGTCCGTCCTACCAGGGTGTTTCGCCGGCGCCATCAGGCGCCGGCCGCCTCCAGGAAGTCCTGGGCGAAGCGTTGCAGTACGCCGCCGGCTTCGTAGATGGAGACTTCCTCGTCGCTGTCCAGGCGGCAGGTCACCGGCACTTCGAGCCGCTCCCCGTCGCGCCGGTGGATGACCAGGGTCAGGTCGGCGCGCGGCCGGCGAGCGCCGAGCACGTCGAAGGTCTCGCTGCCGTCGATCCCCAGGGTCAGGCGGGTGGTACCCGGCTTGAACTCCAGCGGCAGCACGCCCATGCCGATCAGGTTGGTGCGGTGGATGCGCTCGAAGCCCTCGGCGACGATCGCCTCCACCCCGGCCAGGCGCACGCCCTTGGCTGCCCAGTCGCGCGAAGAACCCTGCCCGTAGTCGGCGCCGGCGACGATGATCAGCGGCTGCTTGCGCTCCATGTAGGTCTCGATGGCTTCCCACATGCGCATCACCTTGCCTTCCGGCTCGACCCGCGCCAGCGAACCCTGCTTCACGCTGCCGTCGGCGTTGCGCACCATCTCGTTGAACAGCTTCGGGTTGGCGAAGGTCGCGCGTTGTGCGGTGAGGTGGTCGCCGCGGTGGGTGGCGTAGGAGTTGAAGTCCTCCTCGGGCAGGCCCATTTTCGCCAGATACTCGCCCGCCGCGCTGTCGGCGAGGATCGCGTTGGACGGCGACAGGTGGTCGGTGGTGATGTTGTCCGGCAGCACCGCCAGCGGGCGCATGCCGCGCAAGGTGCGTTCGCCGGCGAGGGCGCCTTCCCAGTACGGCGGGCGGCGGATGTAAGTGCTCGTCGGGCGCCAGGCGTAGAGCGGGTCGACCTTCTCGCGCTCGCCGTGGGTGATGTCGAACATCGGGATGTAGACCTGGCGGAACTGCTCGGGCTTCACCGCCGCCCTGACCACCGCGTCGATCTCCTCGTCGTTCGGCCAGAGGTCCTTCAGGCGGATCTCCTTGCCGTCCACCACGCCGAGCACGTCGCGCTCGATGTCGAAGCGGATGGCCCCGGCGATGGCGTAGGCCACCACCAGCGGCGGCGAGGCGAGGAAGGCCTGCTTGGCGTAGGGGTGGATGCGCCCGTCGAAGTTGCGGTTGCCGGAGAGCACCGCGGTGGCGTACAGGTCGCGCTCGACGATCTCCTGCTGGATCGCCGGGTCGAGGGCGCCGGACATGCCGTTGCAAGACGTGCAGGCGTAGGCCACCACGCCGAAGCCGAGGGCTTCCAGGTGCGGCAGCAGGCCGGCTTCGCGCAGGTATTCGGTGACCACCTTGGAGCCGGGTGCCAGCGAGGTCTTCACCCATGGCTTGCGGACCAGGCCGAGGCGGTCGGCGTTGCGCGCCAGCAGGCCGGCGGCGATCACGTTGCGCGGGTTGCTGGTGTTGGTGCAACTGGTGATCGCGGCGATGATCACCGCGCCGTCCGGCATCAGGCCCTCGGCTTCCTCGGCGCGGGCCCGCTCGAGGTTGCCGGCGATGCCTTTCGCCGCCAGTTCGCTGGTGGCGACCCTGGCGTGCGGATTGGACGGGCCGGCCATGTTGCGCACCACGCTGGACAGGTCGAACTTCAGTACCCGCTCGTACTCGGCGTCGACCAGGCTGTCGGCCCAGAGTCCGGCGGTGCGCGCATAGGCCTCCACCAGGGCGACCTGCTCGTCGTCGCGGCCGGTGAGGCGCAGGTAGTCGATGGTCTGCTGGTCGATGGCGAACATCGCCGCGGTGGCGCCGTATTCCGGAGCCATGTTGGAGATGGTCGCGCGGTCGCCGAGGGTCAGGCTGGAGGCGCCTTCGCCGTAGAACTCCAGGTAGGCGCCGACCACCTTCTGCTTGCGCAGGAACTCGGTCAGGGCCAGCACCACGTCGGTGGCGGTGATGCCCGGCTGGCGACGGCCGCTCAGCTCGACGCCGACGATGTCCGGCAGGCGCATCCAGGAGGCGCGGCCGAGCATCACGTTTTCCGCTTCCAGGCCGCCGACGCCGATGGCGATCACGCCCAGGGCGTCGACGTGCGGGGTATGGCTGTCGGTGCCCACGCAGGTATCGGGGAAGGCCACGCCGTCGCGCGCCTGGATCACCGGCGACATTTTCTCCAGGTTGATCTGGTGCATGATGCCGTTGCCCGGCGGGATCACGTCGACGTTGCGGAAGGCCTGCTTGGTCCAGTCGATGAAGTGGAAGCGGTCCTCGTTGCGGCGGTCCTCGATGGCGCGGTTCTTGGCGAAGGCCTCGGGGTCGTAGCCGCCGCATTCCACCGCCAGCGAGTGGTCGACGATCAGTTGCACCGGCACCACCGGGTTGACCTGGGCCGGGTCGCCGCCCTTGTCGGCGATGGCGTCGCGCAGGCCGGCGAGGTCGACCAGCGCGGTCTGCCCGAGGATGTCATGGCAGACCACCCGCGCCGGGTACCAGGGGAAGTCGAGGTCGCGCTTGCGCTCGACCAGTTGGCGCAGCGAAGCCTCCAGGGTCGCCGGGTCGCAGCGGCGCACCAGGTTCTCGGCGAGCACGCGGGAGGTATAGGGCAGCTTGGCGTAGGCGCCGGGCTGGATCGCCTCGACCGCCTCGCGGGCGTCGAAGTAGTCCAGGCGGGTGCCGGGGAGCGGTTTGCGGTGTGCGCTGTTCATGGCTCGGACTCAATCACGGGGTGTTCGGAAGCGTGTCGCTCGCGCCGTGGCGCAGCCCACGCCGGCCTTTCGAATTCTGGGTGCGGCAACCGTCCGGCGCGCTCGCGTTCGGCGCGCCGGACGGCGTGGATCAGCGTTGCTCCAGCGGCACGAACGCGCGCTGCTCGACGCCGGTGTACTCGGCGCTCGGGCGGATGATGCGGTTGTTGGCGCGCTGTTCGAAGACGTGGGCGGTCCAGCCGCTGGTCCGCGAGCAGACGAAGATCGGCGTGAACAGCTTGGTCGGGATGCCCATGAAGTGATACGCCGAGGCGTGGTAGAAGTCGGCGTTGGGGAACAGCTTCTTCTGCTCCCACATGGTCTTGTCGATGGCCTCGGAAACCGCGAACAAGACCTTGTCGCCGACCTCGTCGGCGAGCTGCTTCGACCAGCCCTTGATCACTTCGTTGCGCGGGTCGGAATCCTTGTAGATGGCATGCCCGAAGCCCATGATCTTGTCCTTGCGCTCGAGCATCTTCAGCAGCTCGGCGGTGGCTTCCTGCGGCGAAGAGAAGCGTTCGATCAGTTCCATCGCCGCCTCGTTGGCGCCGCCGTGCAGCGGGCCGCGCAGCGAGCCGATGGCGCCGGTGACGCAGGAGTAGAGGTCGGACAGGGTCGAGGCGCAAACCCGCGCGGTGAAGGTGGATGCGTTGAACTCATGCTCGGCGTAGAGGATCAGCGAGACGTTCATCACCTTCACGTGCAGCTCGCTGGGCTTCTTGCCGTGGAGCAGGGCGAGGAAGTGCCCGCCGATGGTCGGCTCGTCGCTGTTGCAGTCGATGCGCTGGCCTTCGTGGGTGAAGCGGTACCAGTAGGTCATGATCGCCGGGAAGGCGGCGAGCAGGCGGTCGGCGACGTCGCGCTGCTGGTCGAAGCTCAGCTCCGGTTCCAGGGTGCCGAGGACCGAGGCGCCAGTGCGCATCACGTCCATCGGGTGGGCGTCCTTGGGAATCCGTTCGAGAACTTCCTTCAGCGCCTGCGGCAGGTCGCGCTGGCCCTGGAGCTTCTTCAGGTAGGCGTCGAGCTGTTGCTTGTTCGGCAGTTCGCCGTAGAGCAGCAGGTAGGCGACTTCCTCGAAGATCGCCGCCGCCGCCAGGTCGCGGACGTCGTAGCCACGGTAGGTCAGGCCGGCGCCTTCCTGGCCGACGGTGGACAGGGCTGTCTGACCGGCCACCTGGCCACGCAGGCCGGCGCCACTCAGTACTTTTGCTTCAGCCATTGCTCTCTCCTTTCTTGAACTTTTTCTGGATGCTGCAACTCGGTTTCACGGGGTTCGCGGACCGGCGCTCAGGCGCACGCCGGGCTCGATGTTCAGGCGTTCTTCTTCTGCGCGAAGAGCGCGTCGAGCTTCTGCTCGAAGCTGTGGTAATCGATGCGATCGTACAGCTCCATGCGGGTCTGCATGGTATCGATCACATTCTTCTGGGTGCCGTCGCGACGGATCGCGGTGTAGACGTTCTCCGCCGCCTTGTTCATGGCGCGGAAGGCCGACAGCGGGTAGAGCACCAGGGACACGTCGGCGGAGGCCAGTTCGTCGGTGGTGAACAGCGGGGTGGCGCCGAACTCGGTGATGTTGGCCAGCACCGGCACCTTCACCGCGGCGGCGAATTCCTTGTACATGGCCAGTTCGGTCATGGCTTCCGGGAAGATCATGTCGGCACCGGCCTCGACACAGGCGCAGGCGCGGTCGATGGCGGCCTGCAGGCCTTCCACGGCCAGCGCGTCGGTGCGCGCCATGATCACGAAGGAGTCGTCGCTGCGGGCATCGACGGCGGCCTTGATGCGGTCGACCATCTCCTGCTGCGAGACGATCTCCTTGTTCGGCCTATGGCCGCAGCGCTTGGCGCCGACCTGGTCCTCGATATGCATCGCGGCGGCGCCGAACTTGATCATCGACTTCACCGTGCGGGCGACGTTGAACGCCGAGGAGCCGAAGCCGGTGTCGACGTCCACCAGCAGCGGCAGGTCGCAGACGTCGGTGATCCGGCGCACGTCGGTGAGCACGTCGTCGAGGCCGCTGATACCCAGGTCCGGCAGGCCCAGGGAACCGGCGGCGACACCGCCGCCGGACAGGTAGATGGCCTTGAAGCCGGCGCGCTTGGCCAGCAGGGCGTGGTTGGCGTTGATGGTGCCGACCACCTGCAGCGGGTGTTCGGTGGCCACGGCTTCGCGGAAGCGCTGGCCGGGGGTAAGGGACGTCTGGCTCATCACGGACCTCTTAGACGGTGGAGGAAGCGGAGGCGAGCTTCGCCGGCTGGGGTTCCAGCTGGCGCTCGATATTGCGGCGCGACGCACTGATGTGGCGGCGCATCAGCAGCTCGGCCAGTTCGCCGTCACGGTCGGCGATGGCGTCGAGAATGCGGTGGTGTTCGGCGAAGGCCTGGCGCGGCCGGTTCGGCGTGGTCGAGTACTGGATGCGGTACATCCGCACCAGTTGGTAGAGCTCGCCGCAGAGCATGCGGGTGAGAGTGGCGTTGCCGCTGCCCTGGATGATCCGGTAGTGGAAGTCGTAGTCGCCTTCCTGCTGGTAATAGCCGCGCCCGGCCTGGAACGCCTCGTCGCGCTCGTGGGTGTCGAGCACCCGACGCAACTCGTCGATCTCGGCCTGGCTCATGCGCTCGGCGGCCAGTCGGCAGGCCATGCCTTCCAGGGACTCGCGGATCTCGTAGAGCTCGATCAGCTCGGCGTGGCTCAGCGACACCACCCGCGCCCCGACATGCGGCACCCGCACCAGCAGGCGCAGGCCTTCCAGGCGGTGGATCGCCTCCCGCAGCGGGCCGCGGCTGATGCCGTAGGTGCGCGCCAGCTCCGGCTCGGAGATCTTGCTGCCCGGCGCGATCTCGCCGCTGACGATGGCGCTCTGGATCTTGCGGAAGACGTGTTCCGACAAGGTCTCGCCGTCGTCATGGGCAATCTCGAGAGGGGGCGGGTTCTGGGTCATGGTACTGGCTGTCCGGGTCGATGTGTCGACAATGTTTGCGAAAGCTACCGCCTGGATTGCGTGGGGTCAATCATTCGTCGCTTGATTGTCGACAATCGTCTAATGCATCGCTGGTCTATGCTTTCCCCTCCAGCCGCTGTGCCAGGAGAGAGTTTCGTGGGCATCTATGACCGTTACGTGTTGCCGCGCCTGATCGACTTCGCCTGCGGCATGGGCGACGTGATGAAGCAGCGTTCGCTGCTGGTGCCGCGCGCCCATGGGCGGGTGCTGGAGATCGGTCTGGGCACCGGGCTCAACCTGGGCTTCTACGACGCGGCGAAGGTGTCGGCGATCGTCGGCGTCGACCCGGCCGCGCAAATGCAGGCGCTGGCCCGCGAGCGCGCGGCGCAAATCGGCATCCCGGTGGAAATGGTCGCCCTCGAGCTTGGCGAGATCCGCGCCGAGGCGGAAAGCTTCGACACCATCGTCTGCACTTTCACCCTTTGCTCCATCGCCGCGCCGCTGCCGGCGCTGGGCGAGATGCGTCGGGTGCTGAAGCGTGGCGGCGAATTGCTGTTCTGCGAGCATGGGCGCGCGCCGGACGCCTCGGTGCTGGCCTGGCAACGGCGCCTGACGCCCTGGTGGAAACCGCTGGCCGGCGGTTGCCACCTGGACCGCGACATGCCGGCCTTGCTGCGCGAGGCCGGCTTTCGCATCGACGAGCTGGAACAGGGCTACCTGCCCGGGCCGCGGCCGATGACCTACGTCTACCGCGGCGTCGCGCGCTGAATCCGGGCGGCCCTCAGAGCGCCTTGGGCAAGGGCGCGAACAGCGCGTCGATATCGGCCTCGTCGAGCTTCCAGCCGTCGCCGTTGCCTTCGCTGAACAGGCCGTCGGCGAGGGCGGCCTTTTCCTGCTGCAGGTGCTGGATCTTCTCTTCCACCGTGCCGCGGGCGATCAGCCGGTAGACGAACACCGGCTTGTCCTGGCCGATGCGGTAGGCGCGGTCGCTGGCCTGGTTCTCCACCGCCGGGTTCCACCAGGGATCGTAGTGGATCACGGTGTCCGCCGCGGTCAGGTTGAGGCCGACCCCGCCTGCCTTCAAGCTGATCAGGAACACCGGCACCTTGCCGCTCTGGAAGCGCTGTACCGGGGCGCGGCGGTCGCGGGTCTCGCCGGTCAGCAGGACGTAGTCGACGCCGCGCTGGCGCAGGGCGTCCTCGATCAGCGCGAGCATCGAGGTGAACTGCGAGAACAGCAGGACCCGGCGACCCTCGGCGATCAGTTCGTCGAGCATGTCGAGCAGGTAGGCCAGCTTGCCCGAGCTGAGCGCCCGGCCGCTGCGCGCGCCGTCTTCCTGGCGTTGCAGCAGGCGCGTGTCGCAGCAGACCTGGCGCAGCTTGAGCAGCGCCTCGAGGATCACGATGCGGCTGCGCGCCAGGCCGCGCCGGGCGATCTCCTCGCGGACCTTGCGGTCCAGCGCCAGGCGCACGGTCTCGTAGAGTTCGCGTTGCGCCTCGCTGAGTTCGACGAACTGGGTGAACTCGCTCTTCGGCGGCAGTTCCGAGGCCACCTGTTCCTTGGTCCGTCGCAGCAGGAACGGCCGCAGGCGCGCGGCCAGGTGACTGAGGCGTGCCTCGTCGCCGTGCTTCTCGATCGGCGTGCGGTAGTCCTGGGCGAACTGGCGGGCGTCGCCGAGCCAGCCGGGCATCAGGAAATGGAACAGCGACCAGAGTTCGCCGAGGTGGTTCTCCAGCGGCGTGCCGGTCAGGCACAGGCGATGCCGTGCCGCCAGCTCGCGGGCGGCGACGGCGGCCTTGGTGGTGGCGTTCTTGATGTTCTGCGCCTCGTCGAGGATCAGCAGGTGGAACCGCCGCTTGCCCAGCTCGGCGGCGTCGCGTGGCAGCAGGGCATAGGTGGTCAGCACCAGGTCGTGCTCGTCGATGCGGGCGAAGTCGCGGCGCCGGCCGGCGCCGTGCAGGGCCAGCACGCGCAGATCGGGGGCGAAGCGCTCGGCCTCGTCCAGCCAGTTGGGGATCAGGCTGGTGGGCATCACCACCAGCGCCGGCGTGTCGAGCCGCCCGGCCTGCTTTTCCAGGAGCACGTGGGCCAGCGACTGCAAGGTCTTGCCCAGCCCCATGTCGTCGGCCAGCACGCCGCCGCTGTCGAGTTCGCGCAGGGTCTGCATCCAGCTCAGGCCTTCGAGCTGGTAGGGCCGCAGTTCGGCGCGCAGGCCTTGCGGCGGGGTCGCCGGACGAGCCTGGAAACTGCGTAGGCGGCGGGCGAAGTCGCGCAGGTTGTCGCCGCCTTCCCAGGCCAGCGGCAACTCGTCGAGATCGGCCAGGCGCGCCGCGTCCGGTGCGCCCAGGCGCAGCTTGCGCTGCGGTTCGGGGTCGCCCAGGTAGAAGTCGGAAAGCGCCGCCAGCACCGGCTTCAGGCGGCCGAAGGGCAGCGCCACGCGCAGCGGCGGGTTGAGTTCCAGGCGCAGCACCAGTTGCTCTTCGTCGGCGTGCCGGGCGAGGGCGCGCGGATCGAGCAGGGCCGGACTGCGGCGGATCAGTTCGGTCAGCGCCGGCAGCAGGCTGACCCGCTGGCCGGCGACCTGGATGCCCAGTTCCAGCTCGAACCACTGGCGGTCGTCGGCTTCCTCGACCTCGGCGTACCAGGCGTCGATGGGCGTCAGGTCGTAGGCGAAGTCGGCGCGGATGTCGATGAACCAGCCTTGCTGGCGCAGGCGCGGCAGGTCGTCCTGCATGAAGTGCAGCCAGGCGTTGTCGCCGGGCAGTTCGAACATCTCGCCGGCGCTCTCCTCGAGCGCGTCGCTGCGCCGGGTCGCCGGCTTGAAGCCGAGGCGGCGCAGGGTCTCGCGGTATTCCTGCTCGTGCGCCGGACGCCGTTCGATACGCCGCTGGGCCTCCCGTGGCTCGCTGCCGGGACGCCCGGAAACCGCCTCGCCGGCATAGATGAAGGCCAGCGCCGCACGGTGCCGGGAAATGCTCTGCATGCGTCCGCTGCGCAGGTCGTAGCCGCTGTGCACGTGGCTGCCGAGGGTCAGCCGCGCATACGGCCGGGCCGGGTCGATGGCCAGGCTGAGCTGGGTGTCTGGGGCGGAGGGTGAAGTCATCCGGTATGTCCTTCGGCGAGACCAGCCGAAACCGCAAACAGCCGATATTACCAAGCTCGGCGCGCTTGCGCAGAGCGGAGATGGACGTATGGCGCGGCGGACGAATGCGACGGGATACGACCCGCACTCGTCGGACCCCGGCAATCCCTGGCGCGACGCGACCTGGCGGTCGTCCGGAGCAAGTACAAATGCGAACGTAATTGAGATACAGTCGCAAACCTTCCGAATCGACGACCGCCTCGCCACCCGCGAGCGCGGCGTCGCCGTGCCAGCCAGACGAGGTAGCGACGATGCAAGGCCCTGTTTCCACCCGGGACGCCACCCCATGACCAGCCAGGCCCTGGCCGGCGGACTATCCGTCACCGGCCGCATCCTCGTCGCGGTCCTGCTTGGCTACGCGCTGGCCTATGCGGTCACCGCCTGCCTGAGCATCTACCTGCCGCTGCCGCGTCCCGACCGGGTCTCGTTCGGCAGCCTCGGCTGCTTCGCCGTGTGGGTCGCGGCCATCGTCTACGCCTTCGCCGCGCGCAGCGCCTGGCGCGCCTGCTGGGTGCTGGCGCTGGCCAGCCTGGCGCTGGGCGGCCTGGCCTGGCTCGGCCTCGACTACGGAGCGCGTCCATGAACCTGCGTCAATCGATGTCCGGCCTGCATACCTGGTCGGGGCTGCTGGTCAGCTGGCTGCTGTTCGTCATCGTCTTCGCCGGCAGCCTGGCCAGCTTCGACAAGGAGCTGACCCGCTGGATGCAGCCGGACCTGCACCTGCCCGGCGCGCAGTCGCTGGGCGCCGACCAGGTGCGCGACTGGTTGCGCCAGCGCGCCCCCGATGCCCATGCCTGGTGGATGCTGCCGCCGAGCGAGCGGGCGCCCTACTGGAACGCCGGCTGGGAGCCACGCGACGGCAGCGAGTTCAAGGTCTTTCAGCTGGACGCGGTGAGCGGCCAGCCGCTGCCGAAGACAGTCGGCGGCGAGTTCTTCTTCACCCTGCACTACGACCTGCACGCCGGCATGGTCGGCCTGTACATCGTCGGCATCGCCGGGATGCTGATGCTGGTGGCGCTGGTCAGCGGGACCATCGTGCACCGGCGGATCTTCAAGGACTTCTTCACCCTGCGCCCGCAGGCGGCGCGGCAGCGCGCCTGGCTCGACGCGCACAACGTGCTGGGGGTGATCGGCCTGCCGTTCCACCTGATGATCGCCTACACCGGCCTGGTGATCTTCATCGTCTACTACATGCAGGCGGGCCTGCAGGTGGTCTACCAGAACGATGGCGAGCGCTTCTTCCATGAAGTGCAGGGCTCCTACGAACGCGAGGAAGTCGGCCGCCCGGCGGGGCCGCCGGCGTCCATCGACGGCCTGATCGTCGAGGCCGGCAAGGTCTGGGCCGACGGCGGCGCGCCGGGCTGGATCAGCGTCCACCATCCCTATGACGAGGCGGCCACCGTGGACATCCGCCGGCGCGACGCCTCGCGCATCCTCGACGACCAGCGCACGGTCAACTTCGATGCCTCCAGCGGCGAACTGCTGCATGCCCAGCCGTCCTATGCGCCCGGCTACGCCACCTACGGCTGGCTGACCGGCCTGCACATGATCCAGTGGGGCGGCCAGTTGGTGCGCTGGATGTACCTGTTGCTCGGGCTGTCCGGGGCGATGATGATCTTCGGCGGGTTGCAGGTCTGGCTGGCCAAGCGCGAGGTCCGCGGCAGTCGTGGCGTTGGTCTGGTGCGGGCGCTGAACCTGGCGGTCTGCGGCGGCCTGCCGCTGGCCAGCCTGGCGCTGCTGTGGGGCAACCGCCTGCTGCCGACGCAACTGGCCGGCCGCGACACCTGGGAGATCCGCGTGTTTTGCGCCAGTTGGGCGCTGGTCGCGCTGTGGGCCATCGTCCGCCGCAACAGCGGGACCCTCGGTCGCACGCAACTGCGCCTCGCCGCCGTGCTGGCGCTGGGCCTGCCGCTGCTCGGCCTGCTGCGTAGCCCGGAAGGCAACCTGTTGGCCAGCCTGCAGCGCGGCGACTGGGTGCTGGCCGGCGTCGACCTCAGCCTGCTGGGCCTCGGCCTGCTCTGCGCCTGGCTAGGTTGGCGACGTCGGCAAGCGTCGAGCAAGCCCGTCCGGCGACGCCTGAACGTCCAGGAGGTGGCCTGATGCTGCTGGTCTTCGGCCTCAACCTGCTGGCTTTCACCGCTCTCTGCCTGGCCATGAACCGCCACCACAAGAACCTCCTCGGCCACGAGCCGTCGGCTCCCCGGGTGCTTCTGCTACGCGGCGTGGCGCTGCTCGACCTGGGCCTGGCACTGGCCTTCTCGATCCACCGGCAGGGCGTGGAGATCGGCATCGTCTTCTGGTCCTGCCTGCTGATGCTGGCGGCCGGCACGCTGGTCCTGCTGCTCGCCTGGCGGCCACGCTGGGCATTGCCTTGCGCCGCCGGAGTGCCGTTGCTCGGCGGGGTGCTGGCGCTGCTGCGCTGAAGGGCGCGCCGCCCATCCGTGCCTCGGGGGCGGTCCGGTCCAGCGTCTATGCTGGTGGTCGTGCTTTCCCCCGGAGGTATGCGCCATGCACACGCCCGCCAGCAACACCGTCGCCAGCGTCATTCCCTGCCTGCGTTACCGCGATGCGCCGGCCGCCATCGACTGGCTGTGCCGGACCTTTGGCTTCCAGCGCAAGCTGGTGGTGCCCGGCGAGGACGGACAGGTGCTCCACGCCGAGTTGACCTACGCCAGCCCGAACGGCGCCAACGGCATGCTGATGCTCGGCTCGAGCGTCCGCGACAACGCCTACGGTCGGCTGATGCGGCACGTCGACGAAGCCGGCGGCAATACCCAGAGCCTCTACCTGGTGGTCGCCGATCCCGACGCCCTGTTCCGCAGCGCCCAGGCCGCCGGCGCCGAGATCGTCATCGACATCAAGGACGAGGACTACGGCGGTCGCGGCTTCACTTGCCGCGATCCGGAGGGCCACGTCTGGAGCTTCGGCAGCTATGATCCCTGGGCATGAGGCCCCGTCCATTCACCACAGGAGACGCTGCATGAAAACGCTCACGCTGATCGATGGCCAGGAGGTCGCCGCCATCGGCCAGGGTACCTGGCATATCGGCGAGCAGCCCGGCGAACGCAAGCGCGAGGTCGCGGCGCTGCGTGAAGGCATCGAGCTGGGGATGACGCTGATCGATACCGCCGAGATGTACGCCGAGGGCGGCGCCGAAGACGTGGTCGGCGCGGCTATCGCGGGACGCCGCGAAGAGGTCTTCCTGGTCAGCAAGGTCTACCCGCACAACGCCAGCCGCAAGGGTCTGCCGGCGGCCTGCGAGCGCAGCCTGCGCCGGCTCGGTTGCGAAACCATCGACCTCTACCTGCTGCACTGGCAGGGCCGGTATCCGCTGGAGGAAACCATCGAAGCCTTCGAGCGGTTGCGCGACCAGGGCAAGATCCTGCGCTGGGGCGTGTCCAACTTCGACCTGGGCGACATGTACGAACTGGATGGCAGCGCCTGTGCCGCCAACCAGGTGATGTACAACCTGGAGGAGCGCGGTATCGAATACGACCTGCTGCCCTGGTGCCAGGAGCGCGGCATGCCGGTGATGGCCTACTGTCCGGTGGGGCAGGGCGGCAGGCTGCTACGGCACCCGGCGCTCGGCGAGATCGCCGCGCGCCACGACGCCAGCAGCGCCCAGGTCGCCCTGGCCTGGCTACTGGAGCAGGGGGTGATCGCGATCCCGAAGGCGGTGACGTCCGCTCACATCCGCCAGAATGCGGCGGCGGCCGACCTGGAACTTAGCGCCGACGACCTGCGGGCGCTCGACCAGGCGTTCCCGCCACCAACCCGCAAGCGAAACCTGGCGATCGTCTGAGTGGAGTACGGGAGAAACGGCCTGCGCTTGTTTCCCCTGGCCGCGGGAATATGACGAAGTTGGCGAGGAAATATTTAAAAAGGAATAAGTAAATATTTATTTCCTGCGTGGGAGCTTTCTTCAACTTAACCTGTACTTTTCGCTGTCCCACAAAAAAGCCCCGTCGGGGACGGGGCTTTTCCTTGCATTCGCGCTGATGCTTGCATGATTCAGGCAGCCAGTGTTTTCTTGCGAACTCGATTGATCACTTCTTCCATTTTGCCGGAGTCGTCGTACTGCTCCGGATACAGGCGCTCGCTGTGGCAGGCCACGCCATGCTGGTCAACGATGGTGAAACTGAAGTTTCCTTTACGAGTTGCCTGGATCAGGCAGTCGAACGGCGCAAATGCGGCGGTTAGGGTGCGAATTGCATCCTGAGTACGATGTTGAATAGACATATTCTTATGTTCCTTTACTTTTACGCTTATGGAGCAGCGTATATTGCAAATGTTCCCGCTCCGTGACAGTGCCAAGAAAGCTTTGTGTCGGGGGAACGTACTGGTTATGCCGGCTTTTTTCGAAAAGAGCAAGCTGGCAGTTCAGGTACTAATCAGAGGATCGATTGGCAGGAAAGTTTCCAGGCCAAGATCCTGATCAATCTGCGGGTGGTATTGCGGGACGCCGGTCTTCCCATCGGCCCTGCATGGCAGGGGATTGCTTCAGAAGAGTGGCGACCGAAGAACCATCGGAAGGCTGTAACCCTGATGGTAGAGCCCTTTTCATCTGTGGGCCCGGTCGTGGGGTAAAGCCTGATTGACTTTCAGTTTGGTACGCAGTGCCGGATTGTATGTCTTTCGAGGAAGAAAGGCCAGGACATTTTTTGAGCAGATGTCGCCCCGGCGGCGGGAATGTTTGAGCATTTGTTTCGGCGGACGCCTGCCAACCGGGCAAAGGTTATGGGCCTGGCGTCGGCGGCGCGTGGCAGGATTGCCGTTCCATCGCCGCGCCGAGGTTATCCATGCCGTCGCCCGCTCGCACGCTGCTCGTGGCCTTCGTGTCCGCCTGGTTCCTGCTGGGTGGGCTGGGCCATTTCGTCTTCACCGATTTCTTCGTCGGCATCGTCCCGCCCTACGTGCCCTGGCCGCTGGCGGCGGTGTGGGTCAGCGGGGTCTTCGAACTGCTCGGCGCCGCCGCCCTGCTGGTGCCGGCATGGCGCCGGCTGGCGGCGTGCGGGCTGTTCATCCTGACCCTCTGCGTGACCCCGGCCAACCTCTACATGTGGCAGCACCCCGACCTGTTCCCATCCTTCCCGCCGACGCTGCTGGCCGCTCGCCTGGCGCTGCAGGCGTTCCTCCTCGGCTGCATCCTGGCGCTGATGCTGGCGCGGGACGAGGCGCCGCTGGCACGACGCTAGGCGCAGGCGAAAAAAAGCCACTGTGCGGGGGTGGACAGTGGCCGGGAATGCCAGGAGATGGAGGAGCAATCGGACCTGGCGTGGATAGAGTAGTAGTCACTCTGGCGAGGGTCTGTATGGCTATTGGTGAACTTTGTGAAGAAGTGCAAAGTAGAGCGGCCAACGGACGAACGGTGTTGCACGCGGCGGGACGCTCGCGGTAGTTTTTTCCCATGATCACGTTTCCCGTGGTCGCCCTCGAAGCCCGGCCCCAGCGCCGGGCTTCGTCGTTTCTGCCCGCCGCGCAACCGGACGCAGCGGGCGGCGACCGGTGCGAAAGGCTCTGGGGTGCGCCCGCACGGCGTCCGGCCAACTTAAAGTTCGGTTGTGCCGGGTGCTGTCATAACGCCATCGTTCAGTGGCCTCGGTGAGCCCCCGCACCCCCAGTTCGCTGGGGCTTGCCTTTGGTGTATCCCTTTTGCCCGGCCGCGTGCCGGGCTTTTTTATGCCCGGTCTTCTTCCTTCCGGTTTAGCCGGGGTCCGCGTTTCCTTGGCCGGCCCCTGAACCTCATCGCTGCATCGACGTCCCTAGCTACAGGCGAGCCTGTGGCCGGGGGCTTTCCATCATCCGCAAAAAGGTGAAAACCATGCTGACCATCGACTACAACAGCTATCGCACCACTACCCCCTACGGCAAACGCGTGCGCTTCCTGGTGCTGCACTACACCGCGCTCGACTTCGCCGCCTCGGTCAAGGCGCTGACCACCGGCGCCGCCAGTGCCCACTACCTGATCCCGGCGCCGCATGACCCCAGCTACAAGGCCGCCGGCTTCAAGGGCCAGCGCATCTTCAACCTGGTCGCCGAGGAAGACCGCGCCTGGCACGCCGGCGTCAGCGGCTGGGCGCGCCGCGACAACCTCAACGACACCTCCATCGGCATCGAGATCGTCAACCTCGCCCGCGACGACGACGGCGTGTTCACCTTCCCCGACTACGAGCGCTCGCAGATCAACGCACTCAAGCAACTGGCGAAGAACATCCTGCAGCGCTACCCGGACATGACCCCGAAGAACGTGGTCGGCCACTCCGACATCGCCGTCGGGCGCAAGTCCGACCCGGGTCCGAAGCTGCCCTGGAAGGAACTCTACGAGGCCGGTATCGGCGCCTGGTACGACGACGCCACCCGCGATCGCTATCGCGAAGGCTTCGAGCGCGACGGCCTGCCGCCGCGCGCCGACCTGCTGGAGGCGTTCCGCCTGTACGGCTATGCGCTGCCGGCGACGGTCGACGATGCCTACTTCACCAGCCTGCTGCGCGCTTTCCAGATGCATTTCCGCCCGGAGAACTACGACGGCGCGCTGGATGTGGAGACGGCGGCGATCCTCTACGCTCTGAACGAGAAATACCCGGCCTGAGCCACTAGCCACGAGCGGCCGCCCGATGCGGCGGCCGCTTCCTTGCCCACCCCCATGGAGGACTTGCCATGACTGCCGTCGCACAGGTCGTCGCCAAGGCGGAAATGCTGATCCGCCGCCCCATCGCCGAGGTCTTCGAAGCCTTCGTCGATCCGGCCATCACCGCCAGGTTCTGGTTCAGCCGCGGCGATGCCCGCCTCGAAGCCGGGAAACGGCTGCGCTGGCACTGGGACATGTACGGGGTTTCCCAGGAAATCGAAGTGAAGGACCTGCAGACGAACCGCCGCATCCTCATCGAATGGCCGAATGGCGACAGCAACCCTTCCCAGGTGGAGTGGCTGTTCGAGGAACTGCCCGGCGCCGGGACCTTCGTCAGCATCCGCAACAGCGGTTTCGTCGGCACCCCGGAAGAGGTCATCCCGCGGGTGGTCGACGCCACCGAAGGTTTCACCCTGGTGCTGGCCGGGCTCAAGGCCTGCCTGGAGCATGGCATCGCCTTGAACCTGGTGGCCGACCGTTTTCCCCGCGGTCTCGATGGCTGAGCATTGCCTGAGTGCGCGTCCCGCACCGCGCAGCGTGCCCTCAGGCAATGCTCAGCCGAACGCGAAGTCGGCCAGCAGTTGCAGGTTCAGGCCGACGATCGCCAGCGCTACCGCCCAGGCCAGCCACCGGGTCCCGGCGCCGATCGCCAGCGGGCCCATCAGGCGCCGGTCGGAAACGAACTGTAGCAGCGGGATCACTGCCAGCGGCAACTGCATCGACAGGATCACCTGGCTGAAGATCAGCAGCCGCGCGGTGCCATCCTCGCCGTAGAGCAGGGTCACCAGCAGCACCGGCAGCACTGCGACGCCACGGGTCAGCAGGCGCCGCGCCCAGGGCGCCAGGCGCAGGCGGAGGAAGCCCTCCATGACGATCTGCCCGGCCAGGGTGGTGGTGACCGTCGAGTTGAGGCCGGACGCGAGCAGCGCCACGGCGAACAGCAGCGAGGCGAGTTCCAGGCCGAGCAATGGCGAGAGCAGCGCGTGGGCCTGCTCGATATCGACCACCTCGGTGTGCCCGTTGCGGTGGAACACGCTGGCGGCGACGATCAGGATCGCCGCGTTGACCAGCAGCGCCAGGGTCAGCGCCAGGCTGCTGTCGGCCACCGCCCAGCGCAGCGCCTGGCGCTTGCCGGCAAGGCTGCGCGGGTAGGCGCGGCTCTGCACCAGCGAGGAATGCAGGTAGAGGTTGTGCGGCATGACGGTCGCGCCGACGATGCCGATCGCCAGGTACAGGGCAGCCGGGTCGCTGAGCACCCGCGGGCTCGGCAAGAACCCTTGGAGCACCTCGCCGAGTTCGGGACGCGAGAGCAGCAACTGTACCGCGAAGCAGGCGAAAATCAGTGTCAGCAACGCCACCACGAAGGCCTCCAGCGGCCGTTGGCCACGTCCGATCAGCACCAGCACCAGCAGCGCGTCGCCCACGCAGAGCAAGGCGCCCCAGGCCAGCGGCAGGCCGAACAGCAGCTTCAGGGCGATGGCGGTGCCGATCACCTCGGCCAGGTCGCAGGCGATGATCGCCGTCTCGCAGGCCAGCCACAGCAGGCGGCAGGTGCTCGGCGAGTAGCGTTCGCGGCAGGCCTGGGCCAGGTCCAGGCCGCTGGCGATGCCCAGGCGCGCGGACAGCGCCTGCAGCAGCATCGCCATCAGGCTGGAGAGCAGGATTACCGAGAGCAGCAGGTAGCCCAGTTGCGCGCCGCCGGCGACGTCGGTGGCCCAGTTGCCCGGGTCCATGTAGCCCACCGCGACCAGGTAGCCGGGGCCGGCGAAGGCCAGCAGGCGGCGCCACCAGTGGCCGCCGCCGGGGACTTCGACCGGCTGGGCGCGACCGGGCTCGGCGGCCTGGGGGGCCGGGGTATCCTTCGCGGACATGACGAAGCTCCTGCCGGACGCGTGCCGGCGCTGCGCGCGCCTTTCCCGGCGCGCCGTGGCGCGCGGGTTGGGCGAGCGGTTCAGGGGGCAGGAAGGAGGAAGTCGGTCAGGCCGAGGCCGCCAGTTGCCGGTGCAGGTCCAGCAGGTCGCTGGCGATCAGGTCCCAGTCCTGCTCGGCGGCGAGGTCCTGGGACTGGCCGGGGCCGTATTCCAGCGGCCGGGCGATGAACGCGGTCTTCAGGCCGAGGGCGCGCGCGGCCTTGAGGTCGTAGTTGTGCGCCGCGCAGAGCATCACCTCCTGCGGCGGCAGGTCGAGCAGGCGGCAGGCGCCGAGGTAGACCTGCGGGTCGGGCTTGTAGTGGCCGAACAGGTCGGCGCACAGCAGCATGTCCCAGGGCAGCCCGGCGTGCCGCGCGACGTCGAGCATCAGCGCGGTGTTGCCGTTGCTCAGCGCGGCGAGCCAGTAGTCGGCCTTCAGCGCGTGCATCCCGGCGAGCGTGTCCGGCCACGGCCGCAGGCGGTGCCAGAAGCCAGTGATGCGTTGCAGCAGGGCCTCGTCCAGCGCCAGGCCGAACTCTCCGGCCAGGGCCTCGAGACTCTGCCGGTGCAACTGGTCGAGGTGCTGCCAGGGCGCCTGGCCGTTGCGTACCCGGTCCATCGCCGGCTTGTATTGCTGGCGCCAGCGGTCGGTCAGTTCCACGCAGGGCAGGGTCCCGCCGAGTTCGCGCTCCAACGCCTGGAACTGCTCGATCAGGCTGGAACGCCAGTCCACCAGGGTACCGAACACATCGAACAGGATCGCGCGCATCGTGCCTCCTCGGCCGTGGCCGTCATCGCTTCAGTGCTTCTGTGGCAGCGCGGTGGGCAGGCCGCGGCCGCTCCAGGCGGTGACCACAAGGGCTACCGCCGCCATCAGGCAGAGCGCCAGCCAGCCGGGGACGAAGCTGTGGCTGAAGTCCTTGAGCAGCCCCAGCGCCGGCGGCGCGAGAACGATCGCCAACTGGTTGATGGCCATCGCCAGGCCGAGGGCGAAGCCGGTCTTGCCGACCGGCGCGGTATCCGCCACATAGGCCACCCAGGGACCGTACCAGCCGAAGCCGAAGAAGCCCAGCCAGGCCACTACCAGGCCCATCCCCAACGGCGATTGCAGGGGCAGCAGGACCAGCGCCAGCAGGCCGAGGATCACCGCGCCGAGGCAGACCATCACCGGGAAGTAGCGCCCGGCGCGGCAGCGGTCGCTCCAGGCGGCCAGCAGGATGCGCCCGGCGACGCCGCTGCCCTGGGCGACGAACAGCAGGGTCGCGGCCATGCCGATGCCGATCTCCAGGGTCTCGTGCAGGTAGAGCACGGTGAACACCAGGATGCCGTACTGCACCGAGATCAGCGCCACCCCGGAACAGACAATGTTCTTCATCGCCGGGTCGGTGATCATCGCCAGCCGCGACTTCACCACCGCGCCCAGGTCGCGTTCGGCGGGGTTCGCGCCGGGCGCGGGGGCGTCCGGCGGGGTGCGGTAGAAGAGCATGAAGGCCAGCGCGCCGAGGAACGCTACCAGGCCGCCGGCGAGGAATGCGCTGCGCCAGCCGTAGATCCCCGCCAGGTATGGCAGCAGCGCAGCGGACAGCGCGCCGCCCAGCGGCAGCCCGGCCTGGCGGATGCCCATGGCGAAGCCCAGCTGGGTCTTGGCAAACCAGCGTGACACCGACTTGCTGCCGCCCGGCTGCGCCGTGCTGTAGCCGGCGCCGACGACCACCAGGAACAGCAGGATGGTCAGGTAGTCGGTGGCCCACAGCGAGGCGCAGAGGGCCAGCGCGACGATCAGCGTGCCGAGGCCGACCACCAGCCGCTCGGAGTAGCGGTCGAGCAGCTCGCCGGCCACCAGCAGGCCGACGATCGGCACCAGCTGCGCCGCCGACACCAGCAGGCCGATCTGTAGCGACGAGAGTTGCAGGTCGTTCTGGATGAACACGGCGATCGCGCCGATGCCCTGGACGAAGAAGCAGGCGCAGGCCTGGGCGAAGGTGGCGATCAGCAGGATGACCCAGCGGTAGCGCTGGGTCGGGTTCGCGGCGAGGGCGGCGGTCACTGGACGAACTCCCGTGCGAGGGTGAAGTTGGCTTCGCCGAGCGGATGCAGGCGCTGCAGCGACAGGTATTCGCCGAGGGTGCGTTCCATGCCCATGCGCTGGAAGATCCGTTCGCCGTCGAGCTCGGCCTCGGCGCCGTTGGCGCGCAGTTCGTCGAGAGCCTGGCGCAGCAACTGGCAGTTGTCGCTGAGCGTCACCTGGCCGTCATCGTCCACCGCATAGGGCGTGTCCTCCATGCCGACCCGCAGCACATCGACCTGGCTGTCCGCCTGCGCGGCATAGGCGGCCAGCCGGCGCACCGCGCAGAGCGGGGTGCCGGCGTGAGGACCGACGTCGAGCGGCCGGAAGTGCTGCGCGGCATGCTGCGGCATCACCGCCGCGCCGACCGTGATGCTGACCTTGCGCTTGCGCACGCCGGGTTCGCCGATGTCGTACTCCAGGCTCTTGGCGCTCTCGATCACCGCGCGGAACTGCTGGTAGGTCTCCGGGAACGGCAGGCGTGGCGAGAAGCCGAACAGCAGGATCACGTTCAACTGGCCGGAACCGCCCAGGCGCAGGCGCGGGTGCTCCACGGCGAAACGGGTCATGGCGTAGCTGCGCACATGCTGCACCCACTCCACCTCGTGGAACAGGCCGAGCTTCTGGCGCGCCTGGATGGCGTTGCGGTAGACCTGGAACTGGGTCATCGGCGAGGTCACCCCGTAGTCGGCGCCCTTGCTGGTGGAGTGGGTCTGCAACTCGGCCTTTTCCAGCGCCGTCGACGGCTGGTAGTCGCGCAGGTCGGCGAGGAAGGCCGGGCTGGAGGCATAGTCGAGGTCGAGCTTGCGCCTTTGCTTCTCCAGCTCGCAGATCACCTGCAATTCGATGGCCGCCTGGATCGTCACGAAGTGCGCACCGCCCAGGTGCAGCGGGATGGCGCAGTGGCTGACCCGCTCCCACTCGCCGAAGCGGCGGATGTTCTCCTGCACCTCGCTGCCGTTGCGGCTGGCGCCGAAGCTCAGCATCAGGTCGGGGAAGCGGTTCTGCAGGGCGCGGCTGACCGCCTGGTAGATGTCGTTGTCGGTGGTCTGTTCCTGGGTCAGCGGGTTGCGCGCATGATAGTGGTAGTAGCGGCAACCCATCTCGTAGAGCTGGCGCGCTTCGTCCAGCAGTTCGCCGGGGGCGGTGCGGATGGTGGCGCCGGTGCAGATGCTGTCGAGCAGGCGGTCGCCGGTGGCGGCGTGGTTGCGCGGGGTGAACTTGGCGCCGGTGGAGGCGCATCCGAGAATCAGGGTTTTCCGGGATCCGGTCATGGTCGTCTTTCCTCCATTCATCATTCCATTGAGGGCGGAGCGGTCCGCGGGGGACCGAAAGGCTGCCCAGGGCGTCGAAAGTCGTCGGTGTCTCAGGCAGGTGAAAGATGTCGCTGGCGGGATCGTTATGCGTTGTTCTACGAGAGGGATTTAAACCGCATGGCGGCGGCCGTGCGCGGCGCATTCGGCAACGCTCGTTGCCGCCGGCACAAAGACCTTGCGCAAATCGCCCGGCGTTGCGCCAACCGCCGGCACGGCGGCGCAACGTTGCCATTCGCGCAAGGTCGCTCAACTGGCGGCGCGCTGTCGCAGGCAATCCTCCAGGGCCTCGCCGAGGCGCTCGATCTCGCTGTCGTCGGTCAGGTAGTGCGGAGTCAGGCGCAGTACCCCCGGCAGCGCCTGCTCGCGCAGCGCCCAGCGGGCATACTGCGGGCCGATGTAGGAGGCGTTCACGCCGCGCGCGTGGAGGCGCTTCAGCCATTGCTCGCCGCTCAGTTCGGGGGCCGCGTAGGTCATCAACGCGCTGGCGTGCGGCCCTTGTTCCAGCGGCGTCCAGCCGAGCCGGCGGTAGAGCTGCTGGGCGATGCGTTCGCGCAACTGGCGGTTGCGCCGGGCGATGCGCCGGACGTCGGTCTGCAACAGGTAGTCGCAACTGGCCTTGAGCGCCAGGCGCAGCCCCGGGTTGAACTCCGAGCATTCGAAGCGCCGCGCGTCATCCCGTGCCTGCAGGGCGAAGGCGTCGCTCCATTGCGCGCCGCCGACGTCCAGCCCGTCGGGCAGGGCCAGGCGCTCCAGGGCACGTTCGCCGAGATAGAGCACGCCGAGTCCCTTCGGCCCGCGCAGCCACTTGCGCGGCGGGAACACCAGCACGTCGCAGCCGATCGCCTCCACCGCCAGCGGCAACTGGCCGACCGCATGGCTGGCATCGAGGAAGAACAGCCCGTCATGGGCGCGGATGCGCTCGGCCACGCCCTCCAGCGCGGTAGCCGCGCCATGCCCGGTGGGCACCGCGCTGAGCGACAGCAGCGGCGTCTGGCCGGGGGCGAGGTCGTGCAACTGCTCGTCGAGCCGTTGCAACAGCTGTGCGGCGTCGCCGCGCGCGTCGATCAGGCGCAGCTCCAGCCCGCGCTGCTGGCGCGCGGCGAGCAGGCACAGGCTGTTGGAACCGTATTCGTCGAAGCTGCTGATCGCCCGTATCCGTGGATGGGCGGCCAGGGCCGCGGCAAAGGCCACCGACCATGCGCGGCTGGCGCAGTCGAGCAGGGCGATGTGCCGTGGCTGGGTGCCGAGCACTCGCGCGACGCTGTCGCGGACCGCCAGCAAGGGCTCGGCGAAATGCTCGGCGGCGCGCTGCACGCCCCAGCGCCGCTCGGCTTCCAGCCAGCTGTCGAGGGCCTCGTAGAGCACCTGCGGCGGCAGGCTGGCGGAGCCATGGGCGAAGTGCGCGTAGCTGCCCCAGGCCGGGGTCTCGCGGCGCAGGCGCAGCAGTTCGTCGGCACCGAAGGCGTCGGGGGCGGCGGGGAAGAGCGCGCTCATGGCCGCACCGCCGCGATCAGTTCCACCTCCACCGCGGCGCCGCGCGGCAGCTCGGCCACGCCGACGGCGGCGCGGGCGTGGCCGCCGCGCGCGCCGAGCACCTCGTCGAAATATTCGCTGGCGGCATCGATCACCGCCGGCTGCTGGACGAAACCCGCCGCGCTGGCGACGTAGCCGGTCACCTTGAGCAGCCGCTCGACCCGTTGCAGGCCGCCCAGCGCCTCCTCCAGCGCCTGCAGGCAGCGCGCCGCGCAGAGCCGGGCGGCCTGGCGGGCCTGTTCCAGGTCGAGTTCGCTGCCGACCTTGCCGGTCCAGCGCAGCTCGCCGTGCTGGCGCGGCAACTGGCCGCTGACGTAGGCGATGCCGGCGTGGAGCACCACCGGCTGGTAGGCGCCGCCGGCGACGATGGCCGGAGCGGGGGATGTCTGCATGGTCCTGTCCTCGTGGCGGACCCGCCCGGCCACGATGCTCGGGCGGGTCGATGGCTGGAAAAGCGCGACCTCACTACTGTGGGCCGGTTTTCCCGGTCTGTTTTGCGGGAGTCGACGAGCTGCTTGCCAAATCGGCAAAACAAACCGAACTTTAGCCTTGCAACAGGCACCGCCGCGCGAAGTAGACTGAAAACGCCCGACCGTTGAGGAACGCGCAACGATGATCGACCTGGTGATGCTCAAGGACTTCCTCGTCCTCTGTCGGATCAAGAGCTTCAGCCGTGCGGCGCAGGAGTGCCATGTCTCCGTGTCCGGGCTCAGCCGGCGTATCCAGACCCTGGAACAGTGGCTCGGCGCGCCGGTGTTCGAGCGCCACAAGCACGCCCTCGAACTGACCGAGGCCGGCCGCCAGTTGCAAGGCGTGGCGCAGGACGCGGTGCGCGCCCTGGACAACCTGCGCCAGTCGATCCGCGAGCGCGACGAAGACGCCCAGCGGCGCATTCGTTTCTGCGCCCCGCACATCCTCTCCTCGGTGTTCTTCCCGCACTGGATTCCGCGCCTGCAGGCGGACTTCCGCAGCGCCAAGTTCAGCGTCGACTGCGATTACCTGCCGCAATGCCTGTCGCGCCTGCGCGACGGCTCGGTGGACTACGTGGTGGCGTTGCTCGACGAAGGCGAGGCGGTGTCGCGCCGCCTGGGCATCGACAGCGAAGCCGAGTTCCAGCGCCTGGAGCTTGGCCACGAACAACTGGTGGCGGTCTGCGCGCCGGACGCCGCCGGCCAGCCGCTGTTCAATCTCGACCGCCTGCAGACCGAAGCGCTGTCGTTCCTCGGCTACTCCGAGGAATGCCACCTGGGCTGGGCCCTGGAACCGCTGCTGCGCGACAGCGGCCTGTTCCTCCAGCGCCATCACAGTTCCAGCCAGACCGAGGGGCTGCGCTTCTTCGCCCAGTCGCGCCTGGGCGTCGCCTGGCTGCCGCATACCCTGGTCCGCGAGGACCTCGCCAGCCGTCGCCTGGTGCGCGCCGGCGGCCAGCGCTTCGACGTGCCGTTGCGCTACACCCTGATCCGTCGCCGCCTGCCGCTACCCGGCGAGGCCGAACGCCTGTGGACCTTCCTCGGCGAGCTGGCGCGCCCGGCGCCGCGCTACGCGGTGGTCGGCGCGGCCTCCTGAGCCGCCGTCTCGGCCAGCAGGGCGCGGCGGAATTCACCGACCAGGTCGTCCTGCGCCGAACCGCTGCGGCTGACCATCACCAGCTCGCGCTGGAATTCCAGCGCGCCCAGTTCGATCACCCGTACCCGCGCCGGCTCGCGTAGCCACAGCCCGGCCCGGGGCAGCAGCGCCACGCCGAGACCGTTCTCCACCATCCGCGCGATCGCGTCGATCTCATCCAGCTCCATCACCTGGCGCGGCCTGAGCTGCTGCGCCTCGAGGAAATCGCCCACCAGGCGACCGCCGAAGGACACATGGTCGTAGCGGATGAACGGTTGCGTGCGCAGCAATTCCAGCGCATCCGTCGTGGTGCATTGCGGCGGCGCGATCAGCACGAACGGCTGGCGCTCGACCCGTTGCGCGGAGAGCCCGCGCGGCAGGTTGAACGGCGGGCGGATGAGGATCGCCAGGTCCAGTTCGGCGGCGTCCACCTGGTCCAGCAGGTGCAGCGAGACGCCCGGCACCACCTGCGGCTCGATGTGCGGCGCCTGTTCGGCGAGGCGCTTGAGCACCTCCGGCAGCAGCCCTGTCTGCGCCGTGTTCACCGCACCGATGCGCAGGCGTCCGCGCGGGCTGTCGCCCTGGCCGATGCCGTCGAACAGCGCGAGGATCTGCTCGGCCGTACGCACCGCCTGCCGCCCGGCCTCGTTCAGGTGTGCCGCGCGCGGCGTGCGCTTGAACAACTCGACGCCGACGCTGCGTTCCAGCGCGCGGATCTGCGCGCTCACCGCCGACTGCGTCAGCCCCACCTGTTCACCCGCCGCGGCGAAGGAGCCCCGGCGCGCCACGGCGACCAGGGTGCGGAGTTCGCGGATCATCCAAGCCTCGAAAAAAGTGTTGCTCAGGCGAAATATTATGCGCTTTCCATCGAAATCGGCACGGCAAATAATCCCGGCACACCCACAGAGGAACCGCGCCATGAGCCTGATGCCCTTCCACCTCGCCATCCCTGTCCACGACCTGCCGGCCGCCCGGCGCTTCTACGGCGAGGTCTTCGGCCTGAGCGAAGGCCGCTCCGCCGAGCACTGGGTCGACTTCGACTTCTTCGGCCACCAGTTGGTCATCCACCAGCACCCGCAGACCGATTCCCAGCGCCACGCCGGCAGCAACCCGGTGGACGGCCACGACGTGCCGGTGCCGCACTTCGGCGTGGTCCTCGCCTGGGACGACTGGCACGCCCTGGCCGAACGCCTGAAGCAGCGCGGCACCCGCTTCGTGATCGAGCCCTACATCCGCTTCAAGGGCCAGGTCGGCGAGCAGGCCACGCTGTTTCTCTTCGACCCCTGCGGCAACGCGCTGGAGTTCAAGAGCTTCCGCGACATGGGTCAGTTGTTCGCCAAGTGAGATTGCCGGCGCTCCGCCTGGAGGCTGCGCTTACTGCGCGCAGTCCGTGCAGAACTCCAGCGCCGCGCAGCTGGACTGCTCATCCGGCAGTCTCGACGTCGCGCACTCTTTCTTGCGCACCACGCTGCCCAGCGGCGCCAGCTTGAACCGCTCCGGCGGCGGGCTGGCCGGCTTTGCGCTTGTCGTCCCGTCGAGGTCGGGCTTGAAGGCGTGTTCAAGGTCACCCAGGCGTTCGTCCAGGGTGGCGGAGGAGGCGAGGGCGGGCGTCAGGGCCAGGATGAGCAGGAGAACGCGGTAGGGCATAGGGTTTCCGGTGCGGGTGGCGATGCGCTGGAGCCGGGCACGGCATCCGCGCATGACGAGGAATCGAAGCGGCCATTCAAGGCGATTGCGTGTTGGCGATGGGATGCGCTCGCCCTCTGTTTGGCATTTTGTGAAGCGCTTCGCACCTTGCCCGAGCGGCGCCTTGGCCGGGTAAAACCGTCACCGCACAGTCCCCTTCCACCTTCATCCCCCTGCGACGCACCTCGCAATGCAACCAGCATCCCGGCTGCGCCACCCTCTACCTGGACAGCAGCGCAGCCAGCGAAGACCTGTTCGACACCGCCCGCCGCCGTCTGGAGTCGGCGATCGGAACGCTGAGCGTCCTCGACCTGCTCGACGAAACCGAAGACCGGCGAAAGCACCTGCCGCATCACCGGCTCCTTGCTGTCGTTGCTCAGCGACGCCCTGTCGCTGTTCGAGGCGGAATACGCACGCAGACAACGATAACCGACGGAGGCGGTGCCCCCCGGCGAGGCCGGGGGTTAGAGGAGTCTCTATGTGAGCCGGTATGTTCATTGAGCCGAATTCACACAGGCCTTAACTATGAGCGTCTGTGCCGTACTATCCGCCTTGTCTGGCTAGGCTGTTGTGGTGAATTGGGCATGCCTTTTCGCTACATGCCTAACGATCTCAAGTAGGTATAGGTTTCTAGTAGAGGGGCATTGCTCCCGCTCTTTGCCAGGTTCGATTTTGGGCAGGTGCCTGATAGGCTGTCGCTCAACCATCATGAAAGGACTCTGCAGCTATGCCCGCCGTTATCGCTGAGAATGATGTGTCGATCTGGGACGACGAAACTGGAGCTGTCTACCACTACCCAAGGCGATACAGCGCCATCCTTAAGCCAGGGGTGCAGGTGGTTTACTACAAGGGCAAGCTGACAGATAAGTCCTTTGCTGATCAGCGCCTCAGTGCTCAGCCGCATTACTTTGGTATTGCGCGTATCGGCAAGGTTTACCCTGACCCTGAAAGCTCGAAAGGTGATCTCTTCGCGTTGATCGAGAGTTTTCAGCCATTTGAGCAGGCAGTCCTGGCAAAAGAAGGGAATAGCTACCTAGAGCCCATTCCGCCATCGAAGGCCAGCAACTACTGGCGTAGTGGTGTCCGGGAGATTGGACAGGTCACCTTTGATAGCATCCTGGCAAGGGCCGAGATTAAGCCTTTGCAGGTTGCCGAGAGTTGGGGCGATAGAGCTTTGGGGGGCTTCGAGTCTCGCACCGAGGGCAGTCTGTCCACCTACTACGGGGTCCGCTACGAGCGTGACCCAACGCTGCGTCTCCAGGCAATTGCGATTCATGGTGTAGCTTGCAAGGCGTGCGGTTTTGATTTCGGAAAGGCATACGGCGAGTACGCGAAGGGTTTTATCCACGTTCACCACACGCAGCCCATTTCTGAGTTCGAAGCCCCCAAAGCCGTGAACCCTGAAACTGACCTGGTGCCCCTCTGTGCAAATTGCCATGCAGTTGTTCATCGCAGGCGTGATCGAACTCTTAGCGTCGATGAGCTGAAGGGGCTTGTTCGTGGGAGGTGGGTTTGCGCGGAGGCTGATGTAGTCGTTTAGGTAAGGAAAAAGAAGGAAAAAGGGGACATATTTATTTTTCTGTCAGGCTCGCCTCATAGGGAGTGTAGCCTTGGCGAGCACTTTTGATCCCAGAAAACGTAAGCCCCTACGGGCGCTCCGGCAGTGAGTTCGTCGCGTCCAAGCATGGCTCAGTGTTGAGCAATTTGTCGCGCCAGCGGGGGAGTTCGCTGTCTTCCACATCCAGCCGTTTCAGCCATTGATCGGCCGCCCAGCCCACCAGCCGCAATTCGCCGTCGTGGGAGCCGCCGTGTAGCGAGCCGACGGTTTCATAGCGAATGCCTTTGAGCGCGTGGTTCAGCAGCACATACGGAGCGGGTCTGGAGTCTTCCGCATCACCCGCGATATAGGGATAGGCACCGGCCTGGATTACCACGCCATCGCCGTAGCGGTAGAGGGCAAAGTGGCTGGAGGGCAGTTGCGCACGCAGGGCATCGAGCCCGCCGGCCAGCGCCAGGCGCTCGTTGTTCAGGAGGGTTAGCCAACTGACAGTTTTGATTCTTGTAGGTTTGAACTCGGGAGTATTGGCCAGCAGACAAGCCGTCCCTACATCCAAACCCGGCATACGCGCCGCCATAAAGGCTTCGGAGGGCTCGTCATTGTCCCAACTGGTCGGCGAGAGATTGTAGGCATGCCCCGCATACCCCTGCTCAGGCTCTAGTCGCCGTGCGAAGTCGATAAACAGCTGTAGGAAATCCAATGGCTGCTGCTCTTGATATAGCAGAGGTACGGAGAACTCCAGAACACTAAGATCATGCCCCATTTTGGCTTGCCAGCTCCGCTTGCCGTAAATATCAAACAGCCAGGCGCCTGCATCGCGGGATTTCTTGCCGCTGGTGTAGCAGAAGCTGAGATGATCGTCTTCATCCATTGCCCCCATCATCTCGCGCAGTGGTTGGGTGTCACGGTATGCGGTCAGTGGCTTTCCTTTTGCAGGCTCTTCACGCCAGAGCCGGGTGAGGTGGGGCTCTGCCAGGCGCTTGAACTCATCGAAGCATTGGCATAATGACTCTCGTACCAGAGGGGTATGGGCCTCTTTGAAGTAGAGAGTGCCGCGTAGGCAAAGCACTGCACCGATATAGTCTTCGGGGCCGCCCTTCATCAACAGGTTGCCGGCTATTTCCAGTAGATGGGGTTGCTTGGTTAACTCTGCGGCCAGATCGAATGGCTGTTCCATGGGCTTTTCCTCTTGATCAATAGGCGGGAATCATCGGGCGAGGGGAACGGCCTCGGGTCAAGACGAACATCACCCCACCTGCGATGGCGGCGGCCCACCCTACTTGCTCTACTGGCACCTTGGATTGTTGATCCTGGCCACAGTCGCAGTCGGAGGGCTTCATTTCAACAATCTTGTTCTTGTTGCCGGCAATCGCTGCATAATCCTCTAGTTGTTCCCTATTATGTGGGTCAGGCGGAAACTTCATCTCCACCACCTGCTTGATATTGTCCTGGGTTGGCGGCCTGTTGGGATTCTGAACGATGATCACGTCGGGCCTGCGAATCATTCCTTTCCCTGGCTTGAACGGCGGATGCTCCGGATCTTCATCCCAATACTTGCTGATCCATCCCGGTATCCAGCCATGTGGACTGTTACCGGTCTGGCTATCGAGAATCGGCTGCGGTGGGTTCTTGGTCATGTCGTAGCTGACCTCGGGCTTGTAGGGGCTGCGTCCCTGGAGAATTTCGTCCAACTCTCCCAGCCGCTGTGCCACGCACGCCTGCTTGAGGCTTTTTCCATCCTGGCTGAGGTTGGGCGTGCTGCTGCAATGGCAGACCGCCGAGCACAGCACCTTCTTGTCCTGCGGATCGAGCCTGGGTTCCAGGGTGCCGAAGGGGTTGGTCCTGCCTTCGGGGCTCATGCCTCCCCGGGACAGGCTGGGCTGGTCGCTCATGCGTCGCCCCTCTGCACCAGGTCGATGTAGAGGGTCTCCGCGGTGGGGCGCTCGATCCAGGAGGTCATGCCGTCGGCATCCGTGGTGTCGAACGCATTCCAGCCGCCACTCGACCAGACCCTGACCCGGCGTCCGGCGACGGGCTTGCCCGTTTCGTGGTCGATGAGCTGGAAGCGCCCGGAACAGGGCACGCCGTTGCAGTTAAGGGGAAGGGCGGGAGCGCGTGGGGCGGGCGTGAAGACGTCGCCGATGAGTACCGTCCCCGAGCCGCCGATAACCACGTTGCCGTGCGCCCCGATACTACCCAGCGTCGCCGCCGGCAGGCCGTTGATGAGTACCGTCGACGAAACGGCTGAGATCATCGGGCTTCCGCAGGCTGAGGCGTCGCCTTGCCGTGCTGCCGGCAGGCCGTCGAAAACGACGTCGGGAGAACCGTGGGCGATGGGGTTGCTGCCATGCCCTGGCACTGGACAGGTCGTTGGATCGGTGACGCGGGCGGCGGGTTTTCCACTCATATGCGGGTCCTTGCATCAGTGAGATGTGCTGGCCGCTCTGGCGGCTAATTCGGGATTGAGCGAGTCGGCACCTATCGCCAGCGGAAGAAACGCAGAAGGGGACTTCTCCTTGTCCCACCTCCCGGCATCGGTTTCTTCTCCGGCCCGCCGAGGACCGTAGCGAGGTGCGCCGGTCAGTCTTGAGGGTGCGACACGGAAGCGCCGGCTACCTGCAGCGCTGCAACTTCCAGCCGGGCGTCGCGGCGGGTCTGTTCCGTATGGCCCTGGATGATGCCGGGAATCAGGAAGGCATCGACGATCCACCAGATGCCGGTAATGATCAGGGGGAACAGGGTGAAACAACCGATCAGCGTGATGATCAGTTGGGTAACCGCCGTGCCGGTTTTCCCCAGGTAGAAGCGGTGTGCGCCGAAACCGCCCAGGAATAACCACAGAAGATAGGCGGTGCCGGTGGATTTCTGGGCGTTGGAAACTTTCTGCTCCACGAGCATTTCAGACTGTAGTGACATGAGTTTTCCCACTGCCATGCGGAAGATATGGTGGGAATTGAAACGTTGCCAACGGTGTTTTTTCAAGCGTCCAGTCTGAGGATATTTTTGATTTGTAGTTTTATTGCGGAACTCTGGAAGAGTCGGTCAGGAGTCGGAACTCCTGGGCTTCGTAGGAGTGCTTGAAAGCAACTGGCGAGTGGCTGAAGTTTGTTGGCGAAAGGCGTCCGGCCGGGCGCCTTTCGTTTTTGCTCGGTAACTTCATAGTGGCGTGGTTTCGAACTTTATCTTTTGATAGTTCTCGAAAATGAACCTGTCTTCCGGCGACAGGGCCGTTTCGTCGAAGGGCAGGATCGCGCCGTCATGCATGACCTTGTAGTCGCGAGAGGTGATTTTCGTCTCCGCCGTGGTGAATGTACTCATGAAGCGCTTATGGGCATCCCCCTGGAACTCCTTCCTGTGCTGGAGGAAGTAGGCGAAGTCCATGTGCCCAACCATGAAGACGATGCTCCAGTCCTTCCTGGCGGCTATGTCCCATTTCCACATGGCGGAGAGTTTCCGCCTAATGGCCTGGTCGGACTCCCTCAGGGCCTTCTTGAGACAGTCGAAGGCGTAGGTACTGTCTATGTCGAATTCGCAGATGGTCAGGTAGTTCACGAACTTTTCGCCGAAGACACAACTGGAGCCGAGGGTGAAAATCTCGTATCCCGGGTAATACCTGCGAAAGAAATCAAGTTCCGTCAGGAACCAGTCTTCCAGTGCGGGTCGGCTGCTCTTTCCGTAGACGTTCTTGACGATGTCTGGCGTATATTCGAACCCTTCGCTGGTGCAGGTCAGAACGTTCTTCTCATCTTTGGCGATGACTATCCTGTTTTTTGCTCCTTTCGGTTCCTTTTTCATTTTTCTTGTCCTTCGAGCGTCTGTGGAGGCCGGTTTATCGTGTTTTGGAATCTCTGTTTTAGGTTTCGCTTTCCAGGGATATAAGACGCCTGCTTACCCTGGTAGTGAGTGTCTAGCTCAAATTCTTTTTCTTTGCTTGACGAAAAGTATGCGTCGGTTTCTCGGAGGCTCGTTTTCTTGGACGGGGAGTTTCGAACCTGAATCCATGAATGTTTTCCTGCCAGCGTTCCAGAGCCTTGTTGGCGGCGGAATCGAACGGTCTCATTAACAGATTCGGGAAATATCATTCCGCGCGTCCGCAGCCAAAAGAGCGGGCTGGCGAAGCTCGCCGGGTGTCGGTCACGGTAGGGGAGGGAGCAGCAAGGCGAGCCGGCAACAGGAAAGGCCCGGCGCTGGAGGAGCAGGCAAGGGACTGGGCAAAGAAAAAGCCCCTGAAATTCACTAGGAAAATCAGGGGCTTGTCGTTTGCGTTTGGTGGAGCCGGGGGGATTTGAACCCCCGTCCGCCAGCTCTCCGCTATCGGTTCTACATGCTTAGCCAGCTCTACTGAGTTAACTCCGCGCCGCCCGAGTGGCAGGGTGCTTGGAGCGAGCTGTATGAGTTTTAGCCGTTACGTCTACAGCGAACTTGGCGGCGATCCTGTTCTATCTGACAGTCGTTTCGGGTTTACAGGCATCCCCTAGCGACTGCTAGCCGCATTAAGCAGCTAGAGCGTAGTTGTCGTCGTTGGCAACTATAAGTTTGCAGCAGCGAATTTACGAGTTCTGCTACCAGCTCGGCATGCCCCTCAAGTTTTGTTACCGGCGTCGAATCCTAATCGGCCCCAAAACCTTGACAGGTCGACGACCAGTCTACGGCAAAGGGCTGCGAGAGTCCAATCCGCCGCTCATAAACCGTTGACGCCGCTGGGTTTCCCCTCCGGAGGCGGGCTCAGGTCCAGGGGTTTGTCCGGTGCCTTGGCGTTCCGCCCGGGCGCCAGCTGTTTTTCCACGTCGGCCTGGATCGCCTGCAACACCGGTTGCAGGTCGCGCATGTTGTCGCGGACCTCGGGGTAAGGGTGGTCCTTGGCGAAACCGGCGATGCGTTCCAGCAACTGGGCGCGCACCGGGGGGGGCAGGTGGATGAACAGCTCGGGCATTTCCTTGGCCAGTTCGGCGGAGTAGAGCACCAGGTCCTGGCGCTCGAACTGGGCGGTGAGGCCGAGGTAGTCGAGGGCGCTGCCGGTGAGCATCGCCGCGGCCGCCTTGGTTTCCTGCATGCCCTGCAGGCGCGCGGGGTTGCGCTGTTCGGCCTGGGACAGGGTCATCCAGAATTCGACGGTGAGGGTGAACAGGATCGACTGCTCGCGCAGCGAGTAGCTCATCAGGCCCAGCGCTTCGGCGCCGTAGGGCTGCTTGGCGGCGCGGAAGTCGAAGTACAGGCGCATCAGCTCCTTGAGCTTGAACAGCACTTCGCGGGCCTCGTTCTGGCGGATCTCCAGGGGGCTGTAGATGTTCAGCTGCGGGCGGAAGTTTTCCTCGCTGACCATGCGCAGGTAGAGCGGCCCGGTGAATTCGCCGCTGCGTCGCGGCAGGGCGTTCTTCTGGGTTTCCTCGATCTTCTTCAGGGCGTCGATCAGCACCTGGTAGTCGTGGCTGTCCCAGGGCTTCTGGATGTCCGGGATGCGCTGGCCGAGGTAGTAGAGGTCGGCGGCCGCGAGCGGGCGGCCGAGAACCAGTAAAAGGATGGCCAGCGGCCAGAGCAGGCGGCGTGATAGGGTCGGCACGGACTTTCCTTGCGGGGCGCGTGGATCGGCCTAGGTTAGCGATGGCCGGGGCCGCCGTCACCCCGCGCTTCGATTGGGGCGGACGGGATGGCAACGGCGCAGTGGGACGGCTTGCAGGCGGTATTCGAGGACCTCGGCGGCTACGGCGCGCTGGCGCGCCAGGCGGCGCAGGGCGAGGGGCCGCTGGTGGGGCATCTGCAACGGACCAACATCCAGCTCGCGGCGATCCCGGTGTTCACCCGCAAGGGAGTCGCCGAGACCACGGTCAACGACCTGCTGGAGGCGGCGCGGGTCTCGCGGCGGACTTTCTACAAGTATTTCGCCGGCAAGCTGGAGGTGCTGGAAAGCATCTACCACAGCGCCGTGCAATTGCTGCTGGCGCGCTTCGGCGGGCTGCGCAGCGAGGCCGGCAGCGACGAGGACTGGCTGCGGGCGATGGTCTCGCTGTTCTTCGACTACCACCTGGCGGTCGGTCCGATCATCCGCATGATGCAGGAGGAGGCCCTGCATGCCGGCTCGCCGCTGGCGGCGCACCGGCAGCGCGCGCACCTGAAGATTATCGAGCTGTGGGCCGAGCGCCTGGGCGCCCAGGGTGCGGCCCACGATGCGCTGACCTACCGGGTGCTGATCTGGGCGATGGAGGCGGCTTCGCTGGAGCTGCTCAATGCCAGCGACCCGCTGGAGCTGCCGCGGGTCAAGCGGGTGCTCGGCGACCTGCTGGTGGGTACGCTCTGTCCCAGCACCCAGGCTCCGACGAGACTGCAAGGGTAACAGCCGGGCAGTCGCCGCTCGCGCCTACAGAACCTAGGTTGGGCTCGCAGCCCGCCGTGGCCATGCTCTGATGCCCTGTCATAACAACAAGACGGGAGACGTGCGTCCATGTCCGCGACACCCTATCTGCTGCAACCGCCGCTGGCGGTCGGATTCGCCCGCCTGGGCTTCGGCTCCCTCTCGCTGGAGTCGTTGCGCGAGCGCTACGCCGCACCGTCCAGCGGCTCGCGCTTCATCGAGCTGGACGGTTTCCCGCTGCACTACCGCGACGAAGGCAGCCGCGACAAGCCGGTGCTGGTGATGATCCACGGCGTGGTCGCCTCGCTGCACACCTGGGACGACTGGGTGAAGGCGATGTCGCCCTACTTCCGCATCGTGCGCTTCGACGTGCCGGGCTTCGGCCTGACCGGGCCGGGGCGTGACAGCCGTTACTCCGGCGAGCGCATGGTGGCGATCCTCGGCCAGTTGCTTGATTTCCTGAAGATCGACAAGGCCTCGATCGCTGGCAACTCCCTGGGCGGCTATATCGCCTGGAACTTCGCCCTGGCGCAGCCGCAGCGAGTGGAGCGGCTGGTGCTGATCGACCCGGCCGGTTACCAGATGCGCAAGGTGCCGTGGATGATCGCCTCGGCGGCGCTGCCCGGCTCGACCCTGGCGATGCCGCTGTGGATGCCGCGGGCGCTGATCGCCCAGGGCATCAAGGAAGTCTATGGCGAGCCGGGGCGGATCAAGCCGGGGGTGGTCGACCGTTACTACGACCTGAGCCGCCGCCCGGGCAACCGCAAGGGCATGATGGAGATCTTCCGCGTGTTGCTGAAGGTCAACCGCGAGGAACTCGGCACCTCCGGCGAACGCATCGCCCGGATCGTCGCGCCGACCCTGCTGATGTGGGGCGAACGCGACCGCTGGATCTCGCCGAAGCACGTACCGCTGTGGCAACGCGACCTGCCAGGGATCCAGGTGAAGACCTATCCGGGCGTCGGGCATATCCCCATGGAGGAGATTCCCGAGCAGACCGCGGCGGATGCACTGCGCTTCCTGATGGCCTGATCCCAGGCCGTCATGAAGAAGCCCGCGCTGGTCAGTCGCGGGCTTTTTAATGCATGGACGAAAGGCCGAAATACCAGGCAGGGCAGGGAAGCGATGCAAGCCCCTCTCGCGGCGCGGAGGGGCGGCGAGGAGGGTCAGGCGGCCTTCGGTTCCGGTTCGAACTGGTCGCGGTACTGCTCGATGAGGTGCAGGTTATTGTGCTGCCAGGGGTGGAAGTCCTTCTTGTAGAAGTCCAGGTACACGCCCACCAGCGAGCGGAACACGCCGTCCTTGCCCCACAGCCACTTGATGCCGTCGCGCCAGACCTTGAAGTTCCACAGCAGGCCGTCGCGCTTGAGCATGTGGACCAGGCCCTTGGTGGTGTCGAGGGCGAAGAAAAAGGTGCCCTGGACCATCGCCCGGCGGCGCAGCCTGGCCTTGCCGTTGACCAGCATGAACACGTCGTAGGCCACCGCCTTGTGCTCGGTTTCCTCCAGTGCGTGCCAGCGCCACAGGCGGGCCATGGTCGGGTCGGCGCCTTCCAGCCACCTGGGGTTGCTCAGCAGGCCGTCGGCCATGATCGCGGTGAGGTGCTCCAGGGCCGCGGTGGCCGCCAGTTGCCGCGACGGGTGCAGTTTCTGCTGGGCGAAGCGGATGCGCCGCTTGGCACCGCCTTCCAGGCGGTCGATGTCGTAGCCGAGGGCGCGCAGGCGGTCGCTGTAGACCAGGTGCTCGCGGCTGTGGTGGCCTTCCTGGCCGATGAAGCCACGGATCTGTTGCTTCAGCGCCGGGTCCTCGACCCGCTCGCGGTAGTGGCGCACGGAGTCGATGAAGAAGCGCTCGCCATCGGGGAACAGCACCGACATGGCGTTGAACATGTGGGTCTTGAAAGCGTCGCCGCTGTGCCAATGGCGCGGCATCGGATCGGGCAGGTCGAAGTCCAGATGACGCGGGCGGATCTCCAGACCTTCGGGGGTGGTGCTGGCCATAGCGGCTCCCTGTGATGGTGAAGGACCATGGGATCGACTATCGCTTGCGGGGGATAGCCTCACAAGGTTATCTTCTGCCAACTTTCCGGTCATATCCGGCCAGCGGTCAGAACAATAAACAGCCATGAAACAACCGCTCAATTTCACCGCCGAACTGGTGCCGGTGGCCTATGCCGAGGCACTCCTCGATCTCGTCGCGGAGTACGGCGTATCCCGCCAGGCGCTGTTCGACGCTGCGCGAGTGCGTCCCGAGGTGCTGGACAGCCCGAACGGCCGCCTGTCCTTCCTCGACTTCAACCAGCTCACCTACAGCGCCCAGGCCCTGTGCGGCGAGCCGGCGCTGGGGCTGGTGCTCGGCCAGCGCCTGAACGTCTCCGCCCACGGCATCCTCGGCTACGCGGTGCTGTCCAGCGCCAACCTGGGCAAGGCCATCCAGTTCGCCCTCAAGTACTACCGGGTGCTCGGCCTGGCCTACGAACTGGAGCTGGTGCTCGATGACGGTCGCGCCGAGTTGCGCGCGGTGGAGTCGATGCCGCTGGGCGCCGCTTCGGTGTTCGCCGCCGAGGGCCTGATGGCGACGCTGTATTCCATCGCCTGCTTCCTGGTCGGCGAGCCGTTGCAGGACGTGCGGGTCGGCTTCGCCTATCCGCCGCCGGCCCATGCCCGGCGCTACGCCGAGGTGTTCGGGGTGGCTGCGGAGTTCGAGCAGCCCTGGCACTGGCTGAGCATGCCCAGCGAGTACCTGGAACGACCGATGGCGCTGGCCAACCCGGCCACGGTGCAGATGTGCGAGCAGCAGTGCGAGGCGCTGCTGGCCACCCTGGACGTCCAGGAAGGCCTGCTGACCCGTGTGCGCCGCCTGCTGCTGGCGCGTCCCGGCGACTTCCCCGACCTCGAACAGGCCGCCCGCGAACTGCACACCAGCGGGCGCAGCCTGCGCCGGCACCTGTCGTCGCTGGGCACCACCTACCAGCAGGTCCTCGACGATGTGCGCAAGCGCCTGGCCCTGCAATACCTGACCACCACCCAGCTACCGCTGTACGAGATTGCCCTGTTGCTCGGCTTCAACGACTCGTCGAACTTCCGCCGGGCGTTCCGCAAGTGGACCGGCAAGCTGCCCAGCGACTACCGCGAAGCGCCCTGAGCCGACGCCGACGGTCCTCGGCAGCGGATGGATGTGCCATGCTTGGCGTTTCATAGAAATCCATGGCGCGCTTGCCGCGCCGACCGTGATCGGAGTCTTGCATGTCGACATCCCCCGCGCTGATCCGCGAAACCTTTCCCGTCGGGCCTTTGCAGTGCAACTGCACCATCATTGGCGATCCGCTGACCAGGAAGGCCATCGTCGTCGATCCGGGCGGCGACCACGAACTGATCCTGCAGCGCCTCGACCGCCTCGGCCTGCAGGTGGTCAGCATCATCCATACCCACGCGCACCTGGATCACTTCCTCGCCTCCGGCGAGATGAAGAAGCGCACCGGCGCCAGCCTGCACCTGCACAAGGACGACCAGTTCCTCTGGGACAACCTGGAGATGCAGTGCCAACTGTTCGGCGTGCCCTACACGCCGGTGCCGGCCCCGGACCGCTGGCTGGCCGACGACGAGGAACTGGCCTGCGGTTGCGGAGTGGCACTGCACACGCCGGGGCATACGCCGGGTTCGATGAGTTTCTGGTTCCCCCGGGCGAAGCTGCTGATCGCCGGCGACACCTTGTTCCGCCGCGGCATCGGCCGCACCGACTTGTGGGGCGGCGACTCGGCGGCGATCCAGCGTTCGATCCGGCAGCGCCTGTACAGCCTCGACGAGGATGCCACGGTGGTCGCCGGCCATGGCCCGGACACCACGCTGGGCGAAGAGATGCGCGAGAATCCCTTCGTCAGGGGCTGAAAAGGATTTTTCCGAGCATCGGGAATTTTGCCACCTGGCTATGCTCTAAGATGTCGGCCGCCCCTCACGCAGGGGCGTTTCAGTACCTCGAGGAGTAGTTTTCCCATGTTCACCTCCCGTTGCCTGCCTCTGGCCGCAGCCGTCACCGCACTGGCGCTGCTCGCCGGTTGTGCCAACAACAACCCCTACGACACGCAAAGCCAAAGCCAGGGTGGCATGAGCAAGACGGCCAAGTACGGCGGACTGGGTGCGCTGGCCGGCGCCGTCGCCGGCGCCGCGATCGACCACAACAACCGTGGCAAGGGCGCGCTGATCGGCGCTGCCGTTGCCGGCGCGGCCGCCGCGGGTTATGGCTACTACGCCGACAAGCAGGAAGCCGAGCTGCGTCGGCAGATGGAAGGCACCGGCGTGGAAGTGCAGCGCCAGGGCGACGACATCAAGCTGATCATGCCGGGCAACATCACCTTCGCCACCGATTCGGCGAACATCGCTCCGAGCTTCTACGCGCCGCTGAACAACCTGGCGAACTCGTTCAAGCAGTACAACCAGAACACCATCGAGATCGTCGGCTACACCGACAGCACCGGCAGCCGCCAGCACAACATGGACCTGTCCCAGCGTCGTGCGCAGAGCGTGGCCGGCTACCTGACCGCCCAGGGCGTCGACGGCACTCGCCTGAGTACCCGCGGCATGGGCCCGGACCAACCGATCGCGAGCAACTCCACCGCCGACGGTCGCGCGCAGAACCGGCGCGTCGAGGTCAACCTGCGACCGGTTCCGGGCGCCCAGGGCCCGGCGCAGACCCAGCCGCAGTACTGATCGCGGCCTGGAAGAAAAAGCCCGCCATTCGGCGGGCTTTTTCATGGGCGCTGGTCGGCGCTCTTCGTCCTACGCCTTGGCGTTACCGGGAAACTCGCGGTGCAGGCTGTCGAGCAACTGGTCCTTGCGCTCCCACAGCTGGTTGACCCATTGCTGGAATTCCGCGCGGTAGCCGGCGTCCTGGTCGTAGCTCTTGCCGACGAACTGGCGCGGAATCTCCAGTTCCTCGAAGCGCACCACGACGTCCTTCAGGCGTCCGGAAAGCAGGCACCAGAAGGTCGGGCTGCCGTCCGGGTAGTGGATGGTCACGTTGACCAGGGTCTTCAATTGCTCGCCCATGGCGTCGAGGACGAAGGCGATACCGCCGGCCTTGGGCTTGAGCAGGTGGCGGAACGGCGACTGCTGCTCGTCGTGCTTGGCGCGGGTGAAACGGGTGCCTTCGAGGAAGTTGAACACCGCTACCGGGATGCGGCTGAACTTGGCGCAGGCCTTGCGCGTGGTCGCCAGGTCCTGGCCTTTCTTCTCCGGGTGCCTGGCCAGGTAGGCCTTGCTGTAGCGCTTCATGAAGGGGAAATCGAGGGCCCACCAGCACAGGCCGATGATCGGGACCCAGATCAGTTCCTGCTTGAGGAAGAAGCGCAGCAGCGGGATGCGCCGGTTCAACTGGTATTGCAGGACGAGGATGTCGACCCAGCTCTGGTGGTTGCTGGTGACCAGGTAGGAGTGTTGGTACTCCAGGCCCTCCAGGCCCTGGACGTTCCAGCGGGTGCGCTGGACCAGGTTCATCCAGCCCTTGTTGCAGGCGATCCAGCCTTCGGCGATCAGGCTCATGATCTTGCTGCACAGGCGCTGGGCGGCGGCGAACGGCAGGAGCAGCTTGACCAGGGTCATGCCGAACAGCAGGCAGGCCCAGCACAGGGTGCTGGACACCAGCAGCAGGCCGGCCAGGGAGCCGCGCAGGAAATGGGGGAGAAACGACAGCATCAAGGAGTCCTTGTACGTAGGCGCCCGGCCAGGGCCGGGCGCGTGGAGCGGGGCGTGGTCCCGCCGTTCACATGGCACATCCTCGTGCCTGGCCGAAGCCAGTGCCGCCCACTGGGCGGCGTTCCTTCAGGCCGGGGCCTGGGCGTCCGCCTGGATGGCGGTGAGGGCGATGGTGTAGACGATGTCTTCCACCAGCGCGCCGCGCGACAGGTCGTTCACCGGTTTGCGCAGGCCTTGCAGCATCGGCCCGACGCTGACGCAATCGGCGCTGCGCTGCACCGCCTTGTAGGTGGTGTTGCCGGTGTTCAGGTCGGGGAAGATGAACACCGTGGCCTGCCCGGCCACCGGGCTGTTCGGCGCCTTCTGGCGGCCGACGCTGGCGATGGCGGCGGCATCATACTGCAAGGGTCCGTCGATCAACAGGTCGGGGCGCTGCTCGCGCGCCAGGCGGGTGGCCTCGCGAACCTTGTCGACATCCACCCCGGAACCGGAGTCGCCGGTGGAGTAGCTGATCATCGCGACCCGTGCAGGGATGCCGAAAGCCTGCGCCGACGCGGCACTCTGCACGGCGATCTCGGCCAGGTCACTGGCCGAAGGATCGGGATTCACCGCGCAATCGCCGTAGACCAGCACCTGGTCCGGTAACAACATGAAAAACACTGACGACACCAGGTTGTAGCCGGGCGCGGTCTTGATCAGTTGCAGCGCCGGGCGGATGGTGCTGGCGGTGGTGTGGATGGCGCCGGAGACCAGGCCGTCGACCTCGTCCAGGGCAAGCATCATGGTCGCCAGGACCACGCTGTCCTCCAGTTGCTGCTCCGCCATCGGCGCGTTCAGCCCCTTGCCCTTGCGCAGCTCGACCATCGGTTCGACGTAGCGCTGCCGCACCAGGTCCGGGTCGATGATCTCCAGGCCTTCCGGTAGCACGATGCCCTGGGCCTGGGCCACCGCCTGGACCTCGTCCGGCTTGGCCAGCAGCACGCAGCGGGCGATGCCGCGCGCCTGGCAGATCGCCGCCGCCTGCACGGTGCGCGGCTCGCTGCCCTCGGGCAGGACGATGCGCTTGCCGGCCTTCTGCGCGCGTTGCACCACCTGGTAGCGGAACGCCGGCGGCGACAGGCGCAGCTCGCGCGGCGTACCGCAGCGCTGCTTGAGCCATTCGAAATCGATGTGCCCGGCGACGAACTCGGTGACCCGCTCGGCGCGCTCGCGGTCGTCCACCGGGATTTCCTTGTTCATCCGGTTCAGGTTGGTCGCGGTGTCGTAGGAGCCGGTGGCCACCGACAGCACTGGCAGGCCTCCCTGCAAGGCGCCGCGGCAGAGTTCCATGATCCGCGGGTCGGGCGGGAAGTCGCTGCACAGCAGCAGGCCGGCCAAGGGTACGCCGTTCATCGCGGCCAGGCTGGCGGCAAGGATGATGTCGTCGCGGTCGCCGGGGGTCACCACCAGCACGCCGGGCTTGAGCAGTTGCACGGTGTTGGGCACGGCGCGGGCGCATAGCACGATCTTCTGCACCCGGCGCTGCTCGTAGTCGCCGGCGTTGATCACCCGTGCGCTGAGCAGGTCGGCGATGTCGCGGGTGCGCGCGGCGTTGAGTTCGTCCTGCCAGGGAATGCAGCCGATCAGGCGGAAGTCGTCGCGCAGCAGCGGCGAGTGTTCGGTGAGGCGCCGGGCGAAGTCCGCCACGCCGTCCTCGGCGTTGGCCGCGTCGGCCTCGCCGCGGACCTTGTTGAGGATCACCCCGAGCACCTTCGGGTCGCGCGGGCCGCCGAACAGTTGGGCCTGGATCTCGATACGGTCGGTCAGTTCGGTGAGCGTCTCGTTTTCCGGCGCGGAGACCAGGATCACCTCGGCGTCGAGACTCTTCGCCAGGTGGAAGTTGACCCGCGCGGCGTAGCTGGCGTGACGGGTCGGTACCATGCCTTCGACGATCACCACGTCCTTGTCGGCGGCGGCGCGCTGGTAGAGGCTGATGATCTCTTCGAGCAGTTCGTCCAGTTGGCCGTCGCCGAGCATCCGCTCGACCTGGGCCAGCGGCAGCGGCTTCGGCGTATCCAGGCCGTGGGTGCGCGCCACCAGTTCGCTGGAGCGCTCCGGGCCGAGGTCGCCGGGATGCAGCTGGGCGATGGGTTTGAAGAAGCCGACCTTCAGCCCGGCGCGTTCCAGGGCGCGAAGCAGGCCGAGGCTGATCGAGGTGAGGCCGACGCCGAAACCGGTCGGGGCGATGAAGAAGGTATGCATCTGGGCTCCTTAAGCCGTGCGTTTGGCCACGCCGCCTGGTTGGGCGGGGGCGTCGATCCAGTTCAGTCGAGCAGGGCCAGCGTGTCGAGGGCGATCTGCCGCTCTTCGTTGGTCGGGATCACCAGTACCCGCGGATGCCCCGCGGCCTGGATCGGCCCGGCGACGCCGCGCACGCAGCGGGCGTTGGCCTCCTGGTCGAGGCGCAGGTCGAACAGCCGCAGGTGGGCGGCGGTCTTGGCGCGCACCAGCGGCGAGTTCTCGCCGATGCCACCGGTGAAGATCACCCCGTCCAGTTGCGGCAGGGCGCAGCTCATCGCCGCCAGGGACTTGGCCAGGCGGTAGCAGAACACCTCGATCGCCAGGGCCGCGCCGGGGTGGCCCTGCTCGCGCTCCTGCTCCAGGGTGCGCATGTCGTTGGACAGGTCGGAGAGGCCGAGCAGGCCGCTTTCGTTGTTCAGCATCGAGTCGATGCGCTCCAGGCTCCAGCCCAGGGTCCGCGCCAGGTGGCTGTGCAGGTTGGGGTCGACGTCGCCGCTGCGGGTGCCCATTACCAGGCCTTCCAGCGGGGTCAGGCCCATGCTGGTGTCGAGGCTCTGGCCGTTGACGATGGCGCAGGTCGAGCTGCCGTTGCCGAGGTGGGCGCTGAGCCAACTGCTGTCGCCGACCGCCAACCCGGCCATTTCCGCGGCGCGGTGGCTGACGTAGCGGTGGCTGGTGCCGTGGAAGCCGTAGCGGCGCACGCCATGCTCACGGTAGAGGGCCTCCGGCAGGGCGTAGCGGTAGGCGTGCTCCGGCAGGCTCTGGTGGAAGGCGGTGTCGAACACGGCGACGTGGGGCAGCTTGGGAAACAGCGTCATCGCTGCCTCGATGCCTTGCAGGTTGGCCGGGTTGTGCAGCGGCGCCAGCGGCGCGGTGGCCCGGATCGCCTCGACCACCCGGTCGTCGATGCGCGTGGCATGGGTGAACAGCTCGCCGCCATGCACCACCCGGTGGCCGATGCCGTGGAGCTTGCCGCCCGCGGCGTTCTGCACCATCGGCAGCAACTGGGCGAGGGCGGCGCGGTGGTCGGCGTTGGGAATCATCAGGCTGTCGCTGTCGCCGCCGCGCTTCCAGCGCAGCACCGCATCGCGGCTGCCCAGGCGCTCGGCGAGGCCGTGCAGGGGAAACAGGGAGTGGGCCTCGTTGACCAGGGCGAACTTGATCGACGAACTGCCGCAGTTGATCACCAGTATGTTGCGTGAGGGCATCACTGCTCCTTGGTCTGCTCTTCTTCTTCCCGGGCACACCAGCCGCAGCGAAATTCGCGGCCGAGCTGTCTGTGCCGCTCGTTTTCGTCAAGGACCCAGGCGCGCGATTGCCAGGGCGGTTGGTGGCGCAGGTGTTGAGTATGGCCACAGGACAAGACTGCCACCCAATGGCCTTCCTCGTCCTGATGAAAATCAATCACCCGCGACGGCGCCCGCGCGCCCCGTTCATCAGGGGCGCGGTCGCTTTCGGGGCTATTGATGCGTACACTTACGCATTCATCTTCTTTATCGAAAAGGTTTCGAACCATGCAGATCGCGGCCAACAAGGCGGTTTCCATCGACTATACCCTGACCAACGACGCCGGGGATGTCATCGACAGTTCCGCTGGTGGCGCGCCGCTGGTCTACCTGCACGGTGCCGGCAACATCATCGTCGGCCTGGAGAAGGCCCTGGAAGGCAAGAACGTCGGTGACGAACTGAGCGTCGCCATCGAGCCTGAAGACGCCTATGGCGAATACAGCGCCGAACTGGTCGCGACCCTGACCCGCGAGATGTTCGAAGGCGTCGACGAACTGGAAGTCGGCATGCAGTTCCACGCCTCGGCTCCGGACGGCGGCATGCAGATCGTCACCATCCGCGACATCGACGGCGACGACGTGACCGTCGACGGCAACCATCCGCTGGCCGGCCAGCGCCTGAACTTCAAGGTCAAGGTAGTCGACGTGCGCGAGGCCAACGCCGAGGAAATCGCCCATGGTCACATCCATGGCGAAGGCGGTCACCACCACTGATCGGCGTTCATTCGCCGATTGATGGCCTGGGCCGTCCGCCGGCGGAACTGCTAAGCTGGTATAGCGAAAGGCGCCTTTGGGCGCCTTTCGCGTCATGCGCCATGCCTGGGCTCTTTACCCCGTCCCTGGGGATGCGCCGCAGCCAGGGTTCTTGCCCGGTGCGGGGCTTGGCACGTTGTGTCGCTGAATGCGCAAGGAGTACGTCATGAGTGCCTTTCACGATCTCACCCTGCAGGGGTTGGATGGACAGGACCTGCCGCTTTCCCCGTTCAAGGGCAAGGTGCTGCTGGTGGTCAATGTCGCCTCCAAATGCGGCCTGACACCCCAGTACGCCGGCCTGGAGAATCTCTACCAGACCTACCGCGAGCGCGGTTTCGCGGTGCTCGGCGTGCCCTGCAACCAGTTCGCCGGCCAGGAGCCGGGCAGCGAGGCGGATATCCAGTCCTTCTGTAGCCTGAACTATGGCGTCAGCTTCCCGATGAGCGCCAAGGTCGAGGTCAACGGCAGCGCGCGGCATCCGCTCTATCGCCTGCTGGCGGGCGAGGGCGCGGAGTTTCCCGGCGACATCACCTGGAACTTCGAGAAATTCCTGCTCGGTCCCGACGGTCGCGTGCTGGCGCGTTTCAGCCCGCGCACGGCGCCGGACGACCCGGCCCTGGTGCAAGCCATCGAGAAGGCCCTGGGTTGATCTCCCGCGGGACGCGTTCGCGTCCCGCCGCTTCCTTTCCTGTCTTGCGCCGCTTCATGACGCAACGCGATAAGCCCCTGCCTGTAACGCCTGATCACCGCCGTTGATAATGCTGGGCGGACGAGACGACCGGTCATATTCTCTCGTTCCATGACTAGCAACCGACTCGACAAGCGTGAACTGATCCTGGCCAAGGGCTCCGAGGTCATGACCCGACGTGGCTACCACGGCACCGGGGTGCTGGAGATCGTCCAGGCCGCGCGCATCCCCAAGGGCTCCTTCTATCACTACTTCGACAGCAAGGAAGCCTTCGCCCAGCAGGCCCTGGAGCACGTCTACGCGCCGCGCCTGGCGCGCTACGCCCAGGCCCTCGGCGACAGCCGCTTCAGCCCGCGCGAGCGGGTGCTGCGCTACTACGGCGAGCTGCTGGAGCACTTCGCCCGCCAGGAAAAGCCCGAATACCACTGCTTCATCGGCAGCCTGAGCTTCGAGATGGCCGAGCTGTCGCCGCCGATCGCGGCCAAGGTCGAGTCGATCCTGCAGGCTTCCGCGCAAATCCTCCAGGACTGCCTGGAGCAGGCGCGCGAGGCCGGCGAACTGGCCGCCGACGAGGACTGCGCGAGCCTGGCCGGCTTCATCGGCTTCGCCTGGCAGGGCGCCCTGGCGCGCTTCAAGGTCGGCGCCGGCCTCGCTCCGTTGAATGCTTTCATGTCGCGCCTGGAGCTGCTGCTCCGCGCCTGATACCTGCCCGAACCTCCCATTCCCCCTCAGGAGTCCGTCCATGAGTGCCCCCGTAGAAGCCCTGTTCCAACCGTTCCGTCTCGGCGCCCTGGAGCTGCCCACCCGTGTGGTGATGGCGCCGATGACCCGCAACTTTTCCCCGGGCGGCGTACCCAACGCCAAGGTCGTCGAGTACTACCGCCGGCGCGCCGCCGCCGGCGTCGGCCTGATCGTCAGCGAAGGCACCACGGTCGGCCACAAGGCCGCCAACGGCTATCCGAACGTGCCGCGCTTCTATGGCGAGGACGCCCTGGCCGGCTGGAAGCAGGTGGTCGACGCGGTGCATGCCGAGGGCGGGCGCATCGTTCCGCAGCTCTGGCACGTCGGCAGCGTTCGGCGCCTGGGCGTGGAGCCGGACGCCAGCGTGCCCGGCTACGGCCCGATGGAGAAGGCCAAGGACGGTAAGGTGCTGGTCCACGGCATGAGCAAGGCCGACATCCAGGAAGTCATCGCCGCCTTCGCCCAGGCCGCCCGCGACGCCCAGGCGATCGGCATGGACGGGGTGGAGATCCACGGCGCCCACGGCTACCTGATCGACCAGTTCTTCTGGGAAGGCAGCAACCAGCGGGACGACGAGTACGGCGGCAGCCTGGCCAATCGCTCGCGCTTCGCCGTCGAGCTGGTGCGGGCGGTGCGCGCGGCGGTCGGCGCGGATTTCCCGATCATCTTCCGCTTCTCCCAATGGAAGCAGCAGGACTATTCCGCGCGCCTGGTGGAAACCCCGGAGGGCCTGCGCGAGTTCCTCGCGCCGCTGGTGGAGGCCGGCGTCGACATCTTCCACTGCTCGACCCGCCGCTTCTGGATTCCCGAGTTCGAAGGCTCGGAACTCAACCTGGCCGGCTGGACCCGCGAGCTGACCGGCAAGCCGACCATTACCGTGGGTAACGTCGGCCTGGACGGCAGCGAGTTCCTGCAATTCTTCGGCAAAACCGACGAGGTGGCGCAGCCGGCGAGCATCGACGGCCTGGTGGAGCGCCTGGACAAGGGCGAGTTCGACCTGGTCGCGGTGGGCCGCGCGCTGCTGGTGGATCCGGAGTGGGCGGTGAAGGTCCGCGAGGGGCGTATCGGCGACATCAAGCCGTTCAGCCGCGAGGCCCTGGCCAGCCTGGTCTGAAGGCGCGTCCGCGACACACCGGTCCGGCGCTGCGCCGGCAAGCAGATCCCACCCCTCGGGGTGGGATTTTTCATGGCCGTGATTTTTTCCGAAAACCCGCCCTGCGACCGGCTGACTTCAAAGTCCGAAACCGGCATTGTATGACCGCCAACACAACAATAGGCCGAGAAACGGCCAGAGGAGCGAATCCATGCGTATCGGCCTGGTGGTCGACGCGACCTGCGACCTGCCGCCCGAATTCCTCGCCGCCCACGGCATCCGCGTGATGCCGATCGGGATCCGCCTGGGCGAGCAGCGGCTCATCGATCGACGCGACCCCGACACCACCCTGAGCTTCTACCGCGACCACCTGCCCAAGGTCGGCAGCAAGGACGGCAGCCAGCCGCTCTCCGCCGCCGAGTTGCAGCAATGGTTCCTCGACGAACTGGTGACCGACTTCGACTACGTGGTCTGCCTCACCGTCGACAGCCTGCGCAGCCCGATCTTCGAGCACGCCACCCAGGCCTCCTTCGGCCTGCTCCAGCACTACCACGAGCGCCGCCACGCGGCCGGCATCGCCGGTCCCTTCACCCTGCGCGTACTCGACAGCCACTCGGTGTTCGCCGGCATCGCCTGCCTGGCGGCCGAGGGCACGCGCCTGCTGGCGCAGGGCAGCCACCCCAACGCGCTGCGTACGCGCCTCGAACAGCTCAGCCAGCAGACCTGCACCTACCTGGTCGCCGACGACCTGGGCCACTTGCGCCGGCGCGGCTTCCAGAAGGGTGATCGCAGCGGTTTCGTCGACCGGGTCAAGGGCGCGGCGCTGGGGTTGGGCTCGCTGCTCGACGTCAAGCCGGTGTTCAGCCTGGCCGATGGCGAGGACAAACCGGTGGCGCTCTCGCCGAGCTTCGAGAAGTCGGCGGAGAAGCTGTTCGGCTATGCCCTGGCGCGGGTACAGGCGGGTGAGCTGCTGGCACCGCAACTGGGTCTCAGCTATGCCGGCGATCCGACCGCGCTGCGCGACCTGCCGGGCTTCGCCGCGCTGGAGAACGCCTGCCGCGAGTGCGACATCCACTTGCACCTGGGCATGCTCAGTCCCACCGGCGGCATCAACCTGGGCGCCGGGGCCATGAGCCTGGGCTTCATCGCCGCGCCGAAAGCCTTTGCCTGAGACCTACTCGCGGCTGCGTGGCAAGGCCCCGCCATCCTCCGCCGGCGGCCGCTCGGGCTTCGACCGAGCGGGCTGGACCAGCGGACTGGCGCAGGCGTCCTCCAGGTAGTTCTGGAAGTGCTCGACGATGCTGTCCCAACCTTGCCGGCTGGCGTGCTGGCGGGCGTTGAGACGGACCCGGCGCAGGCGTTCCTGGTCGTCCAGCAGCCAACTGGCGACTTCGACGAAGCCGCTCTTGTCGCCCGGCGCGGCGAGCACGCCGTTGTGCCCATGGCGGATGTGCTGGCCGGCGGCGGCCTGGTCGAAGGCGACCACCGCGAGGCCGGCGGCCTGGGCTTCGAGGACCACGTTGCCGAAGGTCTCCGACAGGCTTGGGAAGAGGAACAGGTCGCCCGAGGCGTAGTGGGCGGCCAGGGTTTCGCCGCGCTGGACGCCGCAGAACAGCGCTTCGGGCAGGTCCCGTTCGAGGTGCCTGCGCTCCGGCCCGTCGCCCACCAGTACCAGGCGCAGCTTCAGCTGCGGATGGGCGGCGCAGAGCGCGCGGAAGGTGCCGCCGAGCAGGCCGAGGTTCTTCTCTGCCGCCAGCCGGCCGACGTGCAGCACGGCGATGTCCTGTTCGCCCAGGCCCCAGCGCCGGCGTAGTTCGGGATCGCGCCGGGAGGGATGGAAGAGTTGGCTGTCGACCCCGCGGGAGAGCAGGTTGAGACGTTCGAAACCGCGCCGCTGCAATTCCATGCGCTGGCTGCCGCTGGGCACCAGGGTCATCTGCGTGCGGTTGTGGAACCAGCGCAGGTAGCCGGTGACCAGCCGGGTCAGCGGACCGAAGCCGTAGTGCTCGCTGTACTGCTGGAAGTTGGTGTGGAAGCCGCTGACCGCCGGGATGCCCAGGCGCCGCGCGGCGCGCAGGGCAGAGAAGCCGAGCGGGCCTTCGGTGGCGATGTAGAGCACGTCCGGGCGCTGGCGCTTCCAGCAGCGCAGCAGCTTGTGCAGGCTCGACATGCCCCATTGCAGGCCGGGGTAGCCGGGCAACGGCCAGCCGCGGGTCAGCACCAGCTCGGCGTCGCTGCGCCGGCCGTCGTCGCCGGGCTGGCGCGGGCGCACCACCTGGACCCGATGGCCAAGCTGCTGGAGACCGGCATGCAGGCGACCCAGGGTATTGGCGACGCCGTTGACTTCCGGTGGGTAGGTTTCGCTGATCAGGGCGATGCTTAGAGGTCTGCTCATGACGTCAGTGTCGACCGACGCCGTGTAGCGGATGTGAAGTTTTGGTGACGCTTGCGTGACGGCGCCCCTGTCGGGGCGCCGTGGATTTCAGCGTTGCAGCAGGCGTGGGTTCTCCTCGCCGAAGATCTGCTTGCGCAGGGCCTTGAGGCGTTCGTCGATGGCGGCGTGACGCTGCTCCTCGTCGTCGACGCTGGCGAGCACCTCGGCGATCACCTTGTCCGACTCTTGCGCGTATTCGCGCAGTTGCTCTTCCTCGCCAGGCGTCGGCGCTTGCTGCTGGACGGAGGCGTTGTCCTTGAGCGCCATCCAGATCTCGAAGTCGAGCGCCTCGCGGCGCCTGGCATCGGCCTCCACATAGGGCGTCAGACGCTGGATCTCCTCGAAGGTCTGGCGCGGATCGGCGCCGACCGCCACCTCGCGCTTGAGCTGTTCGATCAGGCCTTCGGCGGCCTGCTTGCGTTCGATCTCGGACATCTGCCCGGCGTTGCGGCCGAACTCGCCGAGTTGCTGTTCCAGGTTGTCGGGAGCGGTGGCTGTATTCATCTCGGGGGCTCGGGAAGGAATGGAAGGTTTTGCCGCCGGTGTGGCCTGCGGGGGAGACGCGAAGGGCGCGACGGGCGCCGGCTCCGATGGGTAAAGCAACAGGACGGCGCCGATGGCCGTGCCGCAGAGCAGCAGGGCCAGCAAGGTCCAGGTCAGGGTAGGTCTCATGCGATGGACTCCTCGCTTCAGGTCGCTGCGATGTCGAGCAATGGATCGCTCCTGCTCGGCTTGCCGGTCTCGACGTGTCCGGCCAGGCGGCGGAGATAGTTGGCTTCCGTATTGCTGGCGGTCACGCTGAGGTCGTACCAGCCCTGGCTGCTGCGTAACAGCCACACTTCACTGATCGCCTGGTTCGGTTCGAGTTCATAGCGACGGCTGCCCTCCCGGGTATAGGCCGGGTTCGGCGTCACCGTCACGCTGCACGGCAGGCGGCCGAGATTGCGGATGTTCAACTGCAGGTTGCCGTTGCGTTGATAGGTGACCGATACCTCGGGCCGCGCCATCTGCGCGGCGAGATGCAGGTTGCCGTGGAACTCGCGGAAGAAGCCGTTGGGGCCGTGCACCTCGAAGGCGTAGCGGCCGTTGGCGTCGAGCAGGTCGTCGAGTTCGTCGTTGAGGGTCCGGCCCAGTTCCTCTCCGCTTTCCTGGACCACCGGATAGCTGGTCACGGTATAGAAGCGCGGATTGCCGACTTCCCGCGGCTGCACCTGGAATACCGCAGCGGAGTGTCCCTGCGGATTGCCCGGCAGGCTCATGCCGTCGTTGCCCAGGGTCAGGCGCAGCTTGCCGGCGGCGATGTCGAGGGCCAGCGTGGCGTGCAACTGGTAGGGCACCGCGAGGGTAGGGCGCTGGCCCTTTTCCTGGCCGGGCAGGCTCTTGGGCTCGTAGGACCAGTACTTGGGACTGGGCCGGTAGAACTGCTGCCAGTAGGCGTCCTCCTTGCGCGCGTCGCTCTGCGGGACGTTGGTCAGGTCGGGGGCGACCTGGGTATCGCCTGCGCCCTGGAAGTCGAACAGCGAAGTCAGGTCGCCGCAGACGGCACGCCGCCAGGGCGAGATGTTTTCCTCGACGACGCCGAAGCGGCGTTCGAGGAAGCGCAGCACCGAGGTATGGTCGAACACTTCGGCGCTGACCTTGCCGCCCTTCGACCAGGGCGAGATGGCGATCAGCGGGACGCGGTGGCCGAGCCCGATGGGCAGCCCGCTGGATGCCTCGATCTCGCCGGCGGTGCTGACCGTGGAAAGGCCGACGCCATCCTTCCACGGCGGCACCGGGGCGCTGGCGTGGTCATAGAAGCCGTCGCCCTCGTCGTAGTTGAGGATGAACACGGTCCTGGCCCAGACCTCGGGGTTGCTGGTCAGCGCCTCGAGCACCCGGGTCACGTAGTACTCGCCGAACGAGGGGCCCCACCAGGGATGCTCGCAGTAGCAGTAGGGCGCGACGATCCACGACACCTGCGGCAGCGTGTTCTCCTGCACATCCTTGCGCAACTGGTCGACGCCGCGGGCGAGCATGGCGCGCTGCCAGAGGTCCGAATCGCGCGGAGCGTTCTTGAAGTTCCTGAACCAGGCGAGGGCGTTGCAGTCATAGTTGTTCTGCTCCTGGAGCCGGTATTTCCAGTAGGCGTCGACGTACAGGTACCAGAGTGACGAGGAGCGGTAGCCGCCTTCCTGGTAGACCCGCCAGTCCACGCCAGCGGCGCTTAGCCGCTCGGGATAGGTGGTCCAGTCCACCGTGCCGCTGGCGCCGATGGTGCCGTCGCCCATGTCGTTGCCGATGTGTACGTCCTTGCCGTCGCCGCTGGGGGCGGCGCGTCCGCTCATGTGGTAGAGGCGGTTCGGATTGGTCGGGCCCATCATCGACTGGTGGTAGGCCTCGCACAGGGTGAAGGCGTCGGCCAGGGCGTAGTAGTAGGGAATGTCGCCGCGCTTGAAGTAGCCCATGGCTTCGGGGTACTGCACCGCCATCCACTTGTCGTTGCGGCCCTGGTTCCAGATCGCGTGGAAGGCCGACCATTCATGGTTCTGCGAACTCACCCACTGGGCGCTGGTGACTTTGGTATCCCAGTGATAGGGGGAGAACTCGTACTTGTAGTTCTGGTACCAGACCGGCTTGCCGTCCTGGCGCTTGAGCGCGCGAGGATCGTTGAAGCCGCGGACGCCGTTGAGGTGGCCGAAGTAGTGATCGAAGCTGCGGTTCTCCTGCATCAGGATGACCACGTGCTGGACGTCCTGGATGGTTCCGGTGCGGATGTCCGGCTCGATGGCCAGGGCGCGCCGGAGCGTCTCCGGGAACAGCCCGGAAAGGCCGGCCAGGGTAGCGGCCTGGGCGCCGTGCTTGAGAAAGGTTCGACGGCGGAATTTCCAGTTTTCGGTCATCGTTTTATTTCCCGGGTGGTTTTTTGATTTCCATCAATCTGCGTACTTCTTGTTTCGAGATGATTAATCGTCTTCGCTGTTTTTCCGGCAGGGAATACAGCGAGCCGATGGTTTCATGGCGATAATTTATCGGTTGATCCCGAAAGCGACTTCGATATGACCTTGAGCGACAACTTGAGAAGTTTTTCGGGATAAAAACAAAGGGCATGGAAATGAAGTTCCATGCCCTTGTCGGCTGAATGAAAGGTCACTTGTTCATGTGTTTTAAATCACATTTTATTTGACGACTTTCATGCGTCATAAAGTTGGCTGGCGAATCTCGCAACCTTGGCTGGAGCCCGCTAGGGAGTGGTGCCGAGCACCTCGAAGGAGCGGGTCGATCCGCCGATTTCGCTGATCTTCTGGGTCCAGAAGTTCTTCGCGTTGCCGTAGTGCCTGATGTAGTAATGGCCGGGCTCGGTCCCTGGTGGAATGGACCAGCTGATAGTCGCTTTCGAGGCAGATATACCCACTCTCTCCCAGCGGTATTGAGTATACCAGTCATTATCGGTGGCAACGGTCACGGGCGTCTGTTTGCCATCCTTGCCGATATTCACCACTTCCAGGAAAGTCTTCTCGGTGCGCAAGTCATTCTTCGGATGTCCGGTCACGAAAGCGACGGTCACCTTGTCGCCGATGCGATAACTTTCCCTGGGTTGTTGCAACACGTCGCCGAAGGACTTGCCGATATAGGGATCGTCGGCCACTACTCCGGTCTGGAAGTTCATCTGGCAGCAGGACAGGTCCGGCGCTATCGCCGAGGTTTCCACCGGCAGGCGTTCGCGCAGCGCCACCGCCATGTCGACGAACAACTGCTGGTAGGCGGCCTGGGTCCAGGGGCCGTAGAGGGTCGAGCCGCCTTCGTATTCCTGGGCGGCGTATTCCTCGCGGGTGGTGACGTAGCTGGCATAGGCATTCGCGTAGCCATTGAAGACCACATGGCGGATACCGGCCGCTTCGCTGGCCGCCTGCACCGCGCGGCGGATCCGCACCCCGGCCATCACGGTGAACTCGGCGGGGGCGCCGAGCAGTTCCAACTGGCCGATGCGGAACATCTGGATCGGCAGCACCGTCGGCGTCCAGGGGTAGGGTTTCTTGTTGCCGGTGTCGGCGAGGATGGTCTTTTCCGCCTGGCATTGCACCAGTTCCTGCGGCGGCACGCCGGTGAGCAACCCGCCCAGGGCCGAGAGGAACGGATTGTTGCCTTCCTCCAGCCCCAGCGGGCCTGGACCGTCTTCGGTGCTACCGGCGGCCAGGCTGGTGCCGATGGCCGCGGTGCACAACTGGCGCGGCTGGCCGTCGGTGAACTCCGGGCGGATCGGCAGGCGGGTGAAGTCGACGAAACGGAAGCGCGAATCCAGTTCGCCGAGCACTTCCTCCTGGGCCTGGCCGGCGATCTCGTAGGCCTTGGCGAATTGGCGCAGACCGATCTCGCGGGTGTTGTCGAACTCGTTGTCGAAGGGACCGGAGCCGGGCTTCAGGTTCAGGTTGGGCGACAGGTTGCCGGCATTGGTCTGGGCGAAGGCGGCGACGAAACCGCTCTTGCGGCTGACGTCGTGCTCCCAGTGATAGGAGGCGTAGCCCTTGTTGTCCGGGGAGATCAGGTGATTGGCGTTGGTCATCGAGGTGCTGTGCACCGGGAACCAACTGATCGCGCCGGCCAGCTCGCCGTTGGCGTCGACGAAGCTGAGCACGCTCATCTGCGGGTCGATGCCATCCTCGTAGCCGGCGATGTCCGGATTCTTCAGGTGCGACAGCAGCGAGCGGTTGCGGCTGGCGTTGCGCAGCTCGCCGCTGCCGTAGAACAGGCGGCCGGGCTGCAACCTGGCCTGGGCCCGCTCGATGGAGCGGACGATGCCGTCGACGATGGCGTTGAAGGTCTTTTCCTGGAAGCCGAGCACCGACAGGTTGTACATCGCGTAGTGGGAGAAGCCGCCCGGACCGGAGTGGGTGTGGGTGGCGGCGAGCATCACGTTGTTCTCGTCGTAGACACCGGGGTACTTCGCCTTGAGCCGGGCCAGGACCTTCAGGTGCACGGCCTGGAAGATCATCCCCAGGTCGGTGTTGACGTAGACCAGGCGACGGCCGCTGGCCGCTTCCTCGATCACGAAGGCACGCGCCCACTGGCGCATGTGGATGCCGGCGGTCTTCTGTTCGAGGGAGGAGTAACCCATCATGCCGACTTCGGCGGCTTCGCCGGTGATGTCCGCCTTGCCCAGGCCGAAGCGGTAGGGCAGGTCGTCGGCCGTGGCAGGCATGGAGAGCGCCAGCAGGACGCAGGACAGCAAGAGCGCGGTGAATGCGGAACGTGACATGGCGACCCTCTTCTTGTTTTCCGCCGCTGGGCGGGCTGGGGACGGTGGTCATCGAAAGCGGGCCGGAGCCTGCCTCGCCTGGTTGCCACTGTAGTGCCAGGGTGGCGGCGTCGAGGGGGGGCGTAGCGGACAGGAAGGGGGTGAGCGCCGGCCATCCTGCATGGACGGCAAGGCAGGGGGGTAAAAAAAGGCCGCCTGCGTGGGGAAGCACCGGCGGCCAGTCGGTTCGGCAGCGTCGAGCCGGTCTGCAAGGGCTGGCGCAGGTCTCGGCTGCGGCCTGCGCCGACGCTCCCGAGGGCATTCGTAGTGTGCCCGACGCCGGCTGTCAGGGCGCTGACGCTCGCCTGACAATGCCGACAGCGGACACCGGGCGCATGCTTATTTCACCAGCGCCTTCTCGCCTTCCTCGCGGACCCAGAACAGGGTGGCGCCGGCGACGGCGGCGGGCATCATGACCAGGTTGACCAGCGGGATCAGCAGCGCCAGGTAGGTCATCCCGCCGAAACCCATGCACGCCCAGCGCTTGCTGCGCAGCCAGGCGAGCATCTCGTTCCAGCCGAGCTTGTGGTTGTCCGCCGGATAGTCGATGTACTGCACCGCCATCATCCAGATGCCGAAGAGGATCCACAGCGGCGTGGCGATCAGGTTGACCCCGGGCACGAAGCTCAGCACCAGCAGCACCAGCGCGCGCGGCAGGAAGTAGGCGAGCTTGCGCATCTCGCGACCCATGGTGCGCGGGATCATCGCCAGCAGTTCGGCCCAGCTGAACGGCGGGAAGTCGTCGCGGCCGCGAACCACCACCTCGACCTTTTCCGAGAGGAAGCCGTTGAACGGCGCGGAGATGATATTGGCGACCATGGTGAAGGTGAAGAACACGATCACCAGCACCAGCAGGACGAACAGCGGCCAGACGATGTACTGCAGGAAGCTCAGCCAGTCGGGCAGGCTGGGCATCAGCAGGTCGACCCAGTGGCTGAACTGCTGCATCGCGAAGCCGATCAGCAGGGCGAACACCAGCAGGTTGAGGGTCAGGGGGATCAGCACGAACAGGCGCAGGCCGGGACGCATGATCAGCTTCAGGCCTTCGCCGAGGTATTGCGGGCCGCTCAGGGCTGGCATAGGGAATGGTTCTCCGATGGGATGCGGGCTGAAACCTTAGCAGACTGGCGAAAGCCCGCGACAGAGCCTGTTTGACCGCGCATTTCAGGCTGGCGCCTGGTACAGGCAATAGTGGTTGCGCTGGCGCTTGGCCTGGTACATGGCGCTGTCGGCGGCACGGACCAGTCCTTCGGCATCGCCGGCATGCCGCGGGTAGAGAGCGATGCCGATGCTCGGGGTGACGAAGTCGATGCGTTCGCCATTCAGCGCGATCGGTTGGACCAGCGCCGCCAGCAGGCGTTCTGCGAGGCGCTGCGGATTGTTTTCCTGGCTGTCCTCGAGGAGCACGGCGAATTCGTCGCCGCCCAGGCGGTAGGCCTTGTCCGGCTGCCGCAGGGTGCTGCGTACCCGTTCGGCGACGGTCCTGAGGAGGGCATCGCCGATGTCGTGGCCGAAGCGGTCGTTGACCTCCTTGAAGCGGTCCAGGTCCAGGTACAGCAGCGCCAGTTCGCTTCCGCCGGAGCCGGCGCGAAGCAACGCCTGGCCGAGCTGTTCGTCGAAGGCCTTGCGGTTGCCCAGGCCGGTCAGCGGGTCGCGGTAGGCCATTTCCAGCAATTGCTGCTGGTAGGCGATCTGGTCGCTGACGTCGCGGACGATGCCGCGGTAGCCCCGTAGTTCGCCCTGCAGGTCGTGGATCAGCGAAACCGTGGCCTCGAAGTAGCCGAGGCTGCCGTCGGCGCGCTGCAGGGGGATGGCGAAGGTCTTGCCTGCGCCGCTCTGCATGGCGCGCTGGAAGGGTTGGCGGGCACGCGCCAGGTCGTCTTCGCCGAGCAGTTCGTAGTAGGGATGGCCGATCAGCGTTTCGCGCGTCTGGCCGAGCAGTTGGCAGAGCGCGGGGTTGACGGTGAGGATCACGCCGTCGACGTCCATTTCGAAGTAGCCGTCGCGCATCGACTGGAGGATCGCCCGGTCGCGCGCCTCGCTGTGTTCCAGGCGCTCGAGCATCTGGTTCATCTCGCCCGCCAGTTGTCCCAGCTCGTCGTTGCCGAAGTCGCTCAGGCGTATCGAGTGGGCGTTGCGTCCGACTTCGGCGACCTCCCGGTTGAGCCGTTGGACCCGGCGCAGGACCCACAGCTCCAGGGCCAGGTAGCCGACCAGGAAAGCGCCCAGCGCGACCAGCAGGGAGGCGCCGAGGAAGAAGTTGATGGCCTTCTCGCCCTGGATGTAGAGCAGGCGTTTCTTGGTGATGTCGAAGCGCAGCTGCGGCTCGCCGCTGGAACTCAGGTACTGCACCGAGACCTGCTGGACATGTTCGCCGATGAACCGCCGTGGGCTGAGCAGGGCCTGGTTGTGGGTACTGCCGCTGCGGCTGCGCAGCGGCTTCCAGGTGGCGTCGGTGGCGATGTTGGGCATCGGTTGCAGGTCGGCCTGCATCTGTTCGCGGAGGTTGGCCAGGCGTTCCCGGTCAAGGAAGTAGCCGGCGAGGATCGCGCCCTTCGCCGGCGCGCTACCCTGGTTGTTGCTGATAGGCACGCTGACCAGCAGGGTCGGCAGGTTGTCGACCAGCAGCAGCTCGCTCAGGCTGTGGTCGGTGCGTCCGCGAAAGTCCAGCGCGCCGAGGCGGATGGCGCGTTGCTGCAGTGCCTCGAGCAGGGCCTGGTCGCTCGCCGAGGGGGCGCCGAAGAGCACGCGCTGGTCGGGCGCGGGCGGGGACCACTGCTTCAGTTGCAGGTGACCCCGGTCGTCGAGGAACAGGACGAAGTCGAATCCCAGGTCGTCGAGCATCTCGTGGTCGAGGTTTTCCTGTTCGAAGGTCTCGTTGGGGCGCTGGATGAAGTCGTAGCTGGCATCCCACCAGGCGTAGGTGCGAACGATGTCCAGGTGGCGCTTCAACTCGAAGTCCAGCCGGTTGTGCAGGACGGTGGCGCCCTCTTGCAGGCGTTGCTGGTCCTCTCGGTCGAAACGGCTCAGCAGGATGCTTTCCGACAAGAGCCAGATACCGCCGAGACTGGCGGCCAGCAACGGCAGGAACAGCCAGAGCAGGCGTGTGCGTAGGGGCATGCGGTGAGGACGGGTAATGGGCGACAGCATGAGTCTAGCCGCAGGTTGAGAGCATAGGCTGACTCTATCGTGCGAATTGAAATTCGACATTTCAATGCATCGTCGTGGCTGGGTAACCTGCGCTGCATATTCTTCCGGGAGCCTGGCGTCGCCGGGCGGAACCCAACCTTCTAGGAGCCTCGCGATGAGCGTACTGGTCAACAAGCAAGCCCCCGATTTCACTGCCGCCGCGGTCCTCGGCGACGGTTCCATCGTCGATGCCTTCCAGCTTTCCAGCCTGCGCGGCAAGTACGTCGTACTGTTCTTCTGGCCGCTCGACTTCACTTTCGTCTGCCCCTCGGAAATCATTGCCCACAATAACCGCATGGATAAGTTCCGCGAGCTGGGCGTCGAGGTGGTCGGTGTCTCCATCGACTCGCAGTTCACCCATCACGCCTGGCGCAGCACGCCGGTGGAGAAGGGCGGCATCGGCGCGGTCGAGTTCACCATGGTCGCCGACGTCAAGCACGAGATCACCCGCGCCTACGGCATCGAGCACGAGGACGGCGTGGCCTTGCGTGCTTCGTTCCTGATCGACCGCGCCGGGGTGGTCCAGCACCAGGTGGTGAACAACCTGCCGCTGGGGCGCGAGGTGGACGAGATGGTGCGCCTGGTCGAGGCCCTGCAGTTCACCGAGGAACACGGCGAGGTCTGCCCGGCCGGTTGGCGCAAGGGCCAGAAAGGCATGAAGGCGAGCGCCGAGGGCGTGGCCTCGTACCTGGCCGAGAACGCCGAGGCACTGTGATCCCGCTGCCGGGCGCGAAGTGTGCCCGACCGACCTTTTTCCGGGGCGACCGCTCCTTCCAAGCCTTCCCCATGTGCTTTGGTGGCCCCGTTTTTATTCGCGCCGACGCTGATGTCGGCAGGAGTCCGACGAGATGCCCGATACCCTCCGCCACGCCCGAGTGATCATTCTCGGTTCCGGTCCCGCCGGTTACAGCGCGGCTGTCTACGCCGCGCGCGCCAACCTCAAGCCGCTGCTGATCACCGGCATGCAGGCCGGCGGCCAGTTGACCACCACCACCGAGGTCGACAACTGGCCGGGCGATCCCCACGGCCTGACCGGCCCGGCACTGATGCAGCGGATGCAGGAGCACGCCGAGCGCTTCGAGACCGAGATCGTCTTCGACCACATCCATGCCGTGGACCTGGCCGGCAAGCCGTTCACCCTGCGCGGCGACAATGGCACCTACACCTGCGACGCACTGATCGTCGCCACCGGTGCCAGCGCGCGCTACCTGGGGTTGCCGTCGGAGCAGGCGTTCATGGGCAAGGGCGTGTCGGCCTGCGCCACCTGCGACGGTTTCTTCTACCGCAACCGCGAAGTGGCGGTGATCGGTGGCGGCAATACCGCTGTCGAAGAGGCCCTGTACCTGGCCAACATCGCCAGCCGGGTGACCCTGGTGCATCGTCGCGAGACCTTCCGCGCCGAGAAGATCCTCCAGGACAAGCTGCAGGCGCGGGTCGCCGAAGGCAAGATAGTGCTCAAGCTCAACGCCGAGGTCGATGAGGTGCTTGGCGACGCGATGGGCGTCACCGGCGTGCGCCTGAAGACCCGCGATGGCGGCAGCGAGGAGATCGCTGTGGATGGCATGTTCGTCGCCATCGGCCATACTCCCAATACCTCGCTGTTCGAAGGGCAACTGGCCCTGAAGGACGGCTACCTGGTGGTCAACGGCGGGCGCGAAGGCAACGCCACCGCGACCAACGTACCGGGTGTGTTCGCCGCCGGCGACGTGGCCGACCACGTCTACCGCCAGGCGATCACCTCGGCCGGCGCCGGCTGCATGGCCGCGCTGGATGTGGAGCGCTATCTCGATTCGCTCTGATGAGAAGACAGCCCTGAGTGCTGCGTGCAAGGAAGGCCCCGCTTCGGCGGGGCTTTTCTTTGTCCGTTCGGAAAGCCGCGGGCAGTGGGTCGTCCGGTTACGCATCCGCCGACGGCGGACATCGGGGCCGAGCGGCGTACCGGCAGAACACGACTTAAGGACGGCGGACTGCGAATAGAGCAATTGCTCTAGCCGGCCTAGAATCCAGACGCTTCATCCTTCCCACGACAAGACAATAGAAGGAGCGTCATCCATGTTTCTCAGCCCTAGCGCGATCTGCCTGCTCGGCCTGATCGCCTGGACCCTGTTGCTGGTCTTCCTGCTGGTCAGCCAGCGCGGCCTGCTGGTACTCGGCGGGCGGATGGCGGTGAACGCCTTCGCCGCCGATGGCAGCAACACGCCTGGCGGTTTCGGCCAGCGGCTGGTGCGAGTCCATGCCAACTGCGTGGAGAACCTGCCGCTGCTGGCCGGCGCGCTGCTCTACGCGATCGCCAGCGGGCAGAGCAGCCTGACCGACCCGTTGGCGCCACTGGTGCTCGGCGCCCGGCTGTTCCAGTCGCTGATGCACCTGGTCAGCACCTCCGCGCTGTTCGTCTGGCTGCGTTTCGCCGGCTTCTTCGTGCAGTTGCTGGTGCTCGCCTGGTGGCTGCTGCTCCTCGCGGGGCTGGCCTAGCGGCGCCGGCTCAGTCGCCGGCGGCCAGTTGCTCGGCGAATACCTCGCGGTCGACGTTCGCTCCGCTGAGGATCAGGCCTACCTTCAGCCCCTTCAGGCGCTCGCGCTCCTGCCAGGCGGCGGCCAGCGCCGCCACCCCGGCGCCCTCGGCGACGTTGTGGGTGCTGGTGAAGCACAGGCGCATGGCCGCGCCGATCTCCCTGTCGCTGACCCGCACCAGGCGATCGGCGCCGGCCAGGATCATTTCCAGCGCGCTCGGGTCCGGCGTACTGCACGCCATGCCGTCGGCCAGGCGGGTGTCGACCGGGTGGCTGATCGCCGTGCCGGCCTCGAACGACAGGGCGTAGGCCGGCGCATGGGCGGACACCACGCCGACGATGCGGGTCTTCAGGCCCAGCGCGTCGCGCGCGGCGATCAGGCCGCAGATGCCCGAACCCATACCGATCGGCACGTAGACTTCGTCAAGGTCGGCCAGCGCGGCGAACAACTCCAGGCTGTAGCTGGCGACCCCGGCCACCAGCCAGGGATGGAACGCCGGAATCAGGTGCAGGCCTTCGCGCCGGGCGCGCTCGGCGGCGTATTCGCGGGAGGCCTGGAAGTCCTCGCCATGCTCGATCAGCTCCGCGCCGAGGCTGCGCATCGCCGCGTTCTTCTCGCGGCTGTTGCCGTGCGGCACGACGATGATCGGCTGGATGCCGTAGCGGCTCGCCGAGAAGGCCACCGACTGGCCGTGGTTGCCGCGGGTGGCGCTGATCACGGCGGCCGGCCGCTCACCCTGGTGCGCCAGGTGGTGGAAATACACCAGGCCGCCGCGCAGCTTGAAGGCCCCCACCGGCAGGTGGTTCTCGTGCTTCATCCACACTTCGCAACCCAGTGCCTCGCATAGCAGTGGCCAGCGTATCTGCGGCGTCGGCGGCAGGCTCTGGTGGACGATGGCGGCGGCTTGTTGGAGGGAGGCGAGAGAAAAAGGCATGCGTGGTTTCCCCGTGCTGGTGGTCGGACCAGCCTAGGGAGCGCACGGCAGATTGAACAGGCACACGTAGCCAGGGTTTCGCCGGGGGACTGTACCGTTGCGCGGATTCGCCGTCTCGCGGCGGGTGCCTGGCGGCGAAAACGACTGCCGCCCGGAGCGGGCGGCAGTCGAGGGCGTTACAGCAGGGTCCAGGCGTCCTGCCAGGCCATGCCCTTGCCCGGGGCGTAGTAGAGGTCCCAGCCCTTGCACCAGCCGGAGTTCGGGTAGGGCTTGCACTGGTAGCGCTTGCCATCGGCACCGCGCACTACGGTCCCGGCGTCGTATTGCTGCAGGCCTTGCGGATAGTCGAAGTCGACCTTGCCGTCGCCGCCCGGCTGCTCGCCGCCGCCCTCGACCGGCAGTTCGATGTCGACCTGGAAGCGGTAGCCGGCCTGGCGCACGTAGACCTGGTTGTCCTGCGAGCTGGCCACCGGGCTGACCGCCCCGTAGGCATCCAGCACGCCGATGTTGACCAGGGTGGAGTCCTGGTTGACCTTCTGCGCCAGCGCCAGCGGCCATTGCTTGGCACCGTTGTTGCCCTGGGCCAGGGTCAGGCTGTGACGCTGGGCGTCGCGGCCCTGGGCATCGAACAGGCGCAGGGTGACGGTGGCACCGGCCGGCAGGTCCTGCTGCGCGCGCAGGTTGCCCAGCGCTTGCCAGGGGTTGGCGACGGCGCCGCTGAAGCTCACGTCGATGCAGGCGTAGAAGGCTTCCGGGCTGTCCGAGCGCTGCCAGACGTTGTAGATCACATGCTTGCCGGTCTTGCCCTGGGGCAGCGGGCAGTTCATCCGGTAGGTGCCGTTCTCCAGCTTGACGCTGGTGATCGAGCAGAACGGCGCGGGTTCCAGGTCGCTCCAGGCCAGCGGCTTCTCGGGGTTGTAGCCGTCCTTGGTGATGTAGAAGTCGAAGTAGCGGGTCGCGTGCGGCGCGCTGGCCTTGTAGACGAACTGGAAGTTGCCGCTGGCGTCCGGGGCGATGGCGGTGCTCGGCCAGTCGCTGCGAGCCAGGTTCAGGCCCTTGAACAGTGCCTTGCCGGCGCCGCAGAGCTGGCCGTCGGGGACCACCGCCTGGTGGTTGCCGTTGGCGTTGCCCTGGTTGACGCCATTCCAGTCGTACAGCGCCTGGGTGCCGCCGGCGGCGACGGCGGCCTTGCAGGCGGCCGACTTGGGATTCTCCGGACCTTCGAGGAAGCAGCCGTAGACGCGGCTGGGCGGCGTTTCCATCGAGCCGTGGGCATGGGCTGCCTGGGGCAGGAACAGGGCGAGGGTGAGTGGCAGGAGTGCCAGGGTGGCTGAGTAGTGTTTCATGACAAGTCCTTTTTTCCAGAACCGGATTCATTTCGAAGCGGGCTGATCCTAGCCCTCGGTGCCGGTTTGAGGTCCCTACCAAATGTGACGGGCCGGTCAGATTCGCTACCCATTCCTGATGGATGTCGCGGAATGCAAAGCGGTCGGCACCCGCACTGTGAGCCGGTAGAGGCAGGCAAAGGGCCGCCATGGGGGCGGGGAAGGGAAGCCGGCGGGAAGGTGGCGGACCTGTCAGAACGATCAGTGTCCGCGCCCGGCCGCAGCCGGGCGGGAAGGGAACTAGACCTGGCTGCCGAGCTGTTCGGCGCGACGCAGCCAGCCCTGGCGCTGTTCCTCGCTGGAACTGCGCATCGGCGCGAACTCTTCCAGGCGGCGGGTGGCGATGCCACAGGCGCCGAGCACGCTGCGCACCATCTGCCGGTGCGCCGGCGGGCCCTTGAGGAAGCGCAGCCGCGACAGCGGCTGGTCGTGGCAGACCAGCAGGTCGGCGCTGCGCCCGCCCAGCAGTTGCTCCCAGTCCTTGTCCTGGGTGCCGCGGTAGCGGAAGGCGAAGCCCGGCTGCAGGGCGCGGTCGAAGAAGCCCTGCAGCAGCGCCGGCAGGCCGCCCCACCAGACCGGGTAGACGAACACCAGGTGCTCGGCCCAGTGGATCTGCCGCTGCGCTTCCAGCAGGTCGGGTTCGAGCACCTGGCTCTGTTCGTAGCCTTCGTGGAGGATCGGGTCGAAGGCCAGCTCGCCCAGCTTCAGTTCGCGCACCACGTGATCCTTGCTGCGCGCGCCCTGGGCGTAGCATTCGGCGAGCAGGTGGCAGAAGCTCTTGCGCTTGGGCGAGCCGACGATCAGCAGGATGCGCTTGCCGTCGCCTTCCAGCGGGGTGGCGCCGGTCTTGGCGGTTTCAACCATGGTGGCCGGCCTCCAGCATCTGCTCCGGCCGTACCCATTCGTCGAACTGCGCTTCGTCCAGGTAGCCCAGCTGCAGCGCCGCGGCGCGCAGGGTGGTGCCTTCGGCGTAGGCCTTCTTGGCGATTTCGGCGGCCTTGTCGTAGCCGATGTGCGGGTTCAGTGCGGTGACCAGCATCAGGCCGCGCTCCAGCAGGTCGGCCATGCGCTGGGCGTCCGGCTCCAGGCCGGCGACGCAATGCTTGTTGAAGTTGCGGCAGCCGTCGGCGAGCAGGCGGATGGACTCCAGCAGGTTGTAGACGATCACCGGCTTGAACACGTTGAGTTGCAGATGGCCCTGGCTGGCGGCGAAGGAAATCGTGCTGTCGTTGCCCATGACCTGGCAGGCCAGCATCGACAGCGCCTCGCACTGGGTCGGGTTGACCTTGCCGGGCATGATCGAGCTGCCCGGCTCGTTGGCCGGCAGCTTCACCTCGGCGAAGCCGGCGCGTGGGCCGGAACCGAGCAGGCGCAGGTCGTTGGCGATCTTCATCAGGGCCACCGCCAGGCTCTTCAGGGCGCCGGAGAGGATGACCAGCGGCTCGTGGCCGGCCAGGGCGGCGAACTTGTTCGGCGCGGCGACGAAGGGCAGGCCCGATTCGGCGGCGATTTCCGCGGCGATGGCGTCGGCGAAGCCCTTCGGCGCGTTGAGCCCGGTGCCCACCGCGGTGCCGCCCTGGGCCAACTGGTAGACCGCCGGCAGCGCCGCGCGGATGGCGCGCTCGGCGTAGTCGAGCTGGGCGACGAAGGCCGAGAGTTCCTGGCCGAAGGTGATCGGCGTGGCGTCCATCAGGTGGGTGCGCCCGGTCTTGACCAGGCTGGCGTGCCGCGCCGACTGTTCGGCGAGACCGCCGGAAAGCTCGGCGATGGCCGGCAGCAATTGTTCGTGCACGGCCTTGGCGGCGGCGATGTGCATGGCGGTGGGGAAGCTGTCGTTGGAACTCTGCGCGCGGTTGACGTGGTCGTTGGGATGCACCGGCGACTTGCCGCCACGCGGATTGCCGGCCAGTTCGTTGGCGCGGCCAGCGATCACCTCGTTGACGTTCATGTTGGTCTGGGTGCCGCTGCCGGTCTGCCAGACCACCAGCGGGAAGTGTTCGTCGTGGCGGCCTGCGAGGACTTCGTCGGCGGCCTGTTCGATCAGCCGGGCGACTTCCGGCGGCAGTTCGCCGAGGTGGTCGTTGACCCGCGCGGCGGCTTTCTTGATCAGCGCCAGGGCGTGGATCACGGCGAGCGGCATGCGCTGGCCGCCGATGGCGAAGTTCTCCAGCGAACGCTGGGTCTGGGCGCCCCAGTAGGCGTCGTCGGGCACCTCGATGGTGCCCAGGCTATCGGTTTCGGTCCGGCTCATGAGTGTTCTCCAGGGTGCGTATCCGGCAGTTTAGGCCTTCGCTCCCGCCTTGGGTTCCGCTGCCGTCGCTTCCTCGTGGGCATTTTTCGCCGCGCTGCGGGTCGGAAATAGATTGCCCGCCGCCGGCCTCACCAGCGCGCGCGGGTCGAACCGATCCAGCCGAGGGCGCCGTCCACCGGCACGCAGTCGCCGTCGTCGTGGCGCAGGGTGCCGTTGAAACGGCCGAACCACTGGCGGGTATTGGCATAGAACAGGCCGACGCTGGGCCGCGCCTGGTGCAGCTGTTCGGGACGGAAGAGCAGCTCGACGCGACCGCAGGCGCTGTCCAGGCGCCATTCGGCCAGCGGGTCGCGAGGCTCGCGGATGTGCACGTCGTCGAGCACGCGGCTGAGCTTGCCGCCGAACCACAGGGCGTTCTCGCGCAGGTCGCTGGCTTCGGTCCAGCCGGTGCCGAAGTTGCCGGCGATGCCGCCGGGGGCGGCGAAGGCGGCGCGGGTCCAGTAGGTATGCAGCGGCCAGACGCCGCGGCCGAAGTCCAGCGCGGCGAAGCTCTGGCCCGCCTGGCAGTCGTAGCGTCGGCGGCCGAGCTGCAGGCAGCCGCTGATCGGCAGGCCGAGCTGGCGGCTGCAGGCATGGAAGGTGTGTTTGCCCATCGGCACCACCAGGTTCACCGACTCCAGGTGCGACGGTCGTCGCACTTCCAGCGCCAGCTCCAGCGGCAGGCCGCCGAGGTCCGGGGCCTGGCCGGTGACGCGCAGGCGCCCGGGCTGTTCGTCGAAGCGCAATTGCAGGCGGGGATGCTCGAAGGCATGGCTGGCCTGCGGCTCGTCGGGCAACTGGCAGCCGAGGCCGAAGAAGCGGATCTGCGTGTGCGCTACCGCCTGGCCGCTGTCCAGGTCGAGGAAATAGGCGGCGCCGTAGGTCAGGTAGTCGAGGTCGGCGATGGTCAGCGAGAGCATCCAGCCGGGGCTGACGATGCACCAGTGGTTCCAGCGCTTGCGCCGGCCGAAGTGGCCGGGGATGTGGCAGAGCACCCGCGGCCGGGCGGACCAGCCGACCGCCCGGGGATCGAGCCGGCCGTGGCCGTCGCAGAGGTTGCGCAGGGGCGGGGGCGATACGGCGAGGGTATCGGCGGCGGTTCCGTTCATCTAACACATCCATGTGACAGGCTGACGCAAGCATGCCGGCTGCGGAAGGAAGGCGGCAAGTACCCACTACAGAACTGATAGTAGACGGCATGGAGCGGGCGGGCGCCGGATAGGATTCTCCCGATATTCGGCGCCGCGCTTGAGCGGATTTCGAACTTAGGCGCAGAATGTCGGGTCCCACGGACACATCTACCCAACCTCAAGGATTTTCCATGACCCGTCTTCGCCTCATCGGCAGCGCCGTGCTGCTCAGCCTCAGCTCCATGGCCATGGCCGATTCCGCCAGCCAGGCCGAGCAATTCCTCAAGCTGGTCCATGCCGACAAGCTGACGGTCCCGGTCTATGCCCAGGTGCAGCAGATGCTGGCCCAGCGCTTCGCCCAGGCCAAGGCGCCGGAGAGCAAGAAGGCGGTTCTCGAGCGTTACCAGGCCAAGGCCAATGCCGAACTGGACCGCGCCATCGGCTGGGACAAGATCAAGCCCGAGCTGATCAAGCTTTACACCACCAACTTCACCGAGTCCGAGCTGAAGGACCTGAATGCCTTCTACCAGTCGCCGCTGGGCAAGAAGGTGCTGGAGAAGATGCCGCGCCTGACTGCCGAATCCGCCCAACTGACCCAGGCCAAGCTGCAAGGCGCCGTCGAGCCGGTGAACAAGCTGATGGCCGACATGGACAAGGAACTCGGCGTCGCCGCGCCGGCCCAGAAGAAAAAGTGAGTCGTGATTCGCGATGAGCATGCGTGACCGTATCCAGACCGCCCTGCAGCCCCTCGATCCGCAACACGTCGAGGTGCTCGACGAGAGCCACATGCACAGCCGCGGGCTGGAGACCCACTTCAAGGTGGTGCTGGTCAGCCCGCAGTTCGCCGGGTTGAACGCGGTGAAGCGGCACCAGAAGGTATATGCCACCCTCGGTGGGTTGATGGGCGAGTTCCACGCCCTGGCGCTGCATACCTTCACCCCTGAGGAGTGGAGCCAGGCTGCGGTGCCGGCCTCGCCGACCTGCCGCGGCGGGAGCAAGCACGACATACCCTGAGACGGCGTCCGTCGCGGCGGGGTGCAGAGCCTGCCCCTGCTGCGCTAGACTACGCACCCAGCGCCGGCCTTCCGCCGGCGTTGTCGTTTCCATGGCGCCAGCGGCTGGCGCTTTTCGTTCCGGTCCGCCCTTTACGCGGGCGACCACCTGGAGGCTATATCCCCATGACATCCATCGTCGTGGCGGCGCTGTACAAGTTCGTGACTCTCGACGATTACGTGGCGCTGCGTGAACCCCTGCTGCAAACCCTGCTCGACAACGGTGTGAAAGGCACCTTGCTGCTGGCCGAGGAAGGCATCAACGGCACCGTCTCCGGTAGCCGCGAAGGCATCGATGCGCTGTTCGCCTGGCTGCGCAGCGATCCCCGGCTGGCCGATATCGAGCACAAGGAATCCTACTGCGACGAACAGCCGTTCTACCGCACCAAGGTCAAGCTGAAGAAGGAAATCGTCACCCTCGGCGTGCCTGGCGTCGATCCGAACAAGCAGGTCGGCCAGTATGTCGAGGCGAAGGACTGGAATGCCCTGATCAGCGATCCGGAAGTCCTGCTGATCGATACCCGCAACGACTACGAGGTGGCGATCGGCACCTTCGAGGGCGCGGTCGATCCGAAGACCAGGTCGTTCCGCGAGTTCCCCGAGTACATCAAGGCCCACTACGACCCGGCGCGGCACAAGAAGGTGGCGATGTTCTGCACCGGCGGCATCCGCTGCGAGAAGGCTTCCAGCTACATGCTCGGCGCCGGTTTCGAGGAGGTCTTCCACCTCAAGGGCGGCATCCTCAAGTACCTCGAAGAGGTGCCGCAGGAACAGAGCCTGTGGCGCGGCGACTGCTTCGTATTCGACAACCGCGTGACCGTGCGCCACGATCTTAGCGAGGGCGAGTACGATCAGTGCCACGCCTGCCGCAACCCGGTTTCGCTGGAGGACCGCCAGTCCGAGCACTACGTGCCCGGCATCAGCTGTCCGCACTGCTGGGACTCGCTGAGCGAGAAGACCCGCGCCGGCGCCCGCGAGCGGCAGAAACAGATCGAACTGGCGCGGCAGCGCAACCAGCCGCACCCGCTCGGTCGCGATCCGCGCCAGTCCACGCTGGAGAACTGAACCTTGGCCAAGGCCCGCCTGCTGTACGTGATGGACCCCATGTGCTCCTGGTGCTGGGGCTTCGCCCCGGTCGCCGAGGCGCTGTCCCGGCAGGCGGCCGCCGACGGCGTCGCTTTCCACCTGGTAGCCGGTGGCCTGCGCGCCGGCCACGGCGCGGCGCTCGACCCGAATACCCGCGGCTACATCCTCGGCCACTGGCAGACCGTGCAGCAGACCACCGGCCAGCCGTTCCGCTTCGACGACGCGTTGCCCGATGGCTTCGTCTATGACACCGAGCCGGCCTGCCGGGCCCTGGTGGCGGCGCGCAGCCTCGACGAGGAAAGCACCTGGCCGCTGGTGAGGGCGATCCAGCGGGCGTTCTACGCCGAGGGTCGCGATGTCACCCAGGCGGCGGTGCTCGCCGGCCTGGCGGAAGCGGTGGGGCTTCCGCGCATCGAGTTCGCCGCGGCCTTCGACAGCGGCGAGGCGCGTGACGCCACCGCCGCCGATTTCGCCTGGGTCCAGGACCTCGGCATCGCCGGGTTCCCGACCCTGCTGGCCGAGCGCAACGGCCAACTGGCGTTGCTCACCAACGGCTACCAGCCGCTTGCCGAACTTTCACCCTTGCTCGGCCGCTGGCTGGAACGGGGCCGGCATGAGTGAGCGCGGAGACCGCCTGAGCTGGGCGGAGATTCGTCGACTCGCACTGCGCCACAAGAAAGCCCTGTTGCTCGCCAACCTGGTGGCGGTGCTGGCCACCCTCTGCACCGTGCCGATCCCCTTGCTGCTGCCGTTGCTGGTGGACGAAGTGCTGCTCGGCAAGGGCGACGGCGCGCTGCGTTTCATGGACCGCCTGTTGCCCGCCGACTGGCAGGTGGCGTTCGGCTACATCGGCCTGATGCTGGCGGCGACCCTCCTGTTGCGGGGGGCGGCGCTGGTGTTCAACGTGCTCCAGGCGAAGCTGTTCGCGCGGCTGTCCAAGGACATCGTCTACCGCATCCGCCTGCGTCTGATCGAGCGCCTCCGGCATATCGCCCTGGGCGAATACGAAACCCTCGGCGGCGGTTCGATCAGCGCCCACCTGGTGACCGACCTGGACACCCTGGACAAGTTCGTCGGGGAAACCCTCAGCCGCTTCCTGGTCGCCTTGCTGACGCTGCTCGGCACCGCCGCGATCCTGGTCTGGATGCACTGGCAGCTGGCCTTGCTGATCCTGCTGTTCAACCCGCTGGTGATCTGGTCCACGGTGCAGCTGGGCAAGCGCGTCAAACATCTCAAGAAGCTCGAGAACGACAGCACCGCGCGCTTCACCCAGGCGCTCACCGAGACCCTCGAGGCGATCCAGGAAGTCCGCGCCGGCAATCGCCAGGGCTATTTCCTCGGCCGCCTCGGCCACCGCGCCCAGGAGGTCCGCGACTACGCCGTGGCCTCGCAATGGAAGAGCGACGCCGCCGGGCGCGCCAGCGGCCTGCTGTTCCAGTTCGGCATCGACGTGTTCCGCGCCGCGGCGATGCTCACCGTGCTGCTCTCGGACCTGTCGATCGGCCAGATGCTCGCGGTGTTCAGCTACCTCTGGTTCATGATCGGTCCGGTCGAACAGCTGCTCGGCCTGCAATACGCCTACTACGCCGCTGGCGGCGCGTTGCAGCGGATCAACGAGTTGCTGGCGCGGGCCGACGAGCCGCGCTACCCGCCGCTGCGCGATCCGTTCGCCGGCCGCACGACCGTTGGCATCGAGGTGCGCGGGCTGGATTTCGCCTACGGCGAGGACAAGGTCCTGGAGCAGTTGGACCTGAACATCGGCGCCGGCGAGAAGGTTGCCCTGGTCGGCGCCAGCGGCGGCGGCAAGAGCACGCTGGTGCAACTGCTGCTCGGCCTCTACAGTGCGCAGCGCGGCAGCATCCGCTACGGCGGGGTGCCCCTGGAGGAAATCGGCCTGGACTGCGTGCGCGAACATGTCGCGGTGGTCCTCCAGCATCCGGCGCTGTTCAACGACAGCGTGCGGGCCAACCTGACCATGGGCCGCGAACGCAGTGACCAGGCCTGCTGGCGGGCTTTGGAGATCGCCCAGTTGGCCGACGGCGTGCGGCGCCTGCCGCAGGGGCTGGACACCGTGGTCGGGCGTTCCGGGGTGCGCCTGTCGGGCGGTCAGCGGCAGCGCCTGGCGATCGCCCGGATGATCCTCGCCGAGCCCAAGGTGGTGATCCTCGACGAGGCCACCTCGGCCCTCGACGCCGCTACCGAGTACGCCCTGCACCAGGCGCTCGGCGACTTCCTCGAAGGCCGCACCACATTGATCGTGGCCCATCGGCTGTCGGCGGTGAAGCAGGCCGACCGGGTCCTGGTCTTCGATGGCGGGCATATCGCCGAAGACGGCGATCACCAGCAACTGATCGCCGAAGGCGGCCTCTACGCCCGGCTCTACGGACATCTGCAACAGATGTGAGGCGCCAGGCTGTCGCCTGGCGGTTTTTCTCGTATATTCCATATAAGACATCCGGTTTTTATTGGCTGCGGCAATAAAAAACGCTGTCTGTTCCGCCAGGTGCAGGGCAGGTTCGGCAAACAGCCACTAGACTCCTACTGTTTGCCAGGTGTCCGCCTCCTCCAGCGTCGTGGCTGCCGGCAGGCAAGGCCTCGGGAGTTCTGCGACGGGATCTTGAGCGGCCGACAGGTGATGCAGTCAGGGGCGACGGAGACGGCGCCCGATCGCTTAGCGCCAGTTTGAATGGTAGATGGAATGAGGCAGAACCGGACTCTCGACAAGCCCCGCCTGCTCGGCCTGGTATGGCCCTTCATCGTCGTGGTGCTGCTGCAGGCCATGCTGGCGGGCGGCAGTCTCTACGTCCTCTCCGCGGTGCGCAGCTATGTCGGCGGCGAAAGCCTCTGGTCGAAGGGCCAGAAGGATGCCATCTACTACCTCACCCTCTATGCCGACTCACGCGCCGACGAAGACTTCCGCCGCTACGAGGAGGCCATCGCGATCCCCCTCGGCGACCGCGAGATGCGCCTTGCCCTGGACCAGCCCGACCCGGACATCGAGGCGGCCCGCCAGGGCATCCTCAAGGGCGGCAACCATGCCGACGACGTTACCGCGATCATCTGGCTGTACCGCAACTTCCACGACTTCAGTTACTTCGAGCGCGCCATCGAGCTGTGGCTGGTGGGCGACAAGTACGTCATGGAACTGATCGACGTCGCCGGCAAGATGCGCGCGGGCATCGGCGCCGGGCAGGCCAGCGCCGAGCAGGTGCAACAGTGGAAGACCGAGATCCACGCGATCAACGAGAAGGTCACGCCGGCGGCCAAGGCCTTCAGCGACGCCCTCGGCGAGGGCTCGCGGGCCTTGCTCAGGCTGCTGCTGGTGGCCAACCTGACCACCGCCAGCGTGCTCATCCTCCTGGCGTTCCTGCGGACCCGGCAGCAACTGATGCAGCGCCAGGAAGTGGAGAACGCCCTCGATGCCGAGCGCGAACGGGCCCAGATCACCCTGGCCTCGATCGGCGACGGGGTGATCACCGCCGACACCCAGGGGGGCATTTCCTACCTCAACCCGGCCGCCGAGCAGATGACCAACTGGACGCTGGACAAGGCCCGCGGCCTGCCCCTGGCGTCGCTGTTCCGGATCGTCGACGAAAGCTCGCGGGAGGAGGGCATGCTGCTGATCGAGCAGATCCTCAGCGGCGAGATCGACGGCGGTCGCGAGCATTCCAAGCTGGTTCTGCGTCACGACGGCAGCAGCGTGCCGGTGACCCTGGTGGGCGCGCCGATCCACCGTGGCGGCGAGATCACCGGGGTGGTCCTGGTGCTTCACGACATGACCCGCGAGCGCCAGTACATGGCGCGCCTGTCCTGGCAGGCGACCCACGATGCGTTGACCGGGCTGACCAACCGCCGCGAGTTCGAGTATCGCCTGCAGATAGCGCTGGAACGCCTGGAGCGCAACAGCGGGCGGCACGCCCTGATGTTCCTCGACCTGGACCAGTTCAAGCTGGTCAACGACACCTGCGGCCACGCCGCCGGCGACGAACTGCTGCGCCAGGTCTGTACCCTGCTGCAGCAAGGCTTGCGCGAGGGCGACACGCTGGCGCGGCTGGGCGGCGACGAGTTCGGCATCCTGCTGGAGAACTGTCCGGCGGAAAAAGCCGTGGAGATCGCCGACCATCTGCGCAAGACCATCCAGGACCTGCACTTCACCTGGAGCGGGCAGCCGTTCAACTGCACCGTCAGCGTTGGCCTGGTGCACCTGCTGCCGGGTATCTCGACCCTCGAGGAGGCGCTGCGCTCCGCCGACATGGCCTGCTACATGGCCAAGGAAAAGGGCCGCAACCGGGTCCAGGTGTTCCATCAGGACGACGTCGAACTATCGATGCGCTTCGGCGAGATGACCTGGGTCCAGCGCATCCACCTGGCGCTGGAGGAAGACCGCTTCAGTCTCTATGCCCAGCCCATCGTGCCGCTGGGCGAAGGTGCGGAGGAGGGCTTGCACGTCGAACTGCTGCTGCGCCTGCGCGACGAGGGCGGGCGCCTGGTGCCGCCGCTGAGCTTCATACCCGCCGCCGAGCGCTACGGCCTGATGACGCTGATCGATCGCTGGGTGGTGGAGAATGCCTTCCGCACCCTTGTCGAACGCGCCCAGGACCCTCGCGCCGAGCCGATCGGCACCTGCGCCATCAACCTCTCCGGCGCGACCATCGGCGACGAGTCGTTCCTGCAGTTCCTCACCGAGCTGTTCGCCCGTTACCGCATTCCGCCGCAGACGATCTGCTTCGAGGTCACCGAAACCGTGGCGGTTGCCAACCTGGCCAGCGCCATCCGCTTCATCAACGAGCTCAAGGACACCGGCTGTCGTTTCTCCCTGGACGATTTCTGCGCCGGCATGTCGTCCTTCATCTACCTCAAGCACCTGCCGGTGGATTACCTGAAGATCGATGGCAGCTTCGTCAAGGACATGCTCGAGGATCCCATCGATCGCGCCATGGTCCAGGTGATCAACCATATCGGCCACGTGATGGGCAAACGTACCATCGCGGAGTTCGTCGAGACCGTCGAAGTCATGGAAGCGCTGCGCGAGATCGGCATCGACTATGCCCAGGGCCTGGCCATCGGCGCGCCCCTGCCGTTCAGTCGCCAGCCTCCGGGGGCTGGAGTGGATGCCCAAGGCCTGTGGCCGAGCCTGGGACAGAACCTCCGGTAGGTGACCGCGGGGCGAAGAAAGAGTAGTTTCGCTGCTATGAGGCCGTTGCCGACAAGAAGAGAAGGGAGACGGGTGTGAGCGAGTTCTTTGACCGTACGGGCCCCTTGCAGGAGGCGGGAAGCTATCCGCAGTGGGCGCAGCAACTGATCGTCGACTGCCAGGCGAGCAAGGACCGGGTTTCCGGTCACGAGCTGTACCGGCGCATGCGCGACGCCGAGCTGAGCCCGGCGCTGATGCGCCTGTACCTGATCGGCGGCTGGCCGGTGGTCGAGCAGTTCCCCTTGTACATGTCGCAGAACCTGCTGAAGACCCGTTTCGCCCGCCATCCCGGCGAAGACATGGCGCGCCGCTGGCTGATGCGCAACATTCGGGTCGAACTCAACCACGCCGACTACTGGCTGCACTGGGCCGAGGCCCACGGCGTGAGCCTGGCCGAGATCCAGGCGCAAGACGTGCCGGCCGAACTGCACGCGCTCAGCCACTGGTGCTGGCACACCTGCGCCAGCGACTCACTGGCGGTGGCCATGGCCGCCACCAACTACGCCATCGAAGGCGTCACCGGCGAGTGGTCGGCGCTGGTCTGTTCGAACGGCGTCTACGAAAACGCCTTCCCCAAGGAAGGCCGCAAGCGCGCCATGAAGTGGCTCAAGCTCCACGCCCAGTACGACGATGCCCACCCCTGGGAGGCGCTGGAGATCATCTGCACCCTGGCCGGCACCAATCCCAGCGCCGAGCTGCGCCGGCAACTGCGCGACGCGATCTGCAAGAGCTACGACTACATGTATCTGTTCCTCGAGCGCTGCATGCAGCTGGAGGAGGCGCGCAGCGCCCGCAAGCTCGCGGTCGGCGCGGAGTAGTCTTGCGCGCAGCGGAATCCCGGCATGTTCCGCCGGGATTCCGCTGGTCCTCAAGGCACCAGGATGATCTTCTCGCAGGTGCCTTCGTTCACTGCCCGGTACTGCTCAACGCCCTGCTCCAGCGGGACTTCCCGCAGCCCGTCCGGCAGCGGCAGGCGGCCCTGGTCGAACAGCTTGCCGAAGGCGTCGAGGAAGCCTGCGCAGGCTTCCACGCCATAGAGCAGCGAGTTGATCCCCACCACCGAGCCACCGCGGCGGTACAGGTTCAATGCGGGTAGGCGCACATGGCCGTCGGCCGGTGCGGCGATGATCGCCAGGCGACCGAAGGCGGCCAGCGCCGGGACCGCCGCCTCGAGCCAGAAACCGGTCGTATCGAAGATCACCTCGGCCCCGCCGGGGAAGATCCCTTCCACCTGTGCCGCCAGCTCGGCCGGCTCGCCCAGCAGCAGCGCGGCGATGCCCTGCGTTTCCAGCGCCTGGCGTTGCTCCTCGCGCCGCACCGCGCCGATCGCTTCGGCCCCCAGGGCCTTGGCCAGCGCCAGCGCGGCCTTGCCGACCGCGCCGTTGGCGCCGATTACCAGGAGCCGGGTGCCGGCCTTGACCTGGCTGCGTTGCAGGGCGTCCCAGGCGGTGCTGTAGGGCACCCCGCAACTGGCGGCCTGGGCGAAGCTCAGGCTTTCCGGCTTGAGCGCGACGCCGGCGGCCGGCAGGGTCAGGAACTGCGCGTGGCTACCGTCGCGGAAGAATCCCGGCTCCCGCCCGGTGCCCCAGACCGCCTGGCCGAGCAGAGCCTTCGGTCCCTCCACCACCACCCCGGCGAAGTCGCGGCCCGGTACCCGGGGCAGGGTGGTATAGGGGAAGCGGCCGAGGACGTTCTTCACGTCGCTCGGATTCAGCCCGGCGGCGCGGATTTCCACCCGCACCTCATCGGCGGCGGGAAGCGGGTCGGGCATGTCCACCAACTCGAGGGCGGCGAGGTCGCCGGTACGGTCGAATTGCAGTGCTTTCATCGGGGGCTCCGTGTCGTCGCGGCGATCAGTGCAGCCACTGCTGCAGCAGGTCGCGGCCAAGGGGGAAAAGCTGTTCGCCGAGCTGCATGCCAAGCAGGCCGACCAGGGCGATGGCGGGGGGCGCCGGCGAGCGGAAGTCGAGGACGGCGTAGAGCGCGCCGACCAGCAGGCCGATGCCGAGGGAGATCAGGTAGTTCATGGCGGCTGACAGGGACGGTGAACGATGGTGCCAGTCTAGTTGGCCGAAAAAACATCTATCGGCCAATAGCTATCGAATACCGGTCAAGGCTGGAACGGCTGGTGATGCTCGGCCCTGTACTCGGTGGGAGAGACGCCCAGCTCGCGGCGGAACATGTCGCTGAAGGCGCTCGGCGTATATCCCAGGGCATGGGCGATGCCTGCCACCGGACGGCCATCGATCAGTGCGGCGGCGGCGGTCGCCAGCTGCACCTGCCGCCGCCAGTCGGCAAAGCCCATGCCCAGGCTGCGCTGGAACAGGCGCGAGAGGGTCCGCACGCTGGCCCCGGCGTCTTCAGCCAGGCGCTCCAGGCCGATGTCCAGGGAGGGATTGGCCATCACCGCCTGGCACAGCGCGAGCAGGCGCCTGTCGGAGGCGTCCGGCAGCGGTACGCGGAGGCTGGAACGGCGCGCGCGGCCGAGTTCGAGCACGGCGAGATCGGCCAGCGCCCGATAGTAGTCGGGGTCGCTCTGCCGTTCCTGCTCCACCAGGCTGACGATCAGCTCGCGCAGCAGCGGGCCGACCACCAGCACCAGGGTGCGGTCCTCCAGGCCGCGGGAGAGTTCCGGGCTCAGGTAGATGTTGCGCATCTGCAACTCGGAGGCGACCCGCACCGCATGGCGCAGGCCCGGAGGCAACCAGACCGCCCGTTGCGGCGGGACCGGCAGGGCCTCGTCGGGCGTCTCCAGCCACATCATCCCGGACACCGCATAGAGCACCTGGCCCCAGGCGTGCTCGTGGGCATCGACGCGGTGCCCGGCAGGATAGCTGCGGGCAACGCCGCGCAGGGGCCGGCGGCTGTCGCTCAGGTCGGGTGGGGCGGGTCGTGCCATGGGAATGCCGTCGCGGAGGAAAGACGCAGGTTAACCGCTTGACGCCGATCATGCAGCGCCGGCTTTCAGCGCAGCCGTGACAGCGCTGCTGGCAGCTTTTCGCACCGCACTGTAAAGATAACTTTACGAAGACCGGGCGTTCGCCATGCATGCCGCCGGCGCGTAAGGAATAGTTGCCAGAAACCCTGCGCCAGGCCCTGTGCCGGGCCCTGCCGACGGCTTGTCCGCCGCGCCGCCACGGGGTGAGATGAAGGCATCTCCCATGTCGTCGGCCGCCTGGACCGGCGGCGGTCCATTCAACAAGAACAACGAGGAGGCCGGATGAACGCCGTGGCCAAGATCGAACAGCACAATCCCATCGGTACCGACGGATTCGAATTCGTCGAGTTCACCGCCCCCGACGCCAAGGGCATCGAGCAGCTGCGCCAGCTGTTCAACATGATGGGCTTCACCGAAACCGCCAAGCATCGTTCCAAGGAAGTCTTCCTGTTCCAGCAGAACGATATCAACATCGTGCTCAACGGCAGCCCGACCGGGCATGTCCATGAATTCGCCCTCAAGCACGGCCCGAGCGCCTGCGCCATGGCCTTCCGGGTGAAGAACGCTTCCCAGGCCGCCGCCTACGCCGAATCCCAGGGCGCCAAGCTGGTGGGCAGCCACGCCAACTTCGGCGAGCTGAACATCCCTTCCCTGGAAGGCATCGGCGGTTCGCTGCTGTATCTTGTCGACCGCTACGGCGACCGCAGCATCTATGACGTCGACTTCGAGTTCATCGAAGGCCGCAGCGCCAACGACAACTCGGTCGGCCTGACCTACATCGACCACCTGACCCACAACGTCAAGCGCGGCCAGATGGACGTCTGGTCCGGTTTCTACGAGCGCATCGCCAACTTCCGCGAGATTCGCTACTTCGACATCGAAGGCAAGCTCACCGGCCTGTTCTCCCGCGCCATGACCGCACCTTGCGGGAAGATCCGCATCCCGATCAACGAGTCGGCCGACGATACCTCGCAGATCGAGGAATTCATCCGCGAATACCATGGCGAAGGCATCCAGCACATCGCCCTGACCACCGACGACATCTATGCCACCGTGCGCAAGCTGCGCGACAACGGCGTGAAGTTCATGTCGACCCCGGACACCTACTACGAGAAGGTCGACACCCGCGTCGCCGGGCATGGCGAGCCGCTCGAGCAACTGCGCGAACTGAACCTGCTGATCGACGGCGCCCCGGGCGACGACGGCATCCTGCTGCAGATCTTCACCGACACGGTGATCGGCCCGATCTTCTTCGAGATCATCCAGCGCAAGGGCAACCAGGGCTTCGGCGAGGGCAATTTCAAGGCCCTGTTCGAGTCCATCGAGGAAGACCAGATTCGCCGCGGCGTGATCTGATCCCGCTGCCGCCAGCCTGTTCCGGGGCTGGCGGTTTTCCTTGCGCTCCGCGTTTCCGTTCCAGCGGCGCCGATCGCGCCAGCCTTGCCCGCACCGCCGAGCCACGAGCCTGGCGGCCCATTCACGTCACGTACAACAACAAACAGGTGACGCATGATCCGTGAGTCCTCCCTCCGCCCAGCCGACCGCCCGCCGCCACGCGCCCCGCATGGCGCCCGCCGTGCGCCTGCCGCCTGAGCCGCACGGCCCCGTTTCGCCTCCGACAACAATAAATTTCCACTTGCGTGAGATAATTCAATGGACGGCCAACATCCGCATTCGGGCGAGCTCAAGCGCGGCCTGAAGAATCGTCACATCCAGTTGATCGCCCTCGGCGGCGCCATCGGCACCGGCCTGTTCCTCGGCTCGGCCGGGGTGCTCAAGTCGGCGGGCCCGTCGATGATCCTCGGCTACGCCATCGCCGGCTTCATCGCTTTCATGATCATGCGCCAGCTCGGCGAGATGATCGTCGAGGAGCCGGTCGCCGGCTCCTTCAGCCACTTCGCGCACAAGTACTGGGGCGGCTTCGCCGGCTTCCTCTCCGGCTGGAACTGCTGGGTGCTGTACATCCTGGTCGGGATGTCGGAACTGACCGCGGTCGGCAAGTACATCCACTACTGGTGGCCGGAGGTGCCGACCTGGGCCACGGCGGCGTTGTTCTTCGTCGTCGTCAACGCGATCAACCTGGCCAACGTCAAGGCCTTCGGCGAAGCCGAGTTCTGGTTCGCGATCATCAAGGTGGTGGCGATCATCGGCATGATCCTGCTCGGCTGCTACCTGCTGTTCAGCGGCAGCGGCGGTCCGCAGGCTTCGGTGAGCAACCTCTGGGCACACGGCGGTTTCTTCCCCAACGGAGTGAGCGGCCTGGTGATGGCCATGGCGATCATCATGTTCTCCTTCGGTGGCCTGGAAATGCTCGGCTTCACCGCGGCCGAGGCGGACAAGCCGAGGACGGTGATCCCGAAGGCGATCAACCAGGTGATCTATCGCATCCTGATCTTCTACATCGGCGCCCTGGTCGTGCTGCTCTCGCTGACGCCCTGGGACAGCCTGCTGCAGACCCTCAACGCTTCCGGCGATGCCTACAGCGGCAGCCCGTTCGTGCAGATCTTCTCGATGATCGGCAGCGGCACTGCCGCGCACCTGCTGAACTTCGTGGTGCTCACCGCCGCACTGTCGGTGTACAACAGCGGCACCTATTGCAACGGCCGCATGCTTCTCGGCCTGGCCGAGCAGGGCGATGCCCCGCGCGCGCTGGCCAGGGTCGACAAGCGCGGCGTACCGGTACGCGCCCTGGTGGTATCGGCGCTGGTGACCTTCCTCGCGGTGGTGGTGAACTATGTGATCCCGCACCAGGCGCTGGAGCTGCTGATGTCGCTGGTGGTGGCGGCGCTGGTGATCAACTGGGCGATGATCAGCATGGCGCACCTGAAGTTCCGCGCGCAGATGGACCGCCAGGGCACCCGCACGCACTTCCGCGCGTTCTGGTATCCGTACGGCAACTACCTGTGCATGGCCTTCGTGGTGTTCATCCTCGGCGTCATGTTGCTGATCCCCGGCATCCAGGTCTCGGTCTATGCCATCCCGGTCTGGCTGCTGGTGATGTGGGCCTGCTACCGACTCAAGGGAGCCCCGCGGCCGATGCCGGGCCTGCGGGTGAAGCCGGTCACCGAGTGATCGATGGGGCGCCGGCGCGCAGAGGAGAGGGGAGCGCTCCTTTGCGTGTCCCGGCGGCCCACAAGACTTTTTCTAGGGGCGCCTGTCGTTGACGCGGCAGGTGCCGAATTCCTACAGTGGCAGCGCCATTTTTTCTCGTTAGAGGGATTTCCATGAAAAAAGCGCTCTGGCTGCTTCTGGCTGCCGTTCCCGTGGTCCTGGTCGCCTGCGGCGGCAGCGACGACGACAAGCAGACCGCCCAGGTCGATTACCTGGCCCTGCCGGGGGATGCCAAGCTGGATACCCGCAGCGTCGACTACAAGTGCGAGAACGGTCGCAAGTTCACCGTGCAGTACCTGAACAAGGGCGACAACAGCCTCGCCGTGGTGCCGGTCAGCGACAACTCGACGCTGGTCTTCAGCAATGTGATTTCCGCCTCCGGCGCCAAGTACGCCGCCGGCCAGTACATCTGGTGGACCAAGGGCGAGGAAGCCACCCTCTACGGCGACTGGAAGGGCGGCGAGCCCACCGACGGGGTCGCCTGCAAGGAGCGTTGAGTTCGACCTGGCGCCTTAGCCGAAATGAAGGAACCCGGCCGCGGCCGGGTTTCTTTTTGCCTGCTTTTCCGCTCGGCAAAGGGGTTATGCTGGCAGCCCGTTGGTCCACCGTGCCGCCCCATGCTGATCATCTCCAATGCCGTCCACCTGCCCGACCATGAGATCGAGCTGAATGCCATTCGCGCCCAGGGCGCCGGCGGGCAGAACGTCAACAAGGTCTCCAGCGCGGTGCACCTGCGCTTCGACATCCAGGCCTCGTCGTTGCCGCCGTTCTACAAGGAGCGTCTGCTGGCACTGAACGACCAGCGCATCAGCGGCGACGGCGTGGTGGTGATCAAGGCCCAGCAGTACCGGACCCAGGAGCAGAACCGCGAGGATGCCCTGGAGCGCCTGGCGGAGTTAATCCGCAGCGTGGCCAAGGTGCAGAAGGCGCGGCGCCCGACCAAGCCTACGCGCGGCTCGCAGAAGCGCCGGCTGGACGGCAAGGCCAAGCGCGGCGCGGTGAAGGCCGGGCGCGGCAAGGTGGATTTCTGAGCCGGCCGGTCTTCGCGACGGATCAGCGTACGGCCTGGGCCACCGGCTGGCCGAGGCCGCGCTCGCGGTCGCGTTGCAGGCGATAGGCCTTGGCCGCGGCCGGGATCGCAGTGACCTGGCCGGTTTCCAGCCAGCGTCGCAGGCGCGTGGCGTCGGCGAAGTGGGTGTATTTGCCGAAGGCGTCCAGCACCACCAGATTGACCGGACTGCGGTTGATCGTGGTGCGCATCACCAGGCAGTGGCCTGCCTCGTTGGTGAAGCCGGTCTTGGTCAACTGGATGTTCCAGGTCTTGTTGTTGATCAGGTGGTTGGTGTTGCGGAAGCCCAGGGTGTAGTTGGGGTGGCGGAAGGCCACGGTCTTCTCCGGAGTGGTGCTCCACTGACTGAGCAGCGGATATTGCCGGCTGGCCACCAGCAGGCGGGTGAGGTCGCGAGCGGTGGAGACGTTGTGCAGCGACAGCCCGGTCGGCTCGACGTAGCGGGTGTTCTTCATTCCCAGGGCGTGGGCCTTGGCGTTCATCGCCTTGACGAAGGCGTTCTTGCCGCCCGGATAGTTCTGCGCGAGGCTGGCGGCGGCGCGGTTCTCCGAGGACATCAGGGCGAGCAGGAGCATGTCCCGGCGGCTGATCTGGCTGCCGACCCGCACCCGGGAAAACACCCCGCGCATTTCGCTGGTCTCGCTGATGGCGATCGGCAGTACCTCGTCCAGCGGCAGTTTCGAGTCGAGCACGACCATGGCGGTCATCAGCTTGGTGATTGAGGCGATCGGCACCACCAGGTCGGGGTTGCGCGAGTAGAGTACCTTGCCGGTGTTCTGGTCGGTAACCAGCGCGCTGCCCGACGCCAGCTCCTGTTGCAGCGGCAGCCCGGCCTTGGGCGGCGGGGAGGCGGATACCGCGGTGGCAACGCTGAGGGACAGGAACAGGGTGACCAGTGACAGGAGACGGTTTCTCACGTGCGTTGCTCACTAAGACGAGAAAGTGGGGGCCGTGGGGCGCAGTGTGAACTGGTGCCCATAATTGAGCATTTTATGCTCTTTTGTAGGAAAAGCACGTAGGGCTTTGAAAGTGCTGACTTATGGTTGGCCCGGTTCAGAGAGGTTCGGCGGATAACGCCTGTGGCGTTATTCGCCCTACGCCCACAAGGTCGTGGTGCGGTAGGGCGAATAACCGCAACGCGGTTATCCGCCACCTCGGCGGGTCAATGGCGAATAACGCCCGCGTGGTTGTGGTGCGGTAGGGCGAATAACCGCAACGCGGTTATCCGCCGCCTCGGCGGGAGTGCGCGGCATTCGCTGGGGCGAAAAAAAGCCGGCCATCACAGCCGGCTCAGGGTAACCGTGAGGGTTCAGTCCGCGCAGACCTGGGCGATGGCTTGCGCCAGGCGGTCGAGGCGGCGCGCGTCGAGACCGGCGACGTTGGCCCGGCCGCTGGAGACCAGGTAAACGGCGTGCTCGTCGCGCAGCCGAGCGACCTGCTGCGGGCTCAGTCCGGTATAGGAAAACATCCCGCGTTGCGCGCCGACATGGGCGAAGCGCTCGGCCAGGCCGTGCGGCGCCAGGGCTTCGACCAGGCCGATGCGCAGGCTGGCGATGCGCGAGCGCATGCCTTCGACCTCTTCCTGCCAGAGTCCCTTCAACTCGCTGTCGCCGAGGATCGCCGCGACCACCTCGGCGCCATGCGCCGGCGGGGTCGACCAGAGGTTTCGGGCGAGGAAGGCCAGTTGGCTACGCAGGTCGGTGAGCTTCTCGGCGTTCTGCGCGCAGACGATCAGCGCACCGGCGCGGTCGCGGTACAGGCCGAAGTTCTTCGAGCAGGAACTGGTGATCAGCACCTCCGGCAGTTCGCCGGCGAACAGGCGTACCGCCCAGGCGTCTTCCTCGAGACCGTCGCCGAAGCCCTGGTAGGCGAAGTCGATCAGCGGCAGCAGCTCGCGGCGACGCACCACGTCGAGCACCCTGCGCCAGTCGTCGTGGCTCAGGTCGAAACCGGTCGGGTTGTGGCAGCAGGCATGCAGCAGCACCACGTCTCCCTGGGGAATGCGCTCCAGGCCAGCAAGCATCGCCTCGACATCCAGGCGGTTGTCGGCGCTGACGTAGGGGTAGTGGGAAACCTTCAGGCCGGCGGCGGCGAACAGGGTCTCGTGGATCGGCCAGGTCGGGTCGCTCAGCCAGATGCCGCGGCCGGGCAGGCAATGGGCGATGAAGTCGCCGGCCAGGCGCAAGGCGCCGGTGCCGCCGGGCGTCTGGGTGGCGTCGGCGCGTTGCTCCAGCAACAGCGGCGAGGCGGCGCCGAGCGCCAGTTCCGCCAGGCGCGCGGCGAACAGCGCATCGCCGTGGCCGCCGACGTAGCTCTTGGTGGTTTCCTGCTCGACCAGGCGCTGCTCGGCGAGTTTCACCGAGCGCAGGATCGGGGTCAGGCCCTGGGCATCCTTGTAGACACCGACGCCGAGGTCCAGCTTGTCCGCGCGCGGATCGTTGCGGTAGGCGTCGAGCAGGCCCAGGATCGGGTCGCCCGGTACGCGGGCGACCTTGGCGAAATGACTCATTTGCGCCCCTCGGCGGTTTTCGCTACCTCGTCGGTGCGCGCCGCCATGATGAAGTCGTTGCGGTGCAGGCCCTTGATCGAGTGGCTCCACCAGGTCACGGTGACTTTGCCCCACTCGGTCAGCAGGCCCGGATGGTGGCCTTCGGCCTCGGATATCTCGCCGACGGCATTGGTGAAGGCCAGGGCATGCTTGAAGTTCTTGAACAGGTAGACCTTCTCCAGTTGCATGATGCCGTCGCGGACTTCGATGTTCCAATCCGGGATCTGCCGCAGCAGCACGGGCAGTTCTTCGTCGCTGACGTGCGGGGCGTCTGCGCGGCAGGCTTCGCAATGGGCTTGGGTGAGTGCGGTCATGGTGGGAGTCCTTGGTTGTCGCATGTGGGAGCGGCGGACGGGCCGTGCCCGTCCACCATAGTACAAGGCCGCCGCGGGGTCAGCCGCGGCGGCGGCGTTTCTCGTCAGGCCGCCTGCTTGGGCGGGAACAGCGGCGCGTGCAGGCCCAGGCGCATGGCCTCGTGGACCAGCGCCATGATGTCTTCCTGGGCCAGTTGGAACAGGCGCTTGAGGTCGGGCAGGACGAAATAGAGGGGTTGCAGGATGTCGATGCGGTAGGGCGTGCGCATCGCCTCCAGCGGATTGAAGGCCTGGTGCAGCGGCTCGTCGGAGAGGCTGTAGACGGTCTCCTTCGGCGAGGAGAGGATGCCGCCGCCGTAGATGCGCTTGCCCTGGTCGGTCTCGACCAGGCCGAACTCGATGGTCATCCAGTACAGGCGGGCGAGGAACACGCGTTCCTCCTTGCTCGCCTTGAGGCCGAGCTTGCCGTAGGTATGGGTGAATTCGGCGAACCAGGGGTTGGTCAGCAGTGGGCAGTGGCCGAAGATCTCGTGGAAGATGTCCGGCTCCTGCAGGTAGTCCAGTTCTTCCGGGGTGCGGATGAAGGTGGCGACGGGGAATTGCTGGCTGGCCAGCAGTTCGAAGAAGGTCTGGAACGGAATCAGCGCCGGAACCCGCGCCACGCGCCAGCCGGTGGTGGCCTGGAGAACCCTGTTGATCTCGTCGAGCTGGGGGATCCGGTCGTGGGGCAGGCCGAGCTGTTCGATGCCGTCGAGGTATTCCTGACAGGCGCGGCCTTCGATCACCTTCAGTTGCCGGGTGATCAGGGTATTCCAGACCTGGTGCTCGGTTTCCGGATAGTGGATGAAACCGTTGTCGTCGGGCTGGCGGGCCACGTACTGCGTCGTTTTCATACGGACTCCATGAGCGGCTTGTGGCCGCGGGGTCTTTGTTGTTGTCGTTGCCTTATCGATACCGCGTCGGGACGGTCCGTGCAGCCCCGGATAGGGACCGGGCAACGGGGAGGAATCGGCGTTTTCGTAAAGTTTTCCTTACGAATTGGCCTGGGTCGCCTGTTCATTGGGTCAGGCATTGTTGCTGGTGAGTCTAACTGTCACATATTCTTGACGGAAATTTCCGGCCGGGAGTTAAAAAACCGGCCGCGAGCCCATCAGAACGACAACACCGGGCCACGCCATGCGTATCAAAGTGCACTGCCAGAACCGTGTAGGCATCCTCCGCGACATCCTCAACCTGCTGGTCGACTACGGCATCAACGTCAATCGCGGCGAAGTCGGCGGCGACCAGGGCAACGCCATCTACCTGCTCTGTCCGAACATGATCAACCTCCAGTTGCAGTCGCTGCGGCCCAAGCTGGAGGCGGTGCCGGGGGTCTTCGGCGTCAAGCGCGTCGGCCTGATGCCCAGCGAGCGCCGGCACCTGGAACTCAACGCGCTGCTCGCCGCCCTGGACTTCCCGGTGCTCTCGGTGGACATGGGCGGGCAGATCGTCGCCGCCAACCGTGCCGCCGCGCAGTTGCTCGGCGTGCGCGTCGACGAGGTGCCGGGGATTCCGCTGTCGCGCTATGTGGAGGACCTCGACCTGCCCGAACTGGTGCGCGCCAACAAGGCGCGGATCAACGGGCTGCGGGTCAAGGTGAAGGGCGACGTGTTCCTCGCCGACATCGCGCCGCTGCAATCCGAGCACGACGAGAGCGAGGCGCTGGCTGGAGCGGTGCTGACCCTGCATCGCGCGGATCGCGTCGGCGAGCGCATCTACCATGTGCGCAAGCAGGAGCTGCGTGGCTTCGACAGTATCTTCCAGAGTTCGCGGGTAATGGCCGCGGTGGTCCGCGAGGCGCGGCGCATGGCGCCGCTGGACGCGCCGCTGCTGATCGAGGGCGAGACCGGCACCGGCAAGGAGCTGCTGGCGCGCGCCTGCCACCTGGCCAGCCCGCGCGGGCAGTCGCCGTTCATGGCGTTGAACTGCGCCGGCCTGCCGGAATCCATGGCCGAGACCGAGCTGTTCGGCTATGGTCCGGGAGCCTTCGAGGGCGCCCGCCCGGAGGGCAAGCTCGGCCTGCTGGAGCTTACCGCCGGCGGCACGCTGTTCCTCGACGGCGTCGGCGAGATGAGCCCGCGCCTGCAGGCCAAGCTGTTGCGCTTCCTGCAGGACGGCTGTTTCCGCCGGGTCGGCAGCGACGAGGAGGTGTACCTGGACGTGCGGGTGATCTGCGCCACCCAGGTAGACCTGTCCGAACTCTGCGCCAAGGGCGAATTCCGCCAGGACCTCTATCACCGTCTCAATGTGCTCTCGCTGCACATCCCGCCGCTGCGCGAGTGCCTGGATGGCCTGGCGCCGCTCGCCGAGCATTTCCTCGACCAGGCCAGCCGGCAGATCGGCTGCGGCCTGCCGAAGCTTTCCGCGCAGGCGCTGGAACGTCTCGAACGCTACCACTGGCCGGGCAACGTGCGGCAATTGGAAAACGTGCTGTTCCAGGCGGTTTCGCTGTGCGAAGGGGGAAGGGTCAAGGCCGAGCACATCCGCCTGCCGGACTACGGCGCGCCGCAGCCGCTGGGGGATTTTTCCCTGGAAGGAGACCTCGACGCCATCGTCGGGCGCTTCGAGAAGGCGGTGCTGGAGCGCCTGTTCCGCGAGCATCCGAGCAGCCGCCAGTTGGGCAAGCGCCTCGGCGTTTCGCATACCACGGCGGCGAACAAGCTGCGCCAGCATGGCGTGGGGCAAGGCGAGGGCTGAGCGGCATGCTTGCCGGTTTGTTGCAGGCTGGGAAAGAAACGGTGGAGGCGTCGGCCCTTGTGAAAGGGCGGCAGCACGATGAGGCGTGGGGAGGACGGCCAGGATGTTCGCCGAGGGGCGGGATTGTCGCCGCCGAGTACACAATGATCGCGCCGGATGGGCGAGCTGCCCCTCGTGGCGCGATCCTTCGGAGGTCGACCCGGAAGTCGAGCAGAGTTTAGCCGCCAGTGCAGCCGTTGCCCCAGACCTGATATTCGACGGTATGTTTCTGGCCGTTCGAATCTTCGTAGGTCATGCGTGCGGGAACGATGCCGCAGGCATTGGAAGTGTCGGTTGAAGATATAACGCGAGCCACATCCAGTTGCATGCCATAGGCATATTCTTCAACAGCGTTTTCCTGCTGGCTGGCAGGTTGATCCTGGGCGCCAGCCGCCATCACCAGCGGCGAGCAGGCGAACAGGGCCATCAGGGCGAAAGCCTTCATTACTATTTACCTGAGTAGTTTCTGAGTGGGTACGATCTGCCGTCGGAAGACAGGCGGACAGGTCACCGGGGCAACTCGATAAACAAGGCTGGGTAAGTAAGTCTGCAATCAAGTTGCGGAGTCGAAGTTCAACGGGAGTTAACTTCGGCTGTTGGGTTTATTGTAAGTTGGGATAGGCTGCGACATATAGACTCAGTCAAGACAAGAACCTTGTACGGATCGGTAACAATATCCCTGTGGCCTTCTGCGCCGCGGCTTTGCGACCGGCTCACGGGTTTCTTTCCTGGCCCAGGGGCGATTGCGGGTCGAGCAGGGCGCTGCGAATGAAGTGCAGGTAGCTGAGCACCCGTCGCAGCGGCGAGGTATCGAACTGCGGTGCGCGCGGCTCCGGCGCCGCCCGTACCGCCATGATCGCCTGGTTCACCGCGTGCAGGGCGCGCTGGCGGTTGCTCGGCCCGGGTTGCAGGAACAGCCGGATCAGCGCCCGGCCCATCAGGCGGATCGCCCGGCGCCAGGCGGTGCGTTCGGCGTAGCAGGGCTCCTGGGGCAGGCGTTGCTGTTCGAGGCGCAGCTCGATGATCGCCTGGCCGACCTCCAGCACCAGGAACATCCAGCCCAGCAACCGGCGTTGCACGTCCGGGCGGCCGGCGGAGAAGGTGTAGGCCTGGTTCAGCAGGTCGCGGGTGCCGCTTTCGAAACCGGAGACCAGGCCCTTGCTCTTGCCGCTGATGGCGAACACCACCCGCTCGCGCAGGTCGTGCTCCAGGCGCTTCCACATCCACGGCCGGTTCGGCGGCAGGATCACCATGGCGGCGACCGTGGCGAGGACCATCGACAAGAGTAGTGCCAGGTATTCGTTGAAGAAGGCCAGGGCGTCGTAGCGCGCCATGTTGGCCGGCAGCGAGGCGAAGCAGAACCACACCAGTAGGCCGACGCCGTAGCCGTTCCACTGCGGCCGCCAGAGCAGCAGGGCGCCGACCGCGAAGACCGGCAGCAGGCAGCAGAGCAGCATCGGGAAACCGTCCACGTGGGGTAGCAGGTAGAGCAGCACGAACAGCCCGGTGCAGGCCCCGGCGAGGGTCCCGAGGGTGAGTTGCAGCGACAACCGGCCGGGATTCGGCGAGGTCGAGGAGAGCGCCGAGATCAGTACCGCGGTGAGGGCGAAGGTGCCGCCGTGGGGCCAGGAGGTCTGGATCCAGAACGTGCCGAGCAGGCCGATCATCAGCGCGCTGCGCGCTCCGGCGACCAGCGCGGCGACCGGGTTGGCGCGGGCGACGAAGCTTTCCTTCCATTGCTCGCGGGCATGGTGGTGTTCGGCCAGGGAAGCGTGGGTCAGGGCGTAGTTGTGCAGGTCGTCGGTGAAACGGAAGGCCAGTTCGGCAGCGGTGTTGAAATCCAGCAGGTCGTTCTCGCCGGGGCGCTGCTCCACCAGGCGCTGGCGGGCCTGGCGGATGTTCTGCATCAGTTCCGGCTTGTAGGCCTCGATGCGTTCGGCCAGGCGCGCGGCGTCGGCGTCGGTGGGCGTCCGTTCGCGAATCGGCGCGAGCAGCCCGGCAAGCTCCGCCAGGCAGGGCGCCAGGACCTCCAGGACATTCTGCGCCCCGCGCCCGCGCAGGCGTTCGAGCAGGCGGTGGAGGCCGTGGAAGCGACTGGTCATGACCATGAATTCGTTGTTCAGGCGAATCAGCCGGCCGCTGCGCAGGCGCATGTGCGGATCTTCGAAAGTAGTGGCGCTGCGCAGGTTTTCCAGGCCCACGGACTGGGCGACGAAGCGCGCGCTGAGCTCGCCGAAGCGCTCGCCGTCGAGGCTGCCCTGCAGGCCTTCGGCGGCGAACCCGGCGAAGTCGCGGAAGCGCCCGTAGAGTGTGTTGCGCAGGGCGGCGCCGCTGGTCTGCGGCAGGAAGATGGCGCTGACGGTACCGGTGCAGAGGATGCCCAGGGATATTTCCAGGACCCGCCACAGCGCCGCCATGAAGGCGCCTTCCGGGTGCGCGGTGGCTGGAATCCCGATCATGGTCGCGGTGTAGCCGGCGAGTACGCAGGCGTAGCCGCGGAAATCGCGGTAGCGCGCGGCGCCGGCGGTGCACAGGCCGACCCAGAGCGCCAGGCAGGCGAGGAACAGCACGCGCTCCTGGGCGAACAGGGCGATCAGAGTGACCATCACGCTGAGGCCGATCAGGGTTCCGACGATGCGGTAGAAGCTCTTGGCCAGGACCTGCCCGCTCTGCGTCTGCATGACGATGAAGACCGTCACCAGCACCGTGCTCGGCTGCGGCAGTTCCAGGCGATAGGCCAGCCACAGGGCGAGGCTGGCGGTGAGCAGGGCCTTGAACACGAAGACCCAGGCGACGCCGTCGCTACGCGCCCATTCGAGCAGGGCGCGGCGCAATTCGTCGGGGCTGGGAAAGAACGCGAGGGGAGCCGGTGGAACCAGGGGGAGACCTTTCCGGGTGGCGCGGGGCACTGCTGCGAATCCTGAACGACGGCGAGGGGAGGCCGAAACGGCTGGGAATTCTAGGAGCGCCCGCGCTTGCGGATAAGAGCTCGGATAGGTGAAAAATTTTTGTCACAAAAGGCAATAATAGGTGGGTTGACTCGTGACAGAATCTGCGCCGCCTTGGGGTGTCCTCCGGGTTGCGTGGAAAAGAGACGCGCCATAAGCGTCAGAGCCTAGAGGGCCGTGATGGATATCCTGTTCAATATGCGCGCGTTCGTCAGCGTCGCGGAGACCGGCAGTTTCACTGCCGCCGCCCAGCGCCTGGACCTGACGACCGCCTATGTCTCCCGTGCGGTGGCCAAGCTGGAGGCCCACCTGCAGACCCGCCTGCTGCATCGCACCACCCGGCGCATCGCGCTGACCGAAGCCGGGCAGCGCTACCTGATGCGCGCCCAGCAGATACTCGCCTACATCGAGGAGGCCGAGGCCGAGGCGGGCGACGCCCATGCGCGGCCGTCGGGCACGCTGAAGGTCCACGCGATGACCGGCATCGGCCAGCACTACCTGATCAAGGCCATCTCGCAATATTGCGAGACCTACCCGGAGGTTGGCTTCGACCTGACCCTGGCCAACCGGATCACCGACATTCTCGACGAGGGCTACGACATTTCCGTGGTGATCGCCCCCGAGCTGCCGGACTCCGGTTTCGTCTCCAAGTGCATCGGCCAGACCTACAGCATCCTCTGCGCCTCGCCGGGCTACATTGCCGCGCATGGCTTCCCCAAGCTGCCGGCGGAGCTGTCCGCGCACCGTTGCCTGCGCCTGGTGAACTCGGTGATGTCGCTGGACCGCTGGCTGTTCGACGGTCCCGACGGCCAGGAACTGGCCTGCATCAACCAGACGCATTTCCAGGTCAACACCGCCGACGCCATGACCGAGGCGGTGGTCTCCGGCATGGGTATCGGCGCGCTGCCGGTGTACGCGGCGGTCAACGGCCTGAAGGACGGCAGCCTGGTGCGGGTGTTGCCGCGCTATAGCCTGTTCCATCTCAACGTCTACGCCCTCTACCCCTCGCGGCAGTACCTGGATGCGAAGATCCGCACCTGGGTCGAGTTCCTCCGCGAGCACATGCCGGCGATGCTCGCCGCGGACGAGCACAGCCTGGCGGAGAGCGGTGGGTTGGCGAACTGAGCGGGAGTGGTGGGCGGCGCCCTTCGCGACGATCGCACCCCGGCTTGTCGGGAGTCGTAGGGCGGATAACCGCCTGGCGGTTGTCCGCCGATTCTCCGGAGCCCCGCGGACAACGCCAGGGGCGTTATCCGCCCTACAGGCTGTCTCCCACCCTCTGCAACTCCTCGATCAACGCCCGCAGGCAACTCGGCAGTGCTTCCAGGTCGCGTACCAGCAGGCTGCGCTCGCGGATCGCCCAGGGCTCGTCGAGTTCGATGGTCGCCAGCTTCATCGTCCGGCTGTGGCGGCGCGCGGCGGACTGCGGGATCACGCCGATGCCGACGCCGCCCTCGATCATCCGGCAGATCGCCTCGAAGCTGGAGACCTGGATGCGCAGCGATAGCTGCTCGCCCATCTGCTCCACCCGTTCGTACAGGAAGGCGTGCAGGGTGGTGCCCTCGGGCAGGCCGATATGCTGGAACTGCAGGGTGTCGCGCAGGCGTACCCTGGCCTGTCCGGCCAGCGGATGGCCCTGGGGCACCGCCATCACCAGGCGGTCGGTGCTAAAATGCAGGACCTGCAGGCCACTGGCCGCCACCGGCCCGGCGATGATGCCGAGGTCGGTGGAGCCGTCCAGCACGCCGCGGACAATGTCGCGGCTGAGGCGTTCCTGCAGGTCGACGGTGACCCCGGGACGAGCGGCGAGGAAGCCGGCGAGGATTTCCGGAAGGAATTCGGTGACCGCGGTGGTATTGGCGAAGATGCGGATATGCCCGGCGGCGTCGCTGCCGTACTCGGTGAACTCGCTCTTCAGGTATTCCACCTGGCGCATGATCAGCCGCGCGTGCTGTAGCAGGCGCTGGCCCGCCGGGGTCAGTTCGACGCCGCGGCTGTCGCGATACAGCAGGCGGCTGCCAAGCTGGCCTTCGAGCGCCTTGACCCGCGCGCTGGCGGCGGCCGGGGAAAGGAAGGCGCGGCGCGCGCCCTGGGTCAGGCTGGGCGACTCGGCGATATGGATGAACAGGCGCAGGTCGGCGAGATCGAAATGCATGGGCACTCCATGGCGTTCGGCAAATCCGAACGCGCCATTGCGTAATTGCAAATTCTCAAAACGCTAGCATCCTATCATTCTCCTCCCATCACCCCCTAGGTCATGGGAAGCCACGCATGAGTGAGTCCGCTTTCGCCCCCTGGATCGGTCGCCAGGAAGAAACCCACGATCAATTGAGCCGCAACCTGGTCAAGCGCATCGCCGCCACCTTCGGCGAGCCGACCCCGGCCCACGGCGAAGCGCTGCCGCCGCTCTGGCACTGGGCGTTCTTCCAGGACCCGGTGGAGGCCGCCGGCCTCGGCGTCGACGGCCACCCGGCGCGCGGCGGTTTCCTGCCGCCGGCGGACGATCGCAACCGCATGTGGGCCGGCGGGCGCCTGGAGTTCCACCAGCCGCTGCGGGTCGGCGGCGAGGCCAGCCGCACCTCGACCATCCTCCGGGTCGAGGAGAAGCACGGTCGCAGCGGCGCGCTGCTGTTCGTCACCCTGCGCCACGACTACCGCCAGGACGGCCAACTGGCGCTGAGCGAAGAGCACGACATCGTCTACCGCGAACCGACCCCGCCCAAGCTCGGCGGTACCGAGGCCTTGCCCGAGGGCGACTGGCGCGAGGCGCTGGAGCCCGATCCGGTGTTGCTGTTCCGCTACTCGGCGGTGACTTTCAACGGCCACCGCATTCACTACGACTGGCCCTATGTCACCGATGCCGAAGGCTATCCGGGCCTGGTGGTGCACGGTCCGCTGATCGCCACCCTGGCCCTGCGCGCGTTCTGCCGGGCCAATCCGCAGGCGCGCCTGCGTCGCTTCGCCTATCGCGGCCTGCGCCCGCTGATCTGTCCCGAGCCGTTCGAGGTCGGCGGCCGCCTGCTCGCTGCCGGCAAGGCCGAGGTATGGGTCGGCAATGGCGCCGGCCTGGCCCAGCGCGGCGACGTGGAATTCGACTGAAAGGGCCCCAGCGCCCATCCAACGACAAGAATCGAGGAGTCACCGATGAATCCGAACAGCGAAGAGCTGAACGCGATCCGCGAGGGCGTACGTGCCCTCTGCGCCGAATTCGACGCCGCCTACTGGCGCCGCATCGATGAGCAGCGCGGTTTTCCCGAGGCCTTCGTCAAGGCCCTGACCGACGCCGGCTGGCTCTCGGCGATGATCCCGGAGGAGTACGGCGGTTCCGGTCTGGGCCTGGCCGAGGCCTCGGTGATCCTGGAGGAAGTCAACCGCTGCGGCGGCAACTCCGGCACCGTGCACGGGCAGATGTACAACATGTTCACGTTGCTGCGTAACGGCAGCGAGGCGCAGAAGCGCTTCTACCTGCCGAAGCTGGCCAGCGGCGAGCTGCGCCTGCAGTCGATGGGGGTGACCGAGCCGACCACCGGCACCGATACCACCAAGATCAAGACCACCGCCGTGCGCAAGGGCGACCGCTATGTGATCAACGGGCAGAAGGTGTGGATCTCGCGGATCCAGCACTCCGACCTGATGATCCTGCTGGCGCGCACCACGCCGCTGGCCGAGGTGAAGCGCAAGTCCGAAGGCATGTCGATCTTCCTCGTCGACCTGCGCGAGGCCATCGGCAAGGGCCTGACCGTGCAGCCGATCGCCAACATGGTCAACCACGAGACCAACGAGCTGTTCTTCGACAACCTGGAGATCCCCGCCGATAGCCTGATCGGCGAGGAAGGCAAGGGCTTCCGCTACATCCTCGACGGCCTCAATGCCGAGCGCACCCTGATCGCCGCCGAATGCATCGGCGACGGCCGCTGGTTCATCGACAAGGCCAGCCACTATGCCCGCGACCGCGTGGTCTTCGGCCGGCCGATAGGGCAGAACCAGGGCGTGCAGTTCCCCATCGCCGAGGCGCACATCGAAGTGGAGGCCGCCGACCTGATGCGCTGGCGCGCCTGCCAGGAGTACGACGCCGGGCTCAACGCCGGGGCCAGCGCGAACATGGCCAAGTACCTGGCGGCGAAAGCTTCCTGGGAGGCGGCCAACGCCTGCCTGCAGACCCACGGCGGCTTCGGCTTCGCCTGCGAGTACGACGTCGAGCGCAAGTTCCGCGAGACCCGCCTGTACCAGGTGGCGCCGATCTCCACCAACCTGATCCTGTCCTACGTGGCCGAGCACCTGCTCGAACTGCCGCGCTCGTTCTGAAGCGGGAGCCGCCCATGCAGATCGACCGTCTCGACCACCTGGTGCTCACCGTCCGCGACATCGACGCCAGCATCGATTTCTACACCCGCGTGCTGGGCATGCGCGCCGTTACCTTCGGCGCGGGTCGCAAGGCCCTCGCCTTCGGTGCGCAGAAGATCAACCTGCACCAGGCCGGGGGCGAATTCGAACCCAAGGCCGAGCGACCTACGCCAGGGTCCGCCGACCTCTGTTTCATCGTCGCCACGCCACTCGAGGCGGTGGCCGAGCAACTGCGCCAGCAGGCCGTGGAAATCCTCGAGGGCCCGGTGCAGCGCACCGGCGCCGGCGGGCCGATCCTCTCGCTGTACCTGCGCGACCCCGACCTGAACCTGATCGAACTGAGCAACCCGCTGTAGGCCGCGTGCCTCGGGACAACTACAAGAGAGCGTTGGTCATGACCGACTACACCCAGCAACTCGCCGGCTTTCTCGCCGGCCTGCGCTACCAGGACCTGCCGCCGGCGGTGTTGGCGCGGATGGAAGAATTGTTCCTCGACTGGCTCGGCTCGGCGCTGGCCGGCAAGGGCCAGCATCCGATCCCATTGTTCGAGCGCTACGCCGAACGCATGGGCCCGGCCGACGGTAGCGCGCAGATCCTGCCCAGCCGGCGGCGCAGCTCGCCGTATTTCGCCGCCCTGGTGAACGGCGCGGCTTCCCACGTGGTGGAGCAGGACGACCTGCACAACAGCTCGGTGCTGCACCCCGCGGCGGTGGTCTTCCCTGCTGCCCTGGCCGCGGCCCAGGACCTCGGCCGCAGCGGCGCCGAGCTGATCCTCGCGGCGGTGGCCGGCTACGAGGCCGGCATCCGCATCGGCGAATTCCTCGGCCGTTCCCACTACCGGGTGTTCCATACCACTGCCACGGTCGGCACCCTCGCCGCGGCAGTGGCGGTGGGCAAGCTGATGGACTTCGACCGCGAGCGCTTCGTCGACCTGCTCGGCAGCGCCGGAACCCAGGCCGCCGGGCTCTGGGAGTTCCTCCGCGACGCCGCCGATTCCAAGCAGTTGCATACCGCCAAGGCCGCCGCCGACGGGCTGCTCGCCGCCTATCTCACCGCCGACGGCCTGAGCGGCGCGCGACACATCCTCGAAGGCGAGCAGGGGATGGCCGCCGGGATGTCCAGCGACGCCGACCCCGAGCGCCTGGTGGATCGCCTCGGCAGCCGCTGGGCGTTGCTGGAAACCTCGTTCAAGTTCCACGCCTCGTGCCGCCATACCCATCCCGCGGCCGACGCGCTGCTGGCGCTGATGCAGCGCGAAGGGCTCGATCACTCGCAGATCGCCGCGGTCACCGCGCGGGTCCACCAGGGCGCCATCGACGTGCTCGGCCGGGTGGTCGAGCCGCAGACCGTGCACCAGGCGAAGTTCTCCATGGGCACCGTGCTGGGCCTGATCGCCGTGTACGGCAAGGCCGGCCTCGGCGAGTTCCATCGGCATGCGCTGAGCGACCCGCGGGTCGCAGCGTTCCGCGAGCGGGTCGAGATGCGCCTGGACCCGGAGGTCGATGCCGCCTATCCGCAGCGCTGGCTCGGGCGGGTCGAAGTACTCGATCGCCAGGGGCGGCGCCATACCGCCGCCATCGACGAACCCAAGGGCGATCCCGGCAATACCCTCAGCCGCGACGAACTGGCCGATAAGTTCCGCCGCCTGCTGACGTTCTCCGGCGCGGCCACCGACGCCGAGGCGGAAATCCTCATCCAGCGCGCCTGGGGCCTGCGCCAGGCGCCTTCCGTAGCGCCGCTGATCTGATCAACCGAACCAGCCGCACCTCGTCTTCGACGGACGAGGGCAGGGAGTCCGACCCATGACACAATCCCACCGACCGCGCCCGCTCGACGGCATCACCGTGGTCAGCCTGGAGCACGCCATCGCCGCGCCGTTCTGCACCCGCCAACTGGCCGATCTCGGCGCGCGGGTGATCAAGATCGAACGCCCCGGCGTCGGCGATTTCGCCCGCGGTTACGACGAGCGGGTCAACGGCCTGTCGTCGCACTTCGTCTGGACCAATCGTTCCAAGCAGAGCCTCAGCCTCGATCTCAAGCAGGCCGAGGCGCTGCCGTTGCTGGAGAAGCTGCTGGCCGGCGCCGACGTGCTGGTGCAGAACCTCGCGCCGGGCGCCGCCGCGCGCCTGGGCCTGTCCTACGAGGCGTTGCGCGAGCGCTTCCCGCGACTGATCGTCTGCGATATCTCCGGCTACGGCGAAGGCGGTCCCTACGAGAAGAAGAAGGCCTACGACCTGCTGATCCAGAGCGAGGGCGGCTTCCTTTCGGTGACCGGCGGCGCCGGGCCGAACGAGATGGCCAAGGCCGGCTGTTCGATCGCCGATATCGCCGCCGGCATGTACGCCTACAGCAGCATCCTTTCGGCCCTGCTGCTGCGCGAGCGCACCGGCGAGGGCAGCCGCATCGACGTGTCGATGCTGGAGAGCCTGGTGGAGTGGATGGGCTACCCGATGTACTACGCCTACCAGGACGCGCCGCCGCCGCCGCGCGCCGGCGCTTCGCACTCGACCATCTACCCCTATGGGCCATTCCCCGCCGGCGACGGCGGCACGGTGATGCTCGGCCTGCAGAACGAGCGCGAGTGGCGGGCCTTCTGCGACAAGGTCCTGCGCCGCCCGGAGCTGGCCGACGACGAACGCTTCTCGGCGAACTTCAAGCGCTCGGCCAACCGCGAAGAGCTGCGTGCGCTGATCGTCGAAGCCTTCGCCGCCTTGCCGGCCGCCGAGGTGGTGGCGCGCCTGGAACAGGCGCAGATCGCCAACGCCCACGTCAACGACATGGCCGGGGTCTGGGCGCACCCGCAGTTACAGGCGCGGCAACGCTGGACCTCCATCGACAGCCCGGCCGGGCGCCTGCCGGCGTTGTTGCCGCCGGCCAGCAGCAGCGCCTTCGTTCCGCGCATGGATGCGGTGCCGGCGCTGGGCGGCGACAGCGACGCGCTGCTTGCCGAACTGGGCTGTACCGCGGCCGATATCCAGCGCCTGCGCGCGATCGGAACGGTATGAGGAGGCAGACATGAACCGACAGATCGTGCGCAGCGCGCTGTTCGTCCCGGCGACCCGCCCGGAGCGGATCCCCAAGGCCCTTGCCAGCGGCGCCGACCGGGTCATCGTCGACCTCGAGGATGCGGTGGAGGAGGGGCTGAAGGTCGAGGCGCGGGCCAATCTCCGGCGTTTCCTCGTCGATACGCCGGAAGCCCGGGTGCTGGTGCGGATCAACGCGGCGGAGCATCCCGGGCATGCCGACGACCTGGCGCTGTGCCGCGACCACGCCGGAGTGATCGGCCTGCTCCTGCCGAAAGTGGAGAGCGCCGCCCAGGTGCGCCACGCCGCCGTGGCCAGCGGCAAGCCGGTCTGGCCCATCGTCGAGAGTGCCCGCGGCCTTGCCGCGCTGGGCGAGATCGCCGCCGCCGCGGGGGTCGAGCGGCTGTCCTTCGGCAGCCTCGACCTGGCCCTGGACCTCGATCTCAACAGCGGCAGCAACGCCGCCGAACAGATTCTCGGTCACGCCCGTTACGCGCTGCTCCTGCAATCGCGCCTGGCAGGCCTGGCGCCGCCGCTGGACGGCGTCTATCCGGCGATCCAGAACCGTGCCGGACTGGTCGAGGCAGTGCGCTTCGCTCGCGACATGGGCTTCGGCGGGTTGCTGTGCATCCATCCGAGCCAGGTCGAGCCGATCCACCAGACATTGATGCCGAGTCCCGCGGAACTGGAGTGGGCGCGTCGGGTTGCAGAGGCCGGCGCCTCCGGTGCCGGCGTCTTCGTGGTCGACGGCGAGATGGTCGACGCGCCGGTGCTGGGACGCGCGCGACGCCTGCTGGAGCGGGCCGGGGAGGGTGGCTGAACGCGTTCGACAGACGCGAACGCGGGCTTGAGCAATGGCGAATTCTCCGAACGCGCCGGCTGCGTCAGGCTCGTCGATACCTCGAAAGCACAACAACAATCTGAGGTCACGAAATGTTCAAGACGATGGTACGGGCGCTGTTGTGCGCCCTGGCGATCGGTGGCTCCTGCCTGGCGAATGCCGCGCAGCCGATCGTCATCAAGTTCTCCCACGTGGTCGCGGAAAACACGCCCAAAGGCCAGGGCGCGCTGCTGTTCAAGAAACTCGTCGAACAGCGCCTGGGCGGCCGGGTCGAGGTAGACGTCTATCCCAACTCGTCGCTGTTCGGCGACGGCAAGGAAATGGAGGCGCTGCTGCTGGGCGACGTGCAGATGCTGGCGCCGTCCCTGGCCAAGTTCGAGCAGTACACGCGCAAGGTGCAGATCTTCGACCTGCCGTTCCTCTTCGACGACATCCAGGCGGTCGACCGCTTCCAGCGCAGCCCGCAGGGGCGCGCCTTGCTGACCAGCATGCAGGGCAAGGGCATCCTCGGCCTGGCCTACTGGCACAACGGGATGAAGCAGCTCTCCGCCAATCGCCCGTTGCTGGAGCCGGAAGACGCGCGCGGGCTGAAATTCCGCGTGCAGGCGTCCGACGTGCTCAACGAGCAGTTCCGCCAGCTCCGCGCGATCTCCCGGAAGATGTCCTTCGCCGAGGTCTACCAGGGCTTGCAGACCGGCGTGGTGAATGGCACCGAGAACACCTGGTCGAACTACGAGAGCCAGAAGGTCAACGAGGTACAGAAGTATTTCACCGAGTCCAACCACGGCCTGGTGGACTACATGGTGATCACCAACGCGAAGTTCTGGAATGGCCTTCCGGCGGACATCCGCGAAGAACTGCAGCGGATCATGGACGAGGTCACCGTGCAGGTGAACCTCGAGGCCGAGCGCCTCAACCGCGACGCCCGCCAGCGCATCCTCGCCAGTGGCGCCAGCGAGATCCATACCCTGAGCCCGCGGCAGCGCGCCGACTGGCGCCAGGCGATGCAGCCGGTATGGCAGAAATTCCGCGGCAATGTCGGTGCCGATCTGCTCCAGGCCGCCGAAGCTTCCAACCGTCCCGATTGACCCGTCCGGCCCCGCCCGGCCGGGCGGGGCATTGTGGAGAACGCTGCGATGAATCGACTCGTGCGCGTCTGGAACCGCTTCGAGGAGGGCGCTATCGCCTTCCTGCTGGCGGCGATGACGCTGGTGACCTTCCTCTATGTGGTGATGACCAACGTCTTCACCCTGTTCTACGACCTCGGCGACCGCCTGCCGACACTGCGGGCTCCGCTGTACTCGATGGGCGACGCGATCCTCGGGGTAGCCCAGGATATGTCCTGGAGCAACGCGCTGACCAAGGCGCTGTTCGGCTGGCTGATCTTCCTCGGCATCGCCTACGGCGTACGCACCGCCGGCCACCTCGGGGTGGATGCCCTGGTGCGCCTGGCGCCGCGTCCCTTGCAGCGCCTGATCGGGATACTCGCCTGCCTCTGCTGCCTGGGCTACGCCGGGCTGTTCATGGTCGCCAGCTACGACTGGGTGAAGACCCTGTTCGTCGCCGGCATCGGCGCCGAGGACCTCGACCACTTCGGCATCCTCCAGGCCTACATCGCGGTGGTGGTGCCGGTCGGCTTCGGCCTGGTGCTGCTGCGCTACCTGGAAATCCTCGTCAACCTGTTGCGCGGTCGCCAGCTCGGGCTGGGCCTCGCCGACGAGGCCGCCGAGGCCTCCAAACTGGCCGGCGAAGAGGCCGGGGAGAACCGTCCATGACCGTGCTGATCCTGTTCCTGCTGCTGTTCCTGTTCATGTTCATCGGCGTGCCCATCGCCATCTCCCTGGGGCTGTCCGGCGCCCTGACGATCCTGCTGTTCAGCCCGGATTCGGTGCGCTCGCTGGCGATCAAGCTGTTCGAGACCTCCGAGGCCTACACCCTGCTGGCGATCCCGTTCTTCCTGCTCTCCGGCGCGTTCATGACCACCGGTGGCGTGGCGCGGCGCCTGATCGACTTCGCCAATGCCTGCGTCGGGCATATCCGCGGCGGCCTGGCGATCGCTGCGGTGCTTGCCTGCATGCTGTTCGCCGCGCTGTCCGGTTCGTCGCCGGCGACAGTGGCGGCGGTCGGCTCGATCGCCGTGGCCGGCATGGTCCGCTCCGGCTATCCGCGCGCCTTCGGCGCGGGGATCATCTGCAATGCCGGGACCCTGGGCATCCTCATCCCGCCATCGATCGTGATGGTGGTCTACGCCGCCGCCACCGAGACCTCGGTGGGCAAGCTGTTCGTCGCCGGGGTGGTTCCGGGGTTGTTGCTCGGGGTGATCCTGATGGTGGTGATCTACATCGTCGCGCGGGTCAAGAAGCTGCCGGCGCAGCCGCGCGCCAGCTTCCGCGAGTGGCTGGCCGCCGCACGCCGTGCAGGCTGGGGCCTGTTGCTGCTGGTGATCATCCTCGGCGGCATCTATTCCGGGCTGTTCACCCCCACCGAGGCGGCGGCGGTGGCGGCGGTGTATTCGGCCTTCGTCGCGCTGTTCGTGTACAAGGACATGCGCCTGCGCGACTGTCCCAAGGTGCTGCTGGAGTCGGGGCGGCTGAGCATCATGCTGATGTTCATCATCGCCAATGCCATGCTCTTCGCCCACGTGTTGACCACCGAGCAGATCCCCCAGCAGATCACCGAATGGGTGGTGCAGGAAGGCCTGACCCCGATCGGCTTCCTGCTGATGGTCAACGTGGTGCTGCTGGTCGCCGGCAGCTTCATGGAGCCCTCGGCGATCGTGCTGATCCTGGCGCCGATCTTCTTCCCCATCGCCATGAAGCTGGGCATCGACCCGATCCACCTGGGCATCGTCATGGTGGTGAACATGGAGATCGGCCTGGTACACCCGCCGGTCGGCCTCAACCTGTTCGTCACTTCGGCGGTCACCGGCATGCCGCTGGGGGCGACCATCCGCGCGGCGCTGCCGTGGCTGATGATCCTGCTGCTGTTCCTGATCCTGGTGACCTACGTGCCGTTGATCTCGCTGTGGCTGCCGGGCCTGCTGGGCATGAGTTGAGGTCGCGGCGGCGGGGCGCGGGACGCGCTCCGCCGCTGGCGCAAGGCTACGATCGGCGCGGCTTATAGCTACTATCGGCGCTGTCGCGCAGTGGTAAGACCATGGTCGTATGGTTCGTGGGGTGTGCGCTCGCTACAACTGGGCACAACAAAAACAACACTCACGTACCGAGGTTAAAGCCATGTCTGCGGCATCCCTGTACCCCGTGCACCCGGAAGCGGTGGCACGGACCTTCACCGACGAAGCCACCTACAAGACGATGTACCAGCAGTCCGTCGTCAACCCCGACGGCTTCTGGCGCGAGCAGGCCCAGCGGATCGACTGGATCAAGCCGTTCGAGAAGGTCAAGCAGACCTCCTTCGACGACCATCACGTGGACATCAAGTGGTTCGCCGACGGCACCCTCAACGTGTCGCACAACTGCCTCGACCGTCACCTCGCCGAACGCGGCGACCAGGTGGCGATCATCTGGGAAGGCGACGATCCCGCCGACCACCAGGAAATCACCTACCGCCAGCTCCACGAGCAGGTCTGCAAGTTCGCCAACGCCCTGCGCGGGCAGGACGTGCACCGCGGCGACGTAGTGACCATCTACATGCCGATGATCCCCGAGGCCGTGGTCGCCATGCTCGCCTGCACCCGCATCGGCGCGATCCACTCGGTGGTCTTCGGCGGCTTCTCCCCCGAGGCCCTGGCAGGACGCATCATCGATTGCAAGTCGAAGGTGGTGATCACCGCCGACGAAGGCGTGCGCGGCGGCAAGCGCACTCCGCTGAAGGCCAATGTCGACGACGCCCTGACCAACCCGGAAACCTCCAGCGTGCAGAAGATCATCGTCTGCAAGCGTACCGGTGCGGAGATCAAGTGGAACCAGCACCGCGACGTCTGGTACGACGACCTGATGAAGGTTGCCGGCAGCACTTGCGCACCCAAGGAAATGGGCGCCGAGGACCCGCTGTTCATCCTCTACACCTCCGGCTCCACCGGCAAGCCGAAGGGCGTGCTGCATACCACCGGCGGCTACCTGGTGTACGCCTCGCTGACCCACGAGCGGGTCTTCGACTACCGTCCGGGCGAAGTCTACTGGTGCACCGCCGACATCGGCTGGGTCACCGGCCACACCTACATCGTCTATGGTCCGCTGGCCAACGGCGCCACCACCATTCTGTTCGAGGGCGTGCCGAACTACCCCGACGTGACCCGCGTGGCGAAAATCATCGACAAGCACAAGGTCAACATCCTCTACACCGCGCCGACCGCGATCCGCGCGATGATGGCCGAAGGCAAGGCGGCGGTGGCCGGTGCCGACGGTTCCAGCCTGCGTCTGCTCGGTTCGGTGGGCGAGCCGATCAACCCGGAAGCCTGGCAGTGGTACTACGAGACCGTCGGCCAGTCGCGCTGCCCGATCGTCGACACCTGGTGGCAGACCGAGACCGGCGCCTGCCTGATGACCCCGTTGCCGGGCGCCCATGCGATGAAGCCGGGCTCCGCGGCCAAGCCGTTCTTCGGCGTGGTCCCGGCGCTGGTGGACAACCTCGGCAACCTGATCGAGGGCGCCGCCGAGGGCAACCTGGTGATCCTCGACTCCTGGCCGGGCCAGGCGCGGACCCTGTTCGGCGACCATGACCGCTTCGTCGACACCTACTTCAAGACCTTCAAGGGCATGTACTTCACCGGCGACGGCGCGCGCCGCGACGAGGACGGCTACTACTGGATCACCGGGCGGGTCGACGACGTGCTCAACGTCTCCGGCCACCGCATGGGCACCGCCGAGGTGGAAAGCGCGATGGTCGCCCACCCGAAGGTCGCCGAGGCGGCGGTGGTCGGCATGCAGCACGACATCAAGGGGCAGGGCATCTATGTCTACGTCACCCTCAACTCCGGGGTCGAGCCGAGCGAGGCGCTGCGCCAGGAGCTGAAGCAATGGGTTCGCCGCGAGATCGGTCCGATCGCCACGCCGGATGTGATCCAGTGGGCGCCGGGACTGCCGAAGACCCGTTCGGGCAAGATCATGCGGCGCATCCTGCGCAAGATCGCCGCGGCCGAGTACGACACCCTCGGCGACATCTCCACCCTTGCCGACCCGGGCGTGGTCCAGCACCTGATCGAGACCCATCGCTCGATGCAGGCCGCCTGACTTCCGCCTGATCCGAAACGACCCCGCGCGGTGCGAGCCGCGCGGGGTCTTTCATTTGGCGCGGGCCGAGGAGGAGGGCGTTTCGAATGGGCTCGCGCCGGGAATGGGGCGGCGGTAACACTTCGGTGATGCGCGCCTGCGCATAATTGGGGCGAGAGGAAACGCCACGCACAGCCAAGGTGCGACACGGGGTAGCAGTCGAGGCGAGTCGTAGCGGCCAAGCCATTGAAGGAGAAGGAATTGGCAATTTATGGCTTGAGATTTGCTTTACTCATTGATTACACTTCGCGCTTTCCGGGCACAAATGTCGCTGCCTGTCAATATCGCCGAATGCCCTCTTCGGTGCTTTTATAATTAGTTGTCGCATTGAAGAAATAACCACTTTCGGCCTGTCGCTAGAATGCCGCTCACCCCAGCTGGCGCCCTGTCCACGAGAAGGCGCCATGCGCAAGAGCCGGTGATCACGCATATCCGTCGGCAGCCTGGGCAAGGTTCTATTTCTCCTGCCAATCGATGCCATCCCCTTCGAAGGAGTTCCAGATGAAGAAGCTCGCACTTCTCGGCGCCCTGGCGCTGTCCGTGCTCTCCCTGCCCACTTTCGCCGCCGACAAGCCGGTGCGCATCGGCATCGAGGCGGCCTACCCGCCGTTCTCGCTGAAGACCCCGGACGGCCAGTTGGCAGGCTTCGACGTGGATATCGGCAATGCCCTCTGCGAAGAGATGAAGGTGCAGTGCAAGTGGGTCGAGCAGGAGTTCGACGGCCTGATCCCGGCACTCAAGGTGCGCAAGATCGATGCGATCCTCTCGTCGATGACCATCACCGACGAGCGCAAGCGTTCGGTCGACTTCACCAACAAGTACTACAACACCCCGGCGCGCTTCGTGATGAAGGAAGGCGCCAGCCTCAACGATCCCAAGGCCGACCTGAAGGGCAAGAAGGCCGGCGTGCTGCGTGGCAGTACCGCCGACCGCTACGCCTCCGCCGAACTGACCCCGGCCGGCGTCGAAGTGGTGCGCTACAACTCCCAGCAGGAAGCCAACATGGACCTGGTGGCCGGTCGCCTCGACGCGGTGGTCGCCGACTCGGTGAACCTCGAGGACGGCTTCCTCAAGACCGATGCCGGCAAGGGCTACGCCTTCGTCGGTCCGCAACTGACCGATGCCAAGTACTTCGGCGAAGGCGTCGGCATCGCCGTGCGCAAGGGCGATAGCGAGCTGGCCGGCAAGTTCAACGCGGCCATCGACGCGCTGCGCGCCAACGGCAAGTACAAGCAGATCCAGGACAAGTACTTCAGCTTCGACGTCTACGGTTCGAACTGACGCTATCCGTCAGAGGTGGCACAAACGTCCGCGACGCCTCGCGCTGTTTGTGCCACTTTTTTATTGACTGGACGCCACTGCTTTAGCGCTGCATTAGCTGCATAGAGGTACCGTTTTGATGATCACTGGCTACGGTGCGACCATCGTCGATGGCGCCTGGCTGACTCTCCAGCTGGCCCTGCTTTCCATGCTCCTGGCCATCGTCCTCGGCCTGCTGGGCGCGGCCTTCCGCCTGTCGCCGGTGCGCTGGCTGGCCTGGTGCGGCGACCTGTACGCCACGGTAGTGCGCGGCATCCCCGACCTGGTGCTGATCCTGCTGATCTTCTACGGCGGCCAGGGCCTGCTGAACTGGGTCGCCCCGCAACTCGGCTACGACGACTACATCGACCTGAATCCCTTCGTGTCCGGCGTCGGCACCCTCGGCTTCATCTTCGGCGCCTATCTCTCGGAGACCTTCCGCGGCGCCTTCATGGCGATTCCCAAGGGGCAGGGCGAGGCCGGCTACGCCTACGGCATGAGCCACCGCCAGGTGTTCTTCCGCATCCAGGTGCCGCAGATGATCCGCCTGGCGATCCCCGGCTTCACCAACAACTGGCTGGTGCTGGTCAAGGCCACCGCGCTGATTTCCGTGGTCGGCCTGCAGGACATGATGTTCAAGGCCAAGCAGGCCTCCGATGCGACCCGCGAGCCGTTCACCTACTACCTCGCCGTGGCCGGCCTGTACCTGCTGGTGACCAGCGTGTCGCTGCTGTTGCTGCGCCTGCTCGAACGCCGCTATTCGGTCGGCGTGAAAACCGCGGAACTGTGAGTCAAGGGGCCCTATCGTGATCTTCGATTTCTCCGTCATCTGGGACAGCCTTCCGCTCTATTTCGACGGCCTGCTGGTCACCCTCAAGCTGCTCTCGATCTCCCTGCTGATCGGCCTGCTGCTGGCGGTGCCGCTGGCGCTGATGCGGGTCTCCAAGCAGCCGCTGGTGAACTTCCCGGCCTGGCTCTACACCTACGTGATCCGCGGCACGCCGATGCTGGTCCAGCTGTTCCTGATCTACTACGGCCTGGCGCAGTTCGACGCGGTGCGCGAGAGCGCGCTGTGGCCCTGGTTGTCGAACGCCTCCTTCTGCGCCTGCCTGGCGTTCGCCATCAACACCAGCGCCTATACCGCCGAGATCCTCGCCGGCAGCCTGAAGGCCACGCCCCATGGCGAGATCGAGGCGGCCAAGGCGATGGGCATGTCGCGCCTGAAGATGTACCGCCGCATCCTCCTGCCGTCGGCACTGCGGCGCGCCCTGCCGCAGTACAGCAACGAAGTGATCATGATGCTGCAGACCACCAGCCTGGCGTCCATCGTCACCCTGGTGGACATCACCGGCGCCGCGCGGACCGTCTACTCGCAGTACTACCTGCCGTTCGAGGCGTTCATCACCGCTGGCCTGTTCTACCTGTGCCTGACCTTCATCCTGGTGCGCCTGTTCAAGCTTGCCGAGCGCCGCTGGCTGGCCTACCTGGCGCCGCGCAAATCCTGATCCGGAGGACCGCATGGAGCGTATCGACCACCTGCTGCCGTGGAGCACCCTGGGAAGCGAGAAGCGCCTGAGCGTGTTCCGCTTCGGCTGCGGCGCGCGCAAGGTCTACATCCAGTCCAGCCTGCACGCCGACGAGCTGCCGGGCATGCGCACCGCCTGGGAGCTGAAGCAGCGGTTGCGCCTGCTGGAGGCGGAAGGCCGCCTGCGCGGCACCGTCGAGCTGGTGCCGGTGGCCAATCCGGTCGGTCTCGGGCAGATGATCCAGGCGCTGCACCAGGGACGCTTCGAAATGAGCAGCGGGCGCAACTTCAACCGCGATTTCCCCGACCTGCTGGACGCGGTGATCGACAGCGTCGGCGAGCGTCTCGGCAGCGATCCGGCGGCCAATGTCGCGCTGGTCCGCCAGGCCCTGCGCGCGGCGCTGGACGCCCTGCCGCCGGCGACCTCGGAACTGGAGGGCATGCAGCGCCTGCTGTATCGCCACGCCTGCGACGCCGACCTGGTGCTCGACCTGCATTGCGACTTCGAGGCCGCCATCCATCTCTATACCCTGCCGCAGCAATGGCCCGCCTTCGCCTCCCTGGCCGCACGCCTGGGCGCCGCTGTCGGGCTGCTCGCCGAGGAGTCCGGCGGCGGTTCCTTCGACGAGGCCTGCTCGGTGCCGTGGCTGCGCCTGTCGCGCCTGTATCCGCGCGCCGAGCTGCCGCTGGCCTGCCTGGCGACCACCGTCGAACTCGGCGGCCAGGCCGACACCACCGTGCAGCAGGCCGAGGCCAACGCCGCGGCGATCCTGGCCTTCCTCGCCGAGCAGGGCTTCGTCGAGGGCGAATGGCCGGCGGCGCCCGAAGCCTGCTGCGAAGGCTTGCCCTTCGAGGGCACCGAATACGTCCACGCCCCGCATACCGGCGTGGTGAGTTTCCTGCGCCGGCCGGGCGAATGGGTGGAGGCGGGCGAACCGCTGTTCCAGGTCATCGATCCCCTGGCCGACCGTGCCAGCACCGTGTGCGCCGGGGTTTCCGGCGTGCTTTTCGCCATCGAACGGATGCGCTACGCGCAGCCGGGACTCTGGCTGGCCAAGGTGGCCGGTCGTCAACCGATCCGTCAGGGACGCTTGCTCAGCGACTGATTAGCCGAGAACACACACATGTACAAACTGGAAGTCCAAGACCTGCACAAGCGCTACGGTAGCCACGAGGTGCTCAAGGGCGTCTCGCTGGCGGCGAAAGCGGGCGACGTGATCAGCATCATCGGCTCGAGCGGTTCCGGCAAGAGCACCTTTCTGCGCTGCATAAACCTGCTGGAACAGCCGCACGCCGGCAAGATCCTGCTCAACGGCGAGGAGCTGAAGCTGGTGCCCGGCCGCGACGGCGCGCTGAAGGCCGCCGACTCCCGCCAGTTGCAGCGCATGCGCTCGCGCCTGTCGATGGTGTTCCAGCATTTCAACCTGTGGTCGCACATGAGCGCCCTGGAGAACGTCATCGAGGCGCCCGTGCATGTGCTCGGCGTGTCGAAGAAGGAAGCCATCGAGAAGGCCGAGCACTACCTGGCCAAGGTCGGCGTGGCACACCGCAAGGACGCCTACCCGGCGCACATGAGCGGCGGCGAGCAGCAGCGCGTGGCGATCGCCCGGGCGCTGGCGGTGGAGCCGGAAGTGATGCTGTTCGACGAGCCGACCTCGGCGCTCGACCCCGAACTGGTGGGCGAAGTGCTGAAGGTCATGCAGGACCTGGCCCAGGAAGGCCGCACCATGGTGGTGGTGACCCACGAGATGGGTTTCGCCCGCGAGGTGTCGAACCAGTTGGTGTTCCTGCACAAGGGCCTGGTCGAGGAACACGGCTGCCCGAAGGAAGTCCTCGCCAACCCGCAGTCGGACCGCCTCAAGCAGTTCCTCTCCGGCAGCCTCAAGTAACATTCATCGCAGAGGCCGGCTAAGCTGCTCCCATGACTGCCCAACCCCAACGCATCGGTTTCCTCCTCTGGCCCGCCACCCGCGCGCTGACGCTATCGCTTGCCGAGGAAGCCCTGCGGGCGGCCCGGCGGTTGCACCCCGAGGCGCTCTACGAGCCGCTGTTCCTGCTCGCCGAAGCGCCGGCCGAAGAGGAGGGCTGGCGCCTGCCGGGAACGGCCTGGAACGGCAGGCTGGAGCAATGCTCGCGGCTGTTCCTGGTCGCCGACGAGGCGCCGGCGGCGGTGTCGCCAGCGCTGGGCCTGGCGCTCAAGCAACTGGCGCGTTCGGGAGCGGCGATCGGCGCGCTGTCCGCCGGCATCTACCCGCTGGCCCAGCTCGGCCTGCTCGACGGCTATCGCGCCGCGGTGCACTGGCGTTGGCACGATGACTTCACCGAGCGCTTCCCCAAGGTCATCGCCACCAATCACCTGTTCGAGTGGGATCGCGACCGCATGACCGCCTGCGGCGGCATGGCGGTACTCGACCTGCTGCTGGCGCTGCTGTCCCGCGACCATGGCGCTGAACTGGCCGGCGCGGTCTCGGAAGAGCTGGTGGTGGAGCGCATTCGCGAAGGCAACGAGCGCCAGCGCATCCCGCTGAAGAATCGCCTCGGCTCCAGCCATCCGAAGCTGACCCAGGCGGTACTGCTGATGGAAGCCAATATCGAGGAGCCACTGACCACCGACGAGATCGCCCAGCATGTGTGTGTTTCGCGGCGCCAGTTGGAACGGATCTTCAAGCAATACCTGAACCGCGTACCCAGCCAGTACTACCTGGAGCTGCGCCTGAACCGCGCGCGGCAGATGCTGATGCAGACCAGCAAGTCGATCATCCAGATCGGCCTGTCCTGCGGTTTCTCTTCCGGGCCGCATTTCTCCAGCGCCTACCGCAACTTCTTCGGCGTCACTCCGCGCGAGGACCGCAACCAGCGGCGCGGCGGCAGCGCCTTCGAGACGACCTTCACTCCCGTCGAACGCGGCTGATCGCCAACGGCGCGGCGGTTTCAGCCGGGCTTTGCGACGCCCCGGGAGGCGGATCGCCTCGGGAAGTCGCCGAGTTCGCGACGGGCCGTCGGAATGATCGCCTCCAGCAGTTCCAGCGGAACGTCGCTGGCGAACAGGTTGACCACGAAACGCCGGCCGACGTCGTCGCGAAAGACCTCGAACAGCGGCTGTTCGCCGCGCCAGCACTCCAGGCCGAGGCCGTCGCGCGGATTGACGTCGGAGGCGAAGACGAGACGGTAGTCGATTCCCTCGATGGGCATGGCTTGTTTCCCTGCTGTTCCCGCCCGCGGGGCGGCGTAGAAGAAGTATGCACCCGAGTGCATCGCGCGTTTACACTGCGCCTTCCCGATGCTTTCTGTCGCATTTCCGAAAGCCGCGGAAATTCCCGGGTTGGCGCTATAACAAGTTGTCGCATGGCGGCAATGCCGGCCCGGTCCCAATCCCTACAATCCTTTCATCGATAGCCGCCTTCAGGCAGGAGAAACACCGATGTCCGCTCCCCATGCGCAGGTAGAACGTGCCGATTTCGACCGGTATATGGTCCCCAACTACGCCCCCGCCGCCTTCATTCCGGTGCGAGGCGAGGGATCGCGCGTCTGGGACCAGAGCGGCCGCGAACTGATCGATTTCGCCGGCGGCATCGCCGTGACCTCCCTGGGCCACGCGCATCCGGCGCTGGTCAAGGCGCTCACCGAGCAGGCCCAGCGCATCTGGCACGTTTCCAACGTCTTCACTAACGAGCCGGCCCTGCGCCTGGCGCGCAAGCTGGTGGACGCCACCTTCGCCGAGCGGGTGTTCCTCGCCAATTCCGGCGCCGAAGCCAACGAGGCGGCCTTCAAGCTGGCTCGCCGCTACGCCAACGATGTCTACGGCCCGCAGAAGTACGAGATCATCGCCGCCAGCAACAGCTTCCACGGGCGCACCCTGTTCACCGTCAACGTCGGCGGCCAGCCGAAGTATTCCGATGGCTTCGGGCCCAAGTTCGAGGGTATCACCCACGTTCCCTACAACGACCTGGAAGCGCTGAAGGCGGCGATCTCCGACAAGACCTGCGCCGTGGTGCTGGAACCGATCCAGGGCGAGGGCGGCGTGCTGCCGGCGCAGCAGGCCTACCTGGAAGGGGCGCGCAAGCTGTGCGACGAGCACAACGCGCTGCTGGTCTTCGACGAGGTCCAGAGCGGCATGGGCCGGGTCGGCGAGCTGTTCGCCTACATGCACTACGGCGTGGTCCCGGACATCCTCTCCAGCGCCAAGAGCCTGGGCGGCGGCTTCCCTATCGGTGCGATGCTCACCACCGGCGAGATCGCCAAGCACCTGTCGGTCGGCACCCACGGCACCACCTACGGCGGCAACCCGCTGGCGTCGGCGGTGGCCGAGGCGGCGCTGGACGTGATCAATACCCCGGAAGTGCTGGATGGCGTGAAGGCCAAGCATGAGCGCTTCAAGTCCCGCCTGCAGAAGATCGGCCAGGAGTACGGCATCTTCGACGAGATCCGCGGCATGGGCCTGCTGATCGGTGCGGCGCTGACCGACGAGTGGAAGGGCAAGGCCAGGGATGTGCTCAACGCCGCCGAGAAAGAGGCGGTCATGGTGCTCCAGGCCAGCCCGGACGTGGTGCGCTTCGCGCCGAGCCTGGTGATCGACGACGCCGAGATCGACGAAGGCCTGGAGCGCTTCGAGCGCGCCGTGGCCAAGCTGGTCCGCGGCTGAGCGAACCCACGGGGCCCCGGCGCAGGCCGGGGCACCCGATGCGACATCCCGGAGCGGCCCGCGCCGGAGCCGGGAACCGTGCCGCCGTGCGTGGCGCGGGATCTTCCCTGCTGGACGTTCGAAACCGTGGCACAGGAAGGTGCCGCGGTCCCGCGCATGGATGCGGCAATCATCGTTGTCTGAGAAAGGAGTGACGCCATGTTGGTGATGCGCCCCGCCCAAGCGGCCGACCTGCCACAGGTGCAGCGTCTGGCGGCGGACAGCCCGGTAGGCGTCACGTCCTTGCCGGATGACGCCGAACGCCTGCGCGACAAGATCCTCGCTTCCGAGGCCTCGTTCGCCGCGGAGGTGAGCTACAACGGCGAGGAAAGCTATTTCTTCGTCCTCGAGGACAGCGCCAGCGGCGAGCTGGTCGGCTGCTCGGCGATCGTCGCCTCGGCCGGGTTCTCGGAACCGTTCTACAGCTTCCGCAACGAAACCTTCGTGCACGCCTCGCGCTCGCTGTCGATCCACAACAAGATCCATGTCCTCTCGCTGTGCCACGACCTTACCGGCAACAGCCTGCTGACCAGTTTCTACGTACAGCGCGACCTGGTGCAGAGCGTCTACGCCGAACTCAACTCGCGCGGTCGCCTGCTGTTCATGGCCAGCCATCCGGAGCGCTTCGCCGACGCGGTGGTGGTGGAGATCGTCGGCTACAGCGACGAGCAGGGCGAATCGCCGTTCTGGAACGCGGTCGGGCGCAACTTCTTCGACCTGAACTACATCGAGGCGGAAAAGCTCTCCGGGCTGAAGAGCCGCACCTTCCTCGCCGAACTGATGCCGCACTATCCGATCTATGTGCCACTGTTGCCGGATGCCGCCCAGGAGTCCATGGGCCAGGTCCACCCGCGAGCGCAGATCACCTTCGATATCCTGATGCGCGAAGGCTTCGAGACCGACAACTACATCGACATCTTCGATGGCGGCCCGACCCTGCACGCGCGTACCTCGGGGATTCGCTCGATCGCCCAGAGCCGGGTGGTTCCGGTGAAGATCGGCGAGGCGCCGAAGAGCGGGCGTCCATACCTGGTCACCAACGGCCAGTTGCAGGACTTCCGCGCGGTCGTGCTGGACCTGGACTGGGCGCCCGGCAAGCCGGTGGCCCTGAGTGTTGAAGCCGCCGAGGCCCTGGGCGTCGGCGAAGGCGCCAGCGTGCGCCTGGTAGCGGTCTGAAGGAGCCAGTCATGATCGTACGTCCTGTTACCAGCGCCGACCTGCCGGCCCTGATCGAGCTGGCGCGCAGCACCGGCACCGGCCTGACCACCCTGCCGGCCAACGAGCAGCGCCTGCAGCATCGCGTCAGCTGGGCCGAGAAGGCCTTCCGCGGCGAGGCCGAACGCGGCGACGCCGACTACCTGTTCGTCCTCGAGGACGACGCCGGCAAGGTCGTCGGCATCTCCGCCATCGCCGGAGCGGTGGGGCTTCGCGAACCCTGGTACAACTACCGGGTCGGCCTCACCGTGAGCGCCTCGCAGGAACTCAACATCCATCGCGAGATCCCCACGCTGTTCCTGGCCAACGACCTGACCGGCAATTCCGAGCTGTGCTCGCTGTTCCTCCACGCCGACCACCGCAGCGGCCTCAACGGCAAGCTGCTGTCGCGCGCGCGCTTCCTGTTCATCGCCGAATTCCGCCACCTGTTCGGCGACAAGCTGATCGCCGAGATGCGCGGCATGTCCGACGAGGAGGGGCGTTCGCCATTCTGGGAAAGCCTCGGCCGGCACTTCTTCAAGATGGAATTCTCCCAGGCCGACTACCTCACCGGGGTCGGCAACAAGGCCTTCATCGCCGAGCTGATGCCGAAGTTCCCGCTCTACACCTGCTTCCTCTCCGAGGAGGCGCGCGGGGTGATCGGCCGCGTCCATCCGAACACCGAGCCGGCGCTGGCCATGCTCAAGGCCGAGGGCTTCAGCTACCAGGGCTACGTCGACATCTTCGACGCCGGCCCGGCGATCGAGGCCGAGACCGACAAGATCCGCGCCATCGCCGAGAGCCAGAACCTGGTGCTGGCGGTGGGCACTCCCGGTGACGACGCCGAGCCCTACCTGATCCACAACCGCAAGCGCGAAGACTGTCGCATCACCGCCGCGCCGGCGCGGGCCGCCGCCGGCACCCTGGTGGTCGATCCGCTGACTGCCAAGCGCCTGCGCCTGTCGGCCGGCGCCTCGGTACGCGCGGTGCCGCTGTCGGCGCAGAAGCGCGGTTGAAAGCCTGATGGAGGCGTCCCGGCGAGGGCGCCCGAGGAGTCGATGATGAGTACCCATTACATTGCTGGCCAGTGGCTGGCGGGCCAGGGCGAGACCCTGGAGTCCCTCGACCCGGTTGGCCAGGGCGTGGTCTGGTCCGGGCGCGGCGCTGACGCCACCCAGGTCGACGCCGCCGTGCGCGCCGCCCGCGAGGCCTTCCCGGCCTGGGCGCGGCGCCCGCTGGAGCAGCGCATCGAGTTGCTCGAGCGCTTCGCTGCGACCCTCAAGTCCCGCGCCGACGAGCTGGCCCGAGTGATCGGCGAGGAAACCGGCAAGCCGCTGTGGGAGTCGGCCACCGAAGTGACCAGCATGGTCAACAAGGTGGCGATCTCGGTGCAGGCGTTCCGCGAGCGCACCGGCGAGAAATCCGGTCCGCTGGCCGACGCTACCGCCGTGCTACGGCACAAGCCGCATGGCGTGGTGGCGGTATTCGGTCCCTACAATTTCCCCGGCCACCTGCCCAACGGGCATATCGTCCCGGCGCTGCTGGCCGGTAACTGCGTGGTGTTCAAGCCCAGCGAGCTGACCCCGAAGGTCGCCGAGCTGACGCTCAAGGCCTGGATCCAGGCCGGCCTGCCGGCCGGCGTGCTCAACCTGGTCCAGGGCGGTCGCGAAACCGGCGTCGCGCTGGCCGCCCACCGTGGGCTCGACGGTCTGTTCTTCACCGGGTCCAGTCGCACCGGCAACCTGCTGCACAGCCAGTTTGGCGGCCAGCCGCAGAAAATCCTGGCGCTGGAGATGGGCGGCAACAACCCGCTGGTGGTGGAGGAGGTCGCCGACCTCGACGCCGCCGTCTACACCATCATCCAGTCCGCCTTCATCTCCGCCGGCCAGCGTTGCACCTGCGCCCGCCGCCTGCTGGTGCCGCAGGGCGCCTGGGGCGACGCACTGCTGGCGCGCCTGGTGGCGGTCAGCGCTACCCTGCGGGTCGGTCGCTTCGACGAACAGCCGGCGCCGTTCATGGGCGCGGTGATTTCGCTGAGCGCCGCCGAGCACCTGCTCAAGGCCCAGGAGCATTTGATCGGCAAGGGCGCACAGCCGCTGCTGGCGATGACCCAGCCGATCGACGGCGCCGCCCTGCTGACCCCGGGCATCCTCGACGTCAGCGCGGTGGCCGAGCGACCGGACGAAGAGTTCTTCGGGCCGCTGTTGCAAGTGATCCGCTACTCCGATTTCGCTGCGGCGATCCGTGAAGCCAACGCCACCCAGTACGGCCTGGCCGCCGGGTTGCTGTCGGATTCCCGCGAGCGTTTCGAGCAGTTCCTCGTGGAAAGCCGCGCCGGCATCGTCAACTGGAACAAGCAGCTCACCGGCGCCGCCAGCAGCGCGCCGTTCGGCGGTATCGGCGCGTCCGGCAACCACCGGCCGAGCGCCTACTACGCCGCCGATTACTGCGCCTATCCGGTCGCCTCGCTGGAAAGCCCCAGCGTGTCCCTTCCTGCCACCCTGACTCCCGGGATCAGCCTATGAATGCCCATGAAGTGAATTTCGACGGCCTGGTCGGCCCGACCCACAACTACGGCGGCCTGTCCTACGGCAATGTCGCTTCGCAAAGCAACAGCCAGGCGGTGTCCAACCCGAAGGAAGCGGCGAAGCAGGGCCTGGCGAAGATGAAGGCGCTGATGGAGATGGGTTTCAAGCAGGGGGTACTCGCTCCGCAAGCCCGCCCGGATACCGCTGCGCTGCGTAGCCTGGGCTTCTCCGGCAGCGACGAGGAGGTGATCCGCCGCGCGGCGAAGGAAGCGATGCCTCTCCTCGCCGCCTGCAGCTCGGCTTCGAGCATGTGGACCGCCAATGCCGCCACGGTCAGCCCGAGTGCCGACACCGCCGATGGCCGCGTGCATTTCACCGCGGCCAACCTGAACTGCAAGTTCCACCGATCCATCGAGCATCCCACCACCAGCCGCGTGCTGGCGGCGATGTTCAACGACGAGCGGCATTTCGCCCATCACGCGGCGCTGCCGGCAGTGAGCCAGTTCGGCGACGAAGGCGCGGCCAACCACACGCGCTTCTGCAAGGACTATGGCGATGCCGGCGTGGAGTTCTTCGTCTTCGGTCGCAGCGCCTTCGACAGTCGCTTCCCGGCGCCGCAACGCTATCCGGCGCGCCAGACCCTGGAAGCCTGCCAGGCCGTCGCGCGCCTGCACGGGCTGAGCGAGGCCGGAGTGGTCTACGCTCAACAGAACCCGGCGGTGATCGACCAGGGCGTGTTCCACAACGATGTGATCTCGGTGGGCAATGGCGAGGTGCTGTTCCATCACGAGGACGCCTTCCTCGATACCGAGAAGGTCCTTGCCGAACTGCACGACAAGCTGGGCCGCCGCGGCGGCCGCTTCCGCGCCATCTGCGTGCCGCGCGACCAGGTCGCGGTGGAGGACGCGGTGAAGTCCTACCTGTTCAACAGCCAACTGCTGTCGAAGGCCGACGGTTCGATGCTGCTGGTGGTACCGGAGGAGTGTCGGAACAACCCGCGGGTCTGGAACTACCTGGACCAGCTCACCGGCGACGACGGTCCGATCCGCGAAGTGAAGGTCTTCGACCTCAAGCAGAGCATGCAGAACGGCGGCGGTCCGGCTTGCCTGCGCTTGCGCGTGGCGCTGCAGGAACGGGAGCTGGCGGCGGTGAATCCGGGGGTGATCATGAGCGCCGGCCTGTACGACACGCTGGTAGCCTGGGTCGACCGGCACTACCGCGACCGCCTGAGCGAGACCGACCTGGCCGACCCCCAACTGCTGCTGGAGTGCCGGACGGCATTGGATGAACTGACGCAGATCCTTAAACTGGGCTCGGTTTATTCCTTCCAACTCGATTGAGAGCCTCGCCACCATGTCCGATAGCCTGCAACTGATCCTCGAAGATACCGACGGCACCCAGCTGGAAACTTCCTGCACCCGTTTCGCCGTGGTCTGGCAGGGCAAGGAAGTGTGGGTCCAGCAAGCCGGCAACGGCCAGTTGCTGATCGGCGTCGACGTCGAAGACGGCGATACCGAATACACCAACCTGCTGCTGCGGCCGATGGCGACCAACCTGGTCAGCCTGCAACTGGAGATGGAGCCGATCGAAGAGGGCGACGACCACGAGCACGGCCCCGACTGCGGCTGCGACCACACCCACTGACTGAGGACATCCCATGCTCGCCCTCGGCAAACTGCTCGACTTGACCCTGGCCGGCCGCGAGCCGACCGAGAAGATCCAGCTCACCGCCGACGGCACCCGCCTGCACTGGCTGGCCGAGGGCGCGCTGGAAGTCACGCCGATCGGCGCCCGCGATAACGGCGTCGACCTGTTGCTCTCGGCCGGTATCCACGGCAACGAGACCGCGCCCATCGAACTGCTCGAACGGCTGATCCGCAAGGTCGCCGCTGGCACCCTCAAGCCTGCCGCCAGGGTCCTCTTCCTGTTCGGCAACCCCGAAGCCATCCGCCGCGGCGAGCGCTACGTCGAACAGGACATGAACCGCCTGTTCAACGGTCGCCACGAGGAGGGCAGTGGCAACGAGGCCTTCCGTGCCGCCGAGCTGGAGCGCCTGGCCCAGGTGTTCTTCAGCAAGACCGAGCGAGTCCACCTGCACTACGACCTGCATACCGCGATCCGCGGCTCGAAGATCGAGCAGTTCGCCCTCTACCCCTGGGCCGAGGGCCGCCAGCATTCCCGCAGCGAACTGGCCCGCCTGCGCGACGCCGGCATCGAGGCGGTGCTGTTGCAGAACAAGCCGGGCATCACCTTCAGCGCCTACACCTACGGCCAGCTCGGCGCCGAGGCCTTTACCCTGGAACTGGGCAAGGCACGTCCGTTCGGAGAGAACCAGGAGGTCAACCTGGAGCGCCTGGAGCGGAGCCTGGAGCTGCTGATCGACGGCAGCGAGGAACAGCCGGACGGCTCCCGGCTCGACGGCCTCAAGCTGTTCAGTGTGTCGCGCGAGGTGATCAAGCACAGCGACCACTTCCGCCTGCACCTCGACGACGACGTGGCCAACTTCACCGAACTCTCGCCGGGCTACCTGCTGGCCGAGGATATCGGCGGCACGCGCTGGGTGGTGGACGAGGTCGGCGCGCGCATCATCTTCCCCAATCCACGGGTGAAGAACGGCCTGCGTGCCGGAATCCTGGTGGTGCCGGCCAAGCTCTGAGGCGTATCGGCCTTCCCTCTCGATCATGACGGAGCGCTTCGGCGCTCCGTTTCCGTTGCGGCCGGGAAGATTTCCCGACTTCCCTTGTGGCTGTCGGTAGAGCGCCGTAGGATCGGGCTTTTCCGCCGAACCGAGGAGCCCTCCGTGCCTGTCATCGACCTGCGCAGCGACACCGTCACCCAGCCCACCGCCGGCATGCGCGAAGCCATGGCCGCGGCCGAACTGGGCGACGACGTCTATGGCGAGGACCCCACGGTCAACCGCCTGGAGGCCGAACTGGCGGCGCGCCTGGGCTTCGCCGCGGCGCTCTTCGTACCGACCGGGACCATGAGCAACCTGCTCGGATTGATGGCCCACTGCGAGCGCGGCGACGAATACATCGTCGGCCAGCAGGCGCATACCTACAAATACGAGGGCGGCGGTGCCGCGGTGCTGGGCTCGATCCAGCCGCAGCCGATCGACGGCGAGGCCGACGGATCGCTCCACCTGGACAAGGTCGCGGCGGCGATCAAGGCCGACGACTTCCATTTCGCCAGGACCCGCCTGCTGGCCCTGGAAAACACCATGCAGGGCAAGGTGCTGCCGCTCGACTACCTGGCCGCGGCGCGCGCTTTCACTCGCGCGCGTGGCCTGGCCCTGCACCTGGATGGCGCGCGCCTGTACAACGCGGCGGTGAAGCTGGGCGTAGACGCCAGCGAAATCACCCGGCACTTCGACTCGGTGTCGGTGTGCCTGTCCAAGGGCCTCGGTGCGCCGGTGGGCTCGGTGCTTTGCGGCAGCGTCGAACTGATCGGCAAGGCCCGTCGCTGGCGCAAGATGGTCGGCGGCGGGATGCGCCAGGCCGGTCTGCTGGCGGCTGCCGGCCTGTACGCCCTCGATCACCAGGTGGCACGCCTGGCCGACGACCACGCCAACGCCGCGCGCCTGGGCGACGGGCTGCGCGAACTGGGCTATGCGGTGGAGCCGGTGCAGACCAACATGGTCTACGTCGATGTCGGCGAGCGGGCGGTCGCGCTGCGCGACTTCCTCGCCGAGCGCGAGGTGCGGATCAGCGCGGCGGCGCGTTTGCGCCTGGTCACCCACCTGGACGTTTCCGCCGAGTCCATAGGACAAGTACTGGATGCCTTCGCGGCCTTTCGTCGCTCATAAGCGAAAAGGTCGGCAATAGGCAATAACTATCGCGCAAATACACTACAACCTTGCCCAAGGGCCGATATAATGCGGCCCTTTGCCGGCGATTCGTGGCCGCCAATTTTCCGTGGAAGAACCTATGAAAAGCGCTGAAATCCGTGAAGCCTTCCTCCGCTTCTTCGAAGAGAAGGGACACACCCGTGTCGCTTCCAGTTCGCTGATCCCGGCGAACGATCCGACCCTGCTGTTCACCAACGCGGGCATGAACCAGTTCAAGGACTGCTTCCTCGGCCTGGAAAAGCGCGCCTACACCCGTGCGACCACCAGCCAGAAATGCGTGCGCGCCGGCGGCAAGCACAACGACCTGGAAAACGTCGGCTACACCGCGCGGCACCACACCTTCTTCGAAATGCTGGGTAACTTCAGCTTCGGCGACTATTTCAAGCGCGACGCCATCCATTACGCCTGGGAGTTCCTCACCGGCGAGAAATGGCTGAACCTGCCCAAGGAAAAGCTCTGGGTCACCGTCTACGCCACCGACGACGAGGCCTACGACATCTGGACCAAGGAAGTCGGCGTGCCCGCCGAGCGTATGGTGCGGATCGGCGACAACAAGGGCGCGCCCTATGCGTCCGACAACTTCTGGGCGATGGGCGATACCGGACCCTGCGGTCCCTGCACCGAGATCTTCTTCGACCATGGGCCGGAGATCTGGGGCGGCCCGCCCGGTTCGCCGGAAGAGGACGGCGACCGCTACATCGAGATCTGGAACAACGTGTTCATGCAGTTCAACCGCACCGCGGACGGCGTCATGCACCCGCTGCCGGCGCCGAGCGTGGACACCGGCATGGGCCTGGAGCGCGTCAGCGCGGTACTCCAGCACGTGCACTCGAACTATGAGATCGACCTGTTCCAGAACCTGCTGAAAGCCTCCGCCGAGGCCATCGGCTGCGCCAACGACGACGCGCCGTCGCTGAAGGTGGTAGCCGATCACATCCGTTCCTGCAGCTTCCTGATCGCCGACGGCGTACTGCCGTCCAACGAGGGTCGCGGCTACGTCTTGCGGCGGATCATCCGCCGCGCCTGCCGCCACGGCAACAAGCTGGGCGCCAGGGGCACCTTCTTCCACAAGATCGTCGCAGCGCTGGTCGCCGAGATGGGCGATGCCTTCCCCGAGCTGAAGCAACAGCAGGCACACATCGAGCGCGTGCTGAAGACCGAGGAAGAACAGTTCGCCAAGACCCTGGAGCAAGGCCTGAAGATCCTCGAACAGGACCTCGCCGAACTGCAGGGCAGCGTGATTCCCGGCAACGTGGTGTTCAAGCTGTACGACACCTATGGCTTCCCGGTCGACCTGACCAATGACATCGCCCGCGAGCGCGAGCTGACCATCGACGAGGACGGCTTCGAGCGCGAGATGGAGGCCCAGCGCGAGCGCGCCCGCGCTTCCAGCGCCTTCGGCATGGACTACAACAGCCTGGTCAAGGTCGACGGCGAGACCCGCTTCCTCGGCTATCAGGGCGTCTCCGGCGCCGGGCAGATCGTCGCGCTGTTCAGGGACGGCCAGGCCGTCGAGCGCCTGGAGGAGGGCGAGGAGGGCGTCGTGGTCCTCGACCAGACGCCGTTCTACGCCGAGTCCGGCGGCCAGGTCGGCGACAGTGGCTACCTCGAGGCGGCTGGCGTGCGCTTCGACGTGCGCGATACCACCAAGGCTGGCGGCGCGCACCTGCACCATGGCGTGGTCGCCCGGGGCAACCTGAGCGTCGGCGGCGCGGTCAAGGCCGAGGTCGACGCCTCGGTACGCCAGGCCACCGCGCTCAACCACTCCGCGACCCACCTGCTGCATGCCGCGCTGCGCCAGGTACTGGGCGACCACGTACAACAGAAGGGCTCGCTGGTGGACAGCCAGCGCCTGCGTTTCGACTTCAGCCACTTCGAGGCGATCAAGGCGGAACAACTGAAGGCCCTGGAGGATATCGTCAACGCCGAAATCCGTCGCAACACCGAGGTCGAGACCGAGGAAACCGATATCGACACCGCCAAGGCCAAGGGCGCCATGGCGCTGTTCGGCGAGAAGTACGGCGACCAGGTGCGCGTACTGAGCATGGGCGGCGATTTCTCCGTCGAGCTGTGCGGTGGCACCCACGTATCCCGCACCGGCGACATCGGCCTGTTCAAGATCACCAGCGAGGGTGGCGTGGCTGCCGGCGTACGCCGTATCGAGGCGGTCACCGGCGCGGCGGCGCTGGCCTACCTGAACGGTGCCGAGGAGCAGCTCAAGGAAGCCGCCAGCCTGGTCAAGGGCAGCCGCGACAACCTGCTGGACAAGCTCGGCGCCCTGCTGGAGCGCAACCGCTCGCTGGAGAAGGAGCTGGAACAGCTCAAGGCCAAGGCTGCCAGCGCGGCCGGCGACGACCTTTCGGCGGCGGCGGTGGAAATCAAGGGCGCGAAGGTACTCGCCGCGCGCCTCGATGGTCTGGACGGCAAGGCGCTGCTGGCGCTGGTCGACCAGTTGAAGAACAAGCTCGGCCGCGCAGTGATCCTGCTCGGCGGCGAGCTGGACGGGAAGGTCGTACTGGTCGCAGGCGTGACCCAGGACCTGACCGGCCAACTGAAGGCCGGCGAGCTTATGAAGCAAGCCGCGGCGGCAGTTGGTGGCAAAGGTGGCGGACGCCCGGATATGGCCCAGGGCGGCGGCACCGATGCAGCGAAATTGGACGAGGCCCTGGCCCTGGCCCAGCGCTTCGTCGAGCAAGGGCTCTGATGCCATGCCGGCCCCGCGCCAGAGCGACGCGGGGCCGGGCGGCCAGCGCCCCTTGATGCCCGGCCGGCGGTGCGCCCCGCCAGTCCGGGTAGCGAAAGAATGTGGCAGGTTCAAAAGGGCGCCCTTCACGGAATCAGGCGGTTTGAAATGGCTTTGATCGTACAGAAGTTTGGAGGGACCTCCGTCGGCACCGTCGAGCGTATCGAGCAGGTGGCCGAGAAGGTGAAGAAATTCCGCGAAGCGGGCGATGACGTCGTCGTGGTGGTATCCGCCATGAGCGGGGAGACCAACCGTCTAATCGGCCTGGCCAACCAGATCATGGAGCAGCCGGTTCCGCGCGAACTGGACGTCATGGTCTCGACCGGAGAGCAGGTGACCATCGCCCTGCTCAGCATGGCCCTGATCAAGCGCGGCGTGCCGGCGGTCTCCTATACCGGCAACCAGGTGCGTATCCTCACCGACAGCGCGCACACCAAGGCGCGCATCCTGCACATCGACGACACCCACATCCGCGCCGACCTCAAGGCCGGCAGGGTAGTGGTGGTCGCCGGTTTCCAGGGCGTCGACGGCAACGGCAACATCACCACGCTGGGCCGCGGCGGTTCCGATACCACCGGGGTGGCCCTGGCGGCGGCGTTGAAGGCCGACGAATGCCAGATCTACACCGACGTCGACGGCGTCTACACCACCGATCCGCGCGTAGTGCCGCAGGCCCGTCGGCTGGACAAGATCACCTTCGAGGAAATGCTGGAAATGGCCAGCCTCGGTTCCAAGGTGCTGCAGATCCGGGCGGTCGAGTTCGCCGGCAAGTACAACGTTCCGCTGCGCGTGCTGCACAGCTTCCAGGAGGGTCCGGGCACCCTCATTACTATCGATGATGAAGAGGAATCCATGGAACAGCCGATCATCTCCGGCATCGCCTTCAACCGCGACGAAGCCAAGCTGACCATCCGTGGCGTACCCGATACCCCCGGCGTGGCCTTCAAGATCCTCGGGCCGATCAGTGCCGCCAATGTGGAAGTCGACATGATCGTGCAGAACGTGGCGCACGATAACACCACCGACTTCACCTTCACGGTGCATCGCAACGATTACCTGAACGCCCTGGAAATCCTCAAGCAGACCGCCGCCAACATCGGCGCGCGCGAAGCCATCGGCGACACCAACATCGCCAAGGTTTCCATCGTCGGCGTCGGCATGCGTTCGCACGCCGGCGTGGCCAGCCGCATGTTCGAAGCGCTGGCCAAGGAAAGCATCAACATCCAGATGATCTCCACCTCGGAAATCAAGGTTTCCGTGGTGATCGAAGAGAAGTACCTGGAACTGGCGGTACGTGCTCTGCACACGGCGTTCGAGCTCGACGCGCCGGCGCGACAGGGTGAGTGACGCTGGCAGGCGAAAGGCGCGGCAACCCCGCGCCTTTTGTCGTTTTTGACCGTTTGGCAGGAACTTTCATTCCGGCGGGACTGGTCAATACTGGGTGAAGGATCGCGCTCTTGATTTCTGCGGATCCGCCGCCATTTCTTTTTTGCAGACTGTTGTCCTGAAATATTCGCGTGAGGAGAAAGGAATGCTGATTCTGACTCGTCGGGTCGGAGAGACCCTGATGGTAGGTGACGACGTCACCGTGACGGTACTGGGTGTCAAAGGGAACCAGGTGCGCATCGGCGTCAACGCGCCGAAGGAAGTCGCCGTACACCGGGAGGAAATTTACCAGCGCATCCAGAAAGAGAAAGATCAAGAGCCAAACCATTAATTTTTATCTAATTTTCCCTTTGCAAACGGGGTAAAGATGGGTATCATGCGCCCCGTGTTGCGGAGAGGTGGCCGAGTGGCCGAAGGCGCTCCCCTGCTAAGGGAGTACACCTCAAAAGGGTGTCGGGGGTTCGAATCCCCCCCTCTCCGCCATTCAAGTGTTAGAGATTGATTCAGGCGGCGAAAGCCATCTTGGTAACTAAGTTACTGATTTGATTGAAAAAATCGCTTGACGGATAAAATCCACAATCTATAATGCGCCCCCACGACGCACTCATAGCTCAGCTGGATAGAGTACTCGGCTACGAACCGAGCGGTCGGAGGTTCGAATCCTCCTGAGTGCGCCATATTTCGAAGGGTTCCTCTCGTCAGGGGCTCGACGGACGAAGGATCGACAGTTGCGGTCTTTCACGGTAAAACAAGCGTTACCGGCAGGTGGCCGGAAAAAGCACCGACACGCACTCATAGCTCAGCTGGATAGAGTACTCGGCTACGAACCGAGCGGTCGGAGGTTCGAATCCTCCTGAGTGCGCCATACCGAAAGGGCCTGCAGCAATGCAGGCCCTTTTTCTTTGCCCGGGATTTTTCTTCCGCCGGAATGCGGCCCCGTCGTCAGGCGGGGCGGGAAGGGGTCAGACCAGCACCGAGTACCAGAACACCCGGCCGATCACGTTGATGTGCTCGGCGGCTTCCTGGGGCTCGTAGCGCTCGTCCGGGTGCTCGTCGCTGTTGAAGCTGCGAATGCGCAGGCCGCCGCCCGGAAGGCGGTAGAGCAGTTTCACGCGCAGTTGGCCGTCGTGGTCGAAGGCGTACATGTCGCCGTCCTTGATCGTCCGCGCGCTAGTGTCCACGCCTACCGTGCTGCCGTCCGGCAGCACCGGCTCCATGCTGTTGCCGCTGACCGTGACGCAGGCGGCACTGGCCGGATCGATGTTCTTCTTGCGCAGGGTGTACTTGCCGAAGCGCAGCTTGCGCCCGCCGGTCTGCAGGATCACCGTGCTGCCCTTGCCGCCGGACAGCTCGATCTCCTTGTAGAAGGGCAGTTCGATCTCGTCGGCATCCAGGGGCGTTTCGTCGTCCCATGACTCTACTGCGCCAAGCCAACTGGCATTGGGTCCTGCGTTCGCCTGGCCGCGCTCGGCGAGCATCTCGCCGCGACCTTCCGCCAGCCACAGGGGGTTGACGCCGCAGGCGCCGGCGATCTGCGCGACGAAGCTGGTGGCGCGGGACTTGCCGCGCTCCAGATCGGAAATGGAGGTCTGGGTCATGCCTACCGCCTGGGCAAGCTGGACCTGGCTGAGATGGGCGTGCTTGCGCGCCGCCTTGATGCGATCTTTGAGTTCCATAGGGGGCAAGACTAAGGGTGTGCCTGTGGCATTGCAAGCCTCCGTATATGGGTATTACCATAATTTCAGCGCTTTCCTACTCACCTCGGGTAGGACGGCGGCCCAACACAGCCACTGCGGGTGGCTAATGCGAGCGGCCAGCCAGGTGGGCCGGCCAAGGAGGGAATACCATGTTTCAAAGTACCGAGCAGGCGCTGGCCGTGGCCTACTGGATGTTCGAGCACCAGCCGGGACCGAAGTCGTCGACGGCGATGGTGATCGATGGCCTGCGCGAGCGCTTCGATCGCAGCTTCATCGAACACCTGCCCAGCGGTTTGAGTCCGCACGAATGGCAGGCCCAGGCGGTGATGACCGTGCGTTTCGCCCAGCGCCAGTTGGCTGCGCACCCACTGGAGCTGGCGGTGGTGCGGGCCGAGTTCGCCCGCGGGCGGGATTTCGTCCTTGGCCTGGCGGCTTTGCGCGACTGGCTGAAGCCCGGGGCCGACCCGATCGAGCAGCGGGCAACCCTGGCCTTGCTGATGCGCATGTTCCGTCGTCCGCCGTCGAGCATCCGCGAGATCGAGCGACTCAGCGGGCTGTCGAAGAGCACCCTGCATCGCTGGGACAAGGAATGGCGCGAGCGGGTCGTCGCTTTGCTGCGCCAGGCCTTGCAGCGGCTGGAGGAGCCGATGGCGGAGGTGGGGATCGTGGGCGAGCGCTAAAAAAATTTCTGTATGAAAACGGGTTTTCCCATATTGACGCTATGGGACGATAAAGGTATAAATTCTCCACGATTGAAATTCCTCTGGCCGAAGCCCGCCGATGCGGGCTTCGGCCGTTCCGGGCCCGCCTTTTCGGCGGGCCTTTGCATTTCCGGGAGTCATCCATGTCCGAGCCAAGCTCTGCGGCCTCCGCTGCCAGCGCAATGGCTGGCGTCGGCCTGGCCATGTACCTGCCGGGTATCGATGGCAACGCCTTGCTGGGAGGCTTCGGCGGCGCCATCTTCTTTGTCGTGTTCGCCCGTGACTACAACGCCCTGACCCGCCTCGGCTACCTGCTGGTGTCCTGGGTCGGCGGCTATTACGCCGGAATCGAGGCGCTCGGCCGCGGGTTGACCCAGACCAGCGGCATGGCCGCCTTCGTCGCCGCGACCCTCTGCGTGACCGGCGGCATCGGCATGCTCGAGTGGATGCGTGGCGGCGAACTGCCCAACTGGATGCGCGGGCTGTTGCGCCGCCGGGGAGGCAAGTCCGATGGTTGATCCGCTGTCCACCCTGACCGTGCTGGTCTGCTCGGCGATCTGCATGCGCCTGATCACCTATCGCCGCGCCGGCGCGCGTTTCCGCCCCGGCGTTTCCCTGTGCGCCTACCTGCTGGCGTTGTGCACCGGCTGCCAGGCGCTGGGAATAGTGGCCGGGTTGTATCGTGCCGAGCACCTCTCGCCGTGGATGCTCGGGGTACTGCTGGTGCTGCTGGTCCTGCTGTTGCAGGCGCGCGGCAACCTGGCGCGGGTCCTGCGCCTGCATTGAACGAACGTACTTCGCTCCGGCCTGGCCGGCGGTTGTATCCGCCGCGTCGGTGCCTGTCCGTCATCCATCCATCCTGAAAAAGGAGTTCGACATGTCCAGTGCAACCGTGCGCCTGGATCACGCCGCCCTGCGCGAAACGTTGCGGCAGTTGTTCGGCCTGCCCGCCGGCAGCGTCATCGATGCCGATCAACTGCTGGCCCCGCCGGCCATCCCCTTCATGACCTTGCGCCTGGTGTCCTCGAGCCTGCTTGGCAAGGTGCGGCGGGAGTTTTCCGCCAGTGGCGAGCAGGAGTCCCTGCTGGCCAGTTGCGAGAGCATCTTTCGCCTGACCTGGCATGGTCCCGAGGCGCACCAGTACCTGCAGGATGCCCGCTGCCTGCTGCAGTCAGGCAATGCCGGCGAGCGCCTGCGCGTGCTGAAGGCCAGCCTGCTGCGCCTGACACCCATCGAAAACCTGTCCGTCGTGCAGGATGGCCAGGCGCTGGGGCAGGCTCGTTTCGACCTTGTTCTCGCTCACGAACACGTGCTGCTCGTCGACCTCGAGCGCACCGCTCCCGGGCAGGCCTCCGGGGGGACGGGTGGAACGGCTTCCTAGAGGTCGTTGCGATGCATCGTAGCGATGCCATCCATACATAGAGGAGAGATCCATGGTCATGTTGATCAGTCGTCGCGTCGGCATCGTTCGCCTGGATGCGGTGATTTCCGAAAACCTCGCGCAGGCTGCCGTCAGCGCGCGCGGCGACCAGCTCATCACCATCGTCGGCAGCATTGTCGACCATGCGCCCGCTGGCGAGCCGTTGCCCTCCTTGCTGCCGATGGAGGGAGGCAGCCGCGCGTTGAACGAGTGCCGTGTGCGCAAGGGCATCGCTGCCTTGACTTCACTGCAAGGCGCTTCCGAAACGGTGGACGTGCAAACGGGATTCCACCTGTATCGCGGTCTGTTCATCACGCGCGTTGTTGCCCGGCGAACCGCAGAAAGAGGATTGAGCCTGACCATAACTGCCAGCCAGAGGCGTGCGCGGCGGGCAGGCGGTAGGTTGCTGAAGACTGTCGTCCGTCTTTTCCATGCAGGCAGGGCGACACCCTGCCCGGCACGCTAAGGGCGATGCCGGTCCTGCTTTCATCGGTATGAGGACGGCCCGGCCTTAGCTCCCGGGATCGACTCGCTCCACCCGGTACCTTCCCTTTCCCTTCACACATCCCTCCTGATCGAAGCTCACGCTTCTCGCTCCCCGTCGCTTGTCGGCCTTGTACTGATAACGCACCTCCGCATTGTTCCCGCTGACCCGGTCCGGCTTGCCCAGCGCCCGCTCCACATCGGAGCGGGTCATTCCCGCCATGATCCGCTGCTCCACGATCGCCTTGCGGCGTTCCTTCTCGTCCAGGCGTCTGCCGCAGCGATCTTCTCTTTCTCCGATCACCGCGAGCGGCACGCTTTTCCGGCCGATGGACGCCTTTTTCGTCTTCGTCTCGGCCCTCGGCGTGACGCTCCTGCCTCCCGGCGGCGGGTTGTCCGCCACGACGGTCTCGCCGGCCTGCCCGGCGGGGCAACCGAGTTGGGTGAAGCTGACATGGCCGCTGGCGTCTTCGCAGCGGAATACCGCAGCGGCCTCGCAGATGGACGCCAGCGAGAGGAGGAGAAGGAGGGACAGGGAACGCATGGGCGGCACTCCGGGTCGGATAAGGGTGAGTGCAGGCTAACGCGTTGCCTTTTTCCGCGGGGCCGAGTGTCCTGAGTGAAATTTCCGGCGTCGCAGTCAGGCGTCGAGTGACGATGAACTTTGTGCCGCAAGCGCTTGTTCTTGCCGCCATTTTGTAACGCGCAAAACGCAAGCGGAGTGTTATCATTATCCGTATCTGCCCCGAGAGGGCCCTTGGAACACCCCCATGGACTTACCCAGTAGAAACTCGAACAGTTTCCCGTTTGACCAATCACGTTTCTGATTGACCCCTTTGGCGTGCTCCGCTACTGGGGGTGGAGCGCGCTATGACCGAAGTAGAAGCCAAGAAGCCGCAGGAAAGCCTGCAGGACCGCCTAGCGCAGGTGGTCGAGCTGCTGCATCGCCACAAGGTGGTGGAAGACCTGACCCATCGTCAGGAAGGCCAGCACCATGACCGGGTGGAAAACCTCGTCCACCGGCAGAATCTCGTAGAACTCCAGCGCAAGCTGGAGGAACTGCACCCCGCCGACATCGCCCACATCCTCGAATCGCTGCCGCTGGACGACCGCCTGACGGTCTGGCAACTGGTCAAGTCCGAGGACGACGGCGACATCCTTCTCGAAGTCTCCGACGCGGTCCGGGAAACCCTGATCGCGGACATGGACGACCACGAGATCATCGCCGCGACCAAGGACCTGGACGCCGACGAACTCGCCGACCTGGCGCCGGAACTGCCGCGCGACGTGGTCCATGAACTGATGGAAAGCCTCGACGCGCAGCAGCGCGAGCGAGTGCGTTCGGCGCTGTCCTACGAGGAGGACCAGGTCGGCGCGCTGATGGACTTCGAGATGGTCACCATCCGCGAGGACGTCAGCCTGGAAGTGGTGCTGCGCTACCTGCGCCGCCTGAAGGAACTGCCCGGGCATACCGACAAACTGTTCGTGGTCGACTACGACGGCGTGCTCAAGGGCGTGCTGCCGATCAAGCGCCTGCTGGTCAACGATCCGGACAAGCAAGTGCTGGAAGTCATGGCCACCGACCCGGTGACCTTCCACCCGGACGAGGACGGCTACGACGCCGCCCAGGCATTCGAGCGTTACGACCTGATTTCCGCGCCGGTGGTGGACAAGGGCGGCAAGCTGATCGGTCGTCTGACCATCGACGAGATGGTCGACCTGATCCGTGAGGAAAGCGAAAGCGAAGTCCTCAACATGGCCGGTCTGCGTGAAGAAGAAGACATCTTCGCCTCGGTCTGGAAGTCGGTGCGCAACCGCTGGGCCTGGCTGGCCACCAACCTGATCACCGCCTTCGTCGCCTCGCGGGTGATCGGTCTGTTCGAAGGCTCCATCGAGAAACTGGTGGCGCTGGCCGCGCTGATGCCGATCGTTGCCGGCATCGGTGGCAATTCCGGCAACCAGACCATCACCATGATCGTCCGCGCCATCGCGCTCGACCAGGTACAGCCGACCAGCAACAGTCGCAACCGCCTGCTGCGCAAGGAGCTTGGCGTCGCGCTGGTCAACGGCCTGGCGTGGGGCGGAGTGATCGGCGTGGTGGCCTTCTATCTTTACGGCAACTGGGAACTGGGCGTGGTGATGACCGCCGCGATGACCCTGAACCTGCTGCTGGCGGCGATGATGGGAGTGCTGATCCCGATGACCCTGCATCGTTTCGGACGCGATCCGGCGATGGGCTCCAGCGTGATGATCACTGCGATGACCGACAGCGGCGGTTTCTTCATCTTCCTCGGCCTGGCGACGATCTTCCTGATGTAGCCGGAGCGCCACGCGAGAAGCCGCCCACGGGCGGCTTTTTTCATGGCGGTCAGATCAGCGGGGAAACCTTCGGTGGCGACCAGGACAGCACGCTCAGGCAGCGATCGCCGCCATTGACGAAATACTCGTCGACGGCCTTGGTCTCGCGGGCGACGAAGCCCTCGCGACGGCATTCCTGGTCCAGCCAGCCGCCTTGCTCGACCCGGTACAGCCAACCCTCGGATGCCGCACAGGCTGGCCAGAATTCCAGCAGGTCGGCAGCGTCGAGCTGGCGCAGGCCTTCGACTTCGACGAACTCGACGCGCCAGGTGCGCTGGTTGGCGAGGTCGCGGACGAGGATGGTCAGGCCGGCGCGATCCTGGCGGCACTTCAGGAACCAGGGGTCGACGCAGGGCGGCGCCTGGAGCAGAACCGCCAGCAGTGGCTCCGCGCGTTCAGCCACGGACGCGCAGGGTCAGGCCCTTGAGGAAGTTGCGCAGCAACTGGTCGCCGCAGGTCCGGTAGTTGCTGTGGCCGGGCTTGCGAAACAGGGCGCTCAGCTCGGGTTTGGAGACCGGGAAGTCGACGCTGTCGAGGATGGCATGGAGGTCTTCCTCCTTGAGTTCGAAGGCGACCCGCAGCTTCTTCAGGATCATGTTGTTGCTCAACGGCAGCTCCAGCGGCGGTAGCGGACGCGACTCGTCGCGACCGCGGCGCTGGATGATCAGTCCGTCCAGGCAGCGCGCCAGGTAGCGGTCGGGGCAGGCCTGGAAGCCGTCTTCGTCTTCCTTCTTCAGGTAAGCCTCGAGCAGGTCCGCTTCGACTTGCTCGCCGAACGGGGCGGCCAGTTCGGCCAGATGTGCGTCGGGAAGATCCAGCAGGTAGCGCAGGCTGCGTAGTACGTCGTTGTTGAGCATCGTGCTCTCCGGAACGGTTGGCGATGAAAAAGCCCCGCGGGGCGGGGCTCTTCAGGGGGGCTCAGACCAGCTCGGCCCAGAGGTCGTACTCGTCGGCATCGGTGATGCGCACGCGGACCTTGTCGCCCGGCTTCAGCTCGTCGCTGTCGACGAACACGTTGCCGTCGATTTCCGGAGCGTCGGCCCAGGAGCGGCCGACCGCGCCCTGTTCGTCGACTTCGTCGATCAGCACTTCGATTTCCTTGCCCACCTTGAGCTGCAGGCGAGCGGCGGAAATCGCCTGCTGGTGGGCCATGAAGCGTTCCCAGCGGTCCTGCTTGACCTCGTCCGGCACCGGCTCCAGGCCCAGCTCGTTGGCCGGAGCGCCTTCGACGGGGGAGTACTGGAAGCAGCCGACGCGGTCGAGCTGGGCTTCCGTCAGCCAGTCGAGCAGGTACTGGAAGTCTTCTTCGGTTTCGCCCGGGAAGCCGACGATGAAGGTCGAGCGGATGGTCAGTTCCGGGCAGATCTCGCGCCACTGCTTGATCCGGGCCAGGGTCTTGTCCTCGAAGGCCGGGCGCTTCATGGCCTTGAGCACCTTCGGGCTGGCGTGCTGGAAGGGGATGTCGAGGTACGGCAGGAGCTTGCCGGCGGCCATCAGCGGGATCACGTCGTCGACGTTGGGGTACGGGTAGACGTAGTGCAGGCGAACCCACACGCCCATGCTGCTCAGCGCCTCGCAGAGTTCCTTCATGCGGGTCTTGACCGGCTGGCCGTTCCAGAAGTCGGTCTTGTACTTCAGGTCCACGCCGTAGGCGCTGGTGTCCTGGGAAATCACCAGGAGTTCCTTGACCCCGGCCTTGACCAGGCGCTCGGCCTCGCTCAGCACGTCGCCGACCGGCCGGCTGACCAGCTTGCCGCGCATGGACGGGATGATGCAGAAGCTGCAGCTGTGGTTGCAGCCTTCGGAAATCTTCAGGTAGGCGTAGTGGCGCGGGGTCAGCTTGACGCCTTGCGGCGGGACCAGGTCGACCAGCGGGTTGTGTTCGGTCTTCGGCGGCACCACTTCGTGCACCGCGGTAACCACCTGCTCGTACTGTTGCGGGCCGGTGACCGCCAGCACGCTGGGATGGACGTCGCGGATCGCGTGCTCTTCCACGCCCATGCAGCCGGTGACGATGACCTTGCCGTTCTCGGCGATGGCTTCGCCGATCACTTCCAGGGACTCGGCCTTGGCGCTGTCGATGAAACCGCAGGTGTTGACCACCACGACGTCGGCGTCTTCGTAGGTCGGAACGACCTCATAGCCTTCCATGCGCAGCTGGGTGAGGATGCGCTCGGAGTCGACCAGCGCCTTGGGGCATCCAAGACTGACGAAGCCGACTTTGGGAGTGGGGGTGGACATGGCTAACCTCGGTAGGCGGGCGCGCTTGCTGGCGCCTCTGATCAAAAAGTGCGCAATTCTAGCGGCAGCGCCGCGGCTTTTCCAGTCTCCCGTGCAGCTCTTTTCCGGCCCTGGAAAAACTCACCGCGGGCGCTCGGCAATCGGCTCCCCGGCCTTCTATAGTCATAGCAGTCCGTGGCCTCGGCGCTTGCATCGCGGACGGCATGGGCGCAGCATTTGCCGAATTTTTCCGGGGGAAAGCGTTTCATGAGTGATGCAGCGACGCGTGCCGAGGAGACGTCGGAGGGGCATTCCAGCTCTGCCATCGGCCTGATGGTCGGGGCGGTTGGAGTCTGCTATGGGGATATCGGCACCAGTCCCTTGTATACCCTGAAAGAGGTCTTCATCGGCGGCTACGGGGTGCAGGCCAACCACGATGGCGTCCTTGGCGTGCTGTCGCTGATCTTCTGGTCGCTGGTCTGGGTCGTTTCCATCAAGTACGTGATCTTCGTCCTGCGTGCCGACAACCAGGGCGAGGGCGGGGTGATGGCGCTGTCGGCCCTGGCGCGCCGGGCGGCGGCGCCGTTCGGCAGGCTGCAGACCTTCGTGGTGGTTGCCGGCCTGATCGGCGCGGCGCTGTTCTACGGCGACAGCATGATCACCCCGGCGATCTCGGTACTGTCGGCGGTAGAAGGGCTGGAGATCGCCTTCGACGGCCTGGAGCACTGGACGGTACCGCTGGCGCTTATCGTGCTGATCGGCCTGTTCCTGATCCAGAAGCACGGCACCGCGCGGATCGGCATCCTGTTCGGCCCGGTCATGGTGCTCTGGTTCGGCGCCCTGGCGGCGCTGGGCGTCTACGGGGTGATCCAGCAGCCGGAAGTGCTGCAGGCGATGAACCCTGTATGGGCCGTGCGTTTCTTCAGCTCGCATCCCGGCATCGGTGTCGCCATCCTCGGCGCCACCGTACTGGCGCTGACCGGCGCCGAGGCGCTGTACGCCGACATGGGCCACTTCGGTCGCAAGCCGATCGCCCGTGCCTGGTTCCTGCTGGTGCTGCCGGCGCTGGTGCTGAACTACTTCGGCCAGGGCGCGACCATCCTTTCCAACGCCGAGGCGGCGCGCAACCCCTTCTACCTGCTGGCGCCGGGCTGGGCGCTGCTGCCGATGGTGGCGCTGTCCACCCTGGCCACGGTGATCGCCTCCCAGGCGGTGATCTCCGGCGCCTTCTCCCTGACCCGCCAGGCGATCCAGCTCGGCTACGTGCCGCGGATGACCATCCAGCACACTTCCAGCCACGAGCAGGGGCAGATCTACATCGGCGGGGTGAATTGGGCGCTGATGGTCGGCGTGGTCCTGCTGGTGCTCGGCTTCGAGTCCTCGGCGTCGCTGGCGGCTGCCTACGGCGTGGCGGTGACCGGAACCATGCTGATCACCACCCTGCTGATGGGCGTGGTGATCTGGCGCCTGTGGAAATGGCCGCTGTGGCTGGGCGTCCCGTTCTTCTGCGTGATGCTCGCGGTGGACAGCCTGTTCTTCGCCGCCAACCTGCCCAAGGTGATCCAGGGCGGCGCCTTCCCGGTCATCGCGGGTATCGTCATCTTCATCCTGATGTCCACCTGGAAGCGTGGCCGCCAACTGCTGGTGGAGCGTCTCGACGAGGGCTCGCTGCCGCTCTCGGTGTTCATTTCCAGCATGCGCGTGCAGCCGCCGCACCGGGTCCAGGGGACCGCGGTGTTCCTTACCGCGCGTACCGACGCGGTGCCTCACGCGCTGCTGCACAACCTGTTGCACAACCAGGTGCTGCACGAGCAGGTGGTGCTGCTCACCGTGGTCAACGAAGACAGCCCACGGGTTTCGCCGGATCGCCGTTTCGAGGTCGAGGCCTATGGCGACGGGTTCTTCCGGGTGATCCTGCACTTCGGCTTCATGGAAGAGCCAGACATCCCGGCTGCCTTGCGCCTGTGCCATCTCAACGAACTGGACTTCAGCCCGATGCGCACCACCTACTTCCTCAGCCGGGAGACGGTGATTCCATCCAAGCGCATCGGCATGGCGCGCTGGCGCGAGGGGTTGTTCGCCTTCCTGCTGAAGAACGCCAACGGCAACCTGCGCTATTTCAACCTGCCGCTCAACCGGGTGATCGAGTTGGGAACCCAGGTCGAGATCTGATCCGCTCCGCTGCAAAAAAGCGCGCCCGATTGGGCGCGTTTTTTTGCGCGTTTCTCAGCGCCGTTGCGGCAGCATCCGTACCAGGGTGTTGTCGCGGCTGACGAAGTGATGGAAGAGCGCCGCGGCGGCGTGCAGGCCGATCAGGAAATAACCGGCGTTGCCGATGGTTTCGTGCCATTCCTTGATTTGCCCGGCGAGGTCGGGGTTCTTGTCGACCAGCGGCGGTAGCTCCAGGCCGAAGAAGGGTATCGGCTTGCCGGCGGCGCTGAGGATCAGCCAGCCGGCGAAGGGCAGGCCGATCATCATCAGGTAGAGGGCGTAGTGCATCAGCCTGGCCAGCGTCGCCTGCCAGGCGGGGATGGCGGGCTCTATGCGCGGGGTAGGGGTGGCCAGGCGCACCAGCAGGCGCAACCAGACCAGCAGGAAAACGCTCAGGCCAAGCATGAAGTGCCATTGCTTGAGCAGTTCGCGGGTTTCGCTGCCCTTGGGGAAATTGCCCTTCAGTTCGATACAGGCGTAGACCCCGGCGATCAGCAGCAGGGTCAGCCAGTGCAGGGCAATGGTCAGGCTCCCATAACGGGATTCGGTGTTTTTCCAGCTCATCACGGTTCCTTCTCTTCGGCTCTCGGGAGCCCGCTCTGCGGCGGGTCGGCCGGTATTCTCGGCGGCTCCGCTGAAGCCAGCCTGAATGCCCCCGGCAGGCTCAGTCTAGCTGGCGCCGGCCGGGGACAAGAAGGGCGGAGCGGGGAGAGCTTGATCGCGATCAGGCGTCGGGAGCGTTCTCGCGGTCGCGGATGGCCTGGAGCATCTTCTTCGCCAGGGACAGGTAGTCCTCGTCGAAGTGGTGGCCGCCCGGCAGTTCGAGCTTCTCGCCGACGGCCTGGGATTGGGTACAGCCGCTTTCGTCCTTTTCTTCGGCGCCATAGATGCAGAACACCTTGGCTGCCGGCAACCTGGCCATTTCCGGGCCGGTGGCGGCTTCCTCGCCGGCCTTGCCCAGCCAGCCTTCCACTTCGATCTCGAAGCTGCCGGTCCGCGCCAGCGCCAGCAGCAGCATGGCTTTCACTTGCTGCTGGTCCTTTCCGGGCAGGCGGTTGTAGATCGCCGGCAGGATGTCAGCGCCGAACGAGTAGCCGGCCAGGACGAAACGTTTCGCGCCCCACTTCTCGCGGTAGTGTTGCATCAGCTTGGAGAGGTCGGCGGCGCTCTGTTCCGGGCTCTTGTGTTGCCAGTAGTAGCGCAGGGTGTCGATGCCGACCACCGGGTAGCCCATGCTGGCCATATGCTCGGCAGAGTCCTTGTCCAGGTCGCGCCAGCCGCCGTCGCCGGAATAGAACAGGGTGACGATGTCCGAGGGTTTCGCCGCGGGGACCTCGAGTACCGGCAGGGCCTCGGCGTTGCCTTGCAGTTGCAGGCGCAACTGATGGGCGAGCACGTCGGACAGCGGGGTGTCGTAGTCGCTGATGCTGGTTTCCGCGCTCGACTGCTTGCGGACGAAGACTGCGGTGTCGTCGTCCGGGTTGTCGTTCCAGGCCAGCAGCCACTGGCCGTGCGACGCCTGGTGCGGCAGCGGGGCGTCGCAGTCGCGCTCGGCCAGGGCAATGTCGAAGCCGACCGAGAGCGCCTTGGCCTTGTCGTCGTCCTGGCTGGCGAGCCAGCGCCAGGCGGTGGTCGAGCCCGGGCCGATGCCGGCGACCAGGTTCGGCTTGCCGCCGAGGCGGGCAATGACCGCTTCGAGCCGGGACTGCTGCGCCCTGCAATCGCCGTTTTCCGGAGGGAAGTACTGGATCACCCGGGCGGCGCTGTCGTGAGCCAGGTTCAGCATCTGGGCGTCGTTCAATTGCTGTTCGGGGGCGGCGATCACCACCACCCGCGAGCGCGGCTTCTCGCCGGGTTCGGCAAGGGTGGCGTGGCCGCCGTCGTCGAGGTCCAGGGCTTCCAGTTTCGCCTGGGCCGCCGGTCGGCTCCAGAGCAGCAGGGCGGCACCGACGATCAGCACCAGGGCGGCGACCAGAAAACGGCGCCAGTGACGTTTCACGACAGACATATCAGCGTTTCACCAATCCAGTCAGGCCGCCGGCGATCAGCGCGGCGGTATCGGCCAGGGCCACCAGCGGGTCGAGCCCGGCTGGCACGGCCAGGTAGCGGGGTTCCCAGTCGGGCTGGAACTTGTCCTTGAAGCGTCGCAGCCCCTGGAAATTGTAGAACTGTTCGCCCCGCCGGAAGACCAGCGCGCCCAGGCGCTGGGTCAACGGCGCGCCGCGCCTTGGCTGGAGCCCGGCCAGCGGCACCATGCCGAGGCTGAAGCGCGCGTGGCCCTGGGCCTTGTAGTGGAGGATGAGGCCGAGCATGAGGAACTCCATGGTCAGCTTCGGCGCGTCCGGGTGCACGCGCATCAGGTCGAGGCTCGCCAGTTCGCGGCTGTCGGTCTCCAGCAGGTTGGCGAAGGCCACCGGCTTGCCTTGGTGGCGGACGATGGCGATGCGGAAGAAGTTCAGGTACGTCGGGGTGAAGCGGCCCAGGGAGAAGCCTTTCTCGCGCACCTGCTTGCCGCCCAGCCAGGCGTCCGATATCGCCTTCAGCTCGTCCAGCGGAGCCTGGCCCGGTTCATGGAACTCCAGGGCCAGGCCGTCGCGCTGGCCGCGGTTCCAGGTGTAGCGCAGGTCTTTCATTTCCTTGCCCTTGTTCTCCAGGTCGAAGCGCAGCAGGTCGACTCGCGCTTCTTCGCCGAGCTTGAGGGCGGTCAGGCCAATGTCCATGTAGAACGGCAGGTTCTCGGCACGCACCTGGTAGAACACCGGGCGGGCATGGTGCAGGTCGCAGAGGTCGCGGAACTGCCAGATCAGTTCGGCGCGCTGCATGGCCGGGCCGATCGGGTCGTACAGGGCGATCATGCTGCGACCGCGGCGGGCGTACATGAGGAAAGCGTCGTCGCTCTCATGGAAGAGCAGGGCCTTGTCGCCGGTCAGGGCCAGGCCGCCATCCGGCTGGTCCGAGTGGCGGATGATCCGCGCCGCGCGCTGCAGCTCTTCCGCGTTCGGCTCGCGGATCGCCGGCGGTGCCGCGCGCAGCAGCCAGCCAAGGGCCAGGGCCAGGAGCAGCAGGCAACTGCCGAGGGCGGCGCGCAGGGCGCGCGGGGCGTCGGCGTCCAGGGCGAACTGCCACCAGAGCTGGTTGCTGTAATGCACGTCCTGGTTGGCGAACAGCAGCAGCCAGACCGAGGCGCCGACCACGCAGATGCTGGCGCCTACGTAAAGCGGCGAGAAGGGTACTTCCATCAGCCGGCTGGGACGGTAGAAGGAGCGGCGGAACATGGCGAGCAGCGCGGCGGTCAGGCTCAGCAGGCTGGCTTCCTCCCAGTCGAAGCCTTTCAGCAGCGAAAGCAGGGCGCCCACCAGCAACAGCACCAGGGTCAGGGCCCAGGCGGCCGACAGCCGTCGGCGCAAACCCTGCGCGAGCAGGAGGCAGAGCACGCCGATCAGGCTGGCGACCAGGTGCGAGGCATCGATCAGGCGATGTGGAATGAGGAAACCGAGGTGTTCCAGGCGGGTGTCGATCGCCGGTGTGGCGCCGGAAAACAGCAGCACGACACCGGAGAGGAAGACCAGGATCGCCAGGATCGGTGCGGCGAAACCCGAGGCGACGCGAATCGCCTGGCGCGTCACCCACAACCGGCGCGCTTCGAGGAACAGCAACAAAAGGCAGGCCAGCAGCAGTGGCAGCACCACATAAATCAAGCGGTACAAGAGCAGGGCCGCGGCCAGCGGCGCGGCGCCCAGTTGGCCGGCGAACGCGGCCAGCAGCACCGCCTCGAACACCCCGACTCCGCCCGGTACGTGGCTGAGTACGCCGGCGGCCAGGGCGAGCAGGTAGACCAGCAGGAACGCCGCGAAGGGTGGGGTTTCCGGCAGCAACAGATAAAGGACGGTAGCGGCGGCGGCGACGTCGAGGGCGGTGATCAGCAGTTGCAGCAGCGATAGGCGCAGGCCTGGCAGGCGCAGGCTGCGGCGGCCGAGGCGGACCAGCAGGCTGTCGGGGGACGGCCGTTCTCCCGGCAGGCGGTGCCGGGCCAGGAACGCCACCAGGCCGACAGCCAGCGACAGGACGGCGATCGCGATGACGGCGACCAGGGCGCGGGGCAGGTGCAGCGCCGACGCCGCATCGTCGAGGTCGCAGAGTGCGGCGAGTGCCGCCAGCACCGGCAGTGCGCAGCCCAGGGAAAGGCTGGCAAATAGCGTCATCCGGGCTATTTCGGCAGCGCCGATGCCATGCCGGGAATACAGTCGGTAGCGTACGGAGCCGCCGGAAAGCAGCGACAGGCCTACCGCATTGCCGATGGCGAAGGCGCTGAAGCCGCCGGTGGCCAGGCTGCGCATGGGCAGCGTGACGCCAGCGAAGCGGCTGGCCGACCACTCGTAGCCGAGCAGGATGACGAAGCCGAGGGCGGTCGCGCTCAGGGCGCCGAGCAGCGCCGGCCTGGGCACGTCGGCGATGGCATCGTGGAGGGCGCCGGGATCGATCTCCCGTAGCAGGTGGTAGCAGGCCACCAGCGCCAGGCCGAACAGCAGCAAGGTGAAGACCAGGCCGATGGGCTGGCGGTAGGCGGTAATCCGATCGATCAGCCGGATGCGTTGTGGGGACGCGGGAGAGCTGGGTGGAGCGGGATGTTCTGGAACGGGAGCGTCGGTGCGCATCAGCCACCTCATGGGAATTTGCGCGACAGAGTATGGCCTCTCGGGCGAGTTCCCAAGTGGTCGCAGCAGATTTTTTCTGTGCGGGGCGGCGTCCTGTCACAGGGAGAAGACCGCCGGGTTTTGCAGGAGTTGCGTCGGCGAAGTGGCCGAAGGCCATTTGCTGGTATTCGTTCAGCGATGGTTCAGCTTGCCGTGGGCATAGTGGCGGCTTGCACTGTCCGACCATTTCCGAGGGGGGAAGGGTGACGATGATCCAGGCGGGCATTCATGTCGGCGCCGGAGTCGTGCTGGGCGTGGCCGCTGGATGGTGGCTGGGGGATTGGGAACAGTCGTTGCAGGTCAAGGACTCGGTGGCGCGGGTCGATTGCCTGTTGTACGGCGCCCTGCTGGTGGTATTGCTCCGCCACGACGGTTGGTTGCGCCGCCTGGGCCTGCTGGGCCTGGGGCTGTTCTGCGGTTCCCTGCTGGTCTATTCGGTGAATCCGGCAAGCCTGTTCGCTGCGAAAGAGTCCTGGAGCCTTGCGCGGATCTCCATGCGGGCCTTCGGTCCGCTGGTGATGCTGGTCGTGGGGATGGCCTGCGCGCGCCTGGCACACGAGTTGCGCTGACGCAGGCGTTGCGCTCACGCCGGAGTCAGGTGACGCGATTCCTCGCGGTATTCCTTCAACCAGCGCAGCACTTCCACGGCCTCCCAGCGAGAGGGGTCGTACAACGCATAGATCTCGCCCTGGTAGCCGACCACATCGAGCGGCCGGTGGAAGCCGGCGCGCTGGAACAGCGCCTCGATCTCGGCGAAGCAGGTGTTGAAGTGCACGCGGGTGAACGGCGTCTTGCCGTCGGTGACCAGGCCGTCCATCTGCAGTTCGTCCACTGCCTGGCGGATGTCGTCGAGTTCCATCCGGTTCACGCTGCGCTTCAATTGTTCGACGTTCAGCATCTGTCTGTCCTTTCCGTATCCGTTACCGAGCATTCATCGAAGGCTGAGCTGGCTGTACGAATATACAGTTAAATGTGCGATGATGCGAGCGAACGGAGGGCGAGGCGATGCAGTGGAACAGGAGGGGCGGAATGCAAAAAGCCCCGGCGCTATCGCTAGTGCCGGGGCTTTTCGAATGTGGTTGCGGGAGCTGGATTTGAACCAACGACCTTCGGGTTATGAGCCCGACGAGCTACCAGACTGCTCCATCCCGCGTCTGTGTGGGCGCATTCTACGGACTCTCGTCGGGCTGTCAATCGATTTTTCGAAAAAAGTGTTTTTTCTTCAAATGCTTAGCGCTTGCCCAATGTTAGAATTCAGCGCTCCGGGGCAGGCCCGGCGGGGCTTGTAGCGAGATTCCGGTGCGGAAAATCATCCATATAGACTGCGACTGTTTCTACGCCGCCCTCGAGATGCGCGACGACCCCAGCCTGCGCGGCAAGGCGCTGGCGGTTGGCGGTTCGCCGGACAAGCGCGGAGTGGTCGCCACTTGCAGCTACGAGGCGCGAGCCTATGGCGTGCGCTCGGCGATGGCCATGCGCACGGCGCTCAAGCTGTGTCCCGATCTGCTGGTGGTGCGCCCGCGTTTCGATGTCTACCGGGCGGTGTCGAAGCAGATCCATGCGATCTTCCGCGATTATACCGATCTGATCGAGCCGCTTTCGCTGGACGAGGCCTACTTGGACGTCAGCGCTTCGCCCCATTTCGCCGGTAGCGCCACGCGGATTGCCCAGGACATCCGCCGCCGGGTGGCCGAGGAGCTGCACATCACCGTTTCGGCGGGCGTCGCGCCGAACAAGTTCCTGGCCAAGATCGCCAGCGACTGGCGCAAGCCGGACGGGCTGTTCGTGATTACCCCGGAGCAGGTCGACGGGTTCGTCGCCGAGTTGCCGGTGGCCAAGTTGCATGGCGTCGGCAAGGTCACGGCGGAGCGCCTGGCGAGGATGGGCATCCGCACCTGCGCCGACCTGCGCCAGGGCAGCAAGCTGAGCCTGGTGCGCGAGTTCGGCAGCTTCGGCGAACGCCTGTGGGGACTGGCCCATGGTATCGACGAGCGACCGGTGGAAGTCGACAGCCGGCGCCAGTCGGTGAGCGTCGAATGTACCTTCGATCGCGACCTGCCGGACCTGGCGGCTTGCCTGGAGGAACTGCCGACCCTGCTCGAGGAGCTGGACGGACGCCTGCAACGCCTGGATGGCAGTTATCGGCCGGACAAGCCGTTCGTTAAACTGAAGTTTCACGATTTCACCCAGACCACGGTGGAACAGTCCGGCGCCGGGCGCGACCTGGAGAGCTACCGGCAATTGCTCGGCCAGGCCTTTGCCCGTGGCAATCGTCCGGTGCGCCTGATCGGCGTCGGCGTGCGCCTGCTCGACCTGCAGGGCGCCCACGAACAACTCAGGCTGTTCTGATGCTCCTCATGGCGTCAACGAAGTCGCGAGGTTCCGCGGCGACGGCTCTTCCCCTACCGGCAAGGCGCTGAAGCGGCCGAGATCCTGCAGCAGTTCCAGGCGTGCTGCACGGAGTGGGCCGCGTATGGCTTCCTGTTGTTCCACGTCGAGCGGGCGGTCGTCGCCATCGCTCACCGGACCGTGGTGACGGTCCGCGCCACGCAGTGGGAAGCTCACCTTGAAGCCTTCGCCCAGGTAGGCGATGCGCGTGGTATCGGCGCTCACCGCATAGTCGCGATGGTAGTCCGCTGCGAGCAGGTCCTGTCCCAGCGAGTAGTCGCGGGGCGGATTGCGTACGCCCAGCAGCGGCAGGAGCGTTGCGGGCAGGTCGATGTGGCTGGTGATGCCGCGGACGGCACGGGGCGCCTGTCCGGGAATGCTCAGCACGGCGACGGTGCCGGTCTGGTAGCGATTGAACTCGGTATTGTGGCCCCAGCGCGAGCGTTCCATGAACTCTTCCCCATGGTCGCCGAGCACCACTACCGCGGTGTTTTCCAGCAGGTGCTGGTTTTCCAGGTGCTGCAGCAGGCGGCCGATCTGTGTATCGACTTCGCGCACGGCATTCAGGTAGCGGTTCTTGATCAGCGGCATCTGCGCCTGGAAATCGGTGGTCAGGTAGTTGAAGTTGACCAGATAGGGGCGGATTTTCGCGGTCTCGTCGCGGAAGCTGTAGTTGGCGTGGCTCGACTCGAGGAACAGGCAGGCGAAGAACGGCCGGTCGGGTAGTCGGCGATCGACGAAGCGCAGCAGGTCGTCGGTGTTCCGGGCGTCGCGCTGCCAGGCAGGCTCCGGGCTATCCAGCACGTGCAGGTCCTGGGGGCGCAGGTTGACGAACACGCTGCGGTCGAAGGGCGGATAGCTGAAACGTTGCGCGGCATTGATCCGGAACTGGTAGTTCTGCTGCCTGAGTACCTCCATGAGCACCGGCGGTTGGCCGGCCTTCAGCACGGCGTCCCAGTAGCCGCCGTGCAGCCCGTAGAACATGCCGAAGACGCCCATCTGGGTCAGGTTGCCGCTGCTGTAGTGGTTGTCCAGGCGGATCGCCCGGTTGGAGAAGTCCCACAGCCTGGGCATGTAGCGCGGATCGAGCATGTCCCCGCGGAGCGACTCGGCGACGATCCAGACGATGTTCAATGGGTTCGCCGGGGCGCTGATCTCCAGCGGCCGGAGCGGATAGTGCAGGTCGCTCTGCTGCTGGAGCAGCTCGCGCTGGGTGGGCGTCGGCTGGATGCCCAGGCTTCGCGCCAGGCTGCGGACGGTCAATGGCAGGTACAGCGGATAGCGTTCGCTGGCCAGCAGGATCGGCCGGTAGTCGCGCAGGGAGCTGAACGCATAGGCCAGGCGTTCGCCCAGGGCCAGGCAGAGGAAGGCCGCCAACAGGTAGCGCCAGGCGCGCCGAGGGAGCGCGGGAAGGCGTTCGCGGCTGACCTGGCAGGCGCTGTACAGCAGCACCTGCAGACAGAGCAGGGCCAGGGCCGCCAGACTTGCGCTGAGCAGGGTGCCGTCGCCGCTGCCGAGGCTGGAGAGGCCGCCGGGCGAGACCAGCAGGCCGATGCTGAAACCGTTGAGGTGGAATCCGTACAGGTCGTAGAGGGTGCGGTCGGCGTAGAGCAGTATCTGTACCGCCGCGCTGCCGACGATGGCCAGCACGCCTGCCAGCCACGGACTGAGGCGCACGGGAAGGCGATCATGGAAATGCAGGAGCAGTCGGCAGGCGAGGTACACCGGGACTATATAAAGGAAGGCGTAGCTCAGGCTGGCAGCGACGCTCCAGAGCGGCAGCCAGGCGTCGTCGAAGACGATCCCGTCCTGCAGGCGCAGCACCTGCCAGAGCACCACCAGCCACGACAACAGAAAGAAGCGGTTGAGTGTCTCGGTGCTGGGTGGGGCGAACATCAAGCGTCTCCGGGCGAGGATGCGGAAGCCTAGGGACGTGGTGGTCAAGCGGGAATGAAATGGATGTCAAAAAAATGTAAACGGGCGGCGCCGGGTAGCGCCGCTTCAGGCTTCAGTCGTGCTCGGGGACCAGGCGCAGCGGCTTGCCTTCGGCCGGCCACAGGCGCAGCTCGTCGGACGGCGAAATGTCCCAGTGCTGGACGCTCTGCAGCAGGGCCAGGAAGCGCCGTTCCTGCTCCATGATCTCCGCCGCGCACAGGCGGCGGGTGCTGCCGATGGCGCCGAACTGAAGGAGGTCGTCCTGCAGGGTGTAGCTGGCGAACCAGTGGTTGCAGCCGCCATTGCCGAAGGCGCGGCCCTGGCCGTCGAAGGTCAGGCTGATGTGGCTGTAGTCCATCGTCGGTTGTGCCCCGACCCAGTCGACCTGGTAGGCCTGCTCGGTTTCCAGGGTGGTCTCCTGGCTGGCGCAACCGCCCAGGATCAGGGCGGCGGAGGCGAAGAGGGCGAGAGAGGGTTTCATGGCGTTTCCTTTGCGCATTTCGTACGGGCGATAGTTCACAGACCGTCGGTCGGACGGGGCGTTCGCCCTACTGGCATTTCGGGCACAGGTGCTTGCCTTCGCGGCTGCGCCAGCCCAGTTCGTGAATGCGTTCTTCGGCGGCCGGCGCCAGGGCCTTGCGACCGAGACTGGCGTCCACGGCGAACTCGAAGTCGAGACGAGCCTGGCACTGGTCGCAGTCGACCTGCCAGGTATAGATCGCCAGTTCGCGGAATGCCGGGCCGCGGGCGACCGCCAGCCACTGGCCGGGTGGGTTGATCAGGTGGCGAACCTTTTCCACGGTCAGGCGCATGCTCAGGGTCTTGCTGCCCTTGAGGCTGACCAGCAGCACGTCGTCGGCCTTGATCGAGCCGCCGGTGCCGGTGACCTGGTAGCGCCCCGGGGAGAGCGCGCGGCATTCGTTGAGGGTGTATTGCGGGTTGAGCAGGGTGTAACGGAAATCGTGTTCAGCCATGGAGCCTCCAATCAGCCGCGCATGCTACCACGCCATCAGGCCCGGACCCGATTGCGTGGCGTCCCGTCCTGCCAGGCGGCGATGTTGTCCAGGGTGGTGTCGGCGATCGCCGCCAGCGCCTCGCGGGTAAGGAAGGCCTGGTGGGCAGTCACCACCACGTTGGGGAAGCTCAGCAGGCGTGCCAGCACGTCATCCTGCAGGGGCTGGTCGGAGCGATCCTCGAAAAAGATATCCGCTTCCTCTTCATAGACATCGAGGCCGAGGTAGCCCAGTTGTCCGCTCTTCAGCGCCTCGATCAGCGCCGCGGCGTTCACCAGGGCGCCACGGCCGGTATTGATCAGCATCGCGCCGGGTTTCATCGTCGCCAGGCGCTGCGCGTCGATGAGGTGGCGGGTGTCGGCGGTCAGCGGGCAATGCAGGCTGACGATGTCGGACTCGGCGAGCAGGGCGTCGAGCGCCAGGTAGCGGCCGCCGAGTGCTTGGATGCGCGGATTGGGATAGGGATCGTAGGCCAGCAGCTCGCAGCCGAAGCCGGCCATGATGCGGGCGAAGGTCTCGCCGATCTGTCCGGTGCCGATCACTCCGACGCGTTTGCCGTGGAGGTCGAAGCCGGTCAGCCCATGCAGCGAGAAATCGCCCTCGCGGGTCCGGTTGTAGGCGCGGTGCAGGCGCCGGTTGAGCGTCAGGATCAGGCCGACCGCGTGCTCGGCGACAGCGTGCGGCGAATAGGCCGGGACGTGCACCACCGGCAGGCCGAGCGCTTCGGCGGCGGCCAGGTCGACGTGGTTGTAGCCGGCCGAGCGCAGGGCGACCAGGCGCGTGCCGCCGGCGGCCAGGCGTTCCAGTACCGGCCGCGAGAGGTCGTCGTTGACGAAGGCGCAGACTACTTCGAAGCCCTGGGCGAGGACCGCCGTGTCCGCCTGCAGGTGGGCCTGCTGGAAGTGCAGTTCGAAGCCGTGCCGGTGGTTGCTGGCCTGGAAGCTCTCGCTGTCGTAGGCCTGGGTGCTGAAGAACAGGATGCGCATGGTCAGAGTTCGCTGGAGTCGAGGCTGGTGGAGGACAGGTGGGTGGTGGCCGAGGCAGTGTCGGCCAGGGCCTCGATGGCCTTGTCCAGCTCGTCCAGGGCCGCGGCCGCCGCCGGATCGTTCTGCTTGAGCAGGGTTTCGCTGGTCTGGCAGGCCGCGCGCAACTGCGGCACGCCACAGTAGCGGGTGGCGCCATGCAGCCGGTGGACCCTCTCGAGCAAAGCGGTGCGGTCGTCGTTGTCGCGGGCCTGGCGAATCGCCTGGCGGTCCGCCGCCAGCGAGGCCAGCAGCATCGCCAGCATGTCGGCGGCGAGGTCGGCCTTGCCGGCGGCCAGGCGCAGCCCTTCCTCGGGGTCGAGCACGCTCAACTGGCCGAGCTGCGGCGCACGGCTCATGCTGGCCAGCGACTGGCCCAGGCTCAGTCCGGTCCACTTCAGCACTACCTGGGCCAATTGCTGCTCGTCGATCGGCTTGGTCAGGTAGTCGTCCATGCCGGCCTGCAGCAATGCGCGCTTCTCGTTGGAAAGCGCATGTGCGGTGAGCGCGATCACCGGCACCGGGCTGACTTCCCGCTCGGCCTCCCAGCGGCGGATCGCCTCGGTGGCCTGGCGGCCGTCCATGCCGGGCATCTGCACGTCCATGAAGACCAGGTCGAAGCGCTCGCGCTGCACTACCTCGAGGGCCGCGTAGCCGCTGTCCACCGCGGTGACCTGGGCGCCGAGGTCGCTGAGCAGGGTCTGCACCAGCAGCAGGTTGGCCGGGTTGTCGTCGACGCAGAGCAGCCGTGGCGGCCGTCCGGAAACCATGGCGTGGGGCTTGTCGCTGCGCGTCGGGCGGACTTGAAGCAACTCCTGCAGCTTGCGTTGCAGCTTGCGGGTGCAGGCGGGCTTGGCCTCGACCTGTTCGTCGGGCAGGGTCGCGTGGTATTGCGCCTGCTCGGTGGTCGGGCAGAGCACCAGGGTCTTGCAGCCGAGCCGTTCGAATTCCCAGAACGACTGGCTCAGCTCTTCCGGCGGATGGATCGCGGCCGAGACGCCGAGCACCGCCAGGCTGATCGGCAACTGGCCGGGCGGCGGGTTGCGCAGGCTTTCCTGGAGGCTGTCGAGGTCGGCGAATTCGCTCACTTCCAGGCCGAAGTCGGTGAGCTGGTGGTGCAGCGAGCGGCGCGTCAGTTCCTGCGGTTCGAGCAGCGCCACGCGTTGGCCCGCGGCCCAGGAGGCGCCCGGCTCCTCGTTGTCGTCGCGACTTTTCGGCAGACTCAGGCTGATCCAGAACTCGGCGCCTTCCCCAGGCGTACTGTCGACGCCGATCTCGCCGCCCATCTGCTCGATCAGGCGCTTGGAGATCACCAGGCCCAGGCCGGTGCCACCGGCTTGCCGCGACAGTGAGTTGTCGGCCTGGCTGAAGGCCTTGAACAAGGCCTGCTGGTCCTCCTCGGAGAGGCCGATACCGGTGTCCTGTACGCTGATCCGCAGCTGCGCGCGGTCGTCGCTTTCGTCTTCGAGCATGGCGCGCACGGCGACGGTGCCGCCCTGGGTGAACTTGATGGCGTTGCCGACCAGGTTGGTGAGGATCTGCTTCAGCCGCTGCGGGTCGCCCTGCAATTGGATCGGGGTATCCCGGTAGACCAGGCTGACCAGTTCCAGTTGCTTCTCGTGGGCGGCCGGAGCCAGCATGGTCAGGGCGTCCTGGATCAGGTCGCGGAGATTGAAAGGGAGGTTTTCCAGAACCAGCTTGCCGGCCTCGATCTTCGAGAAATCGAGGATCTCGTTGATGATCCCCAGCAGGCTTTCCGCCGATTTCTGGATGGTCGTGAGGTAGTCCTGCTGGCGCGGGCTGAGCTCGCTCTTCTGCAGCAGGTTGGTGAAACCGAGGATGCCGTTGAGCGGGGTGCGGATCTCGTGGCTCATGTTGGCGAGGAACTCGGATTTGATCCTGCTCGCCTCCAGGGCCTCCTTGCGCGCCAGGTCCAGCTCGATGTTCTGGATCTCGATGGTTTCCAGGTTCTGCCGTACGTCCTCGGTGGCCTGGTCGATGTTGTGCTGCATTTCCTCCTGGGCGCTCTGCAGCGTTTCCGCCATGCGGTTGATGCCAGAGGCCAGTTCGTCCAGCTCGTTGCTGCCCATCGGTGGCAGGCGGGTTTCCATGCGGCCTTCCTTGAGCTGGGCGACGCCCTGGCTGATCAGTTCCAGCGGCGCGTTGATCGCGCGGCTCATGCGCAGGGCGAGGAGGGCGGTGACGCCGAGGCCGGCGGCGATCAGCAAGAGGCTGGTGAACAGGCTGCGATATCCGCGCAGCAGAGTCCCGTGGTGCGACAGTTCCAGTTCGACCCAGCCGAGTACGCGCTCGTCGTCAGGCTCGGTGGCGCCGGACAGGCTGTGGTGGCGGCCAAGAACCGGTAGCAGGAAGTGCGTGGTGTCCAGTTCGGTGGACATGCTCAAATGGCTGGCGTCGCCGGCCGGGGCGACGGTGAGCATGCTTGGCCCGGCATGGGCGAGGCGTTCCTGGCGGGCGTCGAGGAAGGTCACCGCGCGCACGTCCGGTTGGTCCAGCGCCTCGTTGGCGATGCGGTTGAGCACGGCGGTATCCTTTCGCGCCAGCGCGGTGGCGGCCAGCGGCGCCAGTTGTTCGGCGATCAGTTGCCCGCGCTCGATCAACTGGGCGCGCATGTCGGACAGCTGGACCCAGGTGAAGTAACCGCCAAGCACCATCGCCAGCAGGCTGGTGGGGAGCAGGGTGAGCAGCAGTACGCGCCCCTTGATGCCGAGATCCTTGAACACACGTCTCTCCGTCGAGCCAGATCGGGATGGCCGACGCTCCCCGGCCATACGTTTACCCCGCGCAGTTTAGCGGGTCGCGGAAGGGGAATCTGCACCGATGTGCGCAGCCCGGCGGATTCGGCTTGCGACGAAGCGGAAAGATCATGAATACTGGCACGATTGCTAATCAATCTTATTTGGCTGCCATGTTCCCATCCCTGACGCCCGACCCCCGACTGCTGGCCATCGAGGACGATCCGACACTGGGTGCACATCTGTTCCAGCACCTCAATGGCAGCGGTTTCGAGGTGACCTGGTGCCGAGACGGGGAAGAGGGGTTGGCGGCTGCGCGCAGCGGCGGCTATGACCTGATCCTGATGGACATCATGCTGCCCGGGCGCGATGGCCTCGAGATTCTTCGCCAACTCCGCCAGGAGCAGGCGCTGCCGGTGATCCTGATGTCAGCCCTGGGCGCCGAGCAGGACCGCATCGCCGGGTTCAGCCAGGGCGCCGACGATTATCTGCCGAAGCCTTTCAGCCTGGCCGAGCTGCGGGTACGCATCGATGCCATCCTGCGTCGGATCGCCCTGGAGCGGGGGGGCGCGCCGGGCCGCTGCGCCGAACCGCTGGCGCGGCCCTCGCTGCAATTCTCTGCCGATGTCTGCGATGTCAGCCTTGGCGAGCGGTTCGCCGGCCTGACGCCGACCGAATACCGCCTGCTGGAAACCTTCCTCGCCGCGGAAGGCGAGACCCTGACCAAGGCCTTCCTTTACCAGCATGTCCTGCACCGCGGTCATACCCAGCATGATCGCAGCCTGGACATGCACGTCAGTCACCTGCGGCGCAAGCTGCAACGCCTCGGTTACGCCGGTCACCAGTTGCATACCGTCTGGGGCAAGGGTTACGTCCTGACACCGGCGCCATGATGCCCAACCGTCATTCGCTGTTCTGGCGCCTGGCCCTGGTGCTGGTGGCGTTCTTCCTGCTATCGGTATGGCTGTCCTGGACCTGGGGACGCAGTGCCGAACTGAAGGGTTACTACCTGTCCGCCGAAGCCCGCTCCGCCTTGGCGGATTATGCGCGGCGAGCCGAACGTGCCTGGCTCGACGATGGCCGCGAGGGCATCGACCGTTGGCTGGCCGAGCCGCGCCAGCGGGCGCTGGACTGGGTGGTCGTGCTCGACGGACGGCTGCAATCGCTGGGCAGTCGTCCGCTCACCACGGAGGAAGCCGAGCGCCTGACTTTCCTGCGGGGCGTCGACTGGCCGATGAGCTCCCGCTCGTTGTCGCGGCCGTTCATCAGCCTGCGCTTCCCCGAACATCCGGAGCAAGGCCGGGTGGTCCTGCGTCTTCCCGCCGAGTTCGTCCCTCCCGGCTTGTCGCCGGCCAAGCGCCTGGTCACCCATGGCCTGGTGCCGGCCGGGCTGGCCCTGCTGCTGGGAGTGTTGCTGTATCGGCGCTGGATAGTGCCGCTGGGACGCCTGCGAGCGCAGGCCAATGCCCTGCGCGGCAACGACCTGACGGCGCGTACGCAGGCAGAGATCAGCCGGCGCAGCGACGAGCTGGGCGATCTGGGGCGGGCGTTCGACCATATGGCCGAGCGACTCGACGAGCACATGGTGTTGCAGCGCCAACTGCTCCGCGATCTCTCCCACGAGCTGCGCACGCCGCTGGCGCGCCTGCAGGTGGCGGCAGAGGGCACGCTGTCCGCGCAGCTCCTGCGCGAGCGCCTGGAGCAGGAGGTACGGGGCATGCAGCAACTGGTGGACAACACCCTGGAGCTGGCCTGGATGGACACCGAACGCCCGGTATTGGCGCTGGAGGACATTTCCATCCCGGCGTTATGGGACCTGCTGGTGGAGAACGCACGCTTCGAAAGCGGCTGGGCCGCCGAGCGGTTCCGCAGCGATCTGCCCGAGGATTGTATCGTGCGTGGCAACCTCAATGCACTTGCCCAGGCCCTGGAGAACCTGCTGCGCAACGCCATCCGGCATTCGCCGGAAGGCGGCGTGATCCGCCTGCATGGTCGGCGCGAAGGAAGTTGCTGGTGGCTTTGCCTGGAAGACCAGGGCGAGGGTGTGGCCGAGCACCAGTTGGAGACCATCTTCCGCCCGTTCACCCGGCTGTCTTCGGCACGTACCGGCAAGGGCTTCGGCCTGGGACTGAGCATTGCCCGTCGCGCCGTGGTGCTCCAGGGCGGCCGCCTATGGGCGGAAGCCGCCGATCCGGGGCTGCGCCTGTGCCTGGTGCTGCCTTCTGCCTAGCGAGGCGCAGGTACCTTTACATTTGGTCTAGATGTAAATGATCTTTACTCTCTTTTGTGAATGATTATCATCCGTGCCGATCTCCTCGGCCGGCCTTGTTCCGGGTCTGCGCCCTGTCCTACCCGTGCCGAGACGTCACCCGCGCAACGCCGGCGACCCAGGCTTCAGAAAAAACGTCAACGTATCCCTCGTGGCTCGCCTGCTACCCGTTTTCCCTCGACAGGAGTAGTCACGCATGTACCCCCAATTCCGTCGCGGCCATCTCGCCGCTGCCGTCCTTTTCGCTTCATCGAGCCTGCTGGGCGGGCAGGCCCTGGCCGAGGACGAGCGCCTGGAAGAACTGGACGAACGCGCCGAATCGGTGGTCCAGCTGGGTGACGAGGTGGTGCTGGGCACCGCCGAACAGGAGCTCAAGCAGGCACCGGGGGTATCCATCATCACCGCCGAGGACATCAGGAAGCGCCCGCCGGTGAACGATCTCTCCGAGATCATCCGCACCATGCCCGGGGTCAACCTCACCGGCAACAGTTCCAGCGGCCAGCGCGGCAACAACCGGCAGATCGACATCCGCGGCATGGGGCCGGAGAACACCCTGATCCTGGTCGACGGCAAACCGGTCAGCTCGCGCAACTCGGTGCGCTACGGCTGGCGCGGCGAACGCGACACCCGCGGCGACAGCAACTGGGTGCCGCCGGAGGAGGTCGAGCGCATCGAGGTCCTCCGTGGGCCCGCGGCGGCACGCTACGGTTCCGGCGCGGCGGGCGGGGTAGTCAACATCATCACCAAGCGCCCGACCGATCGTTTGCGTGGTTCCATGACGGTGTTCACCAACATTCCGGAAAGCTCCAAGGATGGCGCCACGCGCCGCGCCAACTTCAGCCTCAGCGGGCCGCTGACCGAAGCCTTGAGCTTCCGCGCGTACGGCAGCGCGAACAAGACCGATTCGGACGATACCGACATCAACCTCGGACATACCGTCAACCCGAGCCGTACCGTGGCCGGACGCGAAGGGGTACGCAATCGCGATCTCAGCGGGATGCTGTCGTGGCAGGTGACCCCCGACCAGGTCGTCGATTTCGAAGCGGGCTTCAGCCGACAGGGCAACATCTATGCCGGCGATACCCAGAACAACAACGGCACCGCCAATACCCAGGGACTCGCCGACGACGGTGCGGAGACCAACCGCATGTATCGCGAGAACTACGCCATCACCCACAACGGGACCTGGTCGTTCGGTACTTCCAGGTTCGTCGCCCAGTACGACTCCACCCGCAACAACCGTCTGGAGGAGGGGCTGGCCGGTTCCGTCGAGGGGCAGATCGGCGCCGACCGTTCGTTCAGCACCAGCAAGCTGGAGAACTATCGCCTCAGCGGCGAACTCAACCTTCCGTTGCATGCGTTGTTCGAGCAGGTGCTGACGGTGGGCGCGGAGTGGAACAAGGAAACCCTCAACGACCCGTCCTCGCTCAAGCAGGGCTTCGTGGGAAGCGATAGCTTGCCGGGGACCCCCGCGGCCGGCTCGCGAAGCCCGAAAAGCAAGGCGGAGATCCGCGCGCTGTACGTGGAAGACAATATCGAACTGCGCCCCGGCACCATGCTCACCCCCGGGCTGCGCCTGGACGATCACAGCGACTTCGGCCTGAACTGGAGCCCGAGCCTGAACGCTTCCCAGACGCTCGGCGAATACTTCACGGTCAAGGCCGGTATCGCACGGGCCTTCAAGGCGCCCAACCTGTACCAGAGCAACCCGAACTACCTGCTCTATACCCGTGGCAACGGTTGCCCGATCCAGACCAGCAGCGGCGGCTGCTACCTGGTCGGCAACGAGAACCTGGACGCCGAGACCAGCGTAAACAAGGAACTGGGCATCGAGTTCCGGCGCGATGGCTGGGTCGCCGGGCTCACCTACTTCCGCAACGACTACAAGAACAAGATCGTCGCGCCGCTGGATGTCATGGGACAGACCGGGACCGGTAACAACATCCTGCAATGGAGCAACGCGAAGAAAGCAGTGGTCGAGGGCCTGGAAGGCAACCTGCTGGTCCCCCTGCACGAGGACCTGAGCTGGAGCACCAACCTGACCTATATGCTGCAATCCAAGGACAAGGACACCGGCAACCCGCTTTCGGTGATCCCCGAGTACACCCTGAACTCGACCCTGGACTGGCAGGCCAGCGAGCGTCTTTCCACCCAACTGACCAGCACCATCTACGGCCGCCAGGAGCCGCCGAAGCATGGCACCAGCCGCAACACGCCGGTGGTCTCGCGAAAAGAGGTGGGTACCTATGGCATCTGGGGCGTCAGCGCCGGCTACACCTTCAGCGAGAACCTGAGCGTACGGGGCGGGGTAAGCAACCTCTTCGACAAGCGCCTGTACCGCCAGGGCAACTCCTTCGACGCCGGCGCGGCAACCTACAACGAGCCGGGTCGCGCCTACTACGTTTCGATGACCACCTCGTTCTGATCGCCGCGGCCAACGCGCTTTCACCGGCAGGCGCAACGCCTGTCGGACCTTTCTTTGGCGTTGGTCAGGCATCGGCTGTCCAACGCCAGGTTTTCTCTTCGGACGCCTCTGGTCATCGCATCGCATGCCGTTTCGGGCGGTCTTTCGGCTGAATCGGCATGCATGACCGGATATTGCGGTGCTAGGGTCCGGCCCCAGTTTCCCGGTATCATGCTCAGCCTTTACCGTCAGTGCCGAACGAGTGCCTCCATGACCGTGCAGTACCCGACTATCGCCGACTGCGTTGGCAATACCCCTCTGGTGCGTCTGCAGCGCCTTCCCGGGGAAACCTCCAATACCCTGCTGGTGAAGCTCGAAGGCAACAACCCGGCGGGATCGGTGAAGGACCGCCCGGCCCTGTCGATGATCACCCGTGCCGAACTGCGCGGCGACATCCGCCCCGGCGATACGCTGATCGAGGCTACTTCCGGCAACACCGGCATCGCCCTGGCCATGGCGGCGGCGATCAAGGGTTACAAGATGATCCTGATCATGCCGGACAACTCCACGGCCGAACGCAAGGCGGCGATGACCGCCTATGGCGCCGAGCTCATTCTGGTCAGCAAGGAAGAGGGCATGGAGGGCGCGCGCGATCTGGCCGACAAGCTGCAGCGCGAAGGCCGCGGCAAGGTCCTCGACCAGTTCGCCAATGGCGACAACCCGGAAGCCCATTACCACAGCACCGGCCCGGAAATCTGGCAGCAGACCGGCGGCAGCATCACCCATTTCGTCAGCTCCATGGGCACCACCGGGACCATCATGGGCGTCTCGCGCTACCTCAAGGAGCAGAACCCGGCGGTGCAGATCGTCGGCCTGCAACCCATGGAGGGCTCGGCCATCCCGGGAATCCGACGCTGGCCGCAGGAATACCTGCCGAAGATCTATGACGCCAGTCGCGTCGACCGGGTCGTCGACATGCACCAGGACGAAGCCGAGGACATCATGCGCCGGCTGGCCCGCGAGGAAGGCATCTTCTGCGGCGTGTCCTCCGGCGGGGCGGTGGCGGCGATGCTGCGCCTGTCCCGCGAACTGGAGAATGCCGTGCTGGTGGCGATCATCTGCGACCGCGGCGACCGCTACCTGTCTTCCGGCGTCTATGACCCGCGCTGAGCATGTCCATGGCCAGAAATAAGGGCGGGCTGCGCTTCCAGCCCAGCGGTGGTGCGCGCGGTCCCGCGATACCGGTAGGCAAGAAGCAGCGCCTGACCATCGAGCGCCTGGCCCATGACGGCCGAGGTATCGCCCACGAGGCGGGGATGACCTGGTTCGTCAGCGGCGGGCTGCCTGGGGAGGAACTTGAGGCACGGGTGCTGGGCGCGCGAAGCAAGGTGGTCGACGCGCGCAGCGAGCGCCTGTTCAGCAGTAGCGACCTGCGTCGCCGCGAGCCCTGCACTGTAGCGGGTCGCTGCGGCGGCTGCACCCTGCAGCACCTGGAACACGGCGAGCAGTTGGCCCTGAAGCAGCGTACCTTGCAGGAGCAGTTGCAGCGTTTCGCCGGGATCGAGCCGGAAGAATGGGCCGCCCCCCTGGTCGGGCCCGAATTCGGCTATCGGCGCCGCGCTCGGATCGCCGTGCGCTGGGATGCCAGGGCGCGGCGTCTGGATGTCGGCTTCCGTGCCGCGGCCAGCCAGGAGATCGTCGCCTTCGATGAGTGCCTGGTCCTGGTGCCGCCTTTGCAAACGATTGCCCGTGCCCTGCCTGCTCTTCTGCAGGACTTCCGCAAGCCGGAAAGCATCGGCCACGTGGAACTCTTCCATGGCACGGCCAGTGCATTGCTGTTGCGGCATACGACTGCCCTGGTCGACGAGGATCGCCAGCGCCTGGCCGCTTTCTGTTCCGCACACCAGGCCCAGCTCTGGCTGCAAGGTGCGGAACAGCCCTTGCCGGTGGAGCCGGCCGCCGAACTGGGCTACTCCTTGGGTGACTGGCAACTGACTCTGGCGTACCGACCCGGAGACTTCGTCCAGGTCAATGCGCCGGTGAACGAGTCGATGATCCGCCAGGCCCTTGACTGGCTGGCACCGACCGCCGACGAGCGGGTCCTCGACCTGTTCTGCGGGCTGGGCAATTTCTCCCTGCCGCTGGCGCGCCGGGTGGCGCGGGTAGTCGGGGTGGAGGGCGTGGCGGCGATGGTCGAGCGGGCAGGCGCCAACGCGCTGGCCAATGGCCTTGGCAACGCGCACTTTTTCCAGGCCGACCTGTCCAAAGCGCTTGCCGAAGCGCCCTGGGCGGAGCAAGGTTTTACCGCTGTGCTGCTCGATCCGCCGCGCGACGGCGCGTTCGAGGCGGTACGCGAAATGAGTTCTCTGGGTGCCCGGAGGGTAGTCTATGTATCCTGCAATCCGGCGACCCTGGCGCGCGATGCTGGCGAAATGGCCAGGCAGGGCTATCGTCTGAAGCGCGCCGGAATCCTCGATATGTTTCCGCAGACCGCACATGTCGAGGCCATGGCTTTGTTCGAGGCAGGCTAGGATGCCTGCGTAATCCGACCAGCCCGTTCGAAGGCTGGCGCAGTCATCGGTGGGCTACGCGCACCGTGGTAAAGGGTAGGCAAGATGGTACAGGTGAGAGCGCACCAGCCGGTCAACACCGACGGCAGTATCAACCTCGAGGCCTGGCTGGACCACGTCCAGAACCTCGTCCCCGGGCTCGATCGTCAGGGCTTGCTGGAGGCTTGCGAGTTCGCTCGCGAATCCGAGCAGCGAGCGATCGCCGCACAGAACTCCTGGGCGGAAGGCACGTCCAGCTTCCAGACCGGACTGGAAATCGCCGAGATCCTCGCGGACCTCAAGCTGGATCAGGAGTCCCTGGTCGCCGCGGTCATCTATCGAGGCGTGCGGGAAGGCAAGATCACCCTGGAAGCGGTCAACAAGCATTTCGGGCCGGTGGTGGCCAAGCTGATCGAGGGCGTGCTGCGCATGGCCGCGATCAGCGCCAGCCTCAATCCGCGCCATTCCATGGTGCTGGGTACCCAGGCGCAGGTGGAGAACCTGCGCAAGATGCTGGTGGCGATGGTCGACGACGTTCGCGTCGCCCTGATCAAGCTGGCCGAGCGCACCTGCGCCATTCGCGCGGTGAAGAACGCCGACGAGGAAAAGCGCCACCGCGTCGCCCGGGAAGTCTTCGATATCTACGCGCCGCTGGCCCACCGCCTGGGCATCGGGCATATCAAGTGGGAGCTGGAGGACCTGTCCTTCCGTTACCTCGAGCCCGACCAGTACAAGCAGATCGCCAAGCTGCTGCACGAGCGCCGGCTGGATCGCGAGCAGTACATCGCCAACGTGATGAGCCAGTTGAAGGAAGCTCTCGCGGCCACCGGCGTACAGGCCGATCTCAGCGGACGGGCGAAACACATCTATTCGATCTGGCGCAAGATGCAGCGCAAGGGCCTGGACTTCAGCCAGATCTACGACGTTCGCGCCGTGCGCGTGCTCGTTCCGGAGATGCGCGACTGCTACACCGCGCTGGGCATCGTGCATACCCTCTGGCGGCACATTCCCAAGGAGTTCGACGACTACATCGCCAACCCCAAGGAAAACGGCTATCGCTCGCTGCATACCGCAGTGATTGGCCCCGAGGGGAAGGTGCTGGAAGTACAGATCCGTACCCACTCCATGCACGAAGAGGCGGAGCTCGGAGTCTGCGCGCACTGGCGCTACAAGGGGACCGACGTCAAGGCCAGCTCCAACCATTACGAGGAAAAGATCTCCTGGCTGCGCCAGGTGCTCGAATGGCACGAGGAACTGGGCGACATCGGTGGCCTGGCGGAGCAACTGCGGGTCGATATCGAGCCGGACAGGGTCTACGTCTTCACTCCCGACGGCCATGCCATCGACCTGCCCAAGGGCGCGACCCCGCTGGATTTCGCCTATCGGGTCCACACTGAAGTCGGGCACAACTGCCGCGGGGCGAAGATCAACGGACGCATCGTGCCGCTGAACTACAGCCTGCAGACCGGCGAGCAGGTCGAGATCATCACCGGCAAGCACAGCGGTCCGAGCCGCGACTGGCTGAACAGCAACCTGGGCTACGTCACCACCTCCCGGGCGCGGGCGAAGATCGTCCACTGGTTCAAGCTGCAGGCGCGGGACCAGAACGTCGCTGCCGGCAAGGCCCTGATCGAACGCGAGCTGTCGCGCCTGGCGCTGCCGCCGGTGGATTTCGACCGGCTGGCGGAGAAGGCCAACGTGCGTACCGCCGAGGATATGTTCGCCGCTCTCGGCGCCGGCGACCTGCGCTTGGCGCACCTGGTCAACTATGCCCAGCAACTGGTCGAGCCGGACCGCGACAGCGAGCAACTCGAACTGATCCCGCGCAAGCCGAGCAAGATCGGCCACGGCAAGCGCGGCGACGTGCAGATCCAGGGTGTCGGCAATCTCCTGACGCAGATGGCCGGCTGCTGCCAGCCGCTGCCGGGAGATCCCATCGTCGGCTACATCACGCTGGGCCGTGGGGTCACCATCCACCGCCAGGATTGCGCCACCGCGCTGCAACTGGCGGGACGCGAACCGGAGCGGATGATCCAGGTCAGCTGGGGGCCGGAGCCGGTTCGCACCTATCCGGTGGATATCGCGATCCGTGCCTATGATCGTTCCGGCCTGTTGCGCGACGTGTCCCAGGTGCTGCTCAATGAGCGGATCAACGTTCTGGCGGTGAATACCCGTTCGAACAAGGAAGACAACACCGCGACCATGCAACTGACCATCGAGATTCCCGGTCTGGACGCTCTTGGACGCCTGCTGGCGCGCGTTTCGCAACTGCCCAACATCATCGAGGCGCGGCGCAACCGTACGCCTTGAGGCGAGGCGGAAACAGGCAACGGGCGCTCGCAGGCTGCCCGTGGCCTTTTCGTTTCCGGAAAGGGCAGAATGCCCGGACCGTTCACTGAAGACCCGAGATACCCATGTACCGACTCGACGACCTGCTCCACCTCATGGCGCGCCTGCGCGATCCCGAATTCGGCTGCCCCTGGGATCTCCAGCAGAGCTACGCGACCATCGTCCCGCACACCCTGGAAGAAGCCTACGAAGTAGCGGACGCCATAGAGCAGGGGGACTTCCCGCAATTGCGCGAGGAACTGGGCGACCTGCTGTTCCAGGTGGTCTATTACAGCCAGTTGGCTCGCGAAGAGGATCGCTTCGCTTTCGACGAGGTGGTGGACGGCATCACCCGCAAGCTGATCCGTCGGCATCCCCACGTATTCCTCGATGGCGATCTCTATGGCAAGCCCGATGCGGCGAAGCTCGCCGAAGCGGCGGTCAAGCAGCGCTGGGAAGAACTGAAGGCCGAGGAGCGTGCCGCCAAGGCCAAGGAGCCGCAGCAGTTGTCGCTGCTGGATGACGTTCCTGTCGCCCTGCCGGCGTTGTCACGGGCGGCGAAGTTGCAGAAGCGCGCGGCGCAGGTCGGCTTCGACTGGCCGGAAGCGCTGCCGGTGGTGGACAAGGTTCGCGAGGAGCTGGACGAAGTCCTCGAGGCGATGGCAGAGGGTGACGAGGGTGCCGTGAGCGAGGAGGTTGGCGACCTGCTGTTCGTCGTGGTCAACCTGGCCCGGCATCTCAAGGTCGATCCGGAGGCTGCTCTGCGCCAGGCCAACGGCAAGTTCGAGCGGCGATTCCGGTTCATCGAGCGGAACCTGCGCGAAGCCGGCCGGAAAGCCGAAGAGTGTTCGCTGGAGGAACTGGACAGCCTCTGGGGCGAGGCTAAGAAAGCGGAGAGGAGCGCGCCCGGCTGTTAATGGGAAAATTACCGTGGCAGCCGGGCTGCCACGGCATCTGAATCAGCCGAAGATCCAACGATAGAGGATGACCAGCAGGATCACCGCCAGCACCGGGCGGAGGATTCGGTAGGCCTTCGGGTAGGCGCGTTTGAAGCGCTTCACCTGGGCGCCGATGGCATTGCCGCCGCGAATGGCGACCGAGTAGGCCTGGTTGATGCTGCCGACGCGTTCGCCTTCGACGTTCTGCGGTGCGGTCGCACGCCCGAGAATGCCGCTGATCCAGCGATTGAGGCGGGTCAGCAGGCGGGAGCGGAGCGGCCGCTCGATATCGCAGAAGAGAATCACCCGGGTCTGCTCGGTCTCGTTCTTCACCCAGTGGACGAAGGTTTCGTCGAACATCACGTCTTCGCCATCACGCCACGCGTAGGGCTGGCCGTCGACGTAGATGCGGCAGTTGTCCGAATTCGGCGTGGACAGGCCGAGGTGATAGCGCAGCGAGCCGCCGAAGGGGTCGCGGTGCGGATTCAGGTGGCTGCCGCCGGGAAGCAGGGTGAACATCGCGCCCTTGACGTTGGGGATGCGGCTCACCAGCTCTACGGTCTTCGGGCAGAGCTGCTGGGCGGAGGGCAGCGGGCCGTCGTACCAGGTCAGGTAGAAGCGCTTCCAGCCTTTCTTGAAGAACGAGCCGAAGCCGGCTTCGTTATTGTTCAGGGCAGCCCGGATATAACCCTCGTCGAACAGGTTGAGGGCTTCTTCGCGGATGGTTTGCCAATTGTTCTTCAGTTCGTCCAGCTCCGGAAAACGGCTGCGATCCAGATAGGGCTTCGAGGGAACGCTGGAGAACAGGTACATCAGCGAGTTGTAGGGGGCGAACCAGGCGGAGTGGTTGACCAGTTGGCGCAGGAAGGGCAAGCGCGCGCGCCCACGGAAATGGACGAACAGGACGCTGGCGACGAACAGGCCCACCAGAGTGACTTTTACCAGGAGAGAAACGCTCATGCCTTGCTTTCCATGCCTTCGATATCAGGGGCCGGGAGGAGTGCCTGCGGGTGCTCGGGACGGTAGGGAGGGGTCTCCAGGGCATGCGTGGCAGTTTGCGAGCCGCCGAGACTTGCGTTGAGGCGGCTGAGGCTGGAGGATTATACCCCCTGCGAGGGCCGGCTGAACCCCAGTCGGCTGGAAGATTATGCCGCACCCCACCGGGCGTGCCACGCGAGCGAGTCGTTGACGAATGAGCATGTCATTGCGTGACCAGTTGCTGAAAGCCGGGCTGGTCAATGAGAAACAGGCCAAGCAGGCCACCAAGCAGAAACAGAAACAGCAGCGTCTGGAGCACAAGAACCAGGTCGACAAGGACGACTCCCAGCGCCAGGCGGCGGAGCAGGCCAAGGCGGAAAAGCTGGCGCGCGACCAGGAATTGAACCGCCAGCAGCAGGAAAAAGCCGAGAAGAAGGCCAAGGCCGCGCAGATCAAGCAACTTATCGAAGGGACGCGCCTGCCCAAGCTGGAAAGCGACGACTACTACAATTTCGTCGACGCCAAGAAGGTCAAGCGGATCGCGGTCAACGACCTGATCCGCGACAAGCTGAGCCGAGGCAGCCTGGCTATCGTCAGCTATGACGGACGCTACGAGATCGTGCCCCGGGATGCGGCGGTGAAGATCCAGGAGCGCGATCCGCGGCGGGTGGTGCTGCTCAACATACAGAGCCAGGAGCCGGACGAAGACGATCCCTACAAGGACTATGTGGTGCCCGACGATCTCATGTGGTGAGGTCCGCATCCGGAGTGTCGCTTGACCGGTACGGATGCCGGTCAACTACCAATTCTGGAATGCGAAGCAGTTCTAAAATAACTACCGATGATTTCGTTTCGATAGCATAATGCTTTTCCTCAGAAATCTCCTACGGTTGCCTTTGCGTGCATCTGTGGGCTAGCCGCCTATCGAAAAGGACGTTGGTATGCCTTCCTCACAGCTTCCGGGGGCTTCGCCCTCGGAGATTGATCTCGTTCAGCTGTTCCAGCAATTGTGGGCGTCGAAATGGCTGATAGCGCTGATCGCGGCCTTGGCGACCGCCGCTGCGCTCGCCTATGCGCTGTTGGCCGTTCCGACCTACCAGGTGGATGTCCTGTTGCGGCCGATCCAGACCAAGGCCCTGGAGGCTGTCAATGTCAAGGGGCTGTATGCCCTGACTCCGCGGGAAGCGCTGGATCGCGTCGGCAACGAGCTGGCAGCCTACTCCGGCAGGGTGGAGTATTTCGAAGCCCATCCAGAGCTATTCCAGCAATTGAACGCCGAGGGCCTGTCCCCCGAGCAGGCTTTCTGGAAGTTCAACCAGGATGCCTTCAGCATGCAGCAGGCGGACTTGAAGAAGGACCCCCAGGCGGCGCCTTTCTTCCGCTTGTCCATGCAGTATCCCCAAGGCATGGATGGTGCCGCCATTCTCAACGGCATGCTCGCGTCGACCATCGAGAACGAGCGCCAGCGAATCCTGGACGACCTCCAGGCACGTATCGACGGTCGCCTGCAATTCCTCGAGCAGGATATCGAAGGCAAGCGTGCCAGTTACCAGGCTACCAAGGAGGGCAAGATCGCCCGGTTGCTGGAAGCGGACAGCATCCGGCGGGCCGGCCTGGAGGATGAGCTCAAGGCGTTGCGCGGGCGGCTGAAGATGGTGCGCGATTCGCGTATCCAGCAGCTCAACGAGGCTATCCAGATCGCCACCCGGCTGGGGATAGTCAAGCCGACGACCCCGGGCGCACTGGGAGAGGTCGGGCAGGATGGCTCGCGCAGCGTTTTCCGCACCGAGGTGAATAACCAGCAGATACCCCTGTATTTCATGGGTGTCGATGCCTTGACCGCCGAGCGCGATACCTTGCTCAAACGCAAGGGCGATGACTTCACCGAGCCCCGCGTGGCGAAGATCCAGCAGGAGCTGAAGCAGCTGGAGAACAACCGTGAAGTGCAATACCTGCAGGCTCGAAAGGGCGAGGAGCGTTTCTTCGAAAACATCGACAAGCTGCGTGGAGAGCAGGCGCGCCTCAAGACTCTGAAGGCGAGCGAGCTGAAGATCGAACTGGTGCGGATCGACCAGAAGGCTTCGACCCCTCTGAAACCGATCAAGCCGCGCAAGGCCTTGGTGGTGGCCTTGGGTCTCCTGGGCGGGTTGGTGTTCGGCGTGCTGGTGGCTCTGGTTCGGGCAATGTTGCGTGCCCCTCGGCAACGGGTACAGGAAGATAGCCTGCCGCCGGGAGTCGTCAGTCTCGACCGGAGCCTTTCGGGGACCTGAGACCAAAGGTGCGCCCCCGAAGTACGCGGGGGCGCATGGTTCAGGCCGATTTACCTATCTGTCGCAGTTCTTCTTCTTTCTCCAGCTTGATCCGATAGGCGTGGGCGTCATCCTCGTTATGGAAGACGCCAACCAGCAGTCCCTGCTGATGCACGTCCCAGCAGCGGCGGCCAAGCGCACGCAGCTCGCGGGATTTGTGGTCATCGTCACGCTCGGTCACTGTCACACTCATCTTTTCTGCTCCAGGGTTGATCTGCATCAAGGCAAATCCAGCCTATTTCAATAGCAGGCTAATCAAATAGCCCTGGAATTGAGAAAAACCTTTTCAGTTTCCAAGGTGTGAAGGTGGCATGCCGGATGCTCTGGAACAGGCCTCTTCCCTCAGGCGTATGCGGCCGAACAAGGCCGCTTCCGTGAGGGCGGTAATCGCCAACAGGCGATCCAGGCGCAGCAGCAGAGTCGCTCCTTCGACGGCCACCTCAAGGTATTCCTCCTTGCCGCCGCCTGGCCGAACGGCCCGGGTATGCGTCGTGCGCGCCTCGGCTTCGAAGCGAACACCGTCCTCGAGTTCGAGGAGCAACCGGTAGCGGTAGAGGCAGGCGATCTCCAGGTAGTCATGGAGATCGCAGGCGATCGGGTGGTAGCTGTCCATTGGCCTCAACAGCCTTCCAGGGGAAGGATGTAATGGCCATGGAGCCGAATGGCTTCGGCAACCTCTGCTGTCGCAATCTCGCTATGGCAGTAGCTGCAATGCCCCTGGCTGATATCGGCCTCGTCTATGCCTCTTCCGGCGAGCCAGCGTCGAGCGAACTCGCCGGCGCGAGCCCCCAGTTCCTCCGTGACCAGGACATCGAAGTGCAGGTAGCGGCCGTCGCGGGTTCGCACATGGGTGTCGAAGATCTTCACCTCCATGGCCGTTCTCCTTATTTCAGATCGCTGAGCGCCGCACCGAAGTTAAGGTGCAGTACCTGTCCGTCGACAACCAGGGCAGGAACCGACTTGACCCCGGCCTTTTCCGCCTCGGCGATGCGTGCCGATTGTTCGGCGAGATGGACCACTTCGATGTCCACCTGCTTGCGATCGAGCAATGGCAGCAAGGAACGTTCGGCTTCGACACAGATTGCGCAGGCGGCGTGGTAGTAGATGGCTTTGGTCATGCTGATTCTCCTGTAGGAATTTAGTATCGATACGATACGTTTTCAGCCTAAACAAGGCGCGACCTCTTTGTCAAACATGTTTTTAGTCGATACTATATTGGCAAGGAGGTATCCCATGTCCGCCATCGCCCTTTACGATTATCTGGAAAGGCTGACCAGCCTGATGCGTGCCTGGTCCCGCGAGCAGCCGATGGTGGCTGAGCTGCAGCCGGTGCAGTTGAGCGCGTTGCATTACCTGGCGCGTTGTAATCGCTATTCGGATACTCCGCTGGGCGTGACCGAATACCTCGGCTTGACCAAAGGCACAGTGTCGCAATCGCTCAAGGTGCTGGAAGGGCGGGGGCTGATCAGCAAGCTGCCGGATGCGCGGGATCGGCGCAGCGTTCATCTGCGGCTGACCGATGCGGGGCGCGCGCTGATCGAGGCGGTGATTCCGCCGCAGTTCCTCGAGCAGGCCGTCACGGCACTGGGCGAGAAGGGCGAACACTTGCAAGGCTTGTTGCGTGATCTTCTGGTCGTCATCCAGCGTCAGGAGGATGTGCCTGGTTTCGGCCTTTGTCGGTCCTGCCGGTTCCATCAACGGCGTGCGGGTTCGCCCTTCTGCGGTCTAACCGGGGAGCCGTTGAGCGATGCCGATGCCGAACTGATCTGCCGCGAGCACCAGGCCTGCGGCTGATCCGCGGGCAATAAAAAACCGGGCAATGGCCCGGCTTTTCGTGGGAGGGGGGATCAGCTCTTTTCGCCAGTGACGGTCTTGCCGTCGATGGTGCCTTCCTTGAGCATGATCTGGTATTCCTTGCCGTCGGTTTCCATCTGGTACAGGCGGACCAGCAGGTAGTCCCAGTCCTTGGCGAACCAGAGGATGGTCTTGCGGTTGCTCTTGCCCGGATCACGCACGCGCTCGACCTTGATCGCGTTGATCAGGCCAGCCTGGGTGCGTACCTTTTCCTCGCCGAGAACCCGGAAGTCGTAGGTATCGACATCCTCGCCCTCGATGATCTGGTAGCTCATGCTCTTCTTGCCGTCGGCAACGTCATGCTGCAGGACCAGTTGATAGGTGGACTTGTCCAGTTGACCGCGATTCAGGGGTTGCCGCACCGCATCGCCGCGGTCGCTGCCGAGCACCTGCTTCTGCGACCAGTCGAAGTCCAGTTCGATCTGCTTGCCTTTGCCCAGACCCTGGCGGGCGAAGCGGTAGGTCTGCGGCAGGAAGGTGTCGTTCTCGACCTTGAAGGTGCTGACTTCGTTGAGACTGGCCAGCAGCATGGAGGCCTCGAAGTCCAGTTGCCAGCGGCCGTCGCCGAGAGCCTTCAGGCTGCGGGAGGCGTTGCCGCTGATGGGCATCTGTTTCCAGTCGGCGGTATAGCTGGCGGTGAACGGCTTCAGCTCGAAAGCATAGGCCGGCAGGGTCAGCAGCGTCAGCAGGAACAGCATGGCTTTACGCATTGCGAATCTCCTTGGTGCGAATCTGATGGCCGGTGGCAGGCAGGGCCTGGCCATCCAGCAGGGCGCCCTGTTCGCCCAGGCGCAAGCGGCCCTCGGCGAACCAGCGCATGGCCAGCGGGTAGATCCGGTGTTCTTCCTCGTGAACCCGTCTGGCCAGGCGTTCCGGCGTATCTTGCGACTCTACCGGGATTACTGCCTGTACGACCAGTGGCCCCCCATCGAGTTCCTCCGTCACGAAGTGCACGCTGCAACCGTGTTCGCGGTCGCCGGCTTCGAGGGCGCGTTGATGGGTATGCAGCCCTTTGTGGCGCGGCAGCAACGAGGGATGGATATTCAGCAGACGCCCCTGGTAATGGCGAACGAAATCGGCGCTGAGGATGCGCATGAACCCGGCAAGGATCACCAGGTGCGGTTCATGGGCATCGATCCGTTGTGCCAGGGCCTCGTCGAAGCTTTCGCGATCGGCATAGGCCTTGTGATCGAGCACCTCGGTCTGGATGCCGGCCTGGCGTGCGCGTTCCAGGCCATAGGCGTCCGCGCGGTTGGAGATCACCGCGCGGATCCGGGCCGGCGTGGCGCCGTCCCGGAGGCTGTCGATCAGCGCCTGCAGGTTGCTGCCGGAGCCGGAAATCAGCACCACGACATTGCAGAGTTTCGGCATCAGTGGTTTTTCAGATTGTTCAGGACCACGCGCTCGGCGTCCGCGCCGCAGGTTTCGATGCGACCGATCTGCCAGGGTTGCTCGCCGGCGGCACGCAGGACTTCCAGGGCTTTCTCGGCGTCGCTCTGGGCCACGCAGATGACCATGCCGACGCCGCAGTTGAGTACGCGATGCATCTCGGTCTCGTCGACGTTGCCCTGTTCCTGCAGCCAGTCGAATACCGCCGGACGGTTCCAGCTGGCGACATCGATCACGGCCTGGGCGTTGTCCGGCAGGACGCGCGGGATGTTGTCCAGCAGGCCGCCGCCGGTAATGTGAGCCATGGCCTTGACCGCGCCGGTCTGCTTGATCAGTTGCAGCAGCGGCTTGACGTAGATGCGGGTCGGCGCCATCAGCAGGTCGGCCAGCGGCTTGCCGTCGAGTTGGACCTGCGCGATGTCGGCGCCGGAAACCTCGATGATCTTGCGGATCAGGGAGTAGCCGTTGGAGTGCGGGCCGGAGGAGGGCAGGGCGATAAGCGCGTCGCCGGCCTGGACCCTGGAGCCGTCGATGATCTCGGCCTTTTCCACGACGCCGACGCAGAAGCCGGCCAGGTCATAGTCTTCGCCTTCGTACATGCCGGGCATTTCGGCGGTCTCGCCGCCGACCAGGGAACAGCCCGCCAGTTCGCAACCGGCACCGATGCCGGTGACTACGGTGGCGGCGACGTCGACGTTGAGCTTGCCGGTGGCGTAGTAGTCGAGAAAGAACAGCGGCTCGGCGCCGCAGACCACCAGGTCGTTGACGCACATCGCCACCAGGTCCTGGCCGATGCTGTCGTGCTTGTTCAGGTTGAGCGCCAGGCGCAGCTTGGTGCCCACCCCGTCGGTGCCGGATACCAGCACCGGCTGCTTGTAGCCGGCCGGGATTTCGCAGAGGGCGCCGAAGCCGCCGAGGCCGCCCATCACTTCCGGGCGTGCGGTGCGCTTGGCCACGCCTTTGATGCGTTCCACCAGGGCTTCGCCGGCGTCGATGTCCACACCAGCGTCCTTGTAGCTCAACGAGGGTTGCTTGCTGCTCATAAATCCAGGCCTATAGGGGTAATTCGGAGATCGGCCGGCCGCCCAGGCGTGCAACGCTGTTTGCCGGTTTTGAAGGCGCGCGATTTTATCAGGCTTGCCACGCAGCGGCCATCTCGGTTGCCGCTGGACGGACTGCTGTTTAAGGTATAGGTCCACTTGCGCGGCCTTCACAGCTCGTCGCCGCCGTTCCCATCCGTTCGTCGAGAGCCCTCCATGCGCATAGCCCGACTCTTCGTTCTCTGTTTTTCCCTGCTAGGCTTGCCCGTCTTCGCGGCAACGGTCCCCAATCTCTACCAGGTCCACGAGCCGGTTTCGTCGCAGCAGCCCGGGGAGCGCGATGCCGGACTGGTGCGAGCCCTGCAGACCCTGCTGGTGCGCCTGACCGGCAATCCGCAGGCGCCGCAGAACCCGGCATTGGCGGGGTACCTGAAGGATCCGCAGCAACTGATCAGCCAGTACGCCTTCGAAAATGGTCCGCCGCTGGCGCTGGTGGTCGATTTCGATCCGACCGCCACCGGTAATGCGCTGCGGGCCGCCGGCCTGCCGAGCTGGGGCGCCAACCGGCCGGCGGTGCTGGCCTGGTGGCTGAACGAAAGCGCCGATGGCAGCTCCCTGGTCGGTGACAACCAGGCCTCGGCCGAACCGCTCAAGCGTGCGGCGCAGAACCGCGGCTTGCCGTTGCGCCTGCCTCTGGCGGATCTCGACGAACAGATCGTCGGTACCCCGGAAAACCTCACCGCCGCCCAACCCGATGCCCTGCGCGCAGCCTCTGAGCGTTATGCCGCCGATGCCTTGCTGGCAGTGGACGCCAAGGAGGCGGACGGCAAATGGCAGGCGCAATGGCGGCTGTGGATGGGCGATTCGCGAGAGCAAGGCCAGGCTGAAGGCGCTACGCCCGACGCGTTGGCAGACAGCGTGATGCTGGCTGTCGGCAACCGCCTGTCCACTCGTTTCGTTGCCACGCCGGAAGCGGCGACCGGCCTGACCCTCCAGGTCCAGGGCGCGACACTGGCACGCTATGCCGAGTTGCAACGCCTGCTCGATCCGTTCGGCGCGCGTCTGGTAGGCGTGCGGGGCGATCGCCTCGACTATTCCGTGAAGGCCAGTCCCGAGCAATTGCGTGCCCAGCTGGGCCTGGCGCAGTTGCAGGAAATCCCGGCCGACAGCGTACCGCTGGATGCCTCCGGCCAGCCCGCAGCGCCCAGCGCGGCGGTGCCGTCGTCGACCCAACTGAATTTCCGCTGGCAGTGAGTCGGCGCGCCGATCCGCTTCTATGCAACGGAGCGGGCCGGCGCGCGACCGGCCGATGCTCTGGGCAAGGAGCCTCGGCTATCGGCAAACCTTTGATTTTGCTTGCCTAGTTGCTCATTGTGCGGCCTTGCCGAGGCGTATAAACTTTGCAGCCTTTACGGTGACTCCTGCGGCGTTTTCGGATTGTCCGCCCAGCCTGGCATGAAACCTATTCAGCTTCCCCTCAGTGTGCGTCTGCGCGACGACGCCACCTTCGCCAACTACTATCCCGGTGCCAATGCCGCGGCACTGGGATATGTCGAGCGTTTGTGCGAAGCCGAGGCTGGCTGGGCGGAAAGCCTCATCTACCTCTGGGGACACGACGGCGTCGGCCGCAGCCACCTGTTGCAGGCGGCCTGCTTGCGTTTCGAGCAGTTCGAAGAGCGAACCATCTACCTGCCGATGGCCGATCTGGTGCAGTACGGCCCGGAAATCTTCGACGATCTCGAGCAGTGCGAGCTGGTCTGCATCGACGACCTGGATGTGCTGGTTGGCAAGCGAGAATGGGAAGAGGGGCTGTTCCACCTGTTCAATCGACTGCGTGATACCGGTCGGCGCCTGCTGCTGGCGGCATCGAAGTCGCCCCGGGAGCTGCAGGTCAAGCTGCCGGACCTGAAGTCCCGCCTCACCATGGCGCTGATCTTCCAGTTGCACGGTCTTTCCGACGAGGACAAGCTTCGTGCCCTGCAACTGCGGGCATCCCGTCGTGGCCTGCATCTGACCGATGAAGTCGGTCGTTTCATCCTCAACCGCGGTTCGCGCAGCATGAACTCTCTGTTCGATCTGCTGGAGCAACTGGATCGCGCTTCGCTCCAGGCTCAGCGCAAGCTGACCATTCCTTTCCTCAAGGAAACCCTCGGCTGGTAAGCGTCGACAGTCCGTCGGCGAACTCCCGCATGGCCGTGCCGCAGTCCTTGGGTTTCGCTTGCGGCAGGAAGTGACCGCCTTCTATCCGTCTCTCCATCCATGCGCCGGCAATACTGGAGCGCTGTCCGCAGGCTTCCCGGCGGTCGGCAGGGCAGGAGGGGGCTCCTGCCTTACCATCAGCGTTCCCCGGCGACCCGTCGGTCGTACTGGAATCGCCAGCGCGTATAGAGCAGCGCGGCGCAGAACAAGGTCACGCTGAGTAGCACTTCGGCCCAGCCGAACAGGCGCTGCGTGGGATCGAAGGCGGCGAGTACGCCGAGGATGAAATACAGGTTGACCACGTAGCAGGCCCAGGCATGCCCGCGCGCGCTGCCCATGAGCAGTCCGGGGGCCACCACCAGCAGCGGCAGCAGCTTGAAGGCGAGGACCAGCCAGGGCACCCAGCTCGCCGCACCATGGGCGTCCGCGTAGATCAGGTCGCGAATGAGGATGAGCAGGACCAGGCCGACGAAGCTTCCCAGGCTGATGGCGCGGCTGAGCGCCAGGCGCGGCTGCAGCCACACTACTTCGGGCAGCGGTTTGTTCTTGCGGGCCATTTCAACTCCCCAGCTTGCCGGCGGTTTCCGCCAGGCGTTTGCCCAGCGCGCGACACAGGGTCAGTTCGTGCTCATCGAGGCTGCGCTTGCCATCGGCGCCGGCGAAGTGGCTGGCGCCGTAAGGCGTGCCGCCGCCGCGGGTTTCCAGCAGGGCGGGTTCGCTGTAGGGAATGCCCAGGACCAGCATGCCGTGGTGCAGCAACGGCAACAGCATCGATAACTGAGTGGTCTCCTGGCCGCCGTGCAGGCTGGCGGTGGAGGTGAAGACCGCTGCCGGCTTGCCGACCAGGCCGCCGGTCAGCCACAGGCTACTGGTACCGTCGAGGAAGTATTTCAGCGGGGAAGCCATGTTACCGAAGCGGGTCGGGCTGCCGAGGGCCAGGCCCGCACAGTTCTTCAGGTCCTCCAGGGTTGCGTACAGCGCCCCCTCCGCGGGGATGTCCGGGGCGACCGCTTCGCATTCGGTGGATACCGCGGGAACCGTGCGTACGCGCGCCTCGAAGCCGCCCTGTTCGACGCCACGGGCGATCTGCCGGGCCATTTCCGCGGTAGCGCCATGGCGACTGTAGTACAGCACCAGGATGTAGGGACTGCTCAAGCGAGGATCTCCAGGACTCTTTCCGGAGGCCGGCCAACCACCGCCTTGTCACCCGCGACCAGCACCGGGCGCTCGATCAGCTTCGGATGCCTGGCCATTGCCTCGATGATGGCCTCTTCGCCAAGACTGGGCTCATCCAGGCCGAGGGCCTTGTATTCGTCCTCCCCGGTCCGCAGCAACTGGCGGGCGGGAATGCCGAGCTTGGCCAGGATCGCTTTCAGCTCGGCGGCGCTCGGCGGGGTTTCCAGATAGCGCACCACCTGCGGTTGCAGGCCGCGGGCTTCGAGCAGTTCGAGCGCTGCGCGGGATTTCGAGCAGCGCGGATTGTGCAACAGGATCAGTTCGCTCATGTCAGGGGTCGCATGGCCGGTGAAGTGACGGCTATTCTAACCGCCTCGTCGACCAGGACTGAACCCGTCGGCGCGAAGTACCGCCCCGAGAGGCGAAGAACCGGCGCGACTTCAAGGAGAGGGCATGCGCGAACATTTCAACGATGGGGTCGAGTTCGCTCGCTTCCTCGCTCATCGCTTCGTCACCGACAAGGCTCCCAACAGCGCGGCGGCGCTGACCTACACCACGTTGTTCGCGGTAGTGCCGATGATGACGGTGATGTTTTCCATGCTTTCGCTGATTCCGGCATTCCATGGCATGGGCGAGTCGATCCAGACTTTCATCTTTCGCAATTTCGTGCCTTCCGCTGGAGAAGCGGTGGAAACCTACCTGAAGAGTTTCACCACCCAGGCCCGGCACCTGACCTGGGTCGGGGTGGTCTTTCTGGCAGTCACCGCCTTCACCATGCTGGTGACCATCGAGAAAGCCTTCAACGAGATCTGGCGGGTTCGCCAGCCACGCCGCGGTGTCGGGCGGTTCCTCCTCTACTGGGCGATCCTCAGCCTGGGCCCATTGTTGCTGGGGGCCGGCTTCGCCGTGACCACCTACATCACTTCGCTGTCGCTGCTCCATGGCCCGGACGCGTTGCCGGGCGCGGAGACGCTGCTGGGGCTGATGCCGCTGGCGTTCAGCGTGGCGGCCTTCACCCTGCTCTATTCGGCGGTCCCGAACGCCCGGGTCCCGGTGCGCCATGCCCTGATGGGCGGCGTGTTCACGGCGGTACTGTTCGAAGCCGCGAAAACCCTGTTCGGGCTGTACGTAAGCCTGTTTCCCGGCTACCAGTTGATCTACGGTGCCTTCGCCACCGTGCCTATCTTCCTGCTGTGGATCTATCTTTCCTGGATGATCGTTCTGTTCGGCGCGGTGCTGGTCTGCAATCTCTCTTCTTCCCGTCTCTGGCGGCGGCGCTCGCTGCCCAAGCTGATCGTCCTGCTCGGCGTGCTGAGGGTGTTCCTCCAGCGCCAGCAGCTTGGACAGTCGCTGCGCCTGACCCACTTGCATCGTGCGGGTTGGCTGTTGCCCGAGGATGAGTGGGAGGAACTGCTGGACTTTCTCGAGAAGGAGCAGTTCGTCTGTCGCGCCGGCGGAGGCGAGTGGGTGCTGTGCCGGGATCTTGGCGCCTACAGTCTGCATCGCTTGCTGAATCGCTGCCCCTGGCCCATGCCTAGCCGAGAGCGCATGCCTGCGAATCTGGACGAGGCGTGGTATCCGCCGTTCCAGCAGGCCATGGAGCGCTTGCAGGTGGAGCAGGAGGCGCTGTTCGGAGAAAGCCTGGCCCACTGGCTGGCGGACGGAACCTCGGGAGCGAAGGTGACGTAAAGTGTCAGTTTGCGGCGAACGATGTGCATGAGGCGCTGCATGCTGCCGGAGGAACCCCAGCAAGCGCAGGGAAAGCGCTGTTGGCACGCTTCTGGCAAACCCTCGTGTGACAGTCGTTTCACTCCGTAGTTCCGCCGAGGTTCCCGTTCATGCTCCCAATGTCGAACAAGGTCGTCCATTTGCATCACAAGGATGAGCAGGCAGCGCTTGAGCGTTTGAACCGGATTACCGGGCTGCAGTTCAGCAGTTGGCCGGAGTCGCTGGTGCCGGCGCGCAGCGTCAGCGAACCGTCGCCTGAGAAAGCGCGGGACGAACCCCTGCTCGATCAGGTGCGCCAGGGCTGAGCGATCCGGCTCAAGCTTCGGACACCTGCTGGGACCTGTTTTCCTGCTCCACCGCTTGTACGAAGAACTCCTCCACGACCAGTCGGGAAAAGGCCGTCGCCGACTTCAGGCGTACCTGCATGTTCTCCACTTTCTGCCGTACGGGCAGGCGGGCAATGCCGGAAAGCAGGATGCGTTGCTGGCGGTCGATTCGTCCGTGATCCACCGCCACTTCGCGCTGGCGCCCGCCATCCAGATAGCTGACCACCAGTGACACCAGCAGGTCGCAGGCATCCGGAAGATGTAGCCAGGCGGCAATGTTGTAGTCCGCGACCAGGCCCTCGTGGGCTGTCAGGGTCGGGCGTGCGGCATCCACCAGGTGTGCGGGGACGCTTCCGATCAGATGGTCTTTCATAAGCAGCAGTGTGTCCGTTTAAAAGGGCTTCGGACTCGTCGCTCTCGACTTCTCCCCAAGTCGATCCTGCCGATGCCTGGGCATACGGCCGGTTGAGTCGTCGTGTCGTGTGTGGCACGCGGATTATAGGGGTGGTCCTTTGCGTCAAACTGTGCGGTTCGACGGCGATCGTCGTGACTCTTCTCGCACTTTGTGCCTTGTAGGAAGTATCGGGGCTTCTTCTTCCCATATTCGTCTCCACTCGGTTTTGCAGAGGTGGATGGCTTCCAGTAAGGTCTCGCCATAGTGCCGCGCCGGGTTGCCCTGGTCCGGCCGAAGTTTTCCTGACTCGAGAGGTTCCTGACATGGGGAGTTGGCTACGCCCGCTGGGCGCTGCTGCGGTGTTGTTTCTCGCGGGCTGTTCGGCGGATTACGGAGTCGACCAGGACGGGCGTCCTGTCGCTGCGGAGCAGTTGGACGGGCATTGGCTGGTGGTCAACTACTGGGCTGACTGGTGCGCGCCCTGCCGGACCGAGATTCCGGAGATGAATCGCCTTGCGCAGGTGCTGGAAGGGCAGGGCGGGCGCGTCATTGGCGTGAATTTCGATGGCCTGCGCGATGCCGAGTTGAAGAAGTCGGCCGATGGCATGGGGATTCGCTTCACCGTGCTGGCCGATGATCCGGCGCCTCGCTTCAAGCTCCCTCGCAGCGAAGCGTTGCCCGTCACCTATATCGTCGATGCTCGGGGGGAAATGCGTCAGCGTCTGCTGGGCGAGCAGACGGCCGATGGCATATTGAAACAGCTCGAGGCTTTGCGGGAGGGACGCTGATGGCGAGGATCTGCTTGCATGCCTATGTCGGCGGCCGGGTACAGGGCGTCGGTTTCCGTCAGGCGACCCGGGAAGAGGCTGATCGCCTCGAACTCGACGGTTGGGTGCGAAACCTGGATGACGGGCGTGTCGAAGTCGTCTGGGAGGGTGAGGAGGACCGGGCGAAAGCCCTGGAGCGATGGCTGGGGCGGGGCCCGCGGCACGCGGAGGTCTCTGCGGTCGAGGTCGAGCAAATGCCGCTGCAGGGGATCGCTGGCTTCGTCGTCCGTCGCTGACGAGGCGAGTTCGCCGTCAGGGCGTCTCGCCAGGGTCCGCGGCCAGGCGACCGGCATCCCGGAGCAGGGCATGCATGAACTGCTGCTGCAGTTCGGGGTCGTTGCGCGTGAGCTCGATCAGGCTCTGTTCCAGTTCGCTGGCTTCTTCTTCCAGGCCCAGCTCCGCGAGGCGTTTCACCCGATGGACCCAGTGGTGGACGTCATCGCCTTCCAGGTCGTCATAGATCAGGGCGTGAGCTTCCAGGAGCTTGCCGCGCAGGCTGCGGCTGACGCGGAGGCTGGCATCGGCGCGGGTACCATCCTGTGGGTCGCTCACCGAAAGGTGTATCTGCGAGATGCGGCTGATGTCCTGTTCGGCGAAGGGGCTGTCGAGCAGGTTGAGGCGCAGCACGCCATGACGGTCGGTAAGCAGTTCGTTGAGTTCCTTGCCGGAACTGACCAGGACCGGACGCTCCGCCCAGGGCAGGCTGGAGTATTCCAGGCGCTTGTCGCGCTGTTTCTCGTCGATGCTCGCGAGATTCTGTTCGGCGCGACCGTTGGATTCCACGTTCATGAACGGATTCACCCCGGCCAGTCCGTAGTTGATCCAGCCGTGGGTGATGTTGTCCGGTACGCTGCCGAAGGTCACCACGTTGACGATGTTCGCTCCGACGCCGGCCACCAGCGCCACCGCGCCCAACGGGATCTCGTAGATCTCCCGCCAGGCCTGGTACGGCGTATAGCGGTCGTAACGGCGCGTCACCTCGAACTCGGTGACCTCGAAGGACTTCTGGTCGTTGATCCGGACCCGGCGCTGCGGCAGTTCGAGCACATCGGGCTGGCCGACATCGACTTGCAGGGTGTGTTCGAGCAGCTTCCGCTCGACGCGCTCCTCATGCTCGCTACGCTGCGGCAACTGGTTGGCGCAGCCGCTCAGCAGAAGGCCGCCGCACAGGGCGGCGGCGAATAGGCGCAGGGGTCTTCCGGTGGGCATCGTTACGCTCAGCGGCTGAGTTTTTCGGTGATGAACGACATCAGTTCGCCGATCGGCAGGTTCTGCGACTCGCTGTCGCGGCGGCCCTTGTATTCCAGGACGCCTTCGCTGAGGCCGCGGTCGCTGATCACGATGCGGTGGGGAATGCCGATCAGCTCCATGTCGGCGAACTTCACCCCGGGGCTGGTCTTCTTGTCGCGATCGTCCAGCAGCACTTCGAAACCGGCTGCGGTCAGCTCGGCATAGAGCTTGTCGGTCGCCTGCTTGACGCTCTCGGTTTCGTACTTCAGCGGTACCAGGGCGATCTGGAACGGCGCCAGTGCGCTTGGCCAGAGAATGCCGCGCTCGTCATGGTTCTGCTCGATGGCGGCGGCGACCACGCGGGATACGCCGATGCCGTAGCAGCCCATGATCAGGTTGACCGGCTTGCCCTGTTCGCTCAGGACGCTCAGCTTCATCGCTTCGCTGTACTTGGTGCCAAGCTGGAAGATATGACCGACCTCGATGCCGCGCTTGATCACCAGGGTGCCCTTGCCGTCCGGGCTGGGGTCGCCTTCGACGACATTGCGCAGGTCGGCGACCTCGGGCAGCGGCAGGTCGCGCTCCCAGTTCACGCCGAAGTAGTGCTTGTCCTCGATGTTGGCGCCAGCGGCGAAATCGCTCATCAGGGCGACGGAGCGGTCGACGATGCAGGCGATCGGCAGGTTGACCGGGCCCAGCGAGCCGGGGCCGGCGCCGATGGCGGCACGGATCTCGGCCTCCGAAGCGAATACCAGCGGGCTGGCGACCAGCGGCTGGTTGGCGGCCTTGATTTCGTTGAGCTCGTGATCACCGCGGACGATCAGGGCGACCAGGGTGCCTTCTTCGGCGCCATGCACCACCAGGGTCTTGATGGTTTTCTCGATCGGTAGCTGGAAGCCGTCCACCAGGGCCGCGATGGTCTTGGTGTTGGGCGTGTCGACCAGGCGCATGTCCTCGGTGGCGCTGCCGCGGGCGCTCTCGCGCGGCACGGCTTCGGCCTTCTCGATGTTCGCGGCGTAGTCGGAGCTGTCGCTGAAGACGATATCGTCCTCGCCGGAGTTGGCCAGCACGTGGAACTCATGGGAGCCGCTGCCGCCGATGGAGCCGTTGTCGGCTTGCACGGGACGGAAATCCAGGCCGAGGCGGGAGAAGATCTTGCTGTACGCCTGGTACATCCCGTCGTAGGTCTGCTGCAGCGAGTCCTGGCTCAGGTGGAAGGAATAGGCGTCCTTCATGATGAATTCGCGTCCGCGCATCAGGCCGAAGCGCGGGCGGATTTCATCGCGGAACTTGGTCTGGATCTGATAGAAGTTGATCGGCAGTTGCTTGTAGCTGTTCAGCTCGTTGCGCGCGAGGTCGGTGATCACTTCTTCGTGGGTCGGGCCTACGCAGAATTCGCGCTCGTGGCGGTCCTTCAGGCGCAGCAGCTCAGGGCCGTATTGCTCCCAGCGCCCCGACTCCTGCCACAGCTCGGCCGGCTGCACCGCCGGCATCAGCACTTCCAGGGCGCCGGCAGCGTTCATTTCCTCGCGTACGATGGTCTCGACCTTGCGCAGTACCCGCAGGCCCATTGGCAGCCAGGTGTAGAGACCCGAGGCCAGGCGACGGATCATGCCGGCGCGAAGCAGCAGTTGATGGCTGATTACCACCGCGTCGGCGGGGGTTTCTTTGAGCGTGGAAAGCAGATACTGACTGGTACGCATCTTTGGCCGTTATGTCGGTTGTATCAGGAGGAATGGCTGGGCATTGTACGGTGCCGGTCTGGCTGCGTACAGGGCGCCGGCCATCGATGATGAGGAGTCAGCAGGCAATGAACGCGGCGCAGGTACAGGCGTTGATCCGCATGGGGCTGCCCATGGCCGAGGACATCGATTTTCGTGTCGAGCGTCTCGACGAACGACATGCGCTGGCGCGCATACCTTTTCACGGCAAGCTGGTGCGTCCCGGTGGAACGTTGTCCGGCCCGACCATCATGGCGCTGGCCGACGCGGCGATGTACGCGGTCATTCTCGGGCGTCTCGGGGCGGTCGAGATGGCCGTGACCTCGAACCTGAACATCAACTTCCTCAGCAAGCCCAGGCCCGAGGACCTGTTGGCCGAGGCGAGCATCCTCAAGCTGGGGCGGCGCCAGGTCGTCTGCGAGGTCGGGGTGTTTTCGCAGAGTAATGAGGAAGACCTGGTGGCCCATGTCACCGGTACCTACGCCCTTCCTTTATAGGCGCGTTGCCGCCAAGAAGAAAAAACCCGGCGATGCCGGGTTTTTTCGTTGCCTGTCGGTCGATTACAGGATCGACAGCGGATAGTCGACGATCAGGCGGAACTCGTTCTGGTCGCCTTCGCCCTGGTCGGCGTTGGCACGGTGCCAGGCCTGGCGGATGCGGAACGACAGGTCCTTGGCCGGACCGGACTGGACCACGTACTTGGCTTCGAGGTTGGTCTCGTGGTGCTTGCCATCCTCGCCGTACAGGCCTGCATAGGAGGAGCTGGAATCGACCTTGGTACCGTCGATGTCCTTACCATTGATGTAACGCAGCATGAAGGTCAGGCCAGGAACGCCGTAGGAGGCTAGGTTCAGGTCGTAGCGGGCCTGCCAGGATTTCTCGCCAGGACCGTTGAAGTCGGAGTACTGGACGGAGTTGGCGAGGAAGATCGAGTCGCCGCCGGCGCCGGAACCGTTGCCGCCGAAGCCGATGTAGTCGAACGGCTCGTCGCCATGCACCTGCTGGTAGGCCAGGGTGAAGGTGTGGGCGTCCAGGGTATACGCGCCCGCCAGGGACCAGGTGGTGTTGCTGATGTCGCCAGCCTTGGACTTGCCTTCGTCGGTGGTGCGGTAGATGTTGAAGTCGAAGCCCAGCGATTGATCGGAGGCCAGCGGGATGGTGTAGTTGGTGTTCAGGTAGTACTGGCGATAGATGTCTTTCAGCTCTGCGCCATAGAGGGAGGCGCTGAGGTTGTCGGTGATCGCGTAGCGGCCGCCAGCGAAGTCGGCGCTCTTGGCTGTCTGGCCGGCGTAGGTGGCGTAGAGCTCACCGCGCGATTTGACGGTGGTCGGCTCCTTGCCCTCGGTGAAGTGGCCTGCCTCGAGGTCGAGCCCTTCGAATTCGCTGCTCTGCAGCTGGAAGCCGGTCGCGGTCTGCGGGAACAGGCGGCTGCCGCCAGCGGCGAAGACCGGGGCGGTCGGTTGCATCTCGCCCCACTTCAGCATGGTCTTGGAGATGCGCACCTTCACGGCGCCGCCGGCGCGGCTGTAGTCATCGCGCGGCTTGCCGTCGTTCATCACCGGCAGGTTGCCGGTGCCGGTCTTGTCGGAGGTGCCGTCGAGCTTCAGGCCCAGGTAGCCGAAGGCATCGACGCCGAAGCCCACGGTGCCTTGAGTGAAGCCGGATTCGTAGGTGGTGAGGAAGCCCTGGGTCCAATCGACGCGATCACCCCGACCTTCCTTGCCGTCACGGTTGAAATAGTAGTTGCGGAGCAGCAGGTTCAGGCTGCTGTCTTCGATGAACCCCTTCGCTTCGGCCTGATCGCTGACGAATGCGTCGGCCACGGCGAACTGAGTGCTACCTGCGGAAACCGCCAGTGCAATGGCGCTCCACTTCATCACTTTCATTGTGATTGCTCCTTTGGTTTTGAAATTATCTCTGCCATCACAGTGCCGCAGTGACGGCTAGTTCTTCTTGTCGGCGCTAACTTATAGCACGCAGTGTTTCTTGGCGATAGTTGAGGTTCCGAAGCGACGGATTCTTTACCGTGCTGTCGCAAAATTGCATGACGCATGTCGCATCTGCGTAGGTGCGCAGTTGAAAAAATGACGTATGTCGCGGGGTTGGTCACTCTTGTTGAGGTCGCTTCTCAAGTCGCTTTTCCCGATTGGCGGGGCCTTGTAATAAAAATGTCATGTTCCGTACGGCCCCTCTTACTGTGATGAAAGAGGTATAAGCAAACTCCGTGCACAAATTGGAAAATGGCTTCGCCTATGTATTCCAGTTGGTCTCTTCGAGAGCGAGGCTATTCTGTTTGAAAGCAAACGAATTATGCTTTGAAACCTGATTGTAATCCGTCTGCTTCAAGGGTTGGTTGCCATCGAGTTGTCTGTGGCGAATGCGTTTGTATCCACGGCATGTCTTATGTTCGGCGTCGCGCTGTATTCATTTGGCCGGCATCTTATGGGGCGTTCGGCTGGAGAGGCGCGCCAAGCTGGGGCGGGCGGATGTGTGGGCTTGCTTTGGCCGGGCGGCGAAGTATCCTGCGCGGCAGTTACGGCGGGGCCCTTCCCGGAGGGAGGGGCTAAGCTGTCCATGAACGACGGTCGAACAGGAGAGGTCAGTATGTTCGCTTTGGATCCCCGGCTGGAGCAGGACACCCTGTTGCTCGGCGACTTTCCCCTCAGCCGCCTGCTGCTGATGAACGATGCCCGCTATCCGTGGTTCATCCTGGTGCCGAGGCGGGAGGATGTCACCGAGCTGTTCCAGCTCGATGTCGATGACCAGCAGGCGCTGTGGCGCGAGGCCACGCTGCTGGCAGAGGTCCTCAAGGACACCTTCCGTGCGGACAAGATGAATGTCGCTAACCTGGGCAATGTGGTCAGCCAGCTTCACATGCACGTGATCGTCCGGCGACGTGGTGACGACGCCTGGCCCGGCCCTGTCTGGGGGCGCCATCCGGCTCGGCCTTATTCTTCCGAGCAGGTCGAGGCGATCCGCGGCAAGTTGCGGATGGTGCTGACCGACGGCTTCCGTTTTGCCGGGGAGGCCTAGATGGAGCTGGACGCGCGCATGGATGACCTGGAATGCCGCCAGGCTTTCCAGGATGACACTTTGCAGGCTCTCAACGATGTGGTGGTCGAGCAGCAGCGCAGCATCGAGCGACTGCAGCTTCAGGTCGCGGCATTGATCAAGCGTCTGGAAGACGTCCAGGGGCTGGTGGGCGAGGCGGGGGAAGACGAAGCGCCTCCTCCCCATTATTGAATGCACAAAAAACCCGCCGTTCGGCGGGTTTTCTGTTTTTCGCGGCGGTCAGCGGCGGGAGGCGATCACGTCTTCCGCCTGCAGGCCCTTGTCCCGTTGTACCACCGAGAACTCCACGCGCTGGCCTTCGATGAGGATGCGGTGGCCTTCGCCGCGAATCGCTCGGAAGTGGACGAAGATGTCCTCGCCCGAATCGCGGGAAATGAAGCCGAAACCTTTTGAGGTGTTGAACCACTTCACGGTACCGGTCTCCCGGTTGCCGCTGTCCTGGCTGCCGCCGAGGGCTGCCGGGGCGCTGGCGCTGCGCGAGACCGGTTTGCCGGGTTTCAGGCTGCCCGCCAGTTGCAGGGCCGTGGCCAGCACCAGGCTTAGCAGGGGCAGGACGATCGCCGGCTGGTCGGCGATGGTCGGCAGCGGCGCCAGCAGGATCAGTGCCTGCAGGACGACGCCCAGGACCAGCAGGGCGGCTGCGCCGGCCTGCAGCGGGCGGGTTGGATGTGACGATTGCAGTACGGGAGCGAAGAGCAGGTTGATCAGGCCCAGAATGGCCAGGTAGATGGCATCGGGATGTTGCAGGAAGGGTGTGGCTTCGGTTCTTAGGCTGGGAATGAAGGACAGCAATAGGGCGGCGACGCCCGTGACCAGAAGGACGATTTTCAACATGTCAATGAGTTCACCTTGATGGGGTAACGATCAAGTAGCCGGACAGCGCTTCGGTGCATGAAACGAAAGGTGCGGAAGGACGGCCGGCCTATGCGCGTGACGCACGGCGGCTATTTAACAGGAAAGCAGGAGGCTACTCAAATCAAGCGGTTGGCGCCGGAGGGGGGAGGGCGGGACCCTGAGGCGGGCCCCGCTTTCTATCGAGCGATCGACGATCAGCTGGCAAGAAGGCTGCGCAACATCCAGGCGGTCTTTTCATGCACCTGCATACGTTGAGTGAGCAGGTCGGCGGTGGGTTCGTCGCTGACCTTGTCCAGCAGCGGGAAGATGCTGCGGGCGGTGCGCACCACGGCTTCCTGACCCTGGACCAGTTGCCGGATCATCTCCTCGGCTTCCGGAACGCCTTCCTCCTCCTTGATGGACGAGAGGCGGGCGTAGGCGGCGTAGGTGCCGGGCGCCGGGAAGCCCAGGGCCCGGATGCGCTCGGCGATGTCGTCCACGGCAACGGCCAGTTCGGTGTACTGGCCTTCGAACATCAGGTGCAGCGTGTTGAACATCGGGCCGGTGACGTTCCAGTGGAAGTTGTGGGTTTTCAGGTAGAGGGTGTAGGTGTCGGCCAGTAGCCGCGACAGGCCCTCGGCAATGGCTGCGCGATCCTGTTCGCCGATTCCGATATTGATTTCCATGGCGTTCTCCTTTCAGTCGGCCTTGTGAATGGGGCACTCCGAAACAGTTGGAGTGAGGCTAACACAGGGTTTTTCCCAGCGCTCTTGGTCTATGTCAAAGGCGGCGATAGGGAGAATCTATTCCGACTGCCCGGTCAAGCGAATGGTTCGCAGGGGGAGGCGAAATGCTTCCGTTCAACGGCCTGGCTTCCCGCGTGACAGGCCGGCGGGGCTGGCTGCAAGCCATGGATTTTTCAGGCTATAATCCCCGCCTTCAATGCGAAGTGGGCCCGGATGCGGGTGCTTCGCCGTTGCCGTTCACCGGGCAGCGCGGGAGATGTCCTTCCGGGGGCGTACCGATGGTTCCGGTGCTCGGTCAGGGCCGGCGAGAGCCCGGCAATGGTCGCCAGGCAGCCGGCGGCTCCACAGAATCCAAGACTTACGAGAAGCGAACCACACCATGATGCGCAGCCACTATTGCGGCCAACTGAACGAGAGCCTGGACGGCCAGGAAGTCACCCTTTGCGGTTGGGTTCACCGCCGCCGCGACCATGGTGGAGTGATCTTCCTCGATGTGCGCGATCGCGAGGGGCTGGCCCAGGTGGTGTTCGATCCGGACCGTGCGGAAACCTTCGCCAAGGCCGACCGGGTGCGCAGCGAGTTCGTGGTGAAGATCACCGGCAAGGTGCGCCTGCGCCCTGAAGGCGCGCGCAACCCGAACATGGCGTCTGGCTCCATCGAGGTACTGGGCTACGAACTGGAAGTGCTGAACCAGGCCGAGACTCCGCCGTTCCCGTTGGATGAATACTCCGATGTGGGCGAGGAAACCCGCCTGCGCTACCGCTTCATCGACCTGCGTCGTCCGGAGATGGCCGCTAAGCTGAAGCTGCGCGCGCGCATCACCAGCAGCATTCGCCGCTATCTGGACGACAACGGCTTCCTCGACGTCGAGACCCCGATCCTCGGCCGGCCGACGCCGGAAGGCGCGCGCGACTACCTGGTGCCGAGCCGTACCTACCCGGGCCACTTCTTCGCCCTGCCGCAGTCGCCGCAGTTGTTCAAGCAACTGCTGATGGTCGCCGGCTTCGATCGCTACTACCAGATCGCCAAGTGCTTCCGTGACGAGGACCTGCGTGCCGACCGCCAGCCGGAATTCACCCAGATCGACATCGAGACCAGCTTCCTCGACGAGAGCGACATCATCGGCATCACCGAGAAGATGGTGCGCCAGCTGTTCAAGGAAGTGCTGGATGTCGAGTTCGACGAGTTCCCGCACATGCCGTTCGAAGAGGCCATGCGCCGCTACGGTTCGGACAAGCCCGACCTGCGCATCCCGCTGGAGTTGGTGGACGTCGCCGACCAGTTGAAGGAAGTGGAGTTCAAGGTCTTCTCCGGTCCGGCCAACGATCCGAAGGGGCGTGTCGCCGCCCTGCGTGTGCCGGGCGCCGCCTCCATGCCGCGCAGCCAGATCGACGACTACACCAAGTTCGTCGGCATCTATGGTGCCAAGGGCCTGGCCTACATCAAGGTCAACGAGCGCGCCAAGGGCGTGGAAGGTCTGCAGTCGCCGATCGTGAAGTTTATCCCCGAGGCCAACCTGAACGTGATCCTCGATCGCGTTGGCGCGGTCGACGGCGACATCGTGTTCTTTGGTGCCGACAAGGCCAAGATCGTTTGCGATGCCCTGGGCGCGCTGCGTATCAAAGTCGGCCATGACCTCAAGCTGCTCACCCGGGAGTGGGCGCCCATGTGGGTCGTGGACTTCCCGATGTTCGAGGAGAACGACGACGGCTCGCTGTCCGCGCTGCACCACCCGTTCACCTCGCCCAAGTGCACCCCGGCCGAGCTTGAGGCCAATCCGGGCGCGGCGCTTTCCCGCGCCTACGACATGGTGCTCAACGGTACCGAGCTGGGTGGCGGTTCCATCCGTATCCATGACAAGTCCATGCAGCAGGCGGTGTTCCGTGTGCTGGGCATCGACGAGGCGGAACAGGAAGAGAAATTCGGCTTCCTGCTCGACGCGCTCAAGTACGGTGCGCCGCCGCATGGCGGCCTGGCCTTCGGCCTGGATCGCCTGGTCATGCTGATGACCGGTGCATCGTCTATCCGCGAAGTGATCGCCTTCCCGAAGACCCAGAGCGCTGGCGACGTCATGACCCAGGCACCGGGTTCCGTGGACGGCAAGGCCCTGCGCGAGCTGCACATTCGCCTGCGCGAGCAGCCGAAGGCCGAGTGATTCGAATCAACCCGCGGAGGCGCCGCTTGCGGCGCCTCCTGCCGAGAGAGCAATACGGAGTGAGTTATGGCTGGTCATTCTAAATGGGCCAACATCAAGCACCGCAAAGAGCGGCAAGATGCCAAGAAAGGCAAGATCTTTACCAAGCTGATCCGTGAGCTGACCGTCGCTGCAAGGCAGGGCGGCGGCGTCCCGGCGGACAACCCGCGTCTGCGCCTGGCCGTGGACAAGGCGCTGACCGCCAACATGACCCGCGATACCATCGATCGTGCCATTGCGCGCGGCGTCGGCTCCAACGATGCCGACAACATGGTCGAGCTTTCCTATGAAGGTTATGCGCCGAGCGGCGTAGCGATCATCGTCGAGGCGATGACCGACAACCGCAACCGTACCGCTGCCGAAGTGCGTCATGCCTTCAGCAAGTGTGGCGGCAACCTGGGCACCGATGGTTCGGTCGCCTACATGTTCGAGCGCAAGGGACAGATCAGCTTCGCTCCCGGCGTGGACGAGGAAGCGCTGATGGATGCGGCCCTGGAGGCTGGCGCCGATGACGTGGTAGTCAACGACGATGGCTCCATCGACGTGTTCACCACCTTCGCCGACTTCATTTCGGTGAACGAGGCGCTGGCCGCCGCCGGATTCAAGGGCGACGAAGCCGAAGTCACCATGATCCCTTCGACCACCGCGACCCTGGACCTGGAAACCGCGCAGAAGGTGCTCAAGCTGATCGACATGCTCGAGGACCTGGACGACGTGCAGAACGTCTATTCCAATGCCGATATCCCGGACGACGTGATGGCGCAGCTCGGCTGAGCCGATCGGAGCGATAACGCGAAGCCGGAAGTGGGGTACGCTTGATGCGTTCGAACCCCGCTTCCGGCTTTTAGTATCCAGCTTATGACTTTGATTCTAGGGATTGACCCGGGCTCGCGCATCACCGGCTTCGGCGTGGTGCGGGAAACGGCGCGCGGTTGCGAATACGTGGCGTCCGGATGTATACGGACCGGTAATGGCCCCTTGCACGAGCGTCTACACGTGGTGTTTCGCAGCGTCCGCGAGGTGATCCGCACCCATGGCCCGACGGCCCTGAGCATCGAGCAGGTGTTCATGGCGCGCAACGCCGATTCGGCCCTGAAGCTGGGGCAGGCGCGGGGGGCGGCCATCGTCGCGGCAATGGAGGAGGGGTTGAGCGTGGCGGAGTACACCGCCTCGCAGGTCAAGCAGGCAGTCGTGGGGACCGGCGGTGCAGACAAGCAGCAGGTGCAGATGATGGTCATGCATCTGTTGAAGCTGACCCAGAAACCGCAGATAGATGCTTCCGACGCCCTGGCCATCGCCCTGTGTCATGCCCATACCCAACAGAGTCTGGTCCCCCATGGCCTGGTGGGCGCACGCCGACGTGGCGGGCGCCTGCGTCTTTGAATAAGGAAAGCTCTTCGTGATCGGACGCTTGCGTGGCACCCTGGCGGAGAAACAGCCGCCACACCTGATCCTCGATGTGAATGGCGTCGGCTATGAAGTGGAAGTGCCGATGACGACCCTCTATCGGTTGCCTTCGGTGGGCGAGCCGGTGACCTTGCATACCCATCTGGTTGTGCGTGAGGATGCGCACTTGCTCTATGGCTTCGCCGAAAAGCGCGAGCGAGAGCTGTTCCGTGAGCTGATCCGGCTCAACGGCGTGGGTCCGAAACTGGCCCTGGCGCTGATGTCGGGCCTGGAAGTGGACGAACTGGTGCGTTGCGTCCAGGCACAGGACACCTCCACCCTGGTGAAGATCCCCGGTGTTGGCAAGAAGACCGCCGAGCGCCTGCTGGTGGAGTTGAAGGACCGCTTCAAGGCTTGGGAAAACATGCCCACGATTGCACCGTTGGTGATGGAACCCCGTGCCAGCGCTACAGTCTCAAGCGCCGAGGCCGATGCAGTCAGCGCGCTGATCGCCCTCGGCTTCAAGCCACAGGAAGCCAGTCGTGCCGTCGCAGCCGTACCGGGAGAGGATTTGTCCAGCGAAGAAATGATCCGCCAGGCCCTGAAGGGCATGGTCTAGGTGGCGCCCGATGATCGAGCCTGATCGCCTCATATCCGCCGTTTCCGGTCGCGAACGCGATGAGCAGCTGGACCGCGCCATTCGCCCGCTGAAGCTGGCCGACTACATCGGCCAGCCCAGCGTGCGCGAGCAGATGGAGCTGTTCATCCATGCCGCGCGCGGCCGCCAGGAGGCGCTCGACCATACGCTGATCTTCGGTCCGCCGGGGCTGGGCAAGACGACCCTGGCGAATATCATCGCCCAGGAAATGGGCGTTTCCATCAAGAGTACTTCCGGGCCGGTGCTCGAGCGTCCCGGCGATCTCGCCGCATTGCTGACCAACCTGGAGGCCGGCGACGTCCTGTTCGTCGACGAGATCCACCGTCTTTCGCCCATCGTCGAAGAAGTGCTGTATCCGGCCATGGAAGATTTCCAGCTGGACATCATGATCGGCGAAGGGCCCGCGGCCCGCTCCATCAAGCTGGACCTGCCGCCGTTCACCCTGGTCGGCGCGACCACCCGTGCCGGCATGCTGACCAATCCACTGCGCGATCGCTTCGGTATCGTCCAGCGCCTGGAGTTCTACAACGTCGAGGACCTGGCGACCATCGTCAGTCGGTCGGCCGGCATTCTCGGCCTGGAGATCGAGCCGCAGGGCGCGGCGGAAATCGCCAAGCGCGCCCGCGGTACGCCGCGAATCGCCAATCGCCTGCTGCGCCGGGTACGCGACTTCGCCGAGGTCCGGGGGCAGGGCGACATTACCCGGGTGATCGCCGACAAGGCATTGAACCTGCTCGATGTCGACGAGCGTGGCTTCGACCACCTCGACCGTCGTCTGTTGCTGACCATGATCGACAAGTTCGATGGCGGGCCTGTAGGAATCGACAACTTGGCTGCGGCGTTGAGCGAGGAGCGGCACACGATCGAAGATGTACTGGAGCCCTATCTGATCCAGCAGGGCTACATCATGCGGACACCGCGGGGGCGCGTGGTAACACGCCATGCGTACCTGCACTTTGGCCTGAATATTCCGAAAAGGTTGGGGCCGGGGGTGACGACGGATCTGTTCACGTCTGAAGATGGTAATTAATTGCATTTGTGGGCGATTGCCGATTGGCAAAGCCGGGACTTGGTTCTAGAGTATGCGCGCGCAACACGGGGGAAAGCCGTTCCAGCAGCGTTTCCGGGTCTATTACGAGGACACGGATGCCGGCGGCATCGTCTATTACGTCAACTATCTCAAGTTCATGGAACGGGCTCGGACCGAGCGGCTGCGAGCTTTGGGGTTCGCCCAATCGCAACTGGTCGGCGACAATCTGCTGTTCGTCGTGCACTCCGCCGAGGCGCGTTACCACGCCCCGGCCAAGCTCGATGATGAACTGCTTGTCAGCGCCGAGGTCGAGGAGTTGAACCGGGCGAGCCTGAAGTTTCGTCAACAGGTTCGTCGAGCGTCGGACTCCGTCCTGCTCTGCGAGGGGCGGTTCCTGGTGGCGTGCGTGCGAGCGGACACCCTGAAGCCACGTGCTATCCCCGAAACGTTGCGTGCGGCTTTTGCCGGAAGCCCGGATTCTTTTTCAGCAGGAGATTAAAGTGGAACCGAACGTCGTCGACCATACCTCCATGTGGAGCCTGATCAGCAACGCCAGTATCGTGGTGCAGCTGGTCATGCTGACCCTCGTGGCCGCCTCGGTCACATCCTGGATCATGATTTTCCAGCGCGGCAATGCCATGCGCGCCGCCAAGAAGGCACTGGATGCTTTCGAAGAACGCTTCTGGTCGGGCATCGACCTGTCCAAGCTGTACCGCCAGGCCGGTAGCAATCCGGACCCGGACTCCGGCGTCGAGCAGATCTTCCGTGCCGGCTTCAAGGAGTTTTCCCGTCTGCGCCAGCAGCCCGGCGTCGATCCCGATGCGGTGATGGAGGGCGTGGCGCGCGCCATGCGTGTGGCCATCTCCCGTGAGGAGGAGAAACTCGAAGCCAGCCTGCCATTCCTGGCAACCGTCGGTTCCACCAGCCCGTACGTCGGCCTGTTCGGTACCGTCTGGGGTATCATGAACTCCTTCCGTGGCCTGGCCACCGTGCAGCAGGCAACCCTGGCCACCGTCGCCCCGGGTATCGCCGAAGCGCTGATCGCTACCGCCATCGGCCTGTTCGCCGCGATCCCGGCGGTCATCGCCTACAACCGCTTCTCCGCACGTTCTGAGATGCTGATCGGTCGTTACTACACCTTCGCCGACGAGTTCCAGGCCATCCTGCACCGCAAGGTGCACACCAGCGACGACTAAGACGACTGAGAGGTAAGCCGATATGGCAAGGGTTCGTCACAAGCGCAAGCCGGTCGCGGAAATGAACGTGGTGCCTTACATCGACGTGATGCTGGTACTGCTGGTGATTTTCATGGTGACCGCACCGATGCTTAACCAGGGGGTCAAGGTCGACCTGCCGAAGGTGTCCAGCGAGGCGTTGCCTCAGGACAACAACAAGCAGGTCCTGACCCTTTCGGTGAAGGCCGACGGTTCCTATTACTGGAACGTCGGCAGCGAAGTGGATACTGAAAAACAGACCGATAGTGCCGTGTCGTTGGAACAGATGACCGATGCAGTCACCAAGATCATGAGTGCCCGTCCGGACACCCAGGTATTCATCCGCGGCGACAAGGCGGTGAACTATGGTGCGGTGGTTGGCGCCATGGGTGCCTTGCAGCAGGCCGGTGTGCCCAACGTCGGGTTGATTACCGAGGCCCCCTGATCTTGAAGCAACAGTTCGAACGCTCGCCTTCCGAGAGTTATTTCTGGCCCGTCGTCCTGGCGGTGGTCCTGCACGTTCTGATCTTCGCCATGCTGTTCGTCAGCTGGGCGTTTGCTCCGGAGCTTCCTCCCTCCAAGCCGATCGTGCAGGCCACGCTCTACCAGCTCAAGTCGAAGAGCCAGGCGACGACACAGACCAACCAGAAGATCGCTGGCGAGGCGAAGAAGACCGCCTCCAAGCAATACGAAGTCGAGCAGCTCGAACAGAAGAAGCTCGAGCAGCAGAAACTCGAGCAACAAAAGCTGGAACAGCAGCAGGTCGCTGCTGCGAAAGCGGCGGAACAAAAGAAGGCTGACGAGGCTCGAAAGGCCGAGGCCCAGAAAGCCGCCGAGGCGAAAAAGGCCGATGAAGCCAAGAAAGCTGCCGAGGCCAAGGCCGCCGAACAGAAGAAGCAGGCTGACATAGCCAAGAAGCGCGCCGAGGACGAGGCCAAGAAAAAGGCCGCTGAGGACGCCAAGAAAAAGGCAGCCGAGGACGCGAAGAAGAAAGCGGCCGAGGAGGCCAAGAAGAAGGCTGCTGCGGAAGCGGCGAAGAAGAAAGCCGCCGTCGAGGCCGCCAAGAAAAAGGCCGCCGCCGCTGCCGCGGCAGCCCGCAAGGCTGCCGAGGACAAGAAGGCGCAGGCATTGGCCGAGTTGCTTTCGGATACGACCGAGCGCCAGCAGGCCCTGGCCGACGAGGTGGGCAGCGAGGTCACCGGCAGTCTCGACGACCTGATCGTCAACCTGGTGAGCCAGCAGTGGCGGCGTCCTCCATCGGCGCGTAATGGAATGAGCGTAGAAGTACTGATCGAAATGCTGCCGGACGGTACCATCACCAATGCCAGCGTCAGCCGTTCGAGTGGCGACAAGCCTTTCGACAGTTCGGCGGTGGCGGCGGTGCGCAACGTCGGCCGTATTCCCGAGATGCAGCAATTGCCGCGGGCTACCTTCGACAGCCTGTATCGTCAGCGCCGCATCATCTTTAAACCGGAGGATTTGAGTCTGTGAGTACCCTGATTCGCATTGCGCTGTTCGCCCTGGCCCTGGTGGCAGGTGCTGCGCAGGCTGCCGACCCGCTGGTGATCTCCAGCGGTAACGACCGTGCCATTCCCATCGCCGTGGTGCCGTTCGGCTTCCAGGGGGGCAACGTGTTGCCGGAAGACATGTCCAATATCATCGGCAACGACCTGCGCAACTCCGGCTACTTCGAGCCGCTGCCCCGGCAGAACATGATCAGCCAGCCGGCGCAGGCCAGCGAAGTGATCTTCCGTGACTGGAAGGCAGTTGGCGTCAACTACGTGATGGTCGGCAACATCGTGCCTGCCGGCGGACGCCTGCAGGTGCAGTACGCATTGTTCGATGTCGGCACCGAGCAGCAGGTCCTGACCGGCAGCGTGACCGGCAGCACCGATCAGCTCCGCGACATGTCGCACTACATCGCCGACCAGTCGTTCGAGAAGCTCACCGGTATCAAGGGCGCGTTCTCCACCAAGATGCTCTATGTCACCGCCGAGCGTTTCTCGGTCGACAACACCCGCTACACCTTGCAGCGCTCCGACTACGACGGCGCCCGCCCGGTGACCCTGCTGCAGTCGCGCGAGCCCATCGTGTCGCCGCGCTTCTCGCCCGATGGCCGCCGTATCGCCTATGTCTCCTTCGAACAGAAGCGCCCGCGTATCTTCATCCAGTACGTCGATACTGGCCGTCGTGAGCAGATCACCAATTTCGAGGGCCTGAATGGCGCTCCGGCATTCTCCCCTGACGGCAACCGCCTGGCCTTCGTCCTGTCGCGCGACGGCAACCCGGAAATCTACGTCATGGACCTTGGCAGCCGCGCCCTGCGCCGCCTGACCAACAACCTGGCGATCGATACCGAACCCTTCTGGGGCAAGGACGGCTCTACCCTGTACTTCACCTCGGACCGTGGCGGCAAGCCGCAGATCTACAAAATGAACGTGAACAGCGGTGCCGTGGACCGGGTAACCTTCATCGGCAACTACAACGCCAACCCGAAACTCTCGGCCGACGAGAAGACCCTGGTAATGGTCCACCGCCAGCAGGGCTACACCAACTTCCAGATCGCCGCCCAGGACCTCCAGCGCGGCAATCTGCGGGTGCTGTCGAACACCACTCTGGACGATTCGCCCACTGTTGCGCCCAATGGCACCATGCTAATCTACGCCACCCGCCAGCAGGACCGGGGCGTGCTGATGCTCGTATCCATCAACGGACGCGTACGGATACCTCTCCCTACCGCTCAGGGCGATGTGCGCGAGCCTTCCTGGTCCCCTTACCTGAACTGACGGTCGCCAACGGTTACAAACTTATACACTGGGGTTCATTAGGAGTTACATGATGGAAATGCTGAAATTCGGCAAATTTGCTGCGCTGGCTCTGGCCATGGCTGTGGCTGTGGGTTGCTCCTCCAAGGGCGGCGATGCTTCCGGTGAAGGTGCCAATGGCGGCGTCGACCCGAACGCAGGCTATGGCGCCAACAGCGGTGCCGTTGACGGCAGCCTGAGCGACGAAGCCGCTCTGCGTGCGATCACCACCTTCTACTTCGAGTACGACAGCTCCGACCTGAAGCCGGAAGCCATGCGCGCTCTGGACGTACACGCGAAAGACCTGAAAGGCAGCGGTCAGCGCGTAGTGCTGGAAGGCCACACCGACGAACGCGGCACCCGCGAGTACAACATGGCTCTGGGCGAGCGTCGTGCCAAGGCCGTTCAGCGCTACCTGGTGCTGCAGGGTGTTTCGCCGGCCCAGCTGGAACTGGTTTCCTATGGTAAAGAGCGTCCGGTCGCTACCGGCCACGACGAGCAGTCCTGGGCTCAGAACCGTCGCGTCGAGCTGAAGAAGTAAGAAGTCGTTATGCCCAAGCACCTGCGTGTCCTGACGTTCCTCGCGCTCAGCCTGCCATTAGCGGCCTGGGCGGAAGTTCCTGTGTATGACGGCGTTGCCGCCAACAATGGCGGCAACGTTCCTCCTTCCGGGTATGGCACGGCAGGTGCCGGCGGCGCCTTTGCCGGAGGTGGGGTGACAACCCCCACCTCCGTGCAGGGCGAACTGTTCATGCAGCTCCAGCAGATGCAGGACGAGTTGGCTCGCCTGCGTGGCACGCTCGAGGAGCAGCAGAACCAGATCCAGCAGCTCAAGCAGGAAAGCCTGGAACGCTACCAGGACCTCGACCGTCGGATTTCCGGTGGTGGCGCTCCCGCTGCACAGAATTCCGCACCCGCTGGCGCCATCAACGCCAATGGGGCGCCTGCGGCTCCCGCAGGCAACAACGCACCGGCGCCGAGCAGCGAGCCGGGCGACCCGGCGAAGGAGAAGCTCTACTACGATGCGGCCTTCGACCTGATAAAGAGCAAGGATTTCGACAAGGCGAGCCAGGCGTTCAATGCCTTCTTGCGCAAGTACCCGAACAGCCAGTACTCCGGCAACGCCCAGTACTGGCTCGGCGAGGTGAACCTGGCCAAGGGCGACCTGCAAGGTGCCGGCCAGGCCTTCGCGCGGGTCAGCCAGAGCTACCCCAGCAGCCAGAAGGTGCCCGACTCTCTGTACAAGCTGGCGGACGTCGAGCGTCGCCTGGGTAACAACGACAAGGCCAAGGGTATCCTCCAGCAGGTCATTTCCCAGTACCCAGGCACTTCGGCCGCTCAACTGGCGCAGCGCGATCTCAAGAACCTTCGCTGATCCCGTTCCCGATGAACAAACCCGCGCCTGTCGCGGGTTTTTTCGTTAGAATCGGCGCCCCCGTGAAGCTGCATGGTTTCAGCTCGGCTGATCTTCGTGCCTCTCCACGCGAGACCTTCCGGGATTTCGAGCGCCACGACAGGATACGTCCCGTGGCGTTCCTTCATTTACCGCAACGGAGGCGGACGACCTGTTCAGTCGTCACGCCCGTGGCTGAATATGCAACAGACCCTGCGCATCACCGAGATTTTCTACTCGTTGCAGGGGGAAACACGTACCGCCGGCTTGCCGACGGTCTTCGTGCGCCTGACCGGCTGCCCCTTGCGCTGTCACTATTGCGATACCGCCTATGCCTTCAGCGGCGGCGACGTCGTTAGCCTGGACGCCATTTTCGAGCGGGTTGCCGCCTACAAGCCCCGCTACATCTGCGTGACCGGCGGGGAGCCGCTGGCCCAGCCGAATTGCATCTCTCTGCTGGAACGGCTCTGCGACGCCGGCTACGAGGTTTCCCTGGAAACCAGCGGGGCTCTCGACGTGTCACGGGTCGACCCGCGCGTAAGCAAGGTTCTCGACCTCAAGACGCCGGGATCTGGCGAGGTCGGACGCAACCGATACGAAAATATCCCGTTGCTGACCGACAACGATCAGGTGAAGTTCGTCGTCTGTTCGCGAGAGGACTACGACTGGGCGGTATCCAAGCTGATCGAGTACCGCCTCGACCAGCGTGCCGGTGAAGTCCTGTTCTCGCCGAGCCACCATCAGGTCAGCGCGCGAGAACTGGCCGATTGGATCGTGGCCGACAACCTGCCGGTCCGCCTGCAATTGCAACTGCACAAGATTCTCTGGAACGACGAACCGGGCCATTGAGACGAGGAATTCATCATGAACCAGAAGAAAGCGGTCATCCTGCTCTCCGGCGGCCTCGACTCCGCCACCGTTGTCGCCATGGCCAAGGCCGACGGCTACGCCTGCTACACCATGAGTTTCGACTACGGCCAGCGCCATCGCGCCGAGCTGCAGGCCGCCGAGCGCGTGGCCCGGCAGTTGGGCGTGATCGAGCACAAGGTGATAGGGCTCGACCTCAATGGCATGGGCGGCTCGGCATTGACCGACGAGAGCATCGCGGTGCCCGAGTCGCCTAGCGAAGGTATACCGGTGACTTACGTGCCGGCGCGCAATACGGTGTTCCTCTCGCTCGCCCTGGGCTGGGCCGAGGTCCTGGATGCCCGTGACATCTTCATCGGTGTGAATGCGGTGGATTACTCTGGTTATCCGGATTGTCGCCCTGAGTTCGTCGAGGCTTTCGAACGCATGGCGAATCTGGCAACCAAGGCGGGCGTGGAAGGCAATGGCTTCCGCATCCAGGCGCCGCTGCAGTATCTGTCCAAGGCGCAGATCATCCAGGCGGGCGTGGCGCGTGGGGTGGATTACGGCCTGACGGTGTCCTGTTATCAAGCCGATGAGCAGGGACGTGCGTGCGGCAAATGCGATAGCTGCCGGCTGCGTGCGGATGGCTTCGCGGCGGCTGGTATTTCCGACCCGACGCCATATTTCTGAAAAAAATTCACGAGGGGTGTTGTTTTTACGTTAGAAATCAGTATTATACGCCTCGCGTTGGGTCGTTAGCTCAGTCGGTAGAGCAGTTGGCTTTTAACCAATTGGTCGTAGGTTCGAATCCTACACGACCCACCATATTAGAAAGGAGTTTCTGTAGATCTCCGTAGAGCTCACAACTTTAGCTTCGGAGCTGCAGTATGCCTTGGCCAGGTAACTGGCCAGAATCGACCGAGTCGATATGAAAAGCCCGCCCGACAAGGCGGGCTTTTCTGTTTCCGCAGTCCGGATATCTCATCCCCAGCGCACCGCAACTCTTATCCTTATCGACATCGGGAAGAAGGCCGGTTTCGCGCTTCCGCCAGTCATATCGGTACTGGCAGCCGCTTTCCCGTTCGTTCTGGCGTGTTCCTGTCAGACCCCGCGCAGCCTGGTGAACTGGTGCACGGCTATCCGAGGATTTGTCAGCGGACCGGGACTCCCATAGAGTGAGGTTCCTTTCCTGGCGACCGGATGAGTGACCCGATGCCGACCCCGGTTTTCATAAAGAGAACGGTACTGTTTGGCGACTGTGATCCCGAAGGGATCGTCTATACGCCACGTTTTTCATACTTTGTGCTGGAAGCGGTGCAGGAGGCGCTCGGGGTCTGGCTGGGCGGCCCGGGGCTCAGAACCCTCCTGGGGTTCAGGATTCTTCCCCCGGCGAGAGCGTTCTCCCTGGAATTCCTGCATCCGGTCACCTGGGACGACGAGCTCACGATGCAGGTGGGCGTGTCGAACGTGGGGACGCATTCTTTCTCGTTTTCAGTCGAAGGACGTCTTTCGCCGGACGTGGTGGCGTTCACTGCGAGCCTGACGCAGGTCTGTGTCTCCCCGGATACCCGCGAAGTCATGGAGGTCCCCGCGCAGCTCCGCGCGCTCCTCGCATAGAGAAACATTCTGGCTATTCGTCGCGGCGCTGGCTACGGCCGGCAGGACGCTGCGAGCGGCATGCCGCTGACCTGCTCCGTGGGGCTCCGGAGGAGGGCGGCAAGCCGCCTTCCTTCATTTCTACTCGTTGCCGAGCATCGCATCCAGATCGCGCATGGTCTGTTTCTTGGCCTGGACGCCCTGCAGTTCGACGAACATTGCCTGGACGGTCTGCACCATGCGCGCAATGGGCATCTTGCCCAGCGGCAACATCTGGTTGTTGTCGCGGATGGCCGGGGCGCAGACGAAAGCGAACGAGCGTTGCAGCCAGTAATCGTATTTCCCCGGGTCGATCCAGCCGTCGACGGTTTTCACGTTGGTGATGACGTTGTCGATGCGGCGCATGGCGCGTGCGTTGTCGAAGCGGACCCTGCGCTCCTTGCACTTGAACTGGACCTCGTAGGCCGTCAGCGTCGGCATCGACTGGTCTTCGAATAGCTGGATGATCTGCGCCGACTGGATACCTTTGGGTTGCTGCAAGATGCCGGTGGCGTTGGCGACGAATACCTCGTTGTTGTAGCGTTCGCCCTTGCCGTAGACGATCCAGTAGTCGCCGGTGCTTTCGGCGACCGCAGTCGTTGCCGTGCAGATGAAGGTGAGCGGCAGCAGCCAGCGCCGAGCGTGAAGGAATGGTTTGCCCATGAGTTCGTCCTTGAATGTCTTGTTCCCGACCGCGGAGGGTCATCCAAGGGACGAATCATAGGTGCAGCCCAAGGTGAGGGTCGACTAGCACGGATGAGCTATGGACGAAGCGGGGGAACTCGCTCGGAGTTCGCTCCATCGGCACGTTCGGGATGGTCGATGGCTGGCGCCTCGGGTGCGCTCCGCCACGCATTCGAACGAGAACGACGGGCCGGCTTTACTGCTCGGAAGGCACGCTGCGCCGCTGTTGGCGGCATCAAGCTGCCGGCGATGGGGGAGGGCGGCAGGCGCTCGTCGACTGGCCGGTCGATCTGCCGGGTACGCCTGCTGGACGTCGTTAGGGTCAGGCCGTCTGCCGCGCGATGACTCCATGAGGTCGGGGGGCTAGTCGAAAAGCGCCTCTGGCGTTTCCGCGTGGATTCGCTGCCATAACGTCTGGATCTGCGAGGCCAGTACCCGGTGCTCGGAAAGCGGCGGCAAGGCGTCCACCGGGAAGTACTCGGCCGCCGACGTTTCGTCTGTTTGTTGTTGAAGACTGCCTCCGGTGACGTGGCAGAAGAAGAAGGCTTTCAACGCATGCGGCAGTTGGGGAGGGTGGGGATGCTTGTGCTTGTCCAGCAATGCCAACAGGCGTATCGCTCGAACTTCCAGTCCGCTTTCTTCCTGGGTTTCGCGAACTACCGCATCTGCCGGCGACTCGTTTACGTCGCACCAGCCGCCTGGTAGTGTCCAGCGACTATCCGAGGCCTCCCGAACCAGCAGAACCCGCTGTTGCGAGTCGAGGATCAACGCACGGACGTCCAGTTTCGGGGTCGGGTAGTGGCTGTCCAGAGCGATCCAGTTCTCGACCCGTTCGTACGCTACCCCCTGGTCGCTGGCGATGAATTCGGCAACGGCATGCTGGAGCGCGCGAAAGCGTCCGATGTCGAAGCGGTCCTTGGAGAAGGCGAGACCGGCCTGGGCGGTGGACAGTATCAATTCCAGAAGACGGGCAAGCGCCCTGGGATCGCTGACCGATGGCATCCTTCCTTCCGTTTTTTCGGCCTTCGCGTGGTCCGCGTCGTGCAAGCCGTCCAATGGATTTGCCATAGATAGAACCCTCGCCGCTCGATGATCTGTAGAGCTGGTTTTCAACCAGGTGTTCCCTGCGTCTTCCTCGTATGCCTGTGTGCGCCAATAGTGGCTTATGCCGCTGTTTCATCGCGACCTGCGCGTAACCCAGACTCGCCTGTCGCAGCGATGGCTCCTCCGCCAGGTTCGCTTCGAACCGTCAGGCGGTCGCAACCGATGACGCCTCTTCGCACAGACTTACCGTAGGAGTTTCCCTCCCCGAAACGAGCGGTCGGGCCGGCTGCGGTCGGCTGGCAAAGGTAGACTCCGTGCCGGCCATGAGCGTTTCCAGGGCCGTTTGGGTCCGTTCGAGGAGACGCAACAAGCGATGCTCCCCTGTTTGGACGGCAGAGGCGGAGGCAATTCCCTTATGCTGCTTGCGGATAACTGGCCCGGACGGCATGTACGGCCTTGTCGTTCTACGGATGCCTGGAGTCCCGCAGGCGGGACAGCGCAACGCGCAGTGACCTTCCTTTAAGCATATCGATGGAGTCTGTATGAAAGAGCTTGGTTCGGAGTCGCCGATGGAAAGTCTTTTCGACATTCGTTCACTGGAGGCCATTACCGGCGGCGAGCCGGCTGCATTGCAGCGGTTGCTGGAAACTTTATTGGCCAGCAGTCGGGATGATCGTACTCGGTTGGCGGAATTGCTTGAACTCGCAGACCTGCAAGGAGTGGCCGAACTTGCGCACAGGATAAAAGGGGCTGCGAGGGTGGTGGGCAGCAGCCTATTGGTCGAGTCTTGTTCCTGCCTTGAAAAGGCTTGCCAGAACCCATCGGAGTCTTCCGAGCGGATAGCCAATCTGGCCTCTTCATTGGAAGGCAAACTAAGTGCGTTCGAAATCAGTATCTCAACCGAATTGGCAAAGCTCTAGAGATCGGACCAGATAGAGGTTTCAGAAGCTGTTCAGGTTTCTCCATAACCTGAATCGCATCTATTCATCAGCATGGATTTCCCGTTCCCGTAAGCTCCGCGCCTGCTGCTGGGGTAATGGGATAATTGGGAGCCTGCTGGGTTTGCTTTGGTTTGTCTTGGTTTTTCATTTTTCTATATAAGAGGCGCTATCGAAGCTGATGCGCTTCTTTCGGATCGTTCATTTTGTTTGGCTATTAGTGGTAGCGGGCTTATGGTGTCGGAGGGTTTTTAACTACGAGGTTTTTTCCGCTTGTAGGAAACTTCATACAAGCACTGGGGAGATTTCACACGATTGCCTGGGAAGTGCTTCGTTGTCGTTCTATTCGGCTTTTCGGAGAATGTTGCTGGCTCTTATAGAGTTCAAAAATCGCAACACTTTCACTGTCAAAAGGAAGCTCAATCGTGTCCATTTCCATGAAAAGCATTCTGGCTGCCGCAGTAGCCAGCCTGGTCGTCGGCAATGCCATGGCGGCAGACGGCACCATCAATTTCAAAGGTGAAATCACCGCGGCCGCTTGCAGCATCACTGGTGGTGCCGGCACCACCGTTGGCGGTGCTGCGGGCAACCAGACCATCGACGTAAACCTTGGCAAGATCAGCATCGACTCGCTGGGCGGCACCGCGGGCGGCAGCATCGCCGGTGGTACCAGCCTGAACCTGAACCTGGACTGTGGCAAGACCGGTACCGGCCTGACCACCGTCAAGCTGAAGTTCAACCCGATGTCTGGGAGCACTATTGACCCGAACAATGAGAGCCTGCTGAAAACCGTCGGCACCGCCACCGGTGTCGGCATCGGTATCTATGGATCCGATGGCAAGCTGCTGAACCTGTCGGCGAACGAGACCATCGATGCGCCCCTGGATTCCAAGGTACAAAAAGATGGCGAAGGCAATGACATCACTGTCTACAGTGCCAAGCTGAATCTGCGTGCCGCTTATGTCAAATCCGGCTCCGTAGCTCCTACGGCTGGTAGTGCCGACGGCTCCCTGCCGTTCACCCTGGAATACAACTAAGTTCTGCTACGTGGGCGGGGTATGTATATACCCCGTTCCATGAGGTGCGAGTTCATCATGAAATATCCATTTTCTTCCAGAGTTATCTGGGGTGGCATCCTTTTGCTTTTTTCCACCCTGGCCAATGCGGGAATCACACTGGGAGGAACCCGGGTCGTTCTGCAGGCGCCTGCCAAGGAGGCTGCGATCCTGGTCAGGAACCAGGCTTCCAAGGACGTGATGATTCAATCCTGGGTAGAGGCTGATAATGGGGCAGATAAACGTGAGGTTCCGTTTGTCATCACGCCTGCCCTCAGTCGTTTGGGAGGCAACAAGCAGCAAACCCTGCGTATCCTGTTTCAAGGGGAGGGCTTGCCGAGCGACAGGGAATCCGTATTCCGCCTGAACGTCCAGGAAATTCCGCAAAAATCTGCCTCGGCTAATACGTTGCAGATAGCTTTGCGCCAGCGTATCAAGGTCTTCTACCGTCCCGATAACTTGTCGGGAACTTCCGCCGAAGCGCCTGGAAAGTTGAACTGGCGTCTTGTCCGTCAGGGTGGAAAGTCGGTTGTCGAAGTTTCCAACGATACTGCGTTTCATGTCTCTTTAGCCAGCGTGAAATTAAAAGCTGGCAATGCCTACTATGTTGTTGATGCCGACATGGTCGCGCCGAAGTCGAGTCGCCGATTCGAAATCAAGGGAACTCCATCCGGCGTTTCTGGAAATGTCGAGTTCCAGAGCGTAAATGACTATGGCGGACTTGATAAACACTCCAGCTCCTTATCCGACTGAAGCTCAGAAGAGCAGAGTAGAAGAGCAGAAGAACTGCTCTTAACTTCCCCTATGGATGGGTGTTTCCGTTTTGTCGGAAATTAGTCCAAGGAATATTCGCGTGGCCATATTTAGGAAAAAGTTCGACTTCGAGTTGTCCGTCTATTCCAGGTCTTCCTGTCTCATGGCCTTGGGATTGGCTTTGCCTGCCGTAACTTTCGCGGTGGAATTCAACGCCGAGTTCCTGAACAACGAGGGCGGGGCGCCCGTTGAACTGAAGTATTTCGAGAACGGCAACTCGGTGTCGCCCGGCACTTACAGCGTCGACATTCATTTGAACCAGATCATGATCCGGCGCGAAGATGTCGTGTTCAGTGCCGATCCCGAAACCGGAAGCGTTCGTCCGGTCGTCCGGGTAGGGCTGCTCAAGGAGATCGGGGTCGATATAGCCCGGCTGACGCGAGACAAACTCATTCCGGATAATCTGGAAAACAATACGCCCCTGAATGTCGCCGAACTCATCCCCGGTGCATCCATCGAGTTCGACGTCAACAGCCTTTCCCTGCTGGTCAGCATTCCACAGCTGTATGTACAGCGGCACTCGCGTGGCTATGTGGATCCCTCTCTTTGGGATGACGGTGTCACCGCGTTGTTTTCCAATTACCAGGCCAACTTCACGCGCAACACCAACTTTGGCCAGAACAGCGATTATCGCTACCTGGGCCTGCGCAACGGCTTCAACCTGTTTGGCTGGCGTCTGCGCAACGACTCCTCTCTGAGCGGAGGTACCGGCATGCGCAACAAGTTCAGTAGCAACCGTACCTATGTGGAACGTGACATTCGTGCCCTGAAGGGGACCTTGTCCCTCGGCGAGTTGTATACCTCCGCTCAGGGGGATGCTTTCGAGAGCGTGCGTATGCGCGGCGTGCAACTGCAATCCGATATCGGCATGCTGCCCGACAACGAGATCAGCTATACCCCGGTGGTGCGCGGTATCGCTGAAACCAATGCGACGGTCGAGGTGAGCCAGAATGGCTTCGTGATCTATTCCACCAATGTACCGCCCGGTGCGTTCGAGATCACCGACATCTATCCCAGCGGCTCCAATGGCGACCTGGAGGTCAAGATCATCGAGGCGGACGGACGCCAGCGGTCCTTCAAGCAGTCCTATTCCTACCTGCCGGTCATGACCCGCAAGGGGAACCTGCGCTATGGCCTGGCCGCCGGTGAGTACCATAATGATGGCCAGCCGTCGGTCAACCTGCTCCAGGGGTCGGCTGTGTATGGCTTGTCCGACAGGGTTACCGGCTTTGGCGGCCTGCTCGCTGCGGAGAAGTACAATGCCACCAACCTGGGCCTCGGCTTCAACACGCCCCTGGGCGGTTTTTCTGCGGACGTGACCCATAGCCAGTCCCGCACGCGGCGGGGTGGGCGCAACCAGGGACAGAGTCTGCGGCTTCTCTATTCCAAGACCATCAACGCCACCGAAACCAGCTTTACCGTGGTGGGCTATCGCTATTCCACGGAAGGCTACCGTACTCTCAGCCAGCATATCGACGACATGTCCGAAGAGAGCTACCTCTATGGCTCAAGTTCCAGTCGGCAGAAGAGCCGCATAGACCTGACGGTGAACCAGACGCTGTTCCGACGCAGTTCGCTCTATCTCACGGCGGGCGAAACCACATATTGGAATCGCCCCGGCAGCAGCCGTCGCGTGCAGTTCGGCTTCAGCAGCGGCATCAAGCGCGCGAGCTATAGCCTGGCGGTTTCCCGTACCCAGGAGACGGGTTCGTTCGGGCGCTCCGATACCCAGTTCACGGCCTCCGTCAGCATCCCCTTGGGCGGTAGCGCACGCTCCAGTCAGGTATATGCCAATGCCGTGAGTTCACAGCATGGTGATTCGAGTCTGAACACCGGTATCTCCGGATACCTGGATGAAGCCAATGCGTTCAACTACAGCGCACAGGCCAACTACAGCAAGGACGGCGGCAACTCCGGCAGCGTCGGCCTGGGTTGGGACACGTCCAAGGCCAAGTTGTCCGCCAATTACAGCCAGGGGCGCGACAACAAGCAGATCAACCTGGGAGCAAGCGGTTCGGTAGTGGTGCATTCGGGGGGAGTGACCTTCGGCCAGCCGGTGGGGGAAACGTTCGGCCTGGTGGAGGTTCCGAAGGTCGGCGGCGTCGGCCTCGACGGCTACTCTTCGGTTCGCACCGACGGCCGTGGCTATGCCGTGCTCCCCTACATGCAACCCTATCGTTACAACTGGGTGAACCTGGATACCAATACCCTTGGGAGCGATACCGAGATCAGCGACAGCACGCAAATGGCCGTGCCGACCCGGGGCGCCGTGATCGCCAAGCGTTTCTCCGCGGAGTCCGGTCGGCGGGTGCAGTTCGACCTGAGCATGGACTCTGGAGGAAAGATTCCCTTCGGTGCACAGGCATACGACAAGGAAGAGCGGGTCGTGGGAATGGTCGACAACCTGTCCCGTTTGCTGGTGTTCGGTATCGAGGACCAGGGGCGCCTGTCCATTCGCTGGAGCGATGGCTCCTGTTCCGTCGACTATCAGTTGCCGCCCAGGAACAAGGACCTGACTTACGAACGAGTTGCGCTCAGTTGCCGTCGGTCCTCGATCTGAAATGTCCCCGCTGCAGTCGGGTCAAGTCAAAAGGCGAGGATTTTTCCGGTGAACACCGGGCGCGAGGGCAAGCGGCAGCTCACTCGTCCTCGATCATGCTCAACAGGTCTGGTGTCCTGCCTCGGGTTTCCAAACGCAGCAACCACTGCTTGGCGGCCAACCCACCGGCGAAACCGGTGAGGCCGCCAGAGGCTCCGATCACCCTATGGCAAGGTGCAACAATGGACAGTGGGTTCCGTCCGTTGGCGGCTCCAACCGCCCGTACTGCGTTGGGGCTGCCGATCTGCACGGCTATTTCCGTATAGCTGCGGGTCTCGCCGAATGGAATGGTGAGCAGGGCGGACCAGACCTTTTTCTGAAATTCGGTACCTTGGAAGTCGAGCGGGAGTTCGAACCGGGAACGTTTGCCGGAAAAATATTCCCGCAACTGGCGTTCGGTTTCCGCCAGGAGGGAGCTGTCCTCGGAGAGCCGCATCTCGTCCAGCGGTACTCGGTTGGGACGCTCATGCTGCCAAAGAATCGCGACCAGAAAGGCATCGTCCCTGGCTACCAGGGTCAGTGTCCCGACCGGCGATTCCATTTTCCTGTAGCTATGGGGCATGTAGGTGTCCTCTTCGGCAGGCTCGCCCAGTGTACTACGCAATGGGATTTCAACAGGGAAGCCTGCAAATGGCAGGCGAGGCGGGGCGGAGCGCTATCGGCCCGATGGATGGCCGCCTGCTTCCAGGCATGCCGTCGCCCCCTTGGAGCCCAGGCCGAGCGCCTCGAACTGTGAGATCTGGGAGGCGATTTGCCGAGCAAAGTGGGTTGTCATTGGTTTGCCATCTCATGGGTTCGGACGAGGCCTCGAGCAAGGGTTGTAACGGTTTTTGTCTGGCCAATGGGCTCTTGCGTAAAAAGGCTGCCGCCCTTCTTGCTTGGTTGCCGTTCTCGGATCCCGCGCAGCCCGGTGGGTGTGCCAAATTTCTCGCGGTTTGGATCGCGCCGATTGCCGCGGCCTACGAAGCCCGTGGTTCTTCTCCCCGAAACTTTTTCGTTCGGACTCCGAATATCGCGCTTCGCCCAGCGCCGCTAGTTTCCCGTTCCTGACAAAGCAAGCGCTCTGGCTCAGGTATCTCCTGATCCGGATGCATATCGCTGAAGAGGGAACGTTCTGTCATGTCCACATTGGCCAACCTGACCGAGGTTCTGTTCCGCCTCGATTTCGATCCCGATACCGCCGTTTATCACTATCGGGGCCAGACTCTCAGCCGGCTGCAATGCCGGACCTACATTCTCTCCCTGGCCAGCCAACTGGCCCGCCTGCTCAAGCCCGGCGATCGCGTGGTGCTGGCGTTGAACGACTCGCCTTCGCTGGCCTGCCTGTTCCTGGCCTGCATCGCGGTCGGCGCCATTCCCGCCGTGATCAATCCCAAGTCCCGCGAGCAGGCCCTGGCCGATATCGCTGCCGACTGCCAGGCCAGCCTGGTGGTGCGTGAAGCCGATGCACCGTCGCTGAGCGGTCCTTTGGCGCCGTTGACCCTGCGTGCGGCCGCCGGACGCCCTTTGCTCGACGATTTCTCGCTGGACGCGCTGGTCGGTCCTGCGGACCTCGATTGGAGTGCCTTCCATCGCCAGGACCCGGCGGCAGCCTGTTTCCTGCAATACACCTCGGGTTCCACCGGGGCGCCCAAGGGGGTGATGCACAGCCTGCGCAACACGCTCGGTTTCTGCCGGGCGTTCGCTACGGAGTTGCTGGCATTGCAGGCGGGAGACCGGCTGTATTCGATTCCCAAGATGTTCTTCGGCTATGGCATGGGCAACAGCCTGTTCTTTCCCTGGTTCAGCGGAGCCTCGGCGCTGCTCGACGATACCTGGCCGAGCCCGGAGCGGGTTCTGGAGAACCTGGTCGCCTTCCGCCCCCGGGTCCTGTTTGGGGTGCCGGCCATCTATGCCTCGCTGCGTCCGCAGGCCAGGGAGCTGTTGAGCAGCGTGCGCCTGGCGTTTTCCGCCGGCTCGCCGCTGCCGCGTGGCGAGTTCGAATTCTGGGCCGCGCACGGGCTGGAGATCTGCGACGGCATCGGGGCTACCGAGGTCGGCCATGTGTTCCTCGCCAACCGCCCGGGCCAGGCGCGTGCCGACAGCACCGGGCTGCCGTTGCCTGGCTATGAGTGCCGGCTGGTGGACCGCGAAGGACACACTATCGAGGAAGCGGGCCGGCAAGGCGTGCTGTTGGTGCGTGGCCCTGGGCTGAGTCCGGGTTACTGGCGGGCCAGCGAAGAGCAGCAGGCGCGCTTCGCAGGTGGCTGGTACCGCACCGGCGACCTGTTCGAGCGCGACGAGTCGGGTGCCTACCGTCACTGTGGGCGGGAAGACGATCTGTTCAAGGTGAATGGCCGCTGGGTGGTGCCGACCCAGGTCGAGCAGGCGATCTGCCGTCATCTGCCGGAAGTGAGCGAGGCGGTTCTGGTTCCTACCTGCCGGCTGCACGACGGCTTGCGTCCGACCCTGTTCGTCACCCTGGCCACTCCGCTGGACGACAACCAGATCCTGCTGGCGCAGCGCATCGACCAGCATCTCGCCGAACAGATTCCCTCGCACATGCTGCCCAGCCAATTGCATGTGCTGCCGGCCTTGCCGCGCAACGACAACGGCAAGTTGGCGCGCGCCGAGCTGCGCCACCTGGCCGACACCCTTTATCACGACAACCTTCCGGAGGAACGGGCATGTTGATTCAGGCTGTGGGGGTGAACCTGCCCCCATCCTATGTGTGTCTGGAGGGGCCGCTGGGAGGCGAACGCCCTCGCGCCCAGGGCGACGAGATGCTGATGCAGCGCTTGCTGCCGGCGGTTCGCGAAGCCCTGGACGAGGCGGCGATCAAGCCCGAGGAGATCGACCTGATCGTCGGTCTCGCCCTGTCTCCCGACCATCTGATCGAGAACCGCGACATCATGGCGCCGAAGATTGGCCATCCGTTGCAGAAGGTCCTCGGCGCGAATCGCGCGCATGTCTTCGACCTCACCGACTCGAGCCTGGCCCGCGCCCTCTACGTGGTCGATACCCTCGCCAGCGACCAGGGCTATCGCAACGTCCTGGTCGTGCGCGGCGAATCCAGCCAGGGATTGGAAGTGGACAGCGAGTCCGGCTTCGCCCTTGCCGACGGCGCCCTGGCGCTGCTCTGCCGGCCGACCGGCAAGGCCGCGTTCCGTCGCGGTGCGCTGGGCGGTGATCCGGCGCAGGAATGGCTGCCGCTGAGCATTCCGCTGAATACCGATATTCGCCAGGTAGGCGACGTCAAGGGACACCTCAACCTGCCGGCCCAACCTGGATTGCCCGAAGCGGTACGCGCCGGATTCACCCGTCTGGCCGGGGACTTCCCGCAACTGAACTGGGTGCGCGAGGAATGGTTCGGCCAGGGACGGCCCGATGGTCGTTGCCTGGGGCCGTTCGAACTGGCGTCGCAACTGCGCGCGGCACAGCGCGACCGTCTGGATGAACTGCTGCTGATCAGCTTCGATCCGTTCGGCATGGTGGTGGAGGGCGTGACCCTGGAACTGGCGGGAGAAGCTCATGCATAAGGTCAAACTGGCAGCGATCACCTGTGAACTTCCGGCTCGCAGCTACGAAAACGACGATCCGGTGTTCGCCGCGGTACCGGACCTCAGCGAGTCCTGGTGGCAATTCTGGGGCGTCAATCGGCGGGGCTATTTCGACCCGCGGAACGGCGAGAACGAGTTCAGCCTGGTGGTCCGGGCCGCCGAGCGCCTGCTGCGCAGCAGCGATACCGCGCCGGATAGCGTGGACATGCTGATCTGTTCGGCTTCCTCGCCGATCATGACCGACGCCGGCGATGTCCTGCCGGACCTGCGCGGACGTCTCTACCCGCGCATGGCCAACGTGCTGTCCAAGCAGCTCGGCCTGAGTCGGGCGCTGCCATTGGATTCGCAGATGGAGTGCGCCAGCTTCCTGCTCAACCTGCGCCTGGCAGCGAGCATGATCCGCCAGGGTAAGGCCGAGAAAGTGCTGGTGGTGTGCAGCGAGTACATCTCCAACCTGCTCGACTTCACCTCGCGTACCTCGACCCTGTTCGCCGATGGCTGCGCGGTGGCCCTGCTGACCCGCGGCGACGATGACAGCTGCGACCTGCTGGCTTCGGCCGAACACAGCGACGCTACGTTCTATGAAGTGGCCACCGGTCGCTGGCGCCTGCCGGAAAACCCGACCGGCGAGGCCAAGCCGCGGCTGTATTTCTCGTTGTTCAGCGACGGCCAGAACAAGATGGCCAGCTTCGTCCCGACCAACGTGCCGATCGCGATGCGCCGGGCGTTGGAAAAGGCCGGCCTGGGCAGCGATGACATCGATTATTTCGTCTTCCACCAGCCAGCGCCGTTCCTGGTCAAGGCCTGGGCCGAGGGCATCGGTGCCCGTCCTGAGCAGTACCAACTGACGATGGGCGATACCGGCGTGATGATCTCCGTTTCCATCCCGTACACCCTGATGACCGGCCTGCGCGAGGGCAAGATCCGCCCCGGCGATCGTATCGTCATGGCCGGCGCAGCCACTGGCTGGGGGTTCGCCGCCCAGGTCTGGCAATTGGGCGAGGTGCTGGTGTGCTGAGGCATCGCCATGTTGAACCACGGTGTCCGAGGAGGGCTGCACATGGGTAATCCGATCCTGGCCGGGCTGGGTTTCAGCCTGCCGAAACGCCAGGTCAGCAATCATGACCTGGTAGGGCGCATCAATACGTCGGATGAGTTCATCGTCGAACGTACCGGCGTGCGCACCCGCTATCACGTCGAGCCGGAACAGGCGGTCAGCGCGCTGATGGTGCCGGCGGCGCGCCAGGCCATCGAGGCTGCCGGGCTGCTGCCGGAGGACATCGACCTGTTGCTGGTGAACACCCTGTCGCCGGACCACCACGACCCGTCCCAGGCCTGCCTGATCCAGCCGCTGCTGGGCCTGCGGCACATCCCGGTGCTGGATATCCGGGCACAGTGCAGCGGGTTGCTGTACGGCTTGCAGATGGCTCGCGGGCAGATCCTCGCCGGGCTGGCACGGCATGTCCTGGTGGTCTGCGGCGAGGTGCTGTCCAAGCGCATGGACTGTTCGGACCGCGGCCGCAACCTGTCGATCCTGCTCGGCGACGGTGCCGGCGCAGTGGTGGTCTGCGCCGGCGAGAGCCTCGACGACGGCCTGCTGGACCTGCGCCTGGGCGCCGACGGCAACTACTTCGACCTGCTGATGACTGCGGCGCCGGGCAGTGCCTCGCCGACCTTCCTCGACGAGAATGTCCTGCGCGAGGGCGGGGGCGAGTTCCTCATGCGCGGCCGGCCGATGTTCGAGCATGCCAGCCAGACCCTGGTACGGATCGCCGGCGAAATGCTCGCGGCCCATGAGCTGACCCTGGACGACATCGACCATGTGATCTGCCATCAACCGAACCTGCGCATCCTCGATGCGGTGCAGGAGCAACTGGGCATTCCCCAGCACAAGTTCGCGGTGACCGTGGATCGTCTGGGCAACATGGCTTCGGCCTCGACCCCGGTCACGCTGGCGATGTTCTGGCCGGACATCCAGCCGGGACAGCGGGTGCTGGTCCTGACCTACGGCTCCGGCGCGACCTGGGGCGCGGCGCTGTACCGCAAACCTGAGGAGGTGAACCGGCCATGTTGAGGCTTTCGGCTCCCGGTCAACTGGATGATGACCTGTGCCTGTTGGGGGACGTCCAGGTGCCGGTGTTCCTGCTGCGTCTCGGTGAGGCGAGCTGGGCGCTGGTTGAAGGAGGGATCAGCCGGGATGCCGAATTGGTTTGGGCGGACCTGTGCCGCTGGGTCGCCGACCCGTCCCAGGTGCACTACTGGCTGATCACCCACAAGCACTACGACCACTGCGGCCTGCTGCCCTACCTGTGTCCGCGGCTGCCGAACGTACAGGTCCTGGCGTCCGAGCGGACCTGCCAGGCCTGGAAGTCGGAAAGCGCGGTGCGGGTGGTCGAGCGCTTGAACCGGCAACTGTTGCGTGCGGAGCAGCGGTTGCCCGAGGCCTGTGCCTGGGACGCTCTGCCGGTTCGCGCGGTGGCCGACGGCGAGTGGCTGGAGCTGGGACCGCGGCATCGCCTGCAGGTCATAGAGGCCCACGGCCACAGCGACGATCACGTGGTTTTCTACGACGTGCGACGCCGACGCCTGTTCTGCGGCGATGCCCTGGGCGAGTTCGACGAGGCAGAGGGGGTGTGGCGGCCGCTGGTGTTCGACGACATGGAGGCTTACCTGGAGTCCCTGGAACGTCTGCAGCGTCTGCCGACCCTGCTGCAACTGATCCCGGGACACGGCGGCCTGCTGCGGGGGCGGCTGGCCGCGGATGGGGCCGAGTCGGCCTATACCGAGTGTCTGCGCCTGTGCCGGCGGTTGCTCTGGCGCCAGTCCATGGGCGAATCCCTCGACGAACTGAGCGAGGAGCTGCACCGCGCCTGGGGTGGGCAGAGCGTCGACTTCCTGCCCGGCGAACTGCACCTGGGGAGCATGCGCCGGATGCTGGAGATTCTCTCCCGCCAGGCGCTGCCTCTGGACTGAGACGGGACATCCATTGCGGCGATCGCCGCCGACGGCAGCGGTCGCAATTGGGGGAAAAGGGGGGGTACCGATGATGAACATGCCGTTGCGCGCTAGCGTCGCGCAGGCCAGTCGCCCATGGGCGCGAGGAGGTGGCTCGTGAGCGGGGTTGGCTATCGACTGGAAGAAAGTCTGGAGTACCGCACGCTGGTGCCGGAGGCGCTGTCGATCTGGCGCATGGCCGGCGCCAACCGGATGCTGTTCGACTGCTTCGACGTGGACAGCAAGGCTGCGCGGCGTAGCGTGGCGATCCTTTCCAGCTGCCTGCGCATCGAGTGCTGGGGGCGCGATGTGGTGCTGCGGGCGTTGAACTCCAACGGACGCGCCTTGCTGGCGCCGTTGAGCGAGGCCTGTCCGGCCCAGGTCACCTGCTTGCGTGACGGCGACACCCTGCACTGGCGCTTCCCCCAGGAAGAGTCGCATGTGGACGAGTGGCGACGCCTGTATGGCCTGTCCAGCCTGGAGGCGCTGCGCCGCGTGCTCGGAACGCTGGGCGACGCGGAGGGGCCCGCGCTGCTGGGCGGCCTGTTCAGCTTCGACCTGGCCGAGCAGTTCGAACCCTTGCCGGCGCCGGCCGAACCTGCGCGGCATTGCCCGGACTACCTGTTCCTGGTGCCGGAGTTGCTGCTGGACATCGATCACCTGGCGCGCCGGACTTCGCTGCAGGCGTTCGTCCACGATCCGGCCGGGCACGACCGGTTGGCCGCCAGCCTGCGCCAGTGTGCCGACGAATTCCATGGCGCCGTGGAGGAGGCTTCCGAGTCGCCGGTGGCAGGCGTACGGGCCGGCAACTACCAGGTCGACCTGGACGATGCGAGCTTTGCCCGCCAGGTAGAGCGCCTGCAGGCCCACGTGAGGGCCGGCGACGTGTTCCAGATCGTACCGTCGCGCAGCTTCAGCATGCCGTGTGCGGACCCCTGGCGGGCCTATCGCCAGTTGTGCCTGCGCAACCCCAGCCCGTACCGCTTCTTCCTCGATGCGGAGGACTTCTGCCTGTTCGGCGCTTCGCCGGAGTCGGCATTGAAGTACGACGCGGAGAGTCGCGAGGTGGAACTCTATCCCATCGCCGGCACCCGCCCGCGCGGACGCGATGCCCGGGGCGCCATCGATGCGGAACTGGACAATCGCCTGGAAGCGGAGTTGCGCCTGGACGCCAAGGAGATCGCCGAGCACATGATGCTGGTCGACCTGGCGCGCAACGATCTGGCGCGGGTCTGCCGCAGCGGTACGCGGCAGGTGCGCGACATGCTCAAGGTCGATCGCTACAGCCACGTGATGCACCTGGTCTCGCGCGTGGCTGGCGAACTGCATGGCGAACTGGATGCGCTGCATGCCTACCGTGCCTGCCTGAACATGGGCACCCTGGTCGGTGCGCCGAAGGTCCGTGCCATGCAGTTGCTGCGGCAGTACGAGGATGGCTATCGCGGCAGCTACGGTGGCGCGATCGGCATTCTCGACAGCGCCGGCAACCTCGATACCAGCATCGTCATCCGCTCCGCCGAGGTCCGCGAAGGTATCGCCCGGGTCCGGGCAGGCGCCGGCGTGGTGCTGGATTCGGATCCACGGCTGGAGGCCGAGGAAACCCGCAACAAGGCGCTGGCGGTGCTGACCGCCGTGGCCGCTGCCGAACGCGAAAGGGGAGAGCGCGATGCGCATCACGCTGTTGGATAACTTCGATTCCTTCACCTACAACCTGGTCGAGCAGTTCTGCCTGCTCGGCGCGGAGGTCCGGGTGATGCGCAACGATACGCCGTTGCCGACGATCCAGGCGGCATTGCTGGCCGACGGTTGCGAACTGCTGGTGCTGTCGCCGGGGCCCGGTCGGCCGGAAGACGCCGGCTGCATGCTGGAATTGCTCGCCTGGGCCCGCGGGCGCTTGCCGGTGCTCGGCGTCTGCCTCGGCCACCAGGCGCTGGCGCTGGCCGCCGGTGGCGCGGTGGGCGAGGCGAGTAAGCCGCTGCACGGCAAGAGCACGTCCCTGCGTTTCGATCAGCGTCACCCGCTGTTCGACGGCATCGCTGATCTGCGCGTCGCGCGCTACCACTCGCTGGTGGTCAGTCGCCTGCCGGAAGGTTTCGACTGCCTGGCCGATGCCGATGGCGAGATCATGGCGATGGCCGATCCGCGCAATCGACAGCTGGGCTTGCAGTTCCATCCCGAGTCGATTCTCACCACCCACGGCCAGCGTCTGCTGGAGAACGCTCTACTCTGGTGCGGCGCGCTGGCGGTACGCGAGCGCCTTCGGGCCTGAGCGGCGCTGCGCCGTTTCGACGATGCTCGGTTGCCAGGCCGGCGCATCGTCGAAACGCTGGCGGCCGAGTTCGCGCAGGCGCTGGCGGGCGCTTTCGAGAAAGCGCAGGAAGCTGCGCTCGGATTCCAGCGCGGTGTTGTAGTAGCAATACACCTTGGTGTCGATGCCGCCCGGTTCGTAGAGTTCGCTGAGGACTGCCAGGGTACCGTTGCGCAGGCGTTCCTCGACGAAATAATGCGGCGCGATGCCCCATCCGACGCCGGCTTCCACCAGACGCAGCATGTCGTCGAAGTTTTCCACGAAGAGCACCTTGTCGCTGACCGGCCGCAGCAGGTTCGAATGTTGCCCGGAGCGGCTGCCGAGGCTGATCTGCCGGTAATTGGCCAGGCTCGCGATGCTGTGCAGGGAGGCATTGCACAACGGGTGCTGCGGATGGGCGACGACGAACGCCTTGGTGTAGCCGAGCACGCACTGGTTGAAGCGGGAGATCTTCAGTTCCTCGTCGATGGTGATGGCGATATCGATTTCCGCGTTGTCCTGCTTGATCGTCGCCAGGCTATCGGCGGGCGAGGTGCGTATCAGGCTGACCATGTTGAAATCGTCGAGCAGTACGCTGCTCACCGTATCGCAGAACGACGGCGGGATGGCGGTGTCCAGCAGCACCCGGAGATTGCGCGGACCCTTGTTGAGATTGAAGGCGATGTCGCCGATCAGCTGCTGGTAGTTCAGCAGGCTGCGCATGTAAGGGATCAGGCGAAGCGCCTGCTCGGTGGGTTCGACCTTGTAGCCGTCCCGACGGACCAGCTCCACGCACAGGTCGATTTCCAGGTTGCTGACCGCCGAGCTGACCGCGGTGTGCGACTTGCGCAGGATCCGCGCAGCGGAGGAAATCGAACCGGAGGCGATGACCTGGAGGAACATGTTCACGTGATTCAGGTTATGAATAGGCATCCCTTATTCCTTTTATTGGGTGGCGCGTGCCGCTTCCCTTGATCGGGTCAGGTTGCCGCTACTGTGGAAGAAGCGTCGAGGACTCGATAGATAGCGCCCGAGTGTTTCAACTTGTCTTCTGGATGACGTTTTCATCGGGGAAACCTCCCGTCGGTCAGTGAAGCGCAAGGGCTGGCGTGCGAGGGTGGAATCGGCCGCCGGCTCGCTTTCTGCGCGGCGGGTGCACGGCACGGGGAGTCGTCGTTTTGGAGGTGAGGGATGACGGCTCTGTTTCAGGATATTTTTATAATTATGTGAAAGAAGAGCTTATTTCAACGAAATATGTTTCATATTGCTCGTAAATTCGACGAAAAGAAAATCCGGATATTTACCGGTTATTTAACGTTAATACCAAGGGCCTAATACCAAAGTATTAACGCTGGCATGCCGGCATGTCGTGTTCGGTCGTGGAGCGAGCCGAGCTATAGACGGTTCTAAGAAACGAAAAAATTATGTCGCGTAGGTCTAACGACCGAAACCTATGTCTTTTGTTAGCGTAGCCACCGGCCAGGCCGGTACGGATGCCGGGATGGCCCTGGCGCGACCTATGCGGTTAGAATCCGCGGCCTTGCAGGCGGATCCCCGGGGTTTGCTCAAGGGGACACGGGTGCCGTGCCCGAAACCTGCAATCGTCAGTTCCCTGCGGTCCAGCCTGCCGCCGGGTATAAAATCGAGAGACGCGCTGTTGCGCCTTCAGGTGTAGCGACTATGACGCACATTTCCGAACGACTCCTGGTACAGGCCCACCTGGCCGCCAAGCAACCCCGTGTGTTGAGCGAGCAGGAGAGCGCCGAGCATCGCGCGGCGATCGCGGCCGAACTGAAGGCGCAGAACGCGGTACTGGTGGCGCATTACTACTGTGATCCGGTGATCCAGGCGTTGGCCGAGGAGACCGGCGGTTGCGTGTCCGATTCGCTGGAGATGGCCCGGTTCGGCAACCAGCATCCGGCGCAGACGGTGGTCGTGGCCGGGGTGCGCTTCATGGGCGAGACGGCGAAGATCCTCAACCCTGAGAAGCGCGTGCTGATGCCGACCCTCGAAGCGACCTGCTCGCTCGACCTGGGCTGCCCGGTGGATGAATTCTCGGCATTCTGCGACCAGCACCCGGAACGGACCGTGGTGGTCTATGCGAACACCTCCGCGGCGGTGAAGGCACGCGCCGACTGGGTCGTGACCTCCAGTTGCGCGGTGGAGATCGTCGAACACCTGATGGACAACGGCGAGCCCATCCTCTGGGCGCCGGACCAGCACCTGGGACGCTACATCCAGCGCGAGACGGGGGCCGACATGCTGCTCTGGGATGGCGCCTGCATCGTCCACGAGGAGTTCAAGGCCAAGCAGCTGGAAGACATGAAGGCGCTCTACCCGGACGCCGCCATCCTGGTCCACCCCGAATCGCCGGAAAGCGTGGTCGCGCTGGCCGATGCCGTGGGCTCGACCAGCCAGTTGATCAAGGCCGCGCAGACCCTGCCGAACAAGACCTTCATCGTCGCCACCGATCGCGGCATCTTCTACAAGATGCAGCAGTTGTGCCCGGACAAGGATTTCATCGAGGCCCCCACCGCCGGCAACGGCGCCGCCTGCCGCAGCTGCGCGCACTGCCCGTGGATGGCGATGAACACGCTCGAGCGGACCCTGGCCTGCCTGCGCGAGGGCAGCGGGGAAATCTTCGTCGACCCGGCGTTGATCCCGAGGGCGGTCCGTCCGCTGAAGCGCATGCTCGACTTCACCCAGGCCGCGCGCCTGCGCCAGGCCGGGAACGCCTGATCCTGGCGAGGGCGTGCCGCTGCGTAGGGCGAGTAAGCGCGGTGCGGTTGTTCGCCCAACCCCCTGTTTCGATGAGCTTCGCCGGGTGTTTTTCCTCGGATATGCCGCTCAGCGGAACATTTCCTTGACCATCTTTTCCTGCTGGCGAATTTCCTGCTGACGAGCGTCGAGTCGCGCAGCCAGTTGGAAGTTGCCGCCAGCGCGGCGCTTGGCGAAATCGAGCTGCTCGATGGCGGCCTGGTAGTCGCCGGTCAGAGACAGGTACTCGGCACGGGCCTGGTGCACGCCGATGGCGTTGTTGGTCAGGCTGCGCACCTCGGCCAGACGGTTCCAGACATCCGGGTCCAGCGGCCGCGCCTTGCTCAGGTCGTCGAGGATCTTCTCCGATTCCTGCGGCTTGCCCATCTTCAGCATCAGGTCGGCGCGCACCTGTTTCAGCGGGTAGCTGCTGGGGAACTGGGCGAGCATCTTCTTCAACCGCTGATCGGCATCCGGAAGGCGGTTGGCGGTGATGTCCAGCTCGACCTGGGCCAGGTTGTAGGCCACGTCGTTGGGTGCCTTCGCCAGCAATTGCCTGAGGTTGTCACGGGCATCGTTGAGCTGGCCGATGCGCGTCTGCGAGATGGCCAGTCCGTAGCGCGCGGCATCCAGCTTGGGATTGTCGTTGAGCATGGCGCGGAAGCGCTTGCCGGCCATCCCCGGGGTTTCCTCGAAGAGCAACTGGGTGCGCGCGCGCATCTGCTGGTAGCGCAGGCTGTCTTCCTTGCCGCCCTGGGGATACTGTTCGGCGCGGTTGCGGGTGTCGGCGATACGCGATTCGGTGACCGGGTGGGTGAGGAGGAACTCCGGCGGCTTGCCGTCGTAGCGGTACTGCCGCGCCAGGCGCTCGAACATGTTCGGCATCGAGCGCGGATCGTAACCGGCGCGAACCATGTTGGTGACGCCGACGCGGTCGGCTTCCTGCTCGTTCTGCCGGGAAAAGCGCAACTGGTTCTGGATCGCCGCCGCCTGGGTCCCGGCGATCGCCGCGATACCCGCATCCCCTGCGCCGGCGGCCGCGGCGACGATGCCGGCGAGCATCGCTGCCATCACCGGCAGTTGCATGCGCTGCTGTGCCTCGATGCCGCGGGCGAAGTGGCGCTGGATCAGGTGGCCGAGTTCGTGGGCCAGCACCGCGGCATACTCGCCTTCGGTCTGGGCGTTGAGCAGTAGCCCGCCGTTGACCCCGATCACGCCGCCGGGCGCGGCGAAGGCGTTGATCTGTGCGTCGCGGATGAGGATGAAGGCCAGCCGGTGGTCCTGCAGGTCGCTGGTTTCGGCCAGCCGGTAGACGCTGCTTTCGACGAAGTCCTTGAGCTGCGGGTCGGAGATCGCATCGACCTGGTTGCGCAGCATGCTCAGCCAGGCGCGGCCCAGCTGGAACTCCTGCTCCGGCGAAACGATCGAGGAAGATGCGTCGCCCAGGGAGGGCAGATCGTCCGACATGACCGGCGAAGCGAGCATGCAGGCGAGCGTCAACAGGGCAGGGCGCAGTACATTCATGCAGGAGGCTCAGGTTGGCAAAGGCCTTACTTTAGCCGTTGGTTATCGGCACTGCCTAGGTATCTGCCCGAGACCCGAAGCTGTTGGACTTCGAGCGCCGTTTCAACTGGCCAGCGGCGGATAGGCTTGGGTATGCTTGTCGGCCCTTCGGGAGAGGCTGTCATGACGGATAACGATTCATCCCCCCTGGTATGTGACGCGGAGCTGGATGCCAGTGGTCTCAATTGTCCGCTGCCCCTGCTAAAGGCCAAGCTGGAGCTGAACCGCCTGCCCAGCGGCGGGGTGCTCAAGGTGATCGCCACCGATGCCGGGTCGCAGCGAGACTTCCGGGCCTTCGCCCAGCTCGCCGGCCATGAACTGCTGCGCGAAGAGGCCGCCGAAGGCGTCTATCGATACTGGCTGCGCAAGCGTTAGCGGAGCCTTCGCCGTTCCGATTCAGGATTTCCGATGATCAAGGTGTTACGCGACTGGATGCAGCGCTACTTCTCCGACGAGGAGGCAGTGGTGCTGGCGATCATGCTGGTGCTCGGCTTCAGCGTCATCCTCGCCTTCGGCGGGATGCTCGCGCCGGTACTGGCGGCGATGGTGATCGCCTTCCTGATCCAGGGCGTGGTCGGCATGCTGGAACGCTTCCGGGTGCCGCACCTGTTCGCCGTGTGGCTGGTCTACAGCCTGTTCCTCGGCTTGCTGGCGCTGTTCCTGGTGGTCCTGCTGCCGCTGCTCTGGCAGCAATTGTTCACCCTGTTCAACGAACTGCCGCGGATGCTCGGCGAATGGCAGAGCGTGCTGCTGATGCTGCCCGAGCGCTATCCCAGCCTGATCAGCGAGGAGCAGGTGCTCAAGGCCATCGAGACCGCGCGCGGCGAATTCGGCCAGATCGGCCAGTGGGCGCTGACCTCGTCGCTGGCCAGCCTGCCGGTGGTGGTGAACGTCATGATCTACCTGGTGCTGGTGCCGATCCTGGTGTTCTTCTTCCTCAAGGACAAGAAGCGCTTCCATACCTGGTTCCACCGCTACCTGCCGCGCGAGCGCGGGCTGATGAAACAGGTCTGGGCCGAGATGAATCAGCAGATCGCCAATTACATTCGCGGCAAGGTCATCGAGATCGTCATTACCGGCGCGGTGACTTACATCGCCTTCGCCTACCTGGGGCTCAACTACGCAGCGCTGCTGGCCCTGCTGGTCGGCCTGTCGGTGGTGGTGCCGTACATCGGCGCGGTGGTGGTGAGCGTACCGGTGGCGATGATCGCCTTCTTCCAGTGGGGCTGGAGCGACCAGTTCATCTACCTGATGGTGGCCCACGCGATCATCCAGGCGCTGGATGGCAACGTGCTGGTGCCGCTGCTGTTCTCCGAGGCGGTGAACCTGCACCCAGTGGCGATCATCTGCGCGGTGTTGCTGTTCGGCGGGCTCTGGGGCTTCTGGGGCGTGTTCTTCGCGATCCCCCTGGCGACCCTGGTGAAAGCGGTGCTGGATGCCTGGCCCAAGGACCTTCCCGAGACTCCGGCAGCCACGCGATAGCATCGGCCGCATGAAAAATGCAAAAGGCCGCGGATGCGGCCTTTTTTTTCGGGGCGGGGCTCAGGCGCCGTTGAGCGCCTGGGCGGCGGCGAGAACCGCGTCGACATGCCCGGGCACCTTCACGCCGCGCCACTCCTGGCGCAGTACGCCGTCCCTGTCGATCAGGAAGGTGCTGCGGTCGACGCCCATGTATTCCTTGCCGTAGAGCTTCTTCAGCTTGATCACGTCGAACAGCTGGCAGACCGCTTCATCCTTGTCGCTGATCAGCTCGAAGGGGAATTCCTGTTTGCACTTGAAGTTCTCGTGGGACTTCAGGCCGTCGCGGGAGATGCCGAAGACCTCGGTATTGGCCTTCTGGAACGCCGCGTACTGGTCGCGGAAGCCCTGGCCCTCGGTGGTGCAACCGGGGGTGCTGTCCTTCGGGTAGAAATACAGGACGACCTGCTTGCCCTTCAGCGCGGACAGGGTCACCTCCTTGCCGCTGGTTGCGGGGGCGGTGAAGTCGGGTACGGGTTTGTCGATTGCGACCGGCATGGCTCGGCTCCTCAGGGGTGTTGGGGGCGCCAGGGTTCGATCAGGGCATCCAGGTTCAGGGCGTCGGCGAAGTCCAGGAACTGGTCGCGCAGCCAACTGATCTGGGTGCCGGCGGGCAGCGTCACGGTAATCGTGGCGTTGAGCATGGTGGTGTTGGTGTGCGGCGCCTGGTAGGTGTCGCAGGTCAGGTTCTCCAGCTCGATGTTGTGGTCGATGAAGAACTGGCAGAGTTCGTTGAGGATGTCCGGGCGATACACCGCGCTGACATAGGCCACGTAAGGCAACGCCTGGGCGCGGGTCACGTGAGCGTTGCTGCGGGTCATGCTGAGGGTGATGTCGCCGCGCTTGGTGAGGGCCGGCAGGCTGCCCTCGAGGCGGGCGAGGGCATCCCAGCTTCCGGAGATCTGCAGCACCAGGGCGCTGAACTCTCCGTGGCGGGTCAGGCGGCTGCTGACCACGGCGCAGCGGCTCTCGACGCAGGCGCGGCAGAGCAGGGTGGTCAGCTCCATCGGGTTGGGGCCGAGGGCGCTGATCAGAAGGAATTGTTCGCGGGGTTGGCTGGTGGACATTCAACTTTCCTGGAATACGCTGGCGGCACGGGCCGTACCTAAAGCGGGAAGGGTAGCGAAAAGCGCCGCCGAGGGAAACGTCTGCCGCCTGTCAGCGGCTTCCGACGAGGTGGCGCTCGTCTTGTGCAAGGCCTGCCGCCGACAGTACCATTACCGCTTTAATTTCGCGGCAGGAGCGGTTGCATGATTGCGGGCAGTATGGTGGCACTGGTCACCCCCTTCGATGCTCAGGGTCGACTGGACTGGGACAGCCTCGCCAAGCTGGTGGACTTCCACTTGCAGGAAGGCACCAACGCCATCGTCGCCGTCGGCACCACCGGTGAATCGGCCACGCTGGACGTGGAAGAGCACATCCAGGTGATCCGTCGCGTGGTCGACCAGGTCAAGGGCCGCATCCCGGTGATCGCCGGCACCGGCGCCAACTCCACCCGCGAGGCGGTGGCGCTGACCGAGGCCGCGAAAAGCGGCGGCGCCGACGCCTGCCTGCTGGTGACGCCGTACTACAACAAGCCGACCCAGGAAGGCATGTACCAGCACTTCCGCCATATCGCCGAAGCCGTTGCGATCCCGCAGATCCTCTACAACGTACCGGGCCGCACCTCCTGCGACATGCTTCCGGAGACCGTCGAGCGCCTGTCCAAGGTGCCGAACATCATCGGCATCAAGGAGGCCACCGGCGACCTGCAACGCGCCAAGGAAGTCATCGAGCGCGTCGGCAAGGACTTCCTCGTCTATTCCGGCGACGACGCCACGGCCGTCGAGCTGATGCTGCTGGGTGGCAAGGGCAACATCTCCGTGACCGCCAACGTCGCGCCGCGCGCCATGAGCGACCTGTGCGCCGCCGCCATGCGCGGCGACGCCGCAGCCGCGCGCGCCATCAACGATCGCCTGATGCCGCTGCACAAGGCGCTGTTCATCGAATCCAACCCCATTCCGGTGAAGTGGGCCCTGCATGAGATGGGTCTGATCCCCGAGGGCATCCGCCTGCCCCTGACCTGGCTCAGCCCGCGTTGCCACGAGCCGCTGCGTCAGGCCATGCGCCAGACCGGCGTATTGGCTTGATCAAGGAGCTCCACGCAATGAAGCGACTGGCTGGACTGACCGCCCTCGCCCTGGTTATCGGCAACACTTCCGGCTGCGGCTGGCTGTGGGGGCCGGAGGGCTATTTCCGCGACCGCGGTGACGACTACCTCGGCGCCCGCGAAACGCCTCCCATGCAATTGCCCGAAGGGGTGCACAGCAAGCCGCTCGATCCGCTGCTGCCGATTCCGCTGAACGTCGCCACCACCCACGAAAAAGAGGGTGAGTACGAGGTTCCGCGTCCGCAGCCGCTGGCCAACGCCGGCGACATCAGCGACTACAGCCTGCAGCGCAGCGGTGATAGCCGCTGGGTCGTGGCCCAGCGTCCGCCGGCGGAAGTCTGGCCGGTGGCCCGGCAGTTCTTCGAGGAGAACGGTTTCCGCATCGCCGACGAGCGCCCGCAGACCGGCGAGTTCAGTTCCGACTGGCAATCGCTGTCGCAGCTTTCCGCGCCGCTGGCACGCCGCCTTAGCAGCCGCGTGAGCGGTGTCGAGCCGGACGGCCAGGCACGGGTTCGGGTGCGTATCGAGCCCGGCGTGCAAAGCAATACCAGCGAGGTCTACGTGCTCAGCCAGACCCGCGCCGCCGGTGACACCAACAGCCCGAGCTGGCCGAGCAAGTCGGTGGCGCCGAGCCTCGACGCGGCGCTGCTCGACGAGATGGTCGCGAGCATGGCGCGCAGCGCCGAGCAGGGCGGCTCGGTCTCCCTGCTGGCAGCCAACTCGATCTACGACACGCCCGGCACCTTCGAGTTGAGCAAGGACGGCAGCGGCAACCCGGTGCTGACCTTGCGATCCGACTTCGACCGCTCCTGGGTCAGTGTCGGGCGTGCCCTGGATAACGCCGATATCCGCGTCGACGACCTCAACCGCAGCCTTGGCGTGTACTACGTGAACATCGCCGAAGGGGCGAAGAAGCCCGACGAAGACAAGCCCGGGTTCTTCAGTCGCCTGTTCGGCGGCGGCGAGAAGACCAAGGAAGAGGAAGACGCCAAGGCCCAGCGCTACCAGGTCCGCCTGACCACCGTCAGCGACGCCGTGCAGGTCACCGTCGACAAGGACATCAACACCTCTGCGCCGGCCGATGTCGCGCAAAACGTACTGGAAAAACTCCAGGAGAGCATGCGCAATGCGGTTCGCGGTTCTGGGCAGCGGAAGCCGGGGCAATTCGGCCTTGGTGAGCAGTTCTGACACCCGGATACTGATCGATTGCGGCTTCCCGCTGCGTGAAATCATCAAGCGTCTGGCGCGCCTGGGGCTGAGCCCCGCGCAGCTGGACGCGATCCTGGTCACGCACGAACACGCCGATCACATCCATGGCGTCGAACTGCTGGCGCGGCATTACCAAATCCCGGTCTATCTCAGTGCGGGTACCCTGAGCGGCATGCGCCGCCCGGTGCACCCCGCCGAGCTGTTGAGGGCCGGCCAGCGCCTGGCGATCCGCGGGCTGGAAGTGCAGGTGGTTGGCGTCTCGCACGACGCCCGCGAGCCTACCCAGTTCGTGCTGTCCGATGGGCAGCGGCGCTTCGGCATGCTCACCGATCTGGGAATGGCCACGGCCGAGGTGCTGGAGTGCTATCGTGCGGTGGATGCTCTGGTGGTCGAGGCCAACCACGACAGCACGATGCTTGCCGGTGGCCCGTATCCCTATTTTCTCAAGGCCCGCGTAGGCGGTTCGCGAGGGCACTTGAACAACCATCAGTCCGCAGAACTGGTGAAGCAGCTGGATTGGGGTCGCATGCAGCACCTGGTGCTGGCCCATCTCAGCGAAAAGAACAACTCGCCGCAGCTGGCCCGGCAAACCTTCGTCGACACCCTCGGGTGCGATCCGGGCTGGCTGCAGGTGGCCGATCAGCATTCAGGCCTGGATTGGCGCGAGATCGCCTAGGCCCTATTACCCGTAAGCGGAGCCCATCATGGAAAAACGCGAAGAACTCTACCGCGGCAAAGCCAAGTCGGTTTACCAGACCGACGATGCCGATCGTCTCATCCTGCTGTTCCGCAACGACACCTCCGCCTTCGACGGCAAGCGCATCGAACAGCTCGATCGCAAGGGCGCGGTGAACAACAAGTTCAACGCCTTCATCATGCAGAAGCTGGAAGCTGCCGGCATTCCGACCCAGTTCGACAAGCTGCTGTCGGATACCGAGTGCCTGGTGAAGAAGCTCGACATGATCCCGGTCGAGTGCGTGGTGCGCAATTTCGCCGCCGGCAGCCTGGTGCGTCGCCTCGGCGTGGAAGAGGGCATCGCCCTGACTCCTCCCACCTTCGAGTTGTTCCTGAAGAACGACGCCCTGGGCGATCCGTTCATCAACGAATCCCACGTCCAGGCCTTCGGCTGGGCCACTCCCGAGCAGCTGGCGCAGATGAAGACCTATTCCTTCAAGGTCAATGAAGTGCTGAACAAGCTGTTCGACGATGCCGGTCTGCTGCTGGTGGACTTCAAGCTGGAGTTCGGCCTGTTCCATGGCCAGATCGTCCTCGGCGACGAGTTCAGCCCGGACGGCTGCCGTCTGTGGGACAAGGAAACCCGCAAGAAGATGGACAAGGACCGCTTCCGCCAGGGCCTCGGCGATGTGATCGAAGCCTACGAAGAGGTAGCCAAGCGCCTGGGCGTGCCGCTTTAACCTCTAAATGCGCGCAACCATCTGAAAGAACGCGAAAAAATCTTCAAGAAAGCTTCGCGTTCTTCGTACAAGCTGGTATCATGCGCGCCGCACGGAGAGATGCCGGAGTGGTCGAACGGGACGGATTCGAAATCCGTTGAGTCAGCAATGGCTCCTAGGGTTCAAATCCCTATCTCTCCGCCATATACAAGGGCTCCAGAGGTTTACGCTTCTGGAGCCCTTTTCTTTTGGGGGAATTTTGGGGGAGCAGCTTTGCGTGACATTCCCCCATTCCCCCACTAAAGTTCGCCGCATGGCTTACTTCGAGAAACGCGGGAGCGCCTGGCGCGCACAGATCCGCAGAAAAGGACATCCAACTCTTTCCGCTACCTTCGACACCAAGGCTGAGGCGCAGCGCTGGGCAGCCGAGATCGAGGGCGATATGTCGCGCTCTCGATTCGTCGACACCAGGGCAGCCATGCGAACCACGCTAGGCAAGGCCTTAGAGCAATACGAAAGGGAGATTTCTGAGCATAAGAAGGGGGCCAGCCAGGAAAGGGGGCGAATCAGGAGATGGCTGGCACATCCCCTGGCAGCGAAAGGGCTTGGAGAAATCACTCCGTCTGATCTTGCTGAGTATCGTGACTCTCGACTGAAGGATGGCGCCTCATCGTCTACCGTTCGGTTAGATCTGGCGATCATCAGTCACCTCTATACCATTGCGGCAAAGGAGTGGAGGCTTGAAGGCCTGACGAATCCCTGCAAGAACCTGCGTATGCCAAAGGGGAGCAGGGCGCGTGAGCGCAGGCCAACTACCATAGAACTACGCAAGATTTATGCTGAAGCAGCCAAGCTTCACCCTGAACTCCCGGTGATTATCGAACTGGCAGCCGACACAGCCATGCGCAGGTCTGAGCTTCTGCTGCTGCGCCGAGAACAGATTCGCGACAAGGTTGCGGTTCTGGAGGACACGAAGAACGGCGAACGCCGGTCGGTCCCCCTTTCCTCACGCGCTCGAGAACTTCTCAGGTCGCTTCCGGCGCGGATTGATGGCAAGGTGTTCAGCCTTGCACCGAACACCGTTAGCAACTACTTCCCCAAGGCTTGCGAGGCCGCGGGCGTGAGCGGCCTTACCTTCCACGACCTCCGACATGAGGCCACGTCGCGCCTCTTTGAGCGGGGTTTCTCTATGATGGAGGTAGCGGCGATCACAGGGCACAAGACACTGGCCATGCTCAAACGCTACACCCACCTTTCGCCTCATGCTCTGGCCGACAAGCTGGGCTAGCCGACCTTGGCCAGCCTCGGAGGTTCTCGCCTCGGCCTTCCCACCTTCGGAGCCTTGTGCTCTCCAGCCTCGTAGTCGCGCAGAAACTTGCGCACGCTCTCTAGCCTCCAGCATACCCGTATGCCCTGCTTGAAGTATGGGGGTAACCAGTCGGGGCGCGCCTGGATCGCGCTGCGTATTGATGACTCTGTGCGCCCCAGCAGCTTGGCAAGTTCAGGGACATGGATGATTTCAGGTTCCATCATTGCTTGGCTCCTTCTATGGCTGCGTCGATTTCAGCGTCCAGGTCTTCCAGATTCAGGACTATGTTTTTCGGGGTCATCCCTGCGAATACCCCGCCGCGGCTGATCGTTTCCAGGTCGCGTTCCCGCAGCCACCGATACCGCTCTACATCCTTGCGCAGCGCCTCATAGTCTTCAGCGAAGAACGGCAGTAGCGTTTCGTGTCGCAGCGGTACTCCATTGGCCGCATCGGAAGCGTTGTCCAGTACATTCTCCGGTGCGTCCAGAGCGCCGAGCACTTGATATGCTTCGGCAGAGAACTTGCGCAGCGCCTCGTTCTCCGCCTTGAGCCTGTCGATCTCGTCCAGCAGGGCGAGGACGGTCTTGGGGTTGGCGGCGGCGATCCATTGACCAAGCTCATCATCATGCTCGTCGAACGCCGAGTAATCGCTGATGCGCACGTCGATGAAGTCGCTGTATTCGCCGTCTTCGCCCACAGCTCCAACCGTCACGGCTGAAGCGCTGTGCCTGTGGCTCTCCCAGGGCTCCTGATAGGCCGGAGCCAGTTTCTCCGCCAGCTCCTTCAGCTTGTTGGTGTCGGTCATGGCTGTTCCTCCATCTCCCGTATGAGTCGATCGACAAGGTTGGATGCCTCGTCGTAAGCAATGGCCAATCCCTTCTTCGTTCCCTCGTAATGGCTGGTGTCGTTTCCGACACGCTTCCATTCGCAGGAGGCTTTCTGTCGCAGCTTCTTTCGGATGGCCTTCAGTTTCGCGAGATGGCTCATTCACTTCACCTCGATTCCGGCTTGCTGGAGGGCTTCGACGCACTCATCTCGATAAGCTTGAAGGTCTTCGTCGAATATGACTCTCGGCAGGTCCACCCTCAGAGCCGCGCGGCTGGCTTTCCAACCTTCGTAGCGCCCCTGAATGTGCGTGTTGAGGTACAAATCGTTGCCGGCGCTATACGCAAGAACCGTCGCGAGGGATGGCTCAGGCACTTGAGTCCGAACCCACGCTTCAAACTCGTCTCTCATGTCAGGCACGATCAGGACTCCTCTGAGTGGATCGCCTTGTTCATGTCTCGCTTCATCGCGTTGACCTTGTTCTGAAGTTCGTTCCACTCTGGGTCGTTCAGCGAGAAGTCTTCCTGTTTGTGCATCTTCTTCTCCAGCCAGAGGGTGAAGCGCAATAGCATTCTTGTGAGCGGGAATCGTTTCACTGCTTGCTCCATCTGCTCAACTCCTGTCCTTTCAACTCGGTCTGCCTGTAGAGTTCCTGCATATCCCCGACGACCCGGAAGATTCCCAGGACGAAGAGAACGATGACTATCACTGCCAATATGGTTTCGTTGTCGTTGTCCACGGTTGGTCCTCCGGTGGTCGGATGCGTTGGTTTCGTTGTTGGGAGTCGATGCCGGAATCCCGGCATCGGAGGGAAATCAGAGGGTTACTCTTGCTCGCTCAGCAGGGCCCGGAGTTCGTTGCGAGCTACGACGTAATCAGCATGCGAAAGCAGTGGCTCACACAGCCTGCGCAACAGCCCCTCGCTGACCACCACATGGCCTGCGGGAATCTCTACAAGCTGGACCCTCCGGTGCTGCAACCCCAAGCTATCGGCCATGCGCTCCTGCACTGGGTTTGCATCTCCGATCTCGACGATATCTTCTTTGCCAGGGCGGCTGTAGATAGTTGCCCAGGCAAGCGGTCTCAGTGCGTCAGCCATTGCCGTTCTCCTTGTCCTGGTTGAGCAGGGCGCGGAGCTCTGCAACCGTCTCGCGCACATGCGGAAACCAACCGGCGCGGCCTGATCCGTCATCTCCCATGTCAGCCGGGAACAGATCGCTGATACGCCGCAGCAGCCCCTCGCTGACCGTCAGGCCGTTGAGGCTTTCCATATCAGCGCAAGCCAAGTTATAGCCAGTGGCAGATGCTCGGTATTCTGGATCGACAGACGCGCTTACATCGCGTAGGGCAGGCGTAACCACCACCCTTGCGCGCAGGGCTTCCAGTTCTTCCATCGCATTGATGGCGACGCGCTGCTGGCTGTCTCGCTCATCCCTGAGCGCCTGGGCCTCTGCGGCGAGGGCGTCGTAATCCTGGCTAAGGACGAACTCCCCGAATTGGCTTTCTTCCCAGCCATAAATATTTCCAACCGGGCTGATCTTCTTCACCTCACTCATGACCTACCTCCTTGCCGGGCGCGGCGGCGAGCAGGCGGCGCAATGCGGAAGCCACGTCCTCGTAAGTAGGGCAGTCATCCTCGCCCCACATGCCGCGGATATCGATGATTGCCGCTTCAACTTGCGAGGGAGCATCGTAGTACCACGCTGCCGGCACGCTGTGCTGAGCCTGGGCGGCTTCATACAAACCCGCCAACTTCGCATGCGCCTCGTTCATGCCGGCGATGGTGCGTTCTTGCTGTTCGACCCTGGCCAGGGCGGCGTCGCGCTGGGCGATCAACTCGGCTGTGCCTTCTTCGAACTGGCGAACAAACTGACGGTGACTTTCTAGCATTGCCGCTGCGGTCTTGCCTTTCTCAGCTACGACGATGCGCTCATGCTGGGCGACGGTCATCACTGGCTCGTATGGGCTTCCCTCATAGTTCGACCAGATGAAGGCATCGCCGGTGCTTGGATAGTTTCGGTCGAAGTACGCCACAACCTCCGGCCGCTCCGCCTCTGCCTGCTCTACCGATTCCTTGTTCAATTCCATGCTCATTTCAAGCTCTCCCACACCTCAGCATTGCCGAGCGCATCGATTGATGTGTACGTGCTGTGCCCGCTGGCTTCTTGAAGCTCAACTGATCCGCCGGCTTCGAGAACAGCGATGTATCTGCGATTAGTTGGCTTGTGCCGGAAGACCTTTCCGACGACGCACTGCGCGTTGATATGTCGGACCTGGTAGCTGTCGGCGAAACAGCCGTGTTCGTGCATGCTCATGCTGCTACCCTCGGGGCTATGCCCATGTCTCTGTCGTGGTGTCCTGCGAGCCAAAGTGACCGCTCATAGAGCATGTGCAGTCCGTATGGGCAGGCATGGAGACGTTCGCCGCGGTCGCGTGCTTCGACGCCCTCACGGTATTCGTCTGTCGATTCGGGGAACTCAAGCCGCTGCTTTTTCATCTTGCGTCCCATGCTTCTTGGCAGCCTTCTCGATTGCGACGCATGCCTTGCATCGGGTGCAGATTCCAGCGTGCGAGTCCTTCTTCGCGTGATACTCAGTAACAGGTTTCGTCTCACGACAGGCTGAGCAGCGCTTGACCATCACGCCGTCGATCTTTGCGATCTGCCCGTGGTCTAGCTTCCACTGCTCGTCTCGGATGACTTTGAATCGTTGGCGGCAGTCTTTTCGCTCCGGTGCACGGATCTTGTCCGCCCGTTTGTCTCGCCCGAAGTAGTTCGAAAGGAGGCGCTGAAGCACGTAATCCCGGATACCAAGCGCGTCGGCGGCTCCCTTGCGGTCCGGGCAGCAATCGAGCAGAACATCCAGAGCAGCAACAAAAGGTTCGTCCTTGATCTCCTGGGCGGTTTGCTTGCCCATAGAACGGATACGTCCGTTGAACATTGCTGGAGCCGAGTCTCCGGATACTCCTACCGGGATTTCCTTAATGGCCCCTCCCGACGACATGAACTCCGAAACCAGTCGGTCGATATCCTCATGCGTCATGCTGTGCGGAACTGCTACCGGCTTCAGCCAAGCATCTGCCGGGATATAGATTTCAACGGGTGCAAGATCGGTGTTCATGGCTTTCTCCGGGCAAAAGAAAAGGCCCTATTGAGGGCCTTTAATTTCGAGTAACTTATTGATTTAGAACGGGGTATCGTCGTCAAAGCTGTCGTTAGCCTGAGCTTGTCGAGGCGCGCTCTGCTGTTGTTGAGGCTGATCCTTCTTCGGCTCGAACAGCGCAAGCCAGACTCCGCCATCGTCTGATCGTTGCGGGCAACCTGCCGGGTTGAAGCACGCATCGAGTTTCAGCCGGTACCCTTTCTGCGTGCTGACGATCACGCCGACCTTTCGGTTCAGGTACTTGACCTGGCCGTCTTTCTCGTACTGGCCAACGGTGGCAACAACATCGTATTTCTGGCTCATGCTTCAGTTTCTCCGTAGTAAGCCTTGCGGAACTCGCTGGACTTCATGATTTCTCGTTCTTTCGTTGTGAAGCATCCGCCTTTGCTGGGCGCCTTCCACAGCTTGGTTTTTGTTTCTTCGTCCAGGGTGAACCACTCTTCAGCGGCAGTGCTGTAGTCGCCCTCCATGATCCCCAGCTTGATAGCGTCCACGCTCGCCTGGTATTGCTTTACGAGGCGCTCATAGTCGTTCTCCGCTGCTGCGGCAGTGAACGCATCGTCGTCCTCGCCGTGCGTGGTGAAGTTCAGCAAAGCGCCCGCGGTATAGCGCTTTCCGTAGCTGACGGAACTGGCGACGGCCTGGACGGCGTTCTTGTTGCCGCTGGTGTCTGCCGGAAGCAGCATCGAGGTTCGCTCGCTGTGACCGCCGCGGTGACTGAGGACGCCCTCAACTTCGACGCCTTTCTCATTGCGCGGGGTGCGGAATGTCAGGGCAAATCCGTGCTTGGCCAGGATCGGCTTTAGGCGCTCGTTGATGTCCTCCCAGAGTGCGTAGCTGTAGCGGCCATTCGCGTCTCCACGCTCCGCAATTGCGGGCAGTTCTTGCTGCATTGCAGCTAGCGCCTCGGTGTACTGCTGCTCTGCCTGTCTGGCCTGGAATCGCTCGTGCATCTGCATCAGGCGCTCCATCTTCTCGATGTCGCACTGAGGGTCTGCGGCGGCGCGCTGGATAACTTGGAGGATGGTGGCCGACTCGCCGGCCTGAATTACGGCAGCACTTTCCTGCCGCTGTGCAACTGCGTTGCTCATCGGTTGTACCTCGGTATCAGGAGTAGGCCGCGCATGCGCAGCCAGTGAAGGGAGGAGTTAGGCGGTTAGCGCTTCCAGCTTGCTGAAAGTTCTGATGGTCACGACCCTCTCTTCCTCGGTGCAGTCAAGGAAATACGCCTGATCCATCCAGTCTATAGCTTCTGGTTCGCCGTGCTTCCCGCCGCCATACCAGTAGGTCCAGCCGACCCACCGACCATTAATCTTTGCGGCGACTGACTTCGACTCGTAATGACGTGAGTAGTCGGGCTCAATGTTCGTCTCAACACATCCGCACCGAACATCATATTTGGCGTCCCAGTGAGCGCCTTGCTCAACCAGTTCTTCATACCGAGCCTCAACTTGCTCGGCAGTCAGGTCGCTGGGGATATCAGTTCCATCCCAGCGCGCAGTGGTTTGCAGGATGGCGAGCTTGATGAATTGTTCGGGAGTCATATCGTTCTCCAGGTAGAAGGGGAAAGGCGCTTACGGCGCCACTCGGCAGCGTCACCCCCGCGGGATGAATAGCGTTGCGCTAGAAGCCGCTGCTGCGGGTGTTTTCTTCATGCCGCCCACCGCCCGCTGGGGAGGCCGCAGTTATCCCCTATGGGCCTGCTGCGGACAGGTGCGTAGATTCTGCGGTGATGATTCCGCCCCAGATCGGGCCGGCTGCCAGGATGAAGAGGTACAGCAGGCCGCCGAAGAGGCTGCCTAGCAAGATTGCTGTGCGGCGTGGGTTCATTCCTCGTCCTCCTCAAGCTTTGTCAGCCGAGCCAGCATTTCACTGGTTAGCTGCTCATGGTCCTCTTGGCTAAGGACAGGCATGGGCACGAACAGAACGCCCGTATTTTTGAGCACCTGGGCGGCCTCTATGGCCTTGCGGAGTAAATCGACTGGTGCGCGCTTCATAGCCCCGCTACCTCAACAAACGCCACGGCGAACATGAACACGCTGCCCACAAAAAAGCCGCCGAAGATGGTTACTAGGGCGGCCTTGGTCAGGTCGATGGTGATGGTCATGTGGATGACTCCTGTCGGCGGTAGCCGGCGTCGTAGAGATTGCGCATCGCCACAAACGTGCCAATCTTCGGATCTACGTATCCAGCATCAGAAATCATCTGGTTAATCGCCTTCTCCCTCTCCTCGGCGGCGCTCTGCTCGGGAGTGCGGAGCGGACGGAAAGTCGGGAGAATTCCGAAGTTCAGAACAGCATATGACCCGTACTGCCCCTTGCTTTCGCCTTCGCACCAGCGGAACACGACGCGGTCCTCGTCGTGAGCGAGGATCTTGGCCCGATAGTACGCAACATCCGTGCTGTCCCAGATGACCTCGGCCTCGATGCCTAACGGCGGCAGGCCCTGGCCGTCCCATGGTTTATCTATCCATTCCCAAAACTCAGAGAACACGTGATAGGAACCATCCTCGCCTTCTCCCTCGTATCCTTCTCTGCTCATATAGTCAGATGGACGCTTAGAAAATACAAAGAATGCAGTTCGTTGATTACCTATGATACGGGCGAATGCTCCGATACATCCCTCCGGTGCCTTGCTCCAGTCAATGCTCATGCTGCGTCCTCCATGTTCTGTTCCTGATACTGTGCAAGGGCTTCTGCTGCGTAGCCTGCGGCGATTGGCTCTGCAAGCGCCTTTATGGCTTCGGCTGCATCGCCTTCCGGGAAGAAGTTGTGCAGGTTCGCAAGGGCATCGCAGGGACGGCGGTCGGCTACGGCCATGATCACCGTAGCCAGCAGGCGCTCTCGGTCGTTCTGCAACAAGTCGATCAGCATCTTGTGAATCTCCTCGCGCAGCAGGTCGGCCTTCAACTTGCTGCTCCAGAATCCCTTGCTGTGCAGGTCAACATCGCAGTCGCCGAGTAGCGACTCCACAGCATCGAGCTTCCAGTTTGCGTACTCGTCCGAGGCGAGCCAGAGTTCCATCGGGTCCTCTGCTGATGGAGGCTTGCGGTTGGCTAGTGCTGCTATGTTCATGTCTCACCTCGCGTTCGCGTGCATGCGGCTGCGCCCTAAGAGTCGTAGGCCTCGTCATAAGCCCCGCTCCCGAAGACGATTCGTTCAGGGCGCATGCGCATACAGGCGAAAAAATGCCCGGACTTGCCGGGCTAATGAGGGGTAGGGTGGGGATGGCCTGGATGCCAGCCAGGCAAGCGGTGGAAAACGTCGACAGCGGCGTCATCGGTGGAGAATCGCCTAGAAAGACACCGACTCGCCGCTATTCGTACGCCCGCCTTGGCAGGCCCGCTTACTCATCCCCATTTAGATTTACGTTTTAGGCCTCACCGCGCTCGATGGACTCAGTGTCCTCGCCACGGTTATCCAGCCATGCGCGCATGTTGTCGGCGGCGGTCATTTCGTCACCCCAGCCGGCGGCAGTAACAATGGATCCGCTAAGTTCTTTTTCTTCTGCAAGACTCTCAGTGATCTGTTTTGCTAATTCTTTAAACTGCTCACTGTCCTTTACTTGAAAGACAGCAGTGAAGAACTCTTGGCTCATACGGCCTCCGGTTTGGTGGAGAAAGGGTGGGGATGGCCGGAGTTTCACCGGCGGCTTAATTGGTCACTGCCAATAAGCTATTACCGCTATTCGCATGCGATACTCATCCCCATTGAAGGGTGGCGTCCTTGCCGGGGAAGTCAGTCGGCTGGAGGCGCTGGGAGTGGCATCCAGTGCGTTGGGCGCCAGTTGAAAATTGATGAATGTATTGGATCAAACCAATCCCACCCAGCGTTCAGGGGGCCATCACCGCGCTGCCATGTCGCATAGCCGATACTCCCCTCCGTGTACTTTCGCATGTGAGTTTCTCTCACGCCGTAATCTGGGCAATAACCAAGAAACTTGGTGCCATCCTTTGGAGCGCTATCAATCGTTTTCCACTCGCTCATCTCGCCTCCAGTGTGTGTATGCGCCAGGGCGCGGTTAGGCGGTTGCCTTGGTCATTGAATCTGCGTTGTTCTGCCATCGTGGCGGTACACTTCGCCGTACTCACCGATGGAGACATTTGCGTCACGGTGCTGACGAAGTGCAAGTCGAACCGCCGTTTCTGCGTTATGTGTGTAGCGCTCAAACTCCTTCTCCAGAGCTTCGTACTTTTTCTTCCACTCGCGCTCTATCTCGTTGTAGCGATCAGATGCAGGTGGCTCGTAGAAAGCCATGCCTTGATGCTCTACCGCGAGTTCAACATCGCGCGCAATCGCAGCGATCTGTTCGCTAGTTGCCTCAATGCCTGCCGAATCAAAAGCATCAATAAGACATTCAGCGTAATAGTCTTTCTTCGTGTAACTCATCTCTCACCTCACCAATAGATAGTCAGAAACAGGACAACGAACAGCGCTGCGAACTCGCCAAGGTCTGGCATGGATTCCTCTCTTGCCCGGGGGCTGGTAATTGGCTGTATGGGGGAGTGGTCTGGCCGGTGCTGAGTCTCTGTCCGGCTGGATTGGGTCATCTGGCGGCGTGACTCTGAACTGAATCAGGTAGTACCCGCAGCACACGCTATACCCCTAGCGCTGTGCGGCCAGACCACTCTCCGATACAGCCATAAGGCTGGTGTTCGTTGATGCCCCGGCGAACCGGGGCGTGGTGGTTAGGCGATCCAGCCTTTCGTTTTTCCGCTCCAGAATTGACCGTGGTCTGCTTGCCTAGCGATTTCCAGCAGCTTCGATTCGTCAGCCCCGCGCGGTTTTATTTTTGACTGATTTGCGGAAAGGCATGATGCGCTGGCTTCCCAAAGAGTCCTGTATTTTGCTGCCTCTGCAATTGCCTCTCTTTCTCTCGCTTGAGCCAGTCGCACCTGCTCTTCACACAGTCCGCATTTCTCGCATTCCATACTCAGCTCCTGTTAAAGCGCCCGAAGGCGCTATTACCTGCTTGACTTACCGGCGGCTCTCTTTGGCCGCCTGCTTGCGATACTCAGAAGAGATAACGTCCATGTAGACGAACGCATCGCGCTTATCGGAAGAAACACGCTCCGGGGCGTTTCCGGCTTGCTGTGCAGTTTTAAACAGTTCTTCGAGGCTCATCGTCTGGCCCTCCAGGGCGTGTTGACTTCTTCGATGCCCCTCTCGCGAAGGGCATCTGAGAAATCGTTTTCCCCTTTCGGGGCCGGTCGATCCCGCTTGATGCTTTCGCCTTGCGGGGCCGGGGAGGGTTTCGCGTCCTCCGTGCTAGCCGGTGAGTCTCCGGCTTGTTGCCGCGGTGTTCTGCGGCGTTGAGTGAACTATAAGCATGCTTACACATACATGCAAGTCCTCTTACAGATTTTTTTAAGGGCAAAAGAAAGCCCGCTTATAGCGGGCTGCTTTCTGACGGGCGGCTTACCTTCTGGTTATGTACGAACCGATGATCACCCCGATGATCTGAACATCCTCAGATATCTCGGTCAGCGGGTACTGAGGGTTGAGCGGCTTCAGATACAGCCGGCCCGACTCCCTCACGAACATCTTGAAAGTCGCCTCGTTGTCGGGGTGTAGCTTGGCGATCACGGGATCACCACTCTGCGCCTCGACGTCGGGATCTACGAAAATCACTGTCCCTTTGGGGTAGCTCTCCGAGCCTGGGTAAGGGCTCGTCATGGAATCACCATCTACCCGCAAAGCAAAGCCCCGCGGACCGATCCTGTCCGGGCAGGGCATCCATTCCTCTGCGTCGCCGATTGCGTACAAGTCTATGGCCTCACTCCAATTTCCGGCAGAAACCCAACTGATTACAGGGATAGCCGTAAAGGTCTGAGGGTAGACGTTGATCTCGGATATTTCACTTTTATTCTGTGTGGTTTTTTCTATCCCGCGCTCCGCTCCTGGGTCCAGCATTTCTCCTTTCCCAGATATCAGCCAGTCGACAGACGACCCGTAGGCCTTGGCAATGGCCATGAGGTGCTCGTTTCGGATGCTCTTCGTCTTGCCGCTGAACCACTGGCTGACTGCTGGGTATGAGATCCCACAGACGTCCTTCAAGGTCGTCTTGATCTGTCGCTTGGGCACACCTCTGCTCGTAAGGAGCAGCTCTATACGGTCGGTTATGTTCATGCCGGAACTCTATAAGCAGACCGTAGAAGCATGGTTTCTTTGCCTTGCACAAAATAGTGTAAGTATGCTTTCATAACGGCGTGTCTTCAGGAGAAAACACATGACCAAGACCGAAGCGATCAACCACTTCGGCGGCAAATCCAAGCTCGCCGCCGCGCTGGGGATCTCTTACGCAGCGGTTCAACAGTGGGGCGAAGAAATCCCTCTGCTCCGCCAGTACGAGATCGAGAAACTGACCCGTGGCGCCCTGAAGGTGCCGAAAAAACCCAAGGCCGCATAAGGAAATCCACCAGATGTACGACAACCCTAGCCACCTGAAGGACCGGGAAATCAAGCTCCGCGTCGATGAGACGACCTACGAACTCATCGGCGCCCTGGCTCGTTTCCACCGCACTCAGAAAGCGGTTCTGGTCCGTGATCTTGTTGAGGCCGCATTGGAACGCCTGGCAGAGAACGATAGCGAACAACAAACCGTGGCCTGAAGGCCCTGAGAGGGGCCGATGGCACATATCAGCACGACGCTTAGCCCGAAGGCCTATGAGTGCCTGGTGAGGTTAGCTGAAGAGAAGGGGGTCACCCCTGAAGAGGCCCTGGCGGATTTTCTGGAACAGCAGCTAGCGCGCAAGACCAGACCAAATAACACCAGGGGAACAGTCCAGCCATTTCGGCGAAGGGACTGAAGAGGGCCTGACAAGCCCTATCTGAAGACAGAAAAAAGCCGGGATTGCGGCCCGGCTGATTCAACTACAGAACGGAAACGATGATGACAAATATTGTTCAGCTTGACAAGTCCAGGGGGTTCACCCGGATGGACAACGAATTGTACGAGGCCCTCATTGGGGCTGATCTTTCTGGGCGTGAACTTCGAGTAGCTTTGGCTGTGCATCGCCTAACTGCTGGGTTCAATCAAGACGAGTCTCGTATCACTGCTTCGGTGATTGCTGACATGTCCGGAATCCGTCGTGAGCATGTTTCTAGGATGCTCTGTGAGCTTCTGCGTCAGCGTGTGATTTACCGGGTTGGAGGATCTAAAGGTCCAATCGGTTTCTCTCCCGTTTCTGAGTGGAAGATCGATGAAAAGGTGTGTGCCGAAAACGGCACAAAGGATTTGGCACAGAGTGCCGAAAACGGCACAAAAGTAGTGCCAATTTCGGCACACTATAAAGACAGTAAAGACAATACAACTCCTAACGGAGTTGTTACGCCCGCGAAGCCTGTCGAAGAAAAACCTGCGAAGGCTAAAGCGTTTGGTCTGGCCGATCTCCTGTCCGACAACCCGCATAGCATCCCTGAGCAACTCCTGGCGGACTGGATAACGACCCGCAAGGCAAAGCGTGCCGCGCTAACCCCTACGGCCTGGAAGCGTCTGAACAACTCCCTGGCAAAGTGCAAGGACGCCGGCTTCACCGCTGAATACGCGGTCGAAACCATGGTGTCGAAGGGGTGGCAGACCGTAGAAGTCGACTGGCTGAAGAACTCAACTCGGAGTTTTTCAGGGCCTCAATCGGTCCCCGCATACGACGCCAATGACACCTCCTGGGCCGTAGGCCTGGAACAGGATCTGTTCTGATGAAACGCGCCGGCAGCTTGATCCCGCAAGCAATGTCGACCGCGCCGAGTCAGGTGCAGGCTCCGCGTGAGCTTGACGATGCAACCGTAAGCGTCGTGAACCAGTTGTTCTCCGAGCTTCAATCGATCTTCCCGGCCTGGCGGCAGGCGTGGCCAACCGCTGAGGCGATTGCCAAGGCAAAGCGCACTTGGATCAAGGCGTTCATGGACGCAGGTCTGAACAATCTGGAGCAGATCCGCTATGGCATTCAGCAATGCCGGGCCTCTGGCGGCGACTTCGCGCCCAGCGTCGGCAAGTTCATAAAGTGGTGCAACCCGAGTCCTGAACATCTGGGGCTGCCCAGCGTAGAGAAGGCCTATCTGGAAGCTGCCCGGAAGGCACACCCAGCTTTCACTGGAGGCTGGAGTCATCAAGCGGTGTATCACGCGGCAACGATGACCGGCTTCTACGAACTGACGAACCTCTCCGAGGAGCGTAGCAGGAAGCTGTTCGAGCGCAACTACGAAGCGACTGTTCGGATGATTGTCTCCGGTCAGCCATTGCGCCAGATCCCGAAAGCTCTACCCGAATCCGTATCGATCAGAACGCCAGAGATCGGCAAAGCCGCGCTCAACGAACTGCGCGCAACTCTGGCAAGGAGTCACCAATGACCCAGGCAAACAACGGAAAGATCACTACCGAAGGCCTGCAACTCCCGAGCGCTTGCGACATCTGCGGAAAGTCCCGGGCTCATGGAAGCCACGTGAAGTGCAGCAAGATCCGGCAGGCGCAGTACCAGGCGAAGAGGGGCTAAGTAATGGGGCTTGAATACATTTGTGATCGGTGCGGCGCGCCTATGTGCGCGTTCGCTTTCCAGGTCAAGGTATCTAGCACAGGGAAGGCATACCAAGAAAGAGTTTGCCTGAACTGCATGCACATCCAGGAAGAGTGCGGTCGTGACGTTCCGAGTCGTGTTTACAAGGCGCTTGGTGTGCTTACTGCTCAAAGTCGTGGATACATCCTCGATTCAAGATGGAACCTAATCCGAAAAAGTTGCGAGACGGGAATAGAGCACAAGACAAAGGCCTTGATTAAGCATGACCGAGTTTTGGAGGGTTCTGAATGAAGACCTTCGAACTCCTGCGCATGGAAGGAATGCGCACCTACGGTCGGCAAGTTGAGGCCAGTACATGGCGCGAAGCCGAGCAGCAATGCCGCGACGGCGAGATCGTAAACGGCGAACTGATCGGTGTGTACGACTGCGATCCGGTGACTGAGGCGGTCTGCACTGCGCGCAATGACGTGATGATTGAGCGGATGGGGGGGAGTTATGGCTGATACGCAGAAAACCGAGGTGACTGTGTGCGTAGGCGAATGGGTTCTGGTGCCGCGCGAGCTTTCCAGTGAAGCGCTAAGCATGCTGGCGAACTTCGACATGGGAAGCGTTGGCGACAGCGCGGAGGATGCCGCTGCTGAATGCTGGTCGAGCTTGCTTGAGAGAGCTGGAAACCAGCCAAAAGAGCTTCAGTTTCAAAACCCTGTCTTTCATTCTGGTTGGAACACCACTGTTCGGCTCGGTAGCAAATGGAGCAAAGAACGATTGGCTGGCGTGCGGATTGGCACTGCCTGCGTTGTGGTCGAACTGAAGTCGGTTAGATACCACTTCAATCAACTGCGCGATCACATGCTTCGCCAGGAGCACGATCCGTCTTGCCGTACCGTCGAAGGCCTCTTTGCCGAGATGTGCCGGGTATATCCGGGATTCCAGAGAAACGACGTAGTGACTGTTGTCGACTTCTGGCTGCCGGAGGTGAGCAATGGCTGACCGAACCTTCCGCATCCAAGGCGACGCTGGCATCCGTCCGGCTTTCGTTGCGGCCTGGAACCTCATCCAGGGACTGATGAAAGAGGCACAGGGTGGCTACGAACTGGTTCTGCGCCCCCTCAAGTCGAAGCGCTCCGTCGAGCAGAACAAGCGGTACCACGCGCTACTCCGTGATCTGTCTGCCGTGGCTTGGCTGGATGGGCGCCAGTACGGGCCAGAAGCATGGGCTGAGTACTTCAAGCAGACCTTTATCGGCTGGGATGACCTGCCTGGTGGCGGGAAGCGCGGGATCAGCACCACTACGCTCAGTGTCGCTGAGTTCGGCGACTACATGACCAAGATCGAAGCATGGGCCGCGGAGCAAGGGTGGCCGCTGATGATTCAGGAGGCCGCATGAGCAAGTTCAAGGCGGGCGATCCCGCCATGATCATCAAGGCTAACCATGAGGAGAACCTTGGGAAGGTTGTGACGCTACTTCAGTCAACCTCTGAAGAGATTATCGACTGCGGACGCGGCGCAAAGATTTCAAATCCTAACCGACTTTTGTGTTGGGTCATTCAGCACGAAGGGCTGGTCACCACTACAGCCTTTGGTTTCGAGCGCCTGGTTACTGTCGGAGCTTGCCCCGAGTCATGGCTGCTTCCCCTTCGCGGCGACTTCCATCCCGAGCAGCAGAAGGCGAAGGAGGTGGAGGCGTGAACAAGGCCGACAAGAAATACCTCTCCAGCGCTTCGGCATTGGGCTGCATCGCTTGCTACATCCAAGGCACGCCTGGAACGCCTGCGGAGATTCACCACCCGCGTGACGGGGCGGGGATCGGCCAACGCTCAGCGCATCGCCGGGGCATACCACTATGTCCTGCTCACCATCGTGGAACGATGCATCCGGCAGTTCCGAGCATTCACCAAGACAAACAGAGATTCATTGAGCGCTTTGGTACTGAGGCCGCGCTGGTTGCGCTGGTGCATCAGCTAATTGGCGTGGAGGACGCGGCATGAAGATCACAAACGTCGAGTGGAACGAGGGGGCACCCAACGTCGTTAAGCCTGGGATGCTGCTTCAGTACAGCGATGGGAATGTCCATTTGGTAGGAACCGAGCGGCGAATGCTCATCAAGACTCCGATAAGCAAATGGTCATGGGCCATAAGGCCGCACGAACTGCAATGGTTAGCGGCTATGGCAAACAAGCACAAAGCGAGGGCGCGGGGATGAACGAAGTCGCGCAATTCAAACGCAAGGCGGACGCAGTGATTGAAGCCGCCGAGGAATTCGAGGGTAACGTCCTTGCCTGCGTTGTAGATGCGCAGGAGAAGGGCGTTCCTGCCTGGATGATGCTCGGCAAGATGATGGAGGTCATCGCCGACCTGCAGCATGGCGGCGTGGTCTTGGAGCCGGAGGACGGGGCATGACCAACTCCCGCGCCAAGGGCGCCCGCGTAGAGTTGGACTTCGCTAGGCTTTGCTTCGAACACCTCGGTATCAAGGTCGAGCGCAACCTCGAACAATCGCGTAACGGCGGACACGATCTGAGCGGCTTGGATGGCTGGGCGCTTGAGATCAAAGCGCGAGCAAACGTGCCTGGGCGCAAAGAACTGCTCGGCATGTGGACTCAGACCCTTGACCAGGCCCAGCGAGCTAAGTCGAAGCCGGCATTGGCCGTGAAGGTGAATCGCCGCGGCTGGACCGTCTACGTCGATTTGGCAGACCTCAGTGACTCATGGCTGCCTTGCAAATCCTGGGCTGCCATCGAGCCAGAGGACTTTTTCCAGCTTGTCCGGGAGGGCATGTGATGCGAGCAGACGAGTACCTATCGAAAGCACAAGCTCTCATGGTTGAGCGTGGAAAGCAGTACGACAAGCCCGAGGGGGAACGATCCATGGGTAAGGCCGTGTCAGCCTTCAACGCGATTACTGGTCACTCGATTAGGGAAAGTGAAGGCTGGCTTCTTCTCCAAATCCTGAAGGACGTGCGGCAGTGGCAAAACCCTTCATTCCATCCCGATAGCGCAGAGGACTGCGTTGCCTATGCAGCATTGAAAGCCGAATCACTCGAGCAGGAGAACGCCTGATGTCCACTCGCAGTTTCAGTGATGATGATCTCATCGAAGTCCTGAAGAGCATGACGAACTCCCAGGCGGCGAAGCACTTCGATGTCAGCAAGCGGCAGATCGAGCGGCGGCGAGCGGCTCTTGTGCGCAAAGGCTGGAGTCCTGCGCATGACCTGCACCATGCTGTTCCGGACGGGTACATGCTGAAGGGTGCATCGACGCTCTACAAAGAAGGCAAGCCCGTTCTCCAGTGGGTTAAGTCGACCGTGGACGAGGAGCGTCAGCGCGAACTGTTCGAGTCGTCCTGCAAAGCTGCGGTGAAAGACCTTCCTGTCGTAGTGCCTAAAGAGGCCCGCGGGAAGCACGTCGATCACCTGATGACTGTATACCCAATAGGTGATCCTCACTTCGGCGAATACATCTGGGGCGACGAATGCGGCAGGGATTGGGATCTGTCGATTGCTGAGCGCATTCACTGCCAGGCCATGGCGGCACTCGTCGATGCTGCGCCGAAGACCGAGCGCGCGCTGATCATCAACCTGGGCGATGCCGCGCACTATGACTCGATGATTGCGGTAACTCCACGCTCAGGCCATCACCTGGACGCCGACAGCCGCTATGCCAAGATGGTCGACGTGCTGATCCTGGCAATGCGTCAGGTCGTCGAATCGGCGCTCAAGAAACACCGCTATGTCCACGTCGTCCACGTCATCGGCAATCACGACGAAACGGGTGCGGTCTGGCTCAGCCGGCTGTTTGCCCATCTCTACAGCAAAGAGCCGCGCGTGACGGTGGAAACCTCGCCGAGCGTGTTTAGCTACTACCGCTGGGGCAAGACTCTCATCGGCATGCATCACGGTCACACAGCTAAAGCTCACGTGCTGCCCGGAGTAATGGCTACCGACCGCGCGAAGGATTGGGGCGAGACAATCCATCGCTATTGGTACACCGGCCACATCCACCACGAAAGCAAAAAAGAGTTCCCTGGCTGTGTAGTCGAGTCGTTCAACACCTTGGCTCCGGCAGACAGCTACGCACACAGCGGCGGCTATCGCGCTCGGCAGAACATGAAGTGCGTGGTTCTACACAAAGAGCACGGCGAAGTGGCACGGCACACGGTTAGTCCTGACATGTTGGAAGGGGAAGCAGCATGATTACTGACAGTGACTTCCACTACGCTGATTGGCTACTAATCGAATGGGCGCGCTGGGTCAAGAGCGAATTCATGGGAACGAGCCTAGATAAAAAGGCTAGCGTTCGAAGCGCTCCGATTCTTGATGACGAAACTGGTCTTGCGGTCGACAGAGCTATCTCACGGTGCGATCAGTCAACACGAAAAATCATCAAGCGCGTTTACCTTTGGCAGGATATCTCCATAGAGAAATCCGTGCTTCGTCGCTACATCTCTGACTTCATGGGGGCCTACTATCGTGATGTCGCGTAGTGTTGCTTCCGATAACTGGATATGCAAAGGCCCATCAATTCAAGGATATTCAAGATTTTATGGGCTTTCTCAGCGAATGTTCAGCGACTTTCAGGAGATGATTGATCTAGAAACAAGGGCAGAAAATGGAGAACGTCTAAAGCTCACTCCAGAGCAAAAAATGAGGATGGTTCGAGCCATTCGTGCGACTACCAACATCTACTTCATATTTGCGCCCCAGCATAGGCTTATCAAGATAGGTCAGGCTTTGGATGTTAATAAACGTCTAAGCTCTTTGCGCAGCGGATCTCCAGCAGTTCTTAATTTGCTCGCTTGTGTAAGATTTTTTGGTGATCTTGAAGCATTTCTGCATAAGAGGCTTGAGGCGTATCACAGTCATGGTGAGTGGTTCAGAGCAGAGGATTTGGTCTTAGACGTTGTTGAATCTGCTCAAGACTCCGGGGTCTCTGGAATAATGAAATCTTTACAAGTAGATATTGCATCTCTTCCTGCTTAGAGGTATAAATACAGGGTATTTTGCGGTTTTACCGCATGAGATTCAGAGCCCAGCCTAGCGCTGGGCTTTTTGTTTATGCATGCGAATGCGCAGCTGATGCGATGAGATGGGTAGAAGAGCGACGTACCCATGTAAAAACCACGCTCTCATGCCGGGTTCAGATCCGGCCGCATGCACCCTTCTTAGGGACTGATGGCAGTAAGACCCAAGTGAGCCGGCTTATCCGGTGACTGCCAAATTAAAGTCCTCTTCGGAGGCTGCCAGGTTGAGCTTTAAGCCGCCTGGTACTGATCCCCATCAGCGCTGCACCCCAGCGGCGCCTTTGCCCGCAGCCCCGCGGGCGTTTTATTCACCTGTAGCCCCTCACCGGGTAGTCCGAGACTATGAAGATGCCTGAAAAGGACCCGAACTTCTGGTCAGCGGCATTGGCGTGGCTGACCACTGTGTCGCCGCAGCTTTACGCCCTGGCGTTGTCGGTAGTGGTCGCGGTCACACGTGTTATCTATGGCGGTGGAACTCGTCGACAAGCGCTGATGGAAGGCGCGCTCTGTGGCCTCGTTACGCTGACCATCGTTCCTCTCCTGACATATTTCAATCTGCCGGAAAACATGGCTGCCTTTGCTGGCGGCTTCGTTGGCTTCCTCGGCGTGGAGAAGATCCGCGCAGTAGCTGAGCGTTACGTCAACTCGAAGGTAGACAAGCAGTGAACATCTCTCCCTCCGCACTCGACACCCTCGCCAAAACAATTTGGGGTGAGGCCCGCGGCGAGGGAAGGGAAGGCATGATCGCCGTAGCTTGGGTGATCCTCAATCGGGCATCCATTGGCGGCTGGTGGGGCAACAGCATAGAGACTGTATGCCTGAAGCCGTGGCAGTTCTCGTGCTGGAATGCCAACGATCCGAATGCCCCATACATGCGAGGCCGCAAGGCTATCCCAGGTCATCAGTACACCGCAGCACGCGAAGCCGCTATTGCCGCTGTAGAAGGGCATGAGAAAGACCCCACGCTTGGCGCTACTCACTACTACGCGCCCAAGGCCGTGAAAGAGCCCGCTTGGGCAAAGTCTGCGACCAAGACAACGCAGATCGGCGGCCACATCTTTTTCAAGAACGTGAAGTGATGGAATGGCTCGGCGCGATCCTCATCCTCGCTGTGATCGCACGGAACGCCTACCTCGTTATTGATGAGTGGTCAGTCGGTGGAGTCATCTGGCACGTCTTGATGGTCCTGGGCTGGTCGGCTCTCTTCTGGATCCACGTGTCCGGGCTCGTCCTGGGGAAGATTTCTTGTTGAGGGCTGATCATGCTTGGATTTACCACTAAGGCCGAGGCGCAAAAGATTGGCGCATCCCACCACGGCAGCTATTACGGCATCCCCATGTGGATGGGTGATGTGGACAGCGATTGCCCCCTGGTTTTCACCAAGTGGGCGCCCTTTGAATTTGTCGTTGACCTCTTCTCCTACATCGAGGGCATCGTGAATTCCATGCTCGGCCAAGAGCCAACGTTCATGTTCAAGGTTGGTCGTCGCATCGACGGGAAAGATGACTAAGTGGCTGCTCGTTGCAGTGGGTGTGCTGGCTGTCTTGCTGGCAGGTACCGCGGCAGCCTGGCGCATGAGCGTCCTAAGCAACGAGCGCGACCAGTACCGCGCCTCCGCTGAGCAAGCCAAAGCACAGGCAAGTGACTATCAACGCCGCGTAGAAGCCGGCAACGCCATCGAGCGCACCTATCTAGAGGCAGTGAAGAGTGCAAACGCTCAAAACGATCAGCTTCGCGCTGACATCGCTTCTGGTGCTCGCCGGGTGTACGTCAAAGCCAGTTGTCCAGTGCAGCATCCCGGAGCCGCCCCAGGCTCTGATGCAGGAAGAGCCGAGCTTGCTCCCGCTGATGGACAAACTGTTTCAGATCTCCGAGCCGGAATTGAGCGAAAAGAAGCGCTGATCAAGGCCCTACAGGAATACATCCGTAAAGGACACGCACAATGAGCAAGTACGAAGTAAAGACTTCCGATGGCATCGTCCACCAAGCGGAAGCTGCCACCCACTTCATCGATGCTAACGGCCTGCATCTGCACTCTGATGCCGGGCGAGTGGTTGGCGTGTTTCGTGAATTCCTGTGGATGCGCATCACTCCTGCGGTTGTGAACGCTCCGGTTGATCCGGTACAGCCCGCTCCCGAAACCACCACCAGCCCGGAAGCTACCGGGGAGTAAGTCATGAGCATCGGTCGTCCTACTAAGTACAAGCCCGAGTACGTCAAGACAGCTCGGGCATTGGCAAAGCTGGGCGCGACTAATGCCGAGATGGCTGAAGCGTTCGGGGTCTCCCTCTCTACGTTCAATCTGTGGAAGGTGCAGCACGAAGCCTTTTCGGATGCCATAAAAATTGGCAAGGACGTTGCTGACGCTCGAGTGGTTGATGCGTTGTACCACCGAGCAATGGGATTCAGCCATGTCGACACGGATATCCGCGTTGTAGATGGCGCAATCGTTGAGACGCCCATCGTCAAGCACTATGCCCCCGACACTACCGCTGCAATCTTCTGGCTGAAGAACCGGCGCCCTGATGAGTGGCGCGACAAGCATGACCTTGAGCATTCTGGCCAGATCAAGATGGCGGAAATGAGTGATGAAGAGATCCAGCGGAGAATCGAAGCTCTCAGCCGAGAGGATTCGTAAGCTAGAGCTTCTGTCGCTACTTGAGGAAAGAGCCAGGCGAGAGGCGCAGCGACAATTCAAACTCCAGTTCGAGACTCTCTACGACTGGCAGCGTAAGTTCAACAAGGCTACCGCTGATAACACATCGTGCATGTTGATGGCGGCGAACCGGGTAGGCAAGACTCGGACGGGGCTTACCATTGATGCAGCGCATTTGCTGGGCGACTATCCCAGTGACTGGGAGGGGCACAAGTTCAACCACGCTCCATTGTGCTGGTTGCTTGGCTACTCAATGGAGAAGACTAGGGATCTGTTGCAAGGTCCGTTGTTCGGTCGGTTCCAGGGTGGTACATGGACCGGGGGGTTAATCCCCGCTGATAGAATCGTTGACTGGCGCTCTGCAACTGGAACCAGTGGCGCGATGCGTGAGGTGCGTGTCAGGCATGCGACTGGAGGCATTTCTACGGTCCAGTTCTGGTCATATAGCCAAGGCCAGCACGCGATCATGGGCGATAGCGTCGACTGGTATCACATCGACGAAGAGCCAGAAGACAAAGAGATTTACCCGCAGGTCATAACCCGCACTGCTACCGGTGATGGAGGTCGTGGTGGACGAGGAATACTGACGTTCACCCCCGAGAACGGGCGAACTGAACTTGTCGTGAAGTTCATGGACGACCCAGGCGAAGGCCAGTACATCCAGCGCGCAACGTGGGATGACGCTCCTCACCTCTCCGAGAAGATCAAGCGCGAACTGTTGGCAGCTTACCCGGCTTGGCAGAGAGATATGCGCACACGAGGCGAACCATTGCTCGGCACTGGCCTGATATTCGATTTCGGCGATGACGAGATCAAGTGCGCACCATTCCCATGCCCAGATCACTTCTGGGTGATCAATGGCATGGACTTCGGCTGGGATCACCCGCAGGCGCATGTGCAACTGTGGATCGATCTCGAAGCTGACATTGTGTATGTCGCGCAAGCCTGGAAGAAATCCAAGGTCACGCCTAGCACTGCATGGGGTTCTGTGAAGCATTGGGCCCAGCACGTGCCAACAGCATGGCCGAGCGACGGTTTGCAGTCTGAGAAGTCGTCTGGGGTGCAGCAACGCGCCGCGTATCTAGACGCAGGCTGGCAGATGCTTCCTGAGCATGCGACCTGGCCGGGTGGCGGTGTTGGCGTTGAGGCTGGTCTCGTCGAGATGTACGAGCGTATGACTACCGGTCGCTGGAAAGTGTTCAGTCACTTGAGCGACTTCTTCGACGAGAAGATGAGCTATCACCGCGACGAACTGGGAAGGATCGTTAAGTTGAACGATGACATCCTCTCGGCGTCTCGCTACGCCTACATGATGCGGCGCTATGCACGTCAGCGTTTCCAGTGCAAGCCATCTCAAGGCGGCTCGCACCAATCCACGTACGACCCATTTAGCTGAGGACACACGCCATGGGCGGAGTAGTCAAGAAGGTGGCCAGCGTTGCAACGCTTGGCTTGAGTGATGCTGTGCTTGGCGCCACTGAAGCGCCGAAGACTCAGACCACTGAGATGAAGGACATCGAGAGCAACGACGCTCAGAACGTTGACAGCTTCAACGAGGACCGCCGCCGCCGTGCGCGGATGGCTGGTATCTCGAGCACGATTCTGGGTGGCGCGCTGGGCACTCCTGCGACCACTGCAACCAAAACCCTGCTTGGGGGCTGACATGTCTGAAGCTCTGCGCCGAAACGCGGAAAAGCGCCTGGCGATGCTCAAGAACGAGCGGACGTCATGGGAGCAGAACTGGCGCGAGCTTTCTGACTTCATCCAGCCCATGCGGTCCCGCCTGCTGTGCGATCAGCAGGTAAACAAGGGCGACAGGCGCAATAACAAGATCATCAACAACGAGGCCACCGAGGATGCCGGCGCGCTTGCTGCGGGCATGATGAGCGGTCTTACTTCGCGGTCCAGGCCGTGGTTCAACCTTGTCGTCCAGTCAAAGGAGGCAATGGAGTTCGGCCCGGTCAAGTCGTGGCTCTTTGAGGCGACCGAGCGGGTTCGTGATGTGCTGTTGCGCTCGAACTTCTACAACTGCCAACACGTGTCCTACCTGGAGATGGGCGTGTTCGGCATTGGCGCGATCTGGATCGACGAAGACCCGAAGAACGGCATTCGTTGCGAGGTGTTCACCGCTGGTGAGTACTACGTGGCCAACGGCGCAGACGGTAGGTGCAACGCGTTCTATCGCGAGTTCAAGCTAACCGCGGCGCAGATGGCCGAGCGGTTCGGCAAAGAGAACCTCAGCCCCCAGGCGCAGAACGCGCTCAAAGAGGCGCGCCAAGATCAGTGGTTCGACTGCGTGCAGATGGTTGAGCCAAATGCCGACTATCTGCCAGGCGCAAAGGTAAGCCGTCTTCTGCCGTATGTCTCGCTGGTGTGGGAGAAGAGCGCCACGCCTGACAAGGTTCTCGAGCATCGCGGCTTCCACGAATTCCCGGTAGCCGTAGTGCGCTGGGACACTCTGCCGGGCGACTGCTATGGCACTGGCCCGGGCCGTCGCTGCCTGGGCGATATCAAGGCACTCCAGCTCTATGAGCGCAGTTCTGCACGGATGGCCGAAACCGGCTCCAATCCTGCCGTCCAAGCGCCGATGTCGCTGCAAGGCAAACCGAGTTCAACCAACCCGGGGAGCATCACATACGTCGACCAGGTTGGCGCGCAGAACTCGATCATGCCGATCTACGAGCCCAGCCCCCAGTGGCTCGCGGTGATCGAAGGCAAGATTGCTCGTCACGAGGCTCGTATCCGTCGCTCGTTCTACACCGATCTGTTCCTGATGATCAGTGAGATGGACGACGTGCGCACGGCTACTGAGATCAACGCACGCCGCGAAGAGAAGATGGCGATGCTCGGACCTGTTGTTGAGCGTGTCGACTATGAAGGCCTTGACCCGATCATCGAGCGCGTGTTCGGCATCATGCTGCGCCAGTCCATGCCGATTTGGGCGGGCATCATCGATGGCGAACCATTACTTCCTGAGCCGCCGGAAGAGTTGGGCCAGAACGTGGTCGAGGCCGACTACATCTCTATCCTGGCACAGGCTCAGAAGGCCGGCGCGGTCAATGGCCTGGAGCGTATCGCTGCCACCATCGGCAATCTGTCCGGCGCGTTCCCCGAAGTGCGCGACAAGTTCGATGCGGACCAGTGGGTCGACGAGTACGCAGAAGCGGCTGGTGTTGTTCCGACTGTCATCCGCGGCGACGAAGAGGTTGCCGCAATCCGCGAACAGCGCGCCCGTCAGCAGCAGGCGGCAGAAGCACAGCAGGCGCTCGCAAGCGGCATCGAAGGCGCCAAGCTTCTATCCGAAACCCAGGTCACGCCAGACAACGCGTTAGGCCAGCTACTCGGAGCATAAATGTTCGAAGACGACGAGATCACGCAGCAGCGTGAGGAAGCCTCGCGCCTGAGGCAAAGGCAGCGTGCAGACGACGTGAAGTCTCAGATGGCGACCTTAAGCGGTCGCCGTTTTGTTTGGGATCTTCTGGGCTACACGCGGTACGAAGGCCGCTCAACCCTCTTCGATACCCACGGCGGACGGCAGAGCTATCTGCTCGGCGCCTATGAGGTAGGCCGAAAACTTTCCGAAGAAATCCGAACCCTCTGTCCTGAGCAGTACCTGCTCATGGTCAGGGAGAACAGCAAACAACCCGACGAGGTTACCCAATGACCGAAGCAGTCGATACCGCCACCACTACCGTAAGCGGGACCGAGAGTGCGACGTCAGAGGCCCAGGCTAGCCAGCAACAAGCTGTCGAGCAGGGCCAACAGCAGCAAGCCCAAGCGCAACAGCAGGAACAGAAGCCAGCAGTACCCGACGCGTACAAGTTCGAGTCCCTCCCGGAGGGCTACGACTTCAGCGCCGAGGCCCAGGCCGAATGGTCCGGCGTGTTCAAGGAACTGGGTCTGACCCAGGAACAGGCCAGCAAGCTGGTCGAGATGGACGCCAAGCGGCAGGCATCGGGTGCTCAGGCATCTGAGCAGGCCGCAATCGAGTACCGCAACCAGCAGGTCTCCAAGTGGGAGTCCGAACTGAAGCAAGACGCGGCATTCGGAGGTGCCAATTTCGAGGCCAACGTTGGCATCGCACAGAAAGCCCTGGCCGATTACGGCACCCCTGAGCTTACCGCGATGCTGAAGGAGTCCGGGCTGGGATCTCACCCGGAAGTCGTCCGCTTCTTCCACCGAGTCGGCCAGCAATTGGCCGAGGGCAAGTTGCATCGCACCACCACCGAAGTCCCAACCGAACGCTCGCTTGCCGAGCGGATGTATCCCAACTATCCCGCTTAAGGAGTCCCCATCATGGCGACTATTGGCAATACCGTCCCGACGCTGCTTGACGTAGCAAAACGACTGAACCCGGATGGCGGCGGCATCATGCCGATTGCTGAGCTGCTGTCCCAAGAAAACGAGATGCTGCTGGACATGCCCTGGTACGAGGGCAACCTGCCCACCGGCTCGCGCATCACCACCCGCACCGGCCTGCCGGATGTGATCTACCGCAAGCTGAACAGCGGTGTTCCGCCGAGCAAATCGACCACCGCGCAAGTGGATGAGGCATGCGGCATCCTCGAAGCTCGCGGCCAGGTTGACGTGGACCTGGCGATGCTGAATGGCAATACCGCAGGTTTCCGCCTGTCTGAGTCGCGCGCATTCATGGAGGCAATGAACCAGGCCATGCAGCGTGGCGTGATGTACGGCAACACCGACGTCACCCCCGAGTCGTTCACTGGTATCGCGCCGCGCTTCAACACCGTCAGCACCGCAACTGCCGCAACCGCTGCAAACGTCATCGACGCCGGCGGCACCGGCTCTACCAACACCTCGATCTGGCTGATTGGCTGGGGCGAGAACACCGTCCACGGCATCTATCCGAAGGGTTCGCAAGCCGGCCTGGTCCACAAGGATCTTGGTGAAGGCGACGCTTTCGATGCCAGCGGTAACCGCTTCCGCGCCCTGATGGACCAATACCAGTGGAAGGCCGGTATTGCGGTCAAGGATTGGCGTTACATCGTTCGCATCGCGAACATCGATGTCACCACCCTGACCAAGAACGCCGCCTCCGGCGCTGACATCATCGACCTGATGACCCAGGCACTGGAACTCATCCAAGGGCTGACCGGCGTTACTCCTGTGTTCTACGTGTCCCGGCGCATCCGTTCCTTCCTGCGTCGCCAGACCGTCAACAAGGTTGCTGCAAGCACCCTGACCTACGAGAACGTGGCCGGCAAGCCTGCGCTCATGTTCGGCGAAGTCCCGGTTCGCCGCGTCGACGCCATCCTCAACACCGAAGCCCGCGTGGTTTAAGGAGACGATCATGTACGTCGATAAGCAAGCCGAATTCTCGGACAGCCAGGCGGTAACGGCTACCGCCATCTCCACCAACGTCTACGACCTGTACCCGCGTGGTAATGCGGTCAACACCAACGTCACTCGCGACATCGGTGTGGGCGAGGACGTCTACCTGGTCGTCCAGTGCGACACCACTGCAACCGCAGCCGGCGCCGCAACTGTGACTGTCAGCCTGGAATCGTCCTCGACCGCAGACCTGGCAACCACTCCGACCGTGCACTTCGTATCGGCAACCCTGGCTCTTGCCAACCTTGTTGGGGGCACCACTCTGCTCGCAATCAAGCTGCCGGCTGGCCAGTACAACCGGTACGTTGGTGTGCGCTACACCGTCGCAACCGGCCCTCTGACTGCCGGTGCGTTCTCTGCGTTCCTGGCCAAAGACATCCAGGCGTTCCGCGCCTACGTCAAAGGCTACAACTTCTGAGGACTGACTGATGGCTAAGAAAGAAGAAGCCAAGAGCGGTACCGCTAAGTGGTGTGAAGTGCTCGAGGTGAGCTACATCGCTGATCGCATCTGCCAGCCCGGTGAAAAGGTTCTTTATGACCCGGGCGAGGATGGCGTAATCGGGCCGAATCTTCGAGAGATCAAAGAAGACGAAGCCAAGTAACACCTTAGGGCCCTTCGGGGCCCTTTTCTATTTCCGAGGGACGCCATGAGTTCGATAGTAGACATCGCCAACATGGCGCTTTCGCACATCGGTAACAGCGAGCGTATCAACGCTCTGGATGAGGCGAGTGCGCAGGCCGAGCAATGCAGCCTGTTCTTCGAGCCTTGCGTTGATGAGGTGTTGCGTGCCATTCCCTGGGGTTTCGCGACGGCGTTCGTTGATCTGGCGGAAGTGGCAATCAACCCTGACCCGGAGTATCCCTACTGCTATGCGATGCCTGTCGACTGCTTGTTGGCTCGCCGCATCGTCAATTCGGTATGGCCTGTTGGCTACTACCCGTTCCCCTGCGACTACCAGTTGCCTCAGATCCCGCCGATTCAGTTCCGCGTGATCAATGGATCTAGCGGTAGGCTGATCTCGACAACTGTCTCCCCCGCGAAGCTTGAGTACACCACCAAGCTCTCTACGCCTGAAATCTTCGATCCGATCTTCGTGTCTGCTCTGTCTTGGAAGCTGGCGGCAAAGATCGCACCTGCGCTCAGTCGTGACGCGAACATCGCGCAGACCTGCGAGCAGCAATATCAGTACGAAATCCGAAATGCTGGGGCGGCCAGCTTCAACGAAGCTCAGCGTGGCCCGCAGCTTGAATCTTCCTTCATCTCGGTGCGCTCATGACCCTGCTCGTTCAGCCGTCTTTCAGCGCGGGCGAGATGGCGCCTGCAACCTATGGCCGTGTTGACCTGGCGCGCTACTACACCGGTCTGCGCACCTGTCGAAATTTCCAGGTTCTTCCCGAGGGGGGAGTCCAGAACCGGTCTGGTACGAAGTTCATCGCCGAGGTAAAGGCCAGCGCGAACTTCACTCGGCTGATCCCCTTCCAGTACTCGACCGAGCAGACCTATATCCTGGAATTCGGCAACCTGTATATCCGCTTCGTGAGCAATGGCGGACAGGTTGTCAGTGGTTCGGTCCCGTATGAAATCGCAAGCCCGTACACGACTGCCGATCTGCGCGATCTGAAGTTCACTCAGTCTGCCGACGTCTTGACCATCGTTCACCCGAACTATGCCCCCCGTGAACTAAAGCGTCTTGCGCCGACCAACTGGACTCTGACAACTATCGCGTTCCAGCCTGGCATAGCTGCGCCAACTGGTCTTTCTGGCTCTCCGCGGACTGGTGGTTCTGGAGACACAACGAACTATAGGTATCGGGTTACGGCAGTCAGTTCGAAGGACACCGGTTCTATCGAGTCCTGGGCGAGCAATACCGTTACTGTGGCCAGCTTTGACGATAAGCCTGGTGCCACCCTGTCCTGGACAGCCGTAGCAGGTGCTGACCACTACAACGTCTACAAGGACAAGTCCTCTGGCGTTTTCGGCTACATCGGGCAGTCTGACACCACGTCGTTCAGCGACATCAACATCGCTCCTGACAACGACAAGACTGTGCCGATTGGATACAACCCGTTCGCTGGTGGCAACAACCCATCGGTCGTAGGCTACTTCCAGCAGCGGCTAGTCTTCGCTGCCAGCAAGGACCAGCCTCAAACCATCTGGATGAGCAGGGTTGGGGACTTCCACAACTTCGGCTATTCAGATCCATACAAGGACGATGATGGCATCGAGTTCACGATTGCCAGTCGTGAGGTAAACCAGATTCGTCACCTCGTATCGCTGCGTGATCTTCTGGTGCTGACCTCTGGCGCAGAGTGGTCGGTTAGTTCCTCGAAAGAAACCGGTATCACCCCTGAGTCGATCTCTGTCAGCGCGCAAAGCTACTTTGGGTCTAGTGGCGTGATTCCAGCCGTTTACGCCAATACTGCGCTGTACATCCAGGCCAGGGGCGGCAAGCTGTCGACGCTCGCCTATAACGATATTGATGCCGGCTTCAGGCCTAGCGACGTGAGCGTTCTTTCGTCGCACCTACTGCGCGGGTACACCATCGAGGACCAAGCATTCACGCTGACGCCCAATGGCGTTCTGTGGATGGTCCGTAACGATGGTGTGTTGCTCGGATTCACGTTCATGCCGGAGCAGCAGGTTTTCGCCTGGCATCGTCACGACACCGATGGCGAGGTCGAATCCGTAGCGACTGTTCCAGAGGGCGACGAAGATATCCTCTACATGATCGTCAAGCGCACGATCAACGGGTCTACCAAGCGTTACATCGAGCGCATGCAGTCACGCCAGTTGAACAAGTTCGAAAGCGGCGATTACGTCTATGACCGCTCGTTCTTCGTCGACTGCGGCCTGACCTACGACGGGCGCGGAACCATGAGCGCTACGTTAACTGGCGGGACTGACTGGAAATACCCGAACCCTCTGACTCTTGAGGCGCTGTCGGCGCCGTTCAACCCCGGGCATGTCGGGCGCTATCTGATTCTTTATGGCGGTGGAGACGAGGACAATATCGGCGATGTGCTGACCGTCAAGATTCTCTCCTATGACTCCCCTGGCGTCGTTTCCGTGGAACCTCAGACTATCGTCCCTGAGTCATTGCGCGGGATATCGGCAACGCGCTGGGGCTTCGCCGCAACCACCATCAGTGGGCTTGGCCATCTTGAGGGCAAGACGGTTTCGATTCTCGCAGACGGAAACGTCGCGCCTCAGGCGGTTGTCTCTGGGGGTTCAATCACGCTGGATGGTCCTTCACTTGTTGTGCATGTCGGCCTCCCGATCACTGCGGAGATAGAGACGCTAGATATCACCATGCAGAACCAGCAGGCGTTTCTCGGCAACAAGAAGCGCATCAACCAGCTTGTCGTGCTGCTCGAGCAAAGTCGCGGCTTTTGGGCAGGCGCTCGGAGTGATCGTTTGAGGGCTGCATCCGGCTGGGAATACAAGCAGCGTGCGACAGAGAACTACGGCGAGCCTATCGAACTGAAGACAGGCAAGGCGGAGATCAGTATCAGCACAGACTGGACGGACGATGGCCGCATCTTCATCCGCCAAAGCGACCCGCTGCCCATTACGATCTTGGGAGTTCTTCCGAATGTCCAGGCCGGGGGCTGAGCTTAGGGCTGTCGACGAGCAGATTATTGCTCACGTTGTTGCCAATGTCCGCGAGGCGGATCGACTTGAATTCGAGGCTATTCGTGGCGCCGATGTAGAGCAGGAATTGCGCTACGCCCTGGAACAGAGCGAAGAGGCATTTGTTCTGGTTAGCCGCGGAGAACCTGTCGTGATCTTCGGATGCATTCGGTACGACGACCGAATAGGCGTCCCTTGGATGATCAGCACGCATGCCGTTACCAGGCATCGCGCAGCTTTCCTCCAGGAGTGCAGAGATCAGATTGAGCGTATGCGTAAACGCTACGCGGCACTCATCAACTACACCGACGCACGATATGAGCAGGCCCTGCGCTGGATGCAGTGGCTGGGCTTCGACATGCTTGATGCCGTTGAGTACGGCGTAAACGGTGAACTTTTCCACCCATTCACTATGCGAGGCGAACTATGGGCGCAGCATTAGCGGCAGGCGCTGCCGGAGCTGGCGGGCTGCTGAATGCCTATTCGCAGATTCAGCAGGGCAAGGATGCCGTACGCACCGCGAACCGACAGCAGGCCTATCTAAATCGCCAGGCACGTCAGGTGCTGGACCAGGGCGAATTCGAAGACGCTCAGTTGTACGAACAGGGGCGGCAAATCGTGGGCGCCCAACGAGCCGGATTCGCGGCTAACGGCGTAGACGTAAACAGCGGAAGCGCGTCCCGTGTCCAAGAGTCGACGATGAACCAGGTCGCCATGGATGCGGAGCAGGTCAGGCGTAACGCATTCAACCAAGCGTTTGGCATAGTCACGCAGGGTAACGAAGGAGTCCGTCAGGCACGCGCCGACTATCGCACTCGTCGCCTGAATGCCTTCAGTTCTCTTCTCACTGGCGGCTCGCAAGCCTACGGCAACTACAAGGCGCTTTCCTGATGGCAGCACAGATCCCGCAATATCGACGCAGGGTAGGTCCTGACGTACCGCAGGCGCCTCGCGCGCTTGGCCAGAGCGTTGATGCATCAGGCCTCGCCCAAGGAATCAACTCTGCGGTAAACGCCTTTGTCCAGGTCCAGCGGCAGGAGATTGAGGACGCGAACCGTACCGCTGTTCTTGAGGCTGACAATGGGCTGGGCGCGTGGGAAAACGACACGCTCTTTAACCCGGAGTCCGGTGCCTTCACAAAGAAAGGACGAGGCGCTCTGAACATCACGCAGTCGACTCTCGAGTCGTTCGACAAGCAGCGTGAACAGATCTCCGCAAACCTCGCCAACGAGAGCCAGCGTGAGATGTTCAATCAGGCGGCATTGCGTCGCCGTGAAGGACTTCAGGCCAAGCTCGGGCAGTACGAGTTCCGCGAGCAACAGGTCTACAAGGATGAGGTCGATAAGTCTTCCATCCAATTGGCGATGGACACTGCTGCGCTGAACTACAACGATCCGCAGTCTATCGAGCAAAACCGCGCCAAGATGGATGCTGTGATCCAGATGCGTGGCGCCCGCATGGGCTGGTCGCCTGAAGAGATGGAGAACCAGCGGCGCCAGGCTAACAGTTCGCTGTCGCAGGCTGTCATCCAGCGCATGCTGATCGACTCGCCGCAGAAGGCTCGAGCCTACTACGACCAGTTCAAGACTGGCATGTCTGCTGAGGACCAGATCCGTGCCAGCAATGGCATTGACCAAGCGTTTCGTCGGCAGGAGGCGGAGGCGCGTCAACGGATGGTTGAGCAGCGTCAGCTTCAGGCAATTGCCAGGTCTGAACTCAGTAGCCGTGTACAGGATGCCCAGGCCGCATACCTACAAGGCTTTGACTATGCCGATCCTCCATCTCTGGCAGATTTCAAGAATGCCTATGGTGATCGCGCGCAGGAGCAGTGGGACTCGTTCCGCAAGGTGCAGGAAGTCGCCCCGGCTATTCGGGAGTTTGCTACTGCTGATCCCGCTGAGAGGGCTAAAATACTTGCTAAGTTTAATCCAGTTTCCGGCGGTGGATCTCCCTTCTATGGGCGACAATCGAAAGGTATGTTAGAACTCGGAAACATTGACTTAAACAGCAGGCCCATAGTCAAGAACAAGGATGGGTCAATAAGTACAGTTCGATCTATTTCTGCGAATTTCGATGGTCAGGAAGTTCTTATTCCTACCGTAAGTGATGATGGCAGAATCATGTCAGACCAGGAGGCTATAGATACATACCTAAAGACTGGACGAAACCTGGGCAAATTTGACAACCCAGAGGACGCGAATGCATACGCTCAGAGCTTGCATGAAGACCAAGCTAGACAATATGCGGACGGTATTCCTACTGCTGGTAGAGGATTCCGCGAGGATAACCAGCTCTACCAGCGCCTTTTGACTGTAGGCACTGCTCTGATGAAGAAACAGCAGCAGGACCCTGCCGCCTACGTGGCTCAGTACAGTCCTGCTGTGCGCCAGGCCCTGGTCAACGCCCAGGAGCAAAACACGCCGGAGGCCTACGAGGCCTACGCGAACGCCGCGATTGCTGAGCAGCAACGCCTGGGCGTCCAGAACATCAAGATTCTCCCTGATGCTCTGGCAAACCAGTTCGCTGCGGACTTCAACAGTCGTGTCGCATCAGGGCAGGGCGATACCGCTGCTCAACTTATCGAGCAGTACCAGGCGCAATGGGGCAAGAACTTCGGGTCTGTGATCCGCCAGCTTGGCTCGAAGCTGCCTGCTGAAGCCCAGGTTATCGCAACCGGTCTGCCGAAGGATGTGGCCGAGCGCATGGCAAGCGTTGCTCCGCTGAAGGAAGGCGACCTTAAAAAGGCCATGGAAGACGGGCAGTTGAAGGAGATCCAGCAGGCTGTGCAATCGGAGATGTCCGATTTCGCCGCAACCCTTATGGGACAGTCTGGAGGCCTCAACACCTTTAACACCATGTACCAGGCCGCGGTTAAGACTGCATCAGCATACGTTCTGCAAGGCGAGAAACCTGCCAAGGCGGCACAGCGCGTTGTCGCTGGGATGGCTGGTGACAAGTATGACCTGTTCGGCACCTACCGAGTGCCTAAGGATCTGGACACCAGCGCGGTGAGCCGTGGTGCCGATGTGGCTCTGGAGAACCTGAAGCCTGATGATCTCATGCCGCTTCCTGGCATCCCAGGCGTTGAAGAGTCCGAGAACATCCGGCAACTGCACTCGGCGGTTATCGACAACGGCCAGTGGGTTACGAACGGTGACGAGACAGGTCTGAGCCTCACGCTCAACGGCTACCGAGTCCTTGGTAAGGATGGCAAGCCGATCACCCGGACCTGGAGCGAACTGCAAGAGCAAGGCACCAAGGCCCCCGCCCAATATCGCGTTGCACCTCTTGGAATCGTTCCATGACGATCTACACACAGGATGCTCCTGCGCTTGACCGGCGCACGCTGCTAGACATTCCGGCAGATACTGGTGATGTGTTTGGGGCTGCGTTTGAATCCGCATTCTCGACCAACCCCTCATCCTCCATCATCCGTATGGAGGAGTTGAGGCAGGCAGAGGAGGGCCGAGGGTTCACTAACGACAGTGACTCAATCGTAGTTCAGCCTCGCCTGGAACCTGACACCCCCCTCCTAAGCGCTGAGGATGCAAGAGCCCGCGTTGCCGAGTCTGGTCTGGATATCAAGGTTCCCGATCAAGGGATCAGGCAAGGGGCGCTCGACATTCTGATTGAAAGGCACCGTGCCCAGGCGGCACGCCAGCAGATCATGGCTCGCGCAGGCTCCGGGACTATGCCGGCACAGATCGCCGCATCGCTGGGCGCCTCTCTGCTGGACCCGCTGAACATCGCCTCGGCATTCGTGCCTGTGGTTGGTGAAGCACGCTATGCCAACCTACTGGCTAGGGCAGCTTCTCCGCTCGGTCGGGCCGGCGTTCGGGCTGGCGTAGGTGCATTGGAGGGTGCAGTCGGCGCGGCAATCATTGAGCCTTTACCTCTGCTTGCGGCGGCTCAGGATCAAACGGACTATGGGCTTTCTGACTCACTAGCCAACATCGCGCTTGGTGGGCTGCTTGGCGGCGGCTTGCATACCGTGGGAGGCGCCATATCTGACGCGCTGAAGCGTCGCGTAGTTGGTGAACTAGACGCACAGCCATCTGTAGCCGCTGCCATCCGTCCCGAGCCTACGACGCGTCGCCAGGTCGACTATGGGCGCCTCTTTGATGACGACCCGGATGTTGCGCTTAGGCAGTCCCTTGCGCGCGGCCTTGAGGCCGATCAGGCAAACCTTTACCAGGCAGCACGCAGCCAGGCCATCGAAGAGATTCGGCCATCCCTTGTGTCCGAGCGGGTGGGCAACGTTGCAGACCTTCGGGCGGAGTTGACCCGCCTTGAAGCCAGAGCGCAGGCACTTCCCGACACATTCAAGACTAGGGCGAAGGAATTCCAGGGACCGAGGGTAAGCCGCAAGCAGGCGGAACGTATGGCGCGAGACGCCATCGCAACCGAGAGCGAACAGATATCGGTTCGACGTGAGCAGATCAATGCAGAGATAGAGCGCAACCGTTCTGGCGAGATGGCGCGTCAGGATATTGCGGCGCTCAGTCGTGGCGAAGTGCCGGAACGCCTTTCGGGTCGTGTAGAAGCACGGGCTGCGCAGATCATGGAAGGTTACCGCCAGAGGCCGCTTGGGGCAGCGGTAAAAACTGCCCGTCAGGTTGCTGAGGAGTCCGACTGGACTATTCGCGATGCCGCGTTGCGGACTGCGGTTAGCCAGGCAATGACTGGCCGCGACATTGCCGTAGCTGATTTGTTTGACTTGCAGAATCCTGCCAAAGCAGCGCAGGCGATGGACAACCTACGCCGCCCGCAAGAGCGCAGGGTTGATCCTGAAGGCGCTGCCGAAAGCCGTCGTATCGATGAGATGAAGTCGACAGATGATCTTGAGGATGCTCGCCAAGCCTTGGCAGATGACGAGGCACTGTCCCGCGAGATCCTTGATCAGTTGCCAGAGGATCAGCGGGCCATGGTAGAGGCGATGGGGAGAGAAGAATTCGCCCTGGCTGATGCCGAGGCCGCGAAGGCTGAGAAATATTCCAAGGCCTATCGGGCTGCTGCACTTTGTGAGATTGGGAGAGGTTGATGGCGACTACGCTACCGGCAGGAATCAGTCCTTGCGCTGATGCAGTAAGAGCAGCCGCGGGGGATATGGAGGCGACGGAGATTCAAGAGATCTTCCAGTTGCTGCGTGGACGCACCCAGGAGATTCTCGCGAGGGAAGGGGCATATAGTACCGAGCAGGCGGCAATGCGAGCAGCCGATGAACTAGCTCGCCAGGCTGAGCATGCTGCCATCATCGAACGTCGTAACGCGCTGCTGAATGTGCGCGCTCGAGCGCAGCTAGTCAGCTTTGTGCGCAACACCTTTGCCGATCGTCCCGACCTTGGCGTTGAGTCTTTCTTGGTGGGGACAAACGTTGCACGAAAGGGGGCTCGCCTCTCTGTTGCGGCAGAACAGAAGGCGCTCGGCGATGCATACATTGGCGGGATGCTGAATGACCTGGAGCGAGGCGATTTGGTTGGCGTCCTTGCTCGGGGGGACTCCGACCAAGACATCGCTGACGCTTTGTGGCGCATTGGCAACGATCAGGATGTGTCTGACCTGAATCCTCAGGTTGTCGAAATCGCACAGATCATCCAGCGATACCAAGAAGCGGCCCGTCTCGATGCCAACCGTGCCGGTGCCAGTATTGGACGTATCCCCGGCTACATCGCCCGGCAGAGCCATGATAGCGAGAAGATCGGCGCAGCCGGCTTCGATCAATGGCTTTCCGATATTCTCCCGCGGCTGGATCCTCACACCTTCGACGGAGTGTCGGATGTGAATGGGTACATGCGCGGGATTTACGATGGTCTCGTGTCTGGCGACCATCTGCGCGCTCAAGGCGATGCTCGGCCGAATGGATTCCGCGGCCCAGCAAACCTTGCGCGCAAGATGAGCCAGGAGCGCGTTCTGCACTTCCGCGATGGTATCGGCTGGCACGAATACAACCGGCTCTATGGGACCGGCAACCTGCGCGAGGCGGTATTGCGCGGCCTTGACCTGTCAGGCCAGAACACGGCCCTTATGCGCCGGCTTGGCACAAATCCGGAAGCCAACCTAAACATGGCCCTGGATGCGATCAAGGAAGACGTGCGCAGTGGCGGTGATCCACAGGCCCTGGCGAATTTCAACACGGCTCGCGAAGGGATGATCCGCAATCGATTCCGCGAGGTGAGTGGGCAGACTCGAATCCCTGGTAACGCTGCTGCTGCGCGTATCGCTGCAAACGTACGTGCCTGGCAGTCGATCTCCAAGCTCGGTGGCGCCCTGCTTTCATCGTTCACCGACCTTCCGGTCGCAGCAAGCGAGATGAAGTACCAGGGCCGATCGTTCCTGGGCAGTCTTTCGGAGATGGCAACCGGTCTGCTGAAGGGGCGCGGTAGTCGTGAGCAACGGGAAATCCTCTCAAGCTTCGGCGTCTACGCGGACTCCATGCGCGGCGAGATCATGCGCCGGTTCTCCGCTGACGACTCAATGGGTGGGCGCATGTCCCGAGGCATGAGCCACTTCTTCCGGCTAAACGGCCTGTCGTGGTGGACGGATGCGAACAAGGCCAGTGCTGGACTGATGATGTCTCACAACCTGGCGCAAAGTCGCCGCCAAGCCTGGGGATCGCTGAACCCTGATCTTCGGCGCGCACTGAGCCTGTACGACCTTGATGCCGGTAAGTGGGATTTGCTCCGCGAGATGGACACTCGAATGGCTGACGGTCGTGACTACATGACCCCCGATGGTGTTGCGGATATCACTGACGAACGCATTGCGCAGTATCTCGGAGATCAAGATCGTCCCGTATCGCCTGGGGCTATCCGTGAGACACGGCAGGATCTAGAGCGAAGCCTGCGCGCATACATCAATGATCGAGTGACCTATGCCGTGCTCGAGCCAGATGCGCGTACTCGCTCGATCATGAACCAAGGTACTCAACCAGGTACCGTTCCAGGTGATCTCCTGCGGTTCGTCACTCAGTTCAAGAGTTTCCCTGCCGCGTACATGCAAAAGACCTTGGGTCGTGAACTGTACGGCCGTGGCTATACGCCTGCTGGGCTGGGTGAGAATTTCCGTGGTGGACGAGACCTGATCAGGGCTCTGCGCAATGGCAATGGTGAACGTCTGGCACTTGCGCAATTGGTGCTCTGGACGACCGCATTCGGCTATCTGTCCATGGCCTCCAAGGATGTTGCGAAAGGTCGTGAGCCTAGAAATCCTGATGACTACAAGACCTGGGTTGCCGCTATGGCCCAAGGGGGAGGGCTAGGGATCTTCGGTGACTACTTGTTTGGCGAGGCTAACCGCTTCGGAAACTCTGCCTTGGAAAGCGCAGCCGGGCCAACGCTTAGCACTACTGCTGATCTGATGAACCTGTGGGCCAGAGCGAAAGAAGGAGAGGACACCGCCGCATCTCTTCTCCGTATCGCCCAGAACAACACTCCTTTCCTGAACCTGTTCTACAGCCGTATTGTTCTAGACCATCTGCTGTTCTACTCAATCCAGGAGGCCCTCAACCCCGGGTCGTTGCGTAGGACAGAGCAGCGCATCCAGAAAGAAAACGACCAGCAATTCCTGATTCGACCATCCCAAAGCTACATCGATACAGCCGGCGCCATACTAAACTAATTACTACCAATACACCCCCCAGAGAACCCCGCCTAGTGCGGGGTTTTCGCATTTCTGGAGCATAGAAAATTGACCGTCTCTACTACCGATAGTGTTATCGAGTACGAAGGCAACGGGGTTACTACGGCTTTCCCTGTTCCGTTCAAGTTTCCATCTAATGACGATCTAGTCGTCACCAGGGTTTACAACGACGTTTCTACGGTCCTTGTCCTTGGTACCGACTATTCAGTGGTTGGTGCGGGCGCATCAGCAGGCGGTGCAGTAATTACATCTGTTGCTCCATCTGTTGGCTCGAAGCTCAGTATTGAGCGACAGCTTGAACCTGTGCAGGAAACTGACCTTAGGAACCAAGGTAGATATTTCGCAGAGACACATGAGAACGTCTTTGACTACCTGACCATGCTGATTCAGCAGTCGTTCTCTTGGATTTCTAGAGCCTTAAGGCGTCCGATTGGAAAGGAATATTTTGACGCAGAAAACCGAAGGATTGCTAACGTAGAAAGCCCTTCGGAAAACAACGATGCAGCAAACAAACTATGGACAGAGCAATACGTCGCTTCCGTTATTAACACGGGTACAGGCCCTGTAAACTTGGCGTCCAATGTTCTATATACTGATCCGGCAGGAACTCTTAAAACAGTTCAGGATATGTCCGGATCATCTGGCGCCGGAATGATGGGTTACGATCCGTCAGTTAGCTATTTCAATGGCACTGTAGGGTCTGAACTTAAGTCCCTAAAGTCTCTCAAGGTTGTTGTTGTCACGGATTACGGCGCCACTGGCAACGGAACGACTGATGACACGGCAGCGATTCAGGCTGCCATTGCAGCAGCAGGGCCGTATTCAGATGTTGTATTCCCGTCTGGAACCTACCTGATCACCTCTACGCTCACCTCCCTGACTGGACAGCGCTGGCTTGGCAGGGGTGGTCAACGAGGGACTACCCTCAAGAAGGGCGCCAACATCGACATGGTGGTAGTAGGTACGCTTTCCACCATTCTTGATATCAACCTGGAAGGCGTTGGTGCTACCTATACAGGTAAGGGGTTCCGTATCGTCTCTGGATTTAGCCAAACGATCACCCGGTGTCGTGCGGTAAACATGGGTGGTGAGCCTCTTTACTTCGACAGTAACGCGGGCGGAGGGGCTAACGTAACAGTATTCGAAGGGTACCCTGTCGACACGGATGCTTATGCTGGCTGCGCCATAGCAGGAGATACTGCTCCTCATCCTCGATTTTTCCGCGGTATGTGGCTCAGTGGTGCGAATTTTGCGCTTGGGCCAGGGGCTGGTAACGGCGGCTCGATGAGCGAGTTCTATATTCGTGACTTGAGATATGATGCCACCTCCACACTCTTCCATATTTCTAATGGTCGCTGCGCGACTCTTGGAGCTACGACGACCCTTAAGGGCTTTGACCACTCAATTGATGGAGTTGCCTTCGCAGGTCCTGTTGCGCTGGATTCCGCCCAGGGCATCAACATCGGTCCTTCGTGTTCTGTCCCGACGTTTACGGAAAACCCTTCAAACTGCCAATACAACTCTGTGTATGTCCAGCGCAGGACGTATACCCCCACATGGACGCAGACATCTGCCACACCATCTGTAGGAAACGGAACGCTTACCGGGAACTACATCCGGCACGGATACCAATGCATGGTTGAGATCGAACTTATCGCTGGATCTACTACGACTTTCGGAGATGGAACGACAGCTTATAGGTTCTCACTCCCCTTCCCTGGGCACCTGTCTTTCAACCAGCGCGGCTTCCCTGTTCGTATCTTCGATACGAGCGCGGGGACTGATTTCACTGGGTGGGCATCCATTGGTGCGGGTCAGGACTACATTACTATCTCCGTGGGAGCGCAGCAGGTCCGCGCCACGTCGCCCATGACGTGGGCGAACGGCGACACCTTACAGTGTTCGTTCTCCTATATGACACGCTAGCGCCGTTGTGCCATGATCGCCGGTCCTCACGGCGGCGATCATGGAGAACTCGCGGTGTCATCAATGAAATACATTCCAGGGGTTGACGGATTACGTTCGATTGCTGTAATGAGCGTCCTCCTGTTCCACGCAGGGTTTAGCTCTCTAGCCGGCGGATTCGTTGGCGTTGATGTCTTCTTTGTGATCAGCGGGTTCTTGATCACTCAGTTGATTTACAAGGAGATATCGACCACTGGAGCCTTTGACTACCACAGGTTCTATTCGAGGCGCGTGAGACGCCTTTTCCCTGCTTTATTCGTAACAGTTTTAGTTAGCTTTATTTGTGCCAACCTTTTTTTCAGTCCAGAGCATTTAAGTAGATTTTCCGGAGAGGTTATTTACTCTCTATTCTCGTTGTCTAATTTTTACTTTTGGAGTGAGAGCGGTTATTTTAACACCGCGTCTGATTTCAAGCCTCTTCTGCATACATGGTCTCTATCTGTAGAGGAGCAGTTTTATATATTCTGGCCAATCCTTGTCGTTTTCTTTGGAAAGAAATTTGGTTCCAAGGGAGTGGTTTCGTTCCTCTTGATTTCCGGTATTGCTAGCCTTCTAGGAAACGTTTCCTTTATTGATGGCTCTAGCGTCCTTGTTTCATGGGCTGGAAAGGTTGTATCTGGGTGGTTCTCTGATGGCGCATCGACAATATTTTATCTAACGCCATTTCGCGTTTTCGAGTTTTGTCTGGGTGCTATCATTGTATTTATTCCAAAAGTTAACTCTTCTTCTGTTCATAACTTTCTGTTCGCATCAGGCGTTGCGCTGATTGGATATTCTGTTTTTGAGTTCAATGCGCTAACTCCATTCCCAACATATAACGCCTTGATTCCATGCGCTGGGTCTGCTCTTGTAATATATTCTTCCGGTTCTTATTTTTCTAGGTTGACAATATCTACGGCGCCATTTGTGTTCCTCGGGAGGATTAGTTATTCAATATATCTGGTCCATTGGCCGATTATTGTATTCTATAAGTACTATTACTCAGGAGATGTATCACTATCTGCTAAGGTGGCGATTGTCCTTTTGTCTATTGCGCTCGGATATCTCCTGTTCAGGTTCGTTGAAACTCCATTTCGCAGCCAGAGTGGCAAGACTATATCTAGTAACGGTTTCAATTTGTCCTGCTTGATGCTTTCTTGTCTTCTTGTGGTTCCATCTGCAACCGCATGGGGGAATTCAGGCTGGACGTGGCGAGTATCCGAACCGCCAAAAGGGATTGCTGCTCAACTGGCTGATTCTAAGAAATTCCACATAGACCAGTATGGAGGAAACGGATATCAGGAGAGGGGATGGATTAGCGGGGGAGGTATTGCGGATGTGGTTGTCATCGGTGATAGCCATGCACGACAGTATGCTTATGGGCTGGACCGAGTTATTGGCAAGCCAGAAAAACTTAATATTTACCTTAGCTCTGTTAGCTGCATTCTGCTTCCCGGTATGACTAGGTTGACGCCCGGAACCGATTGGGATTCTCTTTGCTCGTCTGCACTTAATGAGGCGCTTGCAGTTCTCGATAAAAACCCGAAGGCAGTTCTCGTGATAGCACAGCTATGGGTTGACCAGCTAACGATAGCTGCGACAAACCCCGGTCGCGTACCTGTTCCAGATAGTAAAGGTTCTGGTGGATACAGCCTGCTTATCGAGAAGATACGTGAACTCAAGAGCCGGATCGGATCGCGAAAAATGATCGTGATCGGAAATGTGCCTGGTGCTGGCTCTCCGGATATTGCCGGGTGCTACAACCGACCGAGCTTTGCGAGAGGCTACTGTCTTTCGAAAATTGGCATTCCCTATTCGGATGTTAGGTCTGTAGCGATTAACAAGGCTCTTGCCGACGTCTCAAAAATACCTGGCGTGCTCTTCATAAATCCGCATGATGTTTTCTGTCATGATGGCTTCTGCAAATCTATTGCGCACGATTCGATCTTGTACAGCGACAGTAATCATCTTTCAAAGGCTGGATCTGAGTTCATGATCTCGCATGAGAGAGATGAAATACTGAGGGTCATGAGAGGTGGGGGAAATCTGGGGGAATGAATCCCCCAAACGACCATTCATGGGAATGAAGCGTAATGCGTGGATGGTGCGTGGGCCCTGGGATCTGTAGATAGAGGCCTAGCAAGGCTGTGGCTGAAAACGGATTCGAAATCCGTTGAGTCAGCAATGGCTCCTAGGGTTCAAATCCCTATCTCTCCGCCATTACATATGAGCAAAGCCCCTGGAATGCCTGGCGTTCCAGGGGCTTTGTCTTTTCTGGCGAGCGTTCGGGCGTCCCCTCTGCGGGGCGGGCGAGAAAGCCGTGCCATGGTTTCGGGTATTGGCCAGGTCGTGCAGTTCTCCTAGGAATGCTGCGGGCCCTTCCTTCGTTCTGTCCTTCCTTCTCCTCTGGGTGGTCGTCCCGCTCTGTCTGGGTTTCGTGGGTGCGCTGAGCGCGCATTTCTCCATTGCTTCCGATTTTCTGTCCTTCGAGCGCCGGGTCGGGCGACCTGCCGGTTTCGATGGTCGGGGCGGTTCTTCTTAGTATCCCGGCGCTTGAAGGCGCCGCGGATGTGTGGCCGAGCTGCATGGCACGGTTTCCTTCCAGCGGACAGCCAGGTTATCGGTTTGTGCCGAGTCCCGGAGCCGGGGCTGGGGAGGAAGAAATGCGACCGCTCGTTTCCGTCGTTTGCGCCTGTTTCAATATCTCGAAGTATCTGGACGAGGCGATTGCCAGCATCTACGCGCAGGGCTATCCCAATCTCGAGTTGATCGTGGTGGATGACGGATCCACGGACGACACCTATGAGCGTCTCGCCATGCTCCGCGAGCGTCACGGTTTCCAGCTCTACCGCCAGGCTAACCGAGGGGTGAGCGATGCGCTCAATCACGGTTTGCGTCATGCGCGGGGGGAGTTCGTGATGACTCCCGACCTCGACGACATTGTCCTGCCTGGAGTGCTCGACACGCGCGTCGACTACTTGCTTGCGCACCCCGAGGTCGGGTGCGTGGGCGGTTTCAATATCTGTATCGACAGTGCCGGTAACGAAGTGGCGCGAGACGGTTTCAGCGAGGGTTGTGTGGAGCGTTGGGGGTTCGATGCAGCATTGGCCGAGACCCTGGTGGTCATGCCGCTTACGGCGCTCTACCGCATGGACGCGATGAAGCGGGCGGATTTCTTCGACCCGTCGATTCGCGTGCAGGATTTCCAGATCACCCTCAGGATCGCGGCGCAGGGCTATGAAATTCATCGACTACCGGCCTACATGGGGCGTTATCGTCGGCATGGAAGCGGTCTGTCCGGCAGGTACAAGCTCAATTACGAGGCGGATATGCAAGCCATCGAGCCTTATCGGGCTCACCCGAATTATCGCCGGGCCCGGCAACTGATCCTGAACAAGGCGCTGAAGAAGGCTGTTGTCCAGGATGGGCGATATGCCTGGCAGCTGTTCCGCTCGGTGCCGCTGCGGGCGTGGGACCGGGTGACGCTGAAGCGATTCTGGCGCTTCCTCCGTTATCTGCCGGTCCTCGGGTTGAAAGGTGGTACCGACGTCGCGGGTCGATAACGGCGGGCCGGCTAATCGTTCAGTGGGTTGAATGTCATTTCAGGATTTCCCCTTCAGTGCCTCGCCCTGGGGAAATAGCGCGCGGCTCACGAAGCGCGCGGTATCCCGCAGGCTGGTGCCGATCCGTTCCAGGTCGTCGGGCTGGTGCTGGGCGCTGATGCCGATCGCGGAGATGGCGAAGCGCGGTTGTCCGTCGCGGTCGGTGATGGCGCTGGCGACCATGCTCACGCCGCGGTAAAGGTGTTCCTGGTCGATAGCCCAGCCGCGCTCGACGGCCTCGGTCGCTTCGGCCTGGTAGCGCTCGAAGCTCGGCGGATTTTCCCAGCGCACGCGGGTCAGTCGGCGGCGCAGTTCGTCCTCCGGCAGTTCGCGCAGGCCGGCAATGCAACGCCCGGCGGCGCCGACCAGTTCCGGCAGGCGCGTGCCGACGGCGACGTTGACGTGGGCGACGGGCGGCGCGGCAAGGGCGATGACGCGGATGTGCGCATCGTCGGTGACTTGCCACAGGGCGATGAGGATGTGGTGGGCAAGGCTTAGTCGCTCCAGCTCTGGCTGGATCAGGTCGGCATAGCTGCGTCCGACGAATCCTACGGCCAGTTCCGACAGGCCAAGGCCCAGTTGGTAGGTCTTGCCCGCATCGTCGAAGGAGGTCAGTCGTTCGTTGCTCAGGGTGCGCAGGATATTGAAGGCGCTGCTCGGGCTGATACCGGTGGCGCGAGCGATGGCGGCCACGCCTTGCGGTCCGTCGGCGTGGGCCAGGTGGCGAAGTATCTGAATGGCGTTCACTACCGCGCCGACATCTTTGCTGCTGGTGCCTTTGGTTGTGGCGTCCTTGGTCATTTTTCCTCTTTTCATTCAGTATTGTGATTGACATTCACGATAGTGAATATATTCTGGCCTTCCGGAACGTACAACCGGGGGCGGAAGCAGTATCCGGTTCGGCGTCCAGCGCGATGCACTTTGCAGCAAAGGTCGACAAGAACAAAGGAGAAACCTCGTGGCAGATCTTCCCGATGGCAGTACTCCGGGACCTGAGGCGCAGTACCTTGCGTTTCTCGCCCAGGGCCGTTTCATGTTGCAGCGCAGCCGTTCCAGCGGTCGCCATGTGTTCTACCCGCGCCAGTTGGTGCCGGGTAGCGGCGAGACTGATCTCGAGTGGGTTCCCGCCAGCGGCCTGGGTACGCTCTACGCGATCACTGTCAATCGCTCCCGCGGCGGCAATCACAATGTCGCGCTGGTCGACCTGGACGAGGGCGTGCGCATGATGTCGCGGATCGACGGGCACCAGAGCCTGCCGATCGGCACCCGTGTGCAGGCGCGCATCGTCGAGCAGGATGGTGCCAATGTCGTGGTGTTCGTTCCCCACCAGGAGGGACGACCATGAGCGCAGCCATCCGTGGCAAGACCGCCATCGTCGGCATCGGTAGCGCCGGCGTCGGCGAGGCGCCGGGCTACAGCGCCATCGAACTGCTCGGCCAGGCGTCGCTCAGGGCCATTGCCGATGCCGGCCTGAAGCTTTCCGACATCGACGCGATCTTCGCAGCCACCAGCTCCCATGCCTTTCCCACCTTGTCGGTCGCCGAATACCTCGGCATCCGCCCGAAATTCGTGGATGGCACCAATATTGGCGGCTCCAGTTTCGAGCTGCACCTGCTGCAGGCCACTTTGGCACTGGAGGCCGGTCTCTGCGACGCTGCGCTGATCTGCTACGGCTCCAACCAGCGAACCGCCGGCGGCCGCCTGGTATCGATGAGCGAGCCACAATGGCACGAGACGCCCTACAAGCCGCGCCACCCGATCACCGCCTATGCCCTGGCGGCCAGCCGGCACATGCACCAGTACGGCACCACACGCGAGCAGCTCGCCGAGGTGGCGGTCTCTGCCCGGCAATGGGCCAACCTGAATCCCGAGGCGTTCGCCCGCGGACCGTTGAGCGTCGATGACGTCCTTGCCGCGTGGATGGTCAGCGACCCGCTGAGCGCCGCCGACTGCTGCCTGGTCACCGACGGCGGCGGCGCCTGCGTGGTAGTGCGCGCCGAGCGCGCCCGCGACTTGCCCAATGCGCCGGTGTACTTCCTTGGCGCGGCCGGAGCGCAGTGGCATCGCTCGATCGTGTCGATGCCCGACCTCACCGTGACGGCGGCCTCGGAAAGCGCTCCGCGAGCCATGCAGATGGCCGGTGTGCGGCACGGCGACATCGACCTGGTGATGCTCTACGACGCCTTTACCATCAACACCCTGCTGTTCCTCGAGGACCTGGGATTCTGCGCCAAGGGCGAGGGCGGCCCATTCGTCCAGGGCGGACGCATCGCGCCCGGCGGCGAGTTGGCGGTGAACACCAACGGTGGCGGGCTGTCCTGCGTGCATCCGGGGATGTACGGGATGTTCCTGATCATCGAGGCGGTGACCCAGCTCCGCCGCCAGGCCGGCGAGCGGCAGTTGGCCAAGGCCGACGTGGCGTTGCTGCACGGCAACGGCGGCACGCTGTCCAGCCAGGTAACCGCGTTGCTCGGTACCGGCGACACGCTCTAGACCCCTGGCCGACAGGCCTTCCGGGCGCTGCCGTGGCGGCGTCCCGCGGGCGCGCTCGCCCGCGAGAAGGTTGTCGTGCCGGCCACAGACAAACGGATCAGGTGAACCCATGTCAGCGAACCACTCGCAACAGCTCATCGACGCTCCCCGTTTCGCCAGTCTTACTCCATTGATCGAACCACGCTCGGTCGCGGTGATCGGCGCTTCCAGCGACCCGACCCGCATCGGTGGCCGACCCATCGCCTACATGCTGCGCCATGGCTATGCCGGGCAAATCCTCCCGGTCAATCCGAACCGTGCTGAAATCCAGGGGCTACCGGCCTTCGCCAGCGTCGCGGAGCTGCCGCAGGCACCGGACGCGGCCATTGTCGCGGTGCCTGCGCCTCAGGTGCTGGAGACCGTCCGGGCACTGGGCCGCCAGGGGGCGCGCAGTGCCATCGTGTTCTCTTCCGGATTCAGCGAGGTCGGCGAGGCCGGCGCGGCGATGCAGGATGCGGTGGTAGCCGCTGCCCGCGAGTACGGTATGCGTCTGCTCGGTCCGAATGCGCTGGGCGCGTTCAACAGTAACCTCGGTTACTACGCGTTCTTCTCCACCAGCCTGGAACGTGGCGTACCGCTGCCCGGCCGGGTAGGCATCGCCACCCAGTCCGGCGCCTACGGCGCGCACCTGCTCGGCATGGCGCGCCAGCGCCGCCTGGGAACCCCTATCTGCGTGGCCACCGGTAACGAGGCCGACGTCACCCTGGGCGACAGCATCGGCTGGCTGGTGGAGTCGCCGGAGATCGACGTGGTGATGGCCTACGCCGAATCCATCCGCAACGTCGACAGCTTCCTCGCCGCCCTGGAGGCCGCGCATCGCGCCGGCAAGCCGGTGATCCTGCACAAGGTCGGGCGCAGCGCCCTGGGTAGCCGCGCGGCGCTGTCCCACACCGCTTCGCTGGCCGGCGACGACAAGGTGCTGGACGCCGTGCTGGGCGACTATGCGGTGATCCGCGCCAGGACCACCGAGGAACTGATGGACATCGCCTACCTCGCCACCCGGCGTATCTATCCGGTGGGCAACAGCCTCGGCATGATCACCGTCAGCGGCGGCGCCGGGATCATCGTCAGCGATGTCGCCGAGGAAGTCGGCCTGCCGATGCCGCCGATGCCGGACATGGCCCAGGAGCGGCTGAAGGCACGGCTGTCCTTCGCTTCGCCGATCAACCCGGTGGACTGCACCGCGCAGGCCCTGAACGACCTGACGCTGGTGCGCGACTTTACCGAGTCGATGGTGGTCGACGGTGGCTACCGTTCGCTGCTCGCCTTCTTCACCCAGGCCGGCACCGCCGCCTCCATCGGCGCGCGTCTGGCCGAGCAGTTCCGGCGGATCAAGGAGGCTCATCCCGAGCGTCTGTTCGTGGTCTCGGTGATGGGCGAGGGGGAGGAGCTGGCACCCTACGAGGAGGCCCGCTTCGCACTGTTCGAAGACCCCACCCGGGCGGTAGTGGCGATCCAGGCCATGGGGCGGCTCGGCGAAGCCTTCGCCCGGCCGTTGCGCCTGCGCCGGCCTGCCGGCGGGCTACAGTTGCCCGCCTCCACGCCCGGCGAAGCCGAGGCCAAGCGCCTGCTGGCGCGCGCCGGTATCGAGTCCGCCGCCGAGGCGGTGCTGGGCAGTGCCGAAGAGGCGGTTGCCTTCGCCGAGGGCATCGGATACCCGGTGGTGCTGAAGCTCGCCTCGGCGGACATCCAGCACAAGTCGGAAATCGGCGGCGTGCTGCTTGGCGTAAGCGATGCGGACGCGGTACGCGCCGGTTTCCAACTGCTCCTGCGCCGGGCCGCCGAGAAGGCGCCGCAGGCGCGTCTCGATGGCGTCCTGGTGGCGCGCCAACTGCAGGGCGGGGTGGAGTGCTTCATGGGGATCCAGCGCGATCCGCTGTTCGGCCCGGTGGCGTTGTTCGGCCTGGGCGGGATCTTCGTCGAAGTGCTGCAGGACGTGGTGTTCCGCCGCTGCCCGTTCGAGGTCGACGAAGCCGAGGCGATGATCCGTAGCATCAGAGGCGCGCCGCTCCTGTTCGGCGCGCGTGGCCGGCCGCGGGCCGACGTCGCGGCGCTGGCACGGCTGCTGTCGAATCTCTCGCGGTTCGCCTGGGAGGCGGGAGAGCGCTTGCGCTCGGTGGACCTCAACCCGGTCATCGCCTTGCCGGAGGGCCAGGGCGCCTGGGCGGTGGATGCGGTGTTGGAGGTCGAGGAGGTGGCCGATGGCGCTCGATCCTGAGGTGCTCCTGAACTACCCGATCCCCGAAGTACGCCAGCGCTACAGCCGGCGCGACAGCGCCTTCTACGCATTGAGCCTCGGTCTGGGCGGCGACCCGCTGGACGAGCGCCAACTGGCCTACGTCGATCCGTGCCGCGATCTCCAGGCATTGCCGTGCATGGCCCTGGTGCTCGGTCATCCGGGCTTCTGGCTGGGCAATCCGGCGACTGGCGTGGACGCGCTGCGCCTGGTTCACGGCGAGCAGCGCCTGGAGTGGCGGCGGCCGTTGCCGGCGGAAGGCGAGGTGATCGGCCGGACCCGGGTCACCGGTCTGGTAGACAAGGGCGCCGACAAGGGCGCGCTGCTCTACAGCGAGAAGGTGCTCAGCGACGCGCTCAGCGGCGAGGTGCTGGCTGTCGCCCGCAGCACCACCTTCCTTCGCGGCGACGGCGGCTTCGGTGGTTCCCGGCAGGTGCCGGAAACGCCGCATCGCTTGCCTGAACGGACACCCGACCTGCGACTCGACCTGCCGACCCGTCCGGAGCAGGCCCTGTACTACCGCCTCAACGGCGACGACAACCCGCTCCACGCGGAGCCCGCGGCAGCGCTGCGGGCCGGCTTCCCGCGGCCGATCCTGCATGGCCTGTGCACCCTCGGCGTGGCATTCCACGCGGTGTTGCGCGGGCTCGCCGACTACCGCGCGGGGCAACTGGGACATCTGCAGGTGCGTTTCTCGGCTCCGGTGTTTCCCGGCGAGACCTTGCGTACCGAGATGTGGAGCGACGGCTCGTTCCGCACTCGCGTCGTCGAGCGCGATGTGGTGGTGCTGGACAACGGCCGGGTAGGTCCGCCGCCAGAGCGGCCGGACTGAAGCGAAGGGCGGCGGCGCGAGGGAACGACCGTCGGGCTGCCGTGAAGATCAACCGAAATCCTGCTTGCGAGAACAAGAATAATGAATGCAACCGCGCTTTCCCCGAACCCGGCGCCGGCCATTTCCCGGCGCACCATGCTGATCGCCTTCGTCTTCTGCTTCCTCGGCCTGCTCGCCGACGGCGTCGACCTGATGTTCCTGGCCTACAGCCTCAACAGCCTGAAGGCCGAATTCGGCCTGAGCAACTTCGAAGCCGGCTCCCTCGGCAGCCTGACTCTCGCCGGCATGGCCGTCGGCGGCATCTATGGCGGCTGGTGCTGCGACCGCTTCGGCCGGGTGCGAGTGGTGACCTGGACCATCGTGCTGTTCTCCATCGGTACCGCGTTGCTGGGGCTGACCCAGAACTACTGGCAGTTCGCGCTGATCCGCTTCGTCGCCTCGCTCGGCCTCGGCTCGCTGTTCGTCGCCTGCAACATCCTGATGTCCGAGTGCGTCGGAACCAGGTACCGCACCACCATCCTCGCCGCCATGCAGGCCGGCTGGACCGTGGGCTACCTGGTGGCGACCCTGCTGGCGGGGCAGATCATCCCCGAGTTCGGCTGGCGCGTCTTGTTCTTCACCGCCGTGGCGCCGGCGCTGGTCTGCCTGGCCCTGCGGCCCTGGGTGCCGGAGTCGCCGTCCTGGCTCGCGGCCCAGGCCGGGCGCCAGCGTCCCGGCGCGGCTCCGCAGAGCCACGCCGAGGCTGGCGGCGCCGGCCCGCTGGGACGGATGCTGGGCGATCCGGAAACGCGCGGCATGTTCCTGCTCTGGAGCCTCACCTCCTGCTTCCTGCTGTTCGGCTACTACGGCACCAACAACTGGATGCCGTCCTACCTGGAGAGCGAGTTGGGGATGAACTTCAAGTCGATGACCGGCTACATGGTCGGCACCTACAGTGCGATGATCCTCGGCAAGGTCGCCGCCGGCGTCTGCGCCGATCTCTTCGGCCGGCGCCTGACCTTCGCCGCCGGGGCCATCGGCAGCGCCGCCTTCATGCCGTTGATCGTGTTCTACCACTCGCCCTCCAACATCCTCTGGATCCTCATCACCTTCGGCTTCATCTACGGCGTTCCGGTTGGGGTGCTGGCCACCTACATGACCGAGAGCTTCTCCACCCGCGTCCGCGGCTCGGCGGTGGGCACCGCCTACAACCTGGGGCGTATCGGCGCGGCGGTGGCGCCCGCCGGCATCGGCCTGCTGGCCACCCACGTGTCGATCGGCGCGGGTTTCCTGGTGATGGGCATCACCTACGTGCTCACCGGACTGATCCCGGCGCTGTTCATTGCGGACCGGCTCTACGACCCGAACCTCGAGTCCCGCGATGCCGAGAGCGCTTCCCGACGGCAAGCGCCGGGCAGTGCCGGGGATACCGCCGAGCGGCGCGCGGCCAAGGCCTGATCCTGCGGAAGGAGTGCACATCCATGAGTTCTTTTCCACGACAGCCAGCGGCGGAGCAACGGCCCGCCAGCTTCCAGGAGTTCATCGGCCTCGAGCGCTGGACCGATGCCGGCGGGGTGGCGCGGGTGCGCCTGGGGCATCGCCCGGAACTGATGAACTACCTGCAACAGTTCCATGGCGGGGTGTTGATGTCGGTGCTGGACGCCGCCATGGCCCAGGCGATCCGTGCCTGCCTGCCGGACTGCTCGATGGTGACCATCGACATGGCTACCCACTTCATGGGGAGCGCCCGCGGCGAGCTTCGTGCGGTTGGCAGGGTGGTGCGACGGACCCGCACGATCTGCTTCTGCACGGCGGAAATCTGCAACGAGGACGGCGAGGTCATCGCCATGGCCTCGGGCAGCTTCAGGTACCGCGCGGCTAAGCCGTAGCGGAGTTCCGGCGGCGCGGCAGCGGAGCCATCCGTCGCGCGTCCGGACCACGGCCTGCGCGGTCGCTCCGCGCGGACAAGCCGGCGCCGCCCGTGCAGATGACGAACGGGCGGTCGGCGTATCGACAGGAGGGCGAACAGATGAGTGAGCAAGACGAGTGGGCCGGCGAGCGCGAGCAGCGTCTGCGGATGATCCGCGACAGCGCGGCTTCGCTGGTGCCGCGCGACGGCGACCTGACCCGCGTGCGCCGCGGTCGTTTCACCGGTAGCGGGGTGGACCGCCAGGCCTGGCGCGAGGTCTGCGCCATGGGCTGGCCGGCGCTGCGCCTGGATGAAGCGTTGGGCGGCAGCGGCCTGGGCATGAGCGAATACGCGGCGTTGCTGGAGGCGCTGGGGCGCGGCCTGCTGCCCGAGCCGCTGATCGAGGCCGGGCTGGTGGCGCCGCTGCTGCCGGAAGACGAGCGCGTTGCGTTGCTGGCCGCTGAGCGGCTGGTCCTGCCGGCGGGCATCGCCTACCGCGATGGGCGGCGACGCCCTCGTATGCAGCAAGGGCGGTTGCACGGCGAAGTCGCTCACGTACATCTGGCTGGTGCCGCCGATGCCTGGCTGGTGGCCTGCGAGCAGGGCCTGGCGCTGGTCGAGCGCGATGCCGATGGCGTGGAACTGCTCTGCGAGGCGACCCAGGATGGCGCTCACCTGGCGCGCCTGCGTTTCCGCGATGCGCCGGCACGGTGGTTGTCCGGCGAGGTAACGGAACAGGTTCTGGACGAGGCAGCGCTGGCCTGCGCGGCCTATCTGGTCGGACTGATGGATGGCGCCTTCGAGCGAACCCTGGAGTACCTCAAGGTACGTCGCCAGTTCGGCCGCGAGATCGGTAGTTTCCAGGCGCTGCAGCACCGCATGGTCGACCTGAGGATCCAGATCGAACTGTCGCGCGCCATGGTCGAGCAGGCCGCCGCCGCGATCGATGCCGGGGCGTCGGAAAGCGAGCGCCAGCGGCAGGTTTCCAGCGCACGGGCACGGGCCTCGGAAGCGGCTCTGCTGGTGACCCGCCAGGCCATCCAGTTGCACGGCGGCATCGGCTACACCGACGAGGCGGACATCGGCCTGTTCCTGCGCCGCGCCATGGTACTGCTCAATGCCCACGGCTCGCTGGCGTTCCACAAGGCGCGCTACGCCGCGCTGCTACAGCGGGAGGTGGCCTGATGAGCGGTTTGTTGCAGGAAACGCGCGGCACGGTGCGCCTGTTGCGCTTCGACAACCCGGCCCGGCGCAACGCACTGTCGCCGGCGCTGCGCATGGAATTGCTGCGGGCCCTGGAGGCGGCCGAATGCGACCCATCGATCCGCAGCGTGCTGCTGACCGGTGGCGAAGAGGTGTTCTGCGCCGGCGGCGACCTGGGCGACATGCGGGTGACCGAGTTGGCCGCCGGCAGGGCGCGAATGCAGGACAACGCGCGGCTGGTGCGGCAGATGGTGCGCATGGGCAAGCCGCTGATCGCCGCGGTCGAGGGCTGGGCGGTGGGGGCCGGGCTGTCCGTGGCGCTGGCCTGCGACAGCATCGTTTGCGGCGCCGGCGCCCGCTTCGCCGCCGGCTTCGGCAAGGTCGGGCTGCTCGCCGACCTCGGCCAGTTGCATACCTTGCCGGCGCGCATCGGTTGGGGGCGGGCACGGCAGATCCTGATGTTCGGCCAGGTGGTAGAGGCCGAGGAGGCACTGCGCATCGGCCTGGCCGACCGCCTCTGCGCCGCTGGCGGCGCCTTGGCGATGGCGCTGGAGCTGGCCGGGCGGGTGGAGCAGCAGGCGCCGTTGCCCCTGGCGATGACCAAGGCGTTGCTCGCCGAGGGCCTTGACCTATTGCTGGAGCGGGAGGGCGAGTTGCAGAGCCAGTTGTTTCTCAGCGCCGACCACGCCGAGGGCAAGGCGGCCTTTCTCGCCAAGCGTCCCCCCGTATTCAGAGGAAACTGAGATGAGCGACTACGACAGTCTCGATGACAACGCCTTTCGCCTGATGGTCCGTGAGTGGATCGCCGCCAACTATCCGCAGCGCATCCGCAATCCGCCCCGTCGCCTGGGGCGCGAGGAAACCCGCGAGTGGTACCTGCTGTTGTCGCGCCAGGGCTGGCTGTGTCCCGGCTGGCCCAGGGAGTACGGCGGCATGGGGCTGAGCGCCGGCAAGCAACTGATCATGATGGAGGAAATGGAGGAGTACGGCTGCGCGCGCCTGCCCGACAGCGGCGTGACCATGCTCGGCCCATTGTTGATCCGCTATGGCGACGAGGCGCAACGGGCGCGCTTCCTGCCGCGCATTCTCAGCGGCGAAGACATCTGGTGCCAGGGCTACAGCGAGCCTAACGCCGGCTCCGACCTGGCCAGCCTGCGCACCGAGGCGCGCCTGGAAAACGGCGAGTGGGTGATCAACGGACAGAAGACCTGGACCACCATGGGCTCGGAGGCCAACTGGATCTTCCTGCTGGTCCGCACCGAGCGCAGCGCCAAGGCGCAGCACGGCATCAGCTTCCTGCTGGTGCCGATGGACAGCCCGGGCATCGAGGTGCGGCCGATCCTCAACCTGGAGCTGCACGGCGAGTTCTGCGAAGTGTTTTTCAACGACGTGCGGGTGCCCTACGACAGCCTGGTCGGCGGAATCAACCAGGGTTGGAGCATGGCCAAGGCGCTGCTCGGTTTCGAGCGGATCTTCCTCGGTTCGCCCAAGCAGTCCACCTTCGCTCTCCAGCGCCTGGAGCGCCTGGCCCGGCACCTGGGACTGTGGCACGACCCTCTGTTCGTGCGCCGCTTCGCCGCGCTGAGCATGGACCTGGACAGCCACAAGGCGCTCTACGAGCGTTTCGCCGAACGCCTGCGGCGTGGGGAGAGCCTCGGCCCGGAGGTATCCATGCTGAAGATCTTCCAGTCCGAACTGTTCCAGCGCATCAGCGAGCTGGGCCTGGAGGTCGCCGGGGAGGATTCGGCCCTGCTGCAGCCCTTCGCCGAAGACCCCGAGTTGCATCCGGCGGGGATCTTCATCCAGTCGCGGCCGACCACCATCTACGGCGGCAGCAACGAAATCCAGCGCAACATCCTGGCCAAGAGCGTCCTCGGCCTGCCGGGCTGAGCGCAACCGAACGACATCCACGGGACGAAGAGGATTACCCATGAGCAGCAGACTCAATGAAGGCAAGGTCGCGATCGTTACCGGCGCGGGCGGCGGCATCGGCCGCGAGATCGCCCTGGCCCTGGCCGATTCCGGGGCACGGGTGGTGATCAACGATATCGGCGTATCGCTACAGGGCGAGGGCGGGTCGGCCTCGCCGGCCGAAGAGACCCTTGGCCTGATCCGCCAGCGAGGCGGCGAAGGTCTGATCAACACCGACAGCGTCGCCGACTGGGACAGCGCGCGGCGTATCGTCGAATGCGCCATGGACGGTTTCGGGCGTCTGGATATCGTGGTGAACAACGCTGGCATCCTGCGCGATGCGATCTTCCACAAGATGAGCGCCGACGACTGGCTGTCGGTGATCAATGTCCATCTCAACGGCAGCTTCTTCGTCAGCCGGGCCGCCGCCGAACGCTTCCGTACCCAGCAGGCCGGCGCCTTCGTACACATGACCAGCACTTCCGGGCTGATCGGCAACTTCGGCCAGGCCAATTATTCCGCGGCCAAGCTGGGCATCGTCGCCTTGAGCAAATCCATCGCCCTCGACATGCAGCGCTACAACGTGCGTTCGAATTGCATCGCGCCGTTCGCCTGGAGCCGGATGACCGACTCGATCCCGGCCGCAACCCCGGAGCAGAAGGCCCGCGTCGACAAGCTGCAGCGCATGACCCCCGAGAAGAACGCGCCGCTGGCCGTCTACCTGGCGTCCGACGCCGCCCGCGAGGTCACCGGCCAGGTGTTCGCCGCGCGTCACCACGAACTCTTCCTGATGAGCCAGAGCCGGCCGCTGCGCAGTGTGCATAGCGAGCACGGCTGGACCCCGCAGAGCATCGCCGAGCACGGCATGCCGGCGTTGCGCGGCAGCTTCATGGACCTGGCGCGCAGCCCGGACGTGTTCTCCTGGGACCCGATCTGACCGAGGAGGCAATCCATGGGCGTGTTCAGGACCCGTTTCACCGAGACCTTCGGCGTCGAACACCCGATCATGCAGGGCGGCATGCAGTGGGTCGGCCGTGCCGAGATGGCTGCGGCGGTGGCCAACGCCGGTGGCCTGGCGACGCTGTCGGCGTTGACCCAGCCGAGCCCGGAGGCACTGGCTGCGGAGATTGCCCGCTGCCGCGAGCTGACCGATCGGCCGTTCGGGGTCAACCTGACCTTGCTGCCGACGCAGAAGCCGGTGCCCTATGCCGAATATCGCGCAGCCATCATCGAGACGGGAATCCGCGTCGTCGAAACCGCCGGCAACGACCCCGGCGAGCACATCGCCGAATTCCGTCGACACGGCGTCAAGGTGATCCACAAGTGCACCGCCGTGCGCCATGCGCTCAAGGCCGAGCGACTGGGCGTGGACGCCGTCTCCATCGACGGCTTCGAGTGTGCCGGCCACCCGGGCGAGGACGACATCCCCGGCCTGGTGTTGCTGCCGGCCGCGGCCAACCGGCTACGCGTGCCGATCATCGCCTCCGGCGGTTTCGCCGATGGACGTGGCCTGGTCGCGGCGCTGGCGCTGGGCGCCGACGCGATCAACATGGGCACGCGCTTCCTGGCCACTCGCGAATGTCCGATACACCCTGCGGTGAAGGCGGCGATCCGTGCGGCCGACGAGCGTTCCACCGACCTGATCATGCGTTCCCTGCGCAATACCGCGCGGGTGGCGCGCAACGCGATCAGCCAGGAAGTACTGGCGATCGAGGCACGCGGCGGCGCCGGCTACGCCGATATCGCCGCGCTGGTCAGCGGCCAGCGCGGTCGCCAGGTGTACCAGCAGGGCGATACCGACCTGGGGATCTGGTCGGCCGGCATGGTCCAGGGCCTGATCGACGACGAACCGGCCTGCGCCGAGTTGCTCAGGGACATCGTCGAGCAGGCGCGCCAACTGGTGCGTCAACGCCTGGAGGGCATGCTCGCCGGGGTCTGATCCGCTCCGCCACGGCGGTCGCGGCAGGGAGTGGCCGCGGCGCCGTGTCTATCCACTGACGACGAAGAGACAACAACAATGAAAATTCTTCCCGTTCCGATGCTGGCCGCGGGGCTGGCGTTGCTGCCGTCGTTCGCCCAGGCGGAGTTTTTCGCCGACGGCAAGGCCGGCCTCGAACTGCGCAATTTCTATTTCAATCGCGACTATCGCCAGCCCGGCGCCAGCCAGTCCTATTCGGAGGAGTGGGCGCAGGGTTTCCTGTTGCGCTACGAGTCCGGCTACACCGAGGGGCTCTTCGGCCTGGGCATCGATGCGCTGGGCCTGCTGGGCGTCAGGCTGGACTCCTCGCCAGAGCGATCCGGTAGTGGTCTGTTGCCGTATTCGACGAGCGACCGGCGCGCCGCCCACGACTATTCCAGCCTGGGCCTGACCGCCAAGCTACGGGTCTCGCACAGTACGCTGAAGATCGGCAGCCTGATGCCCAGGCTGCCGGTGGTGCAGTTCAACGACACGCGCCTGCACCCGCAAACCTTCCAGGGTGGACTGCTGGAAGTGAACGAGATCGACGGGCTGGCGCTGCAGTTTGGCCAGTTGCGCCAGGTCAAGCAGCGCGACTCGACCAACGCCGAAGACCTCGGCATCACCCGCGGCAACAAGCGCAACGTACTGGCGGGCCGGCACCCCGGCAGCGACCGCTTCGACTTCGCCGGCGGTACCTACCGCTGGAGCGAGCGCCTGAGCAGCAGCTACCACTACGCCAACCTGGAGGATTTCTACCGCCAGCATTATCTCGGCGTGCAGCACCTCTTGCCGCTCACCGATGACCAGTCGCTGAAGTCCGACATCCGCTGGGCGCGTTCCACCGACGAGGGCGGCAGCCGCGTCGACAATCGCGCGCTGAATGCGCTGTTCACCTATCGCCTGGGTGGCCACGCCTTCGGCCTCGGCTACCAGCGCATGTCCGGCGACAGCGGCTTCGCCTACCTGGCCGGGACCGATCCGTATCTGGTCAACTTCGTGCAGATCGGCGATTTCGCCAACAAGGACGAGCGCTCCTGGCAGTTGCGCTACGACTACGACTTCGCCGCCATCGGCCTGCCCGGCCTGACATTCATGAGCCGCTACCTGCGTGGCGAACACATCGACCTTCTGGACGGCGGTGGGCGCGGCAAGGAATGGGAGCGGGACACCGATATCGCCTACCTGGTGCAATCGGGGCCGCTGAAGAACCTGGGGATCAAGTTGCGCAACGGCACCTTCCGCAGCGATTTCGGCAACGACATCGACGAGACCCGGCTGATCGTCAGCTACGCGTTGCCGCTGTGGTGAAGCGGACTTGAGTTTCCCGATGTTTCCGCGCCATTGACCCTGTAGTGGCTACAGCCTTTTCACTGGAAGCCGTCAGATCCAGACGAGAGGGTTGTGCCATGGGGTTCTTCGAACGGTTGTTGATGGGTGGGCGTCATCATGGACAGGGCGGTGGTCATCACGGCGGCGGTCATCACCGCGGTCAGGGCGGCTATCCGCCGGCGCCAGTCGCGGCGGGAATGGCCTGTCGCGCCTGCCGCACCGCGAATGCGGCGACGGCACGATTCTGCCAGGGCTGCGGCGGCGCCCTGGCGCCGCTGCGCTGTATCGCCTGCAGCGCCGATCTCGCGGCGGGCGCGAAGTTCTGCGGCGCCTGCGGTGCGCCGCAGCAGTAGCCTCAGTCGACGGCGAGGATTTCCACCGCAAGGGGGGAGTCCTTCGCCCCGGTCTCGTCGCCCGGGTGCCTGCCGATCAGGCTCTGGCCCAGTGGCGAGCGAGGCGTGATGACCAACACCTCGCGACCTTCGCAATCGATCTTCAGCCCGGCCGCCTCGGGGCCGAGGAACACTGTTCGCCGGCTGCCGTCGGCGTTCAGCAGGGTGACCAGCGCGGTGAGCTGGATGCCCTGTTCCTCGTCGAAATCGCGCAGCACCAGGTTGCGGTACAGGCCCAGCGCCTGGCGGATCTCCTCGACCCGGCGCGACTGCCCGGCGGCCAGGTAGGCCGCTTCCAGGCCGAGGGTGTCGTACTTGTTCTCGGCGACGTTCTCTTCGTGGGTTGCCGTCTCATGGGCGGTCTGCGCGGCGCGGACGGCGACTTCCAGGTCCGCGGCGAGCTTTTCCGTGATCAGGCGCAACAGCTTTTTCTTGTCCATGTCGGGTAGGCGGGGGCTGGCCGGCGAAGGCGTGCATGGTACGGGAAACACGGCGGATCGCGACAGCTCGGAGCCAGTATGAAAACTCGGAATGACGTGGCGAATAAAGGTCGTTTGTCGCTACCGGGCAAACCGACTAAAACGAGCGGAAACGAACAGCCAGGAGAACCTCACATGATCGACGGATTGCTGCGCAGTCTCGGCCTCGACCCCAATGCCTTTCGCGATGGCGAGCTTGCCGTGCATACCCCCATCGACGGCAGTCGCCTGGCTGCGGTGCGACTGGAGGGGCGCGCCGCCGTTGCCGCCAAGGTCGAGCGCGCCGAACAGGCGTTCCGCGCCTGGCGCCAGGTGCCGGCGCCGCGCCGTGGTGAACTGGTGCGGCTGTTCGGCGAGGAATTGCGTCGGCACAAGGCCGAACTCGGCGAACTGGTGTCCTGGGAGGCGGGCAAGATCACCCAGGAAGGCCTCGGCGAAGTCCAGGAAATGATCGATATCTGCGACTTCGCGGTGGGCCTCTCGCGCCAGTTGTACGGTCTTACCATCGCATCCGAGCGTCCCGGCCACCACATGCGCGAGACCTGGCACCCGCTGGGCGTGGTAGGCGTGATCAGCGCGTTCAACTTCCCAGTCGCGGTGTGGTCGTGGAATACCGCGCTGGCGCTGGTCTGCGGTAATTCCGTGGTCTGGAAGCCTTCGGAGAAGACCCCCCTCACCGCACTGGCCTGCCAGGCACTGTTCGAGCGTGCCGCGCGGGCCTTCGGCGGCGATGCGCCGGCGCACCTGAGCCAATTGCTGATCGGCGACCGCGAGGCCGGCGAAGCGCTGGTGGACGACCGTCGCGTCGCCCTGGTCAGCGCCACCGGCAGCACTCGCATGGGGCGCGAAGTGGCGCCGCGGGTGGCGGCGCGTTTCGCTCGCTGCATCCTCGAACTGGGCGGCAACAACGCGATGATCCTGGCGCCAAGCGCCGACCTCGACCTGGCGGTGCGCGGCATCCTGTTCGGCGCGGTGGGCACCGCCGGGCAGCGCTGCACCACCTTGCGCCGGTTGATTGCCCATGAGTCGGTGAAGGACGAGATAGTCGAGCGCCTCAAGGCAGCCTATTCCAGGGTCCGTATCGGTCATCCGCTGGAGGGCAACCTGGTCGGGCCGCTGATCGACGAACGCAGCTACCTGGCCATGCAGGACGCCCTGGCGCGAGCCCGCGAGCAGGGGGGGCGGGTGTTCGGCGGCGAGCGGCAATTGCAGGAGCGCTATCCGGATGCCTACTACGTGTCGCCGGCCATCGTCGAGATGCCGGGACAGACCGAAGTGGTGCGCACGGAGACCTTCGCACCGATCCTGTACGTGGTCGGCTACCGCGATTTCGACGAGGCCCTGCGCCTGAACAACGAGGTTCCCCAGGGACTGTCGTCGTGCATCTTCACCACCGACCTGCGCGAGGCGGAACTGTTCCAGGGCGCGGCGGGCAGTGACTGCGGGATCGCCAACGTCAACATCGGCACCAGCGGGGCGGAAATCGGCGGGGCGTTCGGCGGCGAGAAAGAGACCGGCGGCGGCCGCGAGTCCGGCTCGGACGCCTGGAAGGCCTACATGCGACGGCAGACCAACACCGTCAACTATTCCCGCGAGCTGCCGCTGGCACAGGGCATCACCTTCGATTGAACGGGGCGCGGCGGGCTCCCGCCGCATGGCAATGAGGCTGGCAGCGGAGTCGCGCATGGGCGGTTTGCAGCAACGGTGTCTGTGGGAAGTGGTTACGCCTCGCCTGTCCGGAGCGGCGAGCCTGAACGGCGAGCAGCGCGCCGACGTATGTGTGATCGGCGCCGGTTTCACCGGGCTTTCGGCGGCGCTCCACCTGCTGGAGGCCGGCCGTTCGGTGTGCGTGCTGGAAGCGTACGAGGTCGGCCACGGCGGGTCGGGACGTAATGTCGGATTGATCAACGCCGGCACCTGGATTCCCCCGGACGAGGTGGTCGCCACCCTCGGCGCCGAGCAGGGAGAAAAGCTCAACGCCGTGCTGGGGCGGGCGCCGGCGCTGGTGATGGAGACCATCGAACGCCTCGGCATCGATTGCCAGTTGCGCCGCGAGGGCACCCTGCACATGTCGCACAACGCCAGCGGCGTGGCCGATCTGCAACGCCGTCACGCGCAGTGGACGCGCCGCGGCGCTCCGCTGGAGTTGCTGACCGGCGCGGCTTGCCACGAGGCCTGCGGCACCCGGCGAATCAGCGCGGCGTTGCTCGACCGACGCGCCGGCACTCTCAATCCCATGGCCTATTCGCGCGGACTGGCCACCGCCGTCGTACAGCGGGGTGGGCAACTGTACCAGCGCTCGCCGGTGCTCGCCCTGGAGCGGCAGGGCGCGCTGTGGGCGGTGCGCAGTAGCGCGGGGGCGGTACTGGCGGAACAGGTGGTGATCGCCTCCAACGCCTATACCGAGGGCGAGTGGACCAACCTGAGGCGGCACTTCTTTCCCGGCTACTACTACCAGGTGGCTTCGGCGCCGCTGCACGGCGCCGCGGCCGAGCGCATCCTGCCTCACGGCCAGGGTTCCTGGGACACCAGGACGGTGCTCAGCAGCATTCGTCGCGATGCCCAGGGTCGCCTGTTGCTGGGAAGCCTCGGCAATGGCGCGAACAAGCCCGCCTGGTTCCTGCGGCAATGGGCCGATCGAATCCAGAGCCATTACTTTCCCGACCTGGGCCAGGTCAACTGGGAGTACAGCTGGACGGGTTGCATCGCCTTCACCCCCGATCATCTGATGCGCCTGTTCGAGCCTGCGGAAGGCTTGCTGGCGGTGACCGGCTACAACGGACGCGGCGTGACCACCGGTACGGTAGTGGGCAAGGCGTTCGCCGACTACTTGCTGAGCGGCGAGCGAGCGACATTGCCGTTGCCGTTCAGTGACATGAAGCCCGTCCCCGCGGCCAGGCTGCGCAGTTGCGCCTACGAGATGGGTTTTTCTCTCTATCACGCCGGTCAATGCTTGCGCGTGGTTCTCTAGGCTCGACCGAATCAAGGTGTGTTTTCAGCAAAATAATGATAGTTTGTTGTAAACACACATGAGGAGGTCGTCATGAGCGCTCTCATCAAGGAACGTCCCAGCGCCGATGCCGTCCTGGCCAAGGCCGTCCTGGCCGCGCGCGAGCAATTGGGGCTGACGCAGCTCGAACTGGCCGGCATCGTCGGCGTCGATCGCAGCGCCATCAGCCGCTGGAAGACCCAGGGCCTGCGGGTGGACAGCAAGACCGGCGAGCTGGCTCTGCTGCTGGTGCGAGTCTATCGCGCACTGTATGCCCTGTTCGGCGGGCAGCAGGAGGACATGCGCCACTTCCTGCGCACTCCCAACCATCACCTGGCGGGCGAGCCGCTGGCACTGATGGGACAGGTGCAGGGCCTGGTTCATGTGCTGGAATACCTCGATGCGATCCGCGGCAAGGTCTGATACCCGGCGCGCCTGTACGGGGCCTACGCCTGTCACGGAAAAGGCTGGCAGCCAGAGGCGACACGCCTGGCTGAATGGAGACTGCGGTGCCGCTACGCTGGCATCCGACACCACAGGAAGCGAGGGGCGGAAGGTGAGCGAGATCTGGCGACAGTGCAAGGGTGAGCGGCATATCCGACCGCTCCAGGGGCGCCTGGTGCGGTTGGTGGAGAGCCAGGAGCAGGTGGCGACCCTGCAATTGGTCGACACCCTGGAAGAACAGGCGTTGCTCGAGGAACTGCTCGAGTCGAGCAAGCCGCCGGTGCCGGCGGATGCCGAGCCATTGCATTACCTGTTGAAGACCCCGTTCCGTTATCCGCCCTTGCGCTGGGGGTCGCGGTTTGGCCGTCGCCACGAGCCAAGCCTGTTCTACGCCGCGTTGAAGCTGGAAACGGCCATGGCCGAAAGCGCGTATTACCGTTGCGTCCTGTGGAGTGGCATGGTGGTGCCGCCACCGAGCGGGAGGATTCTGTCCGAGCACGCTTCGTTCGAGGCGGGCTGGAAGGTGGAGCGGGGAATCCGTCTGCAGGCGCCGCCTTTCTCCGATCACGAGGCTGCGCTGACCGACATCGCCGACTACCGCGCTCCCCAGGAACTGGGAAGTGCCATGCGCAGCGCCGGGGTGCAGGCATTCGAATACCGTTCGGCGCGTTGCCCGGAGCGCGGCTGCAATGTCGCCCTGTTCACGCCCGCGGCCTTCACCGAAAAGCGTCCTCGCAACCTGACGCCCTGGCTGTGCGAAACCACGGCCGGTTACGTGGCCTTCAAGCCGGCGCATGTGCCGGGGTCGCCGAAAATCTTCTCCTGGGAGCTGTTCCTGGTGGACGGAAAGTTGCCGCATCCGGCGTGAGTGGAGGGGGCACGGTTGCCAGCGATCCGGGGGCGCCGTCTGAAGGCCGCCACCTGCCGGTTGGGCAGGGCTGGCCTGCATGCCCCGAGGGAAAGAGTGGCTGAGGATTTCGAACGGCATTGCCCTGCAATGGGGCGGCAAGAGGCTTCGGCGAAAATTTGTGCACAAATGGAAAGCAGCTTGTCAAGGGTTGAGAGCGTTAGGCTCTAAACGCTTGATTTTTCATGTTTGAAACGTAACTTATTGAAAAATAACGATAAAAATAGTTGGTGAAAAAATCGTCAATCTGTCCCATAGCCCCACTCCATCGGGGGTTCGGCAGTTTTTTAGGGGCTTTTCCACTGGGTTATCCACAGGATCTGTGGATTTCCCAAGCGCTTGCTCGACAGCACATCGCACGCTCCAAGGCAAGCCCTGTAGCCGCGACAAAAATGCCGTGGAAGCAGAAATGTCCCGGCGGCGAAGGGCGCAGGGCGATGGTTTCCGTTATGGAAGTATCTGAAATGTCCTGCGCATGGGGTACGCACAGCTCGGAAGCGGAGTGCTCGTTCGGCGCGGCGCTATTCGCTCGACGGTCTTTTCCCAAGAACCTAGAATCCGCTGCACGCGCGCCTGCCAGGCGGGTGTTGCGTCGTTTTCCGCTGGAGTGCCCCATGCCCGTCGATCTACCGAACCTGTTGCTTGGCCTGCTGGCTGCCGCGATTCCCCTGGCCGGCCTGGCATGGCAGCTACAGAGAAGGGCCAGCCTGGCGGAGCGCGAGATAGCCTTGCTCGGCGAGCGACTGGCGACCGCGCAACTGGCCCAGGACGGGCTGAATGCGCAGTTGGAGACCAGTAGGGAGGCTTACCAGCAACTCGGCGAGCGCCATGCCAGGCTCTCCGGCGAGGTCGCCGCGCTGCGTCGGGAAGCCGAGTTGATGGGGGAGGAGCGGCAACGGGCGTCCCAGGCGGAGGCACGTTGGGCCAGCGAGCGCCAGGGCCGGGAAGAGGAAGTGCGTCGCCTGGCTTCCGAACGGGCTGCGCTGGCTGCGGAACTTCGCGAGCAGCAGGAAAGCCACCAGCAGCGCCTGACCGACCTGCAGTCGGCCCGCGACGAGTTGCGGGCACAGTTCGCCGAACTGGCGGGAAAGATCTTCGACGAGCGCGAACAGCGTTTCGCCGAGACCAGCCAGCAGCGCCTGGGGCAGATGCTCGATCCACTGAAGGAGCGCATCCAGGCGTTCGAGAAGCGGGTGGAGGAAAGCTACCAGCAGGAAGCGCGCGAGCGTTTCTCCCTGAGCAAGGAACTGGAGCGTCTGCAGCAGCTCAACCTGCGCCTGGGCGAGGAAGCGACCAACCTGACCCGCGCGCTCAAGGGCCAGAAGACCCAGGGCAACTGGGGCGAACTGGTGCTGGAGCGGGTGCTCGAGCATGCGGGCCTGGAAAAAGGCCGGGAATACGAGACCCAGGTCAGCCTGAAGGGCGCCGAGGGCGAACGCTTCCAGCCGGACGTGCTGATCCGCCTGCCCGGCGACAAGCAGGTGGTGGTGGATGCCAAGGTCAGTCTCACGGCCTACCAGCAGTACATCGCCGCTGACGACGATCTGCTGCGCCAGCAGGCGCTGAAGCAGCACGTAACGTCGTTGCGCAACCATGTGAAAGGCCTCTCCGGCAAGGACTATCGACGCCTGGAAGGGTTGCACAGCCTCGACTTCGTCCTGCTGTTCATGCCGATCGAGGCGGCTTTTTCGACGGCCCTGCAGGCCGAGCCGAACCTGTTCCAGGACGCCTTCGCGCAGAATATCGTGATCGTCAGCCCGACCACCCTGCTGGCCACCCTGCGGGTAATCGACAGCCTCTGGCGCCAGGAGCGGCAGAACCAGAATGCGCGGGAAATCGCCGAACGTGCCGGTTCGCTGTATGACAAGTTCGTGCTCTTCGTCCAGGACCTCGATGAGGTCGGTTCGCGCCTGCAGCAACTGGACAAGGCCTATGCCGCGGCGCGCAACAAGCTCACCGAGGGACGTGGCAACCTGATCAGTCGCAGCGAGCAACTCAAGCTGCTCGGTGCCCGCGCCAGCAAGAGCCTGCCGACGGACTGGCTGGACCGGGCGCTGGTGGCGCCCGTGGAAGAGGCCGGAGAGGAGTGAGATCGGTTCGATCCCGTGCCCGGGCTTTCGAGAAAACGGAGGCTTTCCGGGAGGGGGATAAAAGAAGGGCGTCCGGAAGGACGCCCTGAAGATGATCATGGAGTAAGTCGGCTGTTCAGAGCCACGGCGCGGAGGAAAGTTCCGCGCCGTCCGTTCAGCGAGCGGGAGTGAGCGTCAGCCGCTTGTTGCCGTAAACGCGATCGAGGTTCTGTGGCTGGAACGGGAAGCTGACGTAGCGCCCCTTGAGCCAGGCGTCGATACCGTCGGCGTAGTGCGGGCTGGCCGGATTGCCGGATTGGCCGCTGCTGTTCACGCCGATCATCGGTTCGCTCTGGCCGAAGTCGACGATCAGCCGCATCGCCGGGATCAGCCAAGTGTCGAAGTCCTGGCCCCAGCCGTAGGCCGATACGTCCAGCGTGGTGTGGTCGCCGCCGGCCGGATAGGGCCCGCGATCGAGATAGCCCTTGATCGCGCCGAGTCCGGCGCGCTCGCCGGCGCCCAGGTAGGGGGCCATTTTCGAGCTGTCGCTCCGCCATTCGTAGGTGTGCAGCTTGCCCCATTGCCAGGCCTTGCGCTCGCTCCCCAGTCGCTGTTCGCAGAACTCCACGGCGGCGGCGAGGCTGCGCGCGAGGATTGCCGGCTTGTCCTCCTTCTGCGGAGTGCGGGTATCGTCCCAGAACGGACTGTCGTCGCGCCCGAGCAGGTGGTCGGCTTGCGCCGAGTAGGAGAGGTTGGCGGTCTCGACGAAGGCTTTCCAGGCAGGGCCGTCCTCCGGTCCTAGCTCGTCGAGGAATATCTGCCTGGCGCTCTCGTGGAGGAAGGCGCCGTACAGCGCGGCGTCGCTGGAGCTGGCTGTCAGCTTGCCGTCGAACGCCATCAGCCGGTCGTAGGCCTCCCGCGCCCGGCTGCGTTGCGCCTCCGGCAAGGCGTCGATGGCCTGGCGCAGCGGCGCCGCCATGCCGGGATTGTCGAACATGGCTTGCAGCTTGGCGACGAACAGCGAGGTCTGGTCGTACTGCATGCGGATCATGCTCTGGGTGTCGTGGCTCTTGCTGGCACCGGCGAGCTGGGCGATGCGCTCGGCGCGCTCCGGGTAGTACCAGGAATTGGACAACTGGGCGCCGTAGCCGGGCTGCACGGTGCGGTGGTTGGCGGTACCCAGCCAGCCCTGCTGCGGGTCCTGGTCGGAGGGGTGGAGGATCGGGTCGGCATAGCCATCCCAGTCGTAGCGGCCGTCCCAGCCAGGGGAGGGCAGCAGGCCGCGACCCTCCTTGCGGTTCGGATAGCGTCCGGTGACCTGCCAGCCGATGTGCTTTTCGTCGGCGAACACGATGTTCAGCGGCATCGCGCGAATCTCGCGGGTGGCGTCGAAGGCCTGCTCGATGGTCTTGGCCCGCGACAGGTCGAAGAAGCCGTCCAGGGTCTTGTCGGCTTCCTGCTGGATGCTCCGGTAGGCCAGTCCGTAGCCGCTCTTCAGCGGCAGCGGCTGGAGGATGTTCTTGCGCTCGCCCAGGGCGCTGTTGAGCAGCGGGCCATGGCGGGTTTCGTGGATGACCTCGCGGATCGGCCGCTGGCCCTTGATGAAGAAGGTTTCCTGGCGTTCGCGGGTTGGCTGCCACTTGCCGTCGGCCAGGTAATAGAGCCGGTTGCCCTGGCGTCGCAACTGTTCCAGGTAGAGATCCTGGTTGTCGCCCAGGACCATGGTCATGCCCCAGGCCAGCTTGCCGTTGAAGCCCGCCACCACGCCCGGCAGACCGGCGATGGAAACGCCCGCGGCCTGGTACTTGGGCGAGCGGATCTGCACGTAGTTCCACACCGACGGCATGCTCAGCGGCAGGTGGGTGTCGTTGGCCATCAGGCTCTTGCCGCTGCGGCTGCGTTGCGGCGCGATAGCCCAGTTGTTCGAGGCGGCGACCCCGAGCATGCTCAGCGCTGCGACCTGCCGCGCCGCGCCCTCGACGCCCGCGAGGCCGGGAACCTGCCCGTCCAGGCGCAGGCCCTTGAGCTTTTCCGCCTCGTCGAACGGCAGGTTTTCGTCGGGGTAGGTCGGCGTCAGCCAGGCCAGCTTGTCGCTGCCGACCTTCTGCGCGAGCGTCAGCGAGGCGATTTCTTCCTGCAGGTTCACCGCCAGGCCGAAGTTGAGCAGGGCGAAGACCAGGGCCGAGTCCTCGGGCTTCCAGTATTCCGGACGGTAGCCGGACTGGGCCAGGTCCATCGGCAGCTTGTCGCGATAGCGATACAGGTAGGCGTTGACCCCGCGCGCGTAGACCTCGAAGAAGCGTTGCAGGCGCGGCGAGGCGTTCCTGTACTGGATCTCCGCGGCCTGGCGCAGGTTCACGGTACGCATGAAACGGTCGATCTCCAGCGCGCCGGGGCCGACCATCTCGGCCAGCCGTCCCTGGGCCAGCAGGCGCAGGCTGACCATCTGGCTCAGGCGGTCGGAGGCGTGTACGTAGCCCAGGGCGAACAACGCGTCATGGAAGGTGCCGGTTTCGATCAGTGGCATGCCCAGCGCGTTGCGCCGGATCGATACGTTTTGCGCCAGGCCCTTGATCGGTTGCACGCCGGAGGTCGGCGGCAGGCTGTCGGCGTAGCGATCGTCGAGCCAGGACTGGCAACCGGCCAGGCCCAGGAGGGTGCCGAAGGCCGCGGCGGCGCCGCAACGGGGAAGAAAACGCATGAAGGCTGGCGAGGCCATGGGGTGGGGGCTCCTGCGGGAGTGGTCGCGTCGAGAGGCGCTACGTTAGTGAGGAGCGCAGGGCTGCGCAAGCTCCGCCTGCGATCGTCCGCGAGGACGTCCGCAGGCCGGCTCGGGACCCGCTACTGCGGCGGATTGATGCGCTCCACCAAAGCATAGGCGCGTTGCGTCGCCGGACGCTGGCGAATGCTCTCGAACCAGCGCTGCAGGTGTGGGAAGTCGGCGAGATCCTGCTCCTGCCACTGGTGCGGGACGATCCACGGATAGATGGCCATGTCGGCGATGCTGTAGTCGTCGCCGGCGACGAAGGCGCGGTCCGCCAGGCGCTGGTCGAGAACGCCGTACAGGCGCGCGGTTTCCTTGACGTACCGGTCGATGGCGTAGGGAATCTTCTCCGGGGCGAAGCGGTTGAAATGGTGGTTCTGCCCTGCCATCGGCCCCAGCCCGCCCATCTGCCAGAACAGCCACTGCAGGGTTTCCTGGCGCGCGCGCAGGTCCTTGGCGAGGAAGCGTCCGGTCTTTTCCGCGAGATAGAGCAGGATGGCGCCGGACTCGAACAGCGACAGGGGAGCGCCGCCGTCGGCCGGTTGGCGATCGACGATGGCGGGAATCTTGTTGTTCGGCGACACCTTCAGGAAATCCGCCTGGAACTGGTCGCCCTGGCTGATGTTGATCGGATGGATGGCGTAGGGCAGGCCGGTTTCTTCCAGGAAAAGAGTAATCTTGTGGCCGTTCGGGGTGGTCCAGTAGTACAGGTCGATCATCGGTGCGTCTCCGGCTCGTCGATGGGCTACGAACGGAAGACTCTACGCCAGGAACCTAGGTTCGATGCAAACCGCTGTCGCGCATGACGCCCCGGCGGGGCTGGTGGCGCGCCAACGAAAAGGCCCGCTGCTCAGCGGGCCTTCGGATGCCGGCGCGTGCGAAGGGTCAGGCGCCGTGGCACTTCTTGAATTTCTTCTCGCTGCCGCAGGGGCAGGGATCGTTGCGGCCTACGGCCTTGAGCGGATTGCGCACCGGCTCGTGGCTGTGGTTGCAGTGCGGACCATGGACATGACCATGGCCATGATCGTGATGATGATCGTGGTCGTGGTTGCAGTTCGGGCCGTGTACGTGGGGTTCCTGACTCATGGTGGACCTATTCTGGGATGAAATCGCCGGGAATTATCTCGCCATTTCGTCTCAGGTGCACGCTGCGGCCGAACATCAGTCCGGTCTTCACTTCGCCCTGCAGGCGGTAGCGGATCGGCTCCTCGGGACGCTCGAGGAGCTTGACGATGTATTTCATGTGGCGCCAGAGATTGGTTCGCACCGGTACGTCGAATACCTCGTGGCCGTGGGCGGGAACCGTGAACCACTGGCCGGACTCGCCTTCTGCGAGCTGGATGTCGTTCAGTTGCACGGCGTACTGCAGGCCGCGTACCGGCAGGCTGAAATCGTTGGGGTTGTCGATGCGGAAGCGCATCACGAACTCCTGTTCCAGCAAGCGTGCCTTGACCACTTCCACCTTCAGCAGCTTGACGTCGGGGTCTTCGAAGCTGCCGGTCATCCAGCTGCAGCCCGAGAGATGGGAGAGAACTCCCCACGCCATTATTAGGCTGATAATTCTTATCATTTGCGCCTGGTAATTCATGCTATTCCCCCCGAGACGCCCCAGTTTAACAAGCAGTGATTGTGCTGCAACTTATTGTTGTATAGAGGAAAGATGTTTCAGGTACAGGCCTGTGTCCATATGTTTCCCATAGCGCAGTCGGGGGAGCATGGAGAAGCGCGTACGCCCGTGCAAGTCTTCCCGTCGGCTGGCGTGACCGGCTCGGCTAACCTGAACGGACCCGCCGGCCGATTTGCCGGACCCAGTCACTCCACGCGTGGCTGTCGATGGGTACAATCGCTCGACGAAACGCCAGGGCCGCCATGCCGAGCGGCCCTTCACTCGGAGAGATGCCAATGAGCCGCTTTGAAATCGCCTTTTCCGGCCAGTTGGTCGCCGGCGCCCGTCCCGAGGTGGTCAAGGCCAACCTGGCCAAGCTGTTCCAGGCCGACGCGCAGCGTATCGAACTGCTGTTCTCCGGCCGCCGGGTGGTGATCAAGAACAACCTCGATGCCGCCTCCGCGGAAAAATACCGCAGCGTGCTGGAGCGAGCGGGAGCGATCGCCGTGGTCGCCGAGATGGAGGTCGAGGAGGTGGTCATGGCGCCGCCGCCTGCGCAGACGACTCCCGTGGAGGCCCCGCAGACCCGCGCCGCTACTGGTACCAGCGCGCCCGCCGGACGCTTGCAGGTAGCGCCGCGGGACGGCTACATGGCGGCGTTCGCCGAGGTCGATGCGCCGGATTTCGGCCTGGCTCCGGTAGGCGCCGACCTACAGGACGCCAAGGCCGAAGCCGAGGCGCCGAAACTCGACCTGAGCCGCTTCAGCGTCGCCCCGGTCGGTAGCGACATGGGCCAGGCACGCTCCGAGCCAGCGGCTCCGGCTCCGGACACCAGCCACCTGCGCCTGCAGGACTGAGGCGGGCAGCGGCCTGCGACAAGCCAGGGCGTGGGGCGGATAACCGCGTCGCGAGGCCGTGGCATCGGGGACAGGCGAGGGGTTGGAGGAACGCGTCGGCCAGGGGGCAGGCGCTTGCTTCAGTGGTCGAAATCGTCCTGGTAGACGAACTTGGGCATTTCCCAGTGGAAGCGGATGGCCAGCAGGCGGAACAGGAAGCCGCTGAACAGGGTGATCAGCATCGCCTGCTCGGAAGGCAGTTCCAGCTCCACGCAGATCAGGTAGCACCAGGCGCTGGCGAAGGACACGCTGGCATAGAGTTCGCGGCGGAATATCAAGGGTACGTCGTTGCACAGGATGTCGCGGAGAATGCCGCCGAACACCCCGGTGATCACCCCGCTGATCGCCGCGATCAGCAGGCTGTGGCCCATTTCCAGGCTGACCTGGCAGCCGATCAGGGTGAAGGCCACCAGGCCAACCGCGTCGAGTACCAGGAACAGCGAGCGCAGGTGGCGCATCAGCGGCGCGATGAACACTGTCACCAGCGCGGCGACTGCGGTCAGCGCCAGGTATTCCGGGTGACGGACCCAGGTCAGCGGGTAATGGCCCAGCAGCATGTCGCGTACCGAGCCGCCGCCCAGGGCGGTGACGCAGGCGATCAGCACCACGCCGAACAGGTCCATGCTGCGCCGGCCGGCCGACAGCGCACCGGTCATGGCTTCGGCGGTGATGGCGATGATGTAGAGCACGGTCAGCAGCATGGGGATGGGGCCCGGATGAAAAGGCTGCGCATTCTACCCGAGCGCTCGTCAACGCCCAAACCGCGCAGCCTGGCGCAGCATCTCAGGCGTGCATGCGCAACCAGAAGCGTTCCTGGCAGGCGTTGACGAAGTGCTTGTAGCGTGGGCTGATTTCCTGCCCGGCGGAATCCAGCACTTCGTAGCCGATCCAGCATTCCTCGCAGGCCCCGCTGCTCGGCAGGAGGTCGCGCTCGCAGTGCTGGCGCAGGCGCACGCCGTTGTCGAAACGGTAGAGCGCTTCGCAGCTGTGGATCTCGACGCCGTCCTCGCAGCGCTGTTGCTCTTCGACCTGCGCATCGCTTATCGAGACCGGCGAGGGCAGGGCATGGATGGCGCGGATATAGCTGGCGAGCGAATGCATCAGGTGATCCACGGACCGCAGCATTTCTTCAGCTTGCCGCCGGCGCCGCAGGGGCAGGGATCGTTGCGGCCGAGTTTCAGGGCCACGGTCGGATCGAGGAAGTACCAGCGACCGTTGCGCTGGACGAAGCCGGAACATTCGCGATGGGCATGTTCCCCGTCGGCGTCGTGCCAGCGCGCGACGAAGGTGACTCGCGCATGCTCCGGCTGGCCGCCGAGCACCTCGTGGTTTTCCACCTCCAGACCGAGCCAGGTGCTGCCGTGGCTCCAGGCGCGGATGCCGTCGAGATCGAGGCCGGCCTGTTGCGCCGGCAGCGTGGTGTCGCGCAGGTAGTCCACCAGTCCGAGGGCGTAGGCGCTGTAGCGCGAGCGCATCAGGGCTTCCGCGGTAGGCGCGGGATGTCCCTGGTGATAGCGGCCGCAGCAATCGTCGAGCGGGTCGCCGCTGCCGCAGGGGCAAGAGGGTTGGGTCATGGTTACCACCAGTACTTGCCGAAGTTTTCCGGGTTGGCCCAGAACTTGGCGTTCAGCCAATCGGGGACCTGCTTGTATTCGTACAGGTCGTAGGTGTACAGGGTCAGCGTCTGGCCTTCGCGCTGGAAGCGTTCGCTGTTCTGCATGGCGAGGGCGAAGAAGTCGGTTTCCTGCCAGTCGCTGGCCTCGAGGTCGACCAGTACGGCGACCCGGCTGGCGTTCAGGTTGCGCACGCCCGCGAGCAACTGCAGACCGGTGCGCTGCGGCAGGTGTTCCAGGCAATCGACGAACAGCGCCAGGTCGAAGCGCTGGCCGGCCAGTTCGGCGGGCAATGCCGCCGCCGGGCTGTGCGCCAGTTGGCACTGGGGATGGTTGTGGATGAAGGCCTCCACCGCCGGCAGCCGGCTGGCGCCGACCAGCAGCAAGCGCTTCGGCGCGTAGCGGGCGAGCAACGCGGCCAGGGCCTGCTGCGGGGTGCGGGGAGAAATCGGTTCGCTCATGGGAAAACACTCTCCTGGGATTCGCCAAGACTAGCCTGAAGCGCCTGCATGGCCTAGTGCTGGCGCTTTTTTCGGCTGGGGTCTTTACTCCCTATTTGTCGGTTACAACCGATCCACGAGGAGAGTTCCAATGAGCATCACGAGGACCGCTTTACCCCTGATTCTGGTCAGCGGCTTGCTGACCGGTTGCGCAGGGTTGCAGAAAAGCGACTGGCCGACCTGTGCGGCGGTCGGTGGTGTTACCGGCGCCGGCCTGGGCGCGATCGAAAGCAGCAGCTGGGCCGGCTGGGGCGCCCTGATCGGCGGTGGCGTCGGTGCCGCCTATTGCTGGGTGCACGGTGCCGGCGAACAGGTCGCGCCGCCGCCTCCGCAGCCGGTCGAGGAAGTCGCGCCGCCGCCTCCCGTCGTCAAGGAAGAAACCATTGTCGTGCGCGACCTGCACTTCGCCTTCGATTCGTCGAAGGTGGACGCCGCCGACAGCGAGAAGCTCAACGGCATCGCCGAACGCCTGAAAGGCGAGGCGGCCAGTACGCGCCTGAGTATCACCGGGCATACCGACAGCGTCGGTTCCGATGCCTACAACCAGAAGCTGTCGGAACGGCGCGCGAATGCCGTTGCGAACTATCTGATTGATGCCGGGGTGCCTTCGAGCATCATCGTCGGCGTGCAGGGATTGGGCGAAAGCCAGCCGGTCGCCGACAACAAGACTCGCGAAGGGCGGGCCGAGAATCGCCGGGTGGAAATCCTCATCAAGCGCGAATGACGCAGGCGGCGCGGAGCAGAACGGGGGCGTCGAAGCCCCCGTTTTCGTTCATGGCTGGCGCCGCGGCGGGCTGGCGAGTATGTTCCCCCGCACACGATGTCTTGGGGGGAGTTCCATGAAAGCGTTTCTCGGGCTGGGCAAGCTCGTGACCCTGGTGTTCTGGGGCGCGGTGCTGGTCAATCTGCTGCATCCGTTCGCCTATCCGCTGAACTGGCTGTTGTCGATAGCCGGCGGCCTGATCCTGTTGATCCACCTGATCGAGATTCTCGTCCTCGGAGGACGCCTGAAAGCGCGCGCGCATCCCTGGCTGGATCGTCTCCAGGTCTTGCTGTTCGGGGTCTTCCACATGCTTGCGTTGCCGGCGTTGAGCCCGGCCAGCGAGTTACCGCAGGACAAGGAGGACGATCATGCGTAAGGCCATGCTCGGATTGTTCCTGGTCGTTCCCCTGGCCTGGGCTGGCGCCGTGTTTTCGGCCGAGGCGCCGCCGGCACGCCAGCAGGGTATCGGCGGAACCGTGAAGGTGCAGGCGAACTCGGTGATGCGCCTGCCCAAGCGGGCCCAGGAGCTGCGCCTGCGCAGAGTGGAGATCGGCGAGGATGCCGCCCTGCTGATTCCGCTGGAGGTCAGCGTCCTGCGCATCGAGGAACTGCACATGGCGAAGAACGCCCGGATCGGCGTGGCGCCAGGCGAGGAGCGAATCAGCATCGAAGTCGTCAGCGGCCGCCTGGCCGATGGCAGCATCATTTCCGCGCCCGGCGCGACCGGCACCTTCCGGCAAAGCGCCGGTAACGGCCGCGACCTGACCTTGCGCCTGCAGGCGGTGGAGGTGGAAAGCCTGCTGCTGGACGCCCGCGGTGGCGTCGGCGCTCCAGGCTACGATGGCCTGGACGGGGCTTCCGGCAAGGCCTCCGGCTGCCTCTGGGGCAGCGCGCTGAAAGGTGGCGACGGCCAATCCGGAAGCGACGGCGGTCCGGGCGGGGCGGGCGGTCGGATTCGTCTGGAAGTGCCGGGCGATTTTCCTCTGGAGCGCTTGCAAACCCGTCTGCAAGGCGGCGTCGGCGGCGCTGGAGGCAAGGCCGGCAAACCGGGTGCGGCGGATAACGCCACCGGTTGCTGGATCTACTCGGTGGATGCCGGTCGTGCGGGGCGCAGCGGAGAGGACGGCGCGAACGGCACCAACGGCAGCGACGGCAGCCTGGACGTCGTGCGCTTCTGAGGAGAGGCCGGCAGCACGGCTTCCGGCGCCTCGCCGGTTCAGAGGCTCGGGCGTGCCGCTACCAGGGCTATCAGCAACAGGCCGAGGAGCAGGTTGAAGCCGACGGTGCGGCGGATCTTCCCCAGCGCCTGCCCGCCTGCCGGCCAGTCCTGGGCCTGCACCGCGCGGCGCAGTTCCGGCACTTGCAGCGCCTGCACCCGCAGGAACAGTGCCAGCATGGCGACGTAGAGCCCCATCATTACCTGTACGTAGCGCGGCGCGCCGGCGAAACCGTTGAAGCTCAGGTGCAGCATGCCGACGCCGCTGATCGGCAGCAGGATCACCGCAGCCCAGACCCAATGGAAGAAACGGCGGAACACCTCCAGCCACAGGCCCAGGCGGGCTGGGGCCTCCAGCGCGGCGACGGCCGCCGGACGAAGAATCGTCCAGGCGAAGAACATGCCTCCGACCCAGACCAGGGCGGCCAGGACATGCAGGGCGTAGACGAGGGCGTAGGGGGTCATTCGGCGATCTCCGCTGGCGGTTGTGACGAAGCGCGTTATCATAGCCGCCCTGTCGAACCACTGAAAATTTATCCAGCTATGGCGCGCCGGCGGATTCGTCTTCCGCTGCGCGCCGGGCCCAGGAATTCCATGCTCAGCGCCGAACTCAAGTCCCAGATCCAGGGTGCCTACACCCGCTTTCTCGAAGCCAAGGAGCTGAAGCCTCGCTATGGCCAGCGCCTGATGATCGCCGAAGTGGCCAAGGCCCTCGGCGCGATCAAGGAGGACGAGGAGGGGCACCGCGAGGGCGAGCCGGCGGTGGTCGCGGTGGAGGCCGGAACCGGTACCGGCAAGACCGTGGCCTACAGCCTGGCGGCGATCGCCTGCGCCAAGGCCAGTGGCAAGCGCCTGGTGATAGCCACCGCGACCGTCGCCCTGCAGGAGCAGATCGTCCACAAGGATCTTCCCGACCTGCTGCGCAACAGCGGGCTGGCCTTCAGCTTCGCCCTGGCCAAGGGCCGCGGGCGCTACCTGTGCCTGTCCAAGCTCGACGTGCTGCTGCAGGAAGGCCAGGCGCAGAGCGCGACGGCGCAACTGTTCGCCGACGACGGTTTCAACATCGATGTCGACGAGACCAGCAGCAAGCTGTTCAACCAGATGATCGAACGCCTGGCCGGCAACCGCTGGGACGGCGACCGCGACAGCTGGCCGGAGGCGATCGACGACGCGCATTGGGCGCAGCTCACCACCGATCACAGCCAGTGCACCAACCGACATTGCCCGAACTTCCAGCAGTGCGCCTTCTACAAGGCGCGCGAAGGGATGACCAAGGTCGACGTGATCGTCACCAACCACGACCTGGTCCTGGCTGACCTGGCCCTGGGCGGCGGCGCCATCCTGCCCGATCCGCGCGAGACCCTCTACGTGTTCGACGAGGGCCATCACCTGCCGGACAAGGCGATTGGCCATTTCGCCCATTTCACCCGCCTGCGCGCTACCGCCGACTGGCTGGAGCAGATCGCCAAGAACCTCACCAAGCTGCTCGCCCAGCACCCGCTGCCGGGCGACCTCGGCCGCCTGATCGAACAGGTGCCGGAGCTGGCCCGGGAGATCAAGACCCAGCAGCAGTTCATGTTCACCGCCTGCGAAGAGATCGGCGATTTCCGCGCCGGCGAGGACATGGAAGGTCGCGAGCGGCCGCGTCACCGTTTCGTCGGCGGGGTGGTCCCCGAGCATATCCGCGAGATGGGCATCGAGCTGAAGAAAGGCTTCTCCAAGCTGACCGACCTGTTCACCCGCCTCACCGATATCCTCAAGGAGGCGATGGACGGCGAAGGCGCCGGCGGCATCGCCAGCCACCAGGCGGAGGAGTGGTACCCGCTGTTCGGTAGTCTTTTGGCGCGCGCCCAGGGCAACTGGGAACTGTGGACCGCCTTCACCTGCGAGGACCCGCAGGACAGCCCGCCGATGGCGCGCTGGCTGACCCTCGCCGAGAGCGGCAGCTTCTACGACATCGAAGCCAACGCCAGCCCGATCCTCGCCGCCGAGACCCTGCGCCGCAACCTGTGGAACGTCGCCTATGGCGTGCTGGTGACCTCGGCGACCCTGACCGCGTTGGGCACCTTCGACCGCTACCGCATGCGCGCGGGCCTGCCGCGCAACGCGGTCACCGCGGTGGTGCCGAGCCCCTTCCACCATGCCGAGGCCGGGGTATTGCGGGTCCCCGACCTCAAGGCGGATCCGCGCAACGCCGCCGAGCACACCGCGGCGATCATTCGCGAGCTGCCGGAACTGGTGAAGGGCGCGCGCGGCAGCCTGGTGCTGTTCTCCTCGCGCAAGCAGATGCAGGAAGTCTTCGACGGTCTCGACCGCGACTGGCGCAAGCGGGTGTTCATCCAGGGCAACCTGTCCAAGCAGGAAACCCTGAACAAGCACAAGTCGCGAGTCGACGACGGCGAGGACAGCGTGCTCTTCGGCCTCGCCAGTTTCGCCGAAGGCGTGGACCTGCCGGGGGCCTATTGCGAACACGTGGTGATCGCCAAGATTCCCTTCGCGGTACCCGACGACCCGGTGGAGGCGGCGCTGGCCGAGTGGATCGAGGCGCGCGGCGGCAATCCGTTCATGGAGATCGCCGTGCCAGACGCCTCGCTGCGGTTGGTCCAGGCCTGCGGGCGGCTGCTGCGCACCGAGCAGGACCGCGGCACCATCACCCTGCTGGACCGCCGCGTGGTCACCCAGCGCTACGGCAAGGCTATCCTCAATGCATTGCCGCCGTTCCGCCGGGAAATCGCCTGACGCGCTGGCCTGCGCGGGAGGGCGCCAGCCTTCACGTCCGAGCCGCATCAGGAATTCCCGGCATTTGCCCAGGCCGGGATGGAGTTAAGGAAAACAGGCTTCATGATCCGTTCGCGTTGGCATCTTCCCCTGCTTCTCGGCCTGCTCGCGGTGGCCACGCCGCTGGCGGCGAGCGACACCCAGCAGGTGCTGTTCAACTTCGTCAAGCCAATGGCCGTGGTCGGCATCACCCTTGAGGATGCCGACCTGCCCAGCGCGACGGCGGAGGCCACCCCGGAGGGCGACATTCTCCGTCGCGTCACCTTCAGCCCGGCGCAACGGCCCACCTTGCGCATGAGTCCGGCGCAGGGCCGTTGGGACTGGTCCGCAGCGGACTACGTGAGCCTGCGCATCCAGAACGCCATGAGCTGGGACATGACCCTGGAGGTCGCGATCGAGGGCGAGCAGGGCGCGCCGGGGTTGCAGGCATCCATAGAGCTTCCGGCAGGCCCGCCGCAGACCCTGCTGGTGCCGTTGCGGGCGGTTTCGCCAGAGGCTCTGGGCATGCGTGCGGGGCCGCCGATGCCGCAGATGGTCGAAGGCCAGCGGATGCTGCTGGCGCCACGCGTGGAGGGCTCGCTGGACCGCGCCAGGGTCGGGGCGCTGAGCCTGTCCCTGCGCTCGCCGCAAGCTCCCCAGAGCATCCTGCTCGGACGTTTCGGCATACGCGCAGGGAGGGCGGTGGAGCGGAGCATCCTGACCGGCCTGATCGATCGCTATGGCCAGTACAGCCGCGCCGACTGGCCGGAAAAGATTCGTTCCGACGAGCAGTTGCGCAGCGCCTATGCGGCCGAGGCCGCACAGCTCCGCGACTGGGAGCGGCAGACACCGGCGCGCGACCGTTTCGGCGGCCTGCTGGGTGGGCCGGTGTTCGAAGCCAGCGGTTTCTTCCGCACGGAAAAACGTGGCGGGCGCTGGTGGCTGGTTACTCCGGAAGGACATCCGTTCTGGTCGCTGGGCGTTAATGCGGTGACCGCCGACGGCAGCCGGACCTACGTCGAAGGACGCGAGCCGATGTTCGCCGAACTGCCGGCGGAGGGTGAGCCGCTGGCCGCATTCTTCGGTGAGGGCGACGACCGCCGCGGCGTCGCCGCGCAGGCCGGGCGGCGCTTCGGGCATGGTCGCTGGTTCGATTTCCTCGGTGCCAATCGCCAGCGCATCGCTCCCCAGGCGAGTGCCGACCAGCTCGCCGGCGAATGGCGCCAGCGCACCCTGGAGCGCCTCTCGGCATGGGGTTTCAACAGCCTCGGCAACTGGAGCGATCCGGCGCTCGCCGCACAGACGCGGATGCCCTACAGCCTGCCGCTGTCGATCGCCGGCGACTACGCCACGGTCAGCAGCGGTTTCGACTGGTGGGGAGCCATGCCCGATCCCTTCGACCCGCGCTTCGCCATGGCCGCCGAGCGCGTCATCGCCATCGCTGCTCGCGACCACCGCGACGATCCCTGGCTGCTCGGCTACTACGCCGACAACGAACTGGCCTGGGCCGGGCGCGACGGCTCGGCCCAGGCGCGCTACGGCCTCGCTTTCGGAGCCTTGACGCTGTCCATGGACAGTCCGGCGAAGCGCGCCTTCGTCAAGCAATTGAAAGCCAAGTACCTGGGCCATGAGGCATTGGCCGAGGCCTGGGGCATCGAGCTGGCCGCCTGGGAGGCCCTGGAGGCGCCGGGCTACGCGGCTCCGCTGCCGGGCGAGGGGCATCCGGCCATCGCCGAGGACTACAGCGCCTTCCTCCGGCTGTATGCCGACGCTTACTTCAAGACCCTGCGCGACGCCCTGCAATGGCACGCACCGAACCACCTCCTGCTCGGCGGCCGCTTCGCCGTCAGCACTCCCGAGGCGATCACCTCCTGCGCCCGGTATTGCGACCTCCTCAGTTTCAACCTCTATACGCCGTTGCCCGGGCAGGGCCTGGACGACTCCCTGCTGGCGCGGCTGGACAAGCCGGTGCTGATCAGCGAGTTCCACTTCGGCTCGCGGGATCGCGGTCCGTTCTGGGGTGGTGTCAGCGAGGCGGCCAATGAGCGGGCGCGCGGCGACTCCTACCGAACGTTCCTGGAGGCGGCGCTGAAGAGTCCGTATATCGTCGGCGCCCACTGGTTCCAGTACCTCGACCAACCGGCCAGCGGGCGTCTGCTGGACGGCGAGAACGGCCATATAGGCCTGGTCGGGATCACGGGCTTGCCGTTCGCCGGCTTCGTCGACACGGTGCGCCGAAGCAACCTTGCCGCCCTGTCGCGACTGTCGGCGATGGCCAGGTCCATGCCTGCCGTCGAGCCTCTGCCGCCGCGCGAGGATTCAGCCGGTTCATGAGCGCGCATTCACCGCCGCCCGCTTGCGGCGAACCCCTCTTATGTCAGGGTTCACAAGGCCGCCGAGGGCTGGAAGAATGCCCCGACCACTTTCCCACCGGAACTTGCCCATGACGCCCCAAGGCCACTGTGACAGCCGTTTCGCCCCGCTTGCCGAGGCCTTCGCCCGGCTTTTCGACAATCCGCAGGAGCGCGGCGCGGCGTTGTGCCTGGAGGTCGGTGGCGAGACGGTGGTCGACCTCTGGGGCGGCGTCGCGGACAAGGACGGCGAGCAGCCCTGGCAGCGCGACACCATCCTCAATCTGTTCTCCTGCACCAAGACCTTCACCGCCGTTGCCGTGCTGCAACTGGTGGCCGAGGGCAAGCTCGAACTGGACGCGCCGGTGGCACACTACTGGCCCGAGTTCGCCGCGGCCGGCAAGGCAGCGATCAGCGTGCGCCAGTTGCTCTGCCATCGCGCCGGCCTGCCGGCGCTGCGCGAGCAGATGCCGCCCGAGGCACTCTACGACTGGCAGGCGATGACCACGGCACTGGCCGCCGAGGAGCCCTGGTGGACGCCTGGCGAAGCGCACGGCTATGCACCGATTACCTATGGCTGGCTGCTCGGCGAGGTGATCCGCCGGGTCGACGGCCGCGAGCCGGGCGAGGCCATCGTGGCGCGCACCGCGGCACCGCTGGGCCTGGATTTCCATGTCGGCCTGGACGACAGCCAGTTCGGCCGCGTCGCCCACATGGCACGGAGCAAGGGCAGCCTCGGCGACGCTGCCGCCCAGCGTATGCTGAAGACCATGATGAGCGAGCCATTGGCGCTGACCACCCGTGCCTTCACCAATCCGCCGTCGATCCTCACCAGCACCAACAAGCCGGAATGGCGACGCATGCAGCAGCCGGCCGCCAATGGCCATGGCAACGCGCGCGCGCTCGCCGGCTTCTATAGCGGCCTGTTGCAGGGACGTTTGCTGGAAGATGAACTGCTGGGCCAGTTGGCCCACGAACACGCGGTAGGCGAGGATCGGACCTTGCTGACCCGGACCCGCTTTGGCCTCGGCACCATGCTCGACCAACCGGGCGTGGCCAATGCGACCTACGGACTCGGCCCCAAGGCCTTCGGCCACCCTGGGGCGGGTGGCTCGATCGGCTTCGCCGATCCCGAGCGCGACCTGGCTTTTTCCTTTGTCAGCAACGCCTTGGGGCCGTATGTGCTGATGGATCCGCGGGCGCAGCAGCTGGCGCGTGTCGCGGGGGAGTGTCTGTAATCCGTTGGTTAACTTTTAACCGCTTGTCGGCTCGACGCTAAATTTCATTGCCAAATAATGGCTTAGCGACACAATCTAAAGCGTCGTATGAGATAGGGCGTTGCCGGGGCAGTGGATCGACTCCGGCATCGCTGCGATGTGACCGGCGGTTGAGCCGAATGTTCCATCGGGCTCGCCTTCTTTCACTTCCAACGGACCCCGACGTATGAAACTGCTTAAGACCTCGACGCTTCTTCTCTGCATGACCGCCTCCGGCTGCAGCTATTTCCAGACCCAGGACGCTTCCTCGCAGCCAGCCAAGGCTCCGGCCGAGCAGGCTTCCAGCCATTCATGGTGGCCGTTCGGCAAGGACGACGGACAGACCGTCGCCAAGCAGGCCACGGAACAGAAGGCCGAAGCCGAGCATGTCGGCTCCAGCCACTGGTGGTGGCCGTTCGGCAAGGACGAAGGCGGTCGGGACGTAGCCGCCAAGGCAGCGGAGCAGAAGGCCGAGATCGCCGCGGCGAAGAAAGAAGTCGCCGCCGCAGCCGAGCCGAAGGCCGCCAACCCCTGGTGGTGGCCGTTCGGCGCCAGCTCGGCGAGCAAGGCGTCGGGCAAGCCGGCACTGGTCCAGCAGAAGGTCACCAAGGAGTGGCTGGATGCCCATGAGAAAGCCCTGCGCGAAGCGATCGCCGGTAGCGAGTTCACCCTCGAACGCCGCGACAACGCATTGATCGTCATCGCCCCCGCCGACTACTCGTTCAATCCCAAGCGCCACACCATGCTGATGCCGATCACCCTCAACCCGCTGGGCAAGGTCGCCAAGATGGCCCAGGCCGATCCGCAGAGCGGTATCCTGGTACTCGGCCATACCGACAGCACCGGCAGCAAGGCGGTCAACGACAAGCTGAGCTTCGAGCGTGCCCAGTCGGTGGCGGCGATCTTCCGCCTCAGCGGCCTGAAAGGCGACCAATTGCGCCTGAAGGGGGTCGGTTCCGACATGCCGCGCGCGGACAACGCCAGCGCCGCCGGCCGCGCCCAGAACCGTCGCGTCGAAGTGCTCTATACCCAGCGCGCCAGCCTGCTGTCCCTGGCCCAGGGCAACTGAGCCGAACCGGGGCAGGGCGCTTGGCGCCATTGTCCCGGATCAAGCGCGAGGCGGAGTCTGCGGTTAAGCTATGGCGCATTTCCCCCTGGAGATGCGCCATGACCCAGTCCCTGGCCGATATGCGCCGCGAGTACACCCGCGATGGCCTCAGCGAGGCCAACGCCCCTAGCGATCCCTTCAGCCTGTTCCGCCAGTGGTTCGACGACGCGGTGAAGACCGAGCGCCTGCCGGTCGAACCCAACGCCATGACCCTGGCCACCGTCGACGCCGACGGCTATCCGCATTGCCGTATCCTCCTGCTCAAGGGCCTCGACGAGCGCGGCTTCACCTTCTTCACCAACTACGAAAGCGCCAAGGGCCGGCAACTGGCGGCCAATCCGCGGGCGGCCATGACCTTCTTCTGGCCGGCGTTGGAGCGCCAGGTGCGCATCGAAGGCAGCGTCGAGAAGGTCACTCCCGAGGAATCCGACGCCTACTACCAGGTGCGTCCGCTGGGCAGTCGCCTGGGCGCCTGGGCCTCGCCGCAGAGCCGGGTCATCGCCGATCGCGCCGAGCTGGAACGGCTGCTCGCGGACACCGAGCGGCGTTTCGCCGACCAGCCGCCGAGCTGTCCCGAGCACTGGGGCGGCTACCGTCTCCTGCCGCAGCGCATCGAGTTCTGGCAGGGGCGGCCGAGCCGCCTGCACGACCGTCTCGACTATCGACGCCAGGACGGCGGCTGGCGGCGCGAACGCCTGGCGCCCTGAATCCTCCATGTTCGAACTGGATTCGACGCTGGCGCAGCACATCGTCGATCGGGCGATGGCGATCCTGCCGCACAACATCAATGTGATGGATGCCCAGGGCATGATCATCGGCAGCGGCGATCCATCGCGCCTGCATACCCGCCACGAAGGGGCGCAACTGGTGCTGGCCAACCGGCGGGTGGTGGAAATCGACGAGCAGGCCGCCGCCTGCCTGCGCGGGGTGCGGCCAGGGGTGAACCTGCCGTTGCTGCACGCCGAGCGGCTGGTCGGCGTGCTCGGCATCACCGGCGCGCCGGAGGTGGTCCGGCCCTATGCCGAGCTGGTGCGGATGGCAGCGGAAATGCTCATGGAACAGCGCCAGATGCAGGACGAGCGACACTGGCAACGCCAGCGTCACGAAGCCTGGCTGCGCCAGTTGCTCGATCCCGGCCACGGCCTCGGGGCGCTGGCGGCCGATGCCGAACACCTGGGGCTGGCCATGCACTGGCCGCGCCAGGCGGTCTTCCTGGAGTTGCCCGAGCATGCCGATCCGCTGCCTTGCCAGGCTCGCCTGCTGGCGGCACTCGGCGGCCGGGCGGAGCACTGGAGCGCGGCGCTGGGCGAGCGCCTGGTGTTCTGGTGCCGGCCGGTAGCCCACGCAGATACGCTCGAGCACTGGCTGGAGCGCGCCGACGCGCGCGGCTGGGGCGTGGCGCGCCTGTGTGCCGGCGACCCGGCGCATGACCTGGCCGAGCTGCGCGCCTCGGCCTGCGCCGCGCGCGACCTGCTGGACTATGCGCGCAGCCGGTTGCCCGGTCGGCGGGTCGTGATCCTGGACGGACACCGCCTCGCCAGCCTGCTGTTCAGCCAGCGCGACAGTTGGCAGGTGCGGCAGCTGCTGGCGCCCTTGCAGCGGTTGCTCGACCACGATCCGCAAGGTTCGCTGGCCGCTACCCTGGAGTCCTGGTGCGCCCATGACGGGCACGCCCAGGCCTGTGCCCAGGCGCTGGGAATCCATCGCAACAGCCTGCGCTACCGACTGGAGCGCATCGCTTCGATCAGCGGGCTCGATCTCGCTCGCCTGGAGCACCGCCAGCAATTGTTGCTGGGGCTGCAATTGCTCGTTCCGCGCCGCGGGTAACGGGCGATCAATCGATTCACTGTGCAGTCGCACAAAATGTTCCCCTTCCAGCGCCGTCTTCCTCTGGCCGTTGCACAAGGCGTGTCCGGTCCCGACGGAGCGAAAATGACCCGCCCCTGGGCGCCCATCCCACACCCATAACAACAAGGAGGCGGCTCATGACCCTGGTCCTGATCCTGCTGGCGTTGATCGCCTTTATCGTCCTGTCCACCACGCGACTCAAGCTGCACCCGTTCCTCGCCCTGCTGGCGGCCGCGCTGATCGCCGGCTTCGCCTACCAGGTACCCACGGCGGAAATCGTCAAGACCGTTACCGGCGGCTTCGGCAGCATCCTCGGCTACATCGGCATCGTCATCGTGCTCGGCACCATCATCGGGGTGATCCTCGAGCGCAGCGGTGCGGCGATCACCATGGCGGAAAGCGTGATCCGCCTGCTCGGCGAACGCTTCCCGACCCTGACCATGTCGATCATCGGCTACCTGGTGTCGATCCCGGTGTTCTGCGATTCCGGCTTCGTCATCCTCAACTCGCTGAAGAACGCCCTGGCGGCGCGGATGAAGATATCCACCATCGCCATGAGCGTGGCCCTGGCCACCGGTCTCTACGCCACCCACACCTTCGTGCCGCCGACCCCGGGACCGATCGCCGCGGCCGGCAACCTCGGCCTGGACGCCAGCCTTGGCCTGGTGATCGTGGTCGGCCTGGTGGTCGCCTTCGTCACCGCGATGGCCGGCATGTGGTGGGCCAATCGCTTCGTCGGCAAGGACATTCCCCTGGTCGACGACGGCCAGGTCGTCCAGACCGAAGAGGACTTCAGCGAGCTGCGTGCCCGCTACGGCAAGCTGCCCAGCGCCACCCAGGCGTTCGCGCCGATCTTCGTACCGATCCTGTTGATCTGCCTTGGCTCGGTCGCGGTATTCCCGAGCAAGCCGCTGGGCGAGGGCGTACTGTTCGCCTGCCTGAACTTCCTCGGTCAACCGGTGATCGCCCTGCTGGTCGGCCTGGCGCTGGCCTGCACCCTGCTCAAGGGCCAGAGCAAGCGCGAGGAATTCCATGAGCGCGTGGTGGAAGGCATCCAGTCGGCCGCGCCGATCCTGCTGATCACCGGCGCCGGCGGCGCCTTCGGTGCGATGCTGAAGATCACTCCGCTCGGCGACTACCTGGGCAGCACCCTGTCAGCGTTGGGCATCGGCCTGTTCATGCCGTTCGTGGTGGCGGCCGCGCTGAAGACCGCACAGGGCTCGACCACCGTGGCGCTGGTCACCACCTCGGCGCTGGTCGCTCCGCTGCTGCCGCAGCTCGGCCTGGACAGCGAGATGGGCCGGGTGCTGACGGTCATGGCGATCGGTGCCGGAGCGATGACGGTGTCCCACGCCAATGACAGCTTCTTCTGGGTGGTCACACAGTTCAGCCGCATGACCGTATCCACTGCCTATCGCGCCCAGACCCTGGCGACCCTGGTCCAGGGTATCGCCGGTATGCTCGCGGTATGGCTGCTCAGCCTTGTGCTGCTCTGATTGAAGCGGGGCCGGGGACTCCCGGCCCTGCGAGGTGACTGATGAAAATCGTGATTGCTCCTGATTCGTTCAAGGAAAGCCTGTCCGCGCCCGACGTCGCCGAGGCTATCGCCCGCGGCTGGCGGCGAGTCTTCCCGCAGGCCGAGGTGTTGCTGCGGCCACTGGCGGACGGCGGCGAAGGCACGGTCGATGCGGTACTCGCCGCCACCGCCGGCGAACGTCGCGAATGCCGTGTCGAAGGCCCGCTCGGTGAGCCGACCCTGGCGCACTGGGGCTGGCTGGACGACGCCACCGCAGTGATCGAAATGGCTTCCGCCAGCGGCTTGCACCTGGTCCCGCGCGACCGCCGCGACGCCACGCGCAGCAGCAGCCGTGGCACTGGCGAGCTGATCCGTGCGGCGCTGGACGCCGGGGCGCGGAAGATTATCCTCGGCCTCGGCGGCAGCGCTACCAATGATGCCGGCGCCGGCCTGCTGGGCGCGCTCGGCGTGCGTTTCCTGGCTGCCGACGGCGAGGAACTGGCGCCCGGCGGCGCCGCGCTGGCTGGCCTGCACAGTCTCGACCTGGGCGGGCTGGATCCGCGCCTGGTGGATGTCGCGGTGGAAGTCGCCGCAGACGTCGACAACCCGCTATGCGGGCCGCGCGGCGCGTCGGCGGTGTTCGGTCCGCAGAAGGGCGCCAGCGCCGAACAGGTGGCGCAACTGGATGCCGCCCTGGCGCACTTCGCCAAGGTGGTCGCGGCGACCCTTGGCGAGGACTTCAGCCGGGTGCCGGGCGTCGGCGCCGCCGGCGGCCTGGGTTTCGCCGCGAGGGCATTCCTCCGCGCGCGTTTCCGCCCAGGCATCGAACTGGTGGCGGAGCTGGCCGGGCTGGCCGATGCGCTGGTCGGTGCCGACCTGGTGCTGACCGGCGAGGGCCGTCTGGATGCGCAGAGCCTGCACGGCAAGACCCCGGTGGGCGTGGCGCGGATCGCGCGCCAGGCCGGCGTTCCCGTGGTAGCCCTGGCCGGCAGCCTGGGCGACGGCTACCAGCGCCTGCACGACGCCGGCATCGATGCGGCGTTCAGCCTGGCGCCGGGACCGATCAGCCTGGAGCAGGCCTGTGCCGGAGCGGCGGCGGAACTGGAGGCGCGCGCCGAGCAGATCGCCCGGCTCTGGCGCCTGGCTCAGGCTTCGCGGGAAGGGTAGTCGGCGGCGGCGCGCTCCAGCCAGGCCGGCAGGTCGCGCCGCTTCACCTTGCTGGCCTTGGCCTCGGCCAGTCGCTGTAACAGATAGTCACGCTTTTGCGGGTCGTCGCCGGCGAATGACAGCGCCAGGTCGCGGTCCATCCAGCGGCGGATGCGCCAGTAGATCCACCAGTGGAAATACAGGCCGGCGGCGGTGGTGACGACGATGATGAAATAGTCCATGGCTGTTCCTTCTGCGGGCGCTCACCCTAGCCGATCGGTCCCGCCGATGAAAGCGGGAGGGTTCGGTCGAAACTGAACGAACCTGTACCATTGCTGAATCGATTCGATTATCTCGCGCCGGCCAGGTGACAGGAGCGGCTGCGGGAGAGTCTAATATTCGTCAGTTATCCCTTTCGGAGATGCCGTTATGCGCAAGTCTGCCTTGATCGTTGCTTCCTTCACCGCCATGGCCCTGGCTCTTGGCGGCTGCCAATCCAGCCTCACCGGCGATACCTACAGCCGTGAGGAAGCCCGTACCGTGCAGACTGTACGCATGGGCACCATCCAGGCCTTGCGCCCGGTCAAGATCGAAGGCACCAAGACCCCGATCGGTTCCATCGCCGGTGCCGGCGTCGGCGGTGTCGCCGGCAGCGCGGTGGGCGGCGGCAAGGGCAGCTACGTCGCGGCCATCATCGGCGCGGTCGCTGGCGGCCTGCTGGGCGCGGCTACCGAAGAAGGCCTGACGCGCACCCAGGGCGTCGAGATCACCGTGCGCGAAGACGACGGCAGCACCCGCGCCTATGTCCAGCAGGTCGACCAGGGCCAGATCTTCCGCGTCGGCGAGCGCGTGCGCATCCTGACCGTCAACGGCACCAGCCGCGTCGCCCACTGATTCTTCCCACGTTATCCCGCGGCCGGCATTTCGCCGGCCGTTTTCGTTGTAGCGCCGAACCACTGCCGGCGTTGTCTTGCTAAGCTTCAAGTCGTTGCCGTTGCAGAGTTTTTTTCGGCTTTCCGGCAGTCGGAACGCCTGAATTTTGTAATAATTCAATCCATGACGTTCGTTCGATAGATTGCGATAATCGTAGTTCCGTCGCGCCGCGCCTGCCGGTGGCCGATGGGGCTTCGAGCTGCTGGCGATCCGGCCGCGCACCGACAACCGCGGGGAAGCACCGCCGGCCAGGCATGCCGGGGGCTCCGCCATCGAAGAGGAGTAGCCCATGATTCTGGCGCTGATCATCGCGCTGCCGTTCATGGGGGCGTTTTTGCCCCTGCTTGCCGAGCGTGGCGGCCGCACCTTGTGCGCGGCGTCCGCCGGCGTGGCGCCGCTGATCGGCCTGATCCTGTTGCTCGGGCAGCGCGGCACGGTGTTCGCCGGGCAGACCCTGACCGCCAGCTATTCCTGGCTGCCGGAAATCGGCATCAACCTCAGCCTGCGCCTGGACGGCCTCGGTTTCCTCTTCGCCCTGCTGATCCTCGGCATCGGCCTGCTGGTGATCCTCTACGCCCGCTACTACCTCTCCGAACAGGAGCCGATGGGGCGTTTCTTCGCTTTCCTGCTGCTGTTCATGGGCTCCATGCTCGGCGTGGTGCTCGCGGAAAATCTCTTGCTGATGATGCTCTTCTGGGAGCTGACCAGCCTGTCCTCGTTCCTGCTCATCGGCTTCTGGGGCAGCCGTTCCGACGCCCGCAAGGGTGCGAGGATGGCCCTGACCGTTACCGGAGGGGGCGGCCTGGCGCTGCTGGCCGGGGTGCTGCTGCTCGGCCACATCGCCGGCAGCTTCGAACTCACCGAGGTCCTCGCGGCTGGCGAGCTGATCCGCGCCCACGCCCTGTATCCGCTGGTGCTGATACTGATCCTGCTCGGCGTGTTCACCAAGTCGGCGCAGTTTCCCTTCCATTTCTGGCTGCCCCACGCGATGGCGGCGCCGACCCCGGTTTCCGCGTACCTGCACTCGGCGACCATGGTCAAGGCCGGCGTATTCCTGCTGGCCCGGCTGTATCCGGCGCTGGCCGGCACCGAGTGGTTCTTCTACCTGGTCAGCCTGAGCGGCCTGGTGACGCTGTTGCTGGGGGCCGGCATGGCACTGTTCCAGCATGACCTGAAGGGGCTGCTGGCCTACTCGACGATCAGCCACCTGGGCCTGATCACCCTGCTGTTCGGCCTCGACTCCCCGCTGTCGAACGTCGCCGCGGTGTTCCACATCATCAACCACGCGACCTTCAAGGCCTCGCTGTTCATGGCCGCCGGGATCATCGACCACGAGACCGGCAGCCGCGACATGCGCCTGATCAACGGGATGTGGAAGTACCTGCCGCATACCGCGGTGCTGGCCATCGTCGCCTCCCTGGCGATGGCCGGGGTGCCGCTGCTGAACGGCTTCCTCAGCAAGGAGATGTTCTTCGGCGAAACCCTCAGCCAGAACCTGCTGGGCAGCTTCAACTGGCTGGTGCCGGCGGTGGCGACCCTGGCCGGCGTGTTCTCGGTGGCCTATTCGCTGCGTTTCATCCACGACGTGTTCTTCAACGGCGAGCCGGCCCGGTTGCCGAAGTTCCCGCCCCACGAGCCGCCGCGCTACATGAAGGTACCGGTGGAGATCCTGGTGTTCCTCTGCCTGTTGGTCGGCATGCTGCCGGCCTACACCGTGGCGCCGCTGCTGGCCGCCGCCGCCAGTGCCAGCCTTGGCGGGCAACTGCCGGAATACAGCCTGGCGATCTGGCACGGTTTCAACCTGCCATTGCTGATGAGCGTGGTGGCGCTGGTTGGCGGTGTGCTGGTCTATGTCCTGCGCAAGCCGCTGTTCAACTGGTACGCCGGGTTACCGGAGGTGGACGCCAAGCTGGTCTTCGAGCAGCAGGTGCAACGTGTGGTGGCCCTGGCCGCGCGCCTGACCGCCTGGCTGGAGAACGGGTCACTGCAGCGCTACCTGGCCTGGCTGCTGGGCGCGGCGCTGGTCGTGGTGGCGGTCGAGCTGGCACCGCTGGCGAGGCTGACCGGCTCGCGCGGCCTGACCCCGCTGGACGGTATCACCGCCCTGGGCATGCTGGTGCTGGCCTTCAGCGGCCTGGCCACGGCGCTGTTCCATCGTATGCGCCTGGTCGCGCTATTGATCCTCAGCGTCGCCGGCCTGCTGGTGGCCCTGGCCTTCGCTCGCTTCTCGGCCCCGGACCTGGCGCTGACCCAGTTGTCGGTGGAAGTGGTGACCATGGTCCTGCTGATGCTGGCGCTGTATTTCCTGCCCTCGCGCACTCCGGCGGAGTCCTCCAGCCTGCGCGGCTTGCGCGACGTGGCGCTGGCCGGCGGGGTCGGCATGCTGGTGGCGCTGCTGGCCTACGCGGTGCTGACCCGGCCCTACGAGAGCATCGCCGGATTCTTCGTCGAGAACAGCGTCTCCGGGGGCGGCGGCTACAACGTGGTCAACGTCATCCTGGTGGACTTCCGTGGTTTCGATACCCTCGGCGAGATCAGCGTGCTGGCGATCGCCGGCGTCGGCATCTACGCGATGCTCGCCGGTTTCGCCCTGCACAAGCCGACCTGCGACCCGCAGGGTCGTAACTGGGCCCACGCCAAGCACCCGCTGATCCTGGAAACCCTGTCGCGGGTGCTGCTGCCGCTGGCGTTGCTGATCTCGGTGTTCATCTTCCTGCGCGGCCACAACCTGCCGGGCGGAGGTTTCATCGCCGGCCTGGTGACTGCCATCGCCCTGGTGCTGCAATACATCGCCAGCGGCTCGCAGTGGGTCGAGCAGCGCCTGCCGCTGAACTATGCGGCCATGGCTGGCGCCGGAGTGCTGATCGCCGGGCTCACCGGGCTCGGCAGCTGGCTGTTCGGCTATCCGTTCCTGACTTCCGCGTTCGGCCACTTCGAGTTGCCGCTGATCGGCGAGATCGAGCTGGCCACGGCGATGCTGTTCGACCTCGGCGTGTACCTCACCGTGGTCGGTGCCGCGCTGCTGATCCTGTCCTACCTCGGCAAGCTCAGCCTGATGCCTGAACCCGTCGCACAAGAGGAGGCGCTCTGATGGAAGCCCTGTTCGCCATCACCCTCGGCCTGCTCACCGCCAGCGGCGTCTACCTGCTGCTGCGGGCGAGGACTTTCCCGGTGGTGCTCGGTCTCACGCTGATCTCCTACGCGGTCAACCTGTTCCTGTTCGCCATGGGCCGGCTCGGCGGCAGCGTCGCGGTGATCGGCACTCCCGGGGAGTATGGTGATCCGTTGCCCCAGGCGCTGGTGCTGACCGCCATCGTCATCGGCTTCGCCATGACCGCCTTTGTCGTGGTCCTGGCCCTGCGTGGCCTCGGTGACCTCGGCAGCGACCACGTAGATGGACGCCCGGACGAGGAGGAGCCGCGCCCATGAGCCATTGGCTGATCCTGCCGATCCTGCTCCCCCTGTTTGCCGGCAGCCTGCTGCTGTTGCCGCTGGCCGAGCGCTGGCAGCGCGGCCTGTCGTTGCTCGCGGCGCTGGCACTGATCCCCCTGAGCCTGCTGCTGATACGTACGGCCGCCAGCGGCGACCTGAGCGTCTATGCCCTGGGCAACTGGGCCGCGCCGTTCGGCATCGTGCTCATGCTCGATCGTCTCGCCGCCCTGATGCTGCTGGCCACCGCGGTGCTCGGCAGCGCCGCGCTGATCTACGCGCTGCGTGGCGACGACCGCCTGGGCAAGCATTTCCACGCGTTGTTCCAGTTCCAGCTGCTCGGTATCAACGGCGCCTTCCTGACCGGCGACCTGTTCAACCTGTTCGTGTTCTTCGAGATACTCCTGATCGCCTCCTACGCGTTGCTCCTGCATGGCGGCGGCGCGGAGCGGGTGCGCTCGGGCTTGCACTACGTGATCCTAAACCTGGTCGGCTCGGCGTTCTTCCTGATCGCCGTGGGTACCCTGTATGGCCTCACCGGCACCCTGAACATGGCCGACATGGCGCAGAAGATCGCCATGGCAGATGCCGAGCGCGCGCCGCTGCTGGCGGCAGCCGGGCTCCTGCTGCTGGTGGTGTTCGCCCTGAAGGCGGCGCTGTTGCCGCTGTACTTCTGGCTGCCGCGCGCCTATGCCGCGGCCAGCGCGCCGGTGGCGGCGCTGTTCGCGATCATGACCAAGGTCGGCATCTACTCGATCCTGCGGGTCTACACGCTGGTCTTCGGCGATGCCGCCGGCGAGCTGGCCAACCTGGCGCAGGCCTGGCTCTGGCCGCTGGCCCTGGCGACCCTCGGCCTGGGCGCGATCGGTGCCTTGGCGGCGCGGACCCTGCAAAGCCTGCTGGCCTACCTGGTGGTGGTCTCCGCCGGAACCCTCCTGGCTGGCGTGGCGTTGGGCAGCGAGCGGGCGCTGGCGGCGTCGCTGTACTACCTGCTGCACAGTACCTGGATCGCCGGTGGCCTGTTCCTGCTCGCCGACCTGGTCGCCCGCCAGCGCGGCGACAAGGCCGGCGACCTGGTCCAGGGCCCGGCGTTGCAGAATCCTCGGTTGCTCGGCGGGGCTTTCTTCATCGGCGCCATCGCCGTTGCCGGTCTGCCGCCATTGTCGGGGTTCTTCGGCAAGGTCATGCTTTTGCAGTCGGTCGCTCCCGGCAGCCAGGCGCTGGCCCTATGGAGCGTGGTACTGGGCAGCGGCCTGGTGGCGCTGGTGGCGTTGAGCCGGGCCGGCAGCACGCTGTTCTGGCGCACCGGGCATACCGTGCTCGGTAGCGCCGAACTGGACCACGGCCGCTTGTTCGCCTGCATCCTGTTGCTCTCCGCCGGCCCGTTGCTGGTGTTCGCCGCGAAGCCGCTGCTGGCCTACGTCCAGGCCACCGCGGCGCAGTTGCACGACCTCGACCTGTATCGCCAGATCATCACCCGCGGAGGTGCCGCATGATCAGCCGCTCGTTGCCGCGTCCGCTTCTTCGCGTACTGCCTCATCCCGTGCTTAGTGTCCTGCTGTTGCTGGTCTGGTTGCTGCTGGTGGATTCCTTCGCCATTGGCCACTGGCTGCTCGGCGCCTTCCTCGGCGTGTGCATTCCGCTGCTGACCAACCGCCTGCTGGTCGGGCGCAGCCAGGAGTGGCATCCGTTGCTGCTGCTGAAGCTGCTGGCGCTGGTGATGTGGGACATCCTCGTCGCCAACATCCAGGTTGCCCGCCTGACCCTCGGACCGATCGAGCGCTTGCGTCCGGCCTTCGTCGAGGTGCCGATCGAGCTGGAGAACGACCTCGCCATCAGCGTGCTGGTGAGCATCGTCTCGCTGACCCCGGGGTCGGTGTCGTCGGACCTCAGCGACGACCGCAAGACCTTGCTGGTGCACGGCCTCGACGTGCCGGACAAGGCGGCGCTGATCGCCGAGATCAAGCAACGCTACGAAGCGCCGCTGAAGGAGATCTTCCCATGCTCGCTTACGTGATCCCGCTGTGCCTGGCGCTGCTCGGCCTGGCCCTGTTGCTGACCCTGGCGCGCCTGGTCAAGGGGCCGTGCCTGCCGGACCGGGCGCTGGCGCTGGACACCCTCTACGTGAACGCCATCGCCCTGCTGGTGCTGTACGGCATCTGGCGCGACAGCGACCTGTTCTTCGAGGCGGCGCTGCTGATCGCGGTGCTCGGCTTCGTCGGTACGGTGGCGGTGGCCAAATACATGCTGCGCGGAGACATCATCGAATGACTGGCGAACCCCTGAGCCTGTGGCTGGAAATCATCGTCTCGGCGTTCCTCCTGCTGGGCAGCGCCTTCGTCCTGATCGGCGCGATCGGCCTGTACCGCCTGCCGGACTTCTTCATGCGCCTGCACGGGCCGACCAAGGCCACCACCCTCGGGGTCGGCGGGGTGATCGTCGCCTCGCTGATCTATTTCTCCAACCGCCAGGCGGGCATCAGCCTGCACGAATTGCTGATCAGCCTGTTCCTCTTCATCAGCGCCCCGGTCAGCGCCTACATGCTGGCCAAGGCCGCGGTGCTGCAGCAGTTGCCGCTGGAGAAGAAGACTCGCGGCAAGCCCTGGGAGCAGTGAGGCCCGGCGCAACAGTTTTGCCCGCTTTCTGTGCCTGTCGGCGCAGCTAGCCGGCTGCCTATACTGGGAGTCCTTTTTCCGGCGCCGCGGCGGCGCCCGTGGTGGAGATTCCCTTGACTCGGACGCGCTGGTTCGCCCTGGCCTGCCTGATCCTGGCGATGGCGCTGTGGGGCAGTTCGTACGTGGTGCTGAAGGTCGCTTTCCGCGAACTGCCGCCGCTCTGGGTGATCTTCGGTCGCATGGCCCTCGGCAGCCTGGTGTTCCTCGTTGCCTGGCGCTGGCGCGGACGCATCGACTACCGCCCGGGCGACTGGAAGTACCTGCTCGGCCTGGCCGTCTGCGAACCCTGCCTGTACTTCCTCTGCGAATCCTTCGCCCTGCAATACACCAGCGCGGCCCAGGCCGGGATGATCACCGCGCTGCTGCCGTTGCTGGTGGCGGTGGGGGCCTGGTTGCTGCTGCACGAACGGATCGGCCGGATGACCTGGATCGGCTTTGGCCTGGCGGTGCTCGGTTCGATCTGGCTGAGCCTCGCCGGCGAGCCCGACCTGCACGCGCCGCAGCCGCTGCTGGGCAACTTCTTCGAACTTCTCGCGATGCTCTGCGCCACCGGCTATACCCTGTTGCTGAAGCACCTTTCGGCGCGCTACTCGGCATTCGCCCTGACCGCCATGCAGGCCTTCGTCGGCACGCTGTTCTTCCTGCCGCTGGCGCTGGCCAGCGCCGACCTGCCGAGCCAGCCCAGCGCGCTGGGGATCCAGGCGGTGGTGTATCTCGGCGTGGTGGTCACGGTGGGCGCCTACGGCCTGTACAACTTCGGCGTCGGTCGACTGCCGGCCAGCCAGGCATCGGGCTTCATCAACCTGATCCCGGTCTTCACCCTGGTATTCGCCGCGCTGTTCCTCGGCGAAACCCTCAACGGCCCGCAGATGCTCGCTGCCGGCCTGGTCTTCATCGGCGTCGCCATCAGCCAGTGGCGCAGCGCTCCGCCGCCGCCTCCGGCCGGCGTCCTGAACTGAAGGAGTTTCCATGACCGTCGACCACCGCCAATGGGCCCGCGAGGCGATCCGCATCATCGAAGCGGATTTCCAGCGCAGCGCCGATACCCATTTGATCCCCCTGGAGACTCCCGGCCTGCCTGGCGTCGAACTGTACTTCAAGGACGAGTCCAGCCACCCCACCGGCAGCCTCAAGCATCGCCTGGCGCGCTCGCTGTTCCTCTATGCGCTGTGCAACGGCTGGCTCAGGCCGGCCGCGCCGGTGATCGAGGCATCGAGCGGTTCCACGGCGATTTCCGAAGCCTATTTCGCACGCCTGCTGGGCCTGCCCTTCATCGCCGTGATGCCGGCCAGCACCTCGAAGGAAAAGATCGCCCAGATCGCCTTCTACGGCGGCCAGAGCCACCTGGTGGAGGACCCCACCCAGATCTACGCCGAGTCCGAACGCCTGGCGCGGGAGAGCGGTGGCCATTTCATGGACCAGTTCACCTATGCCGAGCGCGCCACCGACTGGCGGGCGAACAACAACATCGCCGAATCGATCTTCCAGCAGATGCGCCACGAGCCGTACCCGACCCCGACCTGGCTGATCTCCAGCCCCGGTACCGGCGGCACCCTGGCGACCCTCGGCCGCTACGTGCGCTATCGCCAGCACTGCACCCGGGTACTCTGCGCCGACGCCGAGCGTTCGGTGTTCTTCGACGCCTATGTCAGCGGCGACCGTGGCCTAACCCTGGATTGCGGTTCGCGGATCGAGGGCATCGGCCGGCCGCGGGTCGAGGCGTCCTTCCTGCCGGAAGTGATCGACGCGATGGTCAAGGTGCCGGACGCCTGGTCGCTGGCGGCCATGCATTACCTGGCCCGACGCCTGGGGCGGCGGGTCGGCGGCTCCAGCGGAACCAACCTGATCGGCGCCCTGGTGGCCGCACGGCAAATGGTCGCGGCCGGCGAGAAGGGTTCGCTGGTGGCGATTCTCTGCGACGGCGGCGAACGCTATGCGACCACCTATTACGATCCGGTCTGGCTGGCCAGGCAGGGCTATGCGCTGGAACCCCTGGTCGAGGCGCTGGCTGCCTGCATCGAGCGGGGCGTGGCGTTGCCCGACGGGCTGCTGGTGGCTGGACTTTGAAGGAGTGGATATGCACCGTTTGCGAGCTGCCGAAACCGGCGATATCGAGGCCATGACCGACCTGTTGCTGCGCCACGGGCCGAATCCCTGGAACCATTTGCCGGAGGAGGGGGTGCGTGCGCATCTGCGAGCCATCGCCGACGGCGAGGTACGTGCCGTCCTGGCCGAGCGCGACGATCGGCTGCTGGGGTTCGCCAGCTTCCGTCGCACCGAGGATTTCGCCCATTACCAGCCGCAGCGTGCCGATGCGCCGCGGGCCTACATCTGCGAGGCGGTAGTGCATCCGGCGGCGGCCGGCCAGGGGCTCGGCAGCGCGTTGCTGGAGGCGGTGCTGGCCCAACTGGCCGACGAAGGCATCGAGGACGTCTATATCGATCGTCACGAAGAGAACCTGGCGTCGGCGGGAATGATGCGCAAGGCCGGCTTCGTCGAGCTGGAAACCTACGCCGATCCGGCGCGGCGACCGAACGGCTCGGGGCGCTCGACAGTGTGCCATCGCAATCTTTCCCTCCAGCGCAGAGCCGTGCGATGAGTTTCATCCGCCTCAAGGTGCGCGCCGCCTTCATGGTCCACGGCTACGACGCGGACAACCGGGAAATCGTCGAGCAGATCGGCGAGGAACGCTTCGTCGAGAAACTGCTGCGCATCGAACGGATCCAGTCGATCAGCGAGAAATACCTGCTGGTCAGCGCCTCCCACGGGCGCGTCGCCTACTGGGAGTACGAGGGCGGCCTGACGGCGCTGCGGCGGCGCCTGGAGCAGGCCGGACTGCTCTTGTAGGGAAGGGCCGCCGCTGCGCGGCCCCTCGCTTCACTTGCCCAGTGCGCCCGGATAGGCGCAGCCGCGCAGCGTCTCGCCATCGATGCGCAGTTCGGCGGAGTAGCTGCTGAAGGCGCCGCTCATGCTGTCGGTGCAGGACGACGGGGCGATCCACAATTCGACCTTCTTGCCGTTCGCCTCGCTGGAATAGCTGGTGCTGCCGTTCGGCAGTTCCTCGGCGACGTAAGGCAAGGCCAGGGTCTCGTGTTCCGGGCGGTCCAGGCGCAGGCCCTGGTTGTTCACCCTGGCGCTCCAGAAGGGTTCGTTGCCGTTGGCGGCGAAGGTCAGCAGCTTGAAGTTCGGGTCGTCGCAGCCGGGGCCCTCGTTCTGCACGCGGTACAGTCGGCTGACCTCCAGCTTGCCGTCGGTACCGCGGACCTTGGCCGGTCCCATGGTGCCGCGCAGGTCGACGAACAGGCCCTGGGCGCCGTCGTCGAACAGGCTGTCGGCTTCGCGGCGCAGGCCGGTATTGGCCACGTCCTCGATGCTGAACAGGCGCTTCTCGGTACAGGGGCGGAATTGCAGCGCGCCGTTGATCTTCACCAGTTCGCCCTGGAAGCGGGTGTCTACACTGGTGCTCGGCGATTCGGGCTTCCACACCTGGCAGGCGGCGAACAAGGGGAGCAGGCTGTAGACCAGCAGACGGGCAGGGCGCATAGGGAAGACTCCATCGAAAATGCGCCCACGTTACCGAGCGTCCGGGCCTAGCTCAAGTCCGGATCGGACTTCATCGCAACCAGGGAGTCGATCGATGATCCAATGCAAGCGTGTATACGAACCGGCGTCGCCCGCCGATGGCCGGCGCGTACTGGTGGACCGGCTGTGGCCGCGCGGCATCCGCAAGGAGGCCCTGGCCATGGACGACTGGCTGAAGGACGTGGCGCCCTCCAACGAGGTGCGCAAGCAGTTCTGCCACGATCCGGCACTCTTCGACAGCTTCCGCGAACACTACCGCGCCGAGTTGCAGGCGCACCCGGAACATTGGTGGGGCCTGCTCGACTGCGCTCGCGAGGGTACCCTGACGCTGCTCTACGGCGCCCACGACCAGCAGCACAACAATGCCGTGGTGCTGGCCGAGTTCCTCGAGGAAGAGCTGGACCGCCAGCAGCCGGGCAGTTCGCCGACCTGCTACGCCGACCGCCTCTCCTGAGAAATATCGCTTACCAGATGCGGTACACCTGGCCGGTCTGCGCGCCTTCCACGCTGCGTGCGTAGCCCAGCGCGGCGTCCGCCGCCGGAACCGGCTTGAAGCCACGGAAGTAGGGCGCGTAGCCGGGCAGCGCCTCGCTGACCACGGTCGGGCTGACGGCGTTGATGCGCAGGCCGCGCGGCAACTCCAGGGCTGCGCCGCGGACGAAGCCCTCGACGGCGCAGTTGACCATGCTCGCCGAACTGCCGAAGCGGATCGGCTGCTCGGCGAGCACGCCGCTGGTGAGGGTGAAGGAGCCCCCGTCGTTGGCGTACTCGCGGCCGAGCAGTACCAGGTTGACCTGGCCCATCAGCTTGTCGCGCAGGCCGAGCTGGTATTGCGCCTCGCCCATTTCCTCCAGGGCGCCGAAGTGCACCTTGCCGACCGCGGCGACCAGCGCGTCGAAGCGACCGGTCTTCTCGAACAGGGCGCGAATGGAGTCCGCGTCGCTGATGTCGACCTGGAAATCGCCGCTGCTGTGGCCTACCCGGACGATCTCGTGGCGCTCGCCGAGTTCTTTGTCGATGCCCTTGCCAAGGGTGCCGCTGGCGCCGATCAGGATGATTTTCATACAGGCCTCTCGTTGCGTGAAGGTGAGTGGTTTCCAGTGTAGAGTCGCCTTTGCTGTGGATAATCCTGTCAATCGACAACCTGCCGTTTTCATAGGGAAACAATCGTGAAGGACCTGGACGATCTCGCCGCCTTCGCCGTACTCCACGACCTGGGCAGTTTCACCCGCGCCGCCGAGCGCCTCGGTTGCAGCAAGGGCCAACTGTCGAAGCGCATTGGCGTCCTCGAGCAGAAGCTCGGCGTGACCCTCTTGCACCGCACCACCCGCCGTCTTTCGCTGACCGCCGCCGGCGCCGCGCTGCTGCCCGAGGCGCAGGCCTTGCTGGTGCAGGCCGAGCGCGCGCGGCAGGCGGTGGCGCGCTTGCAGGAGCGAGCGGAAGGACGGGTGCGGGTGACCCTCCCGGTCTCGCTGGGCGAGACCCTGTTCGACGCGCTGCTGGAGGACTTCCAGGAACGCCATCCGCTGCTGCGTGTCGAGCTGGACCTGTACAACGGCCTGCGCGACCTGGTTGGCGAGGGCTTCGACCTGGCGATCCGCTCTGGGGTCGAGCAGGACGCCCGGCTGGTGGCGCGGCCGCTGTTCGTCCTGCAGGAAATCACCTGCGCCAGTCCCGCCTACCTGGCGCGACACGGCGAGCCGCAACGCCCGGCCGAGCTGGCCGAGCGCGAGTGCCTGCTGAACTCGCACTACAGCGGCCACGAGGAGTGGCTCTATCACCGCCACCATCGGCTGGAGCGGGTACGGGTTGCCGGCTTTCTCGCCAGCAACCACTACAGCCTGTTGAAGAAGGCCGCGCTGGCCGGCACCGGCATCGCCCGGCTGCCGTCATACATGGTCCACGACGAACTGGGCGACGGCCGCCTGGCCTGGTTGCTGCGCGACTACCAGACGCGCAGCACGCCGATGTTCCTCGTCCATCCGTTCCAGGGCGGCCTGCCGCGGCGCACCCAGGTACTCGCCGATTACCTGCTCGACTGGTTCGAGCGCAGCCGGCGACAATTGATCGGCCTGGAGGGTTGAACATTTCGCCGCGACGCGGCTCTATTGCACTCCGGGCAGCTTCCATGCGGCCTGAAGTTCATCGCGGGCACGCCGTTGCACAAGGAACGTGACGGAACGTGGCAGAATCCCGCACCGGACCGCTCGCGTGCGAGCGGACGCCATTCATCGAACGCTTGGATAGGGACATGCAAAGCAGCTTTCCGCAATCGAACACTCCCCAGATCCGTCGCGCCGGAGTCGACCTCAACGGCGTGATGTCGGTGCTCAGCAAGCACCTCTATTCCACGCCCACCGTGGCGTTGCGCGAGCTGGTGCAGAACGCCCACGACTCGATCCTCCGTCGCCGCCTGGAGCAGCCCGACTGGCAAGGGCCGTCGCGAATCGAGGTGATCGGCGACAGTGCCAGCAACACCGTGCGCATCGTCGACACCGGCGCCGGGCTCACCGAGCACGAAATCCACGCCTACCTGGCCACCGTCGGCGTCGGCTACACCCGTGGACTGCGCCAGTCCGGCCACGAGGACAGCGGGCTGATCGGCATGTTCGGCCTGGGCTTCCTCTCCGCTTTCGTCCTGGCCCGCCGGGTCAGCGTGCGGACCACGTCCTACCAGCAGCCGGAACTGGGCTTCTGCTACGTCTCCAGCAACGCCGAGCAATACAGCGTGACGCCGATGCCGGCGCGCCCGGTGGGTACCGAGATCACCCTCGAACTGCAGGACGAATACAGTGCGCTGACCCAGGCCGCGCGCCTGCGCGAGATCCTCGAACGCTACTGCGTGCTGCTGCGCGAGCCGATCCACGTCGGCGGCGACGCCCAGTCGATCAACCCGGAGCCGCCGCCGTGGCGGCTGGCCGCCGACGCCGCGCTGCACCCGCTGCAACGGCAGCGCCGCGACCTGGAGTTCGCCGCGCGTTTCGAACATGACTTCGAACCGATCTGCTGCCTGCCGGTGCGCCCGGACGAGCGGGTCGACGTGCAGGGCCTGCTGTGGATCCAGGACGGCGGCACCTATGGCACCAGCGACAACCGCAATCTCTCGGTATTCCTTCGCGGCATGCTGCTCGACGATGACGCCCGCGACCTGCTGCCGTCCTGGGCCGGGTTCGTCGGCGGGGTGATCGAGTCGAACCGCCTGACGCCCACCGCCAGCCGCGAGGACCTGCAGCGTGACGACCATTACGCGGCGATCCAGCATGCGCTGGCCGAGGCGCTGATCGCCGGGCTCGGCGAGGTGGCGCGGCAGCAGCCGGAGGCCTGGCGGCGGGTCCTGCTGCGGCACAACGAGGCCCTGCTGGGAGCGGCGTTGTGCGACGAGCGTCTGTTCGCGCTGATGATGGACAGTCTGCGCGTACCCACCTCCCAGGGCGACCTCCCGGCTTCCGAACTCCTTTCGCGCGGAGCGGTGCATGTGCTGCTGGACAACGACAGCGGCTTCGAGGAAATGCTGTTCCGTGCCATGGGCGTACCGGTGGCCCATGGCAATCGCTATGCGGTGGTACCCTTCCTCCGTCGCTGGGCGCAGGCCAAGGGGATGCGCCTGGTGGAGCTGGGCACCGAGCAGGGCAACCGCCAGTTGTTCCGCCTCGACCGACTGCCCGAGCGCGAGACCGGCTGGCTGGCCGAACACCTGGGCGGCGCCGAGGAGCAACTGGTGATCGCCCGCTTCAGCCCCGAGGAATTGCCGCTTGTGGTGGTGCCCGACCGCGACGCCGAACTCAAGCGGCGACTGGAGGACGACGAGGCCGACAAGCGTATTTCCACCGCGGCGTTGCGCCTGGCTCGGCAGTTCACCCGCAAGCTCGACAATCGCCAGCCGAGCCGGCTCTACGTCAACCTCGACAATCCGGCGGTGCAGGCGCTGCTCGCGGCCGTCGGCGAGGAACGCGACGAAGCGGCCCATGCGGCGTTGCTGCTGCGCTCGTTCAAAGTGATCATCGCCGGACAGGGACGCGGCCAGCCCGCGACCTCGCTGAACCAGGCCCTGGCCGGACTCGCCGATTCGGTGAAGCGCCTGCTGGGGCAATAAGAAAATTCGCAACACGCCTGATGGAGACTGAAGCATATGGATATCTGGAACTGGGTGGAGAAGCTCCGCGCCGACCTGCGTGAGGCCGGCCAGGAGCAGAGTGCGCGGCTGATCGACGAACTCACCGCGTACGTCTGCGACCTCGAGGTGGAGCGCGCCGAGGCGCTGTTGCCGGAGGTCAAGGCGCTGAGCCGGACGTTGAACAACCCGTGGCTGGAAATCTTCGTCCGCCACTGGGAAATGCGTAACCGGGTCGGCAACCAACTGGAGGGTGAGACCGCCCTGGCCGACGCCGTTTCCCTGTTCGAACTGGCCAACCGCGACGACACCCAGGCCTGCCCGCAGTCGGTCTGCGTGACCCAGGACCTGGCGTCGTGCTACGCCAACGTCGACGGCCCGGGCTGGGTGGAGGAACGCATCGAGGTGTGCGACGAGACCCTGGCGCGGATCGACCCGACCTGGGCCTGCTTCCACTGTCTGAGCAACGAGAAGGCCGAGGCGCTGCTCGACGACGGGCGCGGCGAAGATGCCCTGGCCTTCCTGGCCGAACAGGAGAAGAAGATCCTCGCCGCCGGCGAGGAGGTATTCGACAGCCTCCTGGAGATGCGCGTGGCGATCCTGCTGAACCTGGGGCGCGCGGAACAGGCGCTGGCCCTGATCGGCGAGATGGAGGAGAAGGTCGAGGGCGCGGAGTGGAACAACATCAGCCAGCCGCGGCGTCTGTACAAGGCCCACGGCCTGGCGTTGCTGGGGCGCGACGAGGAGGCCCTGGAGGCGCTGCTGCCGTTCTCCGAGATTGCCCCGCGCTACCGTACGATCTGGCTGCGCGCCGTCTACCTGCTGCTGCAACGGACCCCTGAGCGCAACACCTGGGACTTCGGCGGGCGCCTGCAGCAGATGCTCGAACACTACTCGCAGAAGGGCGCGCACCGGGTGGTCATCGATGTTGCCAGCCAGGCCATCCGCCTCGCGTTGCAACGCGGTTCGGTATGGAGCGCCAGGCGCCACCTGGCGCTGGCCGAACAGCATGCTCAACAGTTGCAGCGCGATCGGGGCGCCAGCCAGTTGCTCGCCGGGTTGAGGGAGGAGATCGATGCCGCGCCGCAGCAGCAGGAGCTGCCGGTGCCGGCTGCGGAGTTGCTCGACTGGCTGGCTGCTCAGGGCAGCGAAGACGCGCCGCGCAACCCGGAGAAAGAAGTGCAGTGGCTGCTCCAGGCGCTGGCCGAGCGGCCCGACGACACCGCCTTGCGCGAAGTGGCCGCCTCGGCGCTACAGGCCTGCTCCGCCGACGACGAGGCCATCGACCTGCTCTGGGAGTACGTCGAGCGCCACACCGACGAGGAGCAGCAACTGGCCTACTACCTGCTCAATGCCTTGCTGGCCCGCGGCGAGTACGACCAGGTCAAGCGCCTCGGCCGGCTCTACGCCGACAGCGTGCCGCTGATCGCGCTGTGGAGCGAAGTCAAGCTGGCCGAGAAACTCAACGACTGGCCGGAGCTGGAGCGCGCCTGCCAATCGGTGCTGGAAATTTCTCCCGGCTCGCTGGGAGCCCACAGCCTGCTGGGTAAGGCGCTGATGGAGCAGGATCGCTTCGCCGAGGCGGCGCTGGCCTACCAGCGTCTGGCCGGCAAGCTGGAGGAGCCGCAGTCGGTGCAGTGGGACCAGATGACCGCCGCCAGCGCCGCGCGCGACTGGACGATGCTGCGCGAGGTCGCTGCCGGCATGGGCATGGAGTTCGCCGCCGGCGACGGACCGATCGAGGAAGACTGGGGCTGGGTGATCGTCCGCTACATCGAGGATGGCGAAGCGCTCGACTACTACGCCCGGCGCACCGGCCCGGTGACCGCGCGGGTCCTCGAGAACGCGCCGGGCAATCGCAGCCAGCGGGTCGGTGACTGGGTGGTGTTCGACGCCGGCCTGATCTATCCGGCTCCGGAAGACGAGGAGGAGCGCAAGCGTTTCGTTCCCACCTATGCGGTGGTGCACGTCCTCGAGAGCGGTGGTTACTCGCCGAGCTGGCTGGTGGACGGCGTCTATCCGGGCGACGAGGCCTTCGACGCCTTCCGCGAAACGCTCGACGCGCGCGGCTGGAAGGTCTGGGTGCACAGCAACCGCGACTACCAGGTCACCGATGCCAGCAGCGGCGAGGAACTGCGGGCGATCTACTTCACCGTCGCGACACCCGCGCAGCAGGCGCCGCGCGACCTGCACCAGGCGTTGCAGGAGGCCACCGGGCAATGGCCGCACCGCATGTGCTGGCTGCGCCTGGCGGAAGCGGCGGAGGTCGACACCCAGCCGCACCTGGACGCTATCGAGCGCTACGGCCTGTAGCCGGTACTCAGCCGCCGAGGTAGGCGTCGCGCACCTTCGGGTTGGTCAGCAGGGCGGCGCCGGTGTCGTGCATGACGATCCGGCCGTTCTCCAGCACGTAGGCGCGATCGGCGAGCTTCAACGCCTGGTTGGCGTTCTGCTCGACGAGGAACACGGTGACGCCTTCGCGACGCAGCTGCTCGATGATCTCGAAGATCTGCTGGATGATGATCGGCGCCAGGCCGAGCGAAGGTTCGTCCAACAGCAACAGCTTTGGCTTGCTCATCAGCGCGCGGCCGATGGCGAGCATCTGCTGTTCGCCGCCGGACATGGTCCCGGCGCGCTGTTCGTAGCGTTCCTTCAGGCGCGGGAAGAGTTCCAGCACCTTGTCCATCTGCACCTGGTAGTCGTCCTTGTCGGTGAAGAAGCCGCCCATCGCCAGGTTTTCTTCCACCGTCAGGCGGGAGAAGACCCGGCGGCCTTCCGGGACCACCGCGATGCTCTTGCGCATGATGGTGGAGGAGGGCAGGCCGACCAGTTCCTCGCCTTCGTAGCGGATGCTGCCGCTGGCCGCCTGCGGCGAGCCGCAGAGCGTCATCAGCAGGGTCGACTTGCCGGCGCCGTTGGCGCCGATCAGGGTGACGATCTCGCCCTTCTTCACTTCCACGCTGACGTCGTGCAGCGCCTGGATCTTGCCGTAGTAGGTGGAAACCTTGTCGAAACTCAGCATGCTCACGCTTCCCCCAGATAAGCCTTGATCACGTCCGGGTTGTCGCGGATCTGCTCCGGCGTCCCGTCGGCCAGGGGGGCGCCCTGGTTGATCACCACGATATGGTCGGAAATGCTCATCACCAGCTTCATGTCGTGCTCGATCAGCAATACCGTCACGTTGTGCTCGCTGCGCAGCTTGGCGATCAGCGCCTTGAGGTCGTCGGTCTCCTTCGGGTTGAGGCCGGCGGCCGGCTCGTCGAGCATGAGGATCCGCGGGCGGGTCATCATGCAGCGGGCGATCTCCAGGCGTCGCTGCTGGCCGTAGGCGAGGGTGCCGGCGCTGCGGTTGGCGAACTCGGTAAGGTTGACTTCCTCCAGCCAGTGCGCGGCGTACTCCATGGCCTCGCGCTCGCTGCGGCGGAATGCCGGGGTCTTGAACAGGCCGGCGAGGAAGTTGGTGTTGAGGTGGCGGTGCTGGGCGACCAGCAGGTTCTCCACCGCGGTCATTTCCTTGAACAGGCGGACGTTCTGGAAGGTCCGCACCACGCCCTTGCGAGCGATCTTGTGGCCGGGCAGGCCCTGGATCTCCTCGCCGTCGAGGCGGATCAGGCCGCCGGTGGGCTGGTAGAAGCCGGTCAGGCAGTTGAACACGGTGGTCTTGCCGGCGCCGTTCGGGCCGATCATCGAGACCACCTGCTTTTCCTCGACCTTCAGGTTGACGCCGTTGACGGCCAGCAGGCCGCCGAAGCGCATGGTCAGGCCGCTCACTTCGAGAATCGGTCGGCTCATGGCTTCAGCTCCAGGTGCGGGCGTTGCATCGGCAGCAGTCCCTGGGGACGCCAGATCATCATCACGATCATGGTCAGGCCGAAGATCAGCATGCGGTATTCGTTGAACCCGCGCATTTCCTGGAGCAGCACCATCACCACCGCGGCGAGGATCACGCCGAGCTGCGAACCCATGCCGCCGAGCACGACGATCGCAAGGATCATCGCCGACTCGATGAAGGTGAAGGACTCAGGCGTCACCAGGCCCTGGCGGGCGGCGAAGAAGCTGCCGGCGAAACCGGCGAAGCTGGCGCCGATGGTGAAGGCGGAGAGCTTGACGATGGTCGGGTTGAGACCGAGAGCGCGGCAGGCCACTTCGTCCTCGCGCAGCGCTTCCCAGGCGCGACCGATCGGCATGCGCATCAGCCGGTTGATCACGAACAGGGCCAGCAGCACCAGCAGCAGGGCCACCACGTAGAGCAGGATGACCTTGTAGTTGGTGTTGTAGGCGATGCCGAAGAACTCGTGGAAGGTCTGCATGCCTTCCGGCGCGCGGCGTTCGAAGGTCAGGCCGAACAGGGTCGGCTTGGGGATCGAGCCGATGCCGTTGGGACCGCCGGTGATCTCGGTCATGTTGCGCAGCAGGATGCGGATGATCTCGCCGAAGCCGAGGGTCACGATCGCCAGGTAGTCGCCGCGCAGGCGCAGCACCGGGAAGCCGAGGAGGAAGCCGAACAGCGCGGCCATCATCCCGGCGATCGGCAGGGCGGTCCAGAAGCCGAACCCGGCGTACTCGGCGAGCAGCGCGTAGGTGTAGGCACCTACCGCGTAGAAGCCGACGTAGCCGAGATCGAGCAGGCCGGCCAGGCCGACCACGATGTTCAGGCCGATGCCGAGCATCACGTAGATCAGGATCAGGGTGGCGATGTCCACCGCCCCGCGCGAGGCGAAGAACGGCCAGACGAAAGCCACCACGACCAGGGCGAGGACCGCCCAGCGCTGGGTCGATGGCAGGCTGAGGAAGTTCTTCAGGCCGCTGCCGTTGACCTTGTAGCCGACGCCGCGACCCAGCTTGAGCGGGATGCGGTCGCGGAACAGCTGCCAGACGAACATGGCCAGGGCGGCCGCGGCGATGGTCCAGAGGGTCTGCGCATCGGCGCCGAGGACCTCGAGCTTGATGCCGACGGTGCGCAGCTTCAGGCCTAGGATCGGATAGGACACCAGGATCACGAGGAGGGCGCTGAACAGCGCGCGCTTGAGGGACTGGCTCATACTTTTTCCACCTCCGGACGACCGAGGATGCCGGTAGGTCGGAACAGCAGCACCAGGATCAGCAGGCCGAAGGCCACCACGTCCTTGTACTGGTCGCCGAACACGTCGGCGCCGAAGGCTTCGGCGACGCCCAGCAGCAGGCCGCCGAGCATGGCGCCGGGGATGCTGCCGATGCCGCCGAGCACCGCGGCGGTGAACGCCTTGATCCCGGCGAGGAAGCCGATCCCGGGGTTGATCACGCCGTACTGCATGCCCAGCAGCACCGCGGCGACGGCGGCCAGGGCGGCGCCGATGACGAAGGTGAGGGCGATGATGTTGTTGCTGTTGATACCCAGCAGGTTGGTCATCTTCAGGTCCTCGGCGCAGGCGCGGCAGGCGCGGCCCAGGCGGGAGCGGGAGATGAACAGGGTGAGGCCGAACATCACCAGGAAGGTGACGACGAAGATCAGGATCTGCATATAGGAGATCACCACGCCGTTCATGCTGCTTTCGCCGAACACGAAGTTGCCGGGCAGCAGGGTCGGGATGGCCTTTTCCTTGGAGTCCTGCGAGAGCATCACGGCGTTCTGCAGGAAGATCGACATGCCGATCGCGGAGATCAGCGGGATCAGGCGGTTGCCGCCGCGCAACGGGCGGTAGGCGACCCGCTCGATGCTGTAGCCGAAAGCACTGGTGACGATGATGCTGGCGGCGAATGCGGCGAGCATCATCAGCGGAACGCTGTCCAGCCCCATCATCGCCAGCAGGGTGATGGCGATGAAGGCGATGTACGAGCCGATCATGTACACCTCGCCGTGGGCGAAGTTGATCATGCCGATGATGCCGTAGACCATGGTGTAGCCGATCGCGATCAGCGCATAGGTGCTGCCGACGGTCAGGCCGTTAACCAATTGTTGTAGGTAATGATAAATCTCGGGCATGGGACTCTCTCGCTAAACGCCCGCCGTTGTACGGCAGGTAGACGTTCGGCTCGCGGGTGTGGGGCCGGAACGCTGCTGAGACCCGTCACGATCCGGCGCGCGGCGGGCCGGCGGGAGGCAGGGGAAAGCCGCGCTCCCGTCCACCAGGAGTGAACGCTGCCGGTCTTCGCCTGCCCTTGCCGGGCCGCCGCTCGCGGAATCATGCGGGTACTAAAACAAAGCCCACGGTGGGTGACGTGGGCTCCGTACTGCAACGATGCTTACTTGACCTCGGTCCGGGTGGCGTCCTTGTGCCACTCGTAGACGGTGAAGTCGAAGTTCTTCAGGTCGCCCTTCTCGTCGAACCCGAGGTTCCCGGTGGGAGTCTCGAAGGTGTTGGCGCGCAGGGCCTCGGCGACCTTCTCCGGATCGGCCTCGCCGGCTTTCTCGATGCCCTTGGCGATCACTGTGACCGCGGAGTAGGCGGGCAGGACGAAGATGCCGCTCGGATCCTGGTTCTTCGCCTTGAAGGCGTCGATCAGGGCCTTGTTCTTCGGATCCTGCTCGAAGGCGCGCGGCAGGGTCGCCAGCATGCCTTCCGAAGCGTCGCCGGCGATCGCGGTGATTTCGCTGTTGCCGACCCCTTCCGGGCCCATGAAGCGCGCGTCCAGCCCGGCCTGCTTGGCCTGGCGCAGCAGCAGGCCCATTTCTGGGTGGTAGCCGCCGAAGTAGACGAACTGCACGCCGGCTTTCTTCAGCTTGCTGATCAGCGCGTTGAAGTCCTTGTCGCCGGCGTTCAGGCCTTCGAAGACGGCAACCTTGATGCCGGCGTCTTCCACGGTCTTCTTCACCTCGGTGGCGATGCCTTCGCCGTACTGCTGCTTGTCGTGCAGTACCGCGATGGTCTTGTCCTTGTAGCGTTCGGCGATGAACTTGCCGGCCACCGGGCCCTGCATGTTGTCCAGGCCGATCGTGCGGAAGATCAGCTTGTAGCCGCGCGAGGTGATTTCCGGGGCGGTGGCCGACGGGGTGATCATCAGCACGCCTTCGTCTTCGTAGATGTCGGTGGCGGGTTGGGTGGAGCTGGAGCAGACATGGCCGACCACGAACTTGACGCCGTCGTTGACCACCTTGTTGGCGACCGCCACGGCCTGCTTGGGATCGCAGGCGTCGTCGTAGATCACGCCTTCGAGTTGCGCGCCGTTCACGCCGCCTGCCTTGTTGATCTGTTCGATTGCCATCAGCGCACCGGCGCGCTGCATGTCGCCGTACTGGGCTACCGGACCGGTGACCGGGCCAGCCAGGGCGATCTTGATGGTGTCGGCGGCCATGGAGTAGCTGGCGAACCCGGCAATGGCCATCGCGGCGAACAGGCGGGATAGACGCTGAGTACCCTTCTTCATAGTGCTCCACTCTTCTTGTGTGTTGTCATTGTTGTAGTCTCGCGGCCGCGGGGGCCGGAGGAGACCGGGTGATCGTCATGGACGGACCCCGGGAACTGTACCGGTACAGTGTAGAGCGGCGCTTCGTCGCTTGAAAAGCACGGCACGGCGAGCTCCCGTGAGTCGTGTCGCCTGGTTGACATAAACGTATAGAAAAACGGCGCGGACCTGCCTCACCTCCCTGGGCCCGGTTTCCCTTCGGCTGTCGTGGGCTACCGGCGGGCGTTATCATGGCGCCCATGCAATCCAGGTAGATCCCATGACAGAACAAACTAGCACCCTCTATGCCAAGCTGCTCGGCGAGACCGCGGTCATTTCCTGGGCCGAGCTGCAACCGTTCTTCGCCCGTGGCGCCTTGCTCCAGGTCGATGCCGCGCTGGACCTGGTGGAAGTCGCCGAGGCCCTGGCCGGGGACGACCGCGAGAAGGTCGCCGCCTGGCTTTCCGGCGGCGGCCTGAGCAAGGTCGGGGAGGATGCGGCCAAGGACTTCCTCGAACGCGACCCGACCCTCTGGGCGGTGGTGGTGGCGCCCTGGGTGGTCATTCAGGAACGCGCGGAAAAAGCGACGTTGCACTGATCCAGGGCGGTTTTCTTTCGCTCGACCCTGGCTAGACTGATTCCGATTCCCACCAGGAGATTCGTCATGTTCGAACCAGGCCACCTCCATCTGGTCAGCCTGCCCGGCCTCGACCAGCAGGACATCAATATCCATATCCGCTACGAGGTGCGGCAGAACGCCGAATCCGGCGCCTATGTGCACTTCGACATGGACGGCGAGATCGACGGCAAGCCGTTCAGCGACTCCTTCGAGCTGCCGCGCGATACCGCCTTCAACTTCGCCAGCGATGCCACGCGGGTCGCCCAGAAGCACGGCCTGCACCCGAAGTTCGGCGCGATCACCCGGGTGCACAAGGAATACGATGCGATGTTCGAGGACATTCGCGCCAAGCTGCATGCCCATCCCGGCGAACCGGTGGATCTCGAGCGGATCATTCGCCACGAGTGAGCCGTGTCCCCGGCGGCCGGAAGCATGGTAAAGGCCCGATATCGACGATATCGGGCCTTTTTTCGTTTGCCGGAGAAGCCGTTCCAGGGGCTTGCCACCCTTGCCGGCAAGCGGAAGCGGCTTGCCGCTTGCCGCTTCCGGGTTACCCTTAAATAAACTCAAGTTATTGAATATAAAGGTTTTTAATAATTTGGCACGGGCCTTGCTGAAGTGTTGGCGACGAAAGCCACACCGGCAAACAGGTTCGCAGCCATGAGCATCAGTTTCGACAGAGCACTCGGTATCCACCAGCAGGCCCTCAGCTTCCGCGCCCAGCGCGCCGAAGTGCTGGCCAACAACCTGGCCAACGCCGATACCCCGAACTACAAGGCTCGCGACCTGGACTTCGCCGCGGTTCTCGCCGAGCAGAAGGACAAGGCCGCCAAGGGTACCTTCGCCACCCGCACCACCAACGAGCGGCATATCGCCGCCGAAGGTTTCGGCATGGGCGAGGGCAGCCTGCAGTACCGCATCCCGGTCCAGCCGTCGATCGACCAGAACACTGTCGACGCCCAGATCGAGCAGGCCAACTACGCCGAGAACGCCATGCACTTCCAGGCGTCCTTCACCTTCCTCAACAGCAAATTCAAAGGGCTGGTCAGCGCCCTGCGTGGAGAGTAACCGCCATGTCCCTCGCCAGTGTCTTCAACATTGCCGGTAGCGGCATGAGCGCCCAGAGCACCCGCCTGAACACCGTGGCCAGCAACATCGCCAACGCCGAGACGGTTTCCTCCAGCGTCGACAAGACCTACCGCGCCCGCCATCCGGTGTTCTCCACCATGTTCCAGCAGGCCCAGGGCGACAGCGGCTCGCTGTTCGCCGACCAGGACAGCTCCGGCGCCGGCGTGCAGGTGCTGGGCATCGTCGAGGACCAGAGTTCGCTGATGCCGCGCTACGAGCCGAACCATCCGGCCGCGGATGCCAACGGCTACGTGTATTACCCCAATGTGAACGTGGTCGAGGAAATGGCCGACATGATTTCCGCCAGCCGTGCCTTCCAGACCAACGCGGAAATGATGAATACCGCCAAACAGATGATGCAGAAGGTCCTGACCCTGGGTCAGTGAGCGGAGTAGAGCATGAGCATCGATAACGTCAGCGGCACCAGCAGCAACACCGGCAACGTCAACGGCAGCAAGCGCGCCGCCGGCAGCGGCGCCACCGAGACCGGGCAGAGCGTCAAGGGCAGCAGCAACCTTGGCAAGGACGAATTCCTCAAGCTGCTGGTGGCCCAGTTGAAGAACCAGGACCCGATGTCGCCGCAGCAGAACGGCGAGTTCATCGCCCAACTGGCCCAGTTCAGCACCGTGGAAGGCGTGCAGTCGCTGAACAAGAGCATGGAGAGCATTCTCTCCAACTACCAGTCGTCGCAGGCCCTGCAAGCCTCGTCGCTGGTGGGGCGCAAGGTCATCGTGGCGACCGACAAGTCGGTGGTGGACACCAAGGACACCTTCAAGGCGTCCCTCAACCTGCCGGTCTCCAGCAGCAACGTATGGCTCAACGTCTACGACGACAAGGGCACCGTGGTCAATCGCATCAACCTCGGCCAGCAGGCTGCCGGCAGCGTCAGCTTCATGTGGGACGGCAAGGACAGCAGCGGCAACATCATGCCGCCGGGCACCTACAAGTTCGAGGCGCAGACCTCGATCGACGGCAAGACCTACGGGCTCCAGACCTACCTGCCGGCCAACGTCGACAGCGTCACCCTGGGGCAGAACGGCGGCGAGCTGATGCTCAACCTCGCAGGCCTGGGCAGCATCGCGCTGTCCAAAGTACAGATCATCGGCCAGTAAGCCGGCGTTTCCGGCAAGGAGCTATCCATGAGTTTCAACATCGGCCTGAGCGGCATCCAGGCGGCCTCCAGCGGCCTGAACGTCACCGGCAACAACATCGCCAACGCCGGCACCGTAGGCTTCAAGCAATCCCGCGCGGAGTTCGCCGACGTCTACGCCGCCTCGGTGCTGGGTTCGGGCAGCAACCCGCAGGGCAGCGGCGTGCTGCTCTCGGACGTCTCGCAGATGTTCAAGCAGGGCAACATCGACTCGACCAACAGCGTGCTGGACCTGGCCATCAACGGCAACGGCTTCTTCGTCACCAGCAACAACGGGGCGATCAGCTACACCCGCGCCGGCTACTTCAATACCGACAAGCAGGATTTCATCGTCGACAACAACGGCTACCGCCTGCAGGGCTATGCCGTCGGGCCGAACGGCCAGTTGCAGAACGGCGTGGTCACCGACCTCAAGGTCGAGCGCGCCAATCAGGCGCCGCAGGCCACCTCGAGCATCCAGCAGTCGTACAACCTCAACTCGACGCTGAAGCCGCCGACCGTGACGCCGTTCGATCCGTCCGACGCCGCTACCTACAACTCGTCCTCTTCGCTGGGCATCTATGACAGCCAGGGCAACTCCCACACCATGAGCCAGTTCTTCATCAAGAACGAGCCGGATCCGAATGCGACCCCGCCGATTCCGGAGAACAGCTGGACCATGAAAGTGCTGATCGACGGGGTCAATCCGCTCGACCCGTCGAACAAGACGCCGATGAGCTTCAACGTCACCTTCGACGCCAGCGGCCAGATGACCTCGGTACGGGCTCCGGACGGCAGCACCAGCGGGCCGGGCTTCAGCATCGACGCGACCACCAACGTGATCCAGTTCAGCCCGGCCACCGGCAATCCGCCGACTCCCGGCACCGGCTGGATTCCGGCGGCCTCGGACGGCAAGACCCCGCCGACCTACGCCTGGAACGGCGCGACCGGTGCCGCCAGCGGCATCTCCTTCGACATGCGCAAGACCACCCAGTACTCCACCGCGTTCGCCCAGAGCAACCCGATCCAGGACGGCTACACCACCGGTCAGCTGGCAGGCCTGGAAATCGACGACACCGGGGTGATCTTCGCCCGCTACACCAACGGCCAGTCCAAGGTGCAGGGCCAGGTGGTGCTGGCCAACTTCGCCAACATCCAGGGCCTGACGCCGATCGGCAAGACCTCCTGGGTGCAGTCCTCGGAGTCCGGCGAGCCGGCGGTCGGCGCGCCGCGCTCGGGCACCCTGGGGGCGTTGCAATCCGGCGCGCTGGAAGCGTCCAACGTGGACATCTCCAACGAACTGGTGAACCTCATCGTCCACCAGCGCAACTACCAGGCCAATGCCAAGACCATCCAGACCGAGGATGCGGTGACCCAGACCATCATCAACCTGCGCTGATGACGGCGTGCCGGTGCCGTCCGGGCACCGGCAAGGCCCTTGCCGCCAGCGGCAACCCCTGGCCAGGGGTTGCCCCCGAAGCCTCCGAAAGGAGGCTTTCTGTTTTATAAAATCCTTTTAAATCAATGTATTAATTGTTTTTTCGAATTCTGGCACGGCGCTTGCTGGATAACCTGCAAGAAAGCCCGGCGGATTGTGCCGGTGCCTGGAGGATTCGATGGACAAGATGCTGTACGTCTCCATGAGCGGGGCCAGCCAGAACACCCTGGCGATGCGTGCTCATGCCAACAACCTGGCGAACATCTCGACCAGCGGCTTTCGTCGCGACTTCGAGCAGGCGCGTTCGATGCAGGTGTTCGGCGACAGCTTCCCGGCGCGGGTATTCGCCATGAGCGAGCGGCCCGGTACCGATTTCAGCCATGGCAGCCTCCAGGAAACCGGCAACGAGCTGGACATCGCCATCGACGGCGACGGCTTCGTCGCGGTCCAGGCGCCGGATGGCAGCGAGGCCTACGTGCGTACCGCCGGCATGCATATCGACGCCCTCGGCATGCTGCGCACCGGCGACGGCTTGCCGGTGCTCGGCAACGGTGGGCCGATCGCCGTGCCGCCGGAGGAAAAGGTGGAGATCGGCCAGGACGGCACCATCAGCATCCGCGCCCTTGGCGAGAACCCCAACGTGGTCGCCGTGGTGGACCGGATCAAACTGGTCAACCCGAACCTGAAGCAGATGGAGAAGGGTACCGACGGCCTGCTGCACTACAAGCCGCAGCCGGGCGAGCAGGCGCCGCTGGCCGACGCCAACGTGAAGGTGGTCTCCGGTTTCCTGGAAAGCAGCAACGTGAACGCGGTGGAAGAGATGACCGCGATCCTCTCGCTGTCCCGTCAATTCGAGCTGCACGTGAAGATGATGCGCACCGCCGAGGACGATTCGGCGGCCATGGCGCGGGTTTTGCAAATCAGCTAATCACTTGAGCGTGGTGCCATAAAACCGGCACCCGAGGAGCACGACGATGTTATCGGCACTGTGGGTCAGCAAGACCGGTCTGTCCGCCCAGGACATGAACCTGACCACCATTTCCAACAACCTGGCCAACGTATCCACCACCGGCTTCAAGCGCGACCGCGCGGAGTTCCAGGACCTGCTGTACCAGATCCGGCGCCAGCCGGGCGGCCAGTCGACCCAGGACAGCGAGCTGCCTTCGGGCCTGCAACTGGGTACCGGTGTGCGCGTCGTCGGCACCCAGAAGATCTTCACCCCGGGCAGCCTGCAGACCACCGAGCAGCCGCTGGACATGGCGGTCAACGGGCGCGGCTTCTTCCAGGTCCTGCTGCCGGACGGCACCGTGTCCTACACCCGCGACGGCAGCTTCCACCTGAACTCCGACGGGCAGATCGTCACCTCCAACGGCTTCGCCCTGGAGCCAGCGATCGTGGTGCCCAACGAGACCCAGACCTTCACCGTCGGCCAGGACGGCACCGTCTCGGTGACCACCACCGGCAACGCCCAGCCGCAGGTGATCGGCAACATCCAGACCGCCGACTTCATCAACCCGGCCGGCCTGCAGGCCATCGGCAACAACCTGTTCCTGGAAACCGGCTCCAGCGGCGCGCCCCAGGTCGGTACGCCGGGTCTCAACGGCCTCGGCACGGTTGCCCAGAACACCCTGGAAAACTCCAACGTCAACGTGGTCGAGGAACTGGTGAACATGATCACCACCCAGCGCGCCTACGAGATGAACTCCAAGGTCATCTCCACCGCCGACCAGATGTTGTCCTTCGTCACCCAGAATCTTTGACGGGCCCTGACCGGGCCCTGGCTGTACGCCGCGAGGTAGCTTGATATGAACCGGCTGATGATCGTCTCCCTGCTTGGCATCGCCACCGCCCTGGGCGGTTGCGTCAATCCACCGCCGAAGCCGAACGATCCGTACTACGCGCCGGTGCTGCCGCGCACCCCGCTGCCCGCCGCGCAGAACAACGGCGCGATCTACCAGGCCGGCTTCGAGCAGAACCTCTACGACGACCGCAAGGCCTTCCGCGTGGGCGACATCATCACCATCACCCTCAACGAGAAGACCCAGGCGAGCAAGAAAGCCAACTCCGATATCCAGAAGGACAGCAAGACCAAGATGGGGCTGACCTCGCTGTTCGGCAGCGGCATGACCACCAACAACCCGATCGGCGGCGGCGACCTCAGCCTCAGCGCCGAATACGGCGGCTCGCGCGACGCCAAGGGCGATAGCCAGGCGGGGCAGAGCAACAGCCTGACCGGCTCGATCACCGTGACCGTGGCCGAGGTGCTGCCCAACGGCATCCTCTCCGTGCGCGGCGAGAAGTGGATGACCCTGAACACCGGCAACGAGCTGGTGCGCATCGCCGGCCTGGTCCGCGCCGACGATATCGCCACCGACAACACCGTGTCCTCGACCCGCGTGGCCGACGCCCGGATCACCTACTCCGGCACCGGCGCCTTCGCCGATGCCAGTCAGCCGGGCTGGCTGGACCGCTTCTTCCTCAGCCCGCTGTGGCCGTTCTGAGGACGCCCGCGATGACCAAGTTCAAGCACCTGCTGGCCCTCGCCGCGCTGCTCCTGGCCGCCGGCGCGGCCCAGGCCGAGCGGTTGAAGGATATCGCCAGCATCCAGGGCGTGCGGACCAACCAGTTGATCGGCTATGGCCTGGTGGTCGGCCTGAGCGGCAGCGGCGACCAGACCACGCAGACGCCGTTCACCCTGCAGACCTTCAACAACATGCTGGCGCAGTTCGGCATCAAGGTGCCGGCCAACGTCGGCAACGTGCAGTTGAAGAACGTCGCCGCGGTATCGGTGCATGCCGACCTGCCGCCGTTCGCCAAGCCGGGCCAGCCGATCGACGTCACCGTGTCGTCCATCGGCAACGCCAAGAGCCTGCGCGGCGGCAGCTTGCTGATGACTCCGCTGAAAGGTATCGACGGCCAGGTCTACGCGGTCGCCCAGGGCAACCTGGTGGTCGGCGGCTTCGACGCCGAAGGCCGCGACGGCTCGAAGATCACCGTCAACGTACCGTCCGCCGGACGTATCCCGGCCGGCGCCACCGTCGAACGCGCGGTGCCGAGCGGCTTCGACCAGGGCAACAGCCTGACGCTGAACCTCAACCGCCCGGACTTCACCACTGCCAAGCGCATCGTCGACCGCATCAACGAACTGCTCGGTCCGGGCGTCGCCCATGCGGTGGACGGCGGCTCGGTGCGGGTCAGCGCGCCGCTCGACCCGAACCAGCGGGTCGACTACCTGTCGATCCTGGAGAACCTCGACGTGCAGCCGGGCGAGGCGGTGGCCAAGGTCATCATCAATTCGCGCACCGGCACCATCGTCATCGGCCAGAACGTCAAGGTATCGCCGGCCGCCGTCACCCACGGCAGCCTGACCGTGAGCATCACCGAGGACCCGATCGTCAGCCAGCCCGGTGCCTTCTCCAACGGCCAGACCGCGGTGGTGCCACGCTCGCGGGTGAACGCCGAGGAGGAGACCAAGCCGATGTTCAAGTTCGGTCCCGGCACCACCCTGGACGACATCGTCCGCGCGGTGAACCAGGTCGGCGCCGCGCCGAGCGACCTGATGGCGATCCTCGAAGCCCTGAAGCAGGCCGGCGCGTTGCAGGCCGACTTGATCGTGATCTGAGGACGACGCCATGGATTCCCGTTTGCTCAGCGGTATCGGCGCAGGCCCCGACAGCGGCTCCTATACCGATCTCAACCGCCTCAACCAGCTCAAGGTCGGCAAGGACCGCGACGGCGAGGCGAACATCCGCAAGGTCGCCCAGGAATTCGAATCGCTGTTCCTCAACGAGATGCTCAAATCCATGCGTTCGGCCAACGAAGCGCTGGGCGACGGCAATTTCATGAACAGCCAGACCACCAAGCAGTACCAGGACATGTACGACCAGCAACTGTCGGTGAGCCTGTCGAAGAATGCCGGCGGCATCGGCCTGGCCGACGTGCTGGTGCGCCAGTTGTCGAAGATGAAGCAAGGCTCCAGGGGCAACGGCGAAAACCCGTTCGCCCGGGTCGCCGAGAACGGCGCCGGTCGCTGGCCGAGCAACCCCAGCGCGCAGGCCGGCAAGGCCCTGCCGATGCCGGAAGCCGGCCGCGACGACTCGAAGCTGCTCAACCAGAGGCGCCTGGCGCTGCCGGGCAAGCTGACCGAGCGCATGCTCGCCGGCATCGTTCCCTCCGCCTCGCCGGCCGCCAGCCAGATGCAGAGCCTGGGCCAGGACAGCTACCTGCCGGCGCAGAGCTACCCGGCGGCGAGCCGCCGCGGTTTCTCCACCGATGGCGTCGACAGCCAGGGCAGCCGGCGCATCGCCCAGCCGCCGCTGGCCAGGGGCAAGTCGATGTTCGCCTCGGCCGACGAGTTCATCGCCACCATGCTGCCGATGGCCCAGAAGGCCGCCGAGCGGATCGGCGTCGATGCCCGCTACCTGGTGGCCCAGGCCGCGCTGGAGACCGGCTGGGGCAAATCGATCATCCGCCAGCAGGATGGCGGCAGCAGCCACAACCTGTTCGGCATCAAGACCGGCAGCCGCTGGGATGGTGCCTCGGCGCGCGCTCTCACCACCGAATACGAAGGCGGCAAGGCGGTCAAGGAAGTCGCGGCGTTCCGCTCCTACTCGTCGTTCGAGCAGAGCTTCCACGACTACGTCAGCTTCCTCCAGGGCAACGACCGCTACCAGAACGCCCTGGACAGCGCCGCCAACCCCGAGCGCTTCATGCAGGAACTGCAGCGCGCCGGCTACGCCACCGATCCGCAGTACGCCCGCAAGGTGGCGCAGATCGCCAGACAGATGCAGACCTACCAGGCCGTCGCCGCCGCCGGCACGCCGCCTCTGGGTTGAGCAAGGAGGAACTGACCCATGTCCGACCTACTCTCGATAGGCCTGTCCGGCCTCGGCACCAGCCAGACCTGGCTGACCATCACCGGGCACAACATCACCAACGTCAAGACGCCGGGCTACAGTCGCCAGGATGCCATCCAGCAGACCCAGGTCCCGCAGTTCAGCGGTGCCGGCTACATGGGCTCGGGCAGCCAGATCGTCGACGTGCGCCGCCTGGCCAGCGACTTCCTCACCGGCCAGTTGCGCAACGCCACCAGCCAGAACAGCGAGTTGAGCGCATTCCGTAGCCAGATCGAGCAGCTCGACGGCCTGTTGTCCAACACCACCACCGGCGTCAGCCCGGCCATGCAGCGCTTCTTCGCCGCACTGCAGGCCGCCGCCAACAATCCCTCCTCGACCGAAGCGCGCGAGGCAGTGCTTGCCCAGGCCGAGGGGCTGGGCAAGACCTTCAATACCCTCTACGACCAGTTGGACAAGCAGAACAGCCTGATCAACCAGCAACTGGGCGCGCTGGCTTCGCAGGTCAACCATCTGTCGCAGAGCGTGGCCAGCTACAACGATGCCATCGCCAAGGCCAAGTCGGCGGGCGCGGTGCCCAACGACCTGATGGATGCGCGCGACGAAGCCGTGCGCAAGCTGTCCGAGATGATCGGGGTGACCGCGGTCACCCAGGACGACAACAGCGTCAGCCTGTTCATCGGTAGCGGCCAGCCGCTGGTGGTGGGCAATACCGTGTCGACCCTGAGCGTGGTGCCCGGGCTGGATGACCCGACCCGCTACCAGGTGCAACTGAGCAACGGCAACTCCATACAGAACGTCACCGGCCTGGTGTCCGGCGGCGAGATGGGTGGCTTGCTGGCCTACCGCAATAGCGCCCTGGACAGCAGCTACAACAAGCTCGGGCAGTTGGCGATCACCCTCGCCGATACCATCAACAAGCAGCTGGGGCAGGGCCTCGACCTGGCCGGCAAGGCCGGCGCCAACCTGTTCGGCGACATCAACGATCCGGACATCACCGCGCTGCGGGTCCTGGCGAAGAATGGCAACACCGGTAATGTCCACGCCAACCTGAACATCACCGATACCAGCAAGCTGAATTCCAGCGATTTCCGCCTGGACTTCGACGGCACCAGTTTCACCGCGCGGCGCCTGGGCGACGACGCAAGCATGCAGGTCACGGTCAGCGGTACCGGTCCCTACACCCTCTCGTTCAAGGATGCCAACGGCGTCGACCAGGGCTTCAACCTGACCCTCGACCAGCTCCCGGCTGCCGGCGACCGCTTCACCCTGCAGCCGACCCGGCGTGGCGCGGCGGATATCGAGGCGACGCTGAAGAATGCCTCGCAACTGGCGTTCGCCGGTACCGCGCGTACCGAGTCGACCACCGAAAACCGCGGCACCGGCAAGATCGGCGCGCCGACCCTCACCAGCGGTCCGTCGCCGGTGGATCCGACTGTGCTACAGGGCGCGTTCGGGCCCAACGGGATCAGCCTGGGCGCGACGCTCAGCGCCGACGGCAAGACCTATACCCTGTCCTCGCCGTTGCCGGCCGGCTGGAGCTACGTCGACAAGGACGGTAACGCCCTGACCGGCAGCCCGACGCTGACCAGCGGCAATACCAATACCGTGCGCATGGCGTTCACCGACCCGAGCGGGCAGAAATACAGCTACGAATTCGAGCTCAGCGGCGTACCGCAGAACTCCGACAGCTTCAAGCTGGGCTTCAACGACAAGGGTATTTCCGACAACCGCAACGCTCTCAACCTGCTGGCCCTGCAGACCAAGCCGACCGTCGGCGGCACCGACAACACCGGTTCCACCTATAACGAGGCCTATGGTGGCCTGGTCGAGCGGGTCGGCACCCTGACCGCCCAGGTGCGTGCCAGCAGCGAGGCCAGCGCCACGGTGCTGAAGCAGGCCCAGGACAGCCGCGATTCGTTGTCCGGGGTGAGCCTCGACGAAGAGGCGGCCAACCTGATCCAGTTCCAGCAGTACTACGGTGCCTCGGCCCAGGTGATTCAAGTTGCCCGCACTCTGTTCGATACCCTGATTGGAGCGTTCCGTTGAGTTCTCTCGACGGGGCCTAAGCCAGCGAGACCGCCACCATGCGCATTTCCACCATCCAGGCCTTCAACAACTCGGTCAACGGGATTTCCCGCAACTACGCGGACCTGAACCGTACCTTCGAGCAGATCAGCACCGGCAAGCGCATCCTGACACCGGCGGACGACCCGGTCGGTTCGGTACGCCTGTTGCGCCTGGACCAGGAGCAGGGGTTGAACGAGCAGTACAAGACCGGCATGACCGAGGCGAAGAACAGCCTGAGCCAGGAAGAAACCATCCTCCGTTCGGTTGGCAACGTCCTCCAGCGCATCCGTGAGATCGCCGGCCAGGCCGGCGACGGCGCACTGGACTCCAACGACAAGAAGTCGCTGGCCAGCGAGTTGCGCCAGCGCGAGGACGAGTTGCTGAACCTGCTCAACAGCCGCGACGCGAGTGGCAAATACCTGTTTTCCGGGTCCCAGGGCTCGGTGCAGCCGTTCGTGCGCAACGAGGACGGCACCTACAGCTACATGGGCGACGAGAGCCAGCGCGAGGTGCAGATCGCCAGCAGCACGCGGATTCCGGTCAGCGACAGCGGCAAGGTACTGTTCGAGGACATCGTCAATGCCGCTCGTCTCGATACCAAGGCGGCGGCTGGCAATACCGGCGACGGTCGCATCTCGGTCGGTCTGGTCGAGGACGAGCTGGCCTTCGACAGCCAGTTCCCGGCGAGCAATCCGCCTGCGGCAACCGACGGCTTCAACATCCACTTCGTCAGCGACAAGGAGTATGTGGTCTACGATCCGAAGAGCCTGCCTCCGGGCTATGACTGGACCACCTACGATCCGAATTCGCCGCCGGCCTGGCAATTGTCCAAGGGCGCCATCGACGACGACCCGAAGACAATCGACAAGGTGCTCTACGCCGGCGTCAGCGTGACGATCGACGGCACGCCGAAGGCGGGCGACGAGTTCAACGTCAACTACAAGCCGGGCAGCGAGAAGCGCAGCCTGCTGAACGTGGTGTCGGACCTGCGCAAGGCCCTGGAAAGCTCCACCGACAACCAGGCCGGCAACGACGCCATCCGCGATGCGACGGCGGTGGCCCTGACCAACCTCTCCGCCGTGGCTGCCGCCGTGGATGGCGGCCAGGGCAAGATCGGCGCGCGCCTGAATACCGTGGAAAGCACCGAGACCTTCATCGACGATGTGAAGCTGGTGAATGCGTCGGTGATGTCGCAGATCCAGGACCTGGACTACGCCGAGGCGTTGTCGCGGCTGTCGTTGCAGTCCACCATCATGGATGCCGCGCAGCAGAGCTACGTGAAGATCCAGGGGTTGAGCCTGTTCAACTACCTGAAGTGACAGTCCCTCTGTGGAACAGGGCCCATGACTCCGTCATGGGCCTTTTCGTTCGCAGGGACTGGACCTGTGTCGCTGGAGGGTCTGTTCCGCAAGGTCTACGGAAACACGGGAGAATTTGTCAGAAGTTTGACTGCCGATTCGCGCCGCAGCGCCTGTGGAACAGCCAGGGGTCGCGCGACCAGGGGCTTTGACCTGCATCAGGCTCTTTGGGTACGGGCCTTGCATAGAGTGGCGTGCTCGGGTTTTTCGCCCTTTACTCGCCTGAGTATCCATTCATCAGGGCCCTACATGAACAACAAGACGATCCCGGTCACCAGCCCGCTGCTGCCGCCCCTGGAAGAGTTCATCCCCTACCTGGAAAAGATCTGGGAGAGCCGCTTCCTGACCAACGGGGGCGACATGCACCATGCGTTGGAAGAGGCCCTGTGCGAATACCTGGGGGTGAAGCACATCGTGCTCTTCGCCAACGCCACCCTGGCGCTCATCACCGCGCTGCAGGCATTGCGGGTGACCGGCGAGGTGATCACCACGCCGTACTCCTTCGTCGCCACCAGCCACGCGCTGCTGTGGAACGGGCTCAAGCCGATCTTCGTGGACATCGATCAGGACTCCATGAATCTCGACCCGTCGCGGATCGAGGCGGCGATCACCCCGCAGACCACCGCGATCCTGCCGGTGCATTGCTACGGCAACCCCTGCGATGTCGAGGCGATCCAGCGGATCGCCGATATCCACCACCTGAAGGTCATCTACGATGCCGCGCATGCCTTCGCCGTGCGCGACGCCGGCGGCAGCGTGCTGCGCCACGGCGACCTGAGCATCCTCAGCTTCCATGCCACCAAGGTGTTCAACACCTTCGAGGGCGGTGCGATCATCTGCTCGGACGAAAACACCCGGCAACGCCTCAACCACCTTAAGAATTTCGGCTTCGTCGACGAGGTCACGGTGGTCATGCCCGGCATCAACGGCAAGCTCAACGAGGTCGGCGCTGCCTTCGGGCTGCTGCAACTCAAGCACGTCGACCAGGCCCTGGAGCAGCGCAGGGAGATCGCCGAGCGCTATCGGCGCCTGCTGGCCGGCGTCCCTGGCATCCAGTGCCTCCGGCCTGGTACCCAGACCTTCGCCAACAACGCCTATTTCCCGATCCTGGTGGAAGACGATTTTCCGCTTTCGCGCGACGAGCTGTACCAGCGCCTGCGCGACAGGGATGTGCTGGTGCGGCGCTACTTCTACCCACTCATCAGCGACTTCCCCATGTACCATTCGCTGCCCTCGGCGGCGCCCGCCAATCTTCCGGTGGCGCGGTCGATTTCCTCGCGGGTGCTGTGCCTGCCGATCTATCCCGGGCTGGCCGCCGCAGACGTCGAGTTCGTCGCCGGCCTGATCGCTTCCGCCGCCATGCCGCGGCGGCGAGCATCAAGTTGAGCCCGTCGCGACCGATAACAGAATGAACAACCGCCTCACTCAGGTAGACAAGAAATGAGCCAAGCAAAATTCATCGAAGACTTCCTTTCCGCCACCGATTTCCAGAATCCCGTCGAGGTCAGCATGGACACCCAGCTCGAAGACCTGCCGGAATGGGACTCGCTGGCCGCGCTCGGGGTCATCGTCATGTTCGACATGGAATACGGCAAGACCATCACCGGTGAAGACCTGATCAAGGCTCGCACGGTGGGCGACCTCTACCAGATGCTCGGACTCTGACCATGGCCACCTCCACGCTGAAGAACGTCCGTTTCGCCGGGATGGCGACCTGCGTCCCCAAGCGCGTTATCTCCAACCTGACCGACTGCAAGCCGCAGTTGCGCGCCGAGCGCGAACGCCTGGTGCGCAACATCGGCATCGAGACGCGGCGCATGGCGCAGGAGTGGCAGTGCTTCTCCGACCTGGCCTTCGACGCCGCCGAGCGCCTGCTGGAAAGCCTGGAGTGGAAGCGCGAGGAGGTCGATGCGCTGATCGTCGTGACCCAGTCTCCCGACTACCTGGCGCCGGCTACCGCGATCATCCTCCAGGACCGCCTGGGGCTGCCGCATTCCACCGTGGCCTTCGACGTCAACCTGGGTTGCTCGGCCTATCCGTTCGCCCTCAACCTGCTGGGTTCGCTGATCGCCGCCGGCGGGGTGAAGAAGGGCCTTGTGCTGGTCGGCGACCGCGGCGCCAGTGTCAACGATCCGATCTTCTCCGACGCGGGCACCGCGACGGCGCTGGAGTTCTGCGAAGGCGCGCCGCCGATGCACTTCGACCTGAACAGCGACGGCAGCGGCTACAAGGCCATCATCCTGCCGGTGGGCGGCCATCGCGAACCGGTCGGCGTGCAGCACCTGATGCCGTTCCGCGAGGACGAGAACGACCATTGGCACCGTGCCATCGACCTGCAGCTCGACGGCACCGCCGTACTCAGCTTCTCCACCCAGCGCGTACCGCCGGCGGTGGAAAAGCTGCTCGACTATGCCGGTGCGAGCAAGGACGAAGTGGACTACTTCGTTTTCCACCAGGCCAACCGGATGATCAACGAGACCATCCGCAAGAAGCTCGGCCTGCCGGTAGAGAAGGTGCCTTCGACCCTGCGCGACTTCGGCAACACCAGCGGCGCCTCGCTGCCGGTGACCATGACCGCGCGGATCAACCGGGAACTCGAGGCCGGCCGCAATCGCGTGTTGCTCTGCGGCTTCGGTATCGGCCTGTCCTGGGGTACCTGCCTGGTGGATATCGAAGGGGCGAAGTTCCCCGATCTGATCGAATCCTGAGTGCCTTGAACGCGGAATCAGCCAAGTGAACGACGAGACTTCCTTCAATCCCTTCAGCCTGTCGGGCAGGCGCATCCTGGTCACCGGCGCCAGTTCCGGCCTGGGCCTGGCCATCGCGCAGAGCTGCGCGCGGATGGGCGCCGAATTGATCGTCAGCGGTCGCGACCCACAGCGCCTGGGCGCCAGCCTGGAAGCGTTGCAGGCGATTTCCGATTTGTCGCACCAGGCGATCCAGGTCGATCTCACGGTCGCCGAGCAGCGTGCCGCCTTGGTCGCGGCGCTCGATGGCGAAATCCATGGGGTAGTGCATAGCGCGGGGATCTCCCGTCTATGTCCGGTCCGTATGATGAGCGAAGCGCACCTGCACGAGGTTCAGTCGATCAATGTCGACTCGCCGATGCTGCTTACCCAGGCGCTGCTGAAGCGCAACCTGATCGCGGCCGGCGGCTCGATCCTGTTCATCGCTTCCATCGCCGCCCACATCGGGGTTGCCGGTGTGGGCGCATACTCGGGAACCAAGGCCGCTCTGATCGCCATGTCCCGCTGCCTGGCCATGGAAGTGGTGAAACGGCGGATCCGGGTCAATTGCCTGTCGCCGGCGCTGGTGGAAACACCGCTGCTGGAAGCTACGGCCCAGGTCGTGGGTTCCATGGACACCGAGCGCAACAATTATCCGCTGGGCTTCGGCAAGCCCGAGGATATCGCCAACGCCGCTATCTTCATGCTTTCCGATGCCAGCCGCTGGGTGACCGGCACGACCCTGGTGATGGACGGCGGCCTGACCATCAGTTGAGGACGATGCAATGAAGAGGATCATCATCCTCGGCGCCGGTGGGTTGGGGCGTCAGGTGTTGGCCCAGCTGCAGGTCGACTACAGTCACGGCATCGACTGGGTGATCGGCGGGTTTCTCGACGAACGCGGCCCCGAAGCGGTCGCGGAGTCGCTCTACTATCCGTGGCTCGGGTATCCGGAGAGCTTCGTCGCCGAGCCTGACCAACTGTTCGTCGCCGCGGTCGGCGATCCGCTCAGTCGCCAGAAGCAGGTCGCATGCCTGCTGGCGAAGGGCGCCGAGTTCGTCGCTATTCGCACCCGCTGCACCCTTGGCGTGCGGACCAGCTACGGCCCGACCTTCTTCGGCTACGACGTGAGCAGCGGCGTGGACTGCCGTATCGGCGCCTACGGTTTCATCGACCAGCAAACCATGCTCGGCCACGACGTGGTCATCGGCGACTATGTACACATCGGCCCGCGCTGCCTGCTGGCTGGCTACGTGAAGGTGGGCGATCGCGCGGTGATCAACTCCGGGGCGATGATCGCCCGCGACGTCAGTATCGGCGAAGACGCCGTGGTGGGCATGGGCGCGGTGGTGTTCAAGGACGTGGCGGCCGGACAGACCGTGGTCGGCAATCCGGCCCGGGTTATTTTCAGCAAGTGAAGGTTGTGGATGTGGACATGACTCGCCATGCGCTGGACGCAGCGCACTACACCGAGCCGCAGACGCTCGCGCTGGAGCGCGAAAGGCTGTTCGGCAGGCTCTGGATCTTCGTCGGCTTCAGTTCGATGGTGCGCGAGCGCAACCAGTTCTTCACCCGCAAGATCGCCGGCGTGCCGGTCGTGGTGCAGCGTACCGAGTCCGGCATTCGGGCCTTTCTCAACCAGTGTCCGCATCGTCTGTCGGCGATCCAGACCGAATGCACCGGCCAGCGACCGCTGGTCTGCCCGTACCATGCCTGGTCGTTCGGTGCCGAGGGGCAGCTACAGGGCATTCCGAACTCCAGCCTGTACCAGTTCAGCGCCGAGGAGCGGGCGCGGATCGGCTTGCGCAAGCTGCACCTGGAAGAGGTGGGGCAACTGCTGTTCGTCAACCTGGCGGACGACCCGTTGCCGCTGCGCGAGCAGTTCGACGATGGATTCCTGGAAACCTTGCGGGAGGTCTCCTCGCACCTGGATACGCGGCTGATCTACAGCTGCCACAAGGTGCGCTACAACTGGAAGCTGAACATGGAGAACGTGAAAGACTACAACCACGTTCCTTTCGTCCATCCGAAGACCTTCCTCCCGGTGATGACCGCTCCGGTGCGCGGTTTGGCACGCGAGGCTGCGGTGCCGTCCGAGGTGCTGCGCCTGCTGCAGGAAGGCGAAACGCCGGAGCTGCGTTCGCTGAGCTTCCCCACCAAGGCGCCGATCCAGCCTTACAAGAGCTGGTTCTCCGACCTCTGCGAGGGCTACGGCGACGAGCACGCCTACTACAACTGGTTCATCTACCCGAACGTGAACTTCTGCAGCGTCCGTGGCGAGCACTTCCTGCTCCAGCAGTACGATCCGGTGGCACCCGGCGAGACCGACTACCACCTGTGGATGATGACTGCCCGGCGCAAGGATCCGAAGACCGATTTCAGCGCTTTGCTGAGCACCCTGATTCGCGGCGAGCGTAACGTGATCGGCGAGGACACCCTGGTTCTGGAACGCCTCCAGGAGGGGCTGGGCGCACATTCGCCGCCGTTCATGCACGGCGACTACGAGGTGCAGCTGGTGCGCCAGCACCTGTGGTATCGCGCGCAGGTACTGGGGGAGAGGGCATGAAGCAGACGATCATCGTCGGGGAAGGGCGCGCGCTCGAACGGGCGGACAGTACCGCGCGGGAACGGGGACTGGAACACCGGGTCCTGGAGCTGAATGCTGCGGATCGACACAACTTCGATATTGCGCCTCTGCTCGAACGCTACCCCGCTGCGGAAAGCGAAGTATTCGTGGCGCTGGACGAGCGGGCGGTGAACTACGCCCGCCACAAGCTCATCGCGGACATCCGCCTGGCGGGCTACCGGCTATTCGATATCGTCTCGCCTCAGGCCATCGTCGGCGAAGGCGTGCGACTGCTGGGCAACGTGTTCGTCGGCGCCGGTTGCGTGCTCGCCGGTCGTGCCCGCATCGGCACTGGCAGTTGGCTGGAGCTGCAGGTCCTGGTGGAGGAGGACTGCCGGGTCGGAACCTGTAGCACGCTGCTCGCTGGCGTGCAGTTGGGACGGCGAGTGGAGATCGGCCAGGGCAGCACGCTGGGTGCGGGCAGCGTCGCGCTCGCCGACACCCGGGTGGGGCGACACTGCGAATGGTTGTTGCCGGGCAGGATTCCCCGGGAGCTGCCCAATTACTCCTTTTACGATGAACTCATGCCCGATGGGGCGCGCATCCTGAACAATTGAGGGGTGGTCGATGGTGGATGGTGGCAGCATTGCACAAGCGGATTTTCTAGCGCGTTGCGAACAGAGTGGATATCTCATGTTGCTGGTGCCTAGCTCCTATCTCGGGCGTATCTATCGACCCCATATCGCGTCCGGCCTGGCCAGGCGCCTGCCTGATGTGCGCCTGGTCGCCGTCGATGATGTGCTCTTCAGGGAAGGCACTACTGTCGATGGCTTCGACGAAGTGATCCCCACTGCTCACCTGAGCGATCCCCGTCATGCCGGGAGGCCGGCGGTGAACTGCGCCTATTCGCTGTCTGCATGGCTGACGCTGGACCGTCTCTCAAGCGCCGCGAAATGCGCCACCCTCGACTTACCTGAACTCCTCTATCTGCTGGATATTCCGCTGGTCTACCAGACCGGTGCGCTGACTCGCGAACTGGCCGTGAAATATCATGCCGAGTTCGTCTCGCTGCGCGAGCGTCTGGCCGACGAGCCAAGCCGCAAGACCCTGGATGCCATCATGCGCTTGCGCCTGGATGGAAACCGTTCCGCTCTGCTGGATGTCGTGTGTCCGGGAGAGCAGGAATACTTTTCCCTATACCGCGGCGCCGGACATCCGATCGACCTGCGAACCGACGAGCACTACGTGGATATCGGCGCCTTCGACGGTGATACGGTGAAGAAATTCATGCTGGCAGCCCGTCATCGATACGCCTCGATCCACGCCTTCGAGCCCGACCCAGCGAACTACCAGCGCATGCACGCGGCCCTAAACGGACATGCCAGGCTGAAGCTGCACAACCTGGCCGTGTCCGACGATGAGGGCTATCTTGCGTTCGCTGCGCACGGCACCATGGGCAGTCGGGTCCAGGCGGATGGTGCGGTTCAAGTGCGTTGTGTGCGCCTGGACGACGTCCTGGACCGTATGAGCCTGCTCAAAATGGATGTGGAGGGCCACGAAGCGCGGGTCCTCCGCGGCGCAGCGCGCCTGATCGGCGAATGCCGGCCGCGCATGGCCATTACCTGTTATCACCACGTGGCGGACCTGCTGGAGATTGTCGCTGCGATCGATGAGATCGCCCCGGGGGCTCGGTTGCGGCTACGGCACTATTCGATGTTTTTCTACGACACCATTCTGTATGTCGACTGGCCGGAGTATTCCGCATGAAAGGCCGTCTCCCTATCGACACCTATGGCTTCCGTTCCATGGCCCGGAGGGTAAGACATGACCTTCCAGCGGATGAATGTCGTCGTGGACGTCGAATGCTCGTCTCGTAATCTGAAGAGTCTTGAACATGTCTATCGTTACCGGAACCTTGCTGCGCGCACGCCTCAAGTACCCTGACCTGGACCTCTCCAAGGTTCGCCTAGTCGGATGGGGGGCGGGGCAGTTTTTCCAGGATTTCTACCCGTGTGTGAGCGAGTACCTGAACCTGCAATACACTATTTGTCCCTATCCCGAAAATCAGGGGAAGCGCATCCACGGCGTGGAAGTTCGGGCGCCGTCTGCACTCGAACAGGAATCGCTGGAGCACACCTTGATCGTGGTCATGGCCAACCACTTCCCCGAAGTGATGAACCAGATCAGTCAGTTTCATGGCAGGTTCCGCACGGTACGCGCTATCGATTTCGATCCGGGCAACGTGGCGCTGCTCGATGAAATGCAGGACGTCGCCGAGCTGCTCCCAAGTCTGACGATGAGGCGCGATCTGCCTTCCAGTCGGATGGGTATTTTCGTCCAGGGCCTGGCGTTCGACTTCACGCCGCTGGTGCTGGCCTGGAACCGCTCGCATTTCCCGTCCGCCTACCAGTGCATGGTGACCTGGGACCATCAGTCCAGCGAATTGCTCGAGCACTGTCGCCCCTGGCTGGATGAGTTGATATTGGTTCCACAGCCGGAGAATCTCGGCTTGATGAACCGCAATGTGATCCTGCGTTCGGCACGCTTGGGTGTACAGCGCCTGGCGGACAAGGGGATCGAGTTCGCTGTTCGTTGCCGCAGCGACAACATTCTTCATGGTTCGCTTCACCAGGCGCTCAACGGACTCTTCTCGCATGGCCGCAATGCCGGGAAGATCGCGGTTTCGCTGGGTGCGTCCTGGCAGTACATGCCGTTCCACTTCTCGGAGAAAGCGATGATTGCAAGAACCGAGGATATGCTGGCGCTCTGGTCCCTGCCCGAGGATCCGCGTCCGGCAGACTGGGCCGCCGACGAGCTGTCCGATCGGCTGGAACTGTCGCCGGAGCGGCATTACCAGGAGCTGTCTCAGTACACCTTCGAATCTGCGCTCTGGCGAGATTATGCCCGGCGTCTGGGCTTTCCTGTGGAATCCCTGGCCGACTCTTACCGTTTTGCACAGGCGCGCCTCCTGGCCCTTGAGCCGTATATGAGCTGGTACTCGTTGAAGTTCACCGCGCTGTTCAACCTGGAGCGTGACACGTTCTATTCGTTTTCCGCTGAAAGCTGGAACCGCCTGTTTTCCGATAGCGATGGAGCTCTGCTGCGGGCGGAGGCCGCCAGCCGACTTGCCATGAACTCGCGGGATTTCTGGCGGGGTAGGGTCGGTTAAATGTCGCGGAAAACGCAGTTTCCGCCCATCGGATGAGGGACTCCATGAAGTACGCCGTTGTCATTCCCGCACGCCATGCGTCGACACGCTTGCCAGGCAAGCCCTTGCTCGACTTATGCGGCGTGCCGATGATCGTCAGGACCTACAGGCAATGCATCCAGGCGGTGGACGCCGAGCATGTGCTGGTTGCCACCGACGACGAACGCATCCGCGCAGTCTGCGAAGGCGAGGGGATTCGCACGCTCATGACCTCGAGCCGTTGCCTGACCGGAACCGACCGGGTCGCCGAAGTGGCCGGACAGGTCTCAGCGGAAATCTTCATCAATGTCCAGGGCGATGAGCCGCTGTTCAATCCTGACGATCTGCGCAAGCTGATCGATGCAGCCCAGGCGAGCCCGGAAGCGATTATCAATGGCTACTGTGGCATCGCCGACGAAACGACGTTTCGCAACCCATCGGTCCCTAAGGTGGTCTTTCGTCCGGATGGACGCTTGCTCTACATGTCGCGGGCAGCCATTCCGACGACCAAACAAGGCGAGTTTAGTCGGGCCTGGCGTCAGGTGTGTGCCTACGCCTTTCCGCGTGAGGCGCTGCGAGCGTTCGCAGCCAGGCCGACGAAAACTTCACTGGAGGAGGTCGAGGACATCGAGATTCTGCGCTTTCTCGAATTGGGTTGGGAAGTCAAGATGATCGAAATGAGCGACCAGTCCATCTCAGTGGATAACCTCGAGGATGTGGAGCGGGTGTTGGACGCAATCCTCCAGCGCAAGCCGCGAACCGCTAGCGTTGGAGGTGACCAGCATGCCCCGTGACGACTCGGCGGCCTACTCGTCTCGCTGCGGTACTTTCGAGTGGTGCGATGCCGACTATGCTCGGTCCTATTTGCCTCGGCGCTTCTGTGAGCAATTGGCGTCCTCGATTGCTCCGACCATACTTGGCATCGACGCACAGCCTGGCGAGTCGTTGTGGTTTTCCAAGCTTGTTGACCTGGGGTGCAGACTGGATTCTCTCGAGTCAGGTCTCGATAGCGTTGAGGATTGCGAGTGTCTGCGTAACGCCCACATCGACATGCACGGCTACGAGTGCCAGGAGATGGAGGCTGTCTCCCCTGGGCAAGTCGATTACATAGCCATCGAAGCGTCTCTCTTCGGTTTCTGCGGCAGGAGTGATATCTCCGCGAAGGCCTTCCAGCAGATGGATGATATCGGCTTCGCGTTGTGGGATATCGCCAATCTATCGAAAAGTCCCAAGAGGCTGCCTACCGATTGGGACGAGTTGGTCTATAGGCGGAGCGACTCATGAGCGAATCTCCTTACGTCCACTCGGCTGCAGAGGGGGTAGTTGAAAGCAGCATGGGGCTCTATTCCGTGCCCGCCTATGTCAGCTTCCTGCAGCAGAACCGGACCCGGGAACAGGCGTTGGCGATCTATGAGCAGCGTATCGCCGATGCGTTGGCGATTTACACGGAGTTTTCTCATGCATTCGTGGAAAGGTGCTGTCCTTGTTGCGGAGCGCAGGAGCGCGCCGACCTCGAACCTTTCCAGGGTATCTATCGTGTCGCCAAATGCATGCGCTGCACCACCGCGTATGTAACGCCTTGCCCGCCGCCGGCGGTACTTGGTCATTATTACAGCCAGTGCCGCTGCAACGGCATGCTCGGCGACCTGTTGAAGGCGCGTCAGCGCTCAGGCGACCGGATAATTTCCGATCGGGTGCGCTTTCTCCTCACTCTGATCGATGAGTATCTGCTGGGCCGGGCGCGGATACGCATCCTTGAGGTCGGCTGCAATTCGGGCGGCTTGTTATCCGAGTTGAAGGCTGCCCTTCACGCCAGCGATCTCCTGCACCGATGCGAATTGACCGGCATTGATATCGACGCTTCGGCCATCGCTAGGAACGAAGACCGCGACCTCACGCTCCATGCTGCCAGTGCCGAGGAGTTTGCTGCCGGTAGTGGCGGGGTCTTCGACCTGATCATCCATTTCGAGCTGATCGAGCATCTGTTCGATCCTCACGGTTTTATGGTCGCCACGAAGAAGCTCATGAGCGATGGAGGGCTCCATCATTTCCATACACCTAACGCGCTCGGTATGGACAACCAGGCACTGGGTTACAACAGCTTTCGTGCGCTGGCCCATGGTATTTTTCCGCCGATGCATTTGCAGGCTTTCACTCCGCAAAATATCGGGCATTTCGCCATGCGTTCGGGCTACAGCATCGTTCAGATGGACACTCCTGGAAATTTCGATGTCGACATGGTTGCCAACTGGTTGCCGAAGGACGCCATGGACTCTCCTTTTATACACATCCACCAGTTGCCCAGGGAGCACCTGGCTATATTCCAACAATGGCTGAAAGTGCTAGGTGCGAGCAGCCACATGCGTTGCACGCTCAGGAGCTGATGGATGGTCCAGCCATTGTCGGCGATCACCAGCAAGGTGCTCGACTGTACCCTCCGTGATGGTGGCTACTACACCGCCTGGGACTTCCCCACCACGATCATCGAGCGTTATCTCGATGCAATGCGTGCGGCGCGGGTCGACGTCGTGGAGCTGGGTTTCCGGTTTCTGCGCAACGAAGGGTTCAAGGGAGCCTGTGCCTACACCACCGACCACTTCATCCGCAGCCTTGCTATTCCCGAAGGGTTGGCCCTGGCGGTGATGCTCAACGGCGCCGACCTTTTGGGCGAGATGGGCCTGGAGGCAGCGTTGCAACAACTGGTTCCAGAGAGCGCGGAAACCAGCGCGCTGAAGATGGTGCGCATCGCCTGCCACTTCCACGAGTTCGAGCGTGTATTGCCCGCGTGCGACTGGCTGAAGCGCCGAGGCTATGCCGTTGGCTTCAACCTGATGCAAATGGCCGGCCATACCCGTGAGGAGGTGAGTCGCCTTGCGTCATCGGCCAGTGACTGGCCCGTCGACGTGCTGTACTTCGCCGATAGCACGGGCAGCATGAAGCCCGCGGATGTCTGCGAGACCGTGGCCTGGCTGCGGGAAGGCTGGTCGGGGGCGCTGGGTTTTCATGCGCACGACAACATGGGCCTGGCGTTACAGAACACCCTGACCGCGCGGACCGAGGGCGTCGAATGGTTGGATGCCACCATCACCGGAATGGGACGCGGCCCCGGCAATGTGCGCATCGAGGAACTGTTGATCGAGCTTGCCGAGCCGCGGGCCAACCTGGTCCCCTTGCTGGCCCTGATCGGAGAATACTTCGCCCCTTTGAAGGTGCGGCATGGCTGGGGGACCAACGCGTTCTACTACCTTTCCGGGAAGCATGCCATCCACCCGACCTATGTCCAGGAAATGCTGGGCGACCCGCGCTATGGCGAAGAGGACGTGCTTGCCGCTATCGACTATCTACGTCGGCAAGGTGGACAGAGCTTCCGTCGCGACATGCTCGTCAGTGCCCGTCATCTCTATGATGAAACGCCGAAAGGGATTTGGTCCCCATGCGACTGGCTGGAAGGCAGGGAAGTATTGCTGCTGGGGGCTGGCACAGGCGTGGTCAGGCACCGCCAGGCCCTCGAGTCCTATATCCGGCGTACCCGGCCAGTGGTAGTCGCGTTGAATACCCAGTCGGATCTCGACGCCAGCCTGATTGATCTCCGCGTAGCCTGCCATCCAGTACGCCTGCTTGCGGATTGCGAAACCCATGCGCGCCTGCCGCAGCCTCTCATAACCCCTGTCTCGAGCCTGCCTACCGAATTACTGATGTCGTTGCACGATAAGCAACTTCTGGATTTCGGGTTGGGAGTGAGGTCCGGCAGGTTCGAAGTGTTCCCTCAGGGCTGCGTCGCTCCGAACTCACTGGTCATCGGTTATGCCTTGGCGGTGGCCGCCAGCGGCAGAGCGCGACGAATTCTCCTGGCCGGTTTCGATGGCTATCCGCCGGGAGACTCGCGCAACCAGGATATGCAGGAACTGTTCAATCTGTTCTGTGCGCGGCAAAGCGTGCCCGGCATGGTTTCCGTCACGGAGACGGCTTATGACATTCCTTGCACGAGTATTTACGGCATGTAGCGACACACGCACCCGGACAGCAGCCCGCGGCTATGGATGATTCCCAAAGGCAAGGCCCGTCAGAGACTAGCCTGGCGAATCGATGCTCTTCAATTTCGACAACGGTCAATGAATATGGGTGAACAGGCTCTCGTCAGCATCGTCATGCCGACCTACAAGCTGGAGTACTTCGAGGACGCCCTCGACAGCGTGCTCGGGCAGACCTATCCGGCCCTGGAGCTGATCATCTGCGACGACAGCAGCGACGAGCGGGTCGCCACGCTGGTCGAGCAGAAGCGCGCCTCCGCGGCGTTCCCGATCCGCTACTTCCGTAACGAGACGCGCCTCGGCGAGCTGGGCAGCACGGCGAAAGGCATCCGTCTGGCGGAGGGCGAGTACGTCAAGTTTCTCCACGACGACGACGTGTTGCTTCCCGAATGCGTCGAGGCGTTGGTGGGAGCGATGGAGCGCGAGCCGAACGTGGTCCTGGCCTCGTCGCGGCGGTTGCGTATCGACGAGGAAGGGCAGCCGCTGCCGGACATCCTGGCGACCTGCTTCCCGTTCGCCGGCGACGTCCTGATCGACGGTCGCGAGCTGGTCTCGTTCCTCGCCGACCACACCATCAACTTCATCGGCGAACCCAGTTGCCTGATGGCCCGGCGCGATGCGCTGCTGCAGATCTGCGAGCGCCTGATGATGCTCAACGGCCGGGCCATCGACTGGATCGGCGACCTGGCCATGTGTGCGCAGTTGCTACAGCGTGGCGACCTGGCGTTCCTGTCGCGGCCGCTGACCCGTTTCCGCGTCTCCCGCCAGCAGTTCAGCCAGATCGGGCGCGACCAGCCCGGTATCGGCGAGCAGGGCCATGCCGACTTCCGCCTGGCTATCCGCGAACTGGGTTGGTATCGCCAGGCCGGCGACAACCGTTTCGTCCGGGTGGCACCGATCACCCGCCTGGACGCCCGTGTCTTCAAGCCGGTCAACCTGCTCGCCGCGCTGAGGCGGGCGGCGGGCTTCGGTAGCGTCACGCTGTCGACCTGGCTGGAGGCGCGGCGGCCGGATGCGGTGCAGAAGGCGCTGATCGATCGATTCCTGCAGGAGCAGGGCGGTGGGCCGCGCTTCGCGGTGCTGGTGCTCGACACCCACGGCGATACCGAGGCCGTGGAGCGCACCCTGCAGAGCCTGGAGCACGTCAATTCGTATCCACATGTCGAGAGCCACCTGTTCGCGCCGCTGGGCGCGAGTCCGCGGAACGGAGCGATGCTCTTCGATCCTGCCGCGGGGCCGATACCGACGATCAACCAGGCGCTTGCCCGGCTTGATACCGACTGGTTGCTCCTGGTCGAAGCGGGCGTCGAATTCACTGTCAGCGGCCTGCTGGTGGCGGCGCTGGACCTGCTGGCGGCACCGGAGAGCTGCCAGGCGGTGTACGCCGACGAACTCATGCGCCTGGATGACGGCGAGCTGGGCGCGGCGTTGCGCCCGGACCTGAATCTCGACCTTCTGCTCAGTTTCCCCGCCGGCCTGTCCCGGCACTGGTTGTTCCGCCGCGAGCCGCTGCTTGCCACGGGCGGATTCGACGAGACCGCCGGCGAGGCTTTCGAGCTGGCCTACCAGTTGCGTCTCGTCGAGCAGCGGGGCCTGGGCTGTATCGGACACATCAGCGAGCCACTGCTGTCTGGCCCAGCGCTGCGCCTGCAGGACAGCACCGCCGAGCGTGCGGCGATCGAAGGCCACCTGCGTGCCCGTGGCTACGCGCAGGCGACAGTCGGAAGCCGGCTGCCGGGGCGCTACGAGCTGGACTACGGCCACGCCGGGCAACCGCCGGTCAGCATCCTGGTGCTGGCCGGGGAGCGCCTGGCGCAGCTCCAGCGTTGCGTAGAAACCGTGCTGGAGAATACCGCCTATCCCAACTACGAGATCCTTCTGCTGGAACAGGGTGGCGAAGCGGCCGACGTTCGCGAATGGCTGCTCGCCGTCGAAGGCATGGGTGTCGAGCAGGTGCGGGTGCTGCGAGGCGATGGGCAGTTATCCCGTGGGGCTCTGCGCAACCTGGCGGCGTCCCGGGTGCGTGGCGAATTCCTGCTCTGGCTCGATGCCGGCAGCGGCATCCTCGACAAGGACTGGCTGCAGCAGTTGCTCAACCATGGCCAGCGTCCGGAAGTCGGCGCGGTAGGCGCCAAGCTCCTGGCGGCGGACGGACGGGTCTGCCACGCCGGCTGGCTGCTCGGCTTATGCGGACCGGCCGGGCGGGCCTTCGAAGGGCGTTCGCACGAGGACGCCGGTTACCTGCAGCGCCTGCAGGTGGACCAGAACTACTCGGCGGTGGCTGGCGAATGCCTGTTGATGCGCCGCGAGTTGTTTCTCGAATTGGGCGGTTTCGACGAGGCGCTGACGCGCTGGGACGATGTCGACATCTGCCTGCGGGCGGTCCAGGCGGGCTACCTGAACGTATGGACGCCGCGTGCGCGGCTGTTGCTCGATGCGCCTGCCACGACGGCGGCGAGCGTCGAGGAAGAAGATGCGCTGTACGCGCGCTGGCTACCGTTGTTGGCACGCGATCCCGCCTATAACCCGGGCTTTTCGTTGCAGGCCGAAGGCGGTTTCAAGCTGGCCGACCCGCAGCTGGCCTGGCGCCCGTTGCAGGGGTGGCGGCCCTTGCCCACTGTCCTGGCGCACCCCGCCGACCTGTTCGGCTGCGGCCATTACCGGGTGATCCAGCCGTTCAGCGCGTTGCGCGAGTCGGCATCCATCGATGGCGCGCTGTCGATCGGCCTGATGCACGTGGCCGATCTGGAGCGCTACGACCCGGACGTACTGGTGCTGCAGCGCCAGGTCGGCGAGGAGCGTCTCGAGGCCATGCGGCGGATGCAGGCGTTCTCGCGGGCCTTCAAGGTCTACGAGCTGGACGACTATCTGCCCAACGTGCCCCTCAAGAGCGCCCATCGCCAGCACCTGCCGAAGGACATTTTGCGCACGCTGCGTCGCGGGCTGGGTTACGTCGACCGCTTCGTGGTGTCGACGCCGGCCCTGGCAGAGGCCTTCGCCGGTCTCCACCCGGATATCCGGGTGATCGAGAACCGCCTGCCGGTGGGGTGGTGGCAGGGGCTGCGGGCGCAGCGGCGGCGCGGCGAGCGGCCACGTGTCGGTTGGGCGGGCGGCTCGAGCCATACCGGCGATCTGGAACTGATCGCCGATGTGGTCCGGGAACTGGCCGACGAAGTCGACTGGGTGTTCTTCGGCATGTGCCCGCCGTCCATCCGTCCCTTCGTCAGGGAAGTGCATGCGGGGGTGCCTATCGAACGCTATCCGCGGGCATTGGCGGCTCTCGATCTCGACCTGGCGCTGGCGCCGGTGGAGCAGAACCTGTTCAACGAGTGCAAGAGCAATCTGCGCCTGCTGGAATACGGCGCCTGCGGTTTCCCGGTGGTCTGCAGCGACGTGCGCTGCTACCAGGACGATCTGCCGGTGACGCGGGTGAAGAACCGTTTCCGCGACTGGGTGGAGGCGATCCGCATGCATACCCGCGACCTGGATGCCGCGGCCAGGGCAGGGGATAACCTGCGCGAACGGGTGCTGGCGGATTGGATGCTCGACGGCGAGCATTTGCGCGCCTGGTATCGTGCCTGGATGCCGGACTGAGCGGCCGGCGGGGCTTTCCGTCGCTGTCCGCAGCGCTCGGGAGGCCTTGCGCGAACCCCTCCGACGGGGCCGATGCATGAAAAACGAGGATGGTCAAAAAAAAACCTAAAGCTCCCCAGGGAAGCGCCGATAAAGATCACGAATGCGAACTTTAGGGGTGCCTGGGCGATGCCCACCCGAGGTCGCAAGCTCAGGCAAACATATCGTCCTTGGAGGGCATCAAGATGGCCTTGACCGTCAACACCAACATCGCTTCGCTGAACACTCAGCGGAACCTGAACAACTCTTCCGCGTCGCTGAACACTTCGCTGCAGCGTCTGTCCACCGGTTCGCGCATCAACAGCGCCAAGGACGACGCTGCCGGCCTGCAGATCGCCAACCGTCTGACCAGCCAGGTCAACGGCCTGAACGTGGCTACCAAGAACGCCAACGACGGTATCTCCCTGGCGCAGACCGCTGAAGGCGCCCTGCAGCAGTCGACCAACATCCTGCAGCGTATGCGTGACCTGTCCCTGCAGTCGGCCAACGGCTCCAACAGCGACTCCGAGCGTACCGCTCTGAACGGCGAAGTGAAGCAACTGCAGAAAGAACTGGATCGTATCAGCAACACCACCACCTTCGGTGGCCGCAAGCTGCTCGACGGTTCCTTCGGCGTCGCCAGCTTCCAGGTGGGTTCGGCCGCCAACGAAATCATCAGCGTCGGCATCGACGAGATGAGCGCAGAGTCGCTGAACGGCACCTACTTCAAGGCTGACGGCGGCGGCGCGGTCACTGCTGCAACCGCTTCGGGCACCGTCGACATCGCGATCGGCATCACCGGCGGCAGCGCCGTGAACGTCAAGGTCGACATGAAGGGCAACGAAACCGCCGAGCAGGCGGCTGCCAAGATCGCCGCTGCGGTCAACGACGCCAACGTCGGCATCGGTGCCTTCAGCGACGGCGATACCATCAGCTATGTTTCCAAAGCTGGCAAGGATGGCTCCGGTGCGATCACTAGCGCGGTTTCCGGCGTTGTCATCGCTGACACCGGCAGCACCGGCGTAGGCACCGCGGCTGGCGTAACCCCTTCCGCTACCGCTTTCGCCAAGACCAACGACACCGTCGCCAAGATCGACATCTCCACCGCGAAGGGCGCTCAGTCCGCCGTGCTGGTGATCGACGAGGCGATCAAGCAGATCGACGCCCAGCGTGCCGACCTCGGTGCGGTGCAGAACCGCTTCGACAACACCATCAACAACCTGAAGAACATCGGTGAGAACGTATCGGCTGCTCGCGGCCGGATCGAAGACACCGACTTCGCAGCCGAAACCGCCAACCTGACCAAGAACCAAGTGCTGCAACAAGCCGGCACCGCGATCCTGGCCCAGGCCAACCAGCTGCCGCAGTCGGTTCTGAGCCTGCTGCGCTAAGCTTCGGCGAGGTCAAGGTGAAGTCACGAGGGGGAGCGCTGGCGCGCTTCCCCTCGTATCTCATTGAGAGGTAGCGACGATGGACGTCAGCAATGTCAACAATTCGACGGCTGCTCCGGTAATCCGGCTGTTCGGCTCGGCGTCTTCTTCCGATGGCGCACGCCCGGCCGGTCAGGCCGGCGAGGCGGCCGCCAGCGCAAGCGCGCAACGGACGGGCGACGTCAGGATGGGCGACAAGGAGCAACGCGCTGCGGTCGAGGAGGCGGTTTCCTCCATCGAGAAGTTCACCCAGAGCATCCGTCGTGATCTGAGTTTCAGCCTGGACGACTCCACGGGGCGGGTAGTGGTCAAGGTGACCGATTCGACTTCCGGAGAAATCATCCGGCAAATCCCTTCCGAAGAGGCCCTGCGCCTGGCAGAGCGACTGGACGAAGCGCGCAGCCTGCTGTTCAAGGCGGAAGCCTGAGCGGAATTGGCACGTCTTTTGAGTGTCTGTTGGAATTGGAAGGACAAAGCGTCAATGAGCTGACGAGGTGAAGCAAGATGGCGAACAGTACGACGATCAACGGCTACAACTCGGGCCTTGATATCAAGAACATCGTTTCCACCCTGGTGGCGGCCGAGAAGGCGCCGAAGGAGGCGCAGCTCAAGCGTCTGGAAAGCGACACCACCGCCAAGTTCACCGGCATCGGCCAGCTCAAGAGCGCGATCTCCGACCTGCAGACCATCCTCAAGGAACTGAACAAGCCCGAGCTGTTCCAGAAGCGCTCGGCGAGTACCAGCGACGAGAAGTTCGCCACCGCCACCGCGACCAAGGACGCCCTGCCGGGTATCTACAAGCTCGAAGTGACCCAGCTGGCCAGCGTCAGCAAGGTGGCCACCGCGTCGTTTGCCGATGGCTACAAGACCACTTCCGGCGGAACCCTGACCATCAAGCAGGGTGCCGACGATGCCGGTGTCACGGTAAACGTCGCGGCGGGCGCGACCCTCGCCGAAGTGCGCGACTCGCTCAACGCGCAGCTGAAGGACAAGGGCATCACCGCCAACATCGTCAACAACCCTGGAGACGGAACCTCGCGACTGGTCTTCACCGGCAAGGATTCCGGCGCCGGCAAGGACGTGTTCGTCCAGGGCAGTTCCGGCCTGGAGAACTTCAACATCGGCAGCGTCGGCGCCGATGGCAAGCTGACCCTGTCCCAGTTGGACGGTAGCTCCTCCAGCAGCAGCGGCTATATCACCCAGGCGAAGAATGCCAAGTTCAGCATCGACGGCCTGACCCTGGAAAGTCCGACCAATACGGTCGACAAGGTCATCAACGGCGTCACCTTCGAGCTGAAGACGGTCACCGACACCAACAAGCCGATCACCATCTCGGTCGAGCAGGACCGTGGCGGCGTCAAGGACAACATCAAGAAGTTCGTCGAGGCCTACAACAAGCTGGTCGGCGTGACTTCGGAACTGACCGGCGTGACCAAGGTGGGCGACGACAAGGCTCCCGTGGTCGGTGCCTTGGTCGGTGACAGCAGCGTGCGCAACCTGCTCACCACCATGCGCAACGAGATGGTCCAGCCGGGGCAAGGTACCGATGTTCGCATGCTCGCCGACATGGGTATCACCACCAAGAAAGACGGCACCCTGGAAATCGACGACAAGAAACTCGACAAGGTTCTGAAGGACAAGTTCGAGTCGGTTTCCGCTCTGTTCACCGGCGATACCGGCCTGATGAAGCGTCTCGACGACAAGCTCACGCCTTACACCCAGACCGGCGGTGTGCTCCAGCAGCGCCTGGATGGATTGCAGGACACCATCAAGTCGGTGGATACCCAGCGCGAAGCGCTCAATCGCCGGGTCGAGCAGTTGCAGGATCGTTTGCTCAAGCAGTTCACCGCCATGGACCAGTTGATCGGCCAGCTCAACCAGACCAGCGGACGCATGGCCCAGGCTCTTAGCAGCCTGCCTGGCCTTGTGAAGAAAAGCTGATGTCGCGTCCTATCGATACCTACCGGCAGGTAGGCAGCGCACAGGACGTCCCGCCCTACCAGGTGGTCAAGCTGCTGCTGGACGGCGCGCTCGAACGCATCGCCCTGGCCCGGCGCGCGGTGCTGGAGCGCAACCCGGCGCTGCGCGGCGAAGCGGTAGGCACCACGTTGTCGATCATCGGCGCCTTGCAGGCTGGCCTCGATCACCAGCAGGGCGGCGAGATAGCCGGCAATCTGGATGCGTTGTACGACTACATGACCCGCCGCCTGGCTGGTGTCGCGCTGGACGACACACCGCGTCCGCTGGACGAGGTCGAGGCGCTGCTGGGCCAGATCAAGCAGGCCTGGGATGCCATTGGCAGCGCCGAAGCGCAGGGCGAAGACAGCGAACGGCGCTAAAGAATCGCGGTAGCCGACCGATATAGAGCGTATCAGTCACCGAACAAGGCAACCGTCGATGAACGCAATGGCAGCCATGCGGCAATACCAGAATGTCAGTACCCAGGCTCAGGCTATCGATGCCAGCCCGCATCGCCTGATCCAGATGCTGATGGAAGGCGGCCTGACCCGGATGGCGCAGGCCCGCGGAGCCCTGGAGCGCGGCGAAGTGGCGCTGAAGGGCGAGCTGATCGGCAAGGCCATCGCCATCGTCGGTGGCCTGCGCGAAGGGCTCGACTTCGAGGCGGGCGGCGAGCTGGCAGCCAACCTCGACCGCCTTTACGCCTACATGTCGATGCGCCTGACGGAAGCCAACTTGAAGAACGACGCGGGCAAGCTCGAGGAAGTTTCCGAGCTGTTGCGCAACATCAAATCCGGTTGGGATGCGATTGCCCCCTGAGAGGCATCCCCAGAGGGACCAAGCAATGAGTGCAGCTGTACAGATCCTTGAAGAAACCGGTAGCGCCCTGCGCGTTGCCCTGGCCAGCCAGAACTGGGAGGCCATCGGTGAACTCGACCAGCGTTGCCGCCAGGCCGTCGACGAGGCGATGCTCGATGTACAGGACGAAGCCACCTTGCGGGCGCGGATGGAAGAGCTGCTGGCGCTGTATCGCGAGCTGATCGATGTCTGCCAGGGCGAGCAGCGCAAGCTGGCCACCGATCTGATCCAGCTGAACCAGTCGAAGCAAGGCGCCAAGGTCTACCAGATGTTCGGATAAGTTTTTCATGGCTTTGTGCCGTTACTTTGGCGCAAGGCTTTTCGGAAAAATTTACATATCCCCCAAAACCCCTGCCAGTACTGCTTTCCATGCGGTCTGTAGGGGTTTTTTATTGCCTCTCCCTGTCGGAAACAGCAAAAAAAACACGCCATAAAATTGACTAATCGTTCACATTTGACTTAACTAGTGGCCAAATGCTGGCTGCTTATTAGAAATAGGCATTAGTCCCAGCCCTCTTTCGGGTCGAGCGAGACCCATTCGATGCAAGGCAGCTGATCAAAATGTGGCGCGAAACCAAACTCTTGCTGATTGACGACAATCTCGATCGCAGTCGCGACCTGGCAGTCATTCTCAACTTCCTCGGCGAAGATCAGCTGACCTGCAACAGCGAGGATTGGCGAGAGGTAGCGGCGGGCCTGAGCAACAGTCGCGAAGCCCTGTGCGTGCTGCTCGGCAGCGTCGAGTCGAAGGGCGGGGCGGTAGAGCTGCTGAAGCAGCTGGCCAGTTGGGACGAGTACCTGCCGATCCTGCTGATCGGCGAGCCGGCCCCGGCCGACTGGCCGGAAGAGCTGCGCCGCCGGGTGCTCGCCAGCCTGGAGATGCCGCCCAGCTACAACAAGCTGCTCGACTCCCTGCATCGCGCCCAGGTCTACCGCGAGATGTACGACCAGGCCCGCGAGCGCGGCCGCTCCCGCGAGCCGAACCTGTTCCGCAGCCTGGTCGGCACCAGCCGGGCGATCCAGCAGGTGCGGCAGATGATGCAGCAGGTCGCCGATACCGATGCCAGCGTGCTGATCCTCGGCGAGTCCGGCACCGGCAAGGAAGTGGTGGCGCGCAACCTGCATTACCATTCCAAGCGCCGCGAGGGGCCCTTCGTCCCGGTGAACTGCGGGGCGATCCCGGCGGAACTGCTGGAAAGCGAATTGTTCGGCCACGAGAAGGGCGCCTTCACCGGTGCCATCACCAGTCGTGCCGGACGTTTCGAGCTGGCCAACGGCGGCACCCTGTTCCTCGACGAGATCGGCGACATGCCGCTGCCGATGCAGGTCAAGCTGCTGCGCGTGCTGCAGGAGCGCACCTTCGAAAGGGTCGGCAGCAACAAGACGCAGAACGTCGACGTGCGGATCATCGCCGCGACCCACAAGAACCTCGAGAAGATGATCGAGGACGGCACTTTCCGCGAAGACCTCTACTACCGCCTCAACGTATTCCCCATCGAGATGGCGCCGCTGCGCGAGCGGGTGGAAGACATCGCCCTGCTGCTCAACGAACTGATCTCGCGGATGGAGCATGAGAAGCGCGGGTCGATCCGCTTCAACTCGGCAGCGATCATGTCGCTCTGCCGCCACGACTGGCCGGGCAACGTCCGCGAACTGGCGAACCTGGTGGAGCGCCTGGCGATCATGCATCCCTACGGGGTGATCGGGGTCGGCGAACTGCCGAAGAAATTCCGCCATGTCGACGACGAGGACGAGCAACTCGCCAGCAGCCTGCGCGAAGAGCTGGAAGAGCGCGCGGCGATCAACGCCGGGCTGCCGGGAATGGACGCGCCGGCGATGCTGCCGGCCGAAGGCCTGGACCTCAAGGACTACCTGGCCAACCTCGAGCAGGGCCTGATCCAGCAGGCCCTCGACGACGCCGGCGGAGTGGTCGCGCGGGCCGCCGAACGCCTGCGCATCCGTCGCACCACGCTGGTGGAGAAGATGCGCAAGTACGGCATGAGCCGGCGCGACGACGACCTGTCGGATGATTGACAGGTCGTTTCGCAACGCTTTGATTTTCAAATGAAAAAAAATTTAGGCACGGGTATTGCTATATCTCCGTCGACCGACAGAACCATGACGTCGCGCCGACCGAGAGAAACGCAATGCAACCAGCCCTCCACGCCTTCCCCGAGCAGCCAGCCGATACGGCCGAGGCCACCAGCCGCGCCGGCCTCGAGCAGGCCTTCGCGCTGTTCAACCAGATGTCCAGCCAGCTCAGCGAGTCCTATAGCCTGCTGGAGGAGCGCGTTACCGAGCTGAAAGGGCAACTGGCCCTGGTCAGCGCGCAGCGCATGGAGGAGCTGGCGGAAAAGGAGCGCCTGGCGAACCGCTTGCAGAGCCTGCTCGACCTGCTTCCCGGCGGCGTCATCGTCATCGATGCCCATGGCGTGGTCCGCGAGGCCAACCCGGCGGCCCTGGGCCTGCTTGGCGAGCCGTTGGTGGGCATGCTCTGGCGCGAGGTGATCGCCCGCTGCTTCGCTCCGCGCGAGGATGACGGCCACGAGATTTCCCTGCGCGACGGACGTCGCCTGTCCATCGCCACCCGCTCGCTGAACGGCGAACCGGGTCAACTGATCCTGCTCAACGACCTTACCGATACCCGCCGTCTCCAGGAGCAACTGGCGCGCCACGAGCGCCTGTCGGCGCTGGGGCGGATGGTCGCCTCGCTGGCCCACCAGATCCGCACGCCGTTGTCGGCGGCGTTGCTCTATGCCGGGCACCTCAGCGAGCAGGCGCTGCCGACCGACCAGCAGCAACGCTTCGCCGGGCGCCTGAAGGAGCGCCTGCACGAACTGGAGCATCAGGTACGCGACATGCTGGTGTTCGCCCGCGGCGAGCTGCCACTGACCGACCGGGTGGCGCCGAAGGCGCTGTTCGACAGCCTGCGCGCGGCGGCCGAAGTCCATGTCCAGGGGCTCCAGGTGCGTTGGCAGTGCGAGGCGCGCGGCGGCGAGCTGCTGTGCAATCGCGACACCCTGGTGGGCACCGTGCTCAACCTGGTGGAGAACGCGATCCAGGCCTGCGGGCCCGAACTGCGCCTGAAGGTGCATCTCTATGCCCGCGCCGACAGCCTGCGCCTCAGCGTCAGCGACAACGGACCGGGTATGGACCCGGCGACCCTGGCGCGCCTGGGCGAACCCTTCTTCACCACCAAGACCACCGGTACCGGGCTCGGCCTGGCGGTGGTCAAGGCCGTGGCGCGCGCCCACCAGGGGCAATTGCAGTTGCGCTCTCGGCCGGGGCGCGGCACCTGCGCCACCTTGATCCTGCCGCTGATTCCGGCGGCGCCTCTTTCTGCGATTCAGGAGTAACCCCATGGCAGCCAAAGTCCTGCTGGTCGAAGACGACCGCGCACTACGCGAAGCCCTCAGCGACACCCTGCTGCTGGGCGGTCACGAGTTCGTCGCCGTGGACTCGGCGGAGGCGGCGCTGCCGGTCCTGGCCCGCGAAGCCTTCAGCCTGGTGATCAGCGACGTGAACATGCCGGGCATGGACGGGCACCAGTTGCTCGGCCTGATCCGTACACGCTACCCGCACCTGCCGGTGTTGCTGATGACCGCCTACGGCGCGGTCGATCGCGCCGTCGAGGCGATGCGCCAGGGCGCCGCCGACTACCTGGTCAAGCCGTTCGAGGCGCGGGCGCTGCTCGACCTGGTGGCACGCCATGCGCTGGGCCAGTTGCCGGGCAGCGAGGAGGATGGTCCGGTGGCCCTGGAGCCGGCCAGCCGGCAGTTGCTGGAACTGGCCGCGCGGGTCGCGCGCAGCGATTCCACCGTGCTGATCTCCGGCGAGTCCGGGACCGGCAAGGAAGTCCTGGCCAACTATATCCACCAGCAATCGCCGCGTGCCGGCAAGCCGTTCATCGCGATCAACTGCGCGGCGATCCCGGACAACATGCTCGAGGCCACCCTGTTCGGCCACGAGAAAGGTTCCTTCACCGGCGCCATTGCCGCCCAGCCCGGCAAGTTCGAGCTGGCCGACGGCGGCACCATTCTTCTCGACGAGATATCGGAAATGCCCCTCGGCCTGCAGGCCAAGTTGCTGCGCGTATTGCAGGAGCGCGAGGTGGAGCGGGTCGGTGCGCGCAAGCCGATCAACCTGGATATCCGCGTGCTTGCCACGACCAACCGCGACCTCGCGGCGGAAGTCGCGGCGGGGCGTTTCCGCGAGGACCTCTACTATCGCCTGTCGGTCTTCCCGCTGGCCTGGCGGCCGCTGCGCGAACGCCCTGCGGACATCCTGCCGCTGGCCGAGCGTCTGCTGCGCAAGCACAGCCGCAAGATGAACCTCGGCGCGGTGGCGCTCGGCCCCGAGGCCGCCCAGTGCCTGGTCCGGCATGCCTGGCCGGGCAACGTACGGGAACTCGACAACGCCATCCAGCGTGCATTGATCCTGCAACAGGGCGGCCTGATCCAGCCCGCCGACCTGTGCCTCACCGCGCCGATCGGCATGCCGCTCGCGGCCCCGGTGCCGGTGCCCATGCCGGCAATGCCACCGGCCACCCCGCCGAGCGTCGAGATTCCGTCGCCGGCCGCAGGCCAGGACGCTAGCGGCGCGCTGGGCGACGACCTGCGCCGCCGCGAATTCCAGGTGATCATCGATACCCTGCGCACCGAGCGCGGCCGCCGCAAGGAGGCCGCCGAGCGCCTTGGCATCAGCCCGCGGACCCTGCGCTACAAGCTCGCCCAGATGCGCGACGCGGGGATGGACGTGGAGGCCTATCTCTACGCCATCTGAGTGCTCGCCATGTTCCCCAGGCCCGCCTCGTGCGGGCCTTTTGCGTCCGCCGCCGGTCGTCGCCCGGGGCTGTTCGAGCGTGCGCGCCTGCCGATAACCGGAGCAGGGACGGACCCTGCAGCGGTCGCGGGCATTGGCGGCGAACGCCGATGCCGGGCCTTGGGGTCGACTTGGCACCCTTGTTGCTAACTCCTCTGCAAAGTGCCGGGCGGCGTCAAAAAAGCCGCGGCTGTTGGAGGAAGAGTCATGAGTCAGGGTGTCGAGTTCAATCGTCTGATGCTGGAAATGCGTTCCATGCAAATGGAAGCCATGGCCAAGGCCAAACCGGTTCAGGCGCCGGCCGAAGTGGGGGCGCCGAGCTTTTCGGAAATGCTTTCCCAGGCCGTGGACAAGGTGAACGAGACCCAGCAGGCCTCCACCGCGATGGCCAACGCCTTCGAGGTCGGCCAGAGCGGCGTCGACCTGACCGACGTGATGATCGCCAGCCAGAAGGCCAGCGTGTCGTTCCAGGCCATGACCCAGGTGCGCAACAAACTGGTCCAGGCCTACCAAGACATCATGCAGATGCCGGTCTGAGCGGCGCGAGGATAACTAGTTCATGGCCGATGCACTGATCGACAGCCAGGTTCCCGCCAAGAGCGGCGGTGCCGGGATGCTGAAGAAATCCTTCCCGGGACTGTCGTTCCTCGACAACCTTTCCGAGATGACCATGCTGCGCCAGATCGGCCTGCTGGTCGGTCTCGCCGCCAGCGTGGCGATCGGCTTCGCCGTCGTGCTCTGGTCCCAGCAGCCGGACTACAAGCCGCTCTATGGCAGCCTCAACGGGGTCGACGCGAACCGTGTGGTGGAAGCGCTGACCGCGGCGGACATTCCCTACAAGGTCGAACCCAACTCCGGCGCGCTGCTGGTCAAGGCCGACGACCTCGGCCGGGCACGCATGAAGGTGGCCTCCGCCGGCGTGGCGCCGACCGACAACAACGTCGGTTTCGAGATCCTCGACAAGGAACAGGCGCTGGGCACCAGCCAGTTCATGGAGGCCACCAACTACCGCCGCGGCCTGGAAGGCGAGCTGGCGCGCACCGTGTCGAGCCTGAACAACGTCAAGGCCGCCCGCGTGCACCTGGCGATCCCGAAGAGTTCGGTGTTCGTTCGCGACGACCGCAAACCCAGCGCCTCGGTGCTGGTCGAGCTGTATCCGGGGCGCAGCCTGGAGCCGAGCCAGGTGATGGCGATCGTCAACCTGGTCGCCACCAGTGTGCCGGAGCTGGACAAGTCGCAGGTCACCGTGGTCGACCAGAAGGGCAACCTGCTCTCCGACCAGCAGGAACTCTCCGAGCTGACCATGGCCGGCAAGCAGTTCGACTTCACCCGGCGCATGGAGGGCCTGCTCACCCAGCGCGTGCACAATATCCTGCAACCGGTGCTGGGCAACGGTCGCTACAAGGCCGAGGTGTCCGCCGACGTCGACTTCAGCGCGGTCGAGTCGACCTCGGAGATGTACAACCCGGACCAGCCGGCCCTGCGCAGCGAGCAACGCAACAACGAGGAACGGCAGAATTCGTCCGGGCCGCAGGGCGTGCCGGGGGCGCTGTCGAACCAGCCGCCGGGCCCGGCCAGCGCGCCGCAGCAGGCCACCGCCAGCGCGCCGGCCGACTACGTCGCGCCGGGCCAGCCGCTGAAGGACGCCAACGGCCAGACCATCATCGATCCGAAGACCGGCAAGCCGGAGCTGGCGCCGTACCCGACCGACAAGCGCGACCAGACCACCCGCAACTACGAACTGGACCGCTCGATCAGCTACACCAAGCAGCAGCAGGGGCGCTTGCGCCGACTGTCGGTGGCGGTGGTGCTGGACGACCAGATGAAGGTCGACGCGAAGACCGGCGAGGTCAGCCACCAGCCCTGGAGCGCCGACGAACTGGCGCGCTTCACCCGCCTGGTACAGGACTCGGTGGGCTACGACGCCAGCCGCGGCGACAGCGTCAGCGTGATCAACGCGCCGTTCGCCCCGGCCCAGGCCGAAGAGATCGACAGCATTCCGTTCTACTCGCAGCCGTGGTTCTGGGACATCGTCAAGCAGGTGCTCGGCGTGCTGTTCATCCTGGTCCTGGTGTTCGGCGTGCTGCGTCCGGTGCTGAGCAACATCACCGGCGGCGGCAAGGGCAAGTCGCTGGCCGGCGGCGGCGGTCGCGACGGCGACCTGGCGCTGGGCGAGAGTGGCCTGGAAGGCTCGCTGGCCGACGACCGGGTGAGCATCGGCGGGCCGTCGAGCATCCTCCTGCCGAGCCCCACGGAGGGGTATGATGCGCAATTGAACGCGATCAAGAACCTGGTCGCACAGGACCCGGGCCGCGTCGCCCAGGTCGTGAAAGAGTGGATCAACGCCGATGAGTAAGCGCCATGAGTGAGAATCGTCTCGCCGCTAAACTGACCAAGGTCGACAAGGCCGCCATCCTGCTCCTGTCGCTCGGCGAGACCGACGCGGCGCAGGTGCTGCGGCACATGGGACCGAAAGAGGTGCAGCGGGTCGGCGTGGCCATGGCGTCGATGCGCAACGTGCATCGCGAACAGGTCGAGCAGGTGATGGGCGAGTTCGTCGAAGTGGTCGGCGACCAGACCAGCCTCGGCGTCGGTGCCGACGGCTACATCCGCAAGATGCTCACCCAGGCCCTCGGCGAGGACAAGGCCAACAACCTGATCGACCGCATCCTCCTCGGCGGCAGCACCAGCGGCCTGGACAGCCTGAAGTGGATGGAGCCGCGTGCCGTGGCCGACGTGATCCGTTACGAACACCCGCAGATCCAGGCCATCGTGGTCGCCTACCTCGATCCCGACCAGGCCGCCGAGGTGCTCAGCCATTTCGACCACAAGGTGCGCCTGGATATCGTCCTGCGCGTCTCCTCGCTGAACACCGTGCAGCCCTCGGCGCTGAAGGAACTCAACCTGATCCTGGAGAAGCAGTTCGCCGGCAATTCCAACGCCACCCGCACCACCATGGGCGGGGTCAAGCGCGCGGCGGACATCATGAACTACCTCGACAGCTCCATCGAAGGCCAGCTGATGGATTCGATCCGCGAGGTCGACGAAGACCTGTCCGGACAGATCGAGGACCTGATGTTCGTCTTCGACAACCTCGCCGACGTCGACGACCGTGGCATCCAGGCGCTGCTCCGGGAAGTCTCCTCGGACGTACTGGTGCTGGCGCTCAAGGGCTCCGACGAGGCGATCCGCGAGAAGGTCTTCAAGAACATGTCCAAGCGTGCCGCCGAGCTGCTGCGCGACGACCTGGAGGCCAAGGGGCCGGTACGGGTCAGCGAAGTGGAAGGTGCGCAGAAGGAAATCCTCACCATTGCCCGGCGCATGGCCGAGTCCGGCGATATCGTGCTGGGCGGCAAGGGTGGCGAGGAGATGATCTGAGGTGGTCCCCCACGACAAGGACAAAGACAATCCCAGCGAACTGATCCGCGGCAAGGACGTGGCGGCCTTCGGCCTCTGGTCGTTGCCGAGCTTCGACGAGCCGCGCGACGAGCCGGCCGTTGCCGCGCCGCAGGTGCCCGCGGTCGCCGAACCCGCGCCGGCGCCGCCGGCGGTGGAAGAGGTCGAGCTGGAGACCGTCAAGCCGCCGACGCTGGAGGAGATCGAGGCGATCCGCCAGGACGCCTACAACGAAGGCTTCGCCACCGGCGAGCGCGACGGTTTCCACGCCGGCCAGTTGAAGGCGCGGCAGGAAGCCGAGGAGGCGCTGAAGGAGCGTCTGCAAAGTCTCGAGCGTCTGATGACGCAGCTTCTGGAACCCATCGCCGAGCAGGACGCCCTGATCGAGCAGGGCATGGTCAACCTGGTCAACCACGTTGCCCGCCAAGTGATCCAGCGCGAACTGCACATGGACTCCAGCCATGTCCGCCAGGTCCTGCGCGAGGCTCTGAAGCTGCTGCCGATGGGCGCGGCGAACATCCGTATCCATGTCAACCCGCAGGACTTCGAGCGGGTCAAGGCGCTGCGCGAGCGCCACGAAGAGAGCTGGCGGATTCTCGAGGACGATTCGTTGCTGCCCGGCGGCTGCCGCATCGAGACCGAGCACAGTCGCATCGACGCGACCATCGAGACGCGCCTGGCGCAGGCAGTGAAGCAACTGTTCGAGCAACAGCGCGAACAGGCGACCCATCCGCTGGCCAGCGACATCCGGATCGACCTCGACGCCCCCGGAGACGTCGATGCGCCTTGAGCGAACCAGTTTCGCCAGGCGCCTGGAGGGCTACACCGAGGCTGTCTCGCTGCCGGCGCAGCCGGTGGTCGAGGGCCGCCTGCTGCGCATGGTCGGCCTGACCCTCGAAGCCGAAGGCTTGCAGGCCGCGGTCGGCAGCCGCTGCAACGTGATCAACGAAAGCGGCTACCACCCGGTGCAGGTGGAGGCCGAAGTGATGGGCTTTTCCGGTAGCAAGGTGTACCTGATGCCGGTCGGCAGCCTCGCCGGCATCGCGCCTGGCGCGCGGGTCGTGCCGCTGCCGGACACCGGGCGCCTGCCGATGGGCATGTCGATGCTCGGCCGGGTGCTCGATGGCGCCGGCCGCGCCCTCGACGGCAAGGGCGGAATGCGCGCCGAAGACTGGGTGCCGATGGACGGCCCGACGATCAACCCGCTCAAGCGCCACCCGATCAGCGAACCTCTCGACGTCGGCATCCGCTCGATCAATGGCCTGCTCACGGTCGGCCGCGGCCAGCGCCTCGGCCTGTTCGCCGGTACCGGGGTGGGCAAGTCGGTGCTGCTGGGGATGATGACCCGTTTCACCAGGGCCGACATCATCGTCGTCGGTCTGATCGGCGAGCGGGGCCGCGAGGTGAAGGAGTTCATCGACGAGATCCTCGGCGAGGAAGGCCTCAAGCGCTCCGTGGTGGTCGCCTCGCCGGCCGACGACGCGCCGCTGATGCGCCTGCGTGCCGCGCAATACTGCACGCGGATCGCCGAGTACTTCCGCGACAAGGGCAAGAACGTATTGCTGCTGATGGACTCGCTGACCCGCTACGCCCAGGCCCAGCGCGAGATCGCCCTGGCCATCGGCGAGCCACCGGCGACCAAGGGGTATCCGCCATCGGTGTTCGCCAAGCTGCCGAAGCTGGTGGAACGCGCCGGCAATGCCGAAGCCGGTGGCGGCTCGATCACCGCGTTCTACACCGTGCTCTCCGAGGGCGACGACCAGCAGGACCCGATCGCCGACGCCGCTCGCGGCGTGCTCGACGGGCACTTCGTATTGTCCCGGCGGCTAGCCGAGGAAGGCCACTATCCGGCCATCGATATCGAAGCTTCGATCAGCCGGGTGATGCCGCAGGTGGTCGAGGCCGAGCACCTGCGCGACGCCCAGCGCTTCAAGCAGCTCTGGTCGCGCTACCAGCAGAGTCGCGACCTGATCAGCGTCGGTGCCTACGTGGCCGGCGGCGATCCCGAGACCGACCTGGCCATCGCGCGCTTCCCGGTCATGCGCCAGTTCCTGCGCCAGGGCCTCGACGAAAGCGAAAGCCTGGCGGAAAGCCGTGCGCGGCTGGCGAGCCTGCTCGCCGGCGGGCAGGCCTGAGGCGCGCTGAGGCATGGAGAAGCGCGCGGCGCGGCTGGCGCCGGTGGTGGACATGGCCAGCAAGGCCGAGCGGGATGCCGCGACCCAGCTGGGCAGGTGCCAGCAGCAATTGCTCGCGGCACAGCAGAAGCTGGCGGAGCTGGAACGCTACCGCAACGACTACCAGCAGCAATGGATCAGCCAGGGCCAGAAGGGCGTCAGCGGCCAGTGGCTGATGAACTACCAGCGCTTCCTCTCGCAACTGGAGACCGCCGTCGCCCAGCAGGCCAACAGCGTGACCTGGCACCGCGAGGCGGTGGACAAGGCGCGGCTCAACTGGCAGGAGAGATACGCCCGCCTGGAAGGGCTGCGCAAGCTGGTCGAGCGCTACCTGGAAGAGGCGCGCCAGGCCGAGGACAAGCGCGAGCAGAAACAGCTCGACGAACTCGCCCAGCGTACCCGCCGCCAGGACGACTGACGACTCAGAAGAACGGACGCGACGCCTTCAGCATGAATGTGGTGTCGCAGTAGCTGTTGTGTCCCGAGTAGGCGCTGCAATCGCTGCCGGTCAGGCTGGTGCCGCTGTAGGACAGGTTCAGGTCGATGCCCAGCCAGGGCCGCGAGAGGTTCACCGACCAGTCGTTGAAGACGCTCACGTAGCCCCCGCCGCTGAGGCTCGCCGGGTTGTCCAGGCGATGGTTGCCGTACTTCAGGGTGACGTCGAAACCGAACGGCGGGTTGACCCCGAGGTCGGCGAACAGGGTGGTGTCGTTGCGCCCCGGGTCGCTGCTCAGGGCCGCGCCGAGCCGGCTGCCGAAGATCGACAGGCCGCCGTAGAGTTCGGCTGCGTCGTTGGCCGGCTGCTCCGGGCGGCTGTAGCGGATCAGGCCCATTTCGTAGCCCAGGCGGTTGTTCAGCGGGCGCTTGAAGCCGGCGTAGGAGTCTATCTCGGTGGGCTTGCCGGGGTCGAGGTTGGAGGTCCAGTTGCCGATGTACCAGCCACTTTCGTGGCTTAGGTCGAGGCCGCCGTGGAAACTGCCGGAGCTGCCCGGGGTGACCAGGCCCTGGGCCATGCTGCGGGTCGGACTGGTGGCCAGCTTGAGTTCGAAATCGCCCAGGTCGCGGGCCATCACCTGGGCCAGGGCCGAGGAACTGGCGAGCAGGGCACAGGTGAGCACGAGCAGGTGCTTGAGCATGGTTCTCCCCTGGTAATGCGGACAACGGCGCTGCGCCGGTCTTCCCGCACGACGCCAACGGCAAGGCCGCGGCAAGGGGCCGGGCGAGGTCGGGCAGGTCGGAAGGGCAGGAAGAGCGGCGAGCTAGAGCGCCACGGACCATCTTAACCAAGGTTCGGGCGGCTGACCGACCGCTCGTCAGGGCCGGCCGATCAATTGTTACCGCAGGCTTTCCGCGAGGCTGGCCAGGCGAATCACTTCCACCCGGTTGCGACCGCTGCTCTTGGCCCGGTAGAGAGCCTGGTCGGCGGCGCTGTAGAGCTGCTCGTAGCTGGCCTGGCCGCCTCCGTCGAGGCTGGCCACGCCGAAGCTGGCGGTCAGGCAGAGCACGCCGTCCTGCGTCGCCAGCGGGGTACCTTCGAGGCGTTCGCGGAGTTTTTCCGCAAGGCTGCGAGCCTGCTGCTCGGCGGTGTCGGGCAGGAGCAGGAGGAATTCTTCCCCGCCCAGGCGCGCCACGCTGTCGCTGCTACGGGTATTGCCGCGCAGCAGGTTGGCGGCATGGCGGATGACCTCGTCGCCGAAGGGGTGCCCATAGCGGTCGTTGATGTACTTGAAGTGATCCAGGTCGACCATCAGCAGGCTCAGCGGCTGCGGTTGGCGAGCGATGCGCGCGAGCTCCATGAGCACCAACTGGTCGAACTCGCGACGATTGAACAGGCCGGTCAGGGGGTCGTGACCGGCCAGGTACTCCAACTGGCGATTCTTCTCCTCCAGCTCCTGCCGCTGCAACTCCAGCTTGCGTTGCTGGCGCAGGTTGCGCACGTGGCCGTGCCAGAGGATCAGCGACAGCAGCAGGCCGAGGCCGAACGCGGTGAGGCCGTTGGCCTGGTTCGACAGGCGCAGTTGCGGGTCGGCCTGGGCGTGGTCCATCGCCACCTCGAAGGCCAGCATCGCCAGACCGTAGAAGGGCACCGCGTAGGCCGGGCGGATCAGGATGAACATGGCGCAGGCGAAACAGGCCAGCAGCAGCGGCGTGATGTTGCTGGTGATGCGCTGGTCGATGCAGGCGATGGCGACGCCGAAGCCTATGATCCCTGCGCCGCCCAGCAGGATCAGCAGGCGCATGCGCCACAGCTTGGGCGGCTGGCGGCGCAGCCATAGCGCGAGCAGGCCGATGCCGCCGAAGAGCAGGGCCATGGCGCCATGGGCGTACATGATTTCCTGGCGCCAGAGCTGATGGCCGAGGTCCGGGCGGAAGTCCTTGAGGGAAAACACCAGGATGTGGATCAGGTTGAAGGGGACGGTCAGCAGCGCGAGGTGGGTCAGACGCGAGAGATTCTCCAGGGCGATGGGAAGGGCCAGGGACGAATTCACCTCGATGGCGTGCTGGATCGATTCGAGCGTCGTTCTGGCCACGTTCTGCGGGTCCGCATGGGCGCTGTGCCATCACAGCATAGCAGCGTCGCGACGGCCGCCCTATCCGGCTTTCCGGGCCGGTCGTCCGGTTTGCACGGGCGTACCTGGCGCCGCTTTCATTCCGGCAGCCGCCTGGCCAGCAGCAGTGCGACCAGGCCCAGCAGGCTCCAGTACGCGGCCAGCGGCCAGGGACGGTCGAACGGTAGCAGGGTGGACGCGCCCAGTCCGAGGCCGATCAGCAGGTAGTAGGCGAGCCCGAACAGGGCTCCGGCGCGTCCCCGGCAATCGTCGTAGGCGTGCAGCGCCGGACCCAGCAGGTTGGGAATCGCCACGCCGAAGCCGATGAAGATCGGCAGGGCTGGCAGCGCCCAATACAGGCCTTCGGCGTATCCGACGGCGGCCAACAGCGTCTGCGCTGTCGCGCCGGCGGCCGCCAGCGCTAGGCCCAGGCGTACCCGGCGAGCGCTGTTCCAGGTGCGCGGCAGGCGTCGGTTGAGCAAGGCGCCGAGGCTCCCGGCAATGGCGATGGCCAGGCCGATCCAGCCGAAGCCCAGGCCGGGCAGGTCGCCGACCATGAACGGCCCGGCGGCGTAGAAGGAGAACACCAGCACATTGAGCACCGCCACCAGCAGTGCGCGCGTTTGTAGCGGGCGGTCGGCCAGGACCCGTCGGAAGATCGCCAGGGTCGCGGGCTCGGGCGTGCCCGCCAGCAGCGGACGGGTTTCCGGCCAGGCCGGGACGACCAGCGCCGCCAGCGAGGCGAGCAGCACCGCCAGGGTGGCGAACACCGCCGGGTGCCCGCCGAGGTCGGCCAGCCACTGGCCGCCGAGGGGGCCGACTGCCGGCGACCAGGCCAGCACCGCGCCGAGCGTGACGAAATAGCTCATCAACGCCGGGCCTTGCAGCACATCGCGCAGGCTGGCCTGCACCGTCACCGAGCAGGTCGCCAGGCCGAGGCCCTGGACCAGGCGACAGGCAAGCAGGTAGGAATAGTCGGTACTGGCCCAGGCACCGAAGGTCGCCAGGGCCGCCAGGCCGAGCCCGCCGAGCAGAGCCGGGCGCCGGCCGAGGCGGTCGGCCAGCCAGCCCCAGAGCCAGATGCCGGGGGCGAAACCGACGAAGAACAGCGCCATGGTCCACTGGCTGGTAGCGTCGTCCAGTCGCCAGTGGCTGGCCAGGGCCGGCAGCGCGGGGGAAAGGATGGTTTCGGCGACTTGCGGCAGGGCTAGCAGGGCGAGCACCAGCAGCAGGGGAGGGCGAGGACGGTCAGGCATGATGGCTCCGGAAAAAAGAGCCAAGCCTAGGCCGCCTGCGCCTGGCAGAATGCTGCGGTCAGGACGGAAAACATCGCGAAGAGGACAAGGTGCCGCGCTATCCCTACGAACGGGTCGAGGATCCCGATCTCGCCCGCTGCCCGGTGGTCGGCCTCGAGGTCGACAGCACCGGCCACCGCAGCGACTGGCATTGCCACCGGCGCGCGCAGTTGCTGTACATGGCGGCCGGTAGCGTCACGCTGTATTTCGCCGAGCGCATTTGCCAATTGACGCCGCTCCAGGCCGCCTGGCTGCCGGCCGGCGTACCGCATCGCACGGTCCTGCACGGGCGCTTCGCCTACCGTAGCCTGTACTTCGAACCCTCGGCGTTCGCCGAGCTGCCGGACAGCGTCCAGGTCCTCGAAGTCGGGCCGCTAATGCGCGAACTGATCCTGCGCATGACCGGCTGGGCAGCCGACTTGCAATTGGAAGGGCCGCACCTGACGCTGTTGCGCGCACTGTTCGATGAACTGGCGAGCGCGCCGGCACACGCCGCGAGCCTGCCGATGCCGCGCGATGCGCGGGCGCTGAAGGTGGCCGAGGCGCTGCTGGCGCAACCCGCGCTGGACTGGAGCATCGAGGCATGGGGACGTGAGGTCGGCGCCAGCGGGCGGACCCTGGCGCGTCTGTTCACCGAGCAGACCGGCCTGGGTTTCTCCCGCTGGCGAACCCAGGCGCGCTTGTTCGAAGCGCGGAGGCGCCTGGCCGAAGGCCGCTCGGTGACCGAGGTCGCCCACGCCCTGGGCTACGCCAGCGACAGCGCGTTCATCGCCATGTACCGGCGGGTCTGCGGGCAGTCGCCGGGGCGCGCCCTGCGTGGCCTCGAATGAGCGCTCAGAAGCGTTCGTGGAGGCCGAGGTAGCGCCATTCGCCGAGCGGTAGCCTGGCCAGCGACAGCGCGCCGATGCGCAGGCGGCGGATGCTCCGCACTTCCAGCCCCTCGCTTTCGCACATGAAGCGCAACTGGCCGGGCAGCACGTCTTTGAGGGCGAAGCGCAGGTGGCTTTCGTTCTGCCAACTGACCTTGCACGGCGATAGCCTGCGGCCCTGGTAGGCGAGGCCGTGGCGCAGGCGCTCGAGGCCGCCGGCGGCCAGGTCGCCGGCGACCTCGACCAGGTATTCCTGCTCCAGCCGTGCACCGTCGTCCACCAGCTTGCGCAGTACGCCGTGCTGCTGGCTGAACACCACCAGCCCCGAAGCCTCGCTGTCCAGCGCAAGGGTGGGACGCTGGCGGGCGAAGTGTTTTTTCAGCGCTCGCAAGGGACTGGGGTCATCGCTCCAGCGCCGCCCCGCAGCGAGCAGGCCTTCGAAATCGTCGTGGCGCCAGCCGGCCGGCTTGTGCAACAGCAGGGTGGCCGGTTCGATCGTTTCCGCGCGGGCGCCCGGCAGCAGCTCCACGCGCTGGTCGAGCACCTTGAACTGTGGCTCCTCGATCACTTCGCCGTCGACGCTGACCCAGCCGCCCTCGATGTACAGCTCGGCTTCGCGGCGCGAGCAGGCGGTGAGTTCGGCGAGGCGTTTGGACAGGCGGATCGGGTCGGTCATGGCGAGGCTACTGGAATGAAAGACCGCCAGTTTACTCGTTGTGGCGATGGGCGCCGAGGAATGATTCGGCGCCCGCTCGGTCCCAACTTAAGGAACCGGAGAGGAGACCCTCATGCAGTCACGCCTGATCGATGGCCTGGAATGGGACCTGGACGAGGATGGCAGCGGCGGCCTGTGCAACGCCAATGGCGACAAGGTCCATCTGCGCCAGGGCGACATGGACGGCGCTTGCGGGCCCTACTGTCTGGTCATGGCGATGCTGGTCCGCGGCCAACTGCGCCGGCGCCAGGCCAAGGGCCTGGAGCGGGTCGACAGTCGCAGTCGCTACGGGCGCCTGATGAAGGCGCTGGACCAGCACGGCCCGCTGCTGCGCGTCGGCACCACCGGCGTCGACCTGCTGGAGCTGCTGGCCGAGATCAACGATACCGAGCATTTCGCCCTCAAGGGCGAGGGGCGCAGGTTGGTCCGGCACACCCGCGAATACTTGGAGGCCGGCTTTCCGGTAGTGCTCGGTTTCCACGGCCGCAAGGGCAGCGATATCCGCCACTGGGGCCTGGCCATCGGCATGAGCGAGCGCGCCTTCCTGCTCCTCGACCCGGCCCACGACCTGCCGCGCGGGCAGGCCTGGAACGCGGTGATCACCAGCGAGGCGCATGGTTCCCGGTTCGGCTATCGCTATATCAATGCCAAGGGCACCTGGGCGGTGACCCTCAAGGAAATGGTCGCCTTGCTTTGAGGGGCGGGTTTGTTACAGCCCGTGTGCGGACTGCCAGGCGCGGCGGATCTGCGACTAGAGTGGTGTTTTTCGCTTGGGGAAGGAGAGAACGCATGCCGGGCCTGTCTTTGAATGCCATCCTGCTGAGCGCCGTCGCGCTGCTCGCTCCGTCGGTCGAGGCGGTGGACGCCGGTCGCCACGACAGCGAGCTGGGCGCCGTCGAGGTCACCCCGGTGGTTGGCGGTCTGGCCTATCCCTGGGCCGTCGCCTTCCTGCCGGACAACCAGGGCATATTGGTCACCGAGCGGCCCGGCAGCTTGCGTTTCGTCAGTCCCGAGGGACAGTTGTCGGCGCCGCTGGAAGGCGTACCCAGGGTCTTCGCCAGCGGCCAGGGGGGACTGCTCGACGTCGCCTTGTCGCCGGGGTTCGCCGAGGACCGGCTGGTCTACCTGACCTATGCCGAGGCCGGCGAGGACGGCCGCGCCGGAACGGCGGCGGGACGTGGCCGGTTATCGGCGGACAAGCGACGGCTGGAGGGCTTCCACGTGATCTTCCGGCAGTTGCCGAAGCTTTCCAGCGGCCATCACTTCGGCTCGCGCCTGGTCTTCGACGGCAAGGGCCACCTGTTCATCGCCCTCGGCGAGAACAACCAGCGCAGCACCTCGCAGGACCTGGACAAGTTGCAGGGCAAGATCGTCCGCCTGTATCCGGACGGCAGCGTTCCCAAGGACAATCCCTTCGTCGGCCGTGCCGACGCGCGGCCGGAGATCTGGAGCTATGGCCACCGCAACCAGCAGGGCGCCGCGCTGAATCCCTGGACCGGCCGGCTCTGGACCCACGAGCACGGCCCGCGCGGCGGCGACGAGATCAACATACCCCAGGCCGGCGGGAACTACGGCTGGCCGCTGGCGACCCATGGAATCAACTACACCCTGCTGCCGATCCCCGAAGCCAGGGGCAAGGCCGTCGAAGGTACCGAGGCGCCGCACCATGTCTGGGAGAAGTCGCCGGCGATCAGCGGCATGGCGTTCTACGATGCGCAGCGCTTCCCGGCCTGGCAGCATAATTTGTTCATCGGCGCGCTGGCGACGCAGGAACTGATCCGCCTGCAACTGGATGGCGACCGGATCGTCCACGAAGAGCGCCTGCTGGGCGATCTCGGGGTGCGCATCCGCGACGTGCGGCAGGGCCCGGACGGCTATCTCTACCTGCTCACCGACCAGAAGGACGGGCAATTGCTGCGCCTGGGGTTGGCGCGCTAGCCTTCAGCCTTGGTTGCGCTTGAGCTGGACGTAGAGCGCCTCGACCTTTTCCCGGGCCCAGGGCGTCTTGCGCAGGAAGGCGAGGCTGGACTTGATGCTCGGGTCGTTCCTGAAACAACGAATGTCGACCCGTTTGCCAAGCTCCGCCCAGCCGTGGTGGGCGACCAGTTCGGTGAGCAGTTTTTCCAGGGTGACGCCGTGCAGTGGATCGGGATGGCCAGGCATGAAGGGCTCGGGATTCAGGCAATGAAAAAGGGGATGGAGCGTGGCACATCTGCGTGCCGGCCTGCCATCCCCTTCGTAGTCCCCGGCGAGGGGCGGGCGATCAGCGCTTCTTGCTGATGGTGATCTGCCGCGACGGGCCGTAGACCTGGCCGCTGACGCCCTTGGCGATCTTCTGGATCTCGCCGCCGGCCTGGAGGAAGGCGGCGACCTGCGCTTCGATGGACTCGCGGGTTTCGACCGCGGGAGCCGGCTTGGCGGCTTTCGGCGCGACGGTTTTCTTCATGATGGCCATATCCGGGGACCTGTCTCTGCATTAAATATGGCCGTTCATTATAACCGAAGCGGCGTTTTATTTCATCTTGAATATTGTCGATCAGATTTCGGACGTAACCTGCTGTTTTCTATAAAGTCCGTTAGGCAATACCCGAGCGAGGCGCTGCGGCATTGGCGAGCCTGCGGCGAACTGCTCGAGGTCTCCGCGGCTGGATGTCCCGCCGACCCCGGGCGACGCAGGATACCGCCAGGTGGATAACTCCTTCGCGCATCCCGGCATGAATTCCAATGTTTGCATTAGTTGATGCGAGAAAGTTCTCCGGGCCTCTATCTCACCTATATCGAGAATAATGAAAAGTTCACGATTAGTTATCGGCTAAGTTGCCCGGATATATACGTCGATATCATCGCGCTGCCGGCCGGGGCATGCATCGCCTCGCTGCGTTCCCGGTGCTAACCTGCGGAACCCCAGCCGCCGAGCGAGCGCCGCATGCCAGCCATTCTCTCCTCCCGCCAACGTATCGCCCTGCGCCTGGCCTGGCGCTTCATGGCGCCTTACCGCTGGCGCATGCTCGGGGCTCTGGTGGCGTTGCTGTTCACCGCGGCGATCACCCTGTCCCTGGGCCAGGGCATCCGCCTGCTGGTGGACCAGGGGTTCCTCACCGCCTCGCCCGAATTGCTCAATCGCTACATCCTGCTGTTCTTCGTGCTGGTGCTCGGCCTGGCCGTGGGCACCTTCGTGCGCTTCTACCTGGTGTCCTGGATCGGCGAGCGCTTCGTCGCCGATATCCGCAAGCGCGTGTTCGACCACCTGATCGAGTTGCATCCCGGTTTCTACGAAACCAACCGTAGCTCCGAGATCCAGTCGCGCCTGACCGCCGACACTACGCTGCTGCAGACGGTGATCGGTTCCTCGCTGTCGATGGCCCTGCGCAATGCCCTGATGCTGGTCGGCGGGGTGCTGCTGATGTTCGTCACCAACGCCAAGCTGACCAGCATCGTGGTGCTGGCGTTGCCGCTGGTGATCGCCCCGATCCTGCTGTTCGGCCGCCGCGTGCGCAGCCTGTCGCGGGAAAGCCAGGACCGGGTGGCCGACGTCGGCAGCTACGTCGGTGAAACCCTCGGTCAGATCAAGACCGTGCAGGCCTACAACCACCAGGCGCAGGATCGCCAGCGCTTCGCCGGCACCGTCGAACGCGCCTTCGACACCGCGCGCAAGCGCATCGCCCAGCGCGCCTGGCTGATCACCGTGGTGATCGTGCTGGTGCTCGGCGCGGTCGGCGTCATGCTCTGGGTCGGCGGCCGCGACGTGATCGCCGGCAGCATCTCGGCCGGCGAACTGGCCGCGTTCGTCTTCTACAGCCTGATCGTCGGCATGGCCTTCGGCACCCTCAGCGAGGTGATCGGCGAATTGCAGCGCGCCGCCGGCGCCGCAGAGCGCATCGCCGAGCTGCTCAGGGCGCGCAGCGAGATCCGCTCGCCAGCGCAACCACGCAAGCTGGCGGCACGGGTGAGCGGGAGGATCGAATTGCAGGCGGTGCGCTTCGCCTATCCGACCCGTCCCGAACACTGGGCCATCGACGACATCAGCCTGGCCGTCGAACCGGGGGAAACCCTGGCCCTGGTCGGACCTTCCGGCGCCGGCAAGTCGACCCTGTTCGATCTGCTCCTGCGTTTCTTCGATCCGCAGCAGGGACGGCTGCTGCTGGACGGACAGCCGATCGTCGAACTGGACCCGGCCGACTTGCGCCGCAGCTTTGCCCTGGTGTCGCAGAACCCCGCGCTGTTCTTCGGCAGCGTCGAGGAAAACATCCGCTACGGCCGTCCGCATGCCAGCGCCGCCGAGGTCGAGGCCGCAGCGCGTGCCGCGCATGCCCACGAGTTCATCCTGGGTCTGCCGCAGGGCTACGCCACCCACCTGGGCGAGGGCGGCATCGGCCTGTCAGGCGGCCAGCGCCAGCGCCTGGCGATCGCCCGGGCGTTGCTGGTAGACGCGCCGGTGCTGCTGCTCGACGAGGCGACCAGCGCCCTGGATGCGGAAAGCGAGCACCTGATCCAGCAGGCCCTGCCAGGCCTGATGAGCGGACGTACCACCCTGGTGATCGCCCATCGCCTGGCCACGGTACAGAGCGCCGACCGCATCGCGGTGATCGACCAGGGGCGGCTGGTGGCCATTGGTAGCCATGCCCGGCTGATCGCCGAGAACCCGCTCTATGCGCGCCTGGCGGAACTGCAGTTCGCTGCCGGCGGACGCTAGCTTCAGAGCGGCTTGTCGATGCCCGCGTACTGCTTGTCCAGCTCGTCGATACGCTGCGCGTAGGCGCGGGAGAGGCAGTCGGTGTCGCCACCGCAGCGCCGGCGCTCGCGCAGCCAGTCCTGCTGCCGGTCCTGCATGGCGCCGCGGCCGCCCATGGCGAACAGGCCGCGGAGGAAGTGGTACTTGACGCTCATCTCGACGTCCTTGTCGTTCAGCGCCCGGTTCGCGCAGATGGCCTTTTCGTCCGCTCGCTCAGCCTTTTCGCAATCGAAGCTGGCCGCTTCGGCCAGGGGCGCCAGCAGGAGTCCGCCGAGGGCGAGGAATGCCAGGTGCTTCATGCCGTTCTCCGTTTCGCCTGGTTGCTTGCGAATCTTCGACGCCCGCGACGGCGCTGGGTTCAGCGGGGAGCGCGCGGCGGCCGGGTGGGCCGCTCCGGCGCGGTCAGTGCGAAAGGATCAGGGCCTTCTGTTCGGGGATGACGGTGCGCTCCCGAGGGGCGTCCGCGCGTTCCGCTTCCTCGGTTTCGGGGCGGTTGGCGAACAGGCTTTTCAGGGTGCTCAGCAGCGGCTGTTCCTTCGCCGCTTCGGCGACCTGGCTGCGGCTTTCCACGGGTTCCGGGTTGGCCGCCGTGACCACGTGGAAGTCGCTGATCTCGATGATCCCGCGGCCCTCGGCGAGCAAGTGGAAGGAGAAGGCCTTGCGCGCTTCCGGGTTGTCGAAGGTGAAGCTCATGTCCAGCGGCTTGCCTTTGAGCAGGCGCGGGATGTCCGGTACCGGTATGGGAACGTCGCGTTCGAACTCCTTGGTCTTCAGCGTCACCCGGGCGCCGTTGCGGTCCATCTGCAAGGCGCGGATCTTCAGGGTGACCGTGGTCCTGCTGTTCTTCGGCATCTCCAGGTATTGCGCGCCGATCAGGTTGTCGGTCCAGTCGTTGTGGGTTTCCGGCTTCAGGCGGATGCGTTCGTGGGTGGCGAACTGGAACTCCTGGCCCAACTGGCCGGCCTGTTGCACGGAGTGGTCGAGGACGGCGGCGCGCTGGCTGACCAGGCGTGCCTGGCGACCGCTGAAGCGACCGAGGAACTCGGCTTCGTCGGCGATGAAGCCCTCGCTGCGGTAGCGCCGGCAGACCTGCTGGAAATCGCATTCGACGAAGGTGTCCTTGCCGTCGTGGTGGCGCAGCATGCCGTTGGTGTAGGACATCATTTCGCGGCCGCTGGCGTAGTCGCGGAACAGCGAGCGCCCGGAAATCCCCGCCGGCACGCGGTAGCCGAAATAGTCGAGGACGGACGCGGCGAGGTCGACGTGGCCGTAGACGCCGCTCTTGATCGGCGGCAGCGCCGCCTGTTCCGGTGCCAGTACCAGGTTGAAGCCCCAGGCCGAGGCGAGGCGCACCTGGTCGACACCGTGGGATTCGTCGGAAGTGAGCACCACCAGGGTGTCGCGCAACACGCCCTGTTTCTCCAGGTCGGCGAGGAAGGCGTCGATCGCGTCGTCGAGATAGGCCACCGCGGCCTGCTTGGCGCTCGGGTAGCGGGCCAGGTAGTCGGCAGGCGCCGAGTAGGGCTGGTGGGTGCCGACGGTGAGCAGGGTCAGCATCCAGGGTTTCTTCTGCTGGCGCAGCTGCTTCACGTAGGTCGCGGCGCCCTCGAAGAAGGCCTTGTCGTCCATGCCCCAGGGAAACTCCAGGTAGGACGTGTTGCGGAACCAGTCGCGCCCGAGGGTCTTGTCGAAGCCCATCTGCGGCATGACCTTGTCCTTGGCCATGAAGCGCAGGCCGGCACCCTGCAGGAAGTGCGTGCTGAAACCGTGCTGGCGCAGCTGGGCGGGCAAGCACTCCCTGGCCCGGGCCGGGTTGTTGAGCAGCTCGACGCCCTTCGGCGTGCCCGAGTCGAGCTTGCTGTAGTCGCCGCAGAGCATGGCGTAGAGGCCGCGGATGGTCTGGTGGCTGTGCAGCACGTAGTCCGGGGTGGTCATCGCCCGTTCGGCCCAGCCACTCAGTCTGGGCATCGGCGCTTCGTGGTAGCTGCTGTTGATGGCGGCGCGGTTGGCGGCGATATACGCGCCGGGGATTCCCTCCATGGCCACGATCAGGACGTTGCGCGCGCGCCCTCCGCCGGCCAGCAGCGGCGTTCCGGAAAGGTCGAGCTGGTTGAGCCCGGCGACGTCCGGCGGGGTGTCCGGACGGTCGTCGGCGAGCCAGTCTTCGACCGCCAGTTGGCCACTGCTGAGCGCGCTGGCCAGCAGCTTGTGCGGCAGGTTGTACTGCTGCCATTGGTCGGCATCGCTCGGACGCAGGTATTGCAGGCCGACATGCGCCGCCAGGAACGCCGCCGGCAGCGCGTAGGCATAGCGCGGCAGGCGCGGACCGCGGCGACGCCAGAGCAGCACGCAAAGCAATGTCGCGCCACCGAGGCCGAGCGCCAGTGGCAGGTGGGCGAGGCCGCCGCCCTGGGTGGAGCTGCTGACGAACTGCGGATCCAGCAGGTACTTGAGGTCGGAAGGTTCCGGCATGCGCCCGACCGCGCCGACCAGTTCGGCATTGCCGATCAGGAACAGGCACCAGAGCAGCATGACCGGGAGCGCGAACCACAGGGAGCGTCGATGCAGGAGCAGCACCAGCAGGCTGCCGAGGGCCAGGTCCGAGAGATAGCCGAACGGCGTCGACCAGCCGAGCCAGTAGCGGCCGGCGAGGGGAACGACCAGGAACAGCGCGGCCAGCGCCAGAAGCGAGCCGCAAGATGAGAGCCAACGGCTGAGTGGACGCACAGGAACTCCTGATGAGCGGCAGCGAGAATCCTTGATAAGGATGTTCCAAAAAAGTCTTTAGGGTTCACGATTTTGAAACATCGTTGTGCTTACTGCCAGTAGACAGTCGGCATTTGGGAAATGTCCGCGTGGTTCAGGATGTTTCGGCGCGAACGGCCGGCAAGGCGATGAGCGGCGTCGGCGTACCGGCAAAAACTTCCGCCCGCCTGCGTGGCGCCCGGTAGAATGCCGCCCCTTCGACAGGGGGAGACAACATGGCGGTCATCGGGCGTTTCAATTCACTGCAGGTGGTCAAGCACACGGAGTTCGGGCTCTATCTCGACGGTACCCAGCACGGCGAGATCCTCCTGCCCAAGCGCTATGTGCCGAAGGACCAGCCCAGCGAAGTGGGTGACTGGCTCAACGTGTTCATCTACCTGGACAGCGACGACCGCCTGATCGCCACCACCCAGACGCCCAAGGTCCAGGTCGGCGGTTTCGCCAGCCTGAAGGTCGTGGAGATCAACCGGATCGGCCTGTTCCTCGACTGGGGCCTGCCCAAGGACCTGCTGCTGCCGCATTCGGAAGAGAAGCGTCCGTTGCAGGTCGGCGACTACTGCGTGGTCTACGTCTACCTGGACAAGCGCACCAACCGCATCACCGCCACCGCGCGCCTGGACCGGCAGTTGGACAACCTGCCGCCGCGCTACAGCGTCGGCCAGGCGGTCGACCTGCTGGTGGTGGAGCGTACCGAGATGGGCTTCAAGGCGATCATCGAGGGCAAGCACTGGGGCCTGATCCACAAGAACGAGGCGTTCAAGTTCCTCCGCAGCGGCATGCGCGAACAGGGCTACATCAAGGAATTGCGCGCGGACGGCAAGATCGCCCTTAGCCTGCAGCCGGTCGGCGCCGAGGCCGCCGTCGAGCTGAGCCAGCAGATTCTCGCCCGGCTGCTGGAGGCCGGCGGCAGCCTGCCGCTCAGCGACAAGAGTTCGCCGGAAGATATCCACCGGCTCTTCGGGGTCAGCAAGGGGACCTTCAAGAAGGCCATCGGCGGCCTCTACAAGAAAGGCCTGATCCTGATCCACCCGGAACGCATCGAACTGCCGCGCTGAGGTTTCCGCTCAGGGCTGGAGGAACGGGGCGAAGTCCAGGCCAGCGCCGCCGGGGCGGACGTCGCGCAGGCGCTTGCCGGGGTCCGCGCTCAGCTCCAGGCTGAGGGTCGGCCGGCGGGCGTTCTTGTCGCGCAGTTCCAGGCTGTCCTGCTGCTGGCGAAGGAAACCGGTGGGCACCTTCAGGTGCTCCACTGCATCGCCGGCCGGGTTCGCCAGCAGCAGGTTGAGGAACTTGCCGGCCTTCAGTTGGCTGAGCGGAATATCGAACCACCAGACGTTCTTGCTCTTGTTGAAGCGGGCGAGCAGGGTGTTGCCGGCATCCAGCACGGACATGCCCAAGGCCTGGTTGAGCTGTGCGATGGCTGCCGCTTTATCGAGTTTCATGGAGTTTCCTGACGGGCCGCGCCGGCCGGGATGGCGGGCGGGTAGCCGGATATTCTAGCAGCCGGAGGGACGCCGCAGGACCTGCGCGGTGCGCAGGCCCCGCCGCTCAGACCATCCGCCGGAACTGCCGCCAGCGTTGCTGCCAGCCCAGCAGCAGCGGAGAGACCGCGGGGCCGGTGCCGGCGTCCTGCAGGCGCGGGTGGTGGCTGACCACGTTGACCAGGATCGGCTCCTGGGCGTTCTTCACATCGACGAAGAACAGGTGCTGCCCCTGGTGCAGGCGTTCTTCGAAGGGACGGAAGGCGCGGTTGGTGCGCTGCAGGCCGAAGAAGCTGCCTTCCCACAGGCAGAACGCGCAGAGCATGGCGCCGAGGAAGATCACCGGAATCCAGCCGGCGGCGGTTTCCGTCCAGCCGCTGGCATAGGCGAAGGCCACGGCGACGATGGCCAGGACGAGGCCGACCAGCAGGCCGACACGGCCGGAGCGGACCACATCCTTCTTCATGAACGGAGAGACTTCGTGCAGATGGCGCTGGCCGGTCTCCGCGTCCTTTTCGCTGAGGACGTGGATCTGCTCGGTGGCGATGCCGCTGGCTTCCAGTTCGGCTTCGAGCCGTTCCAGCTCGTCGAGGTTGTCGCTGATGTAGTAATGCCGGTTCATGACATGCCTCCCATCGTCTGACGGCCTGTTCCTTGGGCGAACAGGCAAAGGTCGATACCCCCTGTCGGTGAATCCCGGAGCACCCGCAAGCGGCAGGTCGGCCGGGATTGTCGGTTTCTTGCGCAGCATTCAGTCTAGCATCCGCGGCAGCGGCGGCCGGTACGCCGGTCTGCTGGCTTCTTCCCGGCCGGAAGCGGGGTAGTGGCGGGGCCGGGCGATGGACGGGCCAGGTACGGGTGGGCCGTACGCAGCCCGCGAGCGCAGGATTACTCGGCGGGAACGATGATGGCGACGCGGCGGTTCTCGCTGCGGCCGGCGCGGGTCTTGTTATCGGCCACCGGCTTGCTCATGCCAAGGCCGCGGACCTCGATGTTGGCCGCCGGCATGCCGGCTTCGCGGAATACCGCGGCCACCGATTCGGCGCGCCGTTCGGAGAGCTTTTGATTGTAGCCTTCGTCGCCGTAGTTGTCGGTGTGGCCTTCCAGGCGGACCTTGTCGATGTCTACCGCGAGCAGGGCGCGGGCGATCTTGGTCAGGGTGTTGCGGCTGTCGGGATTGAGACGGTCGAGATTGTTGCCGAACAGCACCTTGCTCGACATGCCGAACTCCCAGCCTTCGTCGCGGAGTTCGAAGCCCTGCTCCTGGAGCACGGCGATCTGCTCGGCGCTCAGGCCGGTCTGCGGCGGCTTGGTCTGGCAACCGGCCAGGCCCAGCACAAGGCTGAACAGGGCGAGGGCAAGCAATCTACTTGGGTGGAGCCTCTGGGGTAGCACTGTCTATCTCCTTTTCTTCCTGAAGGATGCGGGGGTCGTTGAGTTCCGCCAGGCGCCGGCTGCCGCGGGCCTGGCGCTTGGCGATGTACATCGCCATGTCGGCGTCGTGGAGCAGCGCCGCCGGGGTATCCGCATGCTCGGGATAGAGGGCGATGCCGATGGTCAGCGAGGTACTCACCGTGCTGCCGTCGCTGAGCCGGATCGGCGCCTGCATGCTGGCGATGATGTTGTCGGCGATGCGCAGGGCGTCGGCGCCGGACGCCAGCGGTGCGAGCAGGACGGCGAATTCGTCGCCGCCCAGGCGCGCCACCAGGTCGCTTTCGCGCAACTGCCCACGGATGCGCATGGCGATGTTGACCAGCACGGTGTCGCCGGCGGCATGGCCGAGGCGGTCGTTGATCTCCTTGAAGCGGTCGCTGTCGATGAACAGCACCGCCAATTGCTCGCGATGCTCGTTGGCATCGCGCAGCGCCCGGCTCAGGCGGCCTTCGAAGAAGGCGCGGTTGGGCAGGCTGGTCAGGCTGTCGTGGTGGGCCTGGTGCGCCAGCGAGGCGTTCTCGTCCTGCAGGCGCGCCTGCCAGGATTCGAGTTCGTCGAGCAGGGCGTTGAAGTCCTCGCCCAGTTGGCTCAGCTCGGCGATGCCGGCTTCCGGTACGCGCTTCTCGAAATCCCGTTCGCGGCGCACGGTATGCGCGACCTTCGCCAGTTGGTCGAGCGGGCCGACGATACCGCGTACCAGCCGCCGCGACAGGTAGAAGGCGCCCAGGGCGGTAAGCAGCAGGCACAGGACCATGCCGGCGAAACCTGTGAGCAGGAAGCGCAGCAGGCTGCCGCCGGAGCCCTTCACCTCCACCGAACCGATCTTCTGGCCGTCGTGCAGGATCGGTTGTTCGGTCGGCGCGCTGAGCAGCCAGTGCGCCAGTTGCTGTTCCAGCAGGTGCAGCGGCCCGGTGCTTTCCCGATGCCAACTGGCCAGGGTCTGTCCCTGGCGGTCGTAGACGATGGCGCTGGAGACCTCTTCGCTGGAGGCGATCAGCGCCAGGGACTCCTCGGCGGCCTGGGCATCGCCGAAGACCACTGCGGCTTCGACGGTATAGCTGATGGAACGGGCGATCAGTTGCTGGTTGGGGTCGGCATAGGCGCGCAGGGTCAGCAGGCCGACCAGGGTCACCGCCAGCCCGGCGGTGAATACCGCGACCAGCGCCACGCCCAGGTGCGCGCGATAGAGCACCCGGCGCAGCGATGGATTGGAACCCGTATAGCGACGACGACGGTTCATCACGGAGTGGCCTGCCGCCTTGCCAGTTTCAATACGCTCGGGTGCACGCGTACGCCGCTGCGGGCGATGGAGTCGAGATTGGCCTCGAAGGTGATGCGCGGGCCGCCGACGTTGAGGCAGAACATGCTGCCGACGCTGCATTCGGTGCCGCGCTCGCTGATGGACAGCACCGGATGCCCGGCCAGGCTGCGGAACACCTGCTGGCGCTCGCGCTCGTCGACCACTCCGAGGTAGATCACGTTGCAGAGCGTGCCGAGGTCCGGGTTGTCCACCGCGCGGCGTTCCGCATGCACGCGCCTGCCATTGGCCTGCACCATGCCGCGGAGCAGGCCGTCGGCGTACTCGGTCGGTCCGACCACGCAGAGTTGCAGGACCGCCGGCTCCTTCGGCCAGCGCACGTAGCTGAATATGCCCAGCAGAACCTGGCTGACCGCATTGCTGCGTTGCTCGACCGACGTCCGTGCGTCGTCCGCCCACAGGCCTCCGCCGCCCAGGCAGGAAACCGCCAGGACCAGGCAGGCCAGGGTGCGCCTGTAGAGGTCGAGGGGCTGCAAGGTGGGCAACGAAGGCAAAAAGGTTTCCTCCAGGAAAACGTAGCGGGGTGGCACGACTGGCCAGTGTAGTCGGTGTGCGGCGAATATTACCGGATGTGCCGGGAAAGAAAGCCGTTCGGTGTCAAATCAATGGCGCAATTGCCGGAGATGGAAGCGCTTTGCGTCTTGTCCTGTCTGGTTTTCTGGCTGAGCATGTAGGGCGTTACTGACCTTTATCAGGGGGCGGCATGATCCGGGAAATCCTCAAGATGGGTGACGAGCGCCTGTTGCGTATCGCGCAGCCGGTGCCGTCCGAACTGTTCGGCAGCGAGGAGCTGCAACGGCTGATCGACGACATGTTCGAAACCATGCATCACGTCGGCGGGGTAGGGCTGGCCGCGCCGCAGATCGGCGTCGACCTGCAGCTGGTGATCTTCGGTTTCGAGCGCAGCGAGCGCTATCCGGACGCCCCGGCCGTGCCGCCGACCATCCTGCTGAACCCGCGGATCACCCTGCTGGACGACGAGATGGAAGAGGGCTGGGAGGGCTGCCTGTCGGTGCCGGGGTTGCGCGGCGCGGTATCGCGCCATCGGCGCATCCGCTACCAGGGCCTGGACCCGCAGGGACAGCCGATCGACCGCAGCGTCGAAGGGTTCCATGCGCGGGTGGTGCAGCACGAGTGCGACCACCTGATCGGCCGCCTGTATCCCTCGCGAATCACCGACTTCAGCAAGTTCGGCTTCACCGAGGTGCTGTTCCCCGACCTGGACCCCGCCGCGGACGATTGAGCGGTTGCGCCTGCGGCTCTGCTCCGGCCTGGCTCAGCTCCGCGGTGGGGTGCCGAGCGGCGCCGTCGGAGCGTGTTTTTTCGCTCGTTTCGCCAGGCGTTTCTCCTGGGCGGTTTTCAGCGGTTTCCTACGAGTTTCCTTCTTCGCGTTCAGTCCCTTGCTCATGGCGTTCACCTCCCCACGCAGCACCTGCGTGGCGCGCCGGATGGCCGATGGCGTCCGCGGCGCCGGACGGCGGCGGACGCTTCCAGCATAATGCGTGGCGCAGCGCCCGGCGCGGGCGGCGATCGACGGCGCTCAGCGCAACTGGCGTTGTGCGGTGATTTCCGGCAGGTCCTGGCGGCGCAGATAGACCAGTAGCGGCTCGCCGATGTTCAGTCGTTCGTTGATGTTCTGTTCCAGCAGGATCTGCAACTGCTCGCGGCCCAGGCGCATGACGTCGTCGCGTACCGAACTCCAGACGAACTCGCTGGTGGGCGTGATGCTGTCGTCGGCGACGTCCATGCCGAAGGAGTCTTCGCTGAAACGCACGATGTAGCGGCCGGTCTTTCGGTTGAAACCGACGAACCCCTTGAGGGCATCGGCGGCCTGGCAGATGTCGGTGGATGTGATGCTCATGCGGAACCTCCCTGAACGTTCCTGTTTCTCTGGGCGCACGCATGATCGGCGGCGCCCCCGTTCTGCGGCGGGGGTCGCTGGTGCCGAGCGGGGTATTCTGCCAGTTGCCGCCGCCCGGGGAAGAGGGGGGATCGCGAACGGTAGTGGGACGGATTGTCGCGACCTTGGTTAAACCGCCGCCACGCGCTAGGCTCGGGGTTCGCAGCCGACCGAGTGGAGAACAGCGCCAGATGCCAGGGGCCGTGGATTTCAAGGAGCGGATATCCCGCCAGCGTCCGCATGACAGGGAAACCTACGGACATGCCGGGAATACCGATCTGCAAGACATCGTCTACCAGTTGGAAAGCGACCGCGGGCGCATCGTCAATTCCGCCGCCGTGCGTCGCTTGCAGCAGAAGACCCAGGTCTTCCCGCTGGAGCGCAACGCGGCGGTGCGCAGCCGCCTGACCCATTCCCTGGAAGTGCAGCAGACCGGGCGTTTCATCGTCCGCACGCTGTTCCGCCAACTGGGCCCGCGTGCCGCGGAGGTCGGCCTGGACGGGCTGGAAGGCGCGCTGGAAAGCCTGGTGGAAATGGCCTGCCTGATGCACGACGTCGGCAATCCGCCGTTCGGTCATTTCGGCGAGTACGCCATCAACGACTGGTTCGAACGCAACCTCGACGCCCTGTTCGAGCGCCGCATACCGCCGGGCCAGGGCGACGGCCTGTTGCAGCAGCGCATGCTCACCGACCTCAAGCACTTCGAAGGCAACGCCCAGGCCATCCGCCTGGTGGTGAAGCTGCTGCGCCTGAACCTCACCTACACGCAGACCGCCGGCCTGCTCAAGTACGTGCGTCCGGCCTACGAGCCGAAGCCGGACAAGGCGGCGGCGAACCACTACCTGAACAAGAAGCCGGGCTTCTATCTTTCCGAGGAAGCCTTCGTCGACGAACTGCGCCGAGTCCTCGGCATGAGCCCGGGCACTCGCCACCCTGTGGCCTACATCATGGAAGCGGCCGACGATATCTCCTATTGCCTGGCCGATATCGAAGACTCGGTGGAAAAAGGCATCCTCGACATCCGTCAATTGGCGGATCTGCTGGTGAAGAAGTTTGCCGTCCACCATTCGCCGGACGCGCCGATTCCCGGCGACGCGGACAACATGAGCTTCCAGCGGATGGTCGACTACTCGCTGGAAAAGGCCGAGCGGGAGCCGATCAACAAGGTCAGCGAATTCTTCATCCGCCTGCGGGTGAAAATGATCCACCCGCTGGTCCAGCACGCCGCCCAGCAGTTCATCGACAACCTCGAAGCGGTTCATGCCGGCACCCTCGGCCGCGCGCTGATGGAGGACGGCAGCCTGCCGCACGCCATCGTCCAGACGTTCAAGGACGTGGCCATGGAATGGGTGTTCTGCCATCCGGAGGTGGAAACCCTGGAATTGCAGGGCTACCGCATCATCCAGGGCCTGCTGGATTTCTACGCGCCGCTGCTGCGCCTGCCGGCCGAGGAGTTCCAGGCCCTCGCCGAAGGTCGCCAGGCCGCCGCGCCGCATCCGCAACTGCTGGTTCGGCGCCTGCCGAGCCAGCAGATCAAGGCTTACCTGGAGGCCATGAAAGGTGTGGCGGAGGACCCGTTGCAGCGGCAGTGGGAGTTCTACCACCGCTGCCGCATGCTCCAGGATTTCGTCAGCGGCATGACCGACCAGCATGCCCAGGACGAATACCGCGCGTTGTCCGCGCTGTAAGCGGAGGAGCGAGATGCGCGCTGTCGTCGAACTGCTCGCCGGCGCCCGCCGCCTGGTGATCTTCACGGGCGCCGGGGTGTCGGCGGAAAGTGGGATTCCCACCTTCCGCGATGCCCTTGGCGGTCTCTGGGCGCGCTACGATCCGGCGGCCCTGGCCACGCCCGCGGCCTTCGCCGACGATCCCGCGCTGGTCTGGGGCTGGTACGAGTGGCGCCGCCTGAAGGTGCTGGGTGTCCAGCCGAATCCCGCGCACCGGGCGATTGCCGCATTGAGCGGACGAATCGCCGACACCCGGCTGGTCACCCAGAACGTCGACGATCTGCATGAACGCGCCGGCAGCCGCGACGTCCTTCACCTGCATGGCAGCCTGCACGCGCCGCGTTGCGCAACCTGCGCGGCAGCCTACCGGGACGCCTTGCCCGATTCGGTCGAGCCGGAAGAGGGACGACGGATCGAGCCGCCGCGTTGTCCGGCCTGCGGCGGACAGGTCCGGCCGGGCGTGGTCTGGTTCGGCGAGGCGCTGCCCGAGGCGGCGCTGCGCGAGGCTTTCGCCGCGGCCTGCGAGTGCGACCTGTTGCTCAGCGTCGGCACTTCCGGCGTGGTGCAGCCGGCGGCGCGGATACCCGGACTGGCGCTGGAGCACGGTGCCAGCGTCGTGCATGTGAACCCGCAACCGGTGCGCACCCGCCATCCGCGCGAACACTGTCTCGTCGGTCCGGCCGGCGAGGTGCTGCCCGAACTGTTGCGCCGGGCGTTTCCCGGCTGAGGCGGCTCAGCCCTGGGACGAGCCGAAGAGGATCACCGCGGAACCGATCAGGATCAGCAGCCAGTAGAGCGCGCCGAGCACGATGAACAGCAGGTTGTAGCCTGAATAGCCGGCGTTGCCCGTGCCCTGCGGGTCGCCGCTGGCGAGGTTGGCCTGGCGCTGGATGTTGCGCATCGGGATAAGCGGCGTGAGCAGCAGCAGGAGCGAGGGCAGCGAGTAGGGCTCCAGCGCGGGGACCACGTCGGTGAGGTGGCTGATCAGGTTCGCCGCGACCGTCAGCAGCACCGCCCAGGTCGCATCCTTGCTCGGGCTCCATAGTGCCTGGCGCTCTTCCGGCAGGGCCTGGTGGATCCGCCGGGCGAGGGCGTGGAAAAAGAAGATGCCGAAGATCGCCCGCCATACCGGGCTGATCCGCCGCTCCATCTGCGGTTGCTGGGCCTTCCAGTGCTTGTACATCCAGTACACGCCGTACAGCCCCAGGGTGACGAGGAAGAGCACGCTCATCTTGCCCAGGGAAGTGACGAAGAAATGCGCCCGCTTCGCGCCGCGGGTTTCCACCAGGGGCGCTTCCGGGGTCTTGTAGACGTTTTCCATAACTGATCCGGCAGTCCTTGAGAAAAACCGCCATTTTGCCTTCCGCCGCTCCGTCAGGCCAGCGGCCAGGGGCGTTGCCGCCCCGGCCGTCCGATCAGGCGTTGCGGCTGGGCGGCGCCATGAACTCGGGACCGACCGGATCCTGGATGGTCTCGGCGAGGATCCGCTCGATGCGGGCCATGGCCTCGTCGTCCAGGCGCCAGCCGAAGGCGTCGGCGATGCCGTTCAACTGCTCCGGCTTGCGCGCCCCCCACAGCGCCACCGTAGGGCCGCGATCGAGAATCCAGCGGATGGCCAGGGCCAGCACCGACTTGCCATAGCGCTCGCGAGCCAGTTCCTCCAGTTGCGCGACCGCTGCCAGGTACTGGGCGAAGCGGGGCTGCTGGAACTTCGGGTCGGACTTGCGCAGGTCGTCGCCATCGAAGCGGGTCTCGGCGTTCATCCGTCCGGAAAGCAGGCCGCGGCACAGCGCTCCGTAGGCCAGCACGACGATGCCGTTACGCTCGGCGTAGGGCAACACGTCGGCGTCGATGGCGCGCTCGAACAGGTTGTAGGGCGGCTGCACGCTGGCCAGCGGAGCGAACTGGCGGAACCCGTCCATCTGTTCCGGCGAATAGTTGCTCACGCCGATGGCGAGGATCTTGCCGTCGCGGCGCAGGCGCTCCAGTTCGCCGGCGGTTTCCTCGTGCGCCACCAGCGGGTCCGGCCAGTGGATCTGGTACAGGTCGATGCGATCGGTCTTCAGCCGCCGCAGCGAGTCCTCGACCTCCCGGCGGATGCGTGCGGCGGAGGCGTTGCGGTGGATGCCCGCGTCGCTCCACTCCAGCGCCGCCTTGGTGGCGATCACCGCCTTGTCGCGCAGGCCCTGCAAGGCCTTGCCGACGACCTCTTCGGAATGGCCGAAGCCATAGACCGGCGCGGTGTCGATCAGGTTGATCCCGGATTCCACCGCACGCCGGATGGTTTCCACCGACGTCGCGTCGTCAGCGCCGCCCCACATCCAGCCGCCGATGGCCCAGGTGCCGAGGCCGATGCGCGAGACCGGCGTGTCGATACCCTCGATGCGAATGCTTTCAACGCTCATGGAAATACTCCTGCAGATCGGGAAAACGGCTGCCGGCAATGCGCCCGGCGGCACGGAGCGATTACTCTAGATCACCCGAGATTGAATGTGGCTCAATGCTGCATTGACCTCCGAGAACTGCCAGGAGCCCGGGAATGCCGGCTTTCACCCGTTCCGAACTCGCCGACCTGAACGTCTTCATGACCATCGTCCGGCGCCGCAGCTTCCGTCACTCGGCCCAGGAACTGGGTGTCAGTACCTCGGCGCTGAGCCACAGCATGCGCAACCTCGAGGCGCGGCTCGGGGTGAAGCTGCTCAACCGTACCAGCCGTTCGGTGGTGCCGACCGATGCCGGCAGCGCGCTGGCGGCCAAGCTGGAGGATGGTTTCCAGGTGATCGGCGAGGCGCTCGGCGAACTCGATGCCTATCGCACCTCGCCGGTGGGCCGGCTGCGCCTGAACGTGCCGCGCGATGCCTCGCGGCTGCTGCTGGGGCCGGTCCTCAGGCGCTTCACCGAGGCGTATCCGGACCTGCAACTGGAACTTTCGGTGGAGGACCGCATGGTCGACATCGTCGCCGACGGCTACGACGCCGGCATCCGTTACGGCGGCACGGTGCCCCAGGACATGGTCGCGGTGCCATTGACCGGGGAGCTGCGCTGGGTGGTGGCCGCGTCGCCCGATTACCTGGCGCGCCACGGCGTGCCCCAGCGGCCGGACGACCTGTTGCGGCACGCCTGCATCCGCATGCGCCTGGGCGACAACTCGTTCTACAAATGGGAACTGGGCGACGGCGAGCGGATGGTCGAGGTCGACGTGCCCGGCCCTTTCAGCGTCAACGAAAGCAATACGGCGGTCGCCGCGGCCCTGGACGGCGTTGGCCTGGCCTACTGCCTGGAAGTGGGAATCGCCGAGGAGCTGCGTAGCGGCCGGCTGCAACTGGTATTGCCGGACTGGACCTCGATGGGCGCGCCGTTCTGCCTCTATTATCCGAGCCGACGCCAGCCGCAACCCGGCTTGCGCCAACTGATGGAAATGATCCGCGGCGACTGGCTGGGGCGTGCCTGAATCGTCCTCTCGCCAAACCTTGCAAGGAGCCCCCCATGCTCACCGGTCTCAATCACCTGACCCTGGCGGTCGCCGACCTGCCGGCCAGCATCGCCTTCTACCGCGATCTTCTCGGCTTTCGCCTGGAAGCACGCTGGGACCAGGGCGCCTATCTCGAACTGGGTTCACTGTGGCTGTGCCTGTCCCGGGAGCCGCAGTACGGCGGGCCGGCCGCGGACTACACGCACTATGCCTTCGGCATCGCCGCCGCGGATTTCGCCCGCTTCGCCGCGCAGCTGCGCGCGCATGGCGTGCGCGAATGGAAGCAGAACCGCAGCGAGGGCGATTCGTTCTACTTCCTCGACCCGGACGGCCATCGCCTGGAGGCCCACGTCGGCGACCTGCGCAGCCGGCTCGCGGCGTGCCGGCAAGCGCCCTATGCGGGAATGCGTTTCGCCGACTAGGCCTTGGCCTTGCCGGAAGCTACGGACGCCACGGCCGGGCCGGCGAGGCGCTTCAGCAGGCGCGGGCGGTTGGTCTCCAGCGCGCCGCCGCGTCCCCGCAGGCCGTCCCACAGGCCCCAGCCCAGGCAGCGCAGCTTGAGCAGCTTGTCGCGTTCGAGCAGGAGCACCGCGAGGCCCTGGGTCAGGGTCGGCAGGTTCGCCAGCAGGGCCAGCGGCGAGGACCGGGCGTAGCGGCGCAGGACCAGCAGGCCGTTGCGCGCCAGGTAGTAGCGGCGCAGCGGGGCGTGGTTCATCGCGCTGAGGCTGAGACCGCCGAGGCGGCGGGTCTTGCGCGTGCCGATGCGGTGCTCGAGGACCAGCCGCGGGTCGACGTACAGGGGCACGTCCAGCGCCTGGGCGCGCAGGCTGTATTCGGTGTCCACGTGGTCGATGAACAGTTCCTCGTCGAAGTGGCCGAGGCGCTGGTAGGCCTCGCGGGTCAGCAGGCAGCCGGAGGAGATCAGGAACGAGGTGCGCTGCGGGGTCGTCAGGCCGTCCAGAGACAATTGCCTGAGCGTCAGTCCGTCGAGATGGATGGCCGGCAGGAAGCGCCGGTCACCCCGGTCGAAGATCCGTGGGCCGAGCAGGCAGGCCTGACCGTTGCGCGCCTGCAGGTTGCGCCACTGGGCGGCGAGGAAGGCGCCGCCGGGACGGGAGTCCTGGTCGAGCAGCAGCACACCCTGCACGCCACGCCGGAATAGCGCGTCGAGCCCCTGGTTGAAGGCGCCGGCGATGCCCTGCCGGTTGCCGTGGTGCAGCACGGCGATGCCTTGCCCGCGCAGCCGGGCATTGCGCTGCGGATCGCTGTGCGGTGAGTTGTCGACGGCAAGGAAGCGCAGTTGCGGAAACGCCGCCGCCAGTTCGCCAAGGTGTTCCAGGTCGTCGTCGCCAGGATTGAACAGTACCACCAGCACGCCCATGTCTATCCGGTCCATGATCGTTCTTCTCCCGTAGGTCGAAGTTGCCAGGCCAGGACCAGCCCGGCCAGAACGAGAAGGGCGCCGGCGAGGAATGGCGCGCCGGCCAGGGGCAGCGGCGCGAGCGGACCGCTGCCCCAGTGGAACAGGCCGCTCATCAGCGGCGGACCGACGATCGCGGCGAGGCTCATCAGGCTGCTCAGCACGCCCTGCAACTCGCCCTGGCGGTCGACCGGCACGCGGGCCGAGAGCAGCCCCTGCATGGCCGGGGTGGCGAGGCTGCCGAGCGCGAAGGGCAGCAGCGCGCAGACCAGCCAGAATGACGAGTCGACCAGGGCGAACAGCAGCAGGCCGCAGCCTTGCAGGGCGAGGCCCAGGCGCAGCAGGCGGGCGTCGTCCAGGCGCCGCTTGCAGAGGTTCACGCCGAGGGTCTGGGCGAGCACCGCGAGCACGCCGTAGAGGGCCAGCGAGTAGCCGATCCAGGCGCTGCTCCAGTGAAACTTCTCGATCACGAAGAACGGCCAGACCACCATCACCGCCTGCAAGCCGAGGAATACCAGGGCAAGCACCGCCAGCAGGCGTCCGACCCCCGGTTGCCGAGCCAGGCCGCTGATCGAGCGCAAGGCATTCATCCGCCTCGGATCCAGGCGGCGGCGTCGCGTCGGGGGCAGGGTTTCCTCGAGGAACAGGCCGGCGAGCAGGGCGTTGAGCAGGCACAGGCCGGCGGCCAGCAACAGCGGCAGCGTCGTGCCGTGCACCGCCAGCAGCCCACCGAGGGCGGGGCCGAGGATCATGCCCAGGGCGAGGCCGGCGTACAGCCAGCCGAAGTGCCGGGTGCGCTGCCCGTGCGTGCCGAGGTCCGCCGCGCAGGCCATCGCGGTGGCCACGCTGGCGCCGGTGAGCCCGGCCAGCGCGCGACCGAGGAACAGCATCCAGAGGCTGTCGGCCAGCGCCAGCAGCAGATAGCTGAGGGCGAAGCCGAGCATCGCCAGGACCAGGACGGGGCGGCGTCCGAAGCGGTCGCTGAGGCTGCCGAGGACCGGCGAAAAGAACAATTGCAGCAGCGCGAAGGTCATCACCAGGGCGGCGCCCCAGGTGGCCGCGTCGCGGATCGCCAGCGGCGCCACGCTGCCGATCAGCGTCGGCAGCAGGGGCACGATCAGGCCGACGCCAGCGGCATCCAGCAGGCAGGTGAGGAACAGCAGAGGCAGGACGCGTTTCGCGCCGGGACCGTGTTCCCGCGTGGCGGAGGGGCAGAGGCTGGTCGTGGACACGCCAGGACCCTCCCGGCGAACACAGGAAATCCCGATCCTGGGACGCCAGCGACGGCAAGGGAAACTACCGGAATTCACAGGTTCGACGAACGGTCGCGGCAACGCCGGCGGGCGGCGTGATGTCATAATGATGCGACCCGTGCGCCAGTCGGGTATCCTTGCCGGCCTCTCAACGTTGTTTCCTAACGATATTTTCCTCCTGTCGCGAGCAAAGGGATTTCAATGACGCCCAGAAAAGGAAAGCTACCTGCCGTGCTCGCCTGCATGGCAGCGCTGGCGGGCTGCAACATCAACCCGGCGAACCAGGGCTCGGTGTCGTCCTGGTTCTCCATGCGCGCCGGCGATCCGCCCAGCTTCGTCACCGGCGTGGTCGGCTTCGAGAACACCGGCAGCAACGACCCGTCCACCCGCCTGACCCTGCGTTTCCGCGATCCCGCCTCCAAGACCCATGCGGCCCACGTCACCACCTCGTCGTACTCCGAGCTGTTCAGCCTCGCACTGACGCCGCGCTACTACGAGCTTTACGAGTTCGAGGTGAGGTACCTGTCCTATACCGTCACCCGCGAGACCGGTGCGTACGAGGAGCGCTGCGAGGCCAACGGCGAGGCGCTGGAGAAGACGGTCCGGAAAAGGAAGCGCAGCGTCACCCACACGGCGGTAAACGTGGAGTCCAACTGTCGTTCTACGCCGCTGACCAAGACCGACTACTACTACGAGACCTATACCTCCAAGCCGTTCTCCGCGCCGTTCCGTGCCGAGAGCTTCGCCACCAACTACATCGGCGACTTCCGCGTGCAGTGCAGCTACAAGGAGAAGAAGGGCAAGACCCTCGTCGACAGCTGCCGTCTCAACTACGGCGCCGTCAGCCGCGATCGGGTGGACGCCTGGGTGGCGCAGATGAACGAGGCAGACAAGGACAAGCGCGAGCCGCTGCCGCCGGTACGCCAGCAGGCGGTCGACACGAAGAAGGCCGGCAAGCTCATCCATTCGGTATTTCGCTGAGGCGCTCGCTCAAAGAGCGCCGGCGATCGCGCGCCAGGTGTCGGCGTATCGCCATCGCAGCCAGGCGACCAGGCAGCGCTCGTGCCAGCGTCGCAGGGCGCAGCTCCTTTGCCGCGCCAGGCGTCGCTCGATGGCCTCTTCCAGCCAGGCCTCGTCGAAGGCGGTCCATACCGCCGGAGCGGGGCTGAGCAGGTTGCCGTGGCAGACCGGCGCCACTTCCTCGAAGAACAACCGCTCCAGCAACGCCGGGTCGACGCCCTTTATCCGCCGGGCGATATCCTCGGGCTCCAGGAGAGTGTCGACGAAGGCGTCGGATAGCGCGTGGCGCAGTCGTCGGCGTTGGCTCGGGTCAAGGGCCATGGCAAGTATGGGTCCGCAGGCTGGTGCGCAGGCAGCATAACCCGCCACGGCCAGCGCGGAGAGGCGTCAGGCTCGACGGGGACGCCAGGAGCGACGACGAAGGGGTGGGCGCTGGCGGCCGAACCAGCGCCAGCGGTTGCGCCGTAGCGCCTCGTGGCACTCGTCGCGCAGCCAGGCTGGCAGCAGGCGCAGCCAGCGCAGGTGACGCCAGGGGCCCGGCAACAGGCGCAGCACCTCGAGCAGGGCATCGTTGTCGTCGCAGGCGTAGGCGCCGTCGACGAACAGCCAGGTGTTGAAATGATCGGGTGCCAGCCCGAACCAATCGAGAATCGCCAGGCCTTCGGCGGACTGCGCGGCAAGCAGCTTCAGCCGGTGGTCGGCGCGGCGTGCCAGGAAACCGCTCCAGAGCGTGCAGAAGCGGCAGTGCTGGTCGTACAACACGACCTTGTCGCCGGGCTTGAGGTACGGCGGCAGTGACATGAGGGGCCCCCTTGGGTTCGGCTTTGTGCGCAAGCCCGGAACCGTAACGGCGGGAAGGGAGGACGACTAGTCGGTGTGCTGTCAGAGTTTTCTTTCTGTGCGGTCATCGATTCGTCTTTCGCCGGACGGCGTCGGGCAACGCGCCATTCCTCTTCCTGAAGGACGATGCTGCGCCAGGCCGGTTTAAGTTCGATGACGCCGGGACGAACGGGAGATGTCCCCGTCCGTGGGGCACGGACGGGGCGCGGCGGGGAATCAGCGGGCGAACGCTTCGAGAAGGGTCTTGGCGGCCAGCTTGCCAAGGTTGTTGGAGGCCAGCGGGCTGTCGCCGGTGAGCAGCTTGCGGTCGCGGTGGACCTGGCCGGTGATGCCCTTGTTGAGGATCTTCACCCCGAGCTTCTGCAGGTTCTCGCCCACCAGCCAGGGCAGGGGACCGGGCATGTAGCCGATCTCCAGGTTGGCGCCGGTGTCCAGAGCGTCGGGGAACACGCAGATCTCGTAGCCCTTGAACGGGTAGTCCTCCGGCTTCTCGTCGACCGCCGGTGCCAGCAGGCAGGCCGGACCGTGGCAAAGGGTGATGATGTAGCGGTCCTTGGCGAGGAAGGCATTGAGCAGCCGTTTCACCTCCCGGCTGTGCGGAATGCCCGCCAGCACGCCGTGGCCGCCGGGAACGAACACCGCGGCGTACGGCGAGTCGTCGGCGACGGCCTGCTCCAGGAGGTCGGCGAGCTTCCGCGGCGCTTTCAGCTTGGGCAGGTACTTCGCGTAGATGCTCTTCACCGCCTCGTCCTCACCGGGCATCGCCCACATCTCCAGCTTCACCGGGTTGCCGGAGAGCGTGGCGACATCGAACTCGAAGCCGGCCTTGTCCAGGTGGTACATCGGCAGGAGCATTTCCACCGGGTGGTTGCCGGTGGAGAACATGCTGCCGTTCTGCATCAGGATGTAGCGTTCGTCGGTACCGATCATCAGCACCTTCTTGCCGCCCTTGTACGGGGTCGGGTAGTCGGCGCCGTCGAAGTCGGTCTTTGCCGAGGTGTACTGGCTCAGGGAATAGGGCGAGGGAAAGAACGCGTTGTGCTCGGCGTGGTCGGGCGTCGGGGTTCTGCTGGTATCGCGCTCGTTGCTCATGGCTCGTTCCTTTCTGCGTGATGGAGGTCGTACCAAGACGATAGGCGGGGTCGCCGGCCGGCGAAATAGGGGAAATCCCCTAACCCACGATCGGTCGCCTGAGGGTTTTCCCCTATGGGCTTTTGCCGGCAAGCCGGGGATCATGCGGAAAAAGCCAGGAACGTCCGCTCCATGACCGACTACGCCAGCCTTCTCTTCGACAGCGTCGCCCGGCTGCGCAAGGCCGCTACCACCGAGGCGGTCTGCCGCGAGATGGTGGAGTTCGCCGCACGCCTGGGCTTTGACCGGGTGATCGTCTGCAGCCTTTTCCCCCGCCCCGACGAGGACGAACTGATCGACGAGCTGTTCTTCGTCCATGGCGACTGGGCCGAAGGGCGCAGCGCCCAGGAGCGCGACGCCTATCTTCTGCACTGTCCGGTCACCCGGCACATCCTCGAACTGGACGAGCCGTTCTTCTGGTCGAAGAGCCCCTCGGAGGATCCCGAGCGCATGACCTACCGCATCGTCCGTGGGGTCCGCGACCTCGGCCAGGTCAATGGCATGCAGGTGCCGGTGTTCGGCCGCAACGGCCTGGAGGGCGCGGTGTCTTTCGCCGGCGAGCGGCTGGACCTGAATGCCGGTTGCAAGCTCGCCGCCCAGGCCTTCTGCCCGATCCTGTTCTTCGCCCTGAAGCGCCTGCGCGGCCCTGTGTCGGCGGGCGATGCGCAAGCGCTCAGCGAGCGCGAGCGGGAAGTCCTGCAATGGATCGCCCTGGGCAAGCAGCAGGCGGAGGTGGCGGCGATCCTGATGATTTCCGAGCGCACCGTGGAGAATCACCTGCGTGCCGCCCGCCGCCGTCTCGGCGCGGCGTCCACCGCCCAGGCGGTGGCGCGGGCGCTGCGCCTGGGCGATATCGAGGTCTGAGCGGCCTCAGGGAGCTGACGTGAGGACGATCTTGCCGATGTGCTGGCCGGAGTCCATCAGTTCGTGGGCCTGGCGCGCCTGTTCCAGGGGGAAGGTGCGGAACACCTGCGGCCGGACAGTGCCGGCGCGCACGTGCGGCCAGACCTGGCGCTCCAGTTCGGCGATGATCGCGCCTTTCTCGTCGTGGCTTCGCGAGCGCAGGGTCGAGCCAAGATGGACCAGGCGCTTGCTCAGCATCGGGAACAGGTCGACTTCGGCGGCCTTGCCCTTGATCACGCCGATCTGCACGATCCGTCCGTTCATCGCCGCCGCCTGATAGTTCCGCGTCACATAGTCGCCGGCGACGATATCGACGATCACATCGACCCCGCGTCCTTCGGTGCCGCGCAGCACTTCCTCGACGAAATCCTGCTCGGTGTAGTCGATCGCCACGTCGGCGCCGAGGCGCAGGCTGGCCTCGCGCTGGGCCTCGCTGGAGATCGTGGTGAAGATTTTCGCCGCGCCGAAGGCCTTGCCCAGCATGGTCGCGGCGGTGCCGATGCCGGAGGCGCCACCGTGGACCAGCAGCGTCTCGCCGGCCTTGAAGCCACCGCGCTGGAACAGGTTGACCCAGACGGTCATGAAGGTTTCCGGCAGCGCCGCCGCTTCCTCCATGCCCAGGCCGTCGGGCAGGTGCAGGGTGGTGCGCTCGTCTGCCACCGCGAACTGCGCGTAGCCGCCGCCGGGAATCAACGCCATCACCGCCTCGCCGACGGCGAAGCGGCTGACCTCGCTGCCGACCGCCCGCACCGTGCCGGCGATCTCCAGGCCGGGAATGTCCGAGGCGCCGGGTGGCGGGTCGTACACGCCCTTGCGCTGAAGCACGTCGGGACCGTTGACGCCGGCGGCGCGGACTTCGACCAGGACCTCGCGCGGGCCGGGCGTCGGCAGCGGCCGGCTGGTCGCCACCAGTACCTCGGGGCCGCCGGGCCGGGCGATCTCGATGGCGGTCATTCGTTCGGGAAATCGGTTCGTACTGCTCATCGCATGCTCCTGGGAAAATGGTTCGGACCTGGTTCGCATGGTAAGCAGCGCGGATGCCGTGGTCGCGCAGCGCTTTTTCATTAGACTGATGCGAAAATGCATCAGGAAAACCGCCATGAATTGGGACGACACCCGCGTCTTCCTCGCGCTCTGCCGCGAGCACACCCTGCGCGGCGCCGCCCGCGCGCTTCACGTCGACCAGGCCACGGTGGGCCGGCGGCTGGCGTCGCTGGAGGCGGCGCTGGGCTCGACCCTGTTCCTGCGCACCTCGTCCGGCTACCTGCTGACCCCGGCCGGCGAGGCGGCCTTCGAACTGGCCGAGAAGATGGAGCGCTCGGCCCTGGAGTTGCTACGGCGGACCCGCGGGATGGACCACCGACTGTCCGGCGAGGTGCGGTTGTCCACCACCGACTCCCTGGCCGTCGACTTCGTGCTACCCGCCCTGGCCCGCCTGCACCTTGAACACCCGGATATCCGCGTGCTGCTCGACAGCGCTTCGGCCGTGGTCGACCTGCCCAAGCGCGAGACCGACATCGCGATTCGCACCCTGCGGCCGGAAAATCCCGATTTGATCCTGAGAAAACTCGCCAGTTGGCCCATGGGCCTGTTCGCTTCCGCGGACTACCTGCGGCGCAACGGCGTACCGGTGCCCGGCGAGCGTTTCCGCGGCCACGACCTGGTGATGTACGAACCCTATTGGCACAGCCAGCGCGAACTGACCCTGGGCGGCGAGCCGATCCGCGACGGCCGGGTGGTCATCGCGGTGAATTCCAACATGATGGTGCGCCAGGCCCTGGCGCGTGGCCTGGGGCTCTGCGAGCTGCCGCTGTACATGGGCGAGCGCGACGGACTGGTGCGGGTCTGGCCGCAGCGCGAGCGACGCCGGCCATACGAGGTGTGGATGGTTACCCACAAGGACCTGCGCCACACCGCGCGGGTCCGCGCGGTGATCGAGCAGCTGGTGGAGGCGTTCGCCGAAGCACCGGCCTGAGCCTGCAACGCCGGCGCCGGGTTCCGGTCGAATGCGGCGGCGCGCCGCGGAATCGCGCATCATCGGCGCCATCAGATCGAGGAGATTTCCATGGCAATCCCAAGCATCCCGCGTTTGGCCGTACTGACGCTCGGGCTGGCGCTCGCAGCGGCCGCCAGTGCCGCCGACGAGGCGCAACTGATCGAGGCGATCAACGCCTACCGTGGCCAGGTGCAGTCCTGCGGCGGGCAGGCCAGCGGTGAACTGCCGCCGCTGGCCGCCGACCCGCGCCTGGCCTTGCCGGTGAATGCCGCCGGCGACCTGCAGCAGGCGATGGCACAGGCCGCCTACCCGATGGTCAACGTGCAGTCGATCAGCCTTTCCGGGCCGCGCGATGCCGGCGCGGCGATGAAGGCGCTGGAGGAAAGCTTCTGCCGCGTGGTGCTCGACCCGCAATTCGTCGACGTCGGCGTCAGCCGCCAGGACCGCGACTGGCGCATCGTCCTCGCCCGGCCATTGCTGCGCGGCGGCATGGGCGATTGGCAGGCGGAAGGGCAGAAGCTCCTGGAACGGATCAACGCCGCCCGCGGGCAAGCCCGCCAGTGCGGTGGCAAACCTTACGCAGCGGCCCAGCCGCTGGCCTGGAACGCCACCCTTGGCGGCGCCGCCGAAGCGCATTCGCGGGCGATGGCCAACGGCAACTTCTTCGACCACCTCGACCGCGACGGCCGCACCCCCGGCGACCGCGCCGAGCTGGCCGGCTACAGCGGCGGGCTGATCGGCGAAAACATCGCCGCCGGCCAGGACGGGGTGGACAAGGTGGTCGACGGCTGGCTGGCCAGCCCGGGCCACTGCGCCAACCTGATGAACCCCGGCTACCGCGAGCTGGGCGCGGCCTACGCCACCGATCCGAAGAGCGACGCGGGAATCTACTGGACGGCCATGTTCGGTTCGCCCTGAAGTCCTCCGCGCCCGGAGCTGACGAAGGGCTGGGCGCCTTCCGCAAACGAAAAACCCGGCGCCATGGCGCCGGGTTCCCTTTCAGCCTGTCCCGCCCTCAATGCGGCGCATTGAGGGTCAGGCGCATGTGCCGGTTGACATCCTTGTACAGCAGGTAGCGGAAGCGCCCCGGGCCGCCCGAATAGCAGGCCTGCGGGCAGAAGGCGCGCAGCCACATGAAGTCGCCGGCCTCCACCTCGACCCAGTCCTGGTTCAGGCGGTACACCGCCTTGCCTTCCAGCACGTACAGGCCGTGCTCCATCACGTGGGTCTCGGCGAAGGGGATCACGCCGCCCGGCTCGAAGTTGACGATGTTGACGTGCATGTCGTGGCGCATGTCGCTCATGTCGACGAAGCGGGTGGTGCTCCAGCGGCCTTCGGTGTCCGGCATCACCAGCGGCTGGATGTCCTGCTCGTTGGTGACGAAGGCTTCCGGCAGCGGTACGCCGTCGACCTTCTGGTAGTGCTTGCGGATCCAGTGGAAGCGGGTGTGCTGGCCGGTGGTATTGCGCACCTTGTAGTCGGCGCCCGGCGGAATGAAGGCGTAGCCGCCCGGCTGCATGGCGTGGACCTGGCCCTGCAGGGTCAGGCTCAGCTCGCCTTCGACGACGAACAGCACGGCCTCGGCGTTGGGATCCTGCTCCGGTTTGTCGCTGCCACCGTTGGGCGCCAGTTCGACGATGTACTGCGAGAAGGTCTCGGCGAAGCCGGACAGCGGGCGGGCGATCACCCACATGCGCATGTTGTCCCAGAACGGCAGGTGGCTGGTGACGATATCGCGCATCACCCCCTTGGGAATCACGGCATAGGCTTCGGTGAACATCGCCCGGTCGGTGAGCAGCTCGGTCTGTGCCGGGTGCCCGCCGTGCGGCGCGTAGTAGCTGGACTTGGACATGGAGCGTTTCCTCGTTGTTGTCTTGCTGCCGGCGCACGCGCCGCCGGAGCGAAATGGGCGGGCGCGAGCCGTTGCTGACGGCAACGATATCCAGCGCCTGGCGCATGCACAAATTAAATGTTGGAATCCAGCATATTCATTTTTCGAATGCGGGGCGGCTCCGGGTATCTTCCGCCAGCACCCGCGACAGCACGCGCGCCAGCGCCTTCACCATCGGATCCGCCGCCGGCCGGTGCAGCAGCGCCACTTCGAACACGTCCACCGCCGGCAGCCCGGCGTTCTTCGGCAGCACCGCATGGCCTGCGCTCACCGCGCGCAGCGGCAGCAGGCCGATGCCCATGCCGTCGGCGATGGCCGATTGCAGGCCGCTGAGGCTGGAACTGGTGAAGCTGATGTGCCAGCGCCGGCCGACCGCTTCCAGGGCGGCGATCATCTCGTCGCGGTAGACCCCGCGCGGCGGGAAGGTGACGATGGGCAGCGGGTCGAGGTCGATGCAGGGGTTCCTGGCGCTGTCCACCCAGCATGTCTTTTCCGGCCAGCAGGCCAGTGCCTCGCGGCTGGCGCGGCGCTGCTTGAGCAGCACCAGGTCCAGTTCGCCGCGGTCGTAGCTGGCGCTGAGGTCGCGGCTCATGCCGCTGGTGACTTCCAGCTTGACCTGTGGATAACGCCGGTTGAAGGCCGCCAGTCGCTCGGTGGTACGGCCGGCGGCGAAGTCGTCCGGCACGCCGATACGTACCGTCAGCGCCACCGTGCCGCCGGATAGCGCCTCGGCCAGTTCGTCGTTCAGTGCCAGCAGGCGGCGGGCATAGCCGAGCAGCGTATCGCCGGCGTCGGTCGGCAACACGTCGCGGTTGCCGCGCTCCAGCAGGCGGTGTCCGGCCATTTCCTCCAAGCGGCGAACCTTCTGGCTGACGGTCGACTGGGTCGAGTGCAGGCGCGCGGCGGCAGTGGTGAAGCTGCCGCAGTCGGCCACCGTGACGATGGCGCGGAGCAGGTCGAGGTCGAACAGGCGGCTATTCGATTTTTCACTGTCGCTCATGGTCGTATCGCATTTTCGAATGTCGTCGCCGCTTTTAGCAGGCCGTGCCGTCAGCGGCAACCGCTCAGCGTCGACGCAGCGTGCCCAGCGGTCGACCAATGCGCTGGAAGCGGCGGGAAACCCGCCAGGCGGTCATGCATGCGCCAGGAACAGGACCGCGGAGCGCTACTCGGGCACCTCGACGTTGACCTGTAGCGCGTCGTGGCGCCAGTACTCCAGGTCGCAGTCGATCAGGCGGCCCGCCTGGTCGCGGTTGACCCGCACGATCTGCAGCGCCGGGCTGCCCACCGAGACCCGCAGCGGCCCGGCGGCCTCCGCCGGGAGGATGGTCGGGACCATCTCGAAGCGCACCCGGCCGTAGCGGATGCCGTAGTGGTTGGCGTAGAGATCGGTCAGCGAGCGAGTCAGGTCGAAGCGCTCGATGCCGGGAAAGTAGGCGGGATTCAGGTAGTGCTCGACGTACAGCACCAGCCGCCCGTCGACCCGCCGCGCCCGGCGGATCTGGAACACCCGCGACAGCGCCGGCAGCTCCAGGCGCTGGCAGATGTCGACGCTGGCCGGGATCATCACCGCGCCGAGCACCTCGGTCTCCGGCACCCGGCCCTGGTCGGCGACCATCGCGTGGAAGTGGCTGCGCACCAGCGGGTTGTACAGCAGCCGCTGCGGCGAGACGAACCAGCCGCGGCGTTCCTCGCGGTAGATCAGGCCCTGGTCCTCCAACTGGCCGAGCGCCTCGCGCAGGGTGATGCGGGTGGTCGAGAACAGCTCGCTCAACTGCCGTTCGCTGGGCAGCTTGCTGCCGCGCGCGAGCAGGCCGCGCTCGATCTGCTCGCGCAGGGACTGGTAGATCACCGTCAGGGGTCGGGACGGCTCGTCGCGCATATCGACGCTTCTCCGCTGGGGCTCCGGGGGCTACAGGGTAATGCTTCCGGGCCGCCGGCGGTATAGCGCGGCGCGCCTTCTCAGCGCCATTCCAGCACCGGCCAGCCGGCCTCGCGGGCGTGCCCGAGCAGCGCCGGGTCGGGGTTCACCGTGTGCGGCCGGTCGACCCGCGAGAGCAGCGGCAGGTCGTTGCGCGAGTCGGAATAGAAGGCCGCGCCGGCCAGCGTCTCGCCCTCCTGGGCCAGCCAGGCGTCGAGGCGACGGACCTTGCCCTCGCGGTAGGTGAGGGTGCCGCGGGTGCGCCCGGTGTAGAGGCCGTCGCGCTCCTCGATGTCGATCGCCAGCACCTCGTCCACCCCCAGCCGGCGGCCGATGGCGCTGACCAGGAAGTGCGCCGAGGCGGAGATGATCAGCAGGCGGTCGCCGGCCTGGCGGTGGCGTTCCAGGCAGCGCAGGGCGTCGGCGTGGATGCGCGGCGCTATGATCCGCGCGACGAAATCCTCGACGGCGCCGGCGATCTCCGCCGGGGTGCGGCCGGCGATGGGCGCCAGGCTGAAGTCCATGTAGTCCTCCATGGCCAGCCGGCCCTCGGCATAGAGTTCCATGAGGCGGCGTTCCTGGTGCAGGAAGGCGGTCTTCTCGACCCAGCCCAGTTCGGTCATGTAGCGCCCCCAGAGGGTCGCGCAGTCGCCGTCGATCAGGGTGTCGTCGAGGTCGAAGAGGGCAAGTGGCATAGGCGGTTCCTTGTTCGCTAGGGATTGGCCCGGCACGCCTGGCGCCGGGCGGTGGTTCGGCGAGGTTTCAACGCGGCTTGCCGGCCGCCAGCAGCGGCCCGCCGGCATGCGCCTTCGGTTCGACGCGGCACGCGCCTGGCCGGCTGTTCCAGAACGGCACCAGCAGCAGGCTGGCGAGCAGCGCGGTGGCGGTGAACACGAAGAACACCGTGAGGGTGTCGAAGTAGCCCGGCAGCAGGCCGCCGAGGATCGCCCCGACCGAGCCGCAGCCGTTGACGAAGCCGGTGGCGGTACCGGCTGCTTCGCTGGTACCGAAGTCGATGGCGGCGGCGCCGCTGATCATCGAGTCCGGCCCGTAGAGGGTGACGCCCATCATGAACAGCAGGCCGACCACCAGGTACAGGCTGCCGCTCTGCATCGCCGGGACGAACAGCGCCAGGCTCACGGTCAGCGCCGCCAGGCTGAGCACGCAGGCCGGCATGCGGCGGGCGCCGAACAGCTTGTCCGAGGCCAGGCCGATGAGGATCGGCCCGGCCAGCCCGGCGACCTCGAAGGCCGAAGGCACGATGGCCGAGGCGACCTTGCCGATCTCCGGCATGCGTTCGTAGATGATCACCGGGCCCCAGAGCAGGATCGCGTAGCGCGCCGGCTTGAGCAGGAAGTAGGCGATGCCGAGGACCAGCACGTGGGGATTCCTGAGCGCCTTCAGCAGGGCGCCGGAATGGCTCGGCCGGGGCGCGTTGGCGGGGGGCGCGGCCTCGGCCTCCACGGGCGGCAGGCCGACGTCCTGCGGACGGTTGCGCTGGAGGAAGAAGAACAGCACGGCCACCGCCAGCACCACTCCCGCCGAGGACAGGAAGGCCATGCGCCAGTCATGCGTCAACCGGTAGGCGCACCAGCCGGCGAACGGCGTCGCCACCAGCCCGCCGAAGGCGTAGCAGGTACTCCACAGGCCGAGCACGCGGCCTCGCTCGTAGGTGGCGAAGAAGGCGCCGATGTTCTTGCACAGCCCCGACCAGCCGGTGGACTGCGCCAGTCCCTGGACCACCATGCAGGCGGCGAAGATCGGCAGGGTGGCGAAGGTACCCATCACCAGCGCCGCCAGCGCCGAGGTGAGCAAACCGCCGAGCACCACCACGCGGGTGCCGAAGCGGTCGGCGAACACCCCCCACATGAACTGGCCCACGGCGTAGGCGGCCAGGTAGAGGGCATCGAGATCGGCCATGGCGCTCTTGTCGAGCTCGAAGGAGGGGTCTTCGGCGATGCCGAGCTTGGCCACCGAGAAGGCCTTGCGGGTGAAGTAGAAGGCGGCGTAGGCCAGCCAGGTGATGACGAAGATCTGGATGCGCCAGCGCTGGAGCGATTGCCAGCCACGGTGCAGGGTACCGTTGTGGTTGTTCATGTGGGTCCCTATGGGTCTAGACAGTGCGGGGAGGTTGTTCTTGTTGTGCTGCTGCAAAGCTGTCCGGATGCATGGTCTAGGCCAGATGCCTTTCCCATGACTTTTTTCGTGCGCAAGGTTGGCTGTCGACGCGCTCCTGCTCGGTCCTGCCGAGGCTGAGATGGATTGTGAAGGTGTGGCGGCGGTGCGTAGCGCCGATCCGGTCAGGCTGGGCCGGCTGGCGAAGGTCAATCTAGCACCGGGTATTTTTATGGTCTAGACCAAAAATAGAGCGAAACCATTCGATTTTTTCGAGGGATTGCCCGGTATTGGTGCGTTTTCTTGTCCTGGTTGCACCTTTGGGCGGGACTTTTCCGCGTATTTTCAAGAAATTGGAATAGACCAGATTTTCGATGATGTGCCAGCGCCTCTGGCGCGCCGTGCGCCGCCGCTGGATGGCCGTGTGTCGCGGCGCTCGGCTAGACTGCGGGACCTCGCGCCGGATCGGACCGCCATGCTGAGAAACGTCACCGACCTAGACCTGCGTCTGTTGCGCATCTTCGCCTGCGTGGTGAAGTGCGGCGGTTTCACCGCGGCCCAGGCCGAGCTGAACATGAGCCAGTCGAACATCAGCATGCACATCGCCAGCCTGGAGAAGCGCCTCGGCTACCGGCTCTGCGAGCGCGGCAAGGGCGGCTTCCGACTGACCGCCAAGGGTCGCCGGGTGCTGGAGGCTTCGCGAACGATGTTCGACGCCATCGGCCTGTTTCGCGACCAGGCGCAGGCGTTATCCGGACGTTTGGTCGGGGAGCTGTACCTGGGCCTGGCGGACAATCTCGCGACCTTGCCCCAGGCCCGTTTCGGCGATGCGCTGGCGCGCTTCCAGCGGCGCGACCAGGATGTCCAACTGAACCTTTTCGTCAATTCGCCCACCGAGCTGGAACTGGCGGTGATCGAAGGCGAGCTGGACCTGGCGATCTCCTATTTCAGCCGTTCGCGGCCGAGCCTCGAATACCGCCCGCTGTATCGCGAAGAGATCGGCGTGTTCTGTGGCGATCGCCATCCGCTGTTCGCCGAGGCGCAGCCGACCCTGGAGCGGATCGCCGCCTGTGACTGGGTGATGCATGGCTTCCTGCCGGAAAACCTGGTCCTGCCGCTACGCCCGTCGCGCAGCCGCGCCACCGCCTACCACATGGAAGCGGTCGCCCATGCCGTGCTGGCCGGCACCCACCTGGGCTACCTGCCGACCCATTACGCCGAAGCCTGGATCGAGCGCGGGCGGATGCGCGCGCTGTTGCCGGAGCGGCTGAGCTATCCGGTGGAGCACAGCATGATCGTCTATGCCGGGCGCCCCCTCAGCGAAGCCGCCCGCGCCTTCATCGACGACCTGCTGCAGGTCCACGGCCTGGGGTCCTGAGCGCTCAGGCGAGAGTCCCGGCCACCGCCTGGCGGTAGATGCGCGCATAATCCCGGGCATCGAGCGGCAGGGCGTTGGTCGCCGAGGACGACAGGTCGGCCAGCGCCTGCTCGCCCACCCATTGCGCGTCCTCGCCATCCAGGCCGAGGGCGGCGAGGTTCGCCGGGATGCCGATGCGCGCGCGCAGTTCGAGGATCCACGCCAGCAGGCCGTCGAAGCTCGCTTCGTCGAGTTCCAGGTAGCGCGCCAGGCGCGCGGCGTCGGCTTCTATCGCCGGGCGGTTGGCCAGCAGAACGTAGGGCAGCAGCACGGCGTTCAGCAGGCCGTGGTGCAGGTGATGGCGAGCGCCCAGCGGGTGGGCCAGGGCGTGGACCCCGCCAAGCCCCTTCTGGAATGCCACCGCGGCGCTGGCCGAGGCTACCAGCATGCCTTCCCGGGCGGCGAGGTCGTTGCCGTCGCGCACGGCGTTTTCCAGGTGCTGCCTGACCAGGCGCACGCCTTCCAGGGCGATGCCCGCCGACATCGGATGGTAGAGCGGCGAGAACAGCGCCTCCAGGTGATGGGTGAGGGCGTCCATGCCGGTGGCGGCGCTCAGCGCCGGCGGCAACCCGCGGGTCAGGCGCGGGTCGAGGAATACGCAGGCGGCCAGCAGCTCGCGATGGCCGACGACCCGCTTGATGCCCAGTTGCGTATCGGTCAGCACCGCCTCGCGTCCCAGTTCCGAGCCGGTGCCGGCGGTCGTGGGCAGCGCCAGCAGCGGCGGCAGGCCGAGCAGCGGGTAGTCGGCGAGGGTCGGATAGCTGCGCAGCGTCTGTGTCCATTCGAAGCGTTCGAGGCCGTGCGGATCGCGGCTGAGCAGGGCGATACCCTTGGCCGCGTCGAGGGCGCTGCCGCCGCCGAGGGCGATCAGCGCGTCATGCCCGCCAGCCTCGAAGCGCCTGGCGCCGCCGTGGACTTCAGCGAGGCTGGGGTTGCTCGACAGTTCGTGGAACAGGTCATGGTCGATGCCGGCGCGTTCCAGGCATTCGCGCACCAGGCGCAGGGGCTCCAGGGCGCGTATGCCGGGATCGGTGACCAGCAGGGGCCGGCGTGCGCCCGCCAGCGCGCAACGCCTCGGCAGTTGTTCCAGGGCGCCGACGCCGCAGAGGATATCGGTGGGGTAGTTCCAGTAATGCAGGTCGCTCATGGCGATGCTCCGTGAAAGCAGGATGAGCCGGGCCCCGCCGGGCGCGAAGCCAGCGTGCGGGAACAACCGGAGGAGGCGCCGGAACGGCCGGCGCGTGCGGGTCAGTCCGCCGGCGGAGCGGCGAAGCTGAGGCTGGTGGCGATGCGCCGATGCGGCTTGGCGATGACCATGTAGAGCAGGCCGAACGCGGCCAGCGCGGAGAACACCACGACCACCGCCCAGACCTGGAACCAGGGCGCGTCGGGCGGGGCGAGGCTGGCCCGCGGCCAGGCGACGTTGAGCGCCTCGAACGACAGCCAGGCGACTGCCAGGACGTTCACCGCCAGCCCCGCGCGCCCCAGGCGCAAGGCGCCCTTGTCCGGGTCCCAGCGGCCGACGAGGCGGGCCCAGAGAGCGCAGGCGGCGACGATCAGGAAGACCACGAAGAAACCGCCGCTGCCGAACGCGATCAGCGTGCCGACCGCCGTGGCGTTCAGCCCCAGGGCCAGGCCGAGGCTGGCCAGCAGCGTGCTGCAGACCATCGCCGCCATCGGCACCTTGCGCCGGTCGACCCGGCGCAGCAGGGCGGAGCCGGGCAGGATGGCGTCGCGCGCCATGCCGAAGATCGCCCGGCCGATGTAGGTCTGCACCGACACCACGCAGGCGACGAAGGCGATCAGCACCACTGCGACGAAGGGCCGCTCGGCCCAGGCGCCGAAGGCGTCCACCACCGCCGGGGTGACCGGGTCGACCACCTGGCCGCTGACCACCGCGCCGATGTCCTGGTAGGACAGGGTCACGGCGAAGGCGGTGAGCATCACGGTGAATCCCACCACCAGCATCGAGCGCAGGATCGCCCGGGGAGTGGAGACGCGGGCATCGGTGGTTTCCTCGGAAATCTGCGAGCAGGCGTCGAAGCCGAGGAAAGCCCAGCCGCCCACCGCCAGCGCGGTCAGCACGCCGTCCAGGTAGGAACCGTCCGCATCGCCTGTGCCGCCCGGGCCGCTGAACAGCAGATCGAGCGGATGGTTGCGGAAGAACAGCAGCAACAGCACGCCGATACCGATGGAGGCGATGGCCTCGGCGACGATCCCGGCATTGACGAAGTACTTCAACGGGTTGATCCCCAGCAGGTTCACCGCCAGTCCCAGCGCCAGCAGCAGCGCGCCGCAGAGCACCTGGCCGTTGGCCGACGGCGGCGCGCCGGTCGCCAGCAGGCCGAGCCAGAAGCCACCGAGGTAGGCCACGGTAGTCAGCGAGGCCAGCGCCGAAGCCAGGTAGAGGAAGCCGGTGAACCAGGCCAGGCGGTCGCCCACCAGGCGCCGCACCCACTGGTAGCAGCCGCCGGCCAGCGGAAACTGCGAGGACAGCTCGGCGTAGACCAGCGCCACGCCGAACTGCAGCAGCAGGCACAGCGGCACCACCCAGACCCAGGAGGGGCCCATGCTCATGGCGCCGAGGGACATCACCGAGTAGATGCCCACCACCGGCGAGATGGTGGCGAAGCCGACGGAAAAGGACGACCACAGGCTCAGCCCGCGCTCCAGTTCCTGGCGATAGCCGTGGGCCGCCAGCAGGCGTTCGTCGCGGGAGGTATCGCGGAGATCAGTCATGGCGGTCTCCGGGCGAGCGCTGCGGGGAAGGGGAAAGGCGGATGCCACCGATGCGATGGGTGAGCATGGAGAGTCCTCGTCGGCTATTGGAATTGTTATGGCCGCTTCCGGGACGAGCGAAAGCGTGGCAGACGCAGGTTAGGCGGATTACCTATCAGGATGAATTCATATTCGATTGGGCTGGCATCAGGAAAACCTGATGTATGGCCAGGCCCCGAGAAGGCCGGCTCCTGCGAAGGGAGCCGGCCGGTCGCGGCAGTTACTTCAGGTCCTCGCGCGGCGGTTTGCCGGGCTGGCTGGCGTAGTCCGGCAGGGCGCTGATCGCCTGTTCCTTGTCGGGGATGCTGGACGGGTCGAGGTCGCCGCCGACGTTGCGCGGGTCGGTGGGGATCGCCGAGGGAATCACCACGGTGCGCTCGGCCAGCGGCCAGCCGAGGATGGTCTCCAGGCGCCCGCCTTCCTCCTCGGGGCCGGTGATGGCGTCCAGGCGCAGCGGCAGCGGATGGCCGATCAGCCGTTCGACCTCGCCCGCCGCCTCCGGCGCGGCCAGGGTCAGGCCGGTGCGGTAGAAGCCCGGCAGACTCGAGCGCGGCACATAGACCCGCAGCAGGGCACCGTTGCGGATCCGGCCGCGCGCGTCGGGTTCCTGGTCCTGGGCGTAGCCGTAGGCCAGCGCCGGATCGCCGGCGATATAGAAACCGCGCCAGATCGCGTCGAGGTCCTGGCTGCGCGCGCGCACCCCGCCGAAGACGATGCTTTGCGCCGCTTCGAGGAAGGTGCCGTGGTAGCCGACGAACACATAGCCGCGCTCCTCCAGTTGGCGGTGCGCCTGGAGCAGCCGCTCCACCGTCCAGTTCTGCGTGCCGCGGGTGCTGAAGCTGATGTCGCCGCCGTCGCCGAGGAACTCCGCGCCAGTGGGATAGTTGCGCTCCAGCAGGGCGTCGCCGCTGTCCGCCGGGCCCGCGCATTCACCGGCGGCGACCGGGCAGGTCAGGCTCACCACGTCGGCGCTGGCCGCGCCGGCCTCGTCGTTGCCTGTGCCCTGCCGGACGAAGCGCTCGCTCTCGGCGGCGGCCAGGGTCAGGGCCAGACGGGCCTGCTCCGGCTGCTCGCGGATCGCTTCGCCCAGGTCGCCGCCGCTGCCGGGGCTGGCCAGGGCGTTGCGGATCACTTGGTCGACCTGGTTCCACGACAGTCGCGCCGCCAGGTAGAGGGCGACCAGCCGCTGCACCGGATAGCCGCACTGCTCCAGTTGTTCCCAGCCGCGCGGCTGGCGATGACGGGTGAAAGTCTCCAGCGGCAGGTGGCAGGCCTGGTGCGCGGTCAGCGCGGCCAGGCTGCCGCCTTCGGGGAAGTGCAGGCGATGACTGATGACCGTGGGCTTGATGTCCAGGTCATGCTTCGCCGGGTTGCCGGCGAGCACCCGGTAGATCTTGCCTTCCCAGGTATCGTCGAGGTTGCAGCGCTGCTGGGCGAGGTAGTTGTAGACCCCGTCCAGCGGGTCGAGCAGGCACAACACCTTGCCGCTGGCCCATTCGCTCCAGCGCTTTTCCCGGCGCGGCTGGGCCTGGGCCATGACCACGCTGACCCCGGCATGGCTGATGGCGAGCGTCGGCTGCATCTCGTTGCTCTCGTGCGCCCTGACGAAGAAGGTGGCATCGCGCGCCAGCTTCGCCAGCAACTCGTCGCCCATCTCGATGGTGTAGATCGGCGACATGTGGCTGAGCTGGTTGCCGGCGTTCAGTTCGTGGATGAACACCTTGATGTTCGAAGGCTTCTCGTGGCCGATCGGCACCAGCCAGTTCAGCGACCAACTGCCGCGCGCCTGGCGCGTGTAGCTGTAGCGCACCGGCTTGTTCGGCTCGACGCCGCCTTCGAGGCGGATGGTCAGGCCGTCGCTGGTGATGCTGAGGGCGTTGTCGATGGCCAGCTTGAGCGCGTCGTTGCCGCCCTCCAGGACCATGGAGTAGTGCAGCACGCCCTGGCCGTTGGTGTCGGCGATGGCCGGGTCGACGCTCATGCGGCTGGAACGCACGCCGTCCTTGAGGTCGAGCACGCAGGCTTTGGCGCATTCGTTCCAGAGATCGAAGGCTTCCTCGGCGGCGGACGCGGACGAGCCGCCGGCGAGCAGGCCGAGGCTGGCGACCAGGGGGATCCAATGGGATATCAGGTGCATCGCGATGGCTCCTGTGATGGGTGAAGGATGAGGCTGATCGAGCGGTTGGTTTTTCTTGTCGGGCGAGCCGGCGGAGAGCGGCGGGGCGTCTAGGGTGAGGGATGCGGGGAGGCTGGCGGGGAGCGGAAGAGGGCTTTTATGGGATTTATGAACTGGATTGCAGAGTGGTGAATGTGCGAACGGGAGGCTTGCCGATCGGCGTGTGCATGCAGGGCGTCCATCTCGGCCTGGTGGTGGCAGCCCGGCCTGTCAGTCAGGCGCCTGGCAACCCAGGGTGACGACCAGTTCGCGGCCGCTCGCCAAGCCGGCGTCCGCCGCCAGGGTCAGCGTGCGCGGCGTGTCTTGGCGACTATCGAGCAGCCCCTCTTGAAGCACGAGGCTGTCGGCGCTGGCGCCCCTGGCCAGCAGCCGATATCGCACCAGCGCTGAGGTACAGCCGCATTCGCCGGTGGAGCGCCGGGCCTCAAGGGTGAGTGGCAGGTGCAACTGGCCCTCCGCCGTGTGCGGTGCACCGAGCCGGGCGGCGAGGCAGGCGGAGAGGGCATTGTCGAGCGTCGCCGCGTCGGCGAATGGGGCGGCCAGGCAGAGGCTGCCGAGGAGCAGGGCTTTGGCGTCCATGTCGGGGTTCCGCTGGGGATGGAAAGGGCATCATGGCTGAGGTGGCTTTATTCGTCGAACGATGGCTGGCCCTGCCGGTAGATCGGCCAGGACTTCATGCGCTGCGGAAACGGCCTGACCAAGTGCAGCGGCTTGCAATCAAAAACGCTGGGCTCGCAATCAGCGTGGTTTTGTCCGGAAGCTCGCGAAGGGGCGGCATGGATGAATTTTGAAAGTGGGAGTTCGTTAATGAACCGAAGGTATGCGGCTTCCGTGACTGGCCGGGGTAGATGAGGTGTGCGTTAAGGAAATGACCGTTTGACGCAGGCGCGATTATAAGAGGCGAGAGAGCGCACCTTCTGGATCATCTAAACACGGGATATTGAAGTTGATTGCAGTGTATTGCCGATGCATTGGGGCTTATTGACTGGGAGAGGGTTCTCGAGGTGGGAGTCGCTCAATACATTACACTTTCAAATTAATGTAGGGGCGATCTATGGCTGTCAATGATTACGAACCTGGTTCGATGGTTATTACACATGTGCAGGGTGGTGGGCGTGACATAATCCAGTATATTCCTGCTCGATCAAGCTACGGTACTCCACCATTTGTCCCACCAGGACCAAGTCCGTATGTCGGTACTGGAATGCAGGAGTACAGGAAGCTAAGAAGTACGCTTGATAAGTCCCATTCAGAGCTCAAGAAAAACCTGAAAAATGAAACCCTGAAGGAGGTTGATGAACTCAAGAATGAAGCGGGGTTGCCAGGTAAAGCGGTCAGTGCCAATGACATCCGCGATGAAAAGAGTATCGTTGATGCACTCATGGATGCCAAAGCAAAATCGCTAAAGGTCATTGAGGATCGCCCGGCCAATCTTTATACGGCTTCAGACTTTCCTCAGAAGTCAGAGTCGATGTACCAGAGTCAGTTGCTGGCCAGCCGAAAATTCTATGGAGAGTTCCTGGATCGCCATATGAGTGAGCTGGCCAAAGCGTACAGCGCCGATATCTATAAGGAGCAAATCGCTATCTTGAAACAAACGTCTCAAGAGCTGGAGAATAAAGCCCGGTCATTGGAAGCAGAAGCCCAGCGAGCCGCTGCTGAGGTGGAGGCGGACTACAAGGCCAGGAAGGCAAATGTCGAGAAAAAAGTGCAGTCCGAGCTTGACCAGGCTGGGAATGCTTTGCCTCAACTGACCAATCCAACGCCAGAGCAGTGGCTTGAACGCGCTACTCAACTGGTTACGCAGGCGATCGCCAATAAGAAGAAATTGCAGACTGCAAACAATGCCTTGATTGCCAAGGCACCCAATGCACTGGAGAAACAAAAGGCAACCTACAACGCCGATCTCCTAGTGGATGAAATCGCCAGCCTGCAAGCCCGGCTGGACAAGCTGAACGCCGAAACGGCAAGGCGCAAGGAAATCGCTCGTCAAGCGGCGATCAGGGCTGCCAATACTTATGCCATGCCAGCCAATGGCAGCGTTGTCGCCACCGCCGCAGGCCGGGGTCTGATCCAGGTCGCACAAGGCGCCGCATCCCTTGCTCAAGCGATCTCCGATGCGATTGCCGTCCTGGGCCGGGTCCTGGCTTCAGCACCCTCGGTGATGGCCGTGGGCTTTGCCAGTCTGACCTACTCCTCCCGGACTGCCGAGCAATGGCAGGACCAAACGCCCGATAGCGTTCGTTACGCCCTGGGCATGGATGCCGCTAAATTGGGGCTTCCCCCAAGCGTAAACCTGAACGCGGTTGCAAAAGCCAGCGGTACCGTCGATCTGCCGATGCGCCTGACCAACGAGGCACGAGGCAACACGACGACCCTTTCGGTGGTCAGCACCGATGGTGTGAGCGTTCCGAAAGCCGTTCCGGTCCGGATGGCGGCCTACAATGCCACGACAGGCCTGTACGAGGTTACGGTTCCCTCTACGACCGCAGAAGCGCCGCCACTGATCCTGACCTGGACGCCGGCGAGTCCTCCAGGAAACCAGAACCCTTCGAGTACCACTCCGGTCGTACCGAAGCCGGTGCCGGTATATGAGGGAGCGACCCTTACACCGGTGAAGGCTACCCCGGAAACCTATCCTGGGGTGATTACACTACCGGAAGACCTGATCATCGGCTTCCCGGCCGACTCGGGGATCAAGCCGATCTATGTGATGTTCAGGGATCCGCGGGATGTACCTGGTGCTGCGACTGGCAAGGGACAGCCCGTCAGCGGTAATTGGCTCGGCGCCGCCTCTCAAGGTGAGGGGGCTCCAATTCCAAGCCAGATTGCGGATAAACTACGTGGTAAGACATTCAAAAACTGGCGGGACTTTCGGGAACAATTCTGGATAGCTGTGGCTAATGATCCTGAGTTAAGTAAACAGTTTAATCCTGGTAGTTTAGCTGTAATGAGAGATGGAGGTGCTCCTTATGTCAGAGAGTCAGAACAGGCTGGCGGGAGAATAAAGATCGAAATCCACCACAAGGTTCGAATAGCAGATGGAGGCGGCGTTTACAATATGGGGAACCTTGTTGCGGTAACGCCAAAACGTCATATAGAAATCCACAAGGGAGGGGAGTGATATGAAGTCCAAGATTTCCGAATATACGGAAAAAGAGTTTCTTGAGTTTGTTAAAGACATATACACAAACAATAAGAAAAAGTTCCCTACCGAGGAGTCTCATATTCAAGCCGTGCTTGAATTTAAAAAACTAACGGAACACCCAAGCGGCTCAGACCTTCTTTACTACCCCAACGAAAATAGAGAAGATAGCCCAGCTGGAGTTGTAAAGGAAGTTAAAGAATGGCGTGCTTCCAAGGGGCTTCCTGGCTTTAAGGCCGGTTAGTTGGCCATCAACAAGCCCCGTTTCGACGGGGCTTGTTCCATGTTGACGCTGCTCTATCTTGACAGTCTGTCCTGAATATTCTTGAAGACAATCACATTATGAGCCGCAACCACCGCAAAACACCCATCGTCGGGCGCACGAGCTGCCGTAGCGAGCTCTCCACGTTGGCCAGCAGCCCACCTCTCCCTACTGGAAAGTCAGGTCAATAACACTGGTGCCACGTAAGGATGGGCGTTCCTACTGGCCCCTCATACGCCAGGCTGCTACGGCAGATCGTGTCGCTAACCTCAAGGGACACAACCCGCAAGAACGCGCGTCCCTGAAAAAGCGCCTGCTGCGCAAGTGGATGAGCAAATGAGTACATCCAACATCCAGGCATTGGCCAGCACTGGGCACAGCTCGCCAAAGAAGCGGGATTCCGAGCCGACTATGACAGCACATCAACGCCAGAAACACATCTGGCCTGCGGAGTAACCCAAGAGTGGATTCGAGAACACATCGTTGCCACCAACGATATGCGCCTGTTCGGCCTGCTGCATTTGCTGGGTCAGGCATCGTTGCGCATGGAGCAAGCGTTGTGGCCGGAAGATTACGAGCGGATGACTCGTAAGGTCAAGGGAGTCCAGCGGGAAGCTGAAGGCGACAACGCCAAATCGTACATTTATGAAGAAGTCATGCAGATAAGGCAGGAGCGCTTCGATAAAGCACGACATAATTTGCAAGGGGTTTGTCATAGGTATCAAGGATCCAATTATTTTACAGTCCTGATACTAGTATTGTGGTTGTTCTCAAAGAGGATGGAATGTTTTTGTCAGGGTGGTATCTTGAGCCAGGAAGCAGACAGGAAAAAACTATTTTGAGAATGAGGTGATTTAAATGAGCATGGCACTTATTGATCTTGCAAGAAATTTTTTGGATGGATCGTTAAGCGGAAAGAGTTTCACAAAAAAATTCTTTGAAATGTGGCGTAGCGAAGGTGCGTCAGGCTTGCTGAAAAAGGATGATGATAATCTTGGCGCTTGCCTCAGGCTTATGTTTGGAATGGCAGATTGCTTCACGGATGGACCGAAGGATAATGATGGTGAGATAAATGAAGAGGAGCTAAAGCAGGAGGTTAGAGAGCTTTTGAAGAAATATAAATATATCTAGCTGATGATCCTTTATATCCGAAGATATAGATCAGGCGAAGTCAGTTTATGGGCTTCGCCTGTTTCTTAGCCAATCCATGCTTCGAGAGCAGATGTAAATCGCCGAATTGTCAGTTAGTGCGTCAGTCGCAAAATGCGTGAGTCTGCGATTTTGAATTGAAAGCCTTGTGTATTACTATCCTGCTCCGGCAACACTACCTGCCTTCCCCGACGCCTTGAGAGCTAAGCCAAAAACTTCTATTCAAGGTGGTGGTGGGTTGCGGAAGCACTGGAAGGATAAAAGGGAATATCTATAAATGGGATTCTCAGCATGGCAGTTTTGAGATGTATGACAAGAGAGGGTGGCACTTGGGAGGGTTTGATTCTAATACTGGTGCTCGCACGAAGTCTGCTGATCCAAAAAGGAGTGTAGAAACATGACTGTATTGATTTCTGGGTACCTACCATCGGGAAATGATGAGTCCTTGAAATATGAAAAAACTGTTCCTTTCGAATATATTTCGCAAGTTATGGAGGTGATGCGTTGGAAGAAGGGTGAGAATATTGAGGGTGAATATCCTATTAAGAATGATGATGTTGTAAGGATTGAGGAGGTTATAGGCGAAAAGCTTCCGGTTGGATTGGAGTATTTTATTGGGGTTTACGCCTAACTATAGATTGTAGAGGAAGGTCCTGCTGCATGGGGGTTCTTTTTAAATTTAAAAATATTCTATTTGGCAATAGAGTGCTCTTCCTTGGCCTGATAGTTGTAAAGAAAGAGAGCGTTACTGGAAAAACCTAGATTTTTAGTGGTCATGAGGGAAAAGATCACTCTGTTGCTTCAAGCCCTGACTCCTTTCAGGGCGTATGACGGGGTCAGGCCCGGATCAGCGGGCGTGGACTGTCGAGGAGTTGGGGGCAGTCGGAGAGGGGGATCCAGGTCTTGCCTTGCCAGTGCAGGGTGTCGATCTCGGCGGTTTTCCAGTGCAGCACGGCGCGCTGGGGCGTGGCGTTGGGGCGGGACTGGCTGCGCAGGCGTGGCAGCACCGAGCCGCTGACCCAACGGCGCAAACCCCGTGCCGCGCCAGGCGCTGCGAGCCAGAGCAGAGCGTAGAGCCCGGACTCGCTGACCAGGCAGTCCTGGCGTGGCCCGTGGCGTTCGTCATGGAGCCAGGCGAGCCGCCACTGATCGGTGTCCAGATGCCGCTCCAGCGCATGGCAGAGGGCGAACAAGCGCTCGCGCTGTTCCGCCGTCGCCAGCGGACACGGCGCCTCGTCACACAACGCCGCCGGCGCCCGACCGCCCAGGTAACGGCCCAGCAGCCGTACCAGGTCGGAGAGCACGAACCAGCCTTCCTCATCCAGCAGCACGGCGCGCAGGACCCGATGGTGGTGGGTGAAACGGCTGTAGTGGAGGGGGGCGTCAGACATGGCGCACCTCCGGGGAGGTAGTGGGATGAAGCGGTGTGGATGGAGATATGGGATTGGTGATAGGCATTTCCGTTACCTCTGCGTGATGTGACCAGCTTTCTTGGGGCTGGGGTGCCGGGAGTTAAGAAAACCCCACGCAGAGGGCCGGACATATTTCCCTTTCGGGTCTTGTATTCGTCCACTCCCGGCGTTGCAGAGATTTTGAGGGCGAGAGAATACCGCAGACTCAAAAAAGCCGCTTGGCTGTCGGGAGCGGTCTGGCCGCTGCGTGGTTTAGCGTTTCTTAGGCGCCGGTGGCAGAGTATTGAGACGAGAGGAACGAAACAACCGAGCGGAATGAGCGAAGCTGAAAGACTCTCTCTATCAAAGAAACCACATGAAACAAGGCTTTTTACCAAACCTGCGCCGCCCGGCGCTTGGCAACTCTGCCCCATCTTGCGAATCACGCTGTGCGTGATTTGCCCTACCTCTTCCAGAGAAATATCCGACGCTCCGGTCCGCCCCATCAGGAGGCCGAGCGGAATCGTCGTGTAGGGGGTTGAGCGGCAGGATGCCGCGAAAGCCGCCTCGGTCCACGAAGGACCGTGGCGGCGTGCCCCCGGAACGGCGATGGAGGGAGGGAACCCCAGTCGCGAAGCGACTGGGGCCGGATGCAGGGGCAAGCGTTTTTGGTTACTTTTGCCGCGATTGGCAAAAGTGACTCGCCGGGGGGCGAAACACGGATTTCTGCTAAGTAGCGGTGTATAGAACGTGAAGTGCTTAAATCCTGTTAAATACCTGGTTTTTAAGTTTATCTGAACTTTGTGTTGAAAGTTTTCTCTATGAGTTTTTTTAAGCAGATAACTTTTACTTCTTTTGGGTATTGTGCTCCATCATTGCTTTCTATCTCGTATATTTCCCACTCGAAGTCGGTGTTGTCTGATTGCTTGATTCTTCCAGAGCAAGTGAAAGTGTCTTGAACTATTTGCTCTTCTTCTATGTCCACTTCCCAGGCTACTATGTAATCAACAATTGCTAAGGCGTGGTTGAATGGGCCGTAGTTATTAAAGTTGTACTTGTATTCTATTGATACGATATTTTCACTTGCTAGGGGGTGGGTAGTGCTTGTGTCTTTTATGCCGAGGCTGTCAATCCCCTGGGTGGAGAATGTTATTACTCTTTTCCATTTGTCATAATGTTCATTGCTCGGATCTATTAGGTTATATAGGGATGAGTAAAGAACCCCAACTAAGTACTCTTCGCCAGGTTGTGGGGATACAAAGATTAGATTATTTTTGCTTTGATCTTTTATTCTGAATTTTTCTCTGCTCTTGAGGTCTTCTTTTGATGTGTCGAGTATCTCTATTTGCTCGTTTAGTTTGTTTTCAGTGCTCTCTTTTTTTAGTCGAGAGAGAAGCTCTTGAAATACCTTGTCGGTCTTCTTTAAGTGATCTAGAAATTTTTTTATTTCTTTGAGGAGGTCGGGGTCGGAAAGGGCGTCAAAAGCTTTCTTGCTAAGTGAGTTACGGTTTGTAACGAGGTCGAAGTCGCCATCTAGAATTAACGTGTAATGGCTAGGGCTTTCGCCCTCTGCGAGTATCTCATAGCCTTCCAGGCTAGAGAATATATCCATATATCTACATATCTTTATGCCGTTTACAGAAATGAATAGCCCTCGTTGATCTCCCAGTCGTATACCGGATTTTGTTTTACCTTTTCTATCTAGGTTTGGATAATCTTCGTGAGCCCGTCTATTCCCATCAAGAGCCATGATTACAGTGTAATATGTGCCTGAGATTTGAAATCTTTTTGCTGCTCGAGAAAAGAATCGCCCATCTCTGAGTCGGGAAACTTGAGATGGGGTTTTTACTTCTGCGTCTGTCTCTTTGGATTTTAGATATGGGAAACCAAATGGGATGTTATGCGTTTTTTTGTTTCCATAGAATATAAGTTCTGATTTTTTGAATCCATCAGAAGTCTGAGTTATTTGTGTGGAGCTAAAGCCTTGATCTTTATTTAGAGCACGAGTATCTCCGTGCTTTGTATATAGTCTAACATAGTTGTAAGCATATGATTCTTCAATTTTTTTTCCAAACTGGAAGTATTTGCTAAAATTTTCTGTGTCTAATCCGTCTATTATTATCAATGTCCCGGTTTGGCAGTTTTTTTCTTTTATAAATTTTATTAATGAGTCTATCGCAAGTTGGGTGTCTGCTGATGTTTCGGGTAAAAAGTTAGATATGATTTTCTCAAGATTTTCCGAGGTTTCAGGGGTAATGTTGGTGCTTATGTCTAGGTTTTTTCTAGGGTTTTCGACGGACTTGAAATGCCATTCTGTATTTTTTTTACCAAACTTTGTTGCAATGAGTATGCGAGCGCAGGCGAAGCAAAGCTTGGAGCCTTGGCATTTGTATCCAATAGCTTCTCCTTTTTTCTTTGTTGACTTTCCTATGGAGAAAAATGCTTCGTATGGAGTTACTCCATTTGTCTTCTTTTCAGTGTCAAGGCCTGTTCCATCGTCAAAAAATATAAAACCTTTTTCAGACTTTAGTGGTGCATAAAATAAATTCTTAGCGTCTGCATCGTATGAGTTTGAGATAAGCTCGCGAAGAACTTCGCATGGATCATTTCTATTGACGGATAATTCACTAAGGACGTGTCGGAACTCAATTTGTGGTCGCATTTCTTTCTCCAATAAAAAACCCCGCACAAGGCGGGGCTTCGGTCTTTCTATCGCTTCCCCAACAATCCATGTGGTGGCACAGCGCTACTAATGGTCTCGACCTTTTACACCATCATCAATCCCAGCTCAAGGCCCCCCCCGTCTGGTACTCGATAACCCGCGTCTCGAAGAAGTTCTTCTCCTTCTTCAGGTCCATGATCTCCGACATCCACGGGAACGGGTTGGTGGTCCCCGGATACTCTTCCTTCAGGCCGATCTGGGTCAGGCGCCGGTTGGCGATGAACTTCAGGTAGTCCTCCATCATCGCCGCGTTCATGCCCAGCACCCCGCGCGGCATGGTGTCGCGCGCGTATTCGATCTCCAGCTGGGTGCCCTGGAGGATCATCTGGGTCGCCTCGTCCTTCATCTGGGCGTCCCACAGGTGCGGGTTCTCGATCTTGATCTGGTTGATCACGTCGATACCGAAGTTCAGGTGCATCGACTCGTCGCGGAGGATGTATTGGAACTGCTCGGCGGTGCCGGTCATCTTGTTGCGGCGGCCCATGGAGAGGATCTGGGTGAAGCCGCAGTAGAAGAAGATGCCTTCCAGCACGCAGTAGTAGGCGATCAGGTTGCGCAGGAACTGGCGGTCGGTTTCCGGGGTGCCGGTCTGGAACATCGGGTCGGAGATCGAGCGGGTGTACTTCAGGCCCCACGAGGCCTTCTTCGCCACGCTGGGGATCTCGTGGTACATGTTGAAGATCTCGCCCTCGTCCATGCCCAGCGACTCGATGCAGTACTGGTAGGCGTGGGTGTGGATCGCCTCTTCGAAGGCCTGGCGCAGGATGTACTGGCGGCACTCGGGGTTGGTGATCAGGCGGTACACGGCCAGCACCAGGTTGTTGGCGACCAGCGAGTCGGCGGTGGAGAAGAAGCCGAGGTTGCGCATGACGATGCGCCGCTCGTCTTCGCTGAGGCCGTCCTTGCTCTTCCACAGGGCGATGTCGGCGTTCATGTTGACTTCCTGCGGCATCCAGTGGTTGGCGCAACCATCCAGATACTTCTGCCAGGCCCAGTCGTACTTGAAGGGAACGAGCTGGTTGAGGTCGGCACGGGCGTTGATCATCTGCTTGTCGCCGACCTGCACGCGCGCGGCGGAGCCTTCGAGGTCGTCCAGGCCTTCCTGGATGTCGAGGTCGTTCAGGGCCTTCTTGGCGCGGGCGACGGCGTCGGAGTCGTCGGCGGAAACGGCGCGCGCTTCTTCCACCGAGCCGGCGGCTTCGTCGTCCAGCTTGTCATGGCCCTGGGCAACGGCCTGGGCGGCGGCGGGCGCGGCCTTGGCTTCGGTCGGGTCTTCTTTGTCGAATTCGTCCCAGCTCAGCATCTTGCTCTCTCCTGGTCTGGCGGCCGTCTCGGCGGCCTGGATATGGGGCGTGAGGTGCACGCGAAAGCGGTGGTCCGGCACGGTCTGGCCGGGCCGTTCTTCTCCCCCGGAGGGAAGAAGGGGATTGTTCCTGGCCCTGGCGAGGGGCCTTGCGCTGCCAGCGTGGCGCTGGACGAGCGACCGTCAGGCGCCGGGCAGGCCGAACCCACGCGAGGAGTCCGGCTTGCCCGGCCGCGACACGGACGCCGTTCAGCGACGCGCGATCACTGGCAGGCTTCGCAGTCGGGGTTATCGATGCTGCACGCCTGCGGCACCGGCGCCGGCTTCGGCTCGGCGGCTGGGGCGGCTTGCAGGCCGTCGTTGCCACCGGCCGACACGGCGTTGAGCTTGCCGGTGTTGATGGTGGACTTTTCGGTGCTGGTGGCGGCCAGGGCACGGAGGTAGTAGGTGGTCTTCAGGCCGCGGAACCAGGCCATGCGGTAGGTCACGTCGAGCTTCTTGCCCGAGGCGCCGGCGATGTACAGGTTCAGCGACTGGGCCTGGTCGATCCACTTCTGGCGACGGCTGGCGGCTTCGACGATCCAGCGGGTCTCGACTTCGAACGCGGTGGCGTAGAGGTCCTTGAGGTCCTGCGGGATGCGCTCGATCTGCTGCACGGAACCGTCGTAGTACTTCAGGTCGTTGACCATGACCGGGTCCCACAGGCCGCGGGCCTTGAGGTCGCGCACCAGGTAGGGGTTGATCACGGTGAATTCGCCGGAGAGGTTCGACTTCACGTACAGGTTCTGGTAGGTCGGCTCGATCGACTGCGAGACGCCGGTGATGTTGGCGATGGTCGCGGTCGGCGCGATGGCCATGATGTTCGAGTTGCGGATGCCTTTCTGTACGCGCTCGCGCAGCGGCGCCCAGTCGAGGGTTTCCGACAGGTCGACTTCGATGTACTTGGCGCCGCGCTCTTCGATCAGCTTCTTCTCCGAGTCGATCGGCAGGATGCCTTGCGACCACAGCGAGCCCTGGAAGGTCTGGTAGGCGCCGCGCTCGTCGGCCAGGTCGCAGGAAGCCTGGATCGCGTAGTAGCTGATGGCTTCCATGGACTGGTCGGCGAAGGCGATGGCCGCGTCCGAACCGTAGGGGATGTGCTGCAGGTACAGGGCGTCCTGGAAGCCCATGATGCCCAGGCCGACCGGACGGTGCTTGAAGTTGGAGTTCTGCGCCTGCGGGACCGAGTAGTAGTTGATGTCGATGACGTTATCGAGCATGCGTACCGCGGTCTTGACGGTCTTCTCCAGCTTGGCGGTGTCCAGCTTGCCGTCGACGATGTGGTTGACCAGGTTGATCGAGCCCAGGTTGCAGACGGCGATCTCGTCCTTGTTGGTGTTCAGGGTGATCTCGGTGCAGAGGTTCGAGCTGTGCACCACGCCCACGTGCTGCTGCGGGCTGCGCAGGTTGCACGGGTCCTTGAAGGTCAGCCACGGGTGGCCGGTCTCGAACAGCATGGAGAGCATCTTGCGCCACAGGTCCTTGGCCTGGACGACCTTGTGCAGCTTCAGCTTGCCGTAGCTGGCCAGGGCCTCGTAGTACTCGTAGCGCTCCTCGAAGGCCTTGCCGTAGAGGTCGTGCAGGTCGGGGACGTCGGACGGCGAGAAGAGGGTCCAGGAGCCGTCGTCGAAGACGCGCTTCATGAACAGGTCGGGGATCCAGTTGGCGGTGTTCATGTCGTGGGTACGACGACGGTCGTCACCGGTGTTCTTGCGCAGCTCGAGGAATTCCTCGATGTCCAGGTGCCAGGTCTCCAGGTAGGCGCAGACCGCGCCCTTGCGCTTGCCGCCCTGGTTGACCGCGACCGCGGTGTCATTGACCACTTTCAGGAAGGGCACGACGCCCTGGGACTTGCCGTTGGTGCCCTTGATGTAGGAGCCCAGCGCGCGCACCGGGGTCCAGTCGTTGCCCAGGCCGCCGGCGAATTTCGACAGCATGGCGTTGTCGTGGATGGCGCCGTAGATGCCCGACAGGTCGTCCGGCACGGTGGTCAGGTAGCAGCTGGAGAGCTGCGGACGCAGGGTGCCGGCGTTGAACAGGGTGGGGGTGGAACTCATGTAGTCGAAGGACGACAGCAGGTTGTAGAACTCGATGGCACGTGCCTCGCGGTCCTTCTCCTCGATGGCCAGGCCCATGGCCACGCGCATGAAGAAGATCTGCGGCAGTTCGAAGCGGATGCCGTCCTTGTGGATGAAGTAGCGGTCGTACAGGGTCTGCAGGCCGAGGTAGGTGAACTGCTGGTCGCGCTCGTGATCGATGGCCTTGCCCAGTTTCTCCAGGTCGAATTCCTTCAGCTTGGCATCGACCAGCTCGAACTCGGCGCCTTTCTCGATGTAGGCCGGCAGGGCCTTGGCGTACAGCTCGGCCATCTCGTGATGGGTGGCGCTCTCGGCCACGCCGAGGAAGCCCAGGGCTTCGGCGCGCAGGGTGTCCATCAGCAGGCGGGCGGTGACGTAGGAGTAGTTCGGCTCGCGCTCGACCAGGGTGCGCGCGGTCATCACCAGGGCGGTGTTGACGTCCTTCTCGGCGACGCCGTCGTAGAGGTTCTTCAGGGTCTCGCGCTCGATCAGCGCGCCGTCCACCTCGGCCAGGCCTTCGCAGGCTTCGCTGATGATGGTGTTCAGGCGGCCCATGTCCAGCGGCGACAGGCTGCCGTCGGCGCGGGTGATGCGGATGCTCGGGTGCGGCTGGGCGACGTCGCTGGCGGCGCCGGCGTTCTTGCGCTCGGCGGCGCGGGCTTCGCGGTAGATCACGTAGTCGCGGGCGACCTTCTGCTCGCCGGCGCGCATCAGGGCCAGTTCGACCTGGTCCTGGATCTCTTCGATGTGGATGGTGCCGCCGGACGGCATGCGGCGCTTGAAGGTGGCGGTGACCTGCTCGGTCAGGCGGCGCACGGTGTCATGGATACGCGACGAGGCGGCGGCGGTGCCGCCTTCCACGGCGAGGAACGCCTTGGTGATGGCCACGGTGATCTTGTCATCGGTGTAGGGGACTACGGTGCCGTTGCGCTTGATCACGCGCAGCTGGCCCGGCGCGGTGGCGGCCAGATCCTGCGACGAATCGGCGGCCTGCGGCGCACTGGCCTGCGGGTTCTCGCGTGTGGTGTCGGTATGCATGGGTGGGTATCTCCACGTTCTCGTAATGGTTTTGCTAGCGGGCGCCGGGGCGCCCATTCCCTTGAATCGATAAAGAGCCGGGCAGCCGGCCTCGCGGCGGCTGCTTCATTCGAATGCTGAGGGTGGGGACTGTGAGTGCCTCCCTGGCCCTGGCGGGTTCGTGGCGTTTTGCCGTCGAACACAATACCTAGTGGTGTTGACTGTCTGTTTACAGCGTCCGTTGCAACACCCGTACCGCTTTTCCAACGTCATGAAGGGCTCCTTGCGGTGAGCGCCGTCGATGCTTTCAGTACGTCTGGAAAATGCTTTTTTGCGGAGCCGCCGGAGCCATCAGAGTGGTCCGTGCGCGGTTGGTTCCGTTGTAGCCGTTCGTGCGCTCGAAACCCAAGATATAGGGGGTGGCGACGATGGGGATACAAGATAATGCGCTAATGGGGTGTTTGCAAGGTGACAGTCTGGGGGAAACCTGTGGATAAAGTGTGGGTCTTCTGTGCGTGAGTCCTAGGAAGCGTCCGTAGGCCGCGGCAGCGCTGGAGAATGCCATTCGTCGCCCTCGGAAAGCACCGGCGCAGACCTACTCCCCAACCTTTCGGGGCGCGCACCCTACCCACAATATGTAGTGTTTGCAAGATGTTCCTCGCGTGCTGCCGCGCGGCCCCCGTATTGGCTACAATGCGGGCCGCTCTGAGGGGGGCCGCACGGCGGCTCCGGGACCGCGATACGAGGAGGCTGTGTGGAGCAAGAAGCCTGGCGCATCCTGATCGTCGAGGACGATCGACGCCTGGCCGAGCTGACCCGGGAATACCTGGAAGGCAACGGCCTGAAGGTCGACATCGAAGCCAACGGCGCACTGGCGGCGGCGCGTATCCTCGCCGAACGCCCGGACCTGGTGGTGCTCGACCTGATGCTGCCGGGCGAGGACGGCCTGTCCATCTGCCGCCAGGTGCGCCCGCAGTTCGACGGTCCGATCCTGATGCTCACCGCGCGCACCGACGATATGGACGAGGTACTCGGCCTGGAGATGGGCGCCGACGACTACGTGTGCAAGCCGGTGCGCCCGCGTGTGCTGCTGGCGCGCATCCGTGCCCTGTTGCGGCGCAGCGAGGCGCCGGAAGCGGGCGCCCCGGCGGCGGACAGCAAACGCCTGGCGTTCGGTCGCCTGGTGATCGACAACGCGATGCGCGAGGCCTGGCTGGACGGGACCACCATCGAGCTGACCAGCGCCGAATTCGACCTGCTCTGGCTGCTGGCGGCGAACGCCGGGCGCATTCTCTCCCGCGAGGAGATCTTCAACGCCCTGCGCGGCATCGAGTACGACGGCCAGGACCGCTCCATCGACGTGCGCATCTCGCGGATCCGCCCGAAGATCGGCGACGACCCGATGCACCCGCGGCTGATCAAGACCGTACGCAGCAAGGGCTACCTGTTCGTCGGCGAGGGCTGAGGCGCTTTTTTCCTGCGGGCCGGGGCGCGGGCGTCCCGGTCGGCCAGAATCAACAGCAGCGGACAGCGGCCGGGGGCTCGCCGATGAAATCCATCTTCCTGCGCATCTATGGCGGCATGCTCCTGGCCCTGCTGCTGGTCAGCGGCCTGGGCCTGCTCGGCCTGCACTGGATCAACGAGGTGCGCGGCGAGCACTACCGCGAGGAGCTGGCGCGCGGCACCTTCCGCCTGATGGCCGACAACCTGCAACCGATGACCGCCACCGAGCGCAAGCGCGCCCTGGCGCAGTGGAGCCGCTTGCTGGGGATTCCCCTGCAACTGCGCGGGCTGGATGAGCTGCGGATGGACGGACGCAGCCGCGCGCGCCTGATGAACGGCCAGGTGCTGGTGAAGCAGACCGCCGAGCACGCCGTCACCGTCTATACCCAGGCCAGCGCCGCCGAGAACCTGGTGCTCAGCGGCGAGGTGCAGCAGGTCAGCGAGCAACTGGCGCGGGCCACGGTTTACCTGCTGATGGACGAACTGGTGCGCTACCCGGCCAGCGAACAGCCTTACCACCTGGCGCGGATCGTCCGCGACAAGCGCTTCGGCTTCCCGGTGCACCTGCTCCAGGTCAAGGAACTGGACCTCGACGACGACCAGCGCCGGCGGGTGGTGGAGGGCGACACGGTGATGGCGCTGGGCAAGGACGGCGACTCGATCCGCATCTTCGCCGGCATCCTCGACACGCCCTGGGTGCTGGAGCTGGGCCCGCTGTTCCAGATGAACCCCTATCCGCCGCAGCTGCTGTTGCTGCTCGGCGCGCTGTGCCTGAGCTTCATCGGCCTGATCACCTACCTGCTGGTGCGTCGCCTGGAGCAGCGCCTGCGCAGCCTGGAGGCGGCCGCCACGCGGATCGCCCGCGGCAGCCTGGATACTCGCGTCGAGGTGCGCGGAGGCGACTCGGTGGGACGCCTGGGCGCGGCCTTCAACCATATGGCCGAGCACATCCACCGGCTGCTGACGGTGCAGCGCGAGATGGTTCGCGCGGTGTCCCACGAGCTGCGCACGCCGGTGGCGCGGTTGCGCTTCGGCCTGGAGATGATCGAGACCGCCGAGACCGACGGCGCCCGCCTGAAGTACCTGGAGGGCATGGACAACGATATCCAGGACCTCGACAAGCTGGTCGACGAGATGCTCACCTACGCGCGCCTGGAACAGGGCTCGCCGCCGCTGACCTACCAGCGCCTGGAGCTGGGCGTGCTGGTGCGCCAGGTGGTGGAGGAGATCGCCCCGCTGCGCCGCGAGGTGCTGGTCAGTTGCGAGGAGGGCGCGCTGGTGCCTGAGGAGCTGGGCAGTTGGATCGAGGCCGAGCCGCGCTACCTGCATCGGGCCTTGCAGAACCTGCTGACCAATGCGCTGCGGCATGCCGATCGTCGGGTCAGGATCAGCTACCGGGTCAGCCTGGAGCGTTGCCGGGTGGATGTCGAGGACGACGGGCCGGGGGTGCCGGAGGCGCAATGGGAGCGGCTCTTTACGCCATTCCTACGCCTGGACGACAGCCGGACCCGTGCTTCCGGCGGGCATGGCCTGGGACTGTCCATCGTCCGACGGATCGTCTACTGGCATGGCGGCCGGGCCTCCATCGGCCGCAGCGAGACTCTCGGCGGTGCCTGCTTCACCCTGGCCTGGCCGCGCAAGGCGGGTCTGCGCGACCGCTGAAAAGCCGACGGAAATATGGCGGCTAGCTATCTGCAAGTGCATGCGCAGACGTATTCCAGGCGTAGCGAAAACATATCGAAAGGCCAGTCCCGCCGGGCGTGGCGAGTATTCCGCCAGGGGCTAAAAAAGTCCTTTTCAGTTGGACTCGTTTGTTTATACTCCGGGACGCGGTGGCTAGTGGAACGCCATTCGAAATGCCCGCTCCAACGGCATTTTGCCGGGGTCGGATAACAAGAACAGCGTTGCGCAGCCGAACCGTCGAAGTCTTCCCGGATTGGGAAGGCCACTTATAAAAAATTGCAAGTTGGAGAGTGTGGTAATGGCTGATCGTGAGGTCGGAACCGTCAAGTGGTTCAATGACGCCAAAGGTTATGGATTCATTCAACGCGATAGCGGTCCGGACGTGTTCGTTCACTACCGCGCCATCCGCGGCGAGGGTCACCGCTCCCTGGTGGAAGGCCAGAAAGTGGAATTCTCGGTGATCCAGGGCCAGAAAGGCCTGCAAGCGGAAGACGTCTCCAAGGTCTGATTCCCGCAAGCAAAAGCCCGTCGCGAGACGGGCTTTTGTCATCCAGCGCATCCACCCCGCCAGGCCCCCGTTGGGTGGCCCCTCGCAGCGCGGGGTTTTCGTCGTTCAGGCGGTGCGCCAGGTAATTTCCTCGACGCCCCCGGCGTCGACCCGCAGCCAGCGGTCGGCGTCCTCTTCGCCCTGGTTTTCCTCCCAGCCGCCCGGCGCGCAGCGGATCTCCACGCCGAGCGCGGCATGCGCGGCCCTGGCGCAGGCGAGGTCGTCGTCCCAGGGCGTGCTGTCGCTCTCCAAGAACAGGCTGTGCCACTTGCCCACCGCCTTCGGCAGCCAGGTGACGCGCACCGCGCCGTGCTCGCCGCGGGCGGTGCACTTGAGGGTCTGGCCGCGCTCCTGCCATGGGCCGCAGGGTCCCAGCGCCTGTTCCAGCCAGGCGGCGACGGCCGCGTGCTCGGCGTCTTTCAGGTAGATCTCGATATCCGGTTGGCGCATGGGGTCCTCGGGGACGGTCAGTCGCGTTGCAGCCAATCGTAGCGCACCGCCACGCTGACTTCGAAGGGTTCGGCCAGGATTCGCGCGCGGCGCTCGGGGTTGACCCGCCAGCCGTGCGGGGTCATGGCCAGGAGGTTTTCCCGCGCGTCGTAGCTGTCCAGCGCCAGGCGGAACTCGAGGGTCTCGGTGTGGCGCAGGCGCAGTTGCGCGGGCAGGCCGGCGAGGTGCTTGTCGTCGGCGTAGTCGCGCACGTCGTCATAGAGCCGCTGGCGCAGTTCCAGCAGGTGCGCGCTGGCCGGGCCCAGGCGCAGTACGCCGCCGCCGGGGGCGAGGACGCGCACGGCTTCGTTCCAGTCGATCGGGCTGAACACGCTGGCGATCAGCTCGCAACTGGCGTCGGCCAGCGGCAGCCGGGCCATGCTCGCCACCAGCCAGGACAACTGCGGCGCGCGGCGGCAGGCGCGTTTCACCGCCTCGCGGGAGATATCCAGGGCATAGCCTTCGGCGCCGGCCAGGGCTTCGCCGAGCCGGGCGCTGTAGTAGCCCTCGCCGCAACCGATATCCAGCCAGCGTCGCGGCGCGCGTTCGGCGGCCAGTTCGGCCAGGCGCCGGGCCAGCGGCGCGTAGTGGCCGGCGCCGAGGAACTGGCGACGGGCCTCGACCATGGCGGCGTTGTCGCCCGGATCGAGGCTTTTCTTGTGCTGCACCGGCAGCAGGTTCAGGTAGCCCTGGCGGGCGCGGTCGAAGCGGTGCCCGGCGGGGCAGGCGACGCCGTTGTCGACCTCGCCCAGGGCGGCGGAGCAGAGCGGGCAGATCAGCATCAGGCGAGCAGCCTCACCAGGGTCTGGTAGTAGATTTCGGTGAGCAGCTCCAGGTCGCTGGCCAGGACCCGCTCGTTGACCTGGTGGATGGTGGCGTTGACCGGGCCGAGTTCGACCACCTGGGTGCCCATGGTGGCGATGAAGCGTCCGTCGGAGGTGCCGCCGCTGGTCGAGGGCTGGGTCTCGCGGCCGGTGACCGCCCTGATGCTGGCGGCCACCGCATCGAGCAGTTCGCCCGGCTCGGTGAGGAACGGCAGGCCGGACAGCGCCCATTCGACGTGCCAGTCCAGGCCGTGCTTGTCGAGGATCGCCTCGACGCGTTTCTGCAGGCCTTCGACGGTGGATTCGGTGGAGAAGCGGAAGTTGAACAGCGCGGTCAGTTCGCCGGGGATGACGTTGGTGGCGCCGGTGCCGGAGTTCAGGTTGGAAACCTGGAAGCTGGTCGGCGGGAAGAAGGCATTGCCGTCGTCCCAGTGTTCCGCCGCCAGTTCGGCCAGCGCCGGGGCGGCCAGGTGGATCGGGTTCTTCGCCAGGTGCGGGTAGGCCACATGGCCCTGTACGCCGCGGATGGTCAGCTTGGCGCCGAGGGAGCCGCGGCGGCCGTTCTTCACCACGTCGCCGACCAGGCTGGTGCTCGACGGTTCGCCGACGATGCACCAGTCCAGGCGCTCGCCGCGTGCGGCGAGGCGCTCGACCACCGCCTTGGTGCCGTGGTGGGCCGGGCCTTCCTCGTCGCTGGTGATGAGGAAGGCGATGGCACCCTTGTGCTCCGGGTGGTCGGCGACGAAGCGCTCGACGGCGACGATCATCGACGCCAGGCTGCCTTTCATGTCCGCCGCGCCGCGCCCGCAGAGCATGCCCTGGTCGTCGATCAGGGCGTCGAAGGGTTGGTGCTGCCAGGCCTGCAGCGGGCCGGTGGGGACCACGTCGGTGTGCCCGGCGAAGCACAGCACCGGGCCGTCGCCGCCGCGCCGTGCCCAGAAGTTGTCCACCTCCTCGATGCGCATCGGCTCCAGGGCGAAGCCGGCGGCTTCCAGGCGGCGCATCATCAGGGCCTGGCAGTCGGCGTCGAGCGGCGTGACGGAGGGGCGGCGGATCAACTCGCAGGCGAGTTCGAGGGTCGGCGAGAGACTCGGCGAAGAGGCGGTCATGGGGAGGGCATCCTGAGCGGGTCGAGCGGAAAGGGGGAATCTTAAAGCATAAACGTGGGCGAAGGGACGCCGTTTAGGCGAGCGGGGCCGGCTGTCCCGACGCCTCGCCCGACCTCAACCGCCGATCTGCTCGGCGCCGCCGGCCAGTTCCTCGCGCGGTTTCGGCAGCGACGAGAGCAGGGCCATGACCAGCGCCGCCAGGTAGGGCAGCGATTGCACCAGGAGCATGGCGACCCAGATCAGCAGGTCGCGGCTCGGCACGCCCTGAACCGCCACGATGCCGGCCGCCGCGCCCCACAGCAGGAGCATCACGAAGACTTCCTCGCGGGCCTCCGCCAGGGCCACCAGCAGGCCGTGGCTGGAGCGCATCTTCGGCGTGCGGAAGAACGGGATGCCGCGGGTGACGAAGCCGTACAGCACCGCCTTGGCGATGGTGTGCGAGAGCGACAGGCCGGCGAGGGCGGCGAAGAACGAGTCGCGCAGGTCGACGCCGACGGTGCGCCGGTAGAGGAAGAGGATCTTGCCGACCTTGAAGGCGAACAGGGCCAGCGGCAGGATAGCGAAGATCAGCAGCGGCGGGTCGACGCGCTTGGGCACGATGATCATCGCCGCCGACCAGAGCAGCGCGCCGAGGGTGAAGAAGATGTTCAGGCCGTCGGCGATCCACGGCAGCCAGCCGGCCACGAAGTGGTAGCGCTGGCCGCGGGTCAGGCGGCTGCCGTCGGGACCGCGGCCGCGCAGCAGGGCGTCGGTATGCCGCTTCATGATCTGGATCGCGCCGTAGGCCCAGCGGAAGCGCTGCTTCTTGAAGTCGATGAAGGTATCGGGCATCACCCCCTTGCCGTAGCTGCGCTCGAAGTAGGCGGCCGACAGGCCCTTCTCGAACACCCGCAGGCCCAGCTCGGCGTCCTCGGTGATGCACCATTCCGGCCATCTCAGCTCGTCCAGCACGCTGCGCCGGATCATGGTCATGGTGCCGTGCTCGATGATCGCGTCGCGGTCGTTGCGGGTGACCATGCCGATGTGGAAGAAGCCCTTGTACTCGGCGTAGCAGAGCCGCTTGAAGGCGCTCTCGTGCTGGTCGCGGTAGTCCTGCGGCGACTGCACCACGGCGATCCGCGGGTCGCCGAAGTGCGGCACCATGTGCCTGAGCCAGTCGGGGTCGACGCAGTAGTCGGCGTCGATCACCGCGACCACCTCGACGTCCGCCGCCACGTGGCCCAGGGCGAAGTTCAGCGCGCCGGCCTTGAAGCCTTCCAGCGGGGCAACGTGGAAGAAGCGGAAGCGCTCGCCCAGGCGCGCGCAGTGCGCCTCGACCGGCTGCCAGACGGCCGGGTCGCGGGTGTTGTTGTCGATCACCAGGACTTCGTAGTCCGGGTAGTCGAGGCGGGCAAGGGCGTCGAGGGTCTGCTTCAGCAGTTCCGGCGGCTCGTTGTAGCAGGGCACGTGGATCGACACCTTGGGCCGATAGGCCCGCGCGGCGGTGATCGGCAGGAATGGCCGGCGCCGCTTGCGCGTCCAGACCGCCTCGGCCAGCTCGTGGGCCTCGGTGAACAGCACGATGACCACCCCCAGCGCGCCGGCGCCCAGCAACGCGCCGACGGTCAGGCTGAACCAGGTGCTGTACTGCTGGCTGTAGTCGTAGGCGATCCACACCAGCACCGAGGCGCAGGCGAACGAGACCACGGCGAGGAAGGTCCTCCCGCGCTGGCGCAGCGAGGAACTGTCGATCAGCAGCAGGGTGAAGGCGAGTACCGCGAGTACCGCCGAGGCGATGGCCAGGGCGCGCCACTTGGGAATCGGCACCACCGGCCCGGTGAAGTTGAACTTGGCCTTGCGGTCGGCGTTGTAGACGCCCCAGTAGGCGCCCACCGAGCCTTCGGCGCTGACCTTCCAGGGCTGGTCGAAGGCTTCGATGACGAAGTAGCTGTAGCCTTCGCCGTTGAGCGCGTTGGTCAGGCGCCGCAGGTAGATGGCCTGGTCCGCGGGTGTCGCCTCGGCGCTGCCGCGCATGCGCCCGTTGCTCGGCCAGCCGACCTCGGCGAGCAGCAGCGGCTTCCTCGGGAAGGCGGCCTTGAGTTCGCGCGCGCGTTCGAGCACGAAGTCCACCGCGTCGGCCACCGGCGTGGCCTCCCAGTAGGGCAGGACGTGGGCGGCGATCAGGTCGACGTGTTGCGCCAGTTCCGGGTGTTCGCGGTAGACGTGCCACTGTTCGGCGGTGGTCACCGGAACCTTGACCGCCGCGCGGACCCGGTCGAGGTAGGCGATCAACTGTTCCGCCGTCACCTCGCGGCGGAACAGCGCCTCGTTGCCGACTATCACTCGCACCACGCTCGGCGACTCGTTGGCGATGCGGATGGCGCGGGCGATCTCGGCCTCGTTGCTGGCCAGGTCCGGGCCGAGCCAGATGCCCAGGCTGACGCGCAGGCCGAACGCCTCGGCCAGCGCCGGGATGTCGCCGAGCGCGCCCTGGACCGAATAGGTGCGGATGCTGTGGGTGTGCCGGGCGACCAGTTCCAGGTCGGTGCGCATCTGTTCGGCGCTGGGGTAGCGGCCGCTCTGCGGGTTCTGGTTGAGGCGGAACGGCGAGAAGGAGAGGCCGGAGATGCGTTCCGGCCAGTCCGGTACGCTGACCGGACGGTTGTACAGGGCCCAGATGCCGGTGAAGAGGGCGGCCAGGGCGACGATGACCACCAGGTTGAGCCCGATCTTGCGTGAAGACATAGAGATGAAACCAGGTTCCGGATGTTTCGCTGAACACGGGGCGGCGCATGCTACCCCGCACCCCCCGGGGTGTACAGGCGCTGAGCCGGCGGGTCTGTTGCAAGTCTAGTCCGGCCTGCGCGACGAGCCGTAAGAACGCAGGCGACGCGGCGGCCGCGGCTTTTTATAATGCGCGCGGCAATCCGCGATTCGGTTTCAGAGGTGGTTGGTGATGCAGGTGGATGAACAGCGCTTCGGCGGTATCGGCCGGTTGTACGGTCGCGAGGGGCTGCAACGCCTGGCCGATAGCCACGTCGCGGTGGTCGGCATCGGCGGGGTCGGTTCCTGGGCGGCGGAAGCGCTGGCCCGCAGCGGCGTCGGCGAGATTTCCCTGTTCGACCTCGACGATGTCTGCGTGACCAACACCAACCGCCAGGTGCATGCCATCGAAGGCTCGGTGGGCAAGGCCAAGGTCGAGGTGATGGCGGCGCGCATCCGGGCCATCAACCCGGCCTGCCGGGTCCACGCGGTGGCCGATTTCGTCACCCGCGAGACCATGGCCGAGTACATCGTCGACTTCGACTACCTGATCGACTGCATCGATAGCGTGGCCGCCAAGGCCGCGCTGATCGCCTGGTGCAAGCGGCGCAAGATCCCGGTGATCACCACCGGCGGCGCCGGTGGCCAGGTCGACCCGACGCAGATTCAGGTCGCCGACCTGAACAAGACCTTCAACGACCCGCTGGCGGCCAAGGTGCGTTCCACCCTGCGCCGCGACTACAACTTCTCGCGCACGCCGGGGCGCACCTACAGCGTGCCCTGCGTGTTCTCCAGCGAACAACTGCGCTACCCGAAGCCGGACGGCACGGTGTGCCAGTCGAAGAGTTTCGTCGGCGAAGGGGTGAAGCTGGACTGCGCCGGCGGCTTCGGCGCGGTGATGATGGTCACCGCCACCTTCGGCATGGTCGCCGCCGCCCGCGCCGTCGAGCGCCTGGCGGAAGGCCGCGCGCTGCGGCCGTCGCGGCGCACGCCGGGGAACGCCTGATCAGGCGCCGACCGCCACCAGGCTGAGCAGGCGTTCGTCGAGCACGGCGAACTGGGCGTCCAGCTCGCTGCCGTGGCGCCACTCCGGCGACAGGTCGGTGAGCAGGCGCAGCCGGGCCTGGCCGTCGGCGCGCCATTCCAGCAGTTCCGCATGTTCGAAATAGAAGCGCTTGCCCACCAGCGGATAGAGCGCCTTGAACAGGCTTTCCTTCAGCGAGAACGCCAGGGTCACCAGCAGGCCGGTGCGTCGCTCCAGGTCGTCGGCGAAGCGCAGGCGCTCGCCTTCGGTGAGTATCTCGCCATGCAGGTAGCGCGCCCGTTCGGCTTCGAGCAGGGTTTCCACGTCCAGGCCGAGCCCGCGCCAGTCGCCGCGCGCCGCCACCAGGGCGGCGGCCCAGCGGTCGCCATGGGTGATCGAGCCGCTGATCGCGGCCGGCCAGACCGGTGCGCGGTCCTCGCCGACGGCCGGCGTCTGGGCGCGGCCATCGAGGGCGAACAGGGCGGCGCGTGCGCAGAGGCGCCCGGCGAGAAACTCGGCCTGGCGCTTGGCCACCGCGCGGAGGATGTTCGCCGGCGGCTGGATGCCGGCCAGGGCGAAGTCGCCGGGTTGCAGCAGCGCCGGGTCGAAGCGGGTGCTGCGCAGTTGCACGCCGGGCAGCGCGACGGGCAGCGGCCAGCGGTCGTCCAGTGGGGTGCAGAAGGAGGGGAGACGGTCGTTCATGGCGCGCATTGTGCCGGTTCCCGACGTGGCCCACCAGTCACGCGGCGCTTACACAAGATTGCAAAAGCGCAACAAAGGAAAACGGACCGCGAGGCCCGGTTTTGACAGACTGCGCCGCGCATTCCTGTGGAATGCAGGTGAGGTTGTTTGTTGATGACGGGATACTGTCCTGTCTCGACCTTTCAAGACGGGAGTCCCTCCGGGGACTCCCGTTTTTTTATGCGTCGGCGCAGGGTTCAACCCTGCCCGAAGATGTCCTTGAGGAACGCCTGCAGGTCTGCCCAGGAGCGCTGGTCGGCCTGGCGGTCGTAGCCGATGTCCAGGCCGTGGCCTTTGTGCGCGTCGGCGTCGGGGTTGGTGAAGCCGTGTTTGGCGTCGTCCTGGATCACCACCCGGTAGTCGGCGCCGGCGGCGTTCAGTTCCTGTTTCAGGGCGTCGAGGTCCTTGGCCGGGACCAGGCTGTCGGCGCTGCCGTGCTCCACCAGGATCTTGGCCTTGACGCTGCCCTTGCTGGCCGGGGTGGCGGTGCCGAGGGCGCCGTGGAAGCTCGCCACGCCGGCCAGCGGCAGGCCCTGGCGGGCCATGTCGAGGACGATCTTGCCGCCGAAGCAGTAGCCGATCGCGGCGATCTGGCTGGGATCGGTCTGCGGTTGCCGCTTCAGCAGTTCCAGGCCGGCGAGGAAGCGCGCCTTGGCGGCGTCGGCATCCCGGGTCGCGGCCTGCATGAAGGCCATCGCGTCCTGCGGGTGCTCGGTGTGCTTGCCTTCGCCGTACATGTCGATGGCCAGGGCGCTGTAGCCGAGTTCGGCGAGGTCGCGGGCGCGGCGTTTGGCATAGTCGTTGAGCCCCCACCATTCGTGGACCACGATGACCCCAGGGCGGATCCCCGGCTTGCTGTCGTCGTAGGCGAAATAGCCGACCATGCGCGTGCCGTCTGCGCTCCGGTAAGGCATCTCGCGGGTCTGGATAGCGGCCTGGGCGCTGGCGGCGCAGGCGATGAGCAGCAGGGCGCAGAACAGGCGCATGGCATCTCTCCGTGAAAGGGTCCCCGATCAAGATAGACGCTTGTGCGCGGGACGCGGGGAAAACCCTCGGTGCCGGCCTTGCGCCGCTCAAACGCGGGCCATTCGGCCAGGCAAAGCGTGCGCCGCTCATCTACCCTATGGGCGAGTCCCTTCCCCTCGCTAGGACACCGTCTGGATGCCTGACCTGAGTACCTGGAACCTGACCATTCCCCAGGGCCGCCCGGCCATCACCATCTCCACCAGCCAATTGCAGCGCGACTACCGCAGCGACTATTTCCAGCGCACCGCCGACGGCATTCGCTTCTGGGTGCCGGTGAACGGCAGCCACACGCGCAACAGCGAGTTCCCGCGCAGCGAGTTGCGCGAGACCCTGTCCAGCGGCAGGCCCTACAACTGGCGTTACGCCAGGGCCGACAACTGGCTGGAGGCGACTCTGCGCATCGAGGCGGTGCCCTCGACCCGGCGCATGATCATCGGCCAGATCCACAGCGATGGCAGCAATAGCGGCCAGGCCGCGCCGCTGGTGAAGCTGCTCTACCAGTTGCGGCTCGACCAGGGGCGGGTCCAGGCGCTGGTCCGCGAGCGGCCGGACGACGGCGGGACCAGAGCCTACACACTGATGGACGGGATTCCTCTCGGCCAGTCGTTCAGCTACCGCATCGGCGTGTCTCGCAGCGGATTGCTCAGCGTGTCGGTGAATGGCAGCGCCCTGGAGCAGCAACTGGACCCGCAGTGGGCCTACCAGGGCCTCTATTTCAAGGCCGGACTCTACCTGCAGGACAACCGCGGGCCGTCCAGCGAGGGCGGGCGGGCGACGTTCAGCGAGCTGCGCGTTAGCCATCAATGAGCGGTCGAGGCGTCTGCGCCGCGGACTTCGCGTTGCCGTGGCGTTTTGCAACTGCCAGATCTGACAGGCGCGGAAGAGAGGAAACCGGGCGCGGGAAAAAATATCCGTATCTTTCCAGGGGGGAATAGGTCTCACGATCCGCTGATTCTGGTACTTCAGTACATGAAATCGCCTTGGCGGATCGCCCCGAATAAATGCCACGTTCTGCGCAACGGCCTGCCGGGTTTGCACAATGGGTCGAGGCCTGGCGGGATAAAATCGGCTATTGCCGTTGTCCGGCGTAGTTCTTTGCAAGTCAAAAGTTTGCCGTCAATAATTATTGTGGATAACTATTGTTTCAGGCTTTTCCTGTCAACTGTGCGAAGCGTCAGCTTATTGCCGATTTTTCCTCTCGCTATTGCTTTCTCCACGTTCCGAAGAAGTTCGGACGTACAGGTTTCTTTGCTGTTTTCAGCGAGAACCATTCGTTTCGATCATTTGAATACGTGGAGATTCAGACATGAAAAATCAGGTGAATGCCCTGGCGGTTCTAAGTGTGGGTGAAATCGAACAAGTTTCTGGCGCCGGGACTTTCCTGGGCGATGCCATCATCAATGGCGTCTACGCGGCCAACTCCTTCCTGAACTCGCCGCTGTTCTCCAGCATCGGCAACGCGGCCAGCGCCATCGGCCTCAACCGTACCCACGAGCTGGTCGACCTGCTGGCCTTCCAGGTGCCTTCGGTGGCGGCGATCACCGTCGGCAAGATTCTCGGCGGGACCGACAACCACAATGTTCCGTTGCATTACAACAAGGAAAGCGGCGAAGGGCTTTACAGCTGATCGCAACCTGTTGAAAGAGCGATTCGATGCTCAGGCATCGAGTCGTTCCTGGTTAATGCATTGATGGAGTCGATGATATGAAACGCAGGAGTGTGCTCTTGTCGGGTGTCGCCCTGAGTGGAACCGCGCTGGCCAATGACTCGATATTCTTTTCGCCCTTGAAATACCTCGGGGCGGAACAACAGCGATCTATCGATGCCTCGCGAAGTTTGCTGGACAACCTGATTCCGCCGAGTTTGCCGCAATATGACAACCTGGCCGGAAAGTTGGCGCGGCGTGCGGTATTGACCAGCAAGAAACTGGTATATGTCTGGACCGAGAACTTCGCCAATGTCAAAGGCGTGCCGATGGCCCGCTCGGTGCCGCTGGGCGAGTTGCCGAATGTCGACTGGCTGTTGAAGACCGCCGGGGTGATCGTCGAGCTGATCGTCAATTTCGTCGCCTCGTTGCCGGCGTCGGCCGCCGCGCAGTTCGAGCGGATCGCCGCCGGGCTCAGCGGCGATCTGGAGGCGGCGCGCCAGGTCCACGAGGCGTTGCTGGAGGAGGCGAAGAACGATCCGGCCGCGGCCGGCAGCCTGCTGCTGCGCTTCACGGAATTGCAGACGCGGGTGATCGCCTTGCTGACGCGGGTCGGCCTGCTGGTCGACGACATCCTCAAGAGCGCCAGCAACCTGGTTACCCAGGGTGGACAGGGCGACGGCCTGAATCGCTTCCGCGCGGTGTTCGGCACCCTGCGCCTGCCGGAGGTCGCCGACAGCTTCCGTGACGACGAAGCGTTCGCCTACTGGCGGGTGGCCGGGCCTAATCCGCTGCTGATCCGTCGCGTCGATGCGCTGCCGGCCAACTTTCCGCTGGGCGAGGAGCAGTTCCGCCGGGTGATGGGCGCCGACGACAGCTTGCTGGAGGCCGCCGCCAGCCGCCGCCTGTATCTGCTGGACTACGCCGAGCTGGGCAAGCTGGCGCCGTCGGGAGCGGTGGACAAACTGCTCACCGGGACGGGCTTCGCCTATGCGCCAATCGCCCTGTTCGCCCTTGGCAAGGATCGGGCGAGGCTATTGCCGGTGGCCATCCAGTGCGGTCAGGACCCCGCTACCCATCCGATGTTCGTGCGTCCCGCCGAGTCGGAGAGTGATCTGTACTGGGGTTGGCAGATGGCCAAGACGGTGGTCCAGGTCGCCGAGGAGAACTACCACGAGATGTTCGTCCACCTGGCCCAGACCCACCTGGTGAGCGAGGCGTTCTGCCTGGCCACCCAGCGCACCCTGGCGCCCAGCCATCCGCTGCACGTCCTGCTCGCCCCGCACTTCGAGGGCACCCTGTTCATCAACGAGGGGGCGGCGCGGATCCTGTTGCCCAGCGCGGGCTTCATCGACGTGATGTTCGCCGCGCCGATCCAGGACACCCAGGCCACCGCCGGCGGCAATCGGCTGGGTTTCGACTTCTACCGCGGCATGTTGCCGGAGAGCCTGAAGGCGCGGAACGTCGACGACCCGCTGGCGCTACCGGACTACCCCTATCGCGACGACGGCCTGCTGGTATGGAATGCCATCCGCCAGTGGGCGGCCGACTACGTGGCGGTGTACTACGCCAGCGACGGCGACGTCACCGCTGACGTCGAACTGGCGGCCTGGGTCGGCGAAGTGATCGGCAGCGGCAAGGTGGCCGGGTTCCGCCCGATCACCGGTCGCAGCCAACTGGTCGAGGTGCTGACCATGGTGATCTTCACTGCCTCCGCGCAGCATGCGGCGGTCAATTTTCCCCAGCCTTCGATGATGACCTACGCACCAGCCATCTGTGCCATGAGCGCGGCGCCGGCACCGGACTCGCCAAGCGGCAAGAGCGAGGCCGATTGGTTGAAGATGATGCCGCCGACCCTGGTGGCGCTGGAGAAGGTGAACATCTATCACCTGCTCGGTTCGGTCTACCACGGTCGCCTGGGCGACTACCGGCAGACCGGGTTCCCCTACGCGCCGGTGTTTTCGGACAGGCGGGTGACCGCCAGCGGCGGCCCGCTGGAGCGCTTCCAGGCACGCCTGAAGGAGGTCGAGGCGACCATTCGCACGCGCAACCAGGCGCGCCGCAGGCCCTACGAGTACCTGTTGCCGAGCCGGATCCCGGCGAGCACCAATATCTGAGCCGGAGAAAGAGGACGGGGCGCCCCTGGGCGCCCCGTTGCTCTTAGCGGCCTTCGCTTTCGGCGGCGTCCGCCGGCGCGGCATGCCGCTGCTTCAACTGGCGGCGCGCCAGGAGGCTGCCGAGGAGGATCACGAACAGCGCGCCGAAGGCCGCCGCACCGTAGTGCAGGTAGGAATCCCATTGCGCGTAGGGCGCCAGCCAGGGCTTCAGGGCGCTGTCGGTGAGCAGCATGCCGCCGGCGATCCAGCCGAGCAGGCCGCCGCCGAAGAGGATGATCAGCGGGAAGCGGTCGATCAGGCGCAGGATCAGCTGGCTGCCCCAGACGATGATCGGGATGCTGATCAGCACGCCCAGGGAGACCAGGAAGAAATCCCCGGCCGAGGCGGCGGACAGGGCGATGACGTTGTCCAGGCTCATCACCGCGTCGGCGATGATGATGGTCTTGATCGCGCCGAGCAGGTGGGTGCTGCCCTTGATGTCGTCGCCGTTCTCCTCCTCCGGCAGCAGCAGCTTGATGCCGATCCACAGCAGCAGGAGCGCGCCGATTACCTTGAGGTAGGGCAGGTCGAGCAGGTGCAGGGCGAAGAACAGCAGCAGGATGCGGATCAGGATGGCGCCGGCGACGCCACCGAAGATCGCCTGCTTGCGCCGGTGCGCCGGCAGGTGCCGGCAGGCGAGGGCGATGACTACGGCGTTGTCGCCGCCCAGGAGGATATCGATGGCGACGATCTGCAGCAGGGCTGTCCAGAACGTCGGGTCGCTCAACCAGTGGATCAAGGTTGTACTCCGAAACGTGTAGTGAGGGTGGAAAGCCCGGGGCGGTGGCGGGTGGCGGCCGCCCGGCTTTCCTGCGGTGGTCTGGGACCGTCGGGGCCGGCTCCGGCTTGTGGACGGAGGCGGGGAACACTGCTTGGACCGGCGAACGCCCGGCCAGTGCCCGGAAAACGGACGCGCGGGTGGCGCAGCGCGTTCGGGCACGGATGTGACGCGGCGGATCGGCCGCGAGACACCCGGCATGCGTATTCCATCGCCAGTCTGCCCGAGCAAGGTTTCACCCGCCTTTCAGGGCGGAGATGGCGCCGCACCCGGCGGGACGGTAGGCTAGTGGCCCGTGTGGCTGACTCGACCAGTCGAACGCCGATCACCGAGTCAACCGTACAGGCCACCAGGCCTTCGGCGCCGGGGGAAGCCCGCCGGTGCCATGGATGACCGTTCACCGTACAAGGAAACCCCATGCGCAGTCTTCTTCTCTCCTCGCTGGCCCTGCTACCCGCCCTGGCCCTGGCGCAACCCGACGCCTCGAGCTTCCCTTCCTGCCTCGCCGGCCTGCAGAAGAAGGCCCAGGCGCAGGGCATTTCCGCCGACAGTTATGAGCGCTTCACCAGCGGCCTGCAGGCCGACCTCAGCGTGCTCGACCTGCTCGACGCGCAGCCGGAGTTCACCACCCCGCTGTGGGACTACCTGGCCGGTCTGGTGGACGAGCAGCGGGTCAGCGATGGCAAGGCGATGCTCGCCCAGCACGACAAGCTGCTCGACCAGGTGGCCGCGCGCTACGGCGTGGACAAGTACACGGTGGTGGCGGTGTGGGGCGTGGAAAGCGACTACGGGCGGATCTTCGGCAAGCGTCCGCTGCTGACCTCGCTGTCGACCCTGTCCTGCTACGGGCGCCGCCAGTCGTTCTTCCAGGGCGAGTTCCTCGCCACCCTGAAGCTGTTGCAGGCCGGCGACATCCGCGACGCCGGCATCACCGGCTCCTGGGCCGGGGCCTTCGGCCATACCCAGTTCATGCCATCGACCTACGCGCGGATCGCCGTGGACTTCGACGGCGACGGTCGCCGCGACCTGGTAGGCAGCGTGCCGGATGCCCTCGGTTCCACCGCCAACTACCTGAAGAAGGCTGGCTGGCGCACGGGACAGCCGTGGGGCTATGAAGTGAAGGTGCCGGCCGACTTCCCCGCCAGCCTGGCCGGGCGCGGCAAGCGCCAGCCGCTGTCGGCCTGGGTCGCCCGTGGGGTGAGGCGGGTCGACGGCCAGCCGCTGCCGGGCGGCGACGAGAAGGCCGCGATCCTCCTGCCGGCCGGGGCCCAGGGCCCGGCCTTCCTGGTCTATCGCAACTACGATGCGATCTATTCCTACAACGCCGCGGAAAGCTACGCGCTGGCCATCGCCCTGCTTTCCGACCGCCTGCGCGGCGGCAGCGGCCTGGTGGCGTCCTGGCCGACCGACGACCCGGGCATCAGCCGGCTCGAGCGCAAGCAATTGCAGAAGGCGTTGCTGGCGCGCGGCTACGACATCGGCGAGGCCGACGGGCTGATCGGCACCAGCACGCGCAAGGCGATCCAGGCCGAGCAGAAGCGCCTCGGCCTGACCCCGGCCGACGGTCGCGCCGGGCGCAAGATCCTCGAGGCGCTGAAGGGCGCCCAGCCCTGATTGCGCCGCGCCGCCCGGTCCGCGGGCGGCGCTACCAGCCCTTCACCCCGGTCATGTCCGGCAGGTGGTGGGCGATCCCCTTGTGGCAGTCGATGCAGGTGGCTTCGCCGCTGGCCAGGGCGGTGGAGTGCATCTGCCGCGCGCGCACGCTCTGCCGGGTGAAGTCCATGAACTCGAAGTTGTGGCAGTTGCGGCATTCCAGCGAATCGTTGGCCTTGAGTCGTGCCCATTCGTGCTCGGCCAGCTCGCGGCGGTGATCGAGGAATTTCTCGCGGGTGTTGATGGTGCCGAAGATCTTGCCCCAGACCTCCTTGGAGGCCTGCATCTTGCGCGCGATCTTGTCGGTCCACTTGTGTGGCACGTGGCAGTCGGGACAGGTGGCGCGGACTCCGGAACGGTTGCTGTAGTGGATGGTGTCCTTGAGTTCGACGAACACGTTGTCGCGCATCTCGTGGCAGGAAATGCAGAAGGTCTCGGTGTTGGTCGCCTCCAGGGCGGTGTTGAAGCCGCCCCAGAAGACGATCCCGGCGATGAAGCCGCCGAGGGTGAGGAAGCCCAGGCTGAAATGCACGCTGGGACGACGCAGGACCCGCCAGTAACCGGCCAGCCAGGCGATGAGTGCTTTCATGCGGCCTCCCTCAGGGGTTGCGCGCCGCATTGGCGGCTTCTTTCTCGAGGATCTGGTCGATGTTCTCGAAGCGGTTGTCGACCAGCGGCTTTACGTCCTGTTGCGGCACATGGCACTGCACGCAGAAGTAGCGGCGCGGCGAGACGGCGGCCAGCGGCTGGCCGTCGCGGTCCATGTAGTGGGTGATGCTGATCATCACCGCCTGGGTTCGCGCGCTGTTGGCGCGGCTGTGGCAGGACAGGCACTTGTTGCTGTCCTTGTCGATGCGATAGCCGACGATGCTGTGGGGAATGGTCGGCGGCTGCTCGGGGTAGTTGCGCTCGCGTTTCAGGTCCTTGTTTTCCTCGGCCGCCAGCGGCGGCGCGGGGCGGCTTTCGGCCAGCGTGCCGCCGGGGCGGCGGCCGTCGGGGGCGGGCGCGTCCAGCGGGTAGCCGAGGTCGGCGGCGAAGGCCGCGGGGGCGCCGAGCAGGACGAGGAGCAGGGCAGTCAGCAGAGGTTTCATGGCGCGCTCCTCAGGCCAGGTTGAGCAGTTCGATGCGAACGGCGCACTTCTTGTAGTCGGTCTGCTTGGAAATCGGGTCGGTGGCGTCCAGGGTGACCTTGTTGATCAGCTTGTTGGCGTCGAAGAACGGCACGAACACCAGCCCCTGGGGCGGCTTGTTGCGCCCGCGGGTCTCGACCCGCGCGCGGATCTCGCCGCGCCGGCTCACCACCTTGACCTCGCTGCCGCGGCGCAGCTTGAGCTGGCGCGCATCCTCCGGGTGCATGTAGACCAGCGCGTCGGGCACCGCCTTGTACAGCTCCGGGACCCGCGCGGTCATGCTCCCGGTGTGCCAGTGTTCGAGCACCCGGCCGGTGGCGAGCCAGAACGGGTAGTCCTGGTCCGGCGCCTCGGCCGGCGGCTCGTAGGGCAGGGCGAAGGCAATCGCCTTCTTGTCCGGATAGCCATAGAACTGCACGCCACTGCCCTTGCTCACGTAGGGGTCGTAGCCCTCGCGGTAGCGCCAGCGGGTCTCCTTGCCGTCCACCACCGGCCAGCGCAGGCCGCGCGCCTCGTGGTAGGCGTCGAAGGGGGCGAGGTCGTGGCCGTGGCCGCGACCAAAGGCGGCGTATTCCTCGAACAGACCCTTCTGGATATAGAAGCCGAATGCGTCGACCTCGTCGTTGGCGTAGCCCTTGGCCAGGTCGCTGGCCGGGAAGCGGTCGACCTGGCCGTTGCGGAACAGCACGTCATAGAGGGTCTTGCCCTTCAGCTCGGGGGCCTTCGCCAGCAGTTCCGCGGGCCAGACCTCGTCGGTGGTGAAGCGCTTGGAGAACTCCACCAACTGCCAGAGGTCGGACTTCGCCTCGCCCGGTGCCTTCACCAACTGGTGCCAGAACTGCGTGCGGCGCTCGGCATTGCCGAAGGCGCCTTCCTTCTCCACCCACATGGCGCTGGGCAGGATCAGGTCGGCGGCCTGGGCCGAGACGGTGGGGTAGACGTCGGAGACGATCACGAAGTTGTCCGGGTTGCGCCAGCCGGGCAGCACTTCCTGCATCACGTTGGGACCGGCCTGCATGTTGTTGCTGACCTGGGTCCAGTAGACGTTGAGCACGCCGTCCTTGAGCATCCGGCTCTGCTGCACGGCGTGGAAGCCGACCTTCTCCTGGATGGTGCCGGCCGGCACCTTCCAGATCTTCTCCGCGGTTTCCCGGTGCTTCGGGTTGGTCACCACCAGGTCGGCGGGGAGCCGGTGGGAGAAGGTGCCGACCTCGCGCGCGGTGCCGCAGGCCGAGGGCTGGCCGGTGAGCGAGAAGGGGCTGTTGCCCGGTTCGCTGATCTTCCCGGTGAGCAGGTGGATGTTGTAGATCAGGTTGTTCGCCCAGACCCCGCGGGTGTGCTGGTTGAAGCCCATGGTCCAGAACGACACCACCTTGCGCTTGGGGTCGGCGTAGAGTTCGGCGAGGGCCTTCAGCCGCTCGGCCGGCACGCCGCTTTCGCGCGCGGTGCGCTCCAGGGTATAGGGCTTGACGAACTCGGCGAAGGCCTTGAAGTCGATATCGCTCCAGGTGTTGGCCTTGTCGGCGTTCTTCGCCTTCTTCTCCAGCGGGTCGTCCGGGCGCAGGCCGTAGCCGATGTCCTCGGCGCCATGGGCGAAGCGCACGTGGCGCTCGACGAAGTCGCGGTTCACCGCGCCGCTCTCGATGATGTGGTTGGCGATATAGTTGAGGATGATCAGGTCGGTCTGCGGCTTGAACACCATGGGCAAGTCGGCCAGCTCGAAGCTGCGGTGCTCGAAGGTGGACAGCACCGCGACCTTGACCTGCGGCGCGCTGAGCCGGCGGTCGGTGACCCGCGACCAGAGCACCGGGTGCATCTCGGCCATGTTCGAGCCCCAGAGGACGAAGCTGTCGGTGGCCTCGATGTCGTCGTAGCAGCCCATCGGCTCGTCCATGCCGAAGCTGCGCATGAAGCCCATCACCGCCGAGGCCATGCAGTGGCGGGCGTTGGGGTCGATGTTGTTGCTGCGCAGGCCGGCCTTGAACAGCTTGTTCGCCGCATAGCCTTCCCAGACCGTCCACTGGCCGGAGCCGAACATGCCGACCGACTCCGGTCCCTTGGCCTTGAGCGCGGCCTTGAACTTCTCGGCCATGATGTCGAAGGCCTGTTCCCAACTGATCGGCTGGAACTCGCCCTGCTTGTCGAACTTGCCGTCCTTCATGCGCAGCAGCGGGCGGGTCAGGCGGTCGCTGCCGTACATGATCTTCGACAGGAAGTAGCCCTTCACGCAGTTGATCCCGCGGTTGACCTCGGCCTTGATGTCGCCATGGGTGGCCACCACCTGGCCGTCGCGGGTGGCGACCATCACGCTGCAACCGGTGCCGCAGAAGCGGCAGGGGGCCTTGTTCCAGACCAGGCTGGTGACGTCCGCCTCGGTCACCAGGTTGCTGGCGCGGACCAGGATCGGCAGGCCGGCCGCCGCCGCGGCGATGGCGGCGGCGTTGGCCTTGGCGAATTCACGACGGGTGAGGTTCATCGATTGTCTCCTCGGGCGAGCACGGTATCGCGCGGTCGGTCATGGCCGCCGCGTCGTTGCTATCGTCGTCGTGCAGGATCTCGTGGTAGACCAGCACGGCGTTGAGCACTCCTGGCAGGTTCTGCAACTGGCCCAGGGTGTCGAGAATCTGTTCTTCGCGTTCGGCTTCCAGCACCAGGATCAGCTTGCCCTGCGGGCTTTCCTGGTAGATCTCCAGGCCGTCGAGCAGCGCCAGGTTGGCCTTCACCGCCGGCAGTCGCTCGGGTCGGCAATGCAGGATGAGGCTGGCGATCTGCAGGGCTTCAGGCATGTCGTGGAGACTCCTTGGTGGATAGCGCGCGCAGTTGGATGGCCTGGCTCGGACAGGGCGCCAGGCAGGCGCCGCAGCCGTTGCAGCGCTGGCTGTCCAGCTCGGCCAGGGCGACGCCGCCGGGGGCCGGGCGGAAGCGGATCGCGGCGGGTTCGCAGGCGTCCTGGCAACTGCGGCAGTGGATCCCGGCCAGGGCCAGGCAGGCTTCGCCGATCGTGGCGATCCAGGGGAAGGCCGGGCCCGCGCCATCGAACAGGCCGGCCTCGCAGCGGCTGGCGCATTCCCCGCACAGCGTGCAGCCGGCGCTGGAGAGGTCGAGTTCGACGAGCCGACCGGCGCCGAGCTTCAGCACGCCTTCCGGGCAGGCCTCGACGCAGGCGGCGCAGCCTGTGCAGCCTGCGGCGAAGTCGGCGGCGGTCCACGGCGGGCGACGCGTCGGCGGGTGCCCGCCGAGGCGGCGGAACAGCTCTCGGCGACTGCTCATACCCGACCTCAGGCCGGCGGCCCGGGCGGGCCGGCCAGTAGCTGGTACATCCAGACGCAGAAACCGAAGCCGCCGACCAGTGCGACGGACAGCAGCGGGAACAGGCAGATCACGAGAAACAGGAAGAGCCTGGCTTCCATGCCCTTGACGCGTCCCTGGTCGGGTTGTTCGTTCATTGGCCCAGCCTCTATGCAGGCGACTGTAGAAAGCCTAGACCCTACTTGCAGTACGGGCAAAAACCTCGCCGAGCCGGCGCGCGGCAGCCTGGAAACAGAGCGTTCGCCGGCAAACGCGAGTCGTTCAGCCCGGGTTCAGCAAGCGTTCAGGGGCGGTTCAGTACCCTGTCCGTACTCTGCAAGCCGTGAACGACACGACTCTCGCAGAACGGAGAAACACCATGAAAGCACTCAAGACTCTCTTCATCGCCACCGCCCTGCTGGGTTCCGCCGCCGGCGTCCAGGCCGCCGACAACTTCGTCGGCCTGACCTGGGGCGAGACCAGCAACAACATCCAGAAATCCAAGTCGCTGAACCGCAACCTGAACAGCCCGAACCTCGACAAGGTGATCGACAACACCGGCACCTGGGGCATCCGCGCCGGCCAGCAGTTCGAGCAGGGCCGCTACTACGCGACCTACGAGAACATCTCCGACACCAGCAGCGGCAACAAGCTGCGCCAGCAGAACCTGCTCGGCAGCTACGACGCCTTCCTGCCGATCGGCGACAACAACACCAAGCTGTTCGGCGGTGCCACCCTCGGCCTGGTCAAGCTGGAACAGGACGGCAAGGGCTTCAAGCGCGACAGCGATGTCGGCTACGCTGCCGGGCTGCAGGCCGGTATCCTGCAGGAGCTGAGCAAGAATGCCTCGATCGAAGGCGGCTATCGTTACCTGCGCACCAACGCCAGCACCGAGATGACCCCGCATGGCGGCAACAAGCTGGGCTCCCTGGACCTGCACAGCAGCTCGCAATTCTACCTGGGCGCCAACTACAAGTTCTAAATGACCGCGCAGCGCCCGCGAGGGCATGCTTCGATGGCCGGGCCGGAAGGTCCGGCCGCATCTCATCCGGAGGAACCTCATGAAACTGCTGGTAGTGGAAGACGAGGCGCTGTTGCGCCACCACCTCTATACCCGCCTGGGTGAACAGGGGCACGTGGTGGACGCGGTACCGGATGCCGAGGAAGCCCTCTACCGGGTCAGCGAATACCACCACGACCTGGCGGTGATCGACCTCGGCCTGCCGGGCATGAGCGGCCTGGACCTGATCCGCGAGCTGCGTTCGCAGGGCAAGTCCTTCCCGATCCTGATCCTCACCGCCCGCGGCAACTGGCAGGACAAGGTCGAAGGCCTGGCCGCCGGGGCCGACGACTACGTGGTCAAGCCGTTCCAGTTCGAGGAACTGGAAGCGCGCCTGAACGCGTTGCTGCGACGCTCCTCGGGGTTCGTCCAGTCGACCATCGAGGCCGGCCCCCTGGTCCTCGACCTGAACCGCAAGCAGGCGCTGGTCGAGGAGCAACCGGTGGCGCTGACCGCCTACGAATACCGCATCCTCGAATACCTCATGCGGCATCACCAGCAGGTGGTGGCCAAGGAACGCCTGATGGAACAGCTCTACCCCGACGACGAGGAGCGCGACGCCAACGTCATCGAGGTGCTGGTCGGCCGCCTGCGGCGCAAGCTGGAGGCCTGCGGCGGCTTCAAGCCGATCGATACGGTGCGCGGCCAGGGCTACCTGTTCACCGAGCGCTGCCGGTGATCCGTTCCCTGCGCATCCGTCTGATGCTCGGCGCCGCCGCCCTGGCGGTGCTGTTCATGCTGGCGCTGCTGCCGGCCCTGCAGCGGGCCTTCGGCATCGCCCTGGAGAACACCATCGAGCAGCGCCTGGCCGCCGACGTGGCGACCCTGGTCTCGGCGGCGCGGGTGGAGAAGGGCCGCCTGGTGATGCCCGAGCACCTGCCGGTGGAGGAGTTCAACCTGCCGGAGGCCAAGGTCCTCGGCTATATCTACGACCAGAATGGCGATCTGCTCTGGCGCTCCACCTCGGCGGCCGACGAGTCGATCAACTACACGCCGCGCTACGACGGCCGCGGCAACGAATTCCACACCACCCGCGATGCGAAGGGCGAGGAGTTCTTCGTGTTCGACGTCGAGATCGACCTGCTGCGCGGCAAGCAGGCGGCCTACAGCATCGTCACCATGCAATCGGTCAGCGAGTTCGAGAGCCTGCTCAAGGGGTTCCGCGAGCAGCTCTACCTGTGGCTCGGCGGCGCCCTGCTGGTCTTGCTCGGGCTGCTCTGGCTGGGTCTGACCTGGGGCTTCCGGGCGATGCGCGGGTTGAGTTCCGAGCTGGACCAGATCGAATCCGGCGAGCGCGAGAGCCTGAGCGAGGAGCATCCGCGCGAGCTGCTGCGCCTGACCCACTCGCTGAACCGCCTGTTGCGCAGCGAGCACAAGCAGCGCGAGCGCTACCGCCACTCCCTCGGCGACCTGGCGCACAGCCTGAAGACGCCGCTGGCGGTCTTGCAGGGGGTCGGCGACCAGCTCGCCGAGGAGCCCGGCAACCGCGAGCAGGTGCGGGTGCTACAGGGCCAGATCGAGCGCATGAGCCAGCAGATAGGCTATCAGTTGCAGCGCGCCAGCCTGCGCAAGAGCGGCCTGGTACGCCATCGCGAGCAACTGGCGCCGCTGGTGGAGACCCTGTGCGACGCGCTGGACAAGGTCTATCGCGACAAGCGGGTAAGCCTGCAGCGGGACTTCTCGCCGTCCTTCAGCGTGCCGGTGGAGCGCGGCGCGCTGCTGGAACTGCTCGGCAACCTGCTGGAGAACGCCTATCGCCTGTGCCTGGGCCGGGTTCGCGTGGGCGCCCGGCTGGGGCCGGGTTACTCGGAGCTGTGGGTCGAGGACGACGGTCCCGGAGTGCCTGCCGAACAGCGCGCACGAATCATCCGCCGCGGCGAGCGCGCCGATACCCAGCACCCGGGGCAGGGCATCGGCCTGGCCGTGGCGCTGGACATCATCGAGAGCTACGACGGCGAACTGAGCCTGGACGATTCCGAGCTGGGCGGCGCCTGCTTCCGCATACGTTTCGCTACAGTCTGAGACTTGGCGGCCGTTACCTACGTCTGAGGTGTTTCCGCGCTACGCTGAAGTCTGTTCGGCTGGCGCAGTTCCTTTGACGCAGGTACCGGGGATTCGAGCGGATGTTCAGTGGCAAAACCGACGACAGGGGCTTGTGGGCGGGCATCCAGGCCGGTGTGCTGTTCTTTCTCGCCGCCCTGGCCTGCATCTACCTGTCGCGCCAGCCCGCCACCATCGCTGCGATCTGGCTGCCCAACGCGATCCTCACCGCCGCCCTGCTGCGCGCGCCGCTGCGCCAGTGGCCGGCGATCCTGCTCTGCTCCGCCGTGGCCAACCTGGCGGCCAACCGCCTGTATGGCGACAGCCTGTGGATGAGCGCGGCGTTCCTGCCGGCCAACCTGAGCGAAGCGATCTTCGCCGCGATGCTGTTACGCATCAACCGGGTGCGCGAGGACTTCGAATTCAACCTGCATTCGGCGGTTCGCGTGCTCTGGGCCGGCGCGCTGATCCCGCCCTTGCTCGGCGCCTCGGTGGGCGCGGTGCTGGTCAGCGTCTTCGGCATGGGGCGTTTCCCGGAAATGTGGGCGCGCTGGTACGTGGGCGATGCGATGGGCATGCTCGCGCTGCTGCCATTGTGCATGGCCAGCAACCTGGCGGCCTGGCGTCACGCTCTGTCGGGGCGGGCGGGAGTGGACAACGCGATGCTCCTGCTGGTGACCCTGGTGATCAGCTTCGTGGCCCTGACTCGCCTGCCCTACGCCTTCATCTACGTGCTCCTGCCGCTGCTGGTGGCCGCCGCCAGCACCAGCGTGTTCGGTACCGCGCTGATCGGTTGCCTGAACACCTGTTTCATCGCCGTGCTGATCGCCCTCGGCGTGTTCGTCCCCGAGTCGTCCCAGCAGCGTTTCGGCGAGCCGCTGCTGTACCTGCCGATGGCCTTGACCCTCATTCCCGCCTTCCTGGTCTCGGTGATCATGGAGCGCAGCCGCCGCGAGCAGCATCAGGTGGCCATCGGCGAGGCGCAGTTCCGCGGCGCCATGGAATTCTCGGCGATCGGCATGGCCCTGGTGTCGCTGGAGGGGCGGCTGTTCAAGGTCAACGAGGCGCTGTGCCGGATGCTCGGCTATTCCGCCGAACGCCTGGGCGAGCTGTCGTTCCAGGAGATCACCTATGTGGACGACCTGGAACTGGACCTCGACCTGGTGCGCGACCTGCTCGCCGGGCGTATCAACTCCTACCAGATGGAGAAGCGCTACCTGCGCGAGGACGGCGAAACCTTCTGGGCGCGCATCAGCGTGTCGCTGGTGCGCGACGAGGAGGGAGTCGCCCAGTACTTCGTCACCCAGGTGGAGGATATCGACAGTCGCAAGCGTGCCGAGCTGGAGCGCGAGCGCCTCGCCGAACGGATCAAGCTGGCCACCGACGCCGGGCAGATCGGCATCTGGGAGTGGGACCTGGCGCGCAACCGCCTGCACTGGGATTTCCGCATGTTCGACCTGTACGGCATCCGCAGCGGTCCCGGGGAGACCACGGTGGAGCAGTGGAAGGCGAGCCTGCATGCTGAGGATCACGACCGCGTGCTGCGCGAGCTGGAGCGCGCCGTCAGCGGGTTGCAGAAATTCGACTGCGAGTTCCGTATCGTCCGCCCCAACCGCGAGGTTCGCCACCTGCGGGCGATCGCCACGCTGACGCGCGACGAGGACAATCGGCCGGTGCGGATGATCGGCATCAACAGCGACATCACCGAGATCCGCACCCTGGCGGAAACCCTGCACGAGGAAAAGGAACGCCTGCAGGTGACCCTGTATTCCATCGGCGATGCCGTGTTGACCACCGACGCCGGCGGCCGCGTGACCTTCATGAACCCGGTGGCCGAGGCGATGACCGGCTGGACCTTGCAGGACGCCATCGGCGCGCCCCACGAACTGGTCTTCAACGTGCTCGACAGCGACACCGGCGAGGCCCTGGAAAGCCCGGTGCGACGCTGCCTGCAGAACACCCGGGTGTTCTACCTGGAGGACGGCGCCACGCTGATCAGCCGCAAGGGCGAGCAGCACGATATCCAGAATTGCGCGGCGCCGGTGCGCACCCGCGATGGCGAGATCATCGGCACCGTGCTGGTGTTCCAGAACGTCACCAAGGCCCGGGCGATGCAGCGCGAGCTGAGCTATCACGCCTCCCACGATGCCCTCACCGGGCTGTTCAACCGCACCAAGTTCGAGGAGGAGCTGCAACGCGCCCTGGCCAACGCCCAGGAGCGGGCGACCCAGCATGCGCTGTGCTTCATCGACCTCGACCGCTTCAAGGTGGTCAACGATTCCGCCGGGCACGCGGCGGGCGACATGCTGCTGCGCGAGCTGAGCCGGATTCTCGCCGACCGCACCCGCGCCTCCGACACCCTGGCGCGGCTGGGCGGCGATGAGTTCGGCCTGCTGCTGTTCGATTGCGACCTGGCGGAGGCGGAGCAGGTGGCGAGCAAGCTCATCGAGCAGATCTGCTCGGTGCGCTTCCCCTGGGAAGGGCGGCTCTACGACGTGGGCGCGAGCATCGGTATCACCGCCCTTACCGCCACCTCGCGCAGCACCAGCGAACTGATGAGCCAGGCCGACGTGGCCTGCTACGCGGCCAAGCATGCCGGGCGCAACCGGGTTTCGGTGTACCAGTTCGGCCATGAGGAAGTGGAGCGCCAGCACCGCGACATACTCCTCGCCAGCGGGCTGCGCGAGGCCCTGGAGAACGACCGCTTCCAGTTGCAGGCGCAGGAGATCGTCCCGGTCGGCCCCCGCCGCGACGGCGACCGGCACTACGAGCTGCTGCTGCGACTGTACGATCCGGATGGCCAGATGACTCCGCCGGGCGCCTTCATCCCGGCCGCCGAGCGCTTCAACCTGATGGCCAGCATCGACCGCTGGGTGATCAACGAGGCGCTGATCAACTTCGGCGCGCGGATCGCCGCGGTGGAGGGCCTGAGCATCGGCATCAACCTGTCCGGCAACTCGCTCAACGACCCGCTGTTCCTGCCTTACCTGCTGGATCGCATCGAACACTCGCCGCTGAGGCCGGAGCGCCTGTACTTCGAGCTGACCGAGACGGCGTTGATGAACCAGTTGTCGGTGGCTTCGCGGATCGTCGCCAAGCTGCGCGACCTCGGCTGCAAGGTGGCGCTGGACGACTTCGGCTCCGGCCTGAGTTCCTTCAATTACCTGAAGAATTTCGTCGTCGACGTAATCAAGATCGACGGCAGCTTCGTCCGTAACCTGGACAAGAGCCCGGTGGACCAGGCCATCGTCGACTCCATCAACCAGATCGCCCACCGCCTGGGCGCGGTGACCGTGGCCGAGTTCGTCGAGAGCCGGGAAATCCTCGATCACCTGGCGCGCCTCGGGGTGGATTTCGCCCAAGGCTACGCGGTCGGGCGGCCGCAGCCGTTCGCCACGGTGCTCGACCAACTGCGCAGCGGGCTTCGTCGCCAGGAGCTGGGCTGAGCTTCAGGCTTCCGCCTGGTGCCGGTACGCGCCGGGGGTGAGGCCGGTCCACTTCTTGAACGCGCGATGGAAGGCCGAGGGCTCGGAAAAGCCGAGCTGCTCGGCGATGTCCTGGATCGATAGCTCGTCCCGACCCAGGTGGTAGATCGCCAGGTCGCGGCGCAGGTGGTCCTTGAGTTGCTGGAAGCTGCCGCCTTCCTCGCGCAGGTGGCGTCGCAGGGTCTGCGAACTCATGTGCAGTTGGCGGGCGACCTGGTCGAGGTCTGGCCAGCGCCGGCAGTCGCGGCCGAGCAGGCGGCGGATCTGGCTGGTCAGGCTGTCGCCGCCGTCCGGGCGCGCCAGCAGGTCGGCGGGAGAGTACTGGAGGAACTGCTTGAGGGTGCGTTCGTCCTGCAGCAGCGGCATGCCCAGGTAGCGGGCGGCGAACAGCAGGCTGGTGCAGCCGGCGGAAAACCGCCGGGGGCAGGGAAACAGCAGGTCGTACTCGGCCTGGTGGTCCGGCGCCGAGTAGCTGAAGGTGGCTTCCTCCAGGCGGATGCGCTGGCCGATCAGCCAACTGGCGAGGCGGTGCCAGATCACCAGCAGGCTTTCGGCGAGGAAGTGATCCGGGTCCGACAGGTGGCGTTCCTCGAGGCTCAGGCGCACCAGGTCGCCGTCGCGCCGCAGGTGGATCAGCGGCGCCTGGGGGAACAGGCCGTAGAACAGTTCGCCGCGCTGCAGGGCCTTTTCCAGGGTCCGGCAATGAATCAGGGTGTGGCACATCATGGCGAAGGTGCCGCGCTTGCTGCGGACTTCGCCGAAGCCCATGTATTCGTCGTCCAGCACTTCCCAGAGCAACTGCATCAGGCGGGTGAACTGCTCCGGCGCGATGCGTGCCCGCGGTTCGTCCAGCAGGGCCGGCTGGATGCCGGCGCGACGCAGCAGGGCGGGGCCGTCCAGGCCTTGGCGCGTGGCCCCGCGCAACGCGGCGCGGACGAAATGGCTGGCGATGGTGCGCTCACGCATGGCGGCGTCCTTGTTGTTGGAACGGCGATGGTAGGGCGCCACCCGGAAGACGACAAGGGTGGTGGCGGACTCCCGCCATGCTCGCGCGGCACAGCCGGCCCGCCGGGCGGTAATCCGCCACGCTTAGCCCGCTATGCAATTTTCATTTATTATTTAACTTGTTGATATATAAGGATTTTATTTAGATAAAGAGCATCCTGGCACAGCCTCTGCAATGCCTGGGCAAGGTTCCGCCGCGGCGGTTCACGACAAAAAATCTCCCCAGCAAGGGGGGTAACGCTACCGGTGAGCGCGTTCCAGGGAACTGGCGAAGCGCCCCCGTGAGGACTCTGCCCATGACCAAACAACCCTTCTACAAGAGCCTGTACGTGCAGGTTCTGGTCGCCATCGCCATCGGTATCGCGCTCGGCCACTGGTACCCGGAAACGGCGGTGGCGATGAAGCCGTTCGGCGACGGCTTCGTCAAACTGATCAAGATGGCCATCGCGCCGATCATCTTCTGCACCGTGGTCACCGGCATCGCCGGCATGCAGAGCATGAAGTCGGTCGGCAAGACCGGCGGCATGGCGCTGCTGTACTTCGAGGTCGTCTCCACCGTGGCCCTGATCATCGGCCTGGTAGTGGTCAACGTGGTCCAGCCGGGCGCCGGCATGCACGTCGACCCGAACACCCTCGACACCAGCAAGATCGCTGCCTACGCCGCTGCCGGCGAGAAGCAGAGCACCGTCGACTTCCTGATGAACGTGATCCCCGGCACCGTGGTCGGCGCGTTCGCCAACGGCGACATCCTCCAGGTCCTGTTCTTCTCCGTGCTCTTCGGCTACGCCCTGCATCGCCTGGGCAGCTACGGCAAGCCGGTGTTCGAGTTCATCGAGCGCGTCTCCCACGTGATGTTCAACATCATCAACGTGATCATGAAGGTCGCCCCGATCGGCGCGTTCGGCGCCATGGCCTTCACCATCGGCGCCTACGGCGTGGGTTCGCTGGTGCAGCTCGGCCAACTGATGCTGTGCTTCTACATCACCTGCATCCTGTTCGTGCTCATCGTCCTCGGCGGCATCGCCCGCGCCCACGGCTTCAGCATCCTGCGCTTCATCAGGTACATCCGCGAGGAGCTGCTGATCGTGCTGGGCACCTCGTCTTCCGAGTCGGCCCTGCCGCGGATGATCGACAAGATGGAGAAGCTCGGCTGCAACAAGTCGGTGGTCGGCCTGGTGATTCCCACCGGTTACTCCTTCAACCTCGACGGCACCTCGATCTACCTGACCATGGCCGCGGTGTTCATCGCCCAGGCCACCGATACGCCGATGGACATCACCCACCAGATCACCCTGCTGCTGGTGCTGCTGATCGCTTCCAAGGGCGCCGCCGGCGTCACCGGCAGCGGCTTCATCGTGCTCGCCGCGACCCTTTCCGCCGTCGGCCACCTGCCGGTCGCCGGCCTGGCGCTGATCCTCGGCATCGACCGCTTCATGTCCGAAGCCCGCGCGCTGACCAACCTGGTCGGCAACGGCGTGGCCACGGTAGTGGTTTCCAAGTGGTGCAAGCAGCTCGACGAGGGCACCTTGCAGCGCGAACTGGCCGGCGAGGGCAACGCTTCGTCGCCTGCCAGCGATATTCCGGTGGGCGGCCGCGAAGCGGTCTAAGCTCAAACCTGTTCGGCAGGGGGAAGTGAAGAGCTCCCTGCCGCCCTTCGAACCCGCCCTCGTGGCGGGTTTTTTTATGCCTCGGCGGCGGCCTGCTCGCGCAGCCAGGCGAGGAACAGCGAGAGGGGCGCTCGTTGCGCCGCTCCTGGCAGGCTCACCGCGTAATAGGCGAAGCGGCTCGGCCAGGGCCGCTCGAGGGCGACCGCCAGGCGGCCGCTGGCGATCTCGGCGCGGGCATGGATCTCCCGTACCAGCGCGATACCCTGGCCGGCCTCGGCGGCGCGAACCAGCAGCAGGTCGTCGGCGAAAGCCGGACCTCTCTCGCTGCGCGGGTCGTCCTCCACCCCCATCGCCCGCAGCCACAGGCGCCAGTCATTGCGCTCCGACTCCTGCAACAGCGGGTAGGCCAGGCAATCGATCGCTTCGCGGATCTCAGGACCTTCCGCCAGCAGGCGCGGGCTGGCCACCGGGATCAGCGGCGGGGCCATCAGTGCCTGCACGTCGAGTCCGGGGTAGTCGCCGAGCCCGTGGCGGATGGCGACGTCGATTCGTTCCCGGCGCAGGTCGGCGAGCAGTGCCGTAGCCTCCACGCGGACTTCCACCTGCGGGTGCGACGCGCTGAATTGACCGAGGCGCGGCACCAGCCAGGTGGCGGCGAAGGAGGGCTCGGTGCTGACCGTGAGGGTCTGGCGGGCATTGATCGCCTCCAGCTGGGCAAGGCTCGCGGTGATCTGCTCGAAGGCCTGGCGGAGGCCGGGATAGACCTGCTCGCCCTCCGGCGTCAGGCGCATGCCATGGCTGAAGCGCTGGAACAGGACGACGCCGGTGCGCGCCTGCAGAGCCCTGAGCTGCTGGCTTACCGCGCCGGGAGTGACGCCCATGGCCGCGGCCGCGCGGGTGAGATTGCCATGGCGGGCGGTTTCGACGAAAGCGCGTAGCGCGAGAAGCGGGAGGACGGCACCCATGAATTCAGTTTTTCTATAAACAGATTGTAGAAAGGATCGTTTTTCATCCACCGGCCTGGGCTTCAGCATGTGTGGCGAAACGAGAGACTTTAGCCTAGCTGCTTTCTTCGGTGTGCGGGAAGCGGCCGAGGCGGTTTCCCCGGTCGGCGCCGCCCCCATCGCCCAGGCGCCGGATAGTCCAGCGCTGCAAGGATACTTGCCATGCCTTCCCTCCAGCTCTACAGCGACAGTTCACCCAACGGATTCAAGATCACCATCGCCCTCGAGGAACTGGGGCTGCCCTACGCACTGCACCACGTTCGCATCGACCATGGCGAGCAACGCCGCCCGGAATTCCTGCGCCTGAATCCACATGGCCGGATACCGGTGCTGGTAGACCGGGCCGCCGGCATCACCCTGTTCGAGTCGGCGGCGATCCTGCAGTACCTGGCGGAGACCAGCGGGCGGTTGCTTCCCGACGCCCCCCGGGAACGCTGGGAGGCCCTGACCTGGCTGACTTTCCATGCTTCCAGCATGGGGCCCATCCTCGGCCAGCGCGTGCATTTCGAGATCTCCGCCGAAGAGCGGTACCCGCCGGCCATCGAACGCTATCGGCGGCTCTCCGAGGAGGTTTTCGCCACCCTCGACCAGCGCCTGGCCGGACGGCCCTGGCTGGCCGGTGAGCAATACTCCATCGCCGATATCGCCACCTTCGGCTGGACCCATACGGCGCGGATCGTCGACTTCGACTTCAGCCATTATCGCCACCTGGACGACTGGCACCGGCGCATGGCCCTGCGGCCTGCGGTGCAGCGCGGGATCCTCCTGCCGGAACCGGCGGTGGGTCCATGAGCGCCCTGCTGCAAGGCGCCTCGGCGCCGGCCTTCGTCGGGCACCCTGGCTATCGGCGCATGTTCGCCGCAGACGCGCTGACCCTGGGCCTGTTCCTGCCGTTGCGTTTCTACCAGGGCGACATGCGGGTGCTGCTGGGCCAGGCGCGGTTGGTCGAAGAAATCGATCGACTGGGATTCGCCGCCGTCTGGGTACGCGACGTACCGCTGTTCGACCCACGCTTCGGCGATGCCGGACAAGTGTTCGACCCGTTCACCTACCTTGGCTATCTGGCCGCGCGGACCCGCCGTATCGCCCTGGCCACCGGCAGCGCGGTGCTTGCCCTGCGCCAACCGGTCGACCTGGCCAAGGCCGCGGCGAGCGTCGACCGGTTGTCCGGCGGACGCCTGGTGCTGGGCCTCGCCTCCGGCGACCGGCCGGTGGAGTTCCCCGCCTACGGGTTGGAGCATGCGCAGCGCGGCGAGCGGTTCGCCCAGGGCCTGGACTACCTGCGCCAACTGCTGCACGGCTGCCGGCACGTCGCCTCGCCGCTCGGTACGCTGGACGACGCCGAACTGTTGCCGCGTCCGCCGGCCGGCGCCATCCCGCTGGTCGTCACCGGCTCCGCGCGGCAGCCGGCGGACTGGCTGGCACGCCAGGCGGATGGCTGGCTGACCTATCCGGAGTCGACTGTCGATGCGTCCGGACCACGTCGCCTGGCCCGGAAGATCCGCGCCTGGAGGATGTCCATCGCGGACGGCGGGTTCCGCCCGCACATGACCAACGAATGGCTGGACCTGGTGGACGACCCGGCGTATCCGCGTACGCCGTTGCACGGCGGCTACGTCCTGCGCACCGGGCGCAACGGCCTGATCGAGCTGCTCGGCGAATGGCGCGCGGCGGGCGTCAACCATGCCGCCCTGGGCATCCAGTTCGCCGCCAGGCCGGCAGCGGAAGTCATCCAGGAACTGGCCGAGGAGGTGCTGCCGTTGTTCCCGTCCCACCCGGGCGTGCAGCCGGCGAGCATGGACTGGTAGCTGACCGATTCGGTCAACCGAGCCTGAGCGCTCGCGTCATTGAGGGCGCCGGCCGGCGCCGCCTACCCTGCGGAACCACTGACCGCAGGGAGTCCCCGTACATGCAACGGCAGATCTTCGAGACCGAACACAACCTGTTCCGCGATGCCTTCCGCGCCTTTCTCGACAAAGAGGTGGTGCCGCACCAGGACGCCTGGGAAGAGGCCGGGGTGGTCGACCGCGCTGTCTGGAGGAAGGCGGGGGAGATGGGCTTCCTGCTGCCCTGGGCGGACGAGGAGTACGGTGGCGCCGGGCTCAAGGACTTCCGCTACGAGCAGATCATGTGCGAGGAGCTGGCGCGGATCAACGAACCGGGCTTCATGATCCCGCTGCACTCGGCGTTGTGCGGGCCGTACATCGCCGAATACGGTAGCGCCGAGCAGAAGGCCCGCCTGTTGCCGGGGATCGTCCGTGGCGAGACCATCCTCGCCGTGGCCATGACCGAGCCGTCCGCCGGCTCCGACCTGGCCGGCATGCGCAGCACCGCGGTGGACAAGGGTGACCACTGGCTGCTCAACGGCTCCAAGGTGTTCATCTCCAACGGCCTGCTGGCCGACCTGGTGATCGTCGCGGCGAAGACCGATCCGGCGAACAAGCACGCCATGGGCCTGTTCCTGGTGGAGCGCGGCATGCAAGGCTTCGAGCGCGGGCGCAACCTGAAGAAGCTCGGCATGAAGAGCCAGGACACCGCCGAGCTGTTCTTCAACAATGTGCGGGTGCCGAAGGAAAACCTGCTGGGCGACGCCAAGGGCGGCTTCTTCTACCTGATGAACATGCTCGCCCAGGAACGCCTGACCAACGCCTGCGGCGCGGTGGCCGGGGCCGAGGCGGCGTTGCAGGCGACCATCGACTACGTGAAGGAGCGCCAGGCCTTCGGCCGGCCGGTGGCGCACTTCCAGAACACCCGCTTCAAGCTCGCCGAAATGCGTACCCAGATCGACGTGGCGCAGGTCTTCACCGACCGCTGCGTGATGGACCACAACCAGAAGAAGCTGTCCCCCGAGGTCGCCGCCGAAGCCAAGCTGTTCACCACCGAGCTGCTGGGCAAGGTGGTCGACGAAGGCGTGCAACTGCATGGCGGCTGGGGCTACATGTGGGAGTATCCGATCTGCAGGATGTACGCCAACGCCCGCATCCAGCGGATCTTCGCCGGTACCTCGGAGATCATGAAAGAGATCATCAGCCGCGGCATGAAGCTCTGACGCCACGGCCATGTCGCGCCGCGCGGCGGGTGGATAGGCTGCTCGGCAGGCGATCCCGACCAATGCCCGGCGACCCAGAGGAGGGAGCATGAAAGGCCCGTTGTCATCGTTGAAAGTGCTGGATTTCTCGACCCTGTTGCCGGGGCCGTTCGCCTCGCTGCTGCTGGCCGACATGGGGGCGGACGTGCTGCGCGTGGAGTCGCCCGGGCGCATGGACCTGGTGCGGGTGCTGCCGCCGCACGTCGACGGCACCTCGGCCAGCCATGCCTACCTGAACCGCAACAAGCGTTCCATCGGCCTCGACCTGAAGCGGCAGGGCGCACGTGAGGTGGTGCTGGAGCTGGTACGCGAATACGACATCGTCCTCGAACAGTTCCGTCCGGGGGTGATGGACAAGCTCGGCGTCGGCTACGAGGCGCTGAAGGCGGCGAACCCGCGGCTGATCTACGTGGCCATCACCGGCTACGGCCAGACCGGGCCGTACCGCGAGCGCGCCGGGCATGACATCAACTACCTGGCGCTGGCCGGCGTCGCCAGCTACACCGGGCGCCGCGAGCGTGGCCCGTTGCCGCTGGGGGTGCAACTGGCGGACCTCGCCGGCGGTTCGTTGCATGGCGTGATGGGCCTGCTGGCGGCGGTCATCCACCGGCAGCAGACCGGCGAGGGGCAGTTCGTCGACATCAGCATGACCGACTGCGCCTTCAGCCTGAACGGCATGGCCGGCGCCGGCTATCTCGCGGCCGGGGTCGAGCCGGAGATGGAGGCGCTGGCGCTGAACGGCGGCAGCTTCTATGACTACTACCGCACCCGCGATGGCCGCTGGTTCTCGGTGGGCAGCCTGGAACCGCAGTTCATGCAGCAATTCTGCGCCGCCATCGGCCGCCCGGAACTGGCCGCCCGCGGCCTGTCGCCGAAGCCGGAAGAGCAGCGGGCGCTGAAGCGCGAGATCGAGATGGAGTTCGAGAAACGCGACTTCGCCGAATGGCAGGCGGTGTTCGCCGCCCTGGATGCCTGCGTGGAGCCGCTGCTGCCGCTCTCCGAGGCGCTGGAACACCCGCAGTTGCAGGCGCGCGGGCTGGTCGCCCGGGTGCCGCTGGCGGACGGCGGCAGCCAGGCGCAGATGGCCTGTCCGATCAAGTTTTCCGCCGGCCTGCCGGCGCCTCGCCACATCGGCGCGGCGCTCGGCGCCGACACCGTGGCGGTGCTCGAAGGCCTGGGCTACTCCGCCGAACGGATCGCCGAGCTGAAGGCGGCCGGGGCCATCGCCTGAATCACTCGCGGAGCACTTCGCCGGTGAACACCAGGGTCGCCTTGCAGCGCCGGCAGTAGTAGCGGCGCCCCTTGGCCACCAGGGTGTGGCGTTGCGGGGAGAACGGGAAGTCGTTGTGCTCCGGGCAATGGCAGCGGTACAGGTAGCGGGTGGTGGCGCGGCGCTTGACCGCGTAGGTGTGGCAGCGGTCCGGCGGCAGGCCGTAGATGCCGCGCATGATCAACTGCCACTCCTCGCCGTGGGGGCGAATGCGCGGGCCGAACAACTGGTGCGCGATCAGGTGCGCGACTTCGTGGGCCACGGTCTGTTCCAGGAAGTGCTCGCGGTTCTCGCGGTACAGCTGGGGATTGAAGCGCAGCAGGTTCTCGTCGAGATGGGCGACCCCGGCTTTCTGGCCGCGCAGGCGGAAGCTGACGGTCGGGCGGGGGAAGCTGCGTTGGAAGAAGTGTTCGGCCTGCCGATAGCAGGCCTCGACGCGGGCGTTGAGGTGTTCGGGCATTCGGGAAGACTCCAGCAGCGGGCGATTATGCCGGAGACAGGAGGGCGGGCGCAGGCGTCGGGACGACCGCTCGTCCGGGGTGCAGGATCAGGCAAGCGCGGCGGCGGGCAAGAAAAAACCGGGCGGCGGTTGCCCGCGGCCCGGTCGTACGATGCGTTCGCTGGACGTCAGCTGGTGTATTCCGGGCCGACCCCGCTGCCCCAGAGGATCACCGACAGGGCGATCATCGCCACCAGCACCACCAGGCCCACCGCCAGCACCGAGCTGGAGAACAGGAAGCCTTCGTCCTTGTGGATGTTCATGAAGGTGGGAATCCCCACGTAGAGCAGGTAGACCGTGTAGCTGATCGCCGCAACCCCGACGATCATTCCCAGCCAGAGGTGCGGATACAGCGCCGCCAGCCCGGCGATGAACAGCGGCGTGGCGTTGTAGGCGGCGAACACGATGCACTGGGTCAGGCTCGGGTTGGCGTCGTAGGTCCGCGCCATCCAGTGGATGAACGCGCCCATCACCGCCACCCCGGCGAGCATCGCCAGGTAGGTGAGGACCGTCATCTGCAACGCGCTGGCCTGGGTCAACTTGACCGGATCGCCGCCGCCGACCACCCAGCCGACCTGGGTCGTGCCGATATAGGCGGAAATCGCCGGAATGGCAGCCAGGATCAGGATGTGGGTCAGGTACATGTGGCTGATGCTTTCTTCTTCGCCACGGATTTCCTGCCATTCCTGATCGGGATGGGTGAAGAGCCCCCATACATGATGGATCATGCCGTTTCCTCCTCGTTCTTATGTGGTCGCCCCCCAGCGAAGCGCCGGGCGCGCATGGACAGCGCCACCCGGTGCTCGGCCGACCTATGCGACCTTATGTCGCAGTATAGGAACGGCCCGAGCCCGCGTCGCTCGCGGGTTTAGAGCAAATCGAAGCTTCACGGCCGGCTGTAATAGCGTTGCAGTATTTCCATCGCCTTGTTGATCGATTGCAGGCGCGCAGTGCTGCCGCCGCGGTCGGGATGGTGCTGGCTGACCAGTTGCCGGTAGCGCAGCTTGATGGCGGGATAGTCGACCGCGCCTTCCAGCTCGAACAGGGCGAGGGCGGCAGCCTTCTCCTCGCTGCCCTGCATGCGCGTCCAGAAACTCTGCAGCAGCCGCTCGACGTCGGCCTCGCTGGTCTCCCCCAGGTGACGCAGGTCGAGGTAGTAGTCGCGCAGCGGATCGCCCTGTTCCAGCGCCTGCGTGCCATCCACGTAAGGATGCAGGCGCAGGCTCAGCGGGCTGATCTCCAGGTGCGCCTCGCGCTCGGCCCAGAGGTGGTCGCGCAGGTGGTAGAGCGCGTTGAACAGGAGGAAATGGGTGCGGAACAGCACCAGCTTGTCGGCCAGTTCGCGATGGGGGATATGCGTCGAATGGCGGGCCTTCAGCAGCTGGATCAACTGGTATTCGGAAAGCCCCTCGGGATGCTCGCGCAGCAGGCAGAGGATCTGCCCGGCGAGGTCGAGGCGGTGGTCGAGGTCGGGAGTCATGAGGCAAGACTAGCATCGGGCGTCGGGAGGGGCTGGGGTCGGCGGCGCTTTGTGCGTAAAATAGCCAGCTTTTCTCCTCGAACACCCGGATTCCAGAGCACCATGGGCACCCTTTCGGTCAATCAGAACAAACTGCAGAAGCGCCTGCGCCGCCTGGCCGGCGAGGCCATCACCGACTTCAACATGATCGAGGATGGCGACAAGGTCATGGTCTGCCTGTCCGGCGGCAAGGACAGCTACACCATGCTCGACATCCTGCTCTACCTGCAGAAGGTCGCGCCGATCCGCTTCGAGATCGTCGCGGTGAACATGGACCAGAAGCAGCCCGGTTTTCCCGAGCATGTCCTGCCGGAGTACCTGAAGTCGATCGGCGTCGAGTACCACATCGTCGAGAAGGACACCTACTCGGTGGTCAAGGAGAAGATCCCGGAAGGCAAGACCACCTGCTCGCTGTGCTCGCGCCTGCGCCGTGGCACGCTGTACACCTTCGCCGACGAGATCGGCGCGACCAAGATGGCCCTCGGTCACCATCGCGACGACATCCTCGAGACCTTCTTCCTCAACATGTTCTACGGCGGCACCCTGAAGGCCATGCCGCCGAAGCTGCTGGCCGACGACGGGCGCAACGTGGTGATCCGGCCGCTGGCCTATTGCAGCGAGAAGGACATCGAGGCCTATTCCCAGCTCAAGGAGTTCCCGATCATCCCCTGCAACCTCTGCGGTTCGCAGGAGAACCTGCAGCGCCAGGTGGTCAAGGAAATGCTGCTGGAATGGGAACGCAAATCGCCGGGGCGTACCGAGATCATGTTCCGCGCCCTGCAGAACGTGGTGCCGTCGCAACTGGCCGACCGCAACCTGTTCGACTTCGCCAACCTGCGCATCGACGAGAACGCCACGCCGCGCTTCCTCGACGTGATGAACCTCTGAGCCGCGCCGCGAGTCAGTTCTTCTCTCCGGTCTGCAAGGATTCCCGATGCGCGACTACGCCTGGATGTACGAATACTGCCTGAACCGCTTCGGCTCCAGGGAGGCGCTGGAAGCGCGCCTGCCGCAGCCGAAGAGCGCCGCCGAGCTGCGCGCGGTGGGTGACGACCGCTACCTGTCGCTGATCAGCCTGCGGATCTTCCGCGCCGGCCTCAAGCACAGCCTGGTGGACGCCAAGTGGCCGGCCTTCGAGGAAGTGTTCTTCGGCTTCGATCCGCAGAAGGTCGTGCTCATGAGCGCCGAGCATCTCGAGCGGCTGATGCAGGACGCCCGCCTGATCCGCCACCTGGGCAAGCTCAAGAGCGTGCCGCGCAATGCGCAGATGGTGCTCGACCTGGCCCGCGAGCATGGCAGCTTCGGCAACTTCCTCGCGGATTGGCCGGAAACCGACATCGTCGGCCTGTGGAAGCTGCTGAGCAAGCGCGGCAACCAGCTCGGCGGCTTGTCGGCGCCGCGTTTCCTGCGGATGGCCGGCAAGGACACCTTCATTCCCAGCGACGACATGGTCGCCGCGCTGAAGGCCCAGGAGATCATCGACAAACCGCCCACCAGCCTCAAGGACCTGGCTGCCGTGCAGGCCGCCTTCAACCAGTGGCGCGAGGAGAGCGGCCGGCCGCTGTGCCAGCTGTCGGTGATGCTGGCACATACGGTCAATCATTGAGCTAGAGGGTCAGCCGACCGCTGCCGATCATCCATAGCGCCGCCAGCGCGAGGACCAGCACCAGCGCCGCGACGCTGCCTTCGGCGCGATTGCCGAACGCCGGCAGGCCGCGCTGGCGACGGGCATGCAGGAAGAAGCCCAGGCCTGGCGCGTAGAGGATCATCGACAGCAGCAGGTATTTCAGCCCGGCGGCGTAGATCAGCCAGACCCCGTAGAGCGTCCCCAACAGCGCCAGCGCCAGCATCGCGCCCGAGTGCGGGCGGCGCGCCACCAGCTTCAGGCAGAAGCCGGCGCAGAGCAGGTAGGGGATCAGCGCCATCGAGGTGGCCAACTGGATCAGCGCGTTGTAGCCCGAGGCGTTGAGGAAGGCCACCAGCAGCAGCGCAGAGATCAGCGTGCTGGTCAGCCACAGTGCCGGCGCCGGGGTTTCCACCGCATTGGTGCGGCCGAACAGTGCCGGCGCGGTGTGCGTTGGGCCACGGCTGGCCAGGTAGAGCATTTCCACCGCGAGCATGGTCCAGGCCAGCAGCGCGCCGCCGACCGAGACGATCAGCCCGACGTTGATCAGCGTGGCGCCCCAGGGGCCCACCGCCGCGGCCATCACCTGGGCCATCGAGGGGTTCTTCATCTGCGCCAGTTCGTGCTGCGGCACCACGCCCAGCGACAGCACCGAGACGCAGACCAGCAACAGCAGGGTGACCACGAAGCCGAGCAGGGTTGCGCGGCTGACATCGGCCGCGTGCCGTGCGTGGCTGGCATAGACCGTGGCGCTCTCGATGCCGAGGAATACCCAGACGGTGTAGAGCATGGTGGTTTCCACCTGGCGGGTGACACTGCCCAGGGCCGGGCTGCCCCAGAAGTCCAGGTGAAAGGTCTCGATGCGGAAGGCCAGGGCTACGCAGAGGATGAACAGGGCGATCGGCACCACCTTGGCGAGGGTCACGATGGCGTTGGTGATCGCCGCGTTGTGCACGCCGTGGAGGACGAAGGCATGCATCAGCCAGAGCACCGTCAATTCGCCGAGCAGCGCCGGCCAGGTGGTTCCGTCGCCGAAGAAGGCCAGCGCGCCGAACGAGCCGAGGGCGCTGAACAGCACCACCAGGTAGCCGGCGTTGCCGACCCAGGCGGAAATCCAGTAGCCCCAGGCGGCATTGAACCCCAGGTATTCGCCGAAGCCTTCGCGGGCGTAGCCGTAGACGCCGTCGTCCAGTTCGGGGCGGGTGGTCGACAGCCACTGGAATATCCGCGTCAGGGTCAGCATGCCGACGAAGGTGATCGCCCAGGCGATCAGGATCGCGCCGGCGCCTGCGCCTTCGGCCATGTTCTGCGGCAGGCTGAAGATGCCGCTGCCGATGATGCCGCCCACCACCAGCGCGGTCAGCGCCGGCAGCCCCAGTTTTCCCTTGTCCGAATCGGCCATGTGGCACCTCCGAAACTGCATCCGGTATGTCGCGCCCGGCGCAGGCGGAGCCTGCGCCGGGGTGCGACGGCGGGAGGCGGCGGGTCGGTCCGCCGCGGCATGGTTCAGAAGCGCAGCGACATGCAACTGACGCCGCCGTCGATCTTGCGATATTCGGAGGTGTCCACCTCGATCACCCGGTAGCCGAGGCGGGCGATCTTCTCGCGGGTCCGGGGATAGCCGGCGGGCATGATCACCCTTTCGTTGACCCAGATGCAGTTGGCGGCGTAGGACTCCTCTTCGGGGATCTCGATGATGTTGAAGTCCTGGAACTCCGGCTTGCTGACGAACTCGCCGGCGGCCAGCAGGTTGTTGTGTTCCAGGTAGGCGAGCCCGGTCTTCAGGTGCAGGACCTTTTCCAGGCGCACCACCGAGCCGCTGAGGCCATGTTTCTCCAGGATCGCGATCATCTGCCGGGCGCCCTCGGCGTTGGTGCGGGCCGATTCGCCGATGTAGAAGTGGTCGCCGACCATCATGATGTCGCCGGCTTCCACCGTGCCGGGTGCCTCGATGCGCTCGACCTTGCCCGGATAGAAGCGCTGCACGGTTTCCTCGATGATCTCGGTCTCGCCGCGCCGCGATTCGGCGCCGGGGCGGGTGATGATGGCGCAGCGCGAGGTGCAGAGCACCGGGTCCTCGACGAACACCGAGTCGGGGAAGCGTTCGTCCGGCGGCAGCAGGGTGATGTCCACGTCGCAGGTCTGCAAGGCGCGGATGTAGGCGTTGTGCTGCTCCAGGGCCTTGGCGTAGTCCGGCTTGCCGAGGTGGCTGGAGGTCAGGCCGTCGACCAGGCTGCGGGCGGGCGTGCGAGCGATGATGTGCTTGAACATGACGATTTTCCTCGTGTGGGGACGACGAGGTCGTTGCAAGCCACGCGCCAGCCAACGCCCGGGAATTGCCTTGGAAATCCTTGATAAATCGGAGGATTTTCCTGGTTTTCCGAGGGCTTGGTTGATCCACGCCAAGGATGCTCGGTCGCGCTGCGTCGAAGATGGGTCAACTGACGAGATTTCGACATCCGGGAAACCGAGGGGGAGAGCATGGCGCTTGTCGAGGAGCCGACGATTTCCACGCGAAGCGGTGAACTGGCCTGGTTGGTGGACTGCCTGGCGCCGATTTTCGACGGCCTGCGGCAACCGGTCACGGTGGTCGACCCCTCCGGTCGCTTCGTCTACTACAACCGTGCCAGCGGCCTGCTCGATGGTCTCGACCCGCAGCGGGCGTTGGGTATGCACCTGTTGCAGAGCGCTCCCTGGCTGGCGGCCGAGCAAAGCACGCTGTTGCGTTGCCTGGCCGAAGGGCGGCCGTCGATCGATACGCTGCAGGCCTACGTGGGGGCCGGCGGCGAGCTGTTGCAGTATCGCCACCGGGCGATCCCGCTGCGCGGGCGCGACGGTTGCCTGCTCGGCGCGATGGAGCTCGGCGAAGTCGTCGCCGAGACCGAAGAGGCCGCAGGCCTGGCGGATTGCCCGAACATCCTGAGCGTGGCGCCGAGCCTGCTGCGGCAGTTGCAGCGTCTGGACGTTTTCGCCGCCACCGACCTGCCGCTGCTGATCCATGGCGAGACCGGCACCGGCAAGGAACTGTTCGCCCGTCGCGCCCATGCCCTGAGCCCGCGACGCAGCGGTCCGATGATCAGCCTGAACTGCGCAGCGATTCCCGAGACGCTGCTGGAAAGTACCCTGTTCGGCACCACCCGCGGCGCTTTCACCGGCGCCGAGAACCGCAAGGGCATGTTCGCCCTGGCGCAGGGCGGCAGCTTGTTCCTCGACGAGATCAATTCCATGCCGATGGCCATGCAGAGCAAGCTGCTGCGGGTCCTGCAGGACGGCAGCTACCTGCCTCTGGGCAGCCTGAGCCCGCAGCGGGCCGATGTGCGCCTGATCGCGGCGAGCAACCAGCCGCCGCGCCAGGCGATCGCCGAGGGACGCCTGCGCGAGGACCTGTACTACCGTCTGGACGTGGGCAGCCTGTGCATCCCGCCGCTGCGCGAGCGCCCCGGCGATGTGGAACTGCTGGCACGGGCGTTCGTCCGTCGCGATGCGCGCAGCCTCAACCCGCGTGTCACCGCTCTTGGCGAGCGGGCGCTGGCGCAGTTGCTGGCCTGCGACTGGCCGGGCAACGTCCGGCAACTGGAAAACGTGATCCGGCGCAGCCTGTTGCTGCACGGGGAGGGCGGCGCACTGCTGGATGAGGTGGCGTTCGCCGACGACGGCGCCGAGGCCGTGGGCGGCGAGGCCGCGCTCTCGATGAACAGCGCGGCGGTCGGAGGCCTGCGCGAGGCGCTGGCGCAACAGGAGCGCAACCTGATAGAAGACGCCTTGCGCCAGGCGCGCGGCAATCTCTCCCGGGCCGCCGCCCGGTTGCGGATTCCGCGCACGACCCTGCTCGGGCGCATGCGCCGGCTCGGCTTGCCGGCTTCCCTCGATCCGCCAGCCTGACAGGAGCCAACCATGGACAGCCACAGCCCGATCGCCACCGTCGCCCAGGCCCTGCGGCGCGCCGAACGCATCCTGGTCATCACCGGCGCCGGCCTCTCCGCGGACTCCGGTATGCCCACCTATCGCGGCCTCGGCGGTCTCTACAACGGTCGCACGGAAGAGGGCCTGCCGATCGAGGCGGCACTTTCCGGACCGATGCTGCGGCGCGATCCGGCGCTGTGCTGGAAGTACCTCGCGGAACTTGGCAAGGCTTGCCTGGCGGCCCGACCCAACGCCGGCCACGAAGCCATCGCCGAGTTGCAGAAGCACAAGCCGGAATGCTGGGTGCTGACCCAGAACATCGACGGCTTCCATCGCCAGGCCGGCTCGCCGGCCGAGCGGCTGATCGAGATCCATGGCGAACTGGCGCCGCTCTACTGCCAGTCCTGCGGTGCCGAGAGCGGCGGCCTGGAGGAGCATCTGCACGGCCAGTTGCCGCCGCGCTGCGCCGCTTGCGGTGGGGTGCTGCGGCCGCCGGTGGTGCTGTTCGAGGAAATGTTGCCGGAAGAGGCGATCGATACCCTGTACCGCGAATTGCGCAAAGGCTTCGATGCGGTGCTGGTGGTGGGAACCACCGCGAGCTTCCCCTATATCGTCGAACCGGTGCTGCGCACGCAGCAGGCGGGAGGCTTCACCGCGGAGGTGAATCCTGGCGTGACCGAGCTCAGCGAGCGGGTCGATGTGAAAATGACAGGACGAGCCTTAGACATCATGCCGCAGGTGGTAAGTCACATTTATCGATAAAAAACTTGCATAGGATTGATCGAGAAGGCAAATTAGCCCGCTAGTAAAACTAATGAGACACGGTCGTGCCCATGCTTAAACGCTTAGCACCCCTCGTGCCCATGAGTTTCGTTCTGCTGCTGGCCGCTTGCGCCAGCCATTCGCCGGAGCCGCAGGTCGCCAAAGAGCCGACCGCAGCCAAGAGCAGCATCGACGTCGAACGCGACGCGATCGCTTGGCAGGATGTTGAGGACGAAGGGGCGGACAATTCATCGGCTGGTACGCCTGCGCTGGCGTCCAGCATCCTCGAGCGCGCTTTCGAACTGATCGGTACGCCGTACCGTTTTGGCGGTACGACGGCGAAAGGCTTCGATTGCAGCGGCTTCGTCGGCTACCTGTTCCGCGAGGAGGCCGGCATCAAGCTGCCGCGCTCCACCCGCGAACTCATCGATATGGACGTACCGCTGGTCTCCAAGGACGAGTTGCAGCCCGGCGACCTGCTGTTCTTCAACAACCGTGGCCGTGGCCGCGTCAGCCACGCCGGCATCTACATCGGTGATGGCCAGTTCATCCATTCCGCCAGCCGTCGCGGCGGCGGGGTGCGGGTGGACAGCCTGGACTCCAGCTACTGGAGCCTGAGCTACATGGAAGCCAAGCGGGTGCTCGAACCCGGCTACAAGGATGCCCTGACGAGCAAGCGCTAAACTTAAAGTTTTACTTTAAGTATTGCGTTTAACTCCTTGTCGTAGCAAAGTGGAAGCATTCCTCACCAGGAAGGCTTCCACTATGCATGCACTGGCCCGATTCTCGATCCTCGCCTTTGCTGCGCTGCTTACCGCCTGCGCCAGCAAAGCGCCGCCCCCCGCGCCCGCCAAACAGGTCGTATTCCGTCCGGCGACGAATTTCTCGCCCGCCGCCGACGATGTGCTGTTCCGTGCCCTCGGCCTGGTCGGCACGCCCTACCGCTGGGGCGGCAACACGCCCGATTCGGGCTTCGATTGCAGCGGCCTGATCAACTTCGTCTACCGCGACATGACCGGCATCAAGCTGCCGCGCTCGACCCGCGAGATGATTTCCATGCGCGCGCCCAGCGTGCCGGTGCAGGCCCTGCAGACCGGCGACCTGGTGTTCTTCGCCACCTCCGGTGGTCGCACCGTGAGCCATGCCGGCATCTACGTCGGCGAGGGTCGTTTCGTGCATGCGCCGCGCACCGGCGGCACGGTGCGCCTGGACAGCCTGCAGAACAGCTACTGGCAACGCGCGTACCTGGACGCCAAGCGCGTGCTGGTCGCGCCGTCGCCGTTGGCGCGGGTGCCCTGAGGCGGGGAGGTCCGGGGCCATCATGACCACCCGCACCCTCAATCTCGACGACAACCTCTATCGCTACCTGCTGGACGTTTCGCTGCGGGAAACCCCGCTGATGACCCGCCTGCGCGAGGAAACCGCGAAGCTGCCCAACGCACGCTGGCAGATCGCCCCCGAGCAGGGCCAGTTCATCGCCTTGCTGCTGACCCTGATCGGCGCGCGGCGGGCGCTGGAGGTCGGCACCTTCACCGGCTACAGCGCCCTGTGCATGGCTACCGCCCTTGGCGAGCAGGGGCGTCTTACCTGTTGCGACCTGCCCGGCGACTACCACCTGACTGCGCGCCGCTACTGGCGCGAAGCCGCTGTCGAGGAGCGCATCGAGCTACGCCTCGGGCCCGCCCTGGAAACCCTGCGTGCGTTGCTCGACGAAGGCCTGGCCGGGCAATTCGACCTGGCCTTCATCGACGCCGACAAGGCCAACTACCCCGAATACCTGGAGGCCGCGCTGGCGCTGGTGCGCCAGGGTGGGCTGGTGCTTTTCGACAACGTGCTGTGGAGCGGCCGGGTGCTCGAAGCGCAGCCGAAGAGTGCGGATACCCGCGGCATCCAGCAGCTCAACCTGGCGCTGAAGAACGACGCGCGGGTGGACTACTCGCTGCTGCCGATCGGCGACGGGCTGAGCGTCTGTCGCAAGCGCTGAGCGAGGCTCAGCGCACGCCCCACGGCGGGCTGCCCAGGGCCTGCTGGAGAAACTGGACGAACAGCTTCACCTTCGGCGAGAGGGTTGCCGCTCGCGAATACATGGCGTAGATCAGGTCGTCCAGCGGCCGCTCCTGCGGCAGGGCCTCGACCAGCCGGCCGGCGGCCAGGTCCTCGGCGGCGATGAACAGCGGCAGCATCGCCAGGCCCAGGCCACGCACCGCGGCGTCGCGCATGGTCTGGCCGTTGTTGGTGTTGAAGCGTCCGCGCGGGGTGATCATCCGCGCCGGCTCGCCGGCCACCCGCGGCTCGAAGCTCCATAGCTGCGACGGGGTGTTGTGGCTGTAGCCGATGCAGGGATGGCAGAGGATGTCTTCGATGCGTTGCAGCGGGCCGTGCCGTTCCAGGTATTCCGGGCTGCAACACACTACCCGGCGGCTGGTGCCCAGTTGGCGGGCGATCAGCGAGCTGTCCTGCAGGCGGGTGATGCGGATCGCCAGGTCGTAGCCTTCCTTCTCGAAGTCGACGATCCGGTCGTCCAGTTGCAGGACCACTTCCAGGCGCGGGTTGCGCGCCATGAATTCCATCACCAGCGGCCCCAGCCAGAGCGTGCCGAAGCTCATCGGCGCCATCACCCGCAATTCCCCGCACAGGTCGTTCTCGCGCAGGGCCACGCTTTCCGCGGCGTTGTTCAGGTCCTGCAGCGAGGCCTTGGCCGACTTGTAGAAGAAGCCGCCGGCCTCGGTCGGCTCGACGTTGCGCGTCGAGCGGTAGAGCAGGCGCACGCCGAGGTGGCGCTCCAGGTCGCTGACGCGTTTGCTGATCACGGACTTGGACAGGCTCATGCGTTCGGCGGCGGCGCTGATGCTGCCCAGCTCGACCACGTTGAGGAAGGCCTGTATGTCTTCAAGGCGCAGGCTCATGGCGAATCTCGAAACAATCGGGAGGCAGACTGTCGCATGCGGGAGAACTCCTGGTAAGGGGATGCGCGCGTCGACGTGCGGGAAAGACAATGGCAGGGCAAGCGTAGCGCGCCCGGGGAATGGCATTGTTCTCGTATCGAGAACACCGTTTTCGCATTTTACCGGGCGGTAAATCGCTGTCGCTGTCACTACTCTTGATGGGCGGCGTGCGCTCCCGAGACCGCCCATGCTTGCCTCCCAGGAGGCGCTTCGTTTCACACCGCGCGGCGACGGACGCCGCCCGAGACCGGAGAAACACCATGTCCTTCACCTACAAGCGACTCGACAAGAACGATGCGGCGGTGCTGTTCGTCGACCACCAGGCAGGCCTGCTCTCCCTGGTCCGCGATTTCAGCCCGGACGAGTTCAAGAACAACGTCCTGGCATTGGCCGACATCGCCAGGTTCTTCAACCTGCCGACCATCCTCACCACCAGCTTCGAGGATGGCCCCAACGGCCCGCTGGTGCCGGAACTCAAGGAAATGTTTCCGCAGGCCCCGTACATCGCCCGCCCCGGCAACATCAACGCCTGGGACAACGAGGACTTCGTCAAGGCGGTCAAGGCCACCGGCAAGAAGCAACTGATCATCGCCGGCGTGGTGACCGATGTCTGCGTAGCCTTCCCGACCCTCTCGGCGCTGGAGGAGGGGTTTGACGTATTCGTCGTCACCGACGCCTCCGGCACCTTCAACCCGGTGGTGCGCGACGCCGCCTGGGCGCGCATGACCGCCGCCGGCGCGCAACTGATGAACTGGTTCAGCGTCGGCTGCGAACTGCACCGCGACTGGCGCAACGACATCGAAGGCTTCGGTGCCATCCTCGGCGGCCACCTGCCGGCGTACGCCAACCTGATCCAGAGCTTCGGCACGAAGAAGTAAGCCGGCTTCGCCGCTGTCCCGGACACAAGGCACTCCGACCATCGGGTGCCTTGTGTCGTTTTCCGTCCAGGTGTTTTCATCGGAACGCCGCTTCGCCGGAACCCGAGGTTCCGGCACGCCCCCCCCATGCACAGGAGAAACCCCATGGCTACCCAGGTCGTCAACGCTTCCCTCGGCACCACCCCTTATCGCGTGACCCTCGGCGACGACAGCCACCAGTGGCTGAGCGACGTGCCGGCCGCCCTCGGCGGTGCCGACAGCGGTCCCTCGCCGCACGAGATCCTGCTCTCGGCGCTGGGCGCCTGCACGGCGATCACCGTGGCGATGTACGCGCAGCGCAAGGAGTGGCCGCTGGAGGGTATCGACGTGCAACTGAACATCGTCGAGGAACGCACCAAGCCGGAGCCCTTCACCCATATCCGCCGCGACATCCGCCTGGCCGGCGATCTCGACGCCGAGCAGCGCCAGCGTCTGCTGGAGATCGCCAATGCCTGCCCGATCCATCGTGTACTCTCCGGAGAGGTCAGCGTCAGCAGCCAGCTACGCGACTGAACCCGCACGCACAACGAGGAGCACGGCATGAGCGACGACATCAAGGTATTGGGCATTTCCGGCAGCCTGCGCAGCGGCTCCTACAACAGCGCGGCGCTGCAGGAGGCGATTGGCCTGGTCCCGCCGGGCATGAGCATCGAGCTGGCGGACATCTCCGGCATCCCGCTGTACAACGAGGACGTCTACGCCCTCGGCTTCCCGCCCGCGGTGGAACGCTTCCGCGAGCAGATCCGCGCGGCGGACGCGCTGCTGTTCGCCACCCCGGAATACAACTATTCGATGGCCGGGGTGCTGAAGAATGCCATCGACTGGGCCTCGCGGCCGCCGGAGCAGCCGTTCTCCGGCAAGCCGGCGGCGATCCTCGGTGCCAGTGCCGGGCGTTTCGGCACCGCGCGGGCGCAGTATCACTTGCGCCAGACGCTGGTGTTCCTCGACGTTCATCCGCTGAACAAGCCGGAAGTGATGATCTCCAGCGCGCAGAACGCCTTCGACGCCCAGGGCCGGTTGCTCGACGACAAGGCGCGCGAGCTGATCCAGCAGCAGTTGCAGGCCCTGCAGCTATGGGTGCGCCGCCTGCGCGGTTGAATGCCTCGTCACCGGAGAGCCTGAACATGAGCAATACCGAAGAGCGTTGCGACCTGTCCTCCTCGCGGGACTGTCCGGAGCGCCGCGAACACCTGCTGCAACGGGTCACCGCGCGTGCCGCGGAAATCGGCGGCGGGATCACCGTCAGTCGGCTGATGCCGTCGCGCCAGCGTCGGATGATCGGTGCCTGGTGCTTCCTCGACCATGCCGGTCCCGCCGAATTCGAACCTGGCGGCGGACTGGCCGTGGGCCCGCACCCGCACATCGGCCTGCAGACCTTTACCTGGATGATCCAGGGCGAGGCGTTGCACCGCGACAGCCTGGGCAACGTCCAGGTGATCCGCCCCGGCCAGGTCAACCTGATGACCGCCGGTCATGGCATCGCCCACACCGAGGAGTCGCTGCCCGACGAGCGCCACGCCCACGCCGCGCAGTTGTGGATCGCGCTGCCCTACGAGCAGCGCGACATCGCCCCGGCCTTCGATCATCATCCCGACCTGCCGCGCTGGCAGGAGCAGGGGGTCACCTTCACCCTGCTGGCCGGTGCGCTGGCCGGGCGACAGGCGCCGTGCCGGCTCTACTCGCCGCTGCTCGGTGCCGACCTGGCCTGCCACGACGCCTCGACCCTGCAACTGACGCTCGACCCGCACTTCGAGTACGGCCTGCTGCCGCTGGAAGGCGGGTTGGAAGTGGGCGGCGAGCATTTCGCGGTGAACGAACTGGCCTACCTGGGCGACGGCCGCGACGGCCTGCAACTGCAACTCGACCCTGGCGCGCGGGTGCTGTTGCTGGGTGGCGCACCGTTCGGTGCGGAGATCTTCATGTGGTGGAACTTCGTCGGCCACAGCAAGGGCGAGATCGCCCGGGCGCAGAAGGCCTGGGAGGAGGGGGATGCCCGCTTCGGCCGGCTCGACGCCCTGGAAGGGCCGCGCTTGAGCGCTCCGCCGATTCCCTGGAAGATCGACGACGAGTGAGGTCGATGTGCCGCCGGGTGCCCCGGCGGCGTCCTCGAATGCCTGTCGGCGATCGTTGTGGACCTGCGGCCTGGCGATTCGCCGGCAGCGGGAAAACTTTCTGCACCCATCGCCGGTCAGAACTCGCCTATCGCATGCACCGAACAGGAAGTGAGCCACATGCAATTCGAACACCTGGTCCAGGTCAACGACCGGACACTTGTCGACCTGCCGGTCCTCGACCGGCTGCAACTCTGGGAAGGCCTGGTCTGCCGTGCGCGCGAGCCACAGTATTTCGTCGTCGGCCTGGAGCGTTTCGAGATCCTCGTCGATGACGGCGACCGCCTGCACCGGCGCCTGTACCTGCCGGGTCTGGTGGTCGAGGACGAAGTCGTGCTGAAGGCGCCGGACAGTGCCCACTACAGTATCAAGCCGAGCGCCGAGGTGGCCGGCGGCAGCCTCGACATGACCATCGAGGAGCCGGAACCCGGCTCGCTGTTCGTGCGTTTCGCCTACTGCACCCGCTACCTGCAGCCGCTGGGCGACGAACTACCCTACGACGCCTTCGTCAAGCAGGCCTATATCGCCATGGATGTGGAGACCATCGCCACCATCCGCGACCGGTTCGGCGCCAGCGCCGCCAGCGGGAGTTGAGCGTGGAACACGGAAGCAGTTTTCTCCAGTCCGGCGTGGTCTTCCTGATCGCGGCGGTGTTCATGGTGCCGCTGGCCAAGCGCCTGCAACTGGGCGCGGTGCTCGGCTACCTGCTGGCCGGCGTGCTGATCGGTCCCAGCGTGCTGGGCCTGGTGGACAACCCGGAAAGCGTCGCGCAGATCTCCGAGATGGGCGTGGTATTGCTGCTGTTCATCATTGGCCTGGAGCTGTCGCCGCGGCGCCTGTGGGTGATGCGCAAGTCGGTGTTCGGCGTCGGCCTGCTGCAGGTGCTGCTGACCGGCCTGGTGATCGGCACTGTGGCCCTGGTCGGCTTCGACCAGCCGGTGAACAGCGCGGTGGTGCTCGGCCTGGGCCTGGCGCTGTCGTCCACCGCCTTCGGCCTGCAGATCCTCGCCGAGCGCAAGGAACTGACCCAGCCCCATGGCCGCCTGGCCTTCGCCATCCTGCTGTTCCAGGACATCGCGGCGATCCCGCTGATCGCCATGATCCCGCTGCTCAGCGGTGCGCACAGCGACGCCGGCGGCAGCGAACTGACCCAGACCCTCAAGGTGGTCGGCAGCATCGCCGCGGTGGTGGTCGGTGGCCGCTACCTGCTGCGCCCGGTGTTCCGCATCGTCGCCCAGACCAAGCTGCAGGACATGTCCACCGCCACCGCGCTGCTGGTGGTGATGGGCACCGCGCTGCTGATGGAGCTGGCCGGCGTGTCCATGGCCCTCGGTGCCTTCCTCGCCGGCCTGCTGCTGGCCGACTCGGAGTACCGCCACGAACTGGAGGCGCAGATCGAGCCGTTCAAGGGCCTGTTGCTCGGCCTGTTCTTCATCAGCGTGGGGATGAGCGCGGACATCAGCCTGCTGCTCAAGTCGCCGTGGATGGTGCTCGGCCTGACCGTGCTGCTGATCGCCCTGAAGGCGCCGGTGCTGTACTTCGTCGGACGCATTTCCGGCGGCCTCGACAAGGCCTCGGCGCTGCGCCTGGGCGTGGTCCTGGCGGCCGGCGGCGAGTTCGCCTTCGTCGTGTTCAAGATGGCCCGCGACCAGGGCCTGTTCCAGAACGACCTGCACAACCTGCTGGTGCTTTCCATCACCCTGTCGATGGCCCTGACCCCGTTGCTGGTACTCGGCCTCGCGCGCCTGCTGGCGAAGGAGCCGGAGGCGACGAAGCCGCCGCCGGAAATGGAACGCATCGACAACGACGACACCCCGCGCGTGGTGATCGCCGGGGTCGGCCGCATGGGCCAGATCGTCGCTCGCGTGCTGCGCGCCCAGCGCGTGCCGTTCATCGCCCTGGACACCTCGGTGGAGACCATCGAGCTGACCCGTACCCTCGGCGCGATCCCGATCTTCTACGGCGACCCGATGCGCCCGGAGATCCTTCGCGCGGCCCAGGTAGAGAAGGCCGAGTTCTTCGTCATCGCCACCGATGACCCGGAGACCAACATCGAGACGGCCAAGCGCGTGCGCAAGCTGTATCCGCACCTGAAGATCATCGCTCGCGCGCGTAACCGCCAGCACGTCCACCTGTTGCTCGACGCCGGGGTCGAGCCGGTGCGCGAGACCTTCTTCTCCAGCCTGGAGATGAGCCGCATGGTGCTCTGCGGCCTGGGTCTGAGCGAGGAACAGGCGGACGCGCGGATCCGTCGTTTCCGCCGGCACGACGAAGAGGTCCTGGCCTCCCAGCACCTGTTCTACAACGACCGCGACGCGCTGATCAAAAGCGCTCGCGAGGCGCGGGTCGAGCTGGAGACGCTGTTCCAGACCGACCAGTTGGAAGACCGTGGCGCGGTAGCGGCGGAGACCCCGGAGAAACCTTCCCGCGCCTCCTAGCGCCCGACCCATGCCGGTACGCCGGCATGGGTGATTCCCACGCCTGGGTCCATACTTTGCGGATATCGCAGTACGAAGGTTGGGATACCCGCGCGGCATCCCCTCTGTAGGGTGGAGGGCATCAGCCCAGCAGACGGCTGGACGCTTCCGCCGATCGAGGAACCTTATGCCTGTCGAACACCTGGACGTACTCATCGTCGGCGCCGGATTGTCCGGCGTCGGCGCCGCCTACCACCTGATGAAGCATTGCCCCGGCAAGAGCTTCGCCCTGCTCGAAGGGCGCGCGGCGATGGGCGGTACCTGGGACCTGTTCCGCTACCCCGGCATCCGTTCCGACTCGGACATGTTCACCCTCGGCTACAACTTCAAGCCATGGAGCGATCCCAAGGCCATCGCCGACGGTCCGTCGATCCGCCGCTACATCGAGGAGACCGCACGGGAGAACGGCATCGACCGGAAGATCCGCTACCGCCACCGGGTGCTCAGGGCCGACTGGGATTCCGCCAATGCGCGCTGGAACCTCGACGTGCAGCGCGGCGACGAGCCCGAGCCGCTGCGCATGACCGCGCAGTTCCTGCTGATGTGCACCGGCTACTACCGCTACGAGGCCGGCTATACCCCGGAATTCGTCGGCCGCGAGGACTTCGCCGGGCAGGTCGTCCATCCGCAGCTGTGGCCCGAGGACCTCGACTACAGCGGCAAGAAGGTGGTGGTGATCGGTAGCGGCGCGACCGCCGTGACCCTGGTGCCGTCGCTGACCGACAAGGCCGCCCACGTCACCATGCTGCAGCGCTCGCCATCCTACGTGATCACCCTGCCGCAGAAGGACGCGATCTCCAATTTCCTCCGCCGCTTCCTTCCGGAAACCTGGATCTACCGCCAGGCGCGGGCGCGCAACGTGGCCATGCAGATGGTCTTCTTCATGCTCGCCAGGACCTTCCCCGGCCTGGTCCGCAAGGCCCTGCTCAAGCTGGCCAGCCTGCAACTGGGCAAACGCTTCGACATGCGTCACTTCAGCCCGCGCTACAAGCCGTGGGACGAGCGGGTCTGCGCGGTGCCGGACGGCGACCTGTTCAAGGTGCTGCGCAAGGGCAAGGCGTCGGTGGTCACCGAGCACATCGACCGCTTCGTCGAGCGGGGCATTCGTCTGAAGACCGGCGAGGTGCTGGAGGCGGACATCATCGTCACCGCCACCGGCCTCGACCTGGTGATGTTCGGCGGCGCCGAGCTGGCGGTCGACGGCAAGCCGTTCCAGGTCAACCAGAGCATGGGCTATCGCGGCATCATGCTGCGCGACCTGCCGAACCTGGCGGCGGTGGTCGGCTATACCAACGCCAGTTGGACGCTCAAGGCGGACCTCTCCAGCGAATACTTCTGCCGCCTGATCAATCACATGGATGCCACCGGCATGCGCCAGGTGACCGCCCGCGACAGCACCGGCGACGTGCGCGAGGAGCCCTTCCTCAACCTCGACTCCGGCTACATCCAGCGCGCCGCCGAGCGCATGCCCAAGCAGGGCGACCGGATGCCCTGGAAGCTTTACCAGAACTACGTCCTCGACCTGGCGCTGCTGCGCTACGGCAAGGTCGAGGACGGCTACCTGGTGTTCTCCTCGCCGGCGCCGCAGCGACAAGCCGGCGGCGCGGCGGTGCAGGCCCTGGGCTGAACCCGGTGGGCGTCGCTCAGGCGTTCGCCACGACCTGCCCGTAGGCCTTGCGCCAGGCGTCCAGGCCGCCGGCCAGCGCCCAGGTGCGGGTGAAGCCGGAGGCGTTGAGGCGCTGGGCGAGCATCGCGGCGGAAAGTTCGTGGGGACAGGCGCAATAGATGACGATGCTGGCGTCCCTGAGGTCGCCGGGGAGGTCCTTCAGCGACACGTTCAGCTCCACCGGGATGGCTCCCGGAATGCCGCTCGGCTCGTCTTCGTGATGGGCGCGGACATCGAGGATCACCGGCAATTGCCCCTGTTCGCGAAGGTTTTCCAGTTCCTCCACGCTGATTCGCGGAATCCGCCGGCTGCGCGACAGCAGGCGCTGGCGCTGCCAGAGCTTCCAGGCGATGAAGGCGGCGAAGGCGCCGGCGATCAGCAGCGCGCCGATGGCCGCGTAGTCGCTGAGCAGGGCCAGCAGGTGGTCTACCGCATCGCTGAAGATCACCCCCAGTAGCAGCGCGGAACCGGCCCAGAGTGCCGAGCCGGCGGCGTCGTAGGCGAGGAAGCGGCGCAGGTGGGTGCGGGTCATGCCGGCCAGGGTGGTGGACAACGCACTGGCGCCGGGCAGGAACTTCGACATCAGCAGCGCCCTCGGACCGACCCGCAGGTACATGTTCTGGCTCTGACGGATGCAACTGTCCTGGGACAGCGAGACCTTGCAGATGCTGCGCAGGAGGAAGCCGCCGTAGCGGCGTCCGGCCAGGTACCAGGCGACGTCCGCCAGCAGGCAGGCGAGCACCACCACCAGCAGGACCACGCCCAGCGGCGCGCCGACGCCCTGCATGGCCAGCGCGCCGGCGACGATCAGCGCCGGGTAGGCGGGAATCGGCAGCCCGGCCTGCTCGCAGAGCACGTTGAGGAACAGCAGGAGCAGCCCGTGGTTCTCCAGCAGGGGTTGCAGTTCACGCATGGCGGAGCCTCTCGAATTCTTCTGCGGGTAGTGTGAGCGCGAAGCGTGAAGCTGGGAAGAACCAAGTCGGCAGGGCCGGAGGCGTTGCGGCGGATAACGCCGCTGCGTCGAGAGAGGCTGGGGCGTAACGAAAGCAGCCCCTCGCCCGTGGGGGCGAGGGGCTGTCGGGTCAGGCCACTTCCACCAGCAGCACTTCGCTGTCTTCCAGGGCGGTGACCTTCAGGGTCGGTTCGTCGCGTACCGCCAGGCCATCGCGGGCCTCGGCGCGCACGCCGTTGACCTCGATGCTGCCGGTGGCCGGCACCAGGTAGGCGCGGCGACCGTTTTCCAGGGCGTACTCGGCGCTCTGGCCGGCCTTCAGGGTCACCGCGGCGACCTCGGCGTCGGCGCGGATGTGCAGCGCTTCGCTGTCCTGCTCGTCGCCGCTGGCGAGAGTGACGAAACGACCGTCGCGCTCGGCCTTCGGGAACGGTTTGGAGCCCCAGCGCGGTTGGTCGCCGCGGCGGTCCGGGATGATCCAGATCTGGAAGATCCGGGTGGTCTCGGCTTCCAGGTTGTACTCCGAATGGACGATGCCGGTACCGGCGCTCATCACCTGCACGTCGCCGGCCTCGGTGCGGCCCTTGTTGCCCAGGCTGTCCTGGTGGGTGATCGCGCCTTCGCGGACATAGGTAATGATCTCCATGTCGCGGTGCGGGTGCGGCGGGAAGCCGCTGCCGGCGGCGATCTCGTCATCGTTCCAGACCCGCAGGCGGCCCCAGTCCTCGCGCTCCGGGTCATAGTAGTCGGCGAAGGAAAAATGATGACGCGCGTTCAGCCAGCCGTGGTTGGCATGGCCCAGACGGTCGAAGGGACGACGTTCGATCATGATCGGATCTCCATTGGGCCCGTCGCCGCTCGTTTGCGCGAGGGGGGCGGGCGGTTGATGGGGTCATCATCCGTCAGATCATTGTGATAAAAAAGCGCGTATTTTCGGCTTTATCTATCTAATTATTAGATTCGATAAGGGCGCGAAGGAAGCGCGGGTCCGCCAGTGCGGCGAGGTGCCCGCCCGGGTATTCCCGCACTCGCGCGTCCAGGCGGTGGGCGAAGGTACGTTGCAGCGGCGGCGGGCTGAGCCGGTCGGCGGCCGCCACAACGTAGGTGACCGGGCAGGCTGGACGAACCTGCCGCGGCGGGTCGATCAGCAATTGCGCTGGCTCGCTGGCGCTGGTCGGCACCTCGGCGCCGAGCAGTTCGAGGAAGCCGGCGCGGTCTTCCAGGCGGACCCGCCCTCCGAGCGGGTCGAGGCGGCATAGCCCGAGGAGATTGTCCTGGCCGCTGTCCTGGTAGCTTTCCAGCGCGCCGCCGCCCTCGCTGACCAGCGCGCTGAACAGGTACAGGTGCGCGGCGCGCTCGCCCAGGCGGGCCGCCAGGCATTGCGCCAGGTAGCCGCCGAAGCTGTGGCCGCAGAGTATCACCCGCTCCTCGCCGGCCAGCGTGGCGGCGGCCTGGTCCAGCCAATGCGCCAGGTCGCATCCGGGCGCGTCGCGCAGATGGTCGCAGCTTCGCCAGCCGGCGCCTTCCACGGACCAGGCGGAGCGGCGCAGGAAAAATCCCGAGACCAGCAGCGCGCCGCTCATCCGCCGGCCCGCTCGGCCTGGCGCAGGCCGACCGCGCCGACCTGCAGCAGCATGATCACCCCGCACAGCGCGGCCAGGCCGAGGTACAGCGCCTGGCTGCCGGCATGGTCGAGCATGATCCCGCCGTACAGCGGTGCCAGCGCGGTGCCGAGGCTGTAGAGATTGGCCGCGCCGAAATAGCTGCCGCGCAAGTCGTCGGGGGTCAGTTGGTCGACCTCCACGCTGAAGGTCGGGAACACGATCAGTTCGCCGAGGCTGAGCACCACCGTGGCCAGCGCCAGGCCGGCGAACAGGGTCACCGGGGTCCAGGCGAAGCCTAGCTGGGCCAGGAGCATGAGCAGCATGCCGAGCATCAGGCGGCCGCCGGTGCCGGTGTTTTCCAGCAGGCGAAGGAGGGGAAACTGGGCGACCACTATGGTCAGCGCGTTGATGGTCACCAGCAGGGCGATGCTGTTGACCACGTCGGGCAGACCGCTGCGGGTTAGGTACTGCACGAGGGTCGAATCGAAGGTGGCGTAGATCAGCGCGGCCAGCATGTTGCACAGCAACAGCAGGGTGAAGGCGCGATGCCGGGCCATGCTCAGGCAGGCTTCGAGGAACCCCGTCGAGGATCGCGGGGCAAGGCTGCGCCGCTTAAGTTCGAGGTGGTGCAGCAGGCGCCAGAGCAGCAGACCGTAGCAGAAGTAGACCAGCGCGGTGACCAGGAAGGTGCCGGCCTGGGCGGCGACGCCGAGAGTCAGGCCGATCAGCGGGCCGAGGGCGGCGCCGAGGTTGATCAGGAAGTACCGGCAGTAGAGCGCCAGTTCCCGCGAGCGGCGATCCTCGACGCGGTCGCCGATCAGCGCCTTGCAACTGGATTCGAGCAGGGCGCAGCCGATGCTCACCCCGGAGATCGCCAGTCCGTAGGACAGCGGCTGGCCGCTGAAGCCCAGCAACACGAAGGAAAGCCCGCTGAGGCTGGTGCCGAAGAAGATCAGGCGCTTGCGCCCGAAACGGTCCGACAGCCAGCCGGTGTAGATGCCGCTGAGCGCGCCGCAGACGGTCGCCAGCGCCAGCAGCAGGCCGATGGCGCTGGCGGACAGCCGGAACTCGCGCCACAGCAGCAATGCCAGGAACGGCCAGACCATGAAGTAGGCGCCGCGGGTCAGCAGCGTACCGACGAGCATCACGTGGATTTCCGTCGGCAGGGCGCGGAAGCGTTGCACGCTGAAGGTGTTGTCGCTCACGGGCGGGGCTCCTGGGCGAGGGGACGGATGCCGCCGCGCAGGCTGCCGGCGGCTACCTGGTGGAACAGCGGCAGGAAGCTTTCCGGCAGTTCGCGGGTGAACTCGCTGCTCAGCCAGCAGCGCAGCAGGCAGCGGCGCTGCCGCTCGTCGTCGCTGAACTCGGTGCGCGCGTGCAGGGTGGTGTGGTTGTTCACCAGCACCAGCATGCCCTTGCTGAAGTCCAGTTCGGCATAGCCGTCGGCGCGTTCGATCGCCTCGTCCAGGCCGTCGAGCATGCTTCGCACCTGCGGGGCGAGGCTTAGCCCGTGGCGCGTCACCGATTCGTTGAACTTGCGGATATAGCGCAAGACGAAGGTCCGCGGGGTTTCCGTGAGCAGCGGCACCAGCGCGTAGTCGGCGTCGCCTTCGTCGCGCAGGTCGTGGGGGATCGGCTGGCCGAGCAGGGGCAGCCAGGCCGGATTGGCGGCTTCCAGGGTGGCGAGGACGTCGGCCGAGGAACGGATGCGGAAGGCGCCGCCCCGGCGTGCCGGCGACCAGCAGGCGAGCACCGTGAGGTCGGCGCGATCGGAGTGGAAGGCCAGTTCCTGGCTGGTCAGGTGGCCGCGCTGCGGCGCGTCGCGGGCGTCGCGCAGGCCGAGGTCGCGCACTTCCTTGAGGTACTCGCCGTTGCGGTTGATCGCCACGGTGCGTCCCAGCCATTGGCAGAATGCGCGGAACACCCGCTGGAATTCGTCCTCGGCGAGTCCGCGCAGCAGCGCGGAATCGTGCAGCAGCACGCCGCTTCCATGCTCCAGTTCGTGATGCAGGCGCTGGCGCAGGAGAGCCTCCGCGCTATCCGCGGGACGCCGCTCCAGCAGGCGCGCGAACAGCGTTTCCAGGCCGGCGGCGAAAGCGGCCGAAGCGCAGAACACCGCGTTGCCCCGCCAGGGCGCGGGGCGACGATGGATGGTTGTCATAGCGAGGCTCCGTATTCCTGCTGCCAGAGCGACAGGGTGGTGAGGGTGAACAACTGGTCGCCGGGCAGCGCCGCGACGCTCGGTGCATCCAGGCCTTCCAGGCCGAGGTCGTGGAGCGCCGGCAGGCGTTCGGCGAGGTGCCGGCGCATTTCCCCGAGGGCCTGCGGCCAACGTTCGAACGGCAGGCGGAAATGCCGTTTCGGCTGCGCCTGCCAGCGTTTCTCGCGCTGCTCCAGGAGCGCCACCAGCGGTGCCTTGGCGGTGTCGCCGACGATCCGCTGGAGGCGCCCGGCGCGCTGCGCCAGGGCGCCATGCAGGTAGGGGGTGCGCGCTTCGATGGTGCGCGACATCAGCAGATGGTCGGCGCGGCGCAGCAGCGGCTCCAGCGAGTAGTGCAGGTCGAACTGGCCGATCGCCGCCTCGAGGCCCTGGCCGAGGGCCTCGTGGGCGAGTTCCTCGATCCGCTCGGCGACCCGTCGGCCCGCCGGTTCCGCCAGCAGCGCGGCCTTGCGCCGGTACTCGCCGAACCAGGCGGCGGCAAAGCGCCGCGGTTCCGGTGTGTCGCGCCGGCGCCAGAGTTCGAGATGGCGCGGGTAGCCCCAGAACAGTTCGTCGGCGCCTTCGCCGAGAAGCACGCAGTGATAGCCCTGCTCGCCGATACCGTCGGCCAGGCGCTGGTACATCAGCAGGCTGGACATCCGTGTCGCCCCGCCGAAGTTGCCGACCGCGCGACGCAGCAGCGGCATGAAGGCTTCCTGGCGCAGCTCGAAGCGTTGCAGCCGAGGGTGTGGCAGCAGGCTTTCCTCGTCGCCTTCCAGGCACAGGTGAAAGCGTTGCAACTGCGGGTCCAGGTAGCTGCCGAGCAGGTTGGAATCGACCCCGCCGCTGACCAGCAGGGCGCAGGGGCGGAAGGTCTGGCGGCAGCGTTCGAGGGTTTCGCCGAGCTGCTCGTCGAGGCTGTCCACCTCGCTGGCCGGGGCGGTGGCCAGCCGCTGGCGCTGGCAGAGGCGCGGACGCTCCTGGGAGAGATCGAAGCGCAACACCTCGCCGGGCAGCAGCAGACGGACCTGCTGGAACAGGGTCTGGCCTTCCAGCGGCACGCCGGCGGCGACCACCTGGGCGATCGCCTCGGCGTCGGCGCGGGCGCCGCCGAGCAGGTGCAGCAGCGCCCGCGGCTCGGAGGCGAAGGCCAGCAGGCCGCGCTCGGGCTGGTAGCTGTAGTACAGCGGCTTGATGCCGAACTCGTCGCGCAGCAGGGTCAATTGCCGGGTCTGCGGGTCCCAGCTGGCGAGGGCGTACATGCCGTCCGGCAGTACCCCGCGCTGCAAGCCGTCGAGCAGCAGGCGGATCTCGCCATGGATTTCGCAGCCGGCCTGGTAGACCTCGCCGTTGTAGGCGACCCGCCGCTGACCCTCCTGCGGCGGCAGCGGTACCGCCGCGGCGCCGGACATCGGCAGGCGGGTCATGCCGATGGCGCCGTTCGGCAGGGCCGCGATGCCCTCGCCGAACGGGCCGCGATGGGCCAGCAGGCGTAGCGCTCCGGCGAAGCGCGAGACACTGAAACCGGTGCCGACGTAACCGAGGATGCCGCACATCACGAGGCTTCCCGTTGCAGCAGGGCGGCGAGCGCACGGCGGTCGTGCTTGCCGGCGCCGTTCAGCGGCAGGGCCTGGTGCGACAGCACCACGCGCTGTGGCGCGCGGAGGGTGCCGAGCTGCTGCTGGAGCCAGGGCAGGAAGGCGAACTCGACCTGCGGCGCGGTGTGGATCACGGCGACATAGTCTTCGCCATAGAGCGGGCAGTCGACCTTCAGGCAGCAGACGTCGATCACCTCGTCCAGGCCGTTGAGCGCCCTTTCGCATTCATTCAGGTGGAACAGGTTGCCGCCCTTGTTGATGGTGCCGTCGCAACGGCCGAGGACGTGCACGCAGCGGTCCTCGTCGAAGTAGGCTAGGTCCTGGGTGTTCAGCCAGCCGTCCTCGAGCACCTGGGCGGTCAGGTCGGGGCGGTTGACGTAGCCGGAGAACAGGCTCGGCGTGCGCACCCACAGGCGCCCGCGTTCGCCGCTGCCCTCCAGCGGGCGGCCGTCGGGGTCGGTCAGCTTGAGTTCCAGGCCGACGGCAGGTCCCACCGAGTTGTCGAACGCATCGCCGCGACGCTTGCCGAAGAGGAAGGCGAAGCCGCACTCGCTGAGGCCGTAGATGTTCGCCAGCGCCGCGTAGTCGCGCTGGAAGGCCGCCTGCAGGTCGGCGTCCAGGCGCGCCGAGCCGGCGACGCAGAGCAGGCGCTGCAACGGCAAGCGGCGCGGCGGCGGGGAGCCTTCCTTGACCATGTGGTTGACCACCGGCGGCACCAGGTAGAGGAAACTGATGCCGAAGCGTTCCACGCATTCCCAGAAGCCTTCGCTGTCGGCCCAGCAGTGCAGCGGCAGGAGCACCGCGCTGCCGCCGTACAGCAGCGGGAAGAGGAAATTGATGCCGAGGATGCCCAGGCCGCTGATCCGGTAGAAGCAACCGGAGCGCGTGTGCTCGCCGATGCCCAGGCAGTCGCGGCCGATGCGGTAGGCATGGAGCATGGCCTGCTGGCTGAGTTCGATGCCTTTCGGCTGGCCGGTGGTGCCCGAGGTGAACAGGATCATGTGGCTGTGCGCGGCGCGGTCGAGCCGGCGCGTCGCGCTGCGCTCGAAGTCCAGCGCCAGGCGCAGCCCGGCCAGCGCGCCCTCGAGCGGATGTTCGCTGGCCAGCGCGTCCAGGCGCATCTCGTCGACGATGGCCTGCTTCGCGGCCTCCCCCCACTCGGGATCGATCAGCACCAGATGCTTGCCCGCGCGCATGACCGCATAGATCAGGCAGAGGTTGCGGTAGCTGTTGTCGAGCAGCACGCCGACACTGCGGCAGGCATGCGCGGCGATCTGCTCGGCGAGGGCATCGACCTGGCGGTCGGCGTCGCCCCAGGTGTATTCCAGCGGTCGCTCCGGCTCGCGGGCGTCGATCAGGAACGGCCGCCGCGGGTCGGCGCTGCCGAGATGGCGGAGGGTGCTGTCGAGCGATACGGGTACGGGGAGGCTGCTCATGCCGGCTCCTCAGCGATTCAGCGCGGTGAAGGCGTGGATGTCGAAGTTCACCGCCACCTGCGGCGCGCTCTCGATCTCGCGCACCGCGGCGATGAAGCGGTCGGCGTAGTCTTCGCCGCCTTCCTGCTCGATGTAGCGGGTCACGTAGCTGGTGGAGAGGAAGAACAGCGCGACCTCCTCCGGGCTGAGGAAGATGATGTTGGCGAACACTTCGCGGCGGCAGTCGCGCAGGTGCGGGCAACTGCCCATGATCTCCAGGGTGTCGTCATAGCGGGTCAGGCGCGGATCACGGTGTTTGGCCCACTTGTTCACCAGTTCGTGCTCGATGAAGTCGCGCAGCGGCCCGTAGGCGATCGGGAAGTCGTACTTGTAGGCGCAGAACAGCCCGCCGGGGGTCAGCCAGTCGGCCATGCGCGTCAGCACCTGCTTGCGGTCCATCCAGTAGAAGGAGGTGGCGCTGGTGACCAGGTCGAAGCGGCGTTGCGGCGCGAAGGTTTCCGCCGGCGACACGCTGAAGCGGATCTCCGGGTAGTTCTCGCGGGCCTTGGCGATCAGCGCCTCGCCCAGGTCGCTGCCTTCCACGTAGCGGAACCAGGGTTGCAGGCGGACGGTCGAGACGCCGTTGCCGCAGCCGATGTCCAGCGCCGCTTCGCGTGCCGGGGCGCGTTCGGCGAGGTTGCGGTAGAGCGAATCCGGATAGGCGATCTTGCCGCGGACCACGTTGTAGGCGTCTGCGTGCTTGTCGAACTGCTTCATTGGGTAATCTCCAGTAGGCTCTCGTGGTAATCGCCCTTGTGGACGAAATTGATGTAGGTGCCGCTGCCGCCGAGGTAGCGGTAGCTGTGCTCGACGCCGGCGGGGATGAACACGCTGGCCGGGCTCTGCAAACGGCGCAGTTGGCCGCCGAGCAGGACTTCCACCTCCAGGCCGCGGTAGTCCTCGTCGCTGCCGAGGAACAGGAACACCGAGTCGCAGTTGTGTACGTGGCTGTCGACGTGGCCCGGCCCGCCGTCGCCGACGTCGTGGAACTGGCGGGCGATGAAGTAGAACGGCGAGCCGTCGAGCAGGCGCCGGTCGAGCATGACGAAGCGCTTGCCGGGGCCGTGGCGGTGGTACTTCAGTTCGCTGGCGGACTTCTCGAAAGGCGTGAGGAACAGGGATTGGCGGTGCATCGGCGTGTAGCGTTGCAGCGAGACGCGGCCGTTGATCAGTTCCGGATCGAAGGCGCTGTAGGCGTCCTGGTTTTCCTGCATGGCCAGCTGGTGCAGGCGGGCGACATGGACGAAGGCGTTCTCGCCGACCACCGGGTGCATCGGTGAACGCTTGATCCGGCTGTGCGCCTCGACCAGCTCGGAGACCGCGAGGACGTTCTTCAGGTTGAAGCGGTCGGCGGCGAACTTGGTGTGCAGCAGGGTCAGCAACTGGAAGGTGTCGGTGATCCCGGCGCGTTCGCCGATCCCGTTGCAGCTCGCCGAGTGCCACTGGACCCCGGCCTGGATCGCCGCCAGGGTATTGCCCAGGGCCAGGCCGCGGTCGTTGTGCACGTGGTACTCGAAGACCACGTCGGGGAACTCGTGGCGCAGCAGCGAGAGCACGTCGAAGGTCTCGTCCGGCAGCAGGATGCCGACGCTGTCGGCGAAGCAGATGCGATCGGCGCCGGCGTCGCGCGCGGTGGCGATCATGCTGACCAGGTCGCTGACCGAGGTGCGCGCGGCGTCTTCCACCGTGGCCCGGACCCGCAGGCCGCGTTCGCGGGCGTAGCGGATCGCGTCGTGGAACAGTTCGAGCACCTCCTCGCGGCTCATGCCCTTGAACTTGGTTTCCAGCGAGATCGCGTTGATCGAGGCGAACAGCCCGACCCACTGCGCACCGGTTTCCAGCACCGCGTCGATATCCTCCCGGCGCGCCCGGGCGTGGGCCAGCACCGGCGTGGAAACCGCCGCCACCACGGCGCGTACCCGCTCGCGTTCGTCCGCGGAAATCCGCGGGTGGCCGCACTCGATCATATCCACCCCCAGCGCCGCGATTTCCCTCGCCAGCTGGACCGACTGCGCGCTGTCGAAGCTGCACTGGCGGGCCTGGCACCCCTCGCGCAGGGTGCAGTCGATGACCCGGATCATCGTCTCGCTCCCGCGTCCGAGGCCGACAGCGTCGCCAGCCGCGGCTCCCTGATGAAGTCGTGGATCTTCGGCGCATGACCGAACTGGCGGGAGAAACGGGCGAGGAAGGTGACCATCTTCAGCGAGTAGTCGCACAGCTGCGGAAGATAGTGGTCGAGGTTGTCCTCGGTGATTGCCTCGTCCGGGAACACGCTTTTCAGGTTGGAAGCGATCCAGGTTTTCATGCTGTCCTCTCGATTCAGTTGGTGGAATTCGTCGTCCTCGACGAAGACGATCGGCATGCCGATGCGCAGCTCGCCGCTGCGGTTGTTGTGGCTGCCATGTGCGGTGCGGGCGGGCCAGACCAGGACGTCGCCGGCGTCCAGCTCGGCATCCACCAGTTGCTCGCGGGAAATGCCGTTGGCCTGGAGGTCGATGCACTTGAACATCGGGTAGGCGAGGTCGAACTCGTGGGGGAAGATCGTGCGGTCGTCGGGGTAATAGAACATCCCACCGTTGTCGTTCCGCGACGGGGTCAGGGCGACCCAGAAGGTCTGCGCGCTTTCGTAGCGCTTCTCCCATAGCGCGATGTCCTGGTGCAGCGGGATGTAGGACTCGTCGGCGTGGCGCTTGATGAACGCCGCGTGGCGCAGCAGGCGCGGCTTGCGCAGATGGTCGCGGACCAGCGCGTCGAGCCCGGAGCGGGCGAACCAGTCGTCCCAGAAGAGCGGGTCGTGGCGGTGCAGGTTGCGCACCTTCTTCGCCTCGCGGCGCTCGTCGTCGGCGATGTCGAATTCCGGTTCCAGCGCCGGGTCCGGCCGCTGCGCCGCGGCGAGGATCCAGTCCAGCGCCTGTTGGCGCAATTGCGGGGATACCACCTGCCGATAGTGTTTCATTGGACGGACTCCTTGCTGACGGTGTGGACGATGAAATCGATCACCGCCGGGTCCTGCAGGGCCAGGTGGTGCGGACGCTCGCAGGGGAAGGTGTCGAGCCGCTCGATCAGGTCGCACCAGCGTTCGGCGGCCGGGTCGCGGCCGGCGTCGTCCCGGCAGCGCACCCAGCTGGCGCGGGCGAGGCGATGGCGGGGCTGCCAGCGGCCGAACAGCTCGACATTGCGCAGCAGGACCTCTTCGCGCAGTTCGCCAAGCTCGCTCATCAGGGCGATCCATTCGCGCATCTCGGCGCTCAGCCAGCGCTGGTATTGCTCGCTCGGCGGCATTCGCCGCAGGGCCGGCCAGGGCAGGTGGCTGTCGATCATCAGCAGGCGGCTGGCCCGCAACTGGCGGGCCATCTCGTAGCCGACCAGGCCGCCGAAGGAATAGCCGATCAGCCAGTCCGGTTCTTCCGCCAGGCCGTCGAGTACCTGGCTGGCGAGGGCTTCGATGCTGGCGTAGGCATCCAGCCGGTGGTAGTCGACCAGCCGGCAGGCCGTTGCGCCGAGGCGTGCCAGCAGCCCGCGGAAGCAGCTCGGGTGGCCGATGAAGTCAGGCAGCAGGATCAGCATGGGCGTAGCGCCTCGGCCATGGCCGCCGCCAGCGCCAGGGTCCGTTCGCGGCCGAAGCGGCTGGCCAGGCTGGCGTCCCAGCCGCCGTCGTCGCGCCGGACCAGGGTCAGGGTCAGCGGCAGGCGGCTCTTCAGTGTCGGCCGGTGGATGAACCCGGCGCTGCGGAATGGCTGGTCGATGACATTGATCATCACCTGGGCGTCGGCATAGCGCAGCCCGGCCCGTTCGGCGATGGCCTCCGCCGGCAGCAGGCTGTGCTCGAAGGCCTCGAGCCTGTGTCGTTCGAAGGTGTCCTCGGCGGTCGCGGCGTCCAGCAACAGCGGCACCAGGTTCAGCCAGCAACCGGAAACCGCCGTGCCTCGGCGACTGCGCAGGCTGACCGGGGTCAGCGCCAGGACCTTGCCGGTGGCGCCCTGGCTGGCCAGGGCGAGAGCCAGGGCGCAGGCGAGCCGGGTCAGCAGGGCGGCTTCGCCGCCTCCTGGCGTGGCGGCCAAGCGGAAATCCTCGCAATGGCTGGCGCGCTCCGCCCAGGGCAGGCTCGCCAGTTCGCGGAACGCCTCGCCGCGCTCGCTCCAGTAGTCTTCCAGCCTGGTCCTGCGCTCGCGCAGCTGGCGCTCCAGGCGCCATTGCTGCTGGAGGAAGCCGAACTCGGGGGCCGCCGCTTCGGTCGTGGGGTCGGCGTTGAGCACGGCCAGGCGGGCCAGCAGCACGCTGGCGAAGTCGGCGTCGGCGACCAGGTGATGCAGCCAGACGCCCCAGCGCGCACGTCCTCCGCAGCGCCCGTGGAACAGTCGCAGCAGGCCGCGCTCGAACAGGGAATGCGGGCGTTGCAGCAGCGCTGCGATGAGCGCGTTTTCGTCGGCGAAGGGGCCGACTTCCAGCGCCGGGCTCTCCTCGGGCCGCCCGTGGACGACCAGTTCGAAACCTTCCGCGCCGCTGTCCACCTGGCTGTCGAGCAACGGGAACTCTTCGCGCAGGCGCCGTCCCAGGCGCGTCAGGTCGGATGCCGGCACCTCGGCCGGAGCCAGGTAGCAGAGGCCGAAGCGGGTCAGGTCGGCGCCGAGCAGCTCGCTGAAGACCATCCCGCAGGACCAGGGCGACAGGTCGACGCGCAAGGACTGCGCGGCCTCATCCGGCATCGGTTGGTGCCGCAGGCGGTCGCGCTCGGAGGGGGACAGGCGGTGCCAATCGCCGACCACCACCAGGTGCTCGCGGAACCAGTGGTAGCGCACCTCCGCGGAGAGACCGACGTTCATGCCGCGCTCCTCGACAGCACCAGCGGCTGCTCCGGCGTCGCCGCCCGTTCCAGCAGACGCTCCGGCGCCAAGCCGTGGCTGCGCAGGAGACGGCTGAACTGGTCGAGGCGCGAGTTTGCCTGCAAGTCGGCGAGTCCCAGGTTTGCTCCCGCACCCGCCGATTGACAGAGGGCGACCAGTTGCAGGGCGAGCAACGAGTTGCCGCCGCAGAGGAAGAAATCCTGGTCGGCGGCGCCGACCTCGCAACCCAGCAATTCGCTCCACAGCTGCGCGCAGCCGCGTTGGTCGGGATCGAGCGCGCTGGCGCAGCGCTCCAGCGGTTCTTCCAGGCGGCGCAGCAGGGCGGCGCGGTCCAGCTTGCCGTGCGCCGTCAAGGGCAAGGCCTCGACCCGGACGCAGGCATGCGGGCGCTGCCAGGTGGGCAGTTGGCGGAGCAGGGCCTGCGGGCTGGCGTCGGCTTTTCCCGTCCAGGCGCAGAGCAGTTGCTTGATGCCGTTGCGCTCGCGGACCAGCAGGGCGCAGTCGAGGATGCCTGGCTGGCGGCGGAAGCGCTGTTCCAGGGCGGGGAGGTCGAGGCGATAGCCGTTCAGCTTGACCTGGCCATCGCCGCGGCCGATGAAGCGCAGCCGGCCCTGCTCGTCGTAGCGAGCGCGGTCGCCGGTACGGTAGGCACGCAGGAGGCGGCCGCGATAGGGCAACTCGACGAAGCTGGCGCGGGTGCGCGCCGCATCGTTCCGATAACCCTGCGCCAGGCCGGCGCCGAAGGCGACGATCTCCCCGGCCCGGTCGGGCTCGGCGATCTCCTGTCCGTGCTCGTCGAGCAGGAGCACCGCGGTGCCGGCGATGGCCTTGCCGATGGGGATGTCGTCTTCCTCGAGGTCGTCGTCGGTGACGACATGGCAGCAGGTGAAGGTGGTGTTCTCCGTCGGTCCGTAGCCATTCACCAAGTGCAGTCGCGGATGCCGCAGCAGCGCCCGGCGCACGTGCGGCACCGAGAGGATGTCGCCGCCGGTGAGCAACTGGCGAAGGCCGCCGAGACAGTCCGGGTCGAGGTCCACCAGGGTGTTGAACAGCGAGGCGGTGAGCCAGGCGCTGTCGGCTCCGCGCTCGCCGATCAACTGGCGCAGCACGCCCGGGTCGAGGGGGCCGAGGTCGTTCAGCACGCAGCAGCCGCCGTTGAGCAGCGCACCCCAGATCTCCAGGGTCGCCGCATCGAAGGACAGCGGCGAGTTCACCAGGAAGCGCATCTGCGGAGCGAACGCGAGGAACGACTGGCCCAGGCACAGGCGGGTAATGCCGGCGTGGGTGCAGGCGATGGCTTTCGGGCGGCCGGTGGTGCCCGAGGAGAAGTTGATGTAGGCGATCTGGTCCGCCGCGAAGCATGGCCGGGCGACCGAGGCTGGAGCGGCAGGCAGGTGCCTGACCGGGACGCAGGGAAGACCGTTGGCGGGCGTCGGCGTGGTCGAGCAGTCGAGGATCAGGCGGCAGTCGACCTGCCGGCACAACTCTGCATTCCAGGCCGCCGGTTGTTTCAGGTCTATATATAAGTAGTGATGGCCGGATAACAGTATGGCGAGCAGGCAGGTAATGCTTTCCCGAGAATATTCGCCGTACACTCCAAGACAAACTCCCGGCTGCGGATAATGCTCGAGAAGATAGTCTGAAAGTTGTTGGGCGCTATGCAGGAGTTGCCGATAGTCGACACTTCCGAAACGGTCCCTGATGGCTTTGCGATGGGGATGAAGCGCTGCCATTTCGCTGAAGCGGGCCACCACCGTCGGGTGCGCGTACAGGTCGAGCAGGGAGTTCTGGGACATTCTGGCAATCGCCTTTTTTCGAAAAAATGAGTCCATCTGCCGGCTTCTTCGGCTAAATTAAGGATTTTTGGTTTTTCGCGAAGACGGCCACCGAGTCTTCCCGGGCTCTGCCAGTCGTCCGCCGCCCACCGGCTCGCTCACGCGAGCGGCAAGCGTCGAGGCGCCTTGCCCGGAAAAACCGTTATGGAAATACGGAGTGCCGTCGACTCAAGGGCAGTCAACTGCTGCCATGCAGTCTTATCGTCAGGAAAGAGAGAAAAGCGATGAGAATGGATTCACGGTCACGCATTGCACTTCCACCTTGCGTTGGTTTTCCGAAGTGTTTCGCTGTGTGTGTTTTTATATGTTTCGTGGGTATTTAAAATAAGATACAAATTTCCCCTCACAACTATGAGAATTGGTAGTTGGCGAAAGGGCGCCATGAGGGGCGTCGAAGCGTGCCGGCTGATGGCTTTTTGCCGAGGCAGGCGGCCGCGGCTACGCCTGCCGGGGGTAGCACGGACAAGTGGTGTCGGGGGGCCTGGCCGCTGCGGCGAGGCGCGGGAGGTCCGGCTGGCGCGGCGATCATCACAGAGGATTCTGCGGCGTCATTCATCGTTTGAATGGTTGCTGCCGCAAGCGCGCCCGGCGCCGTCGATGTTGGTCTGCGGTGTCGGGCGCTCGCTGGCGTTGCGTTGGCCAGCCGTCCCGGCCGGGTGCGTAGGCACCGGCCGGAGGTTTTCAGGAGGCGGGCAGCGGCGCGCCCTTGGGCCATAGCAGCCAGAGCCGGCCCGGCTGCTTCATGTGTCCGGCGAGTTCGCCGGCGGCGTCGCCGGTGCCCCAGAACAGATCGGCGCGGACCTCGCCGACGATGGCCCCGCCGGTATCCTGGGCCGCCACCGGACGGACCACCGCGCTGCCGTCGTCAGGGCGGGTGGTGGACAGCCACATCAGGCTGCCCAGCGGAATCACCTTGCGGTCGATGGCCACGCTGTAGCCGTCGGTCAGCGGTACGTTCAGCGAGCCGCGCGGACCTTCGTCGCTGTCCGGGCGCAGGCTGAAGAACACGAAGCTGGGATTGCTCGCCAGCAGTTCGGAGACCCGCTGCGGATTGGCCTCGGCCCAGTCGCGGATGCGCTTCATGCTGATCTCTTCCTTCGGCACCAGGCCCTGCTCGACCAGCCAGCGGCCGACCGGCTTGTACGGGTGGCCATTCTGGTCGCCGTAGCCGATCCGCAGTTGCCGGCCGTCTTCCAGCTGGATGCGCCCGGAACCCTGGATCTGCAGGAACTGCAGGTCCATCGGGTCGCCCAGCCAGGCGAGCACCGGCGCGCTGGAGCCGTTGTCGCGGATCGTCGCGGCGTCGTCGTAGGGTTTCAGCACCCGGCCTTCCAGGCGTCCGCGCAGGCGCTTGCCCTTGAGTTCCGGGTAGACGCTTTCCAGCGCGACCACCACCAGGTCGTCCGGTACGCCGTAGACCGGCACCGGGGTTTTTTCGCCCTGGCTCAGGCTGCCGTGGTAGACCGGTTCGTAGTAGCCGGTGATCAGGCCCTGGTCGCCGTTGCTGGAGGAACGCAGGCTATAGACCTGCATCCGCTCCTGGAGGAACGCGCGCACCGCCGTCGGATCGGCGGCGACCGTCGTGGCGCTCGCACAGGGCTCGCCCCATACCGGGTCCTTGGACAGCCGCGCGCAGGCCGAGCGCCAGGCATTGAAGCCGGCGAGCAGGTCGGCGTCGCTGGTGGCCGGCAGGGCGTCCCAGGGCACGCTGTTGTAGGTGGTGACTTCGGCGGGTTTGGGCGGGGGCTCTTTCTTGCCGTCGTCGCATGCCGTCAGCAGGGCGGCGAAAGGGAGCGCGCAGAGCAGCAGGCGGCGCCAGGGATGGAACGGAAACTTCACGCCAAGGACTTCCTGGTGGTGGATCGAAGCCCGCTAGCTTGGGCAAAGCGCGACGGTGCGTCAAACCGCGGCGACGACCGAAGCGTATCGCCGCGTTACACCGAGGCGGCGATGAGTTCGCGCAGCCAGCGATGGGCCGGATCGCGGTGCGAGCGCTCGTGCCAGAGCATGGCCAGGTCGTAGCCGGGCACCTCCAGGGGCGCCTCGACCACCCGCAACCTGTCGCGCTCGCGTACCAGTCGCGACGGCAGCAGCGCCACCAGGTCGGTGCTTTCCAGCACCGCGCGGAGGAACAGGAAGTGCGGCACCGACAACGCCACCCGGCGTTCCGCGCCGAGTTCGGCGAGCGCCTGGTCGGTGGGACCTAGGAAGCCGCCGCCGTCGGGCGAGACGATCGCCTGCTCGAGGCGGCAGAACTGCTTCAGCGTCGGTCGCCGACGCAGCCCCGGATGCCCGGCGCGCCCGGCCAGCACATAGCGCTCGCTGAACAGCCGGCGACAGCGCAGTCCCGGCGGCGCTTCTTCGAGGGTGTGGAAGGCCAGGTCGATCTCGCCGCGTTCCGCCTGCCTGACGATTCGCGTCGGCGCCAGCTCCAGCACCGCCAGGCGGCTGCCCGGCGCCTGGCGGCGAAGACTGGCGAGGATCGGCAGGAGGATCGCCGACTCGGCGTAGTCGGTGGCGGCGACGCGCCAGGTATGCCGTGACTGCGTCGGATCGAACGGCGCGGCCGGCGCCACCGCCTGCTCCAGGGCTTCCAGGGCCAGGCGTAACGGCTCGCGCAGCTCCTCCGCCCGCGCCGTCGGGCGCATCCCGCGCGGGCCGGGAAGCAGCAAGGGATCGTCGAAGATCGCCCGCAGCTTGGCCAGGTGCACGCTCACCGAGGGTTGGGAAAAATTCAGGCGTTCCGCCGCGCGCGTCACATTGTGTTCGGTGAGCAGCACGTCGAGGGTCACCAGCAGGTTCAGGTCCAGTCGCCGGAGATTAATCATCCATATACCTGGAATTTCGGATATTCATTTCAACTATATCCGGCGATGGCCGATCCTGCGCCCACCTTTTGCCGGAGACCCGCCATGAACGTACTCATCGTCTATGCCCATCCCGAGCCGCGGTCCCTCAACGGTGCGCTCAAGGACTTCGCGGTCGCCCGCCTCGAGGCGGCCGGCCATGCGGTGCAGGTTTCGGACCTCTACGCGATGGGCTGGAAGGCCGTGCTCGATGCCGGCGACAGCCTCGAGCGCGAGGCCAGCGAACGCTTCGATCCTTCCGCAACTTCCCTGCGCGCCTTCGAGAACGGTTGGCAGAGCGTCGACATCGCCGGTGAGCAGGACAAGCTGCGCTGGGCCGATACGCTGATCCTGCAATTCCCGCTCTGGTGGTTCAGCATGCCGGCGATCCTCAAGGGTTGGATCGATCGCGTCTATGCCTGCGGCTTCGCCTACGGGGTCGGCGAACATTCCGACAGCCACTGGGGCGACCGCTACGGCGAGGGCCGGATGCAGGGCAAGCGGGCGATGCTGGTAGTCACCGCCGGCGGCTGGGAGTCGCACTACGCCGCGCGCGGTATCAACGGACCGATGGACGACCTGCTGTTCCCCATCCATCACGGCATCCTGCATTACCCCGGCTTCGAGGTATTGCCGCCGTTCGTCGTCTATCGCAGCGGCCGGATCGACGCGGAGCGTTTCGCCGCGCTGAGCGAGCAGTTGGGCCGGCGCCTCGATGACCTGCAGCGCACTGCGCCGATCCCGTTCCGCCGGCAGAACGGCGGCGACTACCTGATCCCGGCGCTGACCCTGCGCGACGAACTTGCCCCGCAGCGGGCCGGTTTCGCCATGCACCTGGCCGAATGACCTGGGGTCAGGCCTCCAGCGGCTGCGCCTGGGCGGCCCCCTGCGCGCCGCGTGCGGCGAAGAGCTGGCTGCCGATGTGCAGGGCCTGGTCCAGATGCCGGATCGGATCGGCGCTCTCCGACTCCAGCAACAGTTCGGAACGGACCACCCGTGCGCCGCAGTAATCGAAGATGCCATGGTCGATCTGGGTGCGCATCGCCCCGGCGTAGCCGTGCCGCTCGAAGGTGCCGGCATCGGCGCCGCCGACACCGACCAGCACCACGCGCAGGCGCTGCAGCTTTTTCCGCAGGTCGCCGCCGATGCTGTAGTCGAAGGCCCAGCCATTGGAGAACACGCGATCGATCCAGCCCTTGAGCAGGGCCGGCATCGACCACCAGTAGATCGGGTAGACCAGCACCAGGGTATCGGCGCGATCGATGCGCGCCTGCTCGGCGAGGACGTCGGCGGGAGGCGACGCCTGGCCTCGATGCACGGCGTGGTCGGCCAGGCCGAAGCGCGGCTCGAAGCCTTCCGCCGCCAGATCGGCGGTTTCCGCGGAATGGCCGGCACGGACCACGCCTTCGGCGATGCGCGCGGCGAGGGCGTGGGTGAGAGAGCGAGGATGGTGATGGGCGACGACGATCAGGGCATGCATGGGCGAATTCCTCCGGGAATTGCGGGAAGGGGGGGCAAGTCGATAGTCTGGGTAAAACCTACTTTCCGTAGGTTACCTTTAGTAAGTTACTTTTAGTAGGTTATCTATGTCAACGCACTTCCCAGACGACCCGTCGCCACGCCGCCGCCTGTCCCGCGACGAGCGCCAGCGCCAGTTGCTCGAGGTGGCCTGGCGGCTGGTCCGCGAAGAAGGTACCGAGGCGCTGACCCTCGGACGCCTGGCCGAGCAGGCCGGGGTGACCAAGCCGGTGGTCTATGACCACTTCGGCACCCGCGCCCGCCTGCTGGCGGCGCTCTACCAGGATTACGACCTGCGCCAGACGGCGCTGATGGAGGCTGCCCTGGAAGCGAGCGAGGCGACCCTGGAGGGGCGCGCCGACGTCATCGCCCGCGCCTATGTCGACTGCGTGATGCAACAAGGCCGGGAGATTCCCGGGGTGGTCGCGGCCCTCGCCAGCTCGCCGGAGCTGGAGCGGATCAAGCGCGACTACGAGGTTCTCTTCATGGACAAGTGCCGCGCCGTGCTGGAGCCCTTCGCCGGCGGCGGACGGCTGACCGTCGCCGCTCTGCGCGCAATGATCGGCGCCGCCGAAGCGCTGTCGCACGCGGCCGCCACCGAAGAGATCGCCCCGGAAGAGGCGCGGCGGGAACTGTACGAGGCGATCGTGGCGATGGTCGCGCGGAGTCGTCGGTGAAGGAACCGCGTGCCCTGGAGGAATATCGCCGGGCGATAGTGGCGGCCTGTCCGGAGCTGGCGGACGCCACTTTCGCCATCCTGGCCTCGGGCTGGCATTCCACGGCGGTGGAGGTCGGAGGGCGCTGGGTGTTCAAGTTTCCGCGCGGCGCGGAGGCCGAGGCGGCGCTGCTGCGCGAGGCCGCCGTGCTACGCCTGGTGCGTCCGGCGGTGAGCCTGCCGGTGCCGGCGCCGCAGGTGTTTGCGGGACCGCCGCTGTTTTCCCGCCACGAGAAACTGCCTGGCGGTTACCTCCTGGGCGAGGACTACCGGCGCCTGGACGAACCCGCACGGCAGGCGGTCGGCGATGCGTTGGGGCGCTTCTACGCCGAGCTGCATCGACTGCCACCGGCGCGCATGCGGGCGGTTGGAGCCTTGCCGGTGCGTCCCTGGGAGTCGCCTGCGGCGATGCGCAGGCGCGCCTTGCCGCTGCTGCCTGCGGCCTGGCGCGAACGCGCGGAACGCTTGGTGCGGGAATATGCCAAGCTGCCTGCCGATCCGCTGGGTTCGATCTTCGGCTTCTTCGACGGCCATGGCTGGAACATGGCATTCGATAGCGAGGCCGGGCGGCTGAACGGTGTGTACGACTTCGCCGACGCGGGCATCGGTCCGCTGCACCAGGAATTCATCTATTCCGCGTTCATCGATGCCGACCTCACCGAGCGCATCGTCGCCGCCTACGAGCGCTTCAGCGGTCGGCGCCTGGAGCGTCGGCGGATCGCCTTGCTGACGGCGGCGCATCGGTTGTCGGAGCTGGCCGAGCTGGCCGACGAGCCGCGCCATCTGCCGGAGATGCTCGCCGGCGCCCTCGACGGCCTGGCCCTGGCGGAGGCGCAGGGCCTGGCCTGATGAGGGGACGCGCGGTTGTGCTGGGCAGGACGGATATGACCGCGTGCGGACATCCGCCGCGAAGTACCGCTACCGCTCAGAGATAGGCTTGCGCGCGGCGCCGCGAGCGCGGCATGCGGTTCTTCCCGGACAATTCGTTGAGACGCGCCTGCCAGGCCTTGCGGGCGGCATCGCGGTCCTGGCGCTGCGCGGCGGCGAGCCTGGCCTCGGCTTTCGGCCGCGGCGCGGCCTTGTCGATCACTGGCGCAGCGGCGGTGGGGGTGACAGGGGCACTGGCCGGAGCGGCGTTTTCCTGGGCCTGGGCGAAGGCGTTGGTGCGCCGGCAGGTCTTGCAACTGACCTGGCCGACGTCGCTCGAGCCGTTCACGTTGCTGTCGCCGCGCCCGCAGGCTGCCTGGCCGGATTCGCTCAAGAAGTGCGTAACCATCTGATCCTCCTGGAGAAAAAAGGGCGGCATTATTCCCAGAAGTGTCTTCGAGTGCCAGCCTCGGGGGAGAACAGCTGACGAACTGCAAGACCTTTCCGTCGACCTTCGTTCAGTCGGCTGGCCGCCGCATGCTGTCGCGCACGTAGCGGGCCGGGGGGCTGCCGAGCGCCTTGCGGAACATGCCGATGAACGAGCTGACCGACTCGTAGCCGAGGATCTCGGCGGTGCGTTGCACCGAAACGCCGGCGGACAGTTGCTGCAGGGCGATGATGATCTGCAATTGCTGGCGCCACTGGCCGAAGGTCATGCCGGTCTCCCGGCGCACCATCCGCGCCAGGGACCGCTCGCTCATCGCCACTCGCCTGGCCCATTCGGCCATGCTGGCGCGGTCGCCGGGGGCGCGGGTCAGTTCGTCGGCGATGCGGCGCAGGCCGCGGTTGTCCGGCAGCGGCAGGTAGAGCTGTTCGGTCGGCGCCTGTTCCAGGAGTTCCAGCAGCACCCCGGCGAGACGTGCGAGCGGGCCGTCGTGCGGATAGTCCTGCGGTTGCGCGCTCAGGTGCAGGATCAGTTCGAGGACCAGCGGCGACAGGGCCAGGGTGCAGCAGTCGCTCGGCAGGCGTGCCGCCCCCGGCTCGACGAAGAGGAAGCAGACCTTGCCGTTGGCGGTGACCCGGTTGCTATGGGCGATGCCGCCGGGAATCCACACACCGAAACCGGCCGGCACCATCCACAGGCCATCGGGCACCGTGCAGGTGATGCCGCCGCGGCAGGCCACCACCAGCTGGCCCTTGCGATGCCGGTGCACCGGCACTTCGGTGTCGTTGTGCCGGGCCTCCAGCTGCAGGGCCAGGGCCGGCTGGCCGAGCGCGTCGGGATCGAAGCGTTGGGCGAGGTAGGTCTGCGGTTCACGGCTCACGGCAGGTCCTGTGGTTGTCCGAATTCGATTATTTTCTGGCTGAGTAGTCGATATTTGCAAATCGCCACGACCCGTAGCCTGTGCTCCTCAACCCGACAGGAGCGGCCGACCGCTCCGCGCCCTCGATACCCTGGTGCCCTGCATGCTGAGCGAAGTCTCCGTTTCCGGCCTCTACGTGCCGCCATTGTTCCTCTACCTGTGCCTGGCGATGCCGCTCTACCTGCTGCTGGAGCGCCTCGCCTGGCGCTGGCTGGAATGCGCCTGGCATCCCGGCCTGCTGCGTTTCTTCCTGTCGTTCATCGTGCTGTCCGTGCTGGTGCTGAAGTTCTGAGCCGAGGTCCCCATGTCCATCGTTCGTCTTTCCAAGGTGGCTGCGACCTTCGCCTGCGGCCTGCTCGCCCTGTGCCTGGCGTTGCAGTTGTGGCAAGCCTACGTGCTGGCGCCCTGGACCCGCGACGGGCGGGTCAGCGCGCAGGTGATCCGCATCGCGCCGGAAGTCTCCGGCAGCGTCGAGGCGGTGTTCGTCGCAGATAACCAGCGGGTGGCCCGCGGCGATCCGCTGTACCGCATCGATCCGCGCAGCTATCGCCTGGCCGTGCGCCAGCGCGAGGCGGAGCTGGAGCAGGCGCGGGAAACCCTGCGCCAACGTGACGAGCAATGGCGCCGACGCATGCAGTTGGCCGGCGCGGTTTCGCGCGAGGAGGTCGCCAACGCCGGACGCGCCCTGCGTATCGCCCGCGCCCGCGCCGAGGCCGCCGGGGCGGCGCTCGACCAGGCGCGGCTGGACCTGCGGCGCAGCGAGTTGCGCTCGCCGGTGGACGGCTATGTGACGCAGTTGCGCGTGCAGCCCGGCGATTACGCGGCGGCGGGCCGGACCAACATCTTCATCGTCGATCGGCGAAGCTTCTGGGTCACCGGCTATTTCGAGGAAACCAAGCTGCGCAATGTACAGGTCGGCGCGCCGGCGACGATCAAGCTGATGGGGTTCGATCCGCTGCTCGACGGCCATGTCGCGAGCATCGGTCGCGGTGTCGCCGACCTCAACGAAAGCCGTGCCGACAGCGGCCTGCCGCAGGTCAGCCCGAACTTCAGCTGGATACGCCTGGCGCAGCGCGTGCCGGTGCGCATCGAACTCGACCGGGTACCGGCGGGCGTGGTGCTTGCCGCCGGCATGACCGGCAGTGTCGAGGTGCTGCAGGCGGGGACCGCGCGGCACTGGCGGCTGACCCGCTGGTTGCAGGAGTACCTTTGATGGCGGCGTCGGCGTCCGGCGGGCGCGATTGGTACGCGGCGTTGCCGTTGCCCTGGCGGACCGACAGCCTGGGCTACGTGCTGCGCAGCATCGGCGCTGCCGCTCTGGCGCTCGGCCTGGGGCTCTACCTGCAACTGGATTCGCCGTTTTCCGCCGCGTCCACTGTGCTGTTGCTGATCAATCCGGTGCAGGGAGCGGTGGTCGGCAAGGGCTGGTGGCGCGCCGTGGGTACCCTGGTCGGCACGCTCGCTGCCTTCGTCCTGACCGCGCTGTTCGCCCAGAAGATGCTGCTGTTCGTCGTCGCCCTGGGTTTCTGGCTGGGTCTCTGCGTCGGCGTCATGAGCCTGGTCCGGCACTTCTACGCCACCGCCGCGGTGGTCGCCGGCTACACCGTGTGCCTGGCGCTGGGATCGGCCATGGTCGAGCCCGAGGCGGCCTTCGAGCACATCGTCACCCGCGCCTCGGCGGTAATCGTCGGGGTCTGCTGCCTGAGCCTGGTGACCGTGCTCTTCAGCCGCAGGACCGTGTCCGGGCGGGTGCGCCAGCGTCTCGTCTCGCTCTGCGCGGCGACGCTGGCGCTGGTCGCTGCGCGGCATGCCGGTGCGGCTGACGGGGAACTGGAGCGCCGTCGCCGGACGCTGGCCGGCGAGGTCTACGCGGTAGACGACCTGCTGGGTGTCGGTCGCGCCGAGTCGCGGGCGCTGAGCGCTGCGCTCCCGGCGATCCGCGGTGGCCTGGCGGCGCTGTTTTCCACGCTGATGGAGTTCCGCTTCGCCGGCGAGACGCATTGGGCCCGGCGCTTGGCGGAGCGTGGACTGGCGCTGCCGATGGCCGACGACCTGTGCCTGCTGGGCGGCCAACTGGAGCGCGGCGAGCTCGACTTCGCCGGCGCCGCGCGACGGCTCGCGAGCTTGCGCGGTCGCCTGGCGGCGATTCGGCGCGGACTTCCGACAGACCAAGCGGATGCCTGTCGCGAAGGGCTGTTCATGGAGCGTCTCGACGAGCAACTGGATGACCTGCAGGCCGCCCTGCGGGGGTTCGCCCGGCTCGACGGCCGGGCCCGCGCCGACGTCCGCCCAGCGGCTTTTCATCGACATTACCGCGAGGCCTTGCGCAACGGCGCGCGAGCCTGGCTGGCGATGCTGGTCGGCGGCGCCCTGTGGTTCCTCAGCGGGTGGGACCAGGGGCCGACCCTGCTGGCGGTGCTCGGCCCCTACTGCACGCTGCTGGCAGCCTCGCCCTTTCCCGCCGAGGGCACGCGCAATTTCATTCGCGGCACGCTCTACGCGATACCTGCCGCATTGCTCTGCAAATTCCTTCTGCTACCGCTGATCAACGGTTTTCCATTGCTGCTGCTGTGCCTCGCCTTCTTCTGGTCGTTCGGTATCCAGGCCACCACAGTGCCCAGGCGGGCGTTGCAGGGAATCGCCTACCTGATCGCCTTCAACACCCTGGTCGCCACCGGCAATCTCGCCCGCTTCGATTTCGGCGACTTCGCCAACCAGTCCTGCGCCTGGGTGCTGGCGCTCTGCATCAGCCTGCTGGTCTACCGCCTGCTGCCGAAGGACCTGGAACGGCATTCGGCGTCGCTGCTCGACCATCTGCGCCGCGAGACCCTCGCCTTGCTGCGTCGTCGCGCCGGTTTCGACGCGCATGCCTGGCAGGCCCGCCAGCAGCATCGCATCGCCCAGTTGGGCGCGCTGCATGGCATGGAACATCCGCGCAGCGCGCTGGCCCTGCGCCTGGGCTTCGTATCCCTGCAACTCGGCCGCGAGTCGCGGCGCCTGTGGCGCGCCCTGGCCGGGCTCGACCCGGCCGCCGCGGAGGCGCGGTGGATCGAGCGCGCACTGCGAGCCATCGCCGTCCGCCATCGCGATCCGCCGCTCGCCGCGCGGCACGCACGCCGTGCCGGCGCCCGCCTGGCGGCCGCCGGCGAGTGGCGCCTGGCCGCGATCCTCACCGACCTCGCCTGGTTGCTCCGGGCCTATTCGCAAAGCGTCTCGTCCGACGGGGCGCAGCATGGAGAAAAGACCTCATGAAAACCTCGTTCTTGCTGGCCTTGCTGCTGTCCTGCTGGTCCCAGGTCCAGGCGGCGGACGACGACGGGAAAGAGTTGCCGCCGATCGAGCGCTACGACTACGGCATGCCGCTGGACATCGAGCGGGTGCTTTCCGTCACGCCGGTGCCGGCCACCTGTGGCGTGGTGCCGCTGGTGATGCTCTACCGCGACAGCGCCGGACGCCTACATCGCTTGCAGTACCGAGGCCTTGGCGCGGGCTGTTCGCGGCACTGAGAAGCGGGCGAAGGCGCTGTCTCAGCGCGCCGCGCCTTCGATGATCGCCAGGACGTCGCCGATGGCGTGCTCCAGGTAGTCGCCCGCCTTGTACGCCGCAAGCGCCTGCGGACCGCCGTCGAGCACCGCCTGCGGCCGTTCGACGAAGCGTCCGAGCAGGTTGAACTCCTCGTCCAGCACCAGTACCAGCGGAATCGCGATTCGCTCCAGCGCCAGGCGCTGGCGCAGGTCGTCCTCGGCGCGGCCCTTGGAAATGATTGCCAGCTCGATGTTCGGTTGCAGGCGCTGCGCGAAGTCCAGCGCGGCCAGGTTGATCTGGCAGTCCGGGCACCACATTTCCCCGGCGACCAGCAGGCGATAGCGCCGTTCGATGCGTTGCAGGCGTTCCGTCAGCGCGCTCGGCAGCCCGTTGCTTTCCAGCTTCTGCCGGAACCGCGCGACCGCGCCCTGTTCCGTGGCCAGGCCATGGCCGACGAAGGCGGCGAAGTCTTCTCCGATATCGAACAGTTCCGCGTAAGAGGCCATGCTGGTTTCGCTCCTGTGCTTGGGGAGGGATGGCGCGGCGGATACGCCAGGCAGTCGCGCCACGCCGGGGCGGCCAGGGTAGCGCGCTCGCCGCGTCGCGGCGAGCGCCGGCGTGCTTCGCCGGGACTGGTCGTTAGCATGGCGCGGCTGGTAAAAAGACAGCGCCCCCACTGCCCGCCAAGGCCCGCCCGATGCTGATCGACCTGCCTTCCACCCGTCCGGTCTTCGCCTATGCCCAGGATTATCTCCACGGCGAGCGCGTCGAGCTGCACCGGCATTCGCGCGCGCAATTGATCCATGCGCTCAGCGGGGTGGTCACGGTCGGCACCGCCGAGGGCACCTGGGTGGTGCCGCCGGGACGCGGTGTCTGGTTGCCGGCCGGTATCGAGCATGCCCTGCGTTTCGCCGGCCAGGTGCGCATGCGCACCTTGTTCATCGCCCCGCAAGCGCGCCACGACCTACCGCGGGACTGCCGGGTGGTGGACGTGCCGCCGTTGCTGCGGCAATTGATCGTCGCGGCGATGCGGATCGCCCCGGACTACCCGCCGGGCGGCCGCGACGAGCGGGTGATGGAGCTGATCCTCGATGAACTGCGGGTGCTGCCGATCCTCGCCCTGCACGTGCCACAGCCGGTCGATCCGCGACTGGCGGCGCTGTGCCGCAGCCTGCGCGCCGAGCCGGCCGCCGACTGGAGCCTGGGCGATGCCGCGCGTCGCCTGGGCGTCAGCCCGCGGACCCTGACCCGCGCCTTCCAGCGCGAAACCGGTCTCAGCTTCGTCCAGTGGCTGCGGCGCATGCGCCTGCTCGCCAGCCTCGATGCGCTGGCGGCAGGGCACTCGATCCTCGAGGTCGCACTGGACCTCGGCTACGACAGCCAGAGCGCCTTCAGCGCCATGTTTCGCCGGACCCTGGGCGTTTCGCCGAGCCTCTATTTCGGCCGCGGCGCCGCCTACGGAGTGGCCGAGGGCGACTGAGTTCAGTCTTTCTGGCGCAGCATCAGCGAGGCCAGGGCGCAGGCCAGGAGCGCCACGCAGGAAAGGTAGAAGGCGTCGGAGTAGGCCATCAGGTAGGCCTGCTGGCGCACCCCGTGGTCGAGCAGGGCCAGCGCCTGCTGCTGCTCCGGCAGTTGTATCCGCACCTGGCCACCGCCCAGGCGCTGCTGCAGGGCGCCGTCGAAGATCGTCAGGGTCTCGCCGATCCGCTCGGAGTGGAAGCGCTCGCGCAGCGAGACCAGTTGCGTCAGCAGCGCGGTGCCGATCGCGCCGCCGAGGTTGCGCAGCATCGAGATCAGCGCCGAGGCCGAGCCGGCCTGGGCCTTGTCCAGGCCCTTCACCGCCAGTACCGAGAGCGCGACCATGATCAGCGGCTGGCCGATGCCGCGCACGACGATGGAGGGGATGATCACGTTGCGTCCCGCGTCGGCGTTCAGGTGCGCGCCCATCCAGCAGCCCAGGGCCATGATCGCGAAGCCGCCGGCCACCAGCAGCTTGGGGTTCAGCCAGCGCATCAGGCGCGGCAGCAGCGGCGCCAGGAGCAGTTGCACGAGGCCGTAGAGGATCAGGCTGTCGCCGATCTGCCGGGCGTTGAAACCCTGCAACTGGGACAGGTAGTTGGGCACCAGGAACACCAGGCCGAAGGTCGCCGCGCCGAACACCGCCATCGCCAGGCTGGACACGCCGAAGTTGTAGCTGCCCAGCAGGCGCAGGTTGATGAACGGCCGCGCGCCCCACAGTTGGCGCTGTACGAAGAGCAGCAGGGCGAGCACGGCGAGGACGGCGAAGGTGCGGATGAAGCCGGACTCGAACCAGTCGCGGCGGCCACCTTCCTCCAGCACGATCTGCAGCGCGCCGAGGCCGGCGACCATCGCGCCGATGCCGAGCCAGTCGGCCTGGCGCAGGCGTTCGCGGTCGCCGTCGCGGGGGCGGATCGACCAGGCCACCGCGGCCAGCAGGGCGATCCCCGGCAACAGTTGCAGGAGAAAGATCCAGCGCCAGGAATAGGCATCCGCCAGCCAGCCGCCGATCGACGGGCCGGCGGCCTGGGCCACACTGTTGGAAAGGCTGAACAGCGCCATGCCGAGGGGTATCCGGCTGGACGGCAGCTCGGTGAGGATCAGTTGCATCGACAGCGGGATCAGCACCGCCCCCGAAGCCCCCTGGATCACCCGGATCAGGATCAGCGTCGACAGGTTCGGCGCCAGCGCGCAGCTCAGCGAACTGAGCAGGAACACCAGCGAGCCGAGGAGCATCACCCGGCGCAAGGAGAACACTTCCACCAGCCAGGCGGTAAGCGGGATCATACTGATTTCCGCGACCAGATAGGCGGTGGAGATCCACGAGCCCTCCTCGAAGGTGGCTCCCAGCGCGCCTTCTATCTCCGGCAGCGCCGCGCTGGTGACGTGCACGTTCATGCCGGCCATGAAGCAGCCGAACAGGCCGCCGGTGACGGCGACCCAGGCACGCAGCGATACCTTGTCGTCAGCGCTCATCGGCGGAGGCTCCGTCCGGTTCGCGAGTGTCCACGGTGGCGATCACCGACATCCCCGGAAGCAGCCGGCCCCGCTCGGCGGCGTCGGCGTCCAGGCGGATACGCACCGGGAAGCGCTGGACGATCTTGGTGAAGTTGCCGGTGGCGTTGTCCGGCGGCAGCAGCGCGAATACCGCGCCGGAGGCCGGCGCCACGCTGTCGACGCGGCCGCGCCAGCGGCGGCCGAACGTGTCCACCTCCAGCTCTACCGGTTGCCCGGGACGGATGCGTTCGAGCTGGGTCTCCTTGTAGTTGGCCACCACGTAGGCCTGCTCCAGCGGCACCACCGCCAGCAGCGGCAGCCCCGGCGTGACGTACTGGCGCAGGCGCACCTTGCGCTGGCCGACGCGGCCGGCGAATGGGGCGCGGATTTCGGTATCGTCCAGGGCGTGGCGCGCCAGTTCGCGCGCCGCCGCGGCTTCCTGCAGCTCCGCCTGGCGCTGGGCGAGCGCCGCCTCCGCCTCGCGTCGCCGGCTCTTCAGTACGTCCTTGGCGGCGCGCTGGCGGCCTTCCTCGGCGCTTGCCCGCCGCGCCGCCGCCCGCGCTCGCTGGTGCGCCGCGTCGGCGTTCTCCAGGCGCTGGCGACTGGTGGCATGCTCGTCGGCCAATTGCCGGTAGCGTCGCCAGTCGGTCTCGGCGCGGCGCCATTCGGCTCGCGCCGCTTCGCCATCGGCGCGGGCGCGGCTGATCGTCTGCGCCTGCTCCAGCAGTTGCCGATCGAGGGTCTCCAGCTTCGCGCGCTGGGCTTCCAGCGCCGCCTGCGCCGCCGCTTCGCGGGCCTCGGCGGCGCGCAGGCGCTGGCGGAAGTCGCGCGGGTCCAGGCGCAGCAGCAGGTCGCCGGCCTGGACGTCGGCGTCGTCGGCCACCAGCACCTCGGCGACGTAGCCGGAGACCTGCGCGCTGACCGCCACCCAGTCGGCGCGTACATAGGCATCGTCGGTGCCCTCCAGGAAGCGTCCGCTGCTCCACCACCAGGCCAGCAGGGCGGCGAGCGCGATGGCGCCGGCGAGGCCGCTCAGCAGCCAGGTTCGGCGCCGGCGCGTGGCTGCTGGCATGGTTTCGCCAGTGGTGTGTTCGATGGGTTCCCTGATTGCCTGGTTCATTGTCCGTTTTCCTGGTGGGAGGGGCTGGGAGCGGCTTGCCAGCCGCCGCCGAGAGCCCGGAACAGTTCGACCTGGCGCTCGGCGACGCGCATCTCGGCGTCGACCAGGCGCGCCCGGTCGGCGACCAGGCTGCGTTGGCTGTCGAGCAGCTCGAGGGCATCGAGGGCGCCGGCGCGATAGTTGCTGCGCGCCAACCGGTAGGCGTGGCGCTGCTCGTCGAGGGCACGCTGGAGGTCGGCACGCCGCTGGCGCTCGCCGGCATACAGCGCCAGGGCACGCTCGACCTCGCGCAGGGCGCCGAGCACCGCTCCGTCGAAGCGCGCCAGGGCGGCGTCGCGCTCTGCCGCTGCGCTGTCCAGGCGGCCTCGCGCGCTTTCCCGGTTGGGGAAGCGCCAGCTCAGCAGCGGGCCGGCCGCGTAGGCCAGCGCGCCGCTGCCGCCGAGGCCGGCGAGGGTCACTGCGGAGGTTTCGGCGCCGACGGCGAAGCTGATGCGCGGGTACAGCTCGGCTTCGGCCAGCGCGCGCCGGGCGTCGGCGGCGGCGAGCCGGCGCTCGGCCGCGCGGACGTCCGGGCGGCGCGCCAGCAGGCTCCAGCCGTCGCCGGTGGGCAGGGCACGGCGCAGTTGCGGTATGCCGGCGCAGGTCGCGGCAGGAGCGTCCAACTGGCGCGGCGAGCGCCCGCTGAGCAGCGCCAGTTCGTAGAGTGCCGCGCGCCGCCGCGCCTCGAGCATCGGCAGCGCGGCGCGGGTCCGCTCGCGCAAGGCCAGCAGCCGGCGTCGCTGCAGCTCGCTGGAAAGGCCGGCGGCGAGCTGGCGTTCGCTCAGCGCCAGGCTCGCGTCGAGCAGGCCGACCGATCGGCGTTGTACCTCTGCCCGTCGCGCCAGGGCGCAGGCGCGGACGTAGGCGAGGGTGGTCTGGCTGGCCACGCTGACCCTGAGCAGGTCGCGCGCCGCTTGCGCCGCTTCGGCATCCGCCTTCGCCGCGGCGATGCGGGCGCGGACTTCGCCCCACAGGTCCAACTGGTAGGACAGGTCGAGGCGGACGGTGTGTTTCCACTGGCTGCGTACGTCCTCGTCGGTGGCTTCGGCGAGGGTCTGGTCGTCGCCGTCGCGCCCATACTGGTAGCCATAGCCGACCTCGGTCCGTGGCCAGCGTTCGCCCTGTGCGCCGCGCAGATGGCCGAGGAGCGCGCGGGCATGGGCATCGGCCGCCGCCAGGTCGCGGTTGTGGCGCAGCGCGGCGGCCACCAGGCGGTTCAGCCCAGGGTCCTGATAGAGCGTCCACCACTGGGCGGGCAGCGCGTCGCCGCGGGTTCCCGCCACCCTCGACAGGCCAGGGTCGAGGCTTTCCGCGCGTGGCGCGGGTTGGTTGCGGTTCGCGCAGCCCAGCGCGGTGGAGATCCCCAGCGCCAGCGCCACGCAACGCAGATGACTGGCAAGCGGCATTGCCCTGCTCCCGTGTCTGAAAGAGCGGGGAACGGTAAGGCAGGCGCGGGCGGCCTGCGCCGGCAAAAGCGCCAGTCATCGTCGCGAAATGGACAGTCGGCGGATTTTTCAGCGTTGTCGCATCAGGTACGGGCCGCAGCCCAGGGCCAGCAGCCCGGCCGGGATGGCCAGCAGGGAGATGCGGGCGATCTGCCGGGAGTAGCGGTTCACCCCGGCAAAGCTGTTGCCCTTGGTGGCGGTCTCCCGGCGAAACCCCGGTCGCGGCTTTCGGCGCGGCTGCGTTCGAGAAGGAACTCCACGGCGACCACGCCCAGCCAGAATGCGACGGCGAACAGGCGAAGGGACAACGGCAACGGGTGCATGGCGCGCTCTCGCTGGTCTTTCAGGCGTTCTCCGGATGCCATCTCAGCCAGCGCAGAGCGTCGTCCCACAGCGCCTCTGCACCGGCGCGGAAGTAGCCCATGTGTCCGAGCGGTCCACCGTCGGGTCGCAGGTCGAGGGTTTCCAGCGGTGCGTTGCGGTAGGCCTCGACGAAGGCGTCCCGCGAGCGCGGCGGTGCCCAGGGATCGTCCAGGGCGGTGGCGAACAGACAGGGCGTGCGCACTGCGGCGTAGCGCTGGTGGAGGTGGCGCATCGCCGGGTCGTCGAAATAGTAGCGGGGATGGCGGCACCAGCGCTTCCAGTCGCGGTAGACCCCCAGCGGCAGGTCGTCGCCCATGCCCAGCAGGCTCCAGGCCATGTAGCCTTTCCAGGCCACCAGCGGCGGCAGCACCAGGGTCCACAGCAGGCGCACCTTGAGCGCTTCGCGGCGCGACATCCAGCCGCTCCAGCCGGCGCCGCTGCCGAAGCTGTAGCAGGCGGCGAGCCGCCCATGGTCGGGCAGCAGGCCGATGGCGTGGCCGCCGAAGGAGTGGCCGATCCAGTACAGCGGCCGCTCCTCCCGGCCGAGCAGCTCGACGGCGGCGGCGAGGTCCCGGTAGGCCCAGTCCAGGTAGGACATGGCGAAGCCCTTCAGGCTTGCCGGCGCGGATTCGCCGATGCCGCGATAGTCCAGGGTGAGTACGTCGAAGCCCTGGCGCGCGGCGTGTTCGGCGAAACGCCGGTAGAAGCGCTGGGCGACGCCCGTCGCGCCGGCCACCAGCAGGTTGCCATGGGCGTGGCCCGGCGCGTGGTAGCGGTAGGCGGACAGCGGATAGCCGTCGGTCGCGGGCAGGGCCAGGCGTTCCATCCGCACCGGCGCTGCGGAATGTTGAGTCAACGAAGTCATGTCGGTTTCCGCAGGAGAGATGGAGCGGAGCGACCGGGGGTCGACCCGCAGGGGAGCTAGCGGCCTTTGAACGCCGGCGCGCGCTTTTGCACCATCGCCAGCACGCCCTCGCGGACGTCCTCGCTGCCGATCAACGCGGCCAGCGACTCGTTGACCCGCGACAGCGCCGCATCGTCCCCCTCGTCGCGCCCCTGGAACGCCGATTGCAGCGCGGCGCGCACCGCCAGCGGCGCGGCCCGGGCGATCCGCTCGGCGTATTCGAGGGCCCGTGCCAGTTCCTCGCCGGGTTCCACCACCTCGGTGAGCAGGCGCATGCGCAGGGCTTCGTCGGCATCGAACTCATCGCCGGTGAGGATGTAGCGCATGGCGTCGGTCCAGCCCGCCGCGCGCGGGAAGCGCACGGTGGATCCGCCCAGCGGCGGGATGCCGCGTAGCACCTCCAGATGGGCGAAGCGCGTGCCGCGCGCGGCCACCGCGATGTCGGCATTGAGCATTAGCTCTATCCCGGCGGTCCAGCAGGTGCCTTGCACCGCGACCACCAGCGGCTTGCTCCGACGCGGCTGGACCACGCCCCAGGGATCGACGCCGCCGTCCGGATAGCGGAAACCGCTGGCGGCGAGCTTCGGTGCCAGTTCCATCAGGTCGAGCCCGGCGGTGAAGTGCTCGCCATGGGCGAAGAGCACGGCACAGCGGGATTCCTCGCTGCGCTCGTATTCACCCATGGCCAGCGCCAGGTCCGCCAGCATTGCGCTGTCGAAGGCGTTGCGCTTGCCCGCGCGGTCCAGGCCGATGAGAAACAGATGACCGCGCTGCTCTCGGGTGACGCGGCCCGGGCCGCTGTTGGCTTCGCTCATGATGCCTCTCTCCTGTGCTTGGGTTGGTGGAGCGGAAACTTCTTCTAGTTACCTACCGAACATTCGGTTTTTAAAAACTAAACAAACATTCGGTAACCGTCAAATTGAGGCGCCAAGGCTTATGGCATAGAATCAACGCCTTTGATCGAGAGCAGGAACCTTCCGTGCGTCCGTTGAAAATCTCCCGCGACGAGCTTCTCCAGCGCTGCGCCGGCACCTTCCGTCGCTACGGCTACCACGGCACCACCATGGAAATGCTGTCCAGCGCCTGCGGCTTGACCAAGGCCTCGTTCTACCACCACTACCCGAACAAGGAAGCCTTGCTCCGCGACGTTCTCGAATGGACCCACCAGCGGCTCGCCGAGACGCTCTTCAGCATCGCCTACGACCCGCTGCTGACGCCCCGCGAGCGCCTGGAAAAACTCGGCCGCAAGGCCGCCCGGTTGTTCCAGGACGACAGCATCGGCTGCCTGATGGGCGTGGTCGCGGTCGACGCCAGCTATGGTTGCAGCGAGCTGATGGCGCCGATCCGCAGTTTCCTCGACGACTGGGCGCAAGCCTTCGCCCAGCTCTACCGCCCGGCCTTCGACGAGGCGCAGGCGCTGGAGCGCGGCCGGCAACTGGTGGCCGATTTCGAAGGCGCCATCCTGCTGGCGCGCATCTATGGCGAGCCGGGCTATATCGATGGCGTCACCCGGCGAGCGCTGGAGCAACTGGCGGGCTAGCCTGCGCCCGCCTTCAACCTGAACGAAGCGTTTCGCCAGGCGGTCGGAACAACAGGTCCCCGTTCCGGAAGCTGAGTCCATGCCGCTGCGCCGTGCCGTTTTCGCCATCCTTTTCGCGTCCCTGGGCAGTCCTTTGGTCGCCGCCGAAACACCCCTGCGCCTGGAGCGCCTGGAGCGCTGCGGCGATCTCCTGGCCAGCGAGCGGCAGGAGTGGTGCCTGCGCGTGCGCGGCCTGGGTGCCGGCCTGCCGCGCCTGTTGCTGGACGGCCGCGAACTGCCGGCCACCGCCCTGCGGCGCGAGGGCGACGGCCTGCGGCTCCGCCTGGACCGCCGTGGCCACGCCAGCGGTCCGCTTTGGCTGGAGCAGGGCGGGCGCAGCAGCAATCCGGTATGGCTGACCCTGAACGGCAGCCATGTGCTCGCCGCCGGTCCCGACGAGGTGGCGAAGAACATGGATGGCCTGACCACCTACGTCGACCTGGTCAGCCTGTTGATCGAGGAGAACCACGACGGTCGCCGGGAGGCCGAACGCCTGGCCGATAAATATGGCGCGCGGGTGGTCGGCGCGATCCCGCCGTTGAACCTCTACCAGTTGCGCCTGCCGGCGCGCGACCTCGTCCAGCGCGACGCGCTGGTCCTCCGCATCGGCAGCGAGACCAGCGTGGACGCCGTGGTGGTGGAGGAGTCCGCGCCGGAGAAGGGCGAGGAAACCGAGGCGGCGCGCCGGCCCGTGGACAAGCCGGACAGCGACTCCGACGAGTGGGCGGCCAATCGTTTCATGGACGCGGTGAACTATTACCAGCGTCGGGTCCGCGCCCGCCAGGCGCCGCTGGAGACCCGCCCGGTGCGCATCGGGGTGATCGAGCGCGACGTCGACTTCGACGCTCCCGACTTCGCCGACTACCTCGGCCCCTGCAAGGCGCCCGCACCGCGTACCTGCCTCTACGCGCGCGATGCCGAACGTCCCGACAACCACGGTTCGACGGTCGCCGGCATCCTCGCCGCGCGCTGGGACCAGGGCGGCAACAGTGGCTTCCTGCGTGGGCTGGACCGCGCCAGCCAGGGTTTCGAAGTGATCGTCGAGCGCAATTCGGATGCTGGCATCACGGCCAACGTCGCCGCCTCGGTGAACCTGGTGGAGGATGGCGTGCGGGTGCTCAACTGGAGCTGGGGCATCCACCGCGTCGGCGCTCGCGACGTCGATGGCGACGAGGTGGATTCGCTGGTGCGCTCGGGGATTGCCATGAGCGGCTACGAGGAGTTGCTCGAGGAGTTCTTCCTCTGGCTGCGCAAGGAGCATCCGGACGTGCTGGTGGTCAACTCCGCCGGCAACGGCTCGTCCTACTCCGGTACCGACGAATACCGCCTGCCGTCCTCCTTCGTCACCGAGCAGTTGCTGGTGGTGGGCGGCCACCAGCGCAGCGAGCGCCAAGGCCTGGCGGTGGACGACCCGGCCTACGCGGTCAAGCGCAGCACCTCGAACGTCGACATGCGGGTGGATGTCACCGCCGCCGCCTGTACCCATGCCTCGACCCTGGAGCGGGACGCGCGGGGCGAGGTGCACTGCGGCACCTCCTATGCCACGCCGATGGTCGCCGGCACGGTCGCCGCCATGCTTTCCCTCAACCCGCGGCTGCGACCCGAGGAGATCCGCATGCTGCTCCGGCGCAGCGCCATGACCATCGGCGGCGACTACGATTTCGAGCCGGCCGATGCCGAGGACCTCACCGCACCGATCCTGCCCTCGGAGCGCGGCTACCGCCTGGACCACCGCGACGTCGGCCGCTCGGCGCGGCTGGACATGCAGAAAGCCCTGGACCTGGCGGTGAAGAGCCGCGAGCGCGTGCGCTGAGGCGTTCCGCCGGCCCGGGGCCTCACGGCGAGGCTTCCAGCAGCCGGGCGAGGCGTTCGGCGAGTTCGTTGTGGCGGAACGGCTTGGTCAACACCTCGAAGCCGTTGAGTTGCTCGGGCCTGAGGTTGGCGTAGCCGGTGATGACCAGCACCGGCAATTGCGGGAAGCGCTGGCGCAGTTCCTCGGCAAGCTGCACGCCGGTCTTGTCGGCCATGAGATGGTCGGTGACCAGCAGGTCGGGCGCCAGGCCGCGCTCGACCTCGCCCAGGGCTTCCTCCGCCGACGCCGCCTCGCTGACCTGGTAGCCGAGATCGCCGAGCAGCAGCGCGGTGGTGTAGCGCACCATCCTGTCGTCGTCGACCAGCAGCACGTGGGTCGGCCGCAACGCTTCCGGTGCGTCCGGGCAGCTTTCTGCGGTGGATTGCGTCTGCTCCGCGGTGATCGGCAGCCAGATGCTCACCCGGGTCCCCTTGCCGATCTCCGAGTGGATGCCCAGGCCGCCGCCGGACTGGGCGACCAGGCCCTGGACCATCGACAGGCCAAGGCCGGTGCCCTTGCCCACGCCCTTGGTGGAAAAGAACGGCTCCATGCAGCGGGCCAGCACCTCGGCGGGCATGCCTCCGCCGTTGTCGGCGACTTCCAGGCACACGTAGCGGCCGGCGCCGAGACCGTCCACTGCGCCGTCGATCACCAGGTCGGTCCGCGCGCCTATTTCCAGGCGGCCGCCTTCGCCCATGGCGTCGCGGGCGTTCACCGCGAGGTTGAGGATGGCCAGTTCGAACTGGTGCGGATCCACCACCACCGCCGGCAGGCGTTCCGGGATCTCGATGCGGACCTCGATGGTCGGGCCGAGCGAGCGCTCGATCAGGTCGTGCATGCCTTCGACCAGCTCGCGCAGGGCCACCGCCTGCGGCTTGAGGGTTTGCCGGCGGGCGAAGGTGAGCAGGCGACCGACGAGGTTCCGCGCCCGTTCGGCGGACTGTAGCGCTCCGTCGATGAGGTCGGTGGAGCGGGCGTCGTCGAGCCGCCGGCGGATCAGTTCCAGCGAGGCCATGATCGGCGTCAGCAGGTTGTTGAAGTCATGGGCGATGCCGCCGGTCAACTGGCCGACCATCTCCATCTTGCGTGCCTCGTGAAGCTGCGCCAGGGCGCTTTCGCGCTGGGCGAGCATGGTCGCGACACGTTCTTCCAGGCTTTCGTTGAGTTCGCGCAGCTCGTTCTCGGCGCGTACCCGCGCGCTGATGTCCATGCACACGCAGAGCAGGCCGCTGGCGGCATGCTGCTCGTCCACCAGCGGCGTGACCTGGTTCTGCACCCACACCGTATCGCCGTCGGGGCGAACGTAGCGGCCGCTCATCTCGAACGCCGCGCCGGTCGCTCCGCCTGGCGCCGCGGGGAGGGCGAAGTCGGCGGGGGCGAGGATGTCCTGCATGCGCAGGCCGAGCAGGGTCTCGCGCGAACGGCCGGCGATCTCGCAGTAGCGATCGTTGACCCGGGTGAAGCGCCAGTTCCGGTCGCATACCGCGATGCCCGCGCTGGCCTGGTCGAACATCGCCGCCAGTTGCGCGGAACTGGTGCGCAGCGCCAGCTCCGCGCGGGCATGGGTGAGCGAGGTCCAGGCCAGCTTGGCGGCTTCCTCCGCCAGGCGGCGCGGATCTTCGCCGAGCGCCTGCGGATGGGCGAAGTGGATCGCCAGCAGCGCCTCCAGCCGGCCGTGGCGCAGCACCGGGACGTGCAGCGTGGCGCCCAGCCCCAGGCGCGCGCGGCTCGCCGCCTCGTCGAGACTCATGCCGCGCTCCCCGGCGAGGTCTTCCCGCGCCACGCTGCGTCCGGCATGCAGTTCGCCGGACAGGGTGGCGCCGAACGACAGGTAGCGATGCCGACCGACCGCCGAGCGGCCGTCGTGGAGATAGTCGCGATGAACCTGGAAGGTCATGCCGTCGCCGTTGTCCTCGCCGAAGAATATCCGCGACGCGCCCAGCTCCTCGCCGAGCCGGCGCAGGGCGGTGGCTTCGATCTCCAGGGGATCGGCCAGGGACGGCAGGGTCTGGCCCAGTTCCAGGAGGAACGCCTGGCGGCGTTCGAAACGCACCCGCTCGGTGGTCTCGGTGACGATGCACAGCACGCCGCCGACGGAACCGTCGGTTTCCCGCACCGCCGAATAGGACACGTCGAAATAGACCGTCTCGCCGCGTCCATGGCGTTCGATGTAGAAGGGCCGATCCTTTGCCGCGAAGGTTTCACCGGTCTCGTACACCCCGCGCAGCAGCGGTTCGAGGTCATCCCACAGCTCCCGCCAGTTCTCTATCGCCGGCCGGCCGAGGGCGCGCGGATGCTTGTCGCCGATGCTCGGCGCGTAGGCATCGTTGTACAGGGCGACGAATTCCGCGCCCCAGAACAGCACGATCTGCGCCTTGGCCGGCAGCAGCGTGGCCATCGTTGTCTTCAGGCTCGCCGACCAGGCGTCCGGCGGGCCGAGGGGCGAACTGGCCGCGTCGAGGCTGAGCAACAGTTTCCCGACCGCTCCTCCGTTGGCCAGGAAGGCCGGTGGATGGTCAAGGGTGTTCGGGTCCGGTTCGATGGTGAAAGGCTGTGCCATGTCTGCGGAGTCTTGCTCGGTTCCGGTTGAGGTGGTGGGTCGTATGGAATATAGGAGGGCGGTGGGTGCGCTTGCGTTCAATCCGGCTGGGCGGGATGGCGCACGGGGGCGCTCGACCGTTACCGCGAGGCGGAGCCTGGCGACGATTTCGTACGCGGTGCCCGAGACCGCGATGGAGACCTGACGTCGGGGCGAACGACGCCACCGGCGTCATTCGCCATGGTCGGGTCAACCGGAACGTCGAGCGGCTACCAGGCGCTGCTGCAGGCGCGTCAGGAAGGCCACTTCGAAGGCGGTCTTCTGCATCGGTGTGGGCAGGCTGTCGCGGCCGAAGGCGAAGGCGGTCCAGAGCTGGCCTTCGATCTGGTCGGCAAGCCAGTTCTCGGCCTGGCGGACGCCCTTGTCGATGGCGGGCTGGGCGGGAACCGGCCAGAGCAGGGAGAGACCGGGTTGCCGGTCGGCGGGGGGAATCTCGACCATCAGGTCCTTGTAGCGTTCGATGATTGCGTCGACGTGGGTCTTTTCCTTTTCATCCTTCGTCATGCTGGGTACTCCGTTTCTGAGAGTCACATGACCTGCCGCCTTCGCTGTCAATCGATGGAGGCAGGATCGCGCAGGGTTGACAGACCGGGAAACGGAACCGGCAGACCACGAGGGTCTCCCCACGCGATCCGCCATGAAGGCCCGCAGTTGGAAAACTGCGGTCGAGCCGATGCCTGCAAAAGCATTCGCTGCTTTCGCATGCACCGCTCGGCGCATCGCGCCGTCTCTTCGGGCTGTCAAACCCGGTCACGGATTTGGCCGTGACGGGCGCAGGATAGGGGCAGGCAAGGCGGGGAGCAAGGGCGGGAACGGGTGACGGCAGAGGCTATCGGCAGGCAAGGCGTTGGCTGAAGCGATTCATTGAAATAACCCGGCCTTGGAGCGCGCCGTTAATCATCGTTTACCAGGAGAAAACAATCCGCCTGGACTGTTCGATTCAATATTTTGTGATGCGCTTCACGTAATAAGAGTATTCCTTATGAGCCACGCAAAAGTGTCATTCGCTTCTTCGAAGAGGGCGCTGCCGAAGTTGCACGCTAGTTGGGCACGCCGCGAGGGCGGCTCGGCACTTTGGTGCATAAGGATATAACCCTTTCTTCATTTCTGATTTTCGTCAGAGTTCGTACCGGGGCGACCGTCCGTCATTCGATATTAATTAAAAGCGTCAATAATCCGTTTAGGAATCAGGGGCTTGGAAATCCACCTGGCAGAACTGACAGGTCGGTATGCCCAACCAAAGTATTGAACTGATTTAAGTGGTGGTACAAATTTGCCTTTCCCATGTTAGTCCTACTTAACAGGCGAAGCGGTGGAGAGCGCTCTGTTGCGGGCTGCTCGGGATTAAATGGGTTTCGCCCTCGGGGGGCTCCTGTCTTCCAATAAAAACAAGTTGTCGCCAGGCCTGATGAACTTTCAGGTACCCGCGTTCCGTTTTCTCGCGGAACTCACTGACTGCGCTTAACCGCGTGACCGGTTCGGTCGGTAAACAGCGACCTGCGCCGGAAACGCGATAACCGAGACAACTCAATCGAGGAACAGAAGATGGGATTATTCAATGCAGCCGCGAACCTGTTCGGCCAGGTCTACGAGCGTGCGACGCAGGTGGCCGCCACCGCCGTCACGGCGGTGGCGGACGTGGCCAGGACATTGGTGGGCTCCACCGTCGACGCCGTGGAGCAGCAGGTGCACGAAGCGCTTACATCGGTGCATGACGCCGTTGCCAGCGTGGAGCAGGCGCTGGAGGGTACGGTCGGCGCGGTGGCCGGCACGCTCGGCGAGATCGCCGGCGACGCCCTCGACACCGTAGGCTCCGCGGTCGGCACGCTGGGCGGGCTGGCCGGCAACTCGCTGGCGATCGCCGACGACTTGTTGCACGGGCGCGTCGAGCCGGAGGATTACCTGAAGCTGGTCGGTGACCTGGGGCAGGGCGTCGGTGCCACCGTCGGCCATGCCTGGGAATTCGGCAGCGACAGCCTGAAGGCCGCCAACGATCTCTACCACGCCGCCTACCAGGGTGGCTCGCTAAGCCTCGGCAATAGCGACGGCCTGCTCGGGGTCAATGTGATCGGCTCGCTGCTCGGCGGCAATCACGACCAGGGCGTGATTCCCGATAGCCGCGGCATCCTCGGCCCGCTGCCGATCAACGTCTCCCTCACCGAGCAAGGCCTGACCTTTGGCGGCGAGACGCCGCTGACTCCGCTGGTCACCGCAGCCCTGGCGCTGAATCCGATCACCGCGCCGCTGGTGCCGGTGCTGGCGCCGCTCAACCTCGGCGGCCTGGGAGTGGTCGGCTCGGTCGACAAGGAAGGCTTCAGCGCCAAGTTCTACGGTATCGCCGGACCCAGCTACAACCTCGGCGTGGCCAATCTCGGCGGCACCCTGGAGCTGGGTAGCTACAACGAGGTCAAGCTGCTGAGCTGGAACGAGGTGACCCTCAAGGACCTGCCCATCGTCGGCGGCATCCTCGGCTACGTGCCGGTGGTCAAGGACATCGGTGTCTCGCTGCCGACGCTGGACCTGCACTTCGACAGCAAGCTGTATGCGCAAACGATTGCCGGTGTCGATGTCGCCGGGGTCGGGCCGAAGGGCCAGATCGAGCTGGTGCATGACCTCGACAATGACCTGTCGATCGTCGCCGGTATCGCCGGGGATACCGCGCACAGCGCACTGGACGGGGCCGGCAAGGTGCTCGCGGCGCTGCTCGGCCACGGCGGCGAAGCGGCGCCGCCGACAATCCAGCTGATCGGCGCCGACCCGGCGCCGGAGCATCAGGCCCTGGCCGCCTGACGGCGAGGGAACGCCCGGCACAGGGAGGTGCCATCCGGGCTCATTCGGGATTCCAGCGGCAGTCGTGGCAGAAGTGAGCGCGCTCGATGGCAAGGCTCGGTTCCAGCGTTACCAACGAAATCAAACAGGCCCTGGCGGCCAGCCGCGGCGCATTGCGCAGCGTGGCGGCGTTCTCCGGGGTGATCAACCTGCTGATGCTGGTGCCCTCGCTGTACATGCTGCAGGTGTACGACCGCGTGCTGTCCTCGGCCAACGAAGTCACCCTGTTGATGCTGACCCTGATGGCGCTTGGCGTGTTCGTCTTCATGGGCGCGCTGGAGGCGCTGCGCAGCTTCGTCCTGGTGCGGGTCAGCGAACGCTTCGACGGCCAGTTGCACGGGCGGATCTACGCCGCCACCTTCGAACGCAACCTGCGCGCCGGCGGCCAGGAGGCCAGCCAGGCGCTGCACGACCTGACCACCCTGCGCCAGTTCATCACCGGCCAGGCGCTGTTCGCCTTCTTCGACGCACCCTGGTTCCCGGTCTACCTGCTGGTGATCTTCCTCTTCGACCCCTGGCTCGGCCTGCTCTCGCTGGTCGGCGCGCTGGCCCTGATGGCCCTCGCCTGGTTCAACGAACGCGCCACCCGTGCGCCGCTGGCCAAGGCCGGCGAGTTGTCGATCAAGTCCGGCCAACTGGCCAGCAACAACCTGCGCAACGCCGAGGTGATCGAGGCGATGGGCATGCTCGGCAGCATGCGCGGGCGCTGGGAACGGCTGCACCAGGCGTTCCTCGACCAGCAGAGCCTGGCCAGCGAGCGCGCGGCGCGGATCAACGCGCTGAGCAAATACCTGCGCATCGCCCTGCAATCCCTGGTGCTCGGCCTCGGCGCCTGGCTGGCGGTGGAGGGACGCATCACCCCGGGGATGATGATCGCCGGCTCGATCCTGATGGGCCGTGCGCTGGGGCCCATCGACCAACTGATCGGCGTGTGGAAGCAGTGGGGCGCAGCGCGCGATGCCTATCGCCGGCTGAGCGGCCTGCTCGACGAATTCCCCGCCCGCGAGCGGCGCATGGAATTGCCCGAGCCGCGTGGCCACCTGCTGCTGGAATCGCTGGACGCGGCGCCGCCCGGCAGCGAGGCGCGCACCCTGCGTGGTCTGACCCTGGCGATCCCGGCCGGCTCGGTGGTCGGCGTGATCGGTCCGTCCGGCTCCGGCAAGTCGAGCCTGGCGCGGGTAGTGCTGGGCATCTGGCCGACCCTGCACGGCAGCGTGCGCCTGGACGGCGCCGAGATCCGCCAGTACGAGCGCGAGACCCTCGGCCCGCGCATCGGCTACCTGCCGCAGGACATCGAACTGTTCGCCGGCACGGTGGCGGAAAACATCGCCCGCTTCGGCGAGGTGCAGGCCGACAAGGTGGTGGAGGCGGCGCGCCTGGCCGGGGTCCATGAACTGGTCCTGCGCCTGCCGCAGGGCTACGACACCGTGCTCGGCGTCGGCGGCGCCGGGCTTTCCGGCGGCCAGCGCCAGCGCATCGCCCTGGCCCGGGCGCTGTACGGCGCGCCGACCCTGGTGGTGCTCGACGAACCCAACTCGAACCTCGACGACAGCGGCGAGCAGGCGCTGCTGGCGGCGATCCAGGCGCTCAAGGCGCGTAGCTGCACGGTGCTGCTGATCACCCACCGGGCCGGCGTGCTGGGTTGCGCCGACCGCCTGCTGGCGCTGAACGCCGGCCAGTTGCACCTCTACGGCGAGCGCGACCAGGTGCTCGCCGCCTTGAACAACCAGCGCGCCGCGTCGGCGTCGCAGCAGCGCGCGGACTACCGGGTGGCCGGCTACGGCGCGCCGCAGGTGGTGGCCGCGCCGCGCCAGGGAGGTGTGGAATGACCCGCACGGTGAAACGCGACGAGAACGCCTATGCGCGACTGGGCTGGCTGCTGGTCCTGTTCGGCTTCGGCGGCGCGCTGCTCTGGGCCGCCTTCGCGCCGCTCGACCAGGGCGTGGCGGTGCCGGCCACGGTGATCATCTCCGGCCAGCGCAAGTCGGTGCAGCATCCGCTGGGCGGGGTGGTCAAGCACATCCTGGTGCGCGACGGCCAGCATGTGGAGGCGGGCGAGCCGCTGATCCGCATGGAACCGACCCAGGCCCGGGCCAACGTCGATTCGCTGCTCAACCGGTACGCCAACGCGCGGCTCAACCAGGCGCGCCTGCAGGCCGAATACGACGGCCGGCGGACCCTGGAGATGCCCGCGGGGCTGGCCGAGCAGGCCCCGCTGCCGACCCTCGGCGAGCGCCTGGAGTTGCAGCGGCAGTTGCTGCACAGCCGCCAGACCGCGCTGGCCAACGAACTCTCCGCATTGCGGGCGAACATCGAGGGGCTGCGCGCCCAGCTCGAAGGGTTGCGCCAGACCGAGGGCAACCAGCGCCTGCAACAACGCCTGTTGAACAGCCAGTTGAGCGGTGCGCGCGACCTCGCCGAGGAAGGCTACATGCCGCGCAACCAGTTGCTCGAACAGGAGCGCCAACTGGCCGAGGTGAACGCCCGGCTATCGGAGAGCAGCGGTCGCTTCGGGCAGATCCGCCAGAGCATCGCCGAGGCGCAGATGCGCATCGCCCAACGCGAGGAGGAGTACCGCAAGGAAGTCAACGGACAACTGGCGGAAACCCAGGTCAATGCGCGGACGCTCTGGGAGGAGCTGTCCTCGGCGCGCTACGAACTGCGCCACGCCGAGATCCGCGCGCCGGTCAGCGGCTACGTGGCCGGCTTGAAGGTGTTCACCGATGGCGGGGTGATCGGCCCCGGCGAATTGCTGATGTACATCGTGCCCAACAGCGACAGCCTGGAAGTGGAGGGCCAGCTCGCGGTGAACCTGGTCGACCGGATCCACAGCGGGCTGCCGGTGGAGATGCTGTTCACCGCCTTCAACCAGAGCAAGACCCCGCGGGTCACCGGCGAGGTGACCATGGTCAGCGCCGACCGCCTGCTCGACGAGCAGAACAAGCAGCCCTACTACGCGCTGCGCGCCCAGGTCGACGCGGCCGCGATGGGCAAGCTGAAGGGCCTGCAGATCCGCCCGGGGATGGCGGTGCAGGTGTTCGTCCGCACCGGCGAGCGCTCGCTGCTCAATTACCTGTTCAAGCCCCTGTTCGACCGCGCCCACGTGGCGCTGGCGGAGAACTGACCGATGACCATGCGCCGCCTGATGACCTGGCTGTTCGGCGCCTTCCTGTTGCTGCTGCGCGAGGACGCCTTCGCCCTCGGCCTGCTGGACGGCTATCACCTGGCCCTGGAGAACGACCCGCAGTTCCAGGCCGCGATCCAGGAGCACGAGGCCGGCAGGCAATACCGTGCGCTCGGCCGCGCGGCGCTGCTGCCGCGCCTGGTGTACAGCTACAACCGTGGGCGCAGCTGGTCCGATGTGACCCAGACCACCACCCGCGGCGATTTCAAGGAAGACCGCGACTACGACAGCTACGTCTCCACCCTCAGCCTGCAACAGCCGTTGTTCGACTACGAGGCCTTCAGCCGCTACCGCAAGGGCGTGGCCCAGGCGCTGCTGTCCGACGAGCGCTTCCGCAGCCAGAGCCAGGAACTGCTGGTCCGGGTCCTGGAAGCCTATACCGGCGCGCTGCTGGCCCAGGACCAGATCGAACTGGCGCGGGCGCAGAAACGCTCCTACCGCGAGCAGTTCCAGCTCAACCAGCGCCAGTTCGAGCGCGGCAACGGCACCCGCACCGACACCCTGGAGACCCAGGCCCGCTTCAACCTGGCCCAGGCCCAGGAAATCGAGGCGCGGGACAGCCAGGATGCCGCCCTGCGCGAGCTGGAGCGGCTGGTCGGGGCGCCGCTGGAGATCGCCGACCTGGCGCCGCTCGGCGAACGCTTCCAGGTGCGCCCGCTGAGCCCCGCCAGCTACACCGCCTGGCGCGACCTGGCGCTGGCCGAGAATCCCGAGCTGGCCTCGCTGCGCCACGCGGTGGACGTGGCCCGCTACGAGGTCGAGCAGAACCGCGCCGACTTCCTGCCGCGCCTGGGCCTGTACGCCAGCACCGGCAAGTCCAAGTCCGGTTCGGAGAACACCTACAACCAGCGCTACGAGACCGACAGCGTCGGCATCCAGTTGAGCGTTCCGCTGTTCTCCGGCGGCGAGACCCTGGCGGCGACGCGCCAGGCCACGCATCGCATGGAGAAGAGCCATTACGACCTGGACGACAAGGTCCGCGAGACCCTCAACCAGGTGCGCAAGATGTACAACCAGAGCAGCAGCAGCGCGGCGAAGATCCGCGCCTACGAGATGACCGTGGATTCGGCGCGGACGCTGGTGATGGCCACGCGCAAGAGCATCGCCGCCGGGGTGCGGGTCAACCTCGACCTGCTGAACGCCGAGCAGGCGCTGTACAGCGCGATGAACGAGCTGTCCAAGGCCAAGTACGACTACCTCACGGCCTGGGCACGCCTGCGTTTCTACGCCGGGGTGCTGGACGAAGCCGACCTGGAACTGGTGGCGGCGAACTTCGTTTCCGGCGAGACGCCGGCGCGCCGCCGCGACTGCGCGACGACGGATTGCCCGGCGCCGCTGCACACCCTGTCGAAGACCGATACGGAGGAAAACCGGGGCGCGCTCAATTGAGACCGCGAAGGACGTGCAGGCAATTGTTCGCCTGGCGTGAAGTCGATGTCCCGGGCGGGTCGACAGAGGTCGAACAATACGCATGGAATTGTTTTTTCAATAAGGCGCTATTTATATGAAACGGTTTTTATAATATTCCAGTGTCTTCGGTAGTTTATCTTTCCTGCATGATTTCATATGTGCGGAATTCGTTCGTGCATATGCTTTAAGTGCAGCTTAATTTTTTTCATGAAACCTGTGGACATTGGAAAATGAGCTGTGTCAGTTTGGACTTCGGCCTGATCTGGCCGATAACTGCAATTATCCATCCGATAATTGTATCCGAGTTATTTCCTTTACAACTTAAAGGGATATGACAATGTCCAGCAATTCTCTTGCATTGAAAGGTCGTAGCGATGCGTATACCCAGGTAGACAACTTCCTGCATGCCTATGCGCGGGGCGGGGACGAATTGGTCAATGGCCATCCGTCCTATACCGTCGACCAAGCGGCGGAGCAGATCCTCCGCGAACAGGCGTCTTGGCAGAAAGCGCCGGGCGACTCGGTGCTGACCCTGTCCTATTCGTTCCTGACCAAACCGAACGACTTCTTCAATACGCCGTGGAAGTATGTCAGCGATATCTACTCGCTGGGCAAGTTCAGCGCCTTTTCCGCGCAGCAGCAGGCCCAGGCCAAGTTGTCGCTGCAATCCTGGTCGGACGTCACCAATATCCACTTCGTCGACGCCGGCCAGGGCGATCAGGGCGACCTGACCTTCGGCAACTTCAGCAGTAGTGTCGGCGGTGCGGCGTTCGCCTTCCTGCCGGATGTACCGGATGCGCTCAAGGGGCAATCCTGGTACCTGATCAACAGCAGCTACAGCGCCAACGTCAATCCGGCCAACGGCAACTACGGACGCCAGACCCTGACCCACGAGATCGGCCATACCCTGGGCCTGAGCCACCCCGGCGACTACAACGCCGGCGAGGGCGATCCCACCTACGCCGACGCTACCTACGCCGAGGACACCCGCGCCTATTCGGTGATGAGCTACTGGGAAGAGCAGAACACCGGCCAGGACTTCAAGGGCGCCTATTCCTCGGCACCGCTGCTGGACGACATCGCGGCGATCCAGAAGCTCTACGGGGCCAACCTGACCACCCGCACCGGCGACACGGTGTACGGCTTCAACTCCAACACCGAGCGCGACTTCTACAGCGCCACCTCGTCCAGTTCCAAGCTGGTGTTCTCGGTGTGGGACGCCGGCGGCAACGACACCCTGGACTTCTCCGGCTTCAGCCAGAACCAGAAGATCAACCTCAACGAGAAGGCGCTGTCCGATGTCGGCGGGTTGAAGGGCAATGTGTCGATCGCTGCCGGGGTCACCGTGGAAAACGCCATCGGCGGCTCGGGTAGCGACCTGTTGATCGGCAACGACGTGGCCAACGTGCTCAAGGGCGGCGCCGGCAACGACATCCTCTACGGCGGCCTCGGCGCGGACCAGTTGTGGGGCGGCGCGGGGGCCGACACCTTCGTCTACGGCGATATCGCCGAGTCCTCCGCGGCGGCGCCGGATACCCTGCGCGACTTCGTCAGCGGCCAGGACAAGATCGACCTGTCCGGGCTGGATGCCTTCGTCAACGGCGGGCTGGTGCTGCAATACGTCGACGCCTTCGCCGGCAAGGCCGGCCAGGCGATCCTGTCCTACGACGCGGCGAGCAAGGCCGGCAGCCTGGCGATCGACTTCAGCGGGGACGCCCATGCCGATTTCGCGATCAATCTGATCGGCCAGGCGACCCAGGCCGACATCGTCGTCTGACGCGCTGAAGCGGGCGCGGTTCGGTGCGGCGGTACGAACCGCGGCCCTTCGGCCGGCCGGGCACTGTTCGAATTGATAGGTGTCTTCCACAGGAGCGAAGTTGTGAACTGTGGCGCGCCCGTGGGCCGGCGGCCTGGCGGACGAACGGAGGCCCGCGGCGCCTGGCGCGCGCTGGCGTTCGAAGCGAGGATGGCGGGCGGCGTTCGCCGTGTTATCCGATGTTCCAGGCTTGAAGGAGATCTCTCGATGTCGGCAAGCGCGAAGCTCTCCAGGATGGTTTGCTTGCTCTGCGGTTTTTTCAGCACAGGTATCAGTATGGCCAGCAGTCTGATTCTTCTCAGCGCTTCCGATCTCGCCGGGCAATGGACCCTGCAGCAGGACGAGGCGCCCGCGATCTGCCACCTGGAGCTGCGCGACAGCGAAGTGGCGGAAGCCAGTGGCTACGACCTGGGCGGCGATACCGCCTGCCTCACGCGCTGGCTGCCCAGCGAGCCGCGCGCCTGGAGGCCTACCCCGGCCGGGATCGCGCTGCTCGAACGCGGCGGCCTGACCCTGATGCTCCTCGGTCGCCAGGGCGAGGGCGACTACCGGGTGCAGAAGGGCGACGGCGGGCAGTTGGTGCTGCGCCGCGCGACGCCCTAGCTCGCCTGCGGGTCAGACCACGAAGCGACCGATCATGCCCTTGAGGTCGTTGGCCAGGCGCGACAGCTCGTGGCTGGCGCCGCGGGTCTGCTCGGCGCCCTGGGTGGTCTGCACGGCAACGTCGCGGATGTTCACCAGGTTGCGGTCGACCTCGCGGGCGACGTGGGCCTGCTCTTCGGCAGCGCTGGCGATCACCAGGGTGCGCTCGTTGATCCGCGTGGCGTGCTCGGCGATCTCGCCCAAGGCGTGGTCGGCGGCCTCGGCCTCGTCGAGCATCTGCCGGGCGCGCTGGTCGTTCTCGCGCATCGCGGACACCGCGGTGTCGGTGCCCTCGCGGACGCTGGCGATCATGCCTTCGATCTCATGGGTCGATTGCTGGGTGCGGTGGGCGAGGGCGCGCACTTCGTCGGCGACCACCGCGAATCCGCGGCCCTGCTCGCCGGCGCGGGCGGCCTCGATGGCGGCATTGAGGGCGAGGAGGTTGGTCTGCTCGGCGATGGCGCGGATCACGTCGAGCACCTTGCCGATGTCCTGCGCCTGGCTGGCCAGGCCTTCCACCAGGCGCGCGGTCTGGCCGATCTCGGCGTTCATCTGGCGGATCGAGCGGACGGTCTGTCCGACCCGTGCGCGGCCGTTGCCGGCGGCCCGTTCCGAGAGACTGGAGGCCTCGGCGGTGGAGCTGGCGTTGCGCGCGACCTCCTCGACCGCCGCGCTCATTTCGTTGACCGCGGTGGCGGCCATCTCGATCTCATCGTTCTGCCGGGCCAGCGACCGGTTGCCTTCCTCGGTCACCGCGTTCAGTTGCTCGGCAGCGGCGGCCAGCAGCGCGGCGGAATCGCCGATCTGCTCGATGGTGTCGTGCAGGCTGGCCTGCATGCTGCGCATGGCCTTCATCAGTTGCGCCGGCTCGTCGTCGCCGTCGCTGGCGATCGCGCCGGTCAGGTCGCGGGCCGCGATGCGGTCGGCGCAGGACACCGCCTGGCGGATCGGCACGACGATGCTGCGGGTCAGCAGCCAGGCGATCGTCACGCTGGCCGCCAGGGCCACCAGCAGCACCGCGAGGATCGCGGTGGAGGCCCGGGAGTAGACATCGGCGGCTTCGGCGGTGGAGGCGCGGGCGGCCTCGCGGTCGAGGGCGATGAGTTGCTTCAGGGTCCGCTGCACCTGCTCGTAGCGCTGCAACTGGGCCCCGCCCATCAGCACGCTGGCTTCGTCGGTACGGTTGTCACGGGACAGCGCGAGCAGGGCGGCGTGTCCTTCGAGGTACTCCTGCTGGCGCTGGACGAACTGGTCGAGCAACGCGCGCTCCTCGTCCAGGACCAGCAAGGGGCGGTATTCCCTTTCCACCCTGGCGAGGGTAGCGATGACCTCGTCCATCCGTTGTTCCTGCTGGCGCATGCGCGTGGCGTCGTGCAGCAGCACGTGGTTCATCTCGCCGAGGCGCAGTTCGCTCATCAGGCCGCTGAGCTGGGCCGAGGCTTCGACGCTGGGCAGCCAGACCTCGCCGATATCCTTGGCGGCGCGGTTCAGCGAACCCATGCGGTTGTGCGCGAAGAGGCCGAGCGCCACCAGCAGCGAGGCGAGGATGGCGAAGCCGATGACGGCGCGTGGGGTGATGGCGATACGACGAAGAAGCATGGGGTGGTCTCCGACCGGGCTGTGGGAAGGTGCTTGGTCCTGTAGCGGGGCGCGGAAGGGTTTCTTGATGGTCTGCGGGGCTATTTGGAATTGCCTTACATGATTGCTAGGAATTTTCTGTAAGTTTTCGATGTGCTCGAGCCGGTTGTGCCGTTTTCGGCATGCTCCGGGTCGATTGAGGTCAAGAGAAGGCTGTCGCGGCAGGCCACCCTAGGGATTGGTCGAACAAGGAGAAGCCCGTGATCCGAATGACGCTGGACGAGGTCCGTGAGCTGGCCGTGCGCATCCTGCGCCGGCACGCTTTCAGCGAAGCCCATGTACAGGCGGTGGCCGATACCCTGGTGGCGGGGGAGCGTGACGAATGCGCGTCCCACGGTATCTGGCGGTTGCTCGGCTGCATCGCCACCCTGAAGGCTGGCAAGGTATCCGCCGACGCCGAGCCGGAACTGCACGACATCGCTCCCGGCCTGCTGCGGGTCGACGCCCATGGCGGGTTCTCCCAGTGCGCATTCCGGCTGGGGCTGCCGCATCTGCTGGAGAAGGCCCGCAGCCAGGGTATCGCGGCGATGGCGGTGAACCGCTGTGTGCATTTCTCCGCGCTATGGGTTGAGGTCGAGGCACTCACCGAGGCGGGCCTGGTGGCCCTGGCGACCACGCCGAGTCATGCCTGGGTGGCGCCGGCGGGCGGACGCAAGCCGATCTTCGGCACCAACCCGATCGCCTTTGGCTGGCCGCGTCCGGACGGCCCGCCGTTCGTCTTCGACTTCGCCACCAGCGCCGTGGCGCGTGGCGAGATCCAGTTGCACGAACGCGCCGGCAAGCCGATCCCGCTGGGCTGGGGGGTGGACGAGCAGGGCGAGCCGACCACCGATGCCAGCGCCGCGTTGCGAGGCGCCATGCTCACTTTCGGCGGGCACAAGGGCTCGGCCCTGGCGGCGATGGTCGAACTGCTCGCCGGTCCGCTGATCGGCGACCTGACCAGTGCCGAGTCGCTGGCCTACGACGAGGGCAGCCGTTCTTCTCCCTACGGTGGCGAACTGCTGATCGCCATCGATCCGCGGCGCATGCTCGGCGCCTCGGCGGAGGAGCACCTGGCGCGCGCCGAGACGCTGTTCGAAGGCATCGTCGAACAGGGCGCGCGCTTGCCCTCGCAGCGACGCTTCGAAGCGCGCGAACGCAGCGCCAGGGACGGTGTGACGATTCCCGAGGCGTTGCACCGGGAGCTGCTGGCGTTGCTGGAGTGAGCGCAAGGCGAGGGGCCGACCGGACAGCGTGGCGCAACGAGGACGACTGCGTAGAGCGGATAGCGCCAACGGCGCTATCCGCCATCCAGGCTCCCAGGCGTGCTCAATCCAGCGCCTCGCGCGTGCTCCGGCCATCGACCAGGCGCAGCAGGCCCAGCGGGTTGGCGTTCTTCAGGGCGTCCGGGAGCAGGCTGTCGGGGTAGTCCTGGTAGCACAGCGGGCGCAGGAAACGCTCGATGGCCAGGGTTCCCACCGAGGTGCCGCGAGCGTCGGAGGTGGCCGGGTAGGGGCCGCCGTGGACCATGGCGTCGCACACCTCGACGCCGGTCGGATAGCCGTTGAATAGCAGGCGCCCGGCCTTGCGTTCGAGCAGCGGGACCAGCCCGGCGAACGCCGCGAGGTCGTCCGCTTCGCCGATCAGGGTCGCCGACAACTGGCCGTGCAGGTTGTCCAGCGCGCGGGCAAGCTGTTCCTCGTCGGCCGCCTCGACGACCACGGTGGCCGGGCCGAACACCTCTTCCTGGAGCAGTTCGTCGCCTTCCAGCAACAGGCCCACGTCGGCCTTGAACAACTGCGGATGGGCCTGCCGCCCTTCCTGTGGCGCGCCGGCCAGGTGCCGGATGCCGGGGTGGCGCTCCAGGCGTTGCAGTCCTTCGACATAGCTGCGCAAGGTGCCGGCGTTGAGCATGCTCTGTGCCGGCCTGGCGGCCAGTGCCTCGCCCAGGGCCGCGACGAAGGCGTCGAAGCCGGGGGAGCGCAGGCCAAGCACCAGGCCCGGCTTGGTGCAGAACTGGCCGCAGCCGAGCGTCACCGAGGCGGCCAGCTCCTCCGCCACCTGCCGGCCGCGCCGGCGCAGGGCTTCGGGGAGCACCACCAGCGGATTGATGCTGCTCATCTCGGCGAACACCGGGATCGGCTGCGGCCGCGCCGCTGCCAGGTCGCACAGTGCGCGCCCGCCCTTGAGCGAACCGGTGAAGCCGACCGCGCGGATGGCCGGATGGCGCACCAGCGCCTCGCCGACGCCGCTGCCGTAGACCATGTTGAATACCCCGTCCGGCATGCCGCTGTCGGCCGCCGCCTGGAGGATCGCGTCGGCCACGCATTCGGCTGTGGCCATGTGTCCGCCGTGGGCCTTGACCACCACCGGACAGCCGGCGGCCAGGGCGGCGGCGCTGTCGCCGCCGGCGGTGGAAAAGGCCAGCGAGAAGTTGCTGGCACCGAACACCGCCACCGGGCCGAGACCGATTCGCCACTGGCGCAGGTCGGGGCGCGGCGGGGTACGCCCGGGTTGTCCGCGATTGATGCGCGCGCCGTGGAAGTCGCCACGCCGCAGGACTTCGGCGAACAGCCGCAACTGGTTGGCGGTACGTGTCCGTTCGCCCTCGATACGTGCGGCGGGCAGCGCGGTCTCGCGACGGACCAGGGCGACGAAGTCGTCGCCCAGGGCGTCGAGGCGCGAGGCGATCGCCTCGAGGAATCCGGCGCGGCGCGTGGCGGACAGTTGCCGGTAGTGTGGATAGGCGCGTTCGGCGGCGCGGGCGGCGGCGTCGACCTCCGCCTCGGTGGCCTGGACGAAGGCGTAGGGCAGCGCTTCGCCGCTGTCGGCGTCGAGGCTGCGCAGGATGAGGTTGCCGGCGGCGCTGCGAGCGCCGCCGACGTAGTTGTGACCGAGGATGCTGGGCATGGGGCCTCCCTGGGGACGGTGGACGGAATGCTCTGCCGCTGGCCCTCGCCGGCCGCTCCCCGGGGAGCGAGGCGGCGAGGGCGCGGCGTCGGCTACAAGCCGACGTCCGGCAGCGCCGGCCGGCTGGCCAGGGCCTTGGCCATGATCCGCTCGACGTGCTCGCGATCGGCGCCGCGCAGGGCCAGGCGCGGTGGACGGGTGAGGGCGCTGCCGCGACCGGCGAGTTGCTCGCAGAGCTTGATGCACTGCACCAGGTCGGGACGGGCGTCGAGATGGAGGATCGGCATCAGCCACTCGTAGATCGGCATCGCCTCGGCGAAGCGCCCGGCCCTGGCCAGGCGAAAGATGGTCTCGCCTTCCTTCGGGAACACGTTGGACATTCCCGAGATCCAGCCCTGGGCACCCACCGCCACGCTTTCCAGGACCACGTCGTCGAGCCCGGCGAAGAGGATGAAGCGCTCGCCCACCTGGTTGCGTACGTCGATGAAGCGGCGGGTGTCGCCGGAGCTGTCCTTGAAGCAGACGATGTTCTCGCAGTCGGCCAGGGAAACCAGGATGTCCGGGGTGACGTCGTTCCGGTAGATCGGCGGGTTGTTGTAGACCATCACCGGCAGGTCGGTGCCGCTGGCCACGCTGCGGAAATGCTCGGCGGTCTCGTGCGGCTTGGAGGAATAGACCAGCGCCGGCATCACCATGATGCCGTCGACGCCGACCCGCTCCACCGCCTTGGCCACCTTCGCCGCGCCGGCGCTGGTGAACTCGGCGATCCCGCAGATCACCGGCACGCGGCCGCCGGAGGCATCCTTGGCGACCTCGGTGACGGCCATCTTCTCCTCGATGGTCAGCGAGGTGTTCTCGCCGACGCTGCCGCATACCACCAGCCCGGACACGCCGTCGCGCACCAGGTTGGAGATGACCGTGTGGGTTTCCTCCAGGTTCACCGAGAAATCGGCGTTGAATTGGGTGGTGACCGCGGGGAATACGCCGCTCCAGTTGACGTGCTTGCTCATGGTTTCTCCTTTGTTCGTATTTCGTATACGAATTCAATCGGACCGCTGCGGTCCGAGTCACAGGGCGACGGCAGCGTTCGCCGTCGTGGGCGATCCGGTACGCGCCGGATCGGTTTCCGCCCGGCCGCTGCCTGCGGTCGGGCGGGGTGGTCAGCAGTGGCCGCCGGGCCAGGTGTCGGACAGCCGATAGCCTTGCGGCCAGGGATCGTCCGGGTCGAGCAGGTACTGGTGGATGCCGGTGATCCAGGCCCGCCCGGACAGGCACGGGAGGATCGCCGGACGGCCGCCGAGTTCGGTCAGCGACTCGATGTGGCAGTGGAATTCCGAACCGATGATGGAGCGCCCGACGAAGCGTTCGCCGACCCGCAGCTGGCCTTTCGCCTGGAGCACCGCCATCCGCGCCGAGCAGCCGGTGCCGCAGGGCGAGCGGTCGATCTTGCCGGGGCGGATGACCACCGCGTTGCTCGCGCCGAGGACACCGTCGCGGCGCTCCGGCGGCGCGGCCAGCTGGCAGAAGGACAGATGGTCCCAGTCCGGGTTGGTCGGGTGGCGGAAGCCCAGTTGTTCGTTGGCCGCGTGGGTGATCTTCAAGCCGGTGGCGACCAGTTCGGCGGCCTCGTCGGCGCGCAGGGCGAAGCCCAGGCGCCGGGCGTCGGCGATGACGAAGCTGTCGCCGCCGTAGGCGGTGTCGACCTGTAGCGAGCCGAGGCCCTCGACTTCGATCCAGGCGTCGAGGCGGTCGGCGAACGACGGCACGTTGCGGATTTCCACCCGCTCGGCCTTGCCGTCGCGGCATTCCGCGCGGGCCTCGATCAGCCCGCCCGGCGCTTCCAGCAGCAGCCGGGTCAGCGGTTCGCGCATCGGCAGGATGCCGCTGTCGAGCAGTACGGTGGCCACGCACAGCGAATTGGAACCGGACATCGGCGGGGTGTCGGCCGGCTCCATGATGATCCAGCCCATCTGCGCGCGCGGGTCCTTGGCCGGCACCAGCAGATTGGCGTGGCGGAACACTCCGCCGCGCGGTTCGTTGAGGACGAAGTTGCGCAGGTCCTGGTCTCTGGCGATCCAGCGCGACTGTTCCCAGAGGGTGGCGCCGGGCGGTGCGGCGACGCCGCCGACGATCACGTCGCCGACCTCGCCTTCGGCATGGCAACTGACGATGTGGACGATCCGCTGCGAACGCATGGCTATCTCCTGTGCGGGGGCGGGCTCAGAGCACCGAGCGGAGGAATTCCACCGTCTCCGGCCGCTGCGGGTTGCCGATCACCTGGTCGGGGGTGCCGATCTCGTGGACCAGGCCATTGCGGAAGAACGCCACCCGGTCGGACACGTCGCGGGCGAAGCGGATCTCGTGGGTGACCAGGACCATGGTCATGCCTTCCTCGGCGAGCAGGCGCATGGTGTCCAGCACCTCGCCGACCAACTGCGGGTCGAGCGCCGAGGTGGCTTCGTCGAACAGCATGTAGTCCGGCGACATCGCCAGCGCCCGGGCGATCGCCATGCGCTGTTGCTGGCCGCCGGAAAGGCGCTGGGGGAAGACCTTGAGCTTGTCGCCGAGACCGACGTGGGTGAGTTGCTTCAGCGCCATCGCCTCGGCTTCGGCGCGGCTCTTGCCGAGCACCTTGCGCGGCGCGAGCATGACGTTTTCCAGCACGGTCAGGTGGGGGAAGGCGTTCCACTGCTGGAAGACGATGCCGATCTTCCGCCGCAGGCGGTTGAGGTCGGTACCGCGGGCATGCACGTCGATGCCGTCGACGCGGATGCTGCCGCGCTGGATCGGCTCCAGGCCGTTGATGCACATCAGCAGGGTCGACTTGCCGGAACCGGAGCCGCCGATGATCGACAGCACCTCGCCCTTGTCCACCCTCAGGTCGACACCCTTGACCACCTCGAACTGGCCGTAGGCCTTGTGCACGTCGCTGATCTCGATCATTGCTGCCATCTCCGTTCCAGCCGGGCGCTGAGTCGCGCGACCACCCAGCTCATGAGGTAATAGACGAGCCCCGCGATGCAGAGCACGAAGAGCGGTTCCTGGATGCGCGTGACGATGGTCTGCGAGGCGCGCAGCAGTTCGACGATGCCGATCCAGAGCACCAGCGAGGTGTCCTTCATCACCGACAGGGTCAGGTTGACCCAGCCGGGGAAGGCCACCCGGGCGGCCATCGGCAGGACGATGTGGAACAGGTCCTGGCGGTAGCTCAGGCCCAGCGAACGCGCGGCCCGGCGCACGCTCGGCGGCACCGAGAGGACGCCGCCGCGGACCACCTCGGTGCAGTAGGCGGCGGCGTACACGCCGAGCACCAGGCAGGCCACGGCGAAGGCGCTCCAGTCGAGGCCGAGGATGCTCTTGAAGGAATTGAGCAGGACGAACTGGATCAGCAGCGGCACGCTGCGGAATACGTCGAGCAGCGCCGCCAGTGGCAGGCTGGCGCGTGGCAGCAGGGCGCGGAGCAGGCCGAAGACGACGCCCAGCAGGGTGCCGATCAGCATCGCCATGGCGGTGATGGCGAGGGTGGTCCAGGCGCCTTGCAGGAGGAACAGCAGGTCGTTGGCGGTGAGGCTGGTGGTGAACACGGCATTCCCCTCAGTAACGGAACAGGCGCCAGCCCAGCAGGCGGGCGGCCAGCACCAGCAGCTTGGCCATGGCGAAGTAGAGGACGGCGGCCAGGGCGAAGTATTCGAAGGTGCGGAAGGTCTTGACGTTGAGTGCCTGGGTGACGCCGGTGAGGTCGTCGGTCAGGCCCACCACCACGCCGAGGGAGGTCATCAGCATGGCCCAGACCAACTGGTTGGTCAGCGGGTAGAACACCACCCGCAGCAGCTGCGGGATCACCACCAGGCGATAGGCCTGCGGCGCGCTCATGCCCAGCGAGCGGGCCGCCCGCAACTGGGTCTCGGGCACCGCCTGGAGGCCGCCGCGGAAGGTCTCGGCGAGGTAGCCGGCGTTGTTGAAGGTGACCCCGGCGAGCAGGGCGAACCAGGAACTGACGTGCAGGCCGAAGGAGCCCAGGCCGAAGTAGAGGATGTAGATCTGGAACAGCGCCGGGGTATTCCGCGCGATGGAGATCCAGGCTCCGGCGGCGGCGCGCAGCGGGCGGTTGCCGCCGAGCCGGGCGAAGGCCAGGAGCAGGGCGATGAGGATGCCGAAGAGCATCGACAGCGCGGTGACCTGGAGCGTCACCAGGCTGCCGGCGAGCATCTCCGGCAGGGCGTTGAACGCCGAGCGCCAGTGGAAGGTGTAGTCGAACATCAGCAGTCCTCGCTCAACCAGGCGGGCAGCCCGGCGGGGGCCCGCCCGCCGACGGCGGCCTCGACGCAGCCGGCGAGGCCGGCGAAGCGCACCTGGCGGCCGACCAGTCCGGGGGCGTAGTGGGCATACTTGGCGGAGTTGGTCATCAGGGTGCGCGCGCCCGGCGGCACCAGCGGTTCGTCGAGCATGCACCAGCAGGTGTCGGTGACCAGCCGCGCGCCGAACGCCTGCAGCGTCGCCAGGTGCCCGGCCGCTTCGGCCTGGGCGACGACCTGCCGGCTGCTGGTGATCACCAGCGCTACCTCCGGGTGTCTGCGGCGGCCGTGGCAGAGCGCGGCGAGCTGGGCGAATTCGCTGGCGGAGAAGTGCGGGTTGCCCAGCGCCACCAGGTCGATCCGCGTCTCGCCGGCGCTGTCCAGCTCGCGCCAGGCGTCGCGCAGGCGCTCGCGTCCGACCCGCAGGGTCCGCCGCGGCGCGCGGCCGCCGAAGGCGCTGGCCAGGTCAGGGGCTTCCGGGGTGACGCCGATGACGTGGAACATCGGCACCGAGGAACTGGTGCCCAGCGCCGCGCCGAAGGCCTTGAGCGCGTCGTGGTCCGGCTGCCGCTGCCGCAGGCCGTCGATCGCCGGGATCTGTCCGTCGCAGAGCAGGCCGCAGAGGTAGCCGAGGGTCGGGTAGAAGGCATCGTCGACGCTGCCGAGGTCTTCCACTTCGATCAGTACCCGCGCCTGGCGCTGCTCGTCGAGGTGACAGCCGGCCAGCGGCGCGCGACCGGTGAGGGCGCAGCAGATATCCATGAAGTCGGCGTACTTGTTGGTGCGTGCGCCGAGCACGCTGTTGGCGAAGAGCACCGCGTTGGACTCGGCCCAGACGATCTGTTCGCCGGCCCGCGCGCTGTCGTCGAGCAGGTAGGGCGCGCAGGTGAAGCTGGGCTGCGCGCCCATGTCGAGATAGGCCAGGGCCAGGGCCACGGCTGGCTCGCCGAGGGCGGCGGGTACGCCCTGTTCGCGCCAACGGCGCTGGTCCACGGAGATGGCGTTGAGGGTGGTCGGTACCCGCACCCGGGCACCGAGGTCGCGCAGGGTCTCGGCGAAGCGCAGGCCGGCCGGGCCGGTGTAGATGCAAGCGTCGATGTGCGCGCGCTGGATGTCGATCAGCCGTTGCGCGCCCTGCAACGCCGCCATGCGCAGGACGATGCGCATCGCCAGGCGTGCGGCTTCGCCGTGTTCGCCGGCGAGCAGGGCCTGGTCGAAGGCGTCCAGTCGCGGGCCGGCATCGGTCGCCAGCCCTTCGGCGGGTCGGGCCTCCAGCGGCGGCGGGGCATCGCGGTGGAGTTCCAGGCGTCCGTCGGCCAGGCGCGCCCAGGGATAGGCGGCGAGTTCGTCGAAGCGCTCGCCGAGACAGGCGATGGGTAGCGAGCGGCCGAACAGTTCCTCGGCGACGATCGCGCCGAGGGCGAGGATTTCGTCCGGTTCGCGCAGGAGGATCGCCGCCGGCGCACGTCCGCCGAGGATCAGTTCCAGCAGTACGCTGCTGCCGGTACAGGAGCCGCGCCCACCGGGAATCGCCAGCAGCCTGCCGTGTAGATGGCGGCCGCTGAGCGGGTGGTGACGGTCGATCACTTCCGCGCTGCGCGGGTCGACGCCGCCCCAGAAGCTCAGGCCGGTCGGGGCGTACAGCAGTTCGCCGGACGCGCTGCCGGCGACCAGGGTACGGGGAACGATGAGATGTGCGTGCTTCATCGGCGCATCCAGGACGGGGGGAAACGGCGCGGCCCGGCGGCGGACCGCGCCCTCGGCTTCAGCGGTAGACCGCGCTGGTGGTCAGCTCCGGCGCCGTGCCGCCGACCCATTTCTGCGCCAGCTCGGCGTAGCGGCCGGTGCGCACCTGCTGGTTGATGAACAGGTTCAGGTAGTTGAGCAGGCCGTATTCGTTGCGCTTGGCGCCGAGGGCCACGTAGTCGATGTCATAGGGCGCGTCGCCGGCGATCTTCAGGCCCTTGTACTTGCCCGACTTGATCCACGAGGCGGCGACGGTGGAAGAGACGACCGTGGCGTCGATATGCCCCTGGCTGATCGCCAGGGCGGTGTCGGCCTCGGACTGGTAGGCGCGGAAGCTGCCCTTGGCGTCGCCCCAGGCCTTGCTGTCCTTCTCCAGGGCCAGCGCCTCGAAGGTGCCGGCGGTGCCGCCGACCGGGCGGCCCTTGAGGTCCTCGTAGCTGGCGATGCCGGTGTCCTCGCGGGTCAGTACCACCTTGACGAAGGCGAAGTAGGGGATGCTCATGCCGATGGTCTTGGCCCGCTCCAGGGTGTCCGAGGTGGATGCGACGATCACGTCGGCGCGACCCGACACCAGCGCCGGGATGCGGTCGGGAAAGGGCGTCTCGACGATCTCCGCCTTGACGTCCAGGGCCTTCGCCAGGTCGTTGCAGTAATCGACGTCGAAGCCCACCGGGTTGTTCTGTGCATCGCGCGAGCCCATCGGCGGAAAGTCCAGGGTGACGGCGCAGCGCAGCTTGCCGGACTCGATGATGTCGTCGAGCTTGTCGGCCTGGGCGAGACCGGCGAGGGAACAGCCCAGGGCAGCGGTGAGGGCTAGGGCAAGGGTCTTCTTGGTATTCATGGGGGCCTCTGGCGATGCGGTTGAGTGGGAGGGCGGCAAATCCCGTATTTGTGATTTCGTATACGATATTTTAAGTGAGCAATGGCTGTGCCAGAACCTCGTCCGACGGCGATAAAAAACCTTTCGCTGGAGCGCGACCGCTTTGGCTGGCGCGTCGCTGTGCCAGGCCGCGCCGGACTGCGCCCCGCTCGGGCGCGGCCGGCGGTGTTACAAAATGGAGCAGGATTGCTACCGCCGCCCCGTGGCGGGGCGAGGCGTTACGCTTTTCGGGGCTGGCGATGGGTCTCGCGGTACTGGCTCGGCGAGAGTCCGGTGAGCGCCTTGAACTGGCGGCTGAAGGCGCTGTGGTCGGTGTAGCCGCAGCGCAGGGCGATCTCGGTGATCGGCGCGTCGCCGGCGAGCAGTTGCGAGGCGGCGCCGAGCCGCGCCTTGTGGATCATCTGCCGTGGGGTGAGCTGGAAGATGCGCTTGCAGTGACGTTCCAGTTGCGCCACCGAGAGCCCGGCGATGGCAGTGAGATCGGCGAGGCTGAGCGGCTGGTCGTAGTGCTCGCGGATATGCGCATCCACCGCCGCCAGCCGGCCGTAGGCCGGGTGCGCCGACTGCGCCGCCGGCAGGTCGTGGGAGATGCCGGCCATGCCGATGATCGCCCCGTTGGCATCGCGCAGCGCCTGCTTGTGGGTCAGGCACCAGCCCGGCTGGCGACCGGGATAGAGGTGCAGCTCCAACTGGTTCTCCAGCGTCGCGCCGCCGCGCAGCACGCGCCGATCCTGCTCGGCATAGAGCGGACCGAGGCTGGAAGGGAAGACCTCGTCGGCGCTGCGGCCGAGCAGTTCGGCCTTGTCCTTCACGCCGCAGCGGCGTGCCAGGGTGCGGTTGACCAGGACGTAGCGGGCGCGCTCGTCCTTGACGAAGAACACCACGCCGGGCATGGCGTCGAGCAGCGCCTCGACCTGGCGCAGGCTGGCCAGCAGGCTGGCGAGGTCGGCGGGGGGCGGGGCGGCGAGCAGGTCGTGCATCGGGGCGAAGGCCTGGCTGGGGGACCGCGCCAGCATACGGGGCGCCGGCGGCCGGGAACAGGGCCCGGCCGCGCGCCTCAGTTGCCCGGCGAGTCGCAGCGCAATGGCACCGTGCGCACGCGGCGCAGGTAGAAGAGGCAGGTGGCGCCGAGCAGCAGCGTCATCAGGACGAACTCGACGGCCAGGGTCGTCTGCGTCGCTTCCAGGTAGTCGCCATGGCGCTCCAGCCTGTGCGCGAACACCGCGCCGAGCAGCGCCGAGCCGAGGCCGAGGGAGGCCTGCTGGACGGTGGCGAGCATGGCGCTGCCGGCGCCGGCCTGGGCGGCCGGCACCTCCGAGAGGCCGATGCGGAAGAAGCTGCTGACGATGAACGCCTGGCCGAAGCCGATCACCAGGGTCGCCGGCGCCAGGTTGAGGATGCCCGGCTGCGGCCAGACCCGTTGCAGGGTCAGCATCAGGCCGAGCAGGCCGCACATCTGGATGACGCAGCCGAGCAGCAGCAGGCGTACCGGGCCGATCCGCGCCGCCACCCGGGCGGTGAGCAGCGCCGAGACGAAGTAGGAGGCGCCGAGGGCGATGAAGGCATTGCCGGCCTGTACCGGCGAGAGACCGGCGCCGGCCTGCAGGGCCAGGGCGAGGGCGAACATGAAGCCGCTCCAGCAGGCGAAGAACAGGATCGCCAGCAACAGGCCGAAGCGGATGCTCGGCAGGCGCAGCAGCGACGGCGGCAGCAACGGCCAGGCCTGGCGGCGTTCCTGGCGCAACTCGGTGCGCCACAGCCAGGCCAGCAGCGGCACCGCCGCCGCCAACAGCAGGGCGCAGGGCCAGGACCAGTGCAGCGATGGGCCGAGAGCCAGCGGCAGCAGCAGGCAGAGGATCAGCGCGGCGAGCAGCAGGGTGCCCGGCGCGTCGACGCGGGCGGCATGCTCGGCGCGGGTCTCCGGTACCCAGCGGCGGCTGCAAAGGAGAATGCCGAGGCAGATCGGCAGGTTGATCAGGAACACGCTGCGCCAGCCGAGGCCGCCGATGTCGGCGGAGACCAGGAAGCCGCCGAGCACCTGGCCGACGACGAAGGCCAGGCCGCCGATGGCGCCGTAGGCGGCCAGCGCGCGGGAATGCGCGTGGCCGCTGAGGCTGACATGCAGGGTGGCGAGAATCTGCGGCACGATCAGCGCCGCGCCGACGCCCTGCAGGGCGCGCGCCACCAGCAGCAGCCAGACCGAACCGGCCAGCCCGCAAAGCAACGAGGCGACGGCGAACAGGGCGACGCCGAGATCGAACAGGCGGCGACGGCCGTAGTTGTCGCCAAGCCGGCCGCCCATCGCCAGGCACACGGCGAAGGCCACGCCGTAGACGGCGACGATCAGTTCCAGTTCGGTTTCGCTGGCGCCGAGGGAATGGGCGAGGGCGTCGAGGGCGACGTTGACGATGGAGAAATCGATCATCGGCAACAGTTGCCCCGCCAGCAGGATGCAGAGCCCGGCGAGGCCGAGCCGCGACGACGAGACGGTGCTGGGCATGGGCGGAGTCCTTGTGCGGAGGGGAGTGGGCTGGCAGCATGCACTTCTGGCTAACCCGGTACCAGTTCTTGCTTATCCTGGTATTGGCGCTACCCGTCTGCCCTTCGGAGGACTTCGCCATGCCACTCGACGCCCCTGCCAGCCACTCTGCGGAAAGCCCCGCGCAGCCGTCCCGCGCCGAACAGCTGGGGGCCTTCCTGCGCCGCCGGCGGGAAAGCATCGAGCCGCAGCGGGTCGGCATTTCCCGCCTCGGCCGCCGACGCACGCCGGGCCTGCGTCGCGAGGAGGTGGCGCAGCTCGCCGGGGTCGGCGTGACCTGGTACACCTGGCTGGAGCAGGGCCGCGCGGTACGCGCTTCGGAGCAGGTGATCGGAGCCATCGCCCGCGCCCTGCTGTGCAACGAGACGGAAACCCACCACCTGTTCAACCTCGCCGGGCTGGCCGCGCCGACCTCGGCGCGGCGGGCGGTCTGCGAGAAGCCCTCGGCCGCCACCCAGGCCATCCTCGATGCCCTCGACCCGTTGCCGGCCATGGTGCAGAACGCCCGTTTCGACATCCGCGGCTACAACCGCGCCTATTGCCGGCTGGTGGGCATCGACCTGGCGGAGATCCCCGAGGAAGACCGCAACTGCATCTACCTGGCGCTGACCCACGAGCGCTGGCGCTACTGCATGGCCAACCGCGAGGAGGCGTTGCCGCGGATGGTCGGCTTCTTCCGCGCGGCAATGGTCGAGCGCATGGGCGATCCGCTGTGGGAGCGGCAGTTGCAGCGTTGCCTGGAGGCTTCGGCGGAGTTCCGCGAGATCTGGCGGCGCAACGAGGTGATGGGTATCGAAAACCAGCTCAAGCGCTTCCGTCATGCGCGCTGCGGCGAATTCGAACTGCAGCAGACCAACTGGTGGTCGGCGCCGAAGAACGGCGATCGCCTGCTGGTCTTCGTCCCCCTCGACGACCACGCCCGCGACTGCCTGGAGCAACTGTGAGTCGGCGCCCTGTCCCGTAGCCAGCGCCTGCTCGACCTGCTGCAGATTCTGCGCCGGCACCGTTACCCGGTGGCCGGGCATGTGCTCGCCGGCGAACTGGGGATCAGCCTGCGCACCCTCTACCGCGATATCGCCATCCTGCGACAGCAGGGCGCGCACATCGAGGGCGGCGCCGGCGCCAGGCGTTGCTGCGCGAGTGGCGTGAACGGGAAAGCATCGCCGCGCAGTGAGCGACTGCTGCCGGAAACTGACAGACGGCCACCGCCTGCGGGTCTAGCGCCCGGCGCTGTAGCGGCTCAGAGCCGGAACTCCTCGGCGATCAGTTCGCCGAGGCGCTCCAGCGCCGGCGGCCGCTCTCCCGGGGCGAAGGCCAGGCGAATGCGGTGGGCGGGCAGTTCGGCGAAGCCCTCCGCCGGCCCCAGCACGCGCATCGTCGGGCCGACCCGCGCACGGTCGATCACGCCGATCGCCAGGCCGCCTTCGATGGCCGCTTCCAGCGCCGCCGCGCCGGGACTGCTGACCACCGTGCGCCAGCGCCGGCCCGTCGCGCCGAGGGCTTCCAGCAGCGCCTGCCGATAGGGACAACCCTGGCCGTGCAGGGCCAGCGGCAGCGGGCGTTGCGGATCGATCCGCAGGCCGTGGCCGGCGACCCACACCGGCTGGGTGCCGCCGATCTCGCGGGAGTGCCCGTCGTACGGGGTTTCGTCTTGCGCTTGCACCAGCAGGGCGAGGTCCAGCTGGCCGCGCCGCAGGCGTCCGGCCAGCCTGCCGCTGGCGTCGGTGAGCACCTCCAGCTCCAGCGCCGGCAGTTCCGCGCCGAGGCGTGGCAGGAGGCGGCCGAGCAGCTTGCCGGCGTATTCCTCGGAAATGCCGAAGCGCACCCGCAGCGGCTCTTCCCGTCTGCGCAACCCGGCGAGCACGCGGTCGTGGGTCTCCAGCAGCTCGGCGGTCTGGCGCTGGAACCGCTGCCCCAGCGGGGTCAGCCGCACCGACTGGTTGTCGCGCTCGAACAGCCGGCCGCCGGCCAGTTCCTCCAGGCGCCGGACGTGGGTGCTCACCGCCGAGGGGCTGCGGTTGAGGTGGCTGGCCGCGGCGAGAAAGCGGCCGAAGCGCAGGATGGCATGGAAGGTACGCAGCAGCTCGATATCCAGGTTGGCGCTCATGGTTCCGATTTCCTGCATGACTGGTGCAGATAGTTTCGTTTGATAGTAGCGGCGGAGGCCGCCTAGCCTCGACTCGAACCTGACCGACGGAGGCGAGCGATGCGCGCGACCACCTGCACCCCGCGAGCGATGCCCGGGGCGACCCGCCTGCTGGCCGTGCAACTGGGCATGGTACTGGCCTGGAGTTCCGGCTTCGTCGGCTACCGCTATGCCATGGAACAGGCGCCGGTGTTCCTCACCAGCTTCTGGCGCTTCGCCGTTTGCCTGGCGCTGCTGCTGCCCTTCGCCTGGGCCGGGTTGCGCCGGTTGTCGGCGCGCCAGTGGCGGCGCCAGGCGCTGATCGGGGCGTTGGCCTACGCGGGCTACATCGCGCCGATCGCCAAGGCCATCGAACTCGGCGTCTCGCCGGGCGTGGCGGCGCTGATGGCCGACCTGTTGCCGCTGCTGGTGGCCTTGCTGGCGCTGGTCCTGCCGGGGCAGCGAACGCGGCCGGGGCAGTGGCCGGGGATCGCCCTGGGCGTCGCCGGGGTGCTCTGGGCCGGGCATGCGGCGCTGGCGCTGGGGCGGGCGCCGGGCTGGGCCTACGGCCTGCCGCTGCTGGGCATGCTGGCGCTGGCCCTGGCCACCCTGTTGCAGAAGCGCTGGGACGATGCGCCGGGATCGCTGGCCGTGGTGCTGTTCGTGCAGATCGGCGCCGCGCTGCCGGCGTTCGCCGGCCTGGCGCTGGCGGAGGGTAGCCTGCGGCCGCCGCTGTCCGGCGGATTCCTGTTCGGGCTCGCCTGGCTGGTGCTGCTGCCCACCTTCGGCGGCTACGGCCTGTACTGGCTGGGCCTGCGCCATCTTTCCGCACAGGGTGGCAGCGCGGCGCTGTACCTGAGCCCGGCGCTGACCCTGCTATGGGCGCACTGGATGTTCGCCGAGCCGCTGACACCCATGCTGCTGGGTGGCCTGCTGCTGTCGCTGGCCGGCCTCGGCTGGCTGTATCGCGCCGAGCGTCGCTAGCCGGCGTCGCCCTGCCAGCAGGCCAGGGTCTCCAGGCGCGCCGGGCTGAACGGCGGACGCGGCGCCGGAGGCGTCCAGCCGAACAGGAATTGCGCGGCGCTGCCGCATATCCGCCCCTGGCAGGCGCCCATGCCGCAACGGCTGTGCAGCTTGGCCTCGGTCCAGCCGGCATGCCCGGCCAGCGCGGCCAAGGGGACGTCTTCGCAACGGCAGACCAGGGTATCCGCCTCCGCCAGTTGACGCAGTTCGGCACGCAGGGCGAAGTGTCGCGCCAGGGTGTCGGCGAAGCCCTGCCAGCGTCGCCGTCGTGGCCACAGGCGGCGAGCCGCGTCGCGCTCGTCGACGGCGGCATGGCCGGCGATGGTGCCTTCCACCAGGGCCAGTTCGCTGCCGCCGAAGCCGGTGCATTCGCCGGCGGCGTAGTGGTCGGGCAGGCTGCCGGCCTGCCATTCGTCGACGGCGAGCGCCGGGCCGTCGAGGCGATAGCCGAGGGCCTGGCCGAGTTGCACGTTGGGCACCAGGCCGAAGCCGCAGGCCAGGCGTTCGCAGGCGATCTCGCGGACCCGACCGCCTTCGCGCAGGCGCACGGCTTCCAGGCGCTCCTCGCCGAGGGCGGCGAGCACGTAGCTGTCGGCGCGGTAGCTACGGGCGAACAGGCCGGCGGCCTGCCACAGCTTACCGGGCCAGCGCGGGAGGCGTACGGCGAAGGCGGCCAGGGTTCTCGCCGGCGCCTGTTCGGCGACGCGCAGCAGGCGCGCCCCGCACTGGCTGGCGCTGGCGGCGCTGGCCAGCAGCAGCGGGCCGGAGCCAGCCACCACCAGGCGCTGGCCGGCCAGTGGCAGGCCGCCCTTGGCCAACGCCTGCAGGCCGCCGGCGCCGGTGACGCCGGGGAGGGTCCAGCCGGGAAAAGGCAGCAGCAGTTCGCGGGCGCCGGTGCAGAGGACCAGGCGTCGGTAGCCGACCTGCCAGCCACGTTGCGGGTCTTCCAGCAACAGGCGCCTGCCGGGACCGCAGGCGACCACCCGGGTCGCCGGGAAGTGCTCGACATTGGCCTGCCCGGCCAGGCGTTGGCGCATCTGATGGGCACGCGGCGGCAGGCTGGCACGCGGGCCGTCGCGCCAGATCTGTCCGCCGGCGGCCGGGTTGTCGTCGACCAGGGCGATGCGCGCGCCGCTCGGCGCGGCGGCCAGCGCTGCGGCCAGGCCGGCGGGGCCGGCACCGACGATCAGCAGGTCGTAGTCGGCGCTCATGCCTGGGTCTCCACGCGCATGCCGGATTGGCAGACGGTCTGGCAGGCCAGGCGTCGCCGACCGTCGATCAATACCCGGCATTCCTGGCACGCGCCCATGCCGCAGAACGGCGCGCGCCGCCCGCCGCCGACCGCGCTGCGGGAGCAGCCGTCGCCGCCGAGGGCGAGGGCGGCCGCCACGCTGGTACCGACGGCGACCCGCAGCGGACGCCGGTCGATGAACAGTTCGATCATGGCCGGGCACTCCCGGAGCTGGAGAGGAAGCGTTGCGGCAGATAAGGCGTGGCATCCAGCGGCGGCGTTTCGCCGAACAACTGGGCGGCGAGCAGGCGCGCGCTGCCCGGCGCGGTGGTCACGCCCAGGCCCTCGTGGCCGACCGCCAGCCACAGGCCCGGCTGCGCCGGGTGCTCGCCAAGCAGCGGCAGGCCGTCCGGAGTGGCGGCGCGGAAGCCGGTCCAGGCGCGGATCGCATTGAGGCCGGCGAGCCCCGGCAGGTAGTCCAGGGCACGCCGCAGCATGCGCGCCAGCACCGGGCCTTCCACCTGCGGGTCGAGCGTGTCGAACTGCCGCGAGGAGCCGAGGAAGACCTGCCCGGTGGGGCGCGGCTGGGCGTTGAAGGCTACCGAGGTACCGCTGCTGGCGTGGGCGCTGCTGACATAGCCGAGTTCCACCAGTTGATGGCGGAGGGTGCCGGGATAGCGGTCGGTGATCAGCAGGTGGCCTTTCTTCGGGCGGATCGGCAGCTCCGCGCACAGCTCGCCGGCATGGATGCCGTTGGCCAGCACCAGTGCCTCGGCGCTCAGCCAGCGGCCGTCGGCCAGGCGCAGGCGGCTGCCGTCCACTTCGCTGACTTCGGCGTGCAATCGACGCAGGCGCGGGCCGGCTCGTTCGAGCAGCCAGCGCGCCGCGTTGGGCGCGTAGAGGATGCCGTCGCCCGGCACCTTCAGGGCGCCGGCGAGGCCTGGCCGCAAGACCGGTTCCAAGTCACGCAGGCGCGCGGCGTCGAGCATCTCGCAGGCGACGCCGGCGGCCAGCAGGGCCTGGCGCTTGCGCTCGGCTTCGGCGAGTTCGGCGGCGTCGGCGGCCAGCCAGAGGGTGCCGCAATTGCGGTACGCGCAGTCTTCCGGCAGATCCGCCGCCCAGGTGCGCCAGGCCTGGATCGAGTAGTCGCTGAGGGCCAGTTCGGCCGGGTTGTCGTCCATCGCCACCAGGTGCCCCATGCCCACCGCGGTGGCACCGCCGCGGCGGCTGTCCAGCACCAGTACGTCGAGGCCGCGACGCGCCAGTTCATGGGCGCAGGCGCTGCCGACGATGCCGGCGCCGACCACGATGACCTCGGCGTTCACCGGCGGATGCCCCAGGCGAACGGATCGTCGTCCGCCAGCAGCAGGGTGGCTTCCGCGCTGACGTGGGCGCGGCCGCGGATGGTCGGCACGATACGCCCGCCGGGCTGGCCGTCGAGCCATTCGTAACGCCCCTCGAACTGGCTGCCGATCACGCTCGCCTGGCGCCAGGGCTGGCCGGGCAGCAGCTTGCCGTCGGCGGCCAGGCAGGCCAGCTTGGCGCTGGTGCCGGTGCCGCAGGGCGAGCGGTCGTAGGCCTTGCCGGGACAGAGCACGAAGTTGCGGCTGTCGGCGTGGGGATCGTCGGCGAACAGTTCGATGTGATCGATGGCGCCGCCGTCCTCGCCGCGGATGCCCTGGTCTTCCAGCGCCTGCTGGACGGCGACGGTGTAGGCGGTGAGGGCGTCGAGGTTGTCGCCGGCGATGCGCTGGCCGTGTCCGGCGACCAGGAAGAACCAGTTGCCGCCCCAGGCGATGTCGCCGCTGACCCGGCCGATGCCGGGCACTTCGACGCTGACCTGGCGACGGTAGCGGTAGGCCGGCACGTTGCGCACGCTGACCGAGCCGTCCTCGTGGAGGGTCGCCTCGACCTCGCCGACCGGTGTCTCGATGCGGTGCACGCCGGGACCGATCCGCCCGAGGTGTGCCAGCGAGGCGACCAGGCCGATGGTGCCGTGGCCGCACATGCCGAGGTAGCCACTGTTGTTGAAGAAGATCACTCCGGCACAGGCTTCGGGATCGACCGGTGCGCAGAGCAGGGCGCCGACCAGTACGTCGCTGCCGCGCGGCTCGAGGATGCAGGCGGCGCGCCAGGCGTCGTGGCGCTCGCCGAGCAGGCGCCGGCGCTCAGCCATGTCGCCCTGGCCGAGATCGGGAAAGCCGCCGATGACCAGGCGGGTGGGCTCGCCGCCGGTATGCGAATCGATGATGCGGATGCGTTGCATGGTGGCCCTCGCCTGTGCCGGGGTATGCGCCACAGGGTGGCGTTTCGGCGGGGCGGGGCGCTTGAGGGTTTTCGCTCAGGCGAGTGACGAAAGCGGCATAGCCGGGATGGCCCGGCTCAGGTGCTGGCCGGGCGGTTCGGCAGGTGTTCGTAGAGGGTCCGGCAGACCCCGACGATATGTGCCTCGATCAGTGCCGCGGCCCGTTCGGCATCGCCGGCGCGACAGGCGGCGACGATCTCGCGGTGTTCCTGGTCGGCGCGCTGCTTGCCTTCGGACAGGCTCATCTGCATGCGCAGGTAACGTTCCAGCTTGTCGTGGATGGAGCGGATCAGGTTGACCAGGAACGGCCGCTGCGCCGGTTCGTAGAGGCAGGCGTGCAGTTGCCAGTTGAGTTCGGCCCAGCGGCCGACGTTGTCTTCGCCGACGAAGTCGGCGCAGATCGCCTCGGCGCGGGCGAAGGTGGTCTCGTCCATGTTCGGCACCGCCAGGCGGATCGCCTGCGCCTCGAGCAGCACCCGCACTTCGAACATCTGCGCCAGTTCCGGTTCGGAAATACGCGTCACCACCGCGCCCTTGTTGCGCTGGAACAGCACCAGGCCTTCCGCTTCCAGGCGCTTGAGGGCCTCGCGGACGGGAATCTTGCTGACATTGAAGAGTTGCGCGATGTCGTCCTGGCGGATCGGTTCGTCCTCGGCGAAATGCCCGGCGATGATCGCTTCGCGCAGGTGCTTGGCGATGATCTCGGAGGCCGAAGGAGCGATGCCCAGGTTAGGGGCGTTGAGCATGGAGAGAGGCAAGCGGGGCAACCTGCGTGGCGTTGGGAACGTGCGGGATATTGTATACGAACGCTCGGCGGCTGCCGCTGCCGGTTGGCGCCTTCTGCGCAGGCGTGTTGGTCGGCTTCAGTGGGCCTCCGTGGCGCATGTTTCGCAGGGCGAAACGCTCTTCCGGAAAGTTCGCGGAGAGGCTGGACAATAGAAAATTAGCTTGCTAATAATTCGCTCGCTCATGTATTTCGGGGCGTCCGCGATGGCCAAGCCTTCCTTCTTTTCCTCCGACCTGGTGCAGGTGCTGCTGTGCCCGCGCCTGCACGAACTGCAGTTCGCGGTGAAGGCCCTGCTGGCCGGCGGGTTGGCCCTGTACCTGGCCTTCAGCCTGGAGCTGGAGCAGCCGCAATGGGCATTGATGACGGTGTTCGTGGTCAGCCAGCCCTATAGCGGCATGGTCCTGGCCAAGGGCATGTTCCGCCTGATCGGCACCTGCGCCGGTGCGCTGGTGTCCATCGGCATGGTCGCGCTCTATGGCCAGGCATCGCTGCCCTTCCTCCTGCTGATGGCGCTCTGGCTGGCGTTCTGCACCGCCGGCGCGTCGCTGCTGCACAACCATGCGTCCTACGGTTTCGTCCTGGCCGGCTACACCGCGGCGATCGTCGCCCTGCCGGCCAGCGCCGATCCGGCGACGGTGTTCGACCAGGCGGTGGCCCGCTGCTCGGAGATCGGCCTGGGCATCCTCTGCGCGGCGCTGGTGAATGTGCTGCTCTGGCCGCGGCGCCTGGAACGCCAGTTGGCGAACCAGGGCAAGGCGGCCTGGGAGGCCGGCTTGCAGGCGGCCGCGGCGGAGCTGCGCGGCGCCGACGAACGCGGCGAGCTGCTCGCGGCGCTGGGGCGGATCGCCGCGGCGGACGCCCAGCGCGACCATGCCTGGTTCGAGGGCGCGCTCGGCCGCGCCCGTTCCCAGGCCTTGCGCGTGCTTGGCCTCGACCTGCTCGGCCTGCTGCGCGCGGCGCGCAAGGTGGCTCGCGAGCGGAGGCTGCTCGATCCGGCCAGCGCGCACGCCTTGCAGCCCTGGCTGGAAGAACTCGAGGCACTGTTGCGCGAGGGCCGCCAGGCCGAGTTCGAGGCCTGCCGGCAGCGCTTGCGCCTGGCGCTGGACGCGGCGCATGGACAGTTGCACCTGTGCCTGGTCTGCCTCGAACGCCTGCTCGGCGAGGCGAGGGCGGCCGGGCGCAGCGTCGAGGCGCTGGTCTATGGCGCGCCCACCCGCGAGGCGCCGGGCGCCATCGCCTGGCACCGGGACATCGAGCGCGGCGTGCTGTTCGGCCTGCGCAGCGCCCTGGCGTTCCTCTGCGTGGCCGCGTTCTGGCTGGCCAGCGCCTGGCCGAGCGGGTTGGGCGCGGTGTCGATCACCGGGGTGGTGCTGAGTCTCTTCGCCAGCCGCGACAACCCGGCCCAGGCCGGCCTGAACTTCCTTCGCGGGATTCTCCTGTCGATCCCGCTGGCCGGCTTCGTCGCACTGTTCTACCTGCCCGGCGTGGACGGCTTCCCGCTGCTCTGCCTGGGCCTGGGCGTACCGCTGTTCTTCGCCGCGCTGTGCGTGAACCGGGCGAGCCTGGCCGGGATCGCCTCGCCGTTCTGCATCTTCTTCGTGAAGAACGTCGCGCCGAGCAACAGCATGAGCTACGACCTCGCGCACTTCCTCAACAACGCCCTGTCGACGGTGCTCGGGGTGGCCTTCGCCGTGCTGGTGTTCAACCTGGTCAGCCTGCGGCCGGGCGAACGCCATTACCGGCGCATGCTGCAGGCCACCCTCGGCGACCTGGCGCGGCTCACCCTGCGCTCGCCGGCGCAGGCCGAGGCCTGGTTCGGCGGGCGCACCGCGGATCGCCTGATCCGCCTGGCGCAGCGCTACGACCGTTTGCCGGAGGGGCGCCGCCAGCCCTGGTCGGACGGCCTGATGGGACTCGACTTCGGCGATGAGCTGCTCTACCTGCGGCAGTGCCTGGAGGAGGTCCCGGCGTCCCTGGCGCAGGCCCGCGACCGTTACCTGCGGCGCCTGCGCCTGGCGCTGCTGGGCGATGGCCCGCGGGCCGAGCGTGAACACGCCCTCGACCCGCCGACCGCGCGCCTGCTCAAGGCCCTGGCCGCCAGCCCGCTGGCCGGCAGCGAACGCGGTGAGCTGGCCGGCGCCGCGCTGGTGCAGTTGCAGGCCACCTGGCGGCAGTGGTGCCGCAGCCATGCTCCGGCCGGGACGGCGCTGCGCACGGACCCGCTCCCCGGAGCCGGGCGCTAGTTCTGCGGTGGCCGCCCACATTGACCGCGCAAGCCCCGAACCACTAAGCTGCGCGCCTTGCGACAGGTGCCCCGCAAGGGGTGAAACAGGGAAGCTGGTGCGTTCCGTCGGAACCAGGCCAGCGCTGCCCCCGCAACGGTAGGCGAATCAGACAGCCGCTCGATGACCACTGTGCTCCGGCATGGGAAGGCGCGGCTGGAAGCGTCCAGCGCTTCGCTCGCGAGCCCGGAGACCGGCCTGACGCACCCACGGCATCGCGGAGGGCGCTGTCGGACGTCTCCTGCCGTCGCTTCGTCCTCCGTCTGCCTCAACCCAGGTCGCGCGGGTGAGAGCGACGGAGCAGCGCAGAGCATGAACAGAGTTTTCCTGACCCCGGCAGCCGTGGCGCTGTGCGGCGCGTCTTCCCTGAGCCTGGCCGAACCGGTCAGCCTTGCCGACCAGGTGGTGACCGCCACCCGTACCGCCCAGACCGCTTCCCAGAGCCTGGCGGCAGTGAGCGTCATCGACCGCGAGGATATCGAGCGCAGCCAGGCGCGCAGCGTGCCGGAGCTGTTGCGCCAGGTACCCGGCGTGTCGCTGGCGAACAACGGCGGTTTCGGCAAGAACACCACGCTGTTCCTGCGCGGCACCGAGTCCGACCATGTACTGGTGCTGATCGACGGCATCAAGGTCGGCTCGGCCAGCGCTGGCCTCACCGCGTTCCAGGACTTGCCGGTGGAGCTGATCGAGCGCATCGAGGTGGTCCGCGGGCCGCGTTCCAGCCTGTACGGCTCGGAGGCCATCGGCGGGGTGATCCAGATCTTCACCCGGCGCGGCGACGGCCAGGGCGCCAAGCCGTTCTTCTCCGCCGGTTACGGCACCCATCAGACCCTGGAGGGCAGCGCCGGGGTCAGCGGCGGCGCCGGCAACGGCTGGTACAGCCTCGGGGTGAGCAGCTTCGATACGGCGGGGATCAATACCAAGCGCGCCGGTACTGCGGGCTATGAGCCAGACCGAGACGGCTACCGCAACCTGTCCGGCAACCTGCGCGGCGGCTATCGCTTCGACAATGGCCTGGAACTCGACGGTACCCTGCTGAGGGCCAAGTCGCACAACGACTATGACCAGGTCTTCGGCAACTCCGGTGTCAATGCCAACGCCGACGGCGAGCAGAACCTGGTCGGCGGCCGTGCCCGCTTCACTCCGTTCGATCCCTGGCTGGTGACCCTCCAGGCCGGGCGCAGCGAGGACAAGGCCGATGCCTATCAGGATGGCCGTTTCTACTCGCGCTTCGATACCCGTCGCGACAGCCTGTCCTGGCAGAACGACCTGACTCTGGCCGAAGGCCATGTGCTGACCCTCGGCTACGACTGGCAGAAGGACGAGATCAGCAGCAGCGAAGCCTTCAGCGTCGACTCGCGGCTGAACAAAGGCTGGTTCGCCCAGTACCTCGGCCAGTACGGTCGCCAGGATTGGCAACTGAGCCTGCGCCGCGACGACAACCAGCAGTTCGGCGTGCACGACACCGGCAGCGCCGCCTGGGGCTACGCGCTGAGCGACGCGCTGCGCTTCACCGTCAGCTACGGCACGGCGTTCAAGGCGCCGACCTTCAACGAACTCTACTACCCCGACTACGGCAATCCCGACCTGGACGCCGAGACTTCGCGCAGCCTGGAAGTCGGGCTGAGCGGTACGCATGGCTGGGGGCACTGGGCGGTGAATGCCTTCCGTACCAACGTCGACGACCTGATCGGCAACGATCCGCGTCCGGCGCCGGGGCGCCCCTGGGGGCAGCCGAACAACATCGACGAAGCGCGCATCCGTGGCGTCGAACTGGTCCTCGGCAGCCAGTGGCTGGGCTGGGACTGGAACGCCAACGCAACCTTCCTCGACCCGCAAAACCGTTCCGGCGGCGTCAACGACGGCAACGAGCTGCCGCGCCGGGCGCGGCGGATGTTCAACCTGGAACTGGACCGGCGCTTCGAGCGTCTTTCGCTGGGCGCCAGCGTGCACGCCGAAGGCCGACGCTATGATGACCCGGCCAACAAGGTGCGCCTGGGCGGCTACGCCACCCTCGACCTGCGCAGCGAGTACCGGCTGAACGACGAATGGCGTCTGCAGGGCCGGATCGCCAACCTGTTCGGTGCCGACTACGAAACCGCGTATGGCTACAACCAGCCTGGCCAGGCGGTCTACCTCAGCGTGCGCTACCAGGCTCTGTGAGGCCGGGTATTTCGAATGAACGAGGCGACGGCGCGGCCGCGTCGCCGCAAGGAGTGATCGACGATGAACGAATCCCCCGAGAAGGACCAGCGCCACCGCGAGCGGATGGAGCGCAAGAAGGCCGTGGTCGACGAGAAGATCGCCCAGGCCCGCGACGAACGCGGCGTGCTCCTGGTGCATAGCGGCAACGGCAAGGGCAAGAGCAGCTCGGCCTTCGGCATGGTCGCGCGGGCCCTGGGCCATGGCATGAAGGTCGGTGTCGTGCAGTTCATCAAGGGCGCCGCCAGCACCGGCGAGGAAGCCTTCTTCCGGCGCTTCCCCGAGGAAGTCAGCTATCACGTGATGGGCGAGGGCTTCACCTGGGAGACCCAGGACCGCCAGCGCGACATCGCCAAGGCCGAGGCGGCCTGGAAGGTCGCCGCGCAATTGCTGGCCGACCCGGACGTTGGCCTGGTGGTGCTGGACGAACTGAACATCGCCCTCAAGCACGGCTACCTGGAACTGGACAGGGTCCTCGCCGACATCCAGGCGCGCCCGGCCATGCAGCATGTGGTGGTGACCGGTCGCGGCGCGCAGCCGGGGATGGTCGAGGCCGCCGACACGGTGACCGAGATGAGCCTGGTCAAGCACGCGTTCAAGGCCGGGATCAAGGCGCAGAAAGGAGTGGAGTTCTGATGCCCGCGCCATGCGCGGAGACGCTTCGCCCATGACCCAGGCACGCTGTCCGGCCCTGCTGATCGCCGCCCCGGCCTCCGGCCAGGGCAAGACCACCGTCACCGCCGCTCTGGCCCGCCTGCATGCGCGCCAGGGGCGACGGGTGCGGGTGTTCAAGTGCGGACCGGACTTCCTCGACCCGATGATTCTCGCTCGCGCCTCCGGCGCGCCGGTCTACCAGCTCGACCTGTGGATGGTCGGCGAGGCCGAAGCGCGACGCCTGCTGGCGCGGGCCGCCGGCGAGGCCGACCTGATCCTCATCGAAGGGGTGATGGGCCTGTTCGATGGCAACCCCTCGGCGGCAGACCTGGCGCGGCGTTTCGGCGTGCCGGTGCTGGGGGTGATCAACGGCGCGGCGATGGCCCAGACCTTCGGCGCGCTGGCCTACGGACTGGCGCATTTCCAGCCGGACCTGCCGTTTTCCGGAGTGCTCGGCAACCGCGTCGGCAGCCAGCGCCACAGCGACATCCTGCGCGATTGCCTGCCGCCCGGCATGCGCTGGTTCGGCGGTCTGCCGCGCTCGGCCGAATTCGAATTGCCGAGCCGCCACCTGGGCCTGGTCCAGGCCGAGGAACTGGCCGATCTCGATGTGCGCCTGGACGCCGCCGCCGACGCCTTGCGGGCCAGCGCCGAGACCGACCTGCCGGAGCCGGTGACCTTCGAGGTGCCCGCTCCGGCGCCGCTGCAACGCAGCCTGGAAGGCGTGCGCATCGGCGTGGCCCGCGACGCCTCGTTCGCCTTCCTCTACCAGGCCAATCTCGACCTGCTGCGCGAACTCGGCGCCGAACTGGTGTTCTTCTCGCCGCTGCAGGACCAGGCGCTGCCCGCCGTGGACAGCCTGTACCTGCCGGGCGGCTATCCCGAACTGCACCTGGGGCGCCTGCAGGGCAATCGCGCCATGGCCGAGGCGATCCGAGCCCACCATGCCGCCGGCAAGCCGCTGCTGGCCGAGTGCGGCGGCATGCTCTACCTGCTCGACTGCCTGGAAGACGCCGACGGCGAGCGCGGCGAACTGCTCGGCCTGCTGCCGGGCCGGGCGCGCCTGCAGAAGCGCCTGACCGCCCTGGCCTTGCAGGAGGTCGAGCTGCCGGAAGGGCGGCTGCGCGGGCATACCTTCCATCACTCGACCCTCGACTGCGCCGTCGAGCCTCTGGCCCGTGGCGTCTGCCCGAACGGCCGGAACACGGCGGAGGCGGTGTTCCGTCTTGGCCGGCTGACGGCTTCCTATATCCATTTCTACCTGCCTTCCAACCCGCAGGCCGCCGCCGCGTTGCTGGCGCCCGCGCGAGACGCCGACTGACATGTCCGATTCTTCTCACGCCTTCAGCGCCACGGAACGCGCCGCCGTCTACCGGGCCATCGCCGAGCGCCGCGACATGCGCCACTTCAGCGGCGGCAGCGTGGCGCCGGAGCTGCTCGCGCGGCTGCTGGAGGCCGCGCACCAGGCGCCCAGCGTCGGCCTGATGCAACCCTGGCGCTTCATCCGTATCACCGAGCCGGCGTTGCGCCGGGCCATCCACGGGCTGGTCGAGGAGGAACGCGGACGTACCGCCGAAGCCCTCGGCGAGCGCTCCGACGAGTTCATGCGGCTCAAGGTCGAGGGCGTGCTGGATTGCGCCGAACTGCTGGTTGCCGCCCTGATGGACGACCGCGAACGCCATGTGTTCGGTCGCCGGACCCTGCCGCAGATGGACCTGGCGTCGCTCGCCTGCGCGATCCAGAACCTCTGGCTGGCCAGTCGCGCCGAGGGCCTGGGGATGGGCTGGGTATCGTTGTTCGATCCGGCCGCGCTGGGCGAGTTGCTCGGCCTGCCGCCCGGCAGCGAGGCGGTGGCGGTGCTCTGCCTGGGCCCGGTGGCGGAGTTCTACCCGGCGCCGATGCTGGCGCTGGAGGGTTGGAGCGAACCGCGTCCGCTGGCCGAGCTGGTCTACCAGAACCGTTGGGGCGAGCGAGCATGAGCGCACTGCTGGGTATCCTCGGCGTGGCGCTGGATGCGCGCTTCGGCGAGCCGCAGGGCTGGCACCCGCTGGTCGCCTTCGGCCGCCTGGCCGATCGCCTGGAGCGCCGTTTCAACCGCTCGCGCCTGGCCGGCGAGGGCGATCCCGGGGTCGGCTGGCGCAGCCACGGGGTGACCGCCTGGGTCCTCGCGGTACTGCCGCTGACCCTGCTGGCCTGGGCGCTCGCTGAACTTCCCTACCTCGGCTGGCTGGTCCAGGCCCTGGCGCTGTACGCCGCGCTCGGCCTGCGCAGCCTCGGCGAGCACGCCGAACCGGTGGCGCTGGCCTTGCGCGCCGGCGACCTGGACGAGGCGCGGCGACGTGTCGGCTACCTGGTCAGCCGCGATACCCGCGAACTGGACCAGGCCGGGGTCGCCCGCGCGGCCACCGAATCGGTACTGGAGAACGGCAGCGACGCGGTTTACGCCGCCCTGTTCTGGTTCGCCGTGGCCGGCGCGCCGGGGGTGGTGCTGTATCGCCTGAGCAATACCCTGGACGCGATGTGGGGCTACCGCAACGCGCGCTTCGAGCGCTTCGGCTGGGCCGCGGCGAAGATCGACGACATCCTCAACTACCTGCCGGCGCGGCTGGTGGCGCTGACCTACGCGCTGCTCGGCGACACCCGCCAGGCCCTGCGCTGCTGGCGCGAGCAGGCGCCGCAATGGGACAGCCCCAACGCCGGCCCGGTGATGGCCGCCGGCGCCGGTGCGCTGGGGGTTTCCCTGGGCGGCGCGGCGATCTACCACGGCGAGCTGCACCAGCGGCCGCTCCTCGGCAGCGGCCCGCAGCCGCAGGGCCGCGACATCTATCGGGCCCTGGCGCTGGTGCGCCAGGGCGTGCTGCTCTGGCTGCTGGTGCTGGCCGGACTCTGGGCCATGGGGTGGCTGCATGCTTGAACACGGAGGGCGGTTGCGCGAGGCGGCGCGCCGCTACGACATTCCGCTGGCGGACTGGCTGGACCTGTCCACCGGCATCGCGCCCTGGCCGTTTCCGCTGCCGGCGATCCCCGAGCAGGCCTGGACCCGCCTGCCGGAGAGCGACGACGGCCTGGAAGCCGCCGCCTGCCTCTACTACGGCGCCGAACGGGTATTGCCGCTGGCCGGCAGCCAGGCGGCGATCCAGGCCCTGCCGAGGATGCGGCGGGGCGGGCGGGTCGGCGTCCTGTCGCCGTGCTATGCCGAGCACGCCCACGCCTGGCGCCAGGCCGGGCACCTGGTGCGGGAGATCGGCGAGGCCGAGGTCGAGCCCTATCTCGACAGCCTCGACGTGCTGCTGGTGGTCAACCCGAACAACCCCACCGGGCGGGTCTTCGAGCCCGCCGAGCTGCTGGCCTGGCATGCCCGCCTGCAACGTCGCGGCGGCTGGCTGCTGGTCGACGAGGCGTTCATGGACTGCACCCCGCAGTCGAGCCTGGCGGCCTGTAGCAACCGACCCGGATTGATCGTGCTGCGCTCGTTCGGCAAGTTCTTCGGCCTGGCCGGTGCGCGGCTCGGCTTCGCCCTCGGCGAACGGCCGCTGTTGCAGGCGCTGGCCGAGCAGCTCGGTCCGTGGACGGTCAATGGCCCGGTGCGCCATGTGGCCCAGAGCGCCTTGCGCGACCGCCAGCAACAGCGCCAGCAGCGCGAGCGCCTGCTGGCCGCCAGCCAGCGCCTGGAGGAACTGCTGCGCCGCCACGGCTGGCCGCCGGCGGGCGGCAGCGCGCTGTTCCAGCGCCTGGTCGATCCACGCTGCGCGGCGTTGCACGACTACCTGGCGCGGCGCGGCATCCTCACCCGCCAGTTCGAGCAGCCGGCCAGCCTGCGCCTCGGCCTGCCCGCCGACGAGGCCGCCTGGGCCCGGCTCGATGCCGCGCTGCTCGGCTTCAAGGAGCCTGCTCATGAGTGATCGCGGGCGGACCCTGATGGTCCAGGGCACCACCTCGGACGCCGGCAAGAGCACCCTGGTGACCGCGCTGTGCCGCTGGCTGGCCCGGCGCGGCGTCGCGGTGGTGCCGTTCAAGCCGCAGAACATGGCGCTGAACAGCGCGGTCACCGCCGACGGCGGCGAGATCGGCCGCGCCCAGGCGGTCCAGGCCCAGGCCTGCCGGCTGGCGCCGCACACCGACATGAACCCGGTGCTGCTCAAGCCGAACACCGACATCGGCGCCCAGGTGATCATCCATGGCCGCGCGGTGACCAGCATGGACGCCGCCGCCTACCACGACTACAAGCGCGTGGCGATGGAAGCGGTGCTGGCTTCCCATGGGCGGCTCGCCGCCGCCTACCGGGTGGTGATGGTGGAGGGCGCCGGCTCGCCGGCGGAGATCAACCTGCGCGCCAACGACATCGCCAACATGGGCTTCGCCGAAGCGGTGGATTGCCCGGTGATCCTGGTCGCCGATATCGACCGCGGCGGGGTCTTCGCCCACCTGGTCGGTACCCTGGAACTGCTCTCCGACTCGGAGCGGGAGCGGGTCAAGGGCTTCGTCATCAATCGCTTCCGCGGCGACATCGCCCTGCTGCAACCCGGCCTCGACTGGCTGGAGGCGCGCACCGGCAAGCCGGTGCTCGGCGTGCTGCCCTATGTCAGCGACCTGCACCTGGAGGCGGAGGACGCCATCGACACGCGCCAGGCGGCCAAGGTCGGGCCGCGCCTGAAGGTGGTGGTGCCGGTGCTGCCGAGGATCAGCAACCACACCGATTTCGATCCGCTGCGCCTGCACCCCCAGGTCGAGTTGAGCTTCGTCGGCCCCGGCCAGGCGCTGCCGTCGGCGGACCTGATCGTCCTGCCCGGCTCGAAGAGCGTGCGCGCCGACCTCGCGGCGCTGCGCGAGCGTGGCTGGGACGAGGCGATCCTCCGTCACCTGCGCTACGGCGGTCGCCTGCTGGGGATCTGCGGCGGCCTGCAGATGCTCGGCGAGCGCCTGCACGATCCGCTCGGCCTGGAAGGCGCGGCCGGCAGCAGCGCTGGCCTCGGCCTGCTGGCGTTGGAAACGACCCTGGAGGCGGACAAGCAATTGCGCAACGTACAGGGCCGCCTGAGCCTGGAGGATGCGCCGCTGTCGGGCTACGAGATCCATGCCGGGGTCACCCGTGGCGAGGCCCTGGCGCGGCCGGCGGTGGTGCTCGACGATGGCCGCGCGGATGGTGCCCGCAGCGTCGACGGGAACGTCATGGGCACCTACCTGCACGGCCTGTTCGAATCCACCGCGGCCTGTTCGGCGCTGCTGCGCTGGGCCGGCCTGCGCGAGGTCCAGGCGGTGGACTACCAGGCCTTGCGCGAACGCGACATCGAGCGGCTCGCCGACCTGGTCGAGCGCCACCTGGATACCGGGCGATTGCTCGCCCTCTGCGGAGAACCCCATGCGTGACCTGATCCTTGGCGGCGCCCGTTCCGGCAAGAGCCGCCTGGCCGAGCGCCTGGCCGCCGAGAGCGGGCTGGCGGTGAGCTACATCGCCACCGCCCAGGCCGGCGACGGCGAAATGGGCCGGCGCATCGCCGAGCACCGCGCGCGCCGCCCGGCCCACTGGCGAACCCTGGAGGAGCCTCTGGCGCTGGCGGCGACGCTGCGCAGCGAGGCCGAGGCCGGACGCTGCCTGCTGGTCGACTGCCTGACCCTGTGGCTGACCAACCTGCTGCTCTGCGACGATCCCCAGCGTCTCGACGGCGAGCGCGAGGCGCTGCTGGAATGTCTCGGCGAGCTGCCGGGACGGATCATCTTGGTCAGCAACGAAACCGGGCTCGGCGTGGTGCCGCTGGGCGAACTCAGCCGGCGCTACGTCGACGAGGCCGGCTGGCTGCACCAGGCCATCGCCGAACGCTGCGAACGGGTGACCTTCACCGTCGCCGGCCTGCCCATGCCGTTGAAAGGAGAACCGCTATGAGTCTGCAATGGTGGCGCGACACCTGCCGCGAGGCGGACCCGCAGATGCGCCGGCGCGCGGCCGAACGCCAGGACCGGTTGACCAAGCCGCGCGGCTCGCTGGGCCGCCTGGAGCAGGTGGCGATCGACCTGGCGGCGTTGCAGGGGCGCGAACGACCGAGCCTGGAGAGGCTCTGGGTGACGGTCTTCGCCGGCGACCACGGGGTAGTCGCCGAGGGCATCTCGGCCTATCCGCAGGCGGTCACCGGCGAGATGCTGCGCAACTTCGTCCGCGGCGGCGCGGCGATCAGCGTGCTGGCGCGCGAACTCGGCGCCGGCCTGGAGGTGGTCGACCTGGGCACCGCGTTCCCCCTGGAAGCCTTGCCCGGCGTGCGTCACCTGCGCCTGGCGGCGGGCACCGCGAACTTCGTCGAGGCCCCGGCGATGGGCGCCGAACAGTGCCTGCTGGCGCTCGAGGCCGGGCGCGAAAGCGTGCGCCGCGCCGAGCAGGCCGGCAGCCAGCTGTTCATCGGCGGCGAGATGGGCATCGGCAATACCACCGCGGCGGCGGCCATGGCCTGCGCGCTGCTGGATGCGCCGGCGAGCGCGCTGGTCGGGCCGGGAACCGGGCTGGACGCCAGCGGCGTGGCGCACAAGGCCGCGGTGATCGAGCGTGCCCTGGCCCTGCACGGCGCCCATCGCGCCGACCCCTTCGAAACCCTCCGCCGTCTCGGTGGCCTGGAGATCGCCGCGCTGGCCGGCGCCTACCTGGCCTGCGCGCAGAAAGGCATGGTCGCCCTGGTCGACGGCTACATCTGCAGCGTCGCGGCGCTCTGCGCGGTGCGCCTGAACCCGGCCTGCCGCGACTGGCTGCTGTTCGCCCACAGCGGTGCCGAGCCGGGCCATCGCCATGTGCTCGAAGCCCTGGCGGCGCAACCGCTGCTCGACCTCGGCCTGCGCCTGGGCGAGGGTAGCGGCGCGGCGCTGGCGGTGCCGCTGCTGCGCCAGGCCTGCGCGCTGCACGCGGGGATGGCGACCTTCGCCGAAGCGGCGGTCTCGGACCGCCCGGCATGAGCCTGCGCCTGGACCTCCTGCGGCATGGCGAAACCGAGTCCGGCGGCGGTTTCCGCGGCAGCCTCGACGACGCCTTGACCGCGCGTGGCTGGGCGCAGATGCGCACGGCGGTGGAAGGCGGACGCTGGGACCTGCTGGTCAGCTCGCCATTGCAACGTTGCCGCGCCTTCGCCGAGGAACTGGCGCAGCGCCAGGAGATCGAGCTGGAACTGGAAAACGATCTGCGCGAACTGCATTTCGGCGCTTGGGAGGGGCGCTCGGCGGCCGCCCTGATGGACGGCCACAGCGAGGCGCTCGGCCGCTTCTGGGCCGATCCCTACGCCTTTACCCCGCCGGGCGGCGAGCCGCTGTCCGAGTTCGAGGCGCGGGTGCTGGTCGCCCAGCGACGCCTGCGCCAGCGTCATGCCGGCCGTCGTGTGCTGCTGGTGACCCATGGCGGCGTCATCCGTCTGTTGCTCGCTCGCGCCCGTGGCCTGCCGCGCGAGCACTTGCTGCAGGTGGACGTCGGTCATGGCGCACTGTTCGGCCTGCGCGCCGGAGAGGGCGACGATCGCTGGCACGAGTGCCGGGAAGGGGAATAGCCATGCGCGAAGCCTTGTGCTCACTGCTGGTCGCCTTGCAGTTCCTCACCCGCCTGCCGGTGCGCCTGTCGGCGATGCCGACGCCGGAACAGTTCGGCCGCGCGGTGCTCTGCTATCCACTGGTCGGGGTGCTGATCGGCGTCGTGCTGTACGCCGCGGCGCGGTCGCTCGACGGTACGCCGCCGCTGTTGCAGGCAGCCTTGCTGCTGAGCCTGTGGGTGGCGCTGAGCGGCGCGCTGCACCTGGACGGCCTGGCCGACATGGCGGACGCCTGGGTCGGCGGGCTGGGCGACCGCGAGCGGACCCTGGCGATCATGAAGGACCCGCGCAGTGGCCCGGTGGCGGTGGTTGTCCTGGTACTGGTCCTGTTGTTGAAGTTCTCCGCCCTGGCGGCGCTGCTCGGCCAGGGCGAGGCCGGGTTGTTGCCGCTGGCCCCGTGGCTGGCGCGCAGCAGCCTGCCGCTGCTGTTCCTGACCACGCCCTACGCGCGCCCCGGCGGCCTCGGCCAGGCCATCGCCGAGCACCTGCCGGCGCGCAGCCTGCCGTGGGTGCTGGGGGTGAGTTTCGGCCTGGCCCTGGCCTTCGGCCTGGCCGGCCTGCTGGCGTTGCTGGTGACGCTGATGCTCTTCGCCTGGCTGCGCAGCCGTTTCCTCGCGCGCCTCGGCGGCACCACCGGGGACACCGCCGGCGCGCTGGTCGAACTTACCGAGTGTGCGGTGCTGGTGGCGCTGGCTCTGTAGCCGGACGCGGCTGGCGCAGGACCGCCATGGCGCTGAGGAAGAGCAGCGCGGCGGCGGCCAGTAGCACGGCGACGAAGGCCTGGTCGAAAGCCTGCCGGGCAAGCTCGACGAGCCGCGACGCGACCTCCGGCGCCAGGCCCTCGGCGACCAACAGGGCGTCGTCGAGGCTGTCGCGGACCCGCGCCGGCAGCTCGGCCGAGGGCAGCCTCAGCGACATCCCGTAGACGAAACTCATCAGGCTGCCGAGCAGGGTCACGCCGATCACCCCGCCCAATTCGTAGGACACGTCTTCGATGGCGGCCGCCATTCCGGAACTCTGTTCGTCCACGTTGAGCATCACCGCGGTGGAGGCGGCGGTCATCGCGCCGCCGAAGCCGACGCCGAGCAGCACCAGGCTGGCCAGTTGCGCTCCGGTGGCGGACTGGTAGGACAGGGCCAGGCCGAGCAATCCGGCGCTGCCGAGCAACAGGGAGGCGCACATCACCCGGTTCTCGCCCCAGCGCGGCACCAGCCAGCCGGCCAGCGGCCCGACCACCAGCGAGGCCAGCGGGATCGGCAGGACGAACAGGCCGGCCTTCAGCGGCGTCAGGCCCTGCACCAGTTGCAGGTGCTGGCTGAACACCAGTTCCATGCCGACCAACGCCATGGTCGCCACCAGGGCCACCGCGACGCCGCGGGCGAAGCGCCGGTTGCGGAACAGTGCGAAGTCGATCATCGGTTCGCGGGCGCGGCGCTGGCGGCGGACGAACAGGTACAGGCAGAGCATGCCGCCGAGCGCGGCCAGGACGGCCAGCCCGAAGTCCGGGGCGCGTGTGCTGAGTTCCTTGATCGCATACACCACCCCGACCAGGCCGAACATCACCTGCAGCGAGCCGAGGGCGTCCCATGGGCGCCGCGACTGGCCGCCGCAGGCCGGGATGGCCGGCAGCGCCAGCAACAAAGCGACGACCACCACCGGGACGTTGATGAGGAACACCGAGCCCCACCAGAAGAACTCCAGCAGCACGCCGCCGACCACCGGCCCCAGCGCCGCGCCGGCAGAGGCGACGGAGGCCCAGATGCCGATGGCCAGGGCGCGTTCGCGTTCGTCCTGGAAGACATGGCGGACGATCGACAGGGTCGCCGGCATCATCAGTGCCGCGCCCACCGCCAACCCGGCGCGGGCGGCGATCAGCGCCGCGGCGCTGGGGGCGAAGGCGGCGCACAGCGAGGCCAGGCCGAACAGCGGCAGGCCGGCGAGGAACAGCCGCTTGTGGCCAAGGCGGTCGCTGAGCAAGCCGGCGCCGGGCAGCAGGCCGGCGACCACCAGCGGATAGGCGTTGACGATCCAGAGTTTCTCCGCGGCCGTCGCGCCGAGGTCGTGGGTCAGGCGCGGCAGGGCCGTGTAGAGCACGGTCATGTCGATGATGATGAGGAACAGGGCGCTGGAGACGATGGCCAGGACCAGCCAGCGGTTCTGCCGGAACATGGGATAACCTCTGTGGCGAACGGTTCATCGCTCGCCGTGGATAACGGGAATTGCGCGCCACGGGCGGGCGCGTGAAAATATAAATACATACGTATGGATTTAAACTCAAGAGGTAGCCATGGGACGCCGACGAACGATCGACCGTGACCAGTTGCTCGATGCCGCCGAGGCGGTGATCGCCCGCGAAGGCGCGGCCGGCCTGACCATCGATGCGGTGGCGAAGGAAATGGGCATTACCAAGGGCGGCGTGCAGTACTGCTTCGGTACCAAGGATGCGCTGATCGACGCGATCTTCGAGCGCTGGGGCAAGGCCTACGACAGCCTGTTCGAAGCGGTGGCAGGGAAGCAGCCGACGCCACTGACGCGGGTTCGCGCACATGCCGAGGCGACCCAGCGTTCGGACGAGCTGTCCAGCAGCAAGGCGGCGGCGCTGATGGCGGCGCTGATCCAGACGCCCGAGCATCTGGAGGGCAGCAACCAGTGGTATCGCAGCCGGTTGGAAGGCCTGGACCTGTCCGCACCTGAGGGGCGCCGTGCGCGCCTGGCGTTCCTGGCGGTGGAGGGCGCTTTCATGTTGCGCTACTTCCGCCTGATGGACATTGGCCAGGAGGAGTGGGACTCGATGCTCGACGACGTTCGTGCGTTGTTGCTGAACCCGGCTGGCGCCAGCGGAGGCTGAGGCTCCGCTGGCGCGCGCTGCGGGTGGTCGCCTCAGTCGAAGGCGAAGTGCTCGCTCTTCAGGTCCATGATCGAACCCGTCGGCTTCGCCATTGCCGCCGCGTGGCCCTTGGCGCGCGGAAGCAGGCGGGCGAAGTAGAATTCGCTGGTGGCGATCTTGGCCTTGTAGAAGTCCGCCGACTCGCTGCCGCCCTGGCGCAGTCGCCGGCGCGCAGCGGCTTCCTGGAGGGCCCAGGAATAGGCCAGCGTGGCGTAGCCGGAGAACATCAGGTAGTCGTGGCTGGCGGTGCTCACCAGATCGCGTTGCTTGCGCGCGGTGAGGGCAATGCGCAGGGTCAGCAGGTTCCATTGGGCGCAGAGCTTGAGCAGCACCAGGGCGCGGCCGCGCATGCGCGGTTCGTTCTTCAGCAGGTCGACGGCGAACCGGGCCACACTCTTGGTGAAGTCGCGCACGGCCTTGCCCTGGGTCATCAGCAGGACCTTGCGGCCGAGCAGGTCGAGGGCCTGGATGCCGGTGGTGCCTTCGTAGAGGGTGGCGATCCGCGCGTCGCGGACGATCTGCTCCATGCCGTGTTCGCGGATATAGCCGTGGCCGCCGAACACCTGCATGCCGAGGTTGGCGCTTTCCAGGCCGAGTTCGGTCAGGCAGCCCTTGAGGATCGGCGTGAGGAAGCCGAGCTTGTCGTCCCAGCGTTCGTATTCGGCGTCGTCGTTGCTGAGGATGCCCTGGATCATCCGGTCGGCGTACTGGGTGGCCAGGTAGACCAGCGCCCGGCCGCCTTCGGCGATAGCTTTCTGGGTCAGCAGCATGCGCCGCACGTCACCGTGGTGCATCAGGCTGTCGGCGACCTGGTCGGGTTCCTTGGTCCCGGAGAGCGCGCGCATGGAGCGGCGTTCGCGGGCGTAGGCGAGGGCGCCCTGGTAGGCCAGCTCGGCGGTGGCCACGCCCTGGATGGCGGTGCCGATGCGGGCGCTGTTCATGAAGGTGAACATGCATTCCAGGCCCTTGTTCGGCGGTCCGATGAGGAAGCCGGTGGCGCCGTCGAAGTTCATCACGCAGGTGGCCGAGGCCTTGATCCCCATCTTCTTCTCCAGCGCGCCGCAACTCACGCCGTTGCGCGGGCCGAGCGCGCCGCCTTCGCCGGGAAGGAACTTGGGCACGATGAACAGGGAAATGCCGCGGGTGCCCTTCGGTGCGTCCGGCAGGCGGGCGAGGACGATGTGGACGATGTTCTCGGTCAGGTCGTGTTCGCCGGAAGAGATGAAGATCTTCGTCCCGCTGATGGCGTAGCTACCGTCGGGGTTGGCCTCGGCGCGGGTCTTCACCTGGCCGAGATCGGTGCCGCACTGCGGCTCGGTGAGGCACATGGTGCCGCCCCAGCGGCCCTCGGTGAGCGGAACCAGGTAGGTCTGCTTCTGTTCCTCGGTGCCGTGCTGCATCAGGGTGTTCATCGCGCCGAGGGAGAGGCCGGGATACATGGAGAACGGCCAGTTGGCGGTGCCCATCATCTCCTGCTTGAGCGCGCCGAGGCTCATCGGCAGGCCCTGGCCACCGTACTCCACCGGGTGCGAGAGGCCCTGCCAGCCGCCGGCGACATAGGCCTCGTAGGCTTCCTTGTAGCCCTTCGGCGTCCGTACTTCGCCGTTCTCCAGGTGGCAGCCTTCCTCGTCGCCGCTGTGGTAGAGCGGGGCGATCACTTCCTCGCAGAGCTTCGCGCATTCGCCGAGGATCGCATCGACCATGTCCGGCGTGGCTTCGGCTCCGTTGACCAGGTTGCGGTAATGCTCGGGGAAATCGAAGACTTCGTTGAGCAGGAAGCGCGTGTCGCGCAGCGGGGCTTTGTAAACGGGCATGGCTACCTCGGCGATGGATGGAGGGCGCCGGGTGCTCCCGGTCGCCGCTGACAGCGCGAGTTATAGGCCAGCGCCCGGCGTCCGGCCTTGGCAGGGGCAACAGACGGCGTTGGCAGTTCGGACAATCCGCTTGACCGTCGAGAAGTACGGGTATATACACGCATCCATGCTACCGACCCAATGCCTCTGTACCAAACTGCGTCGCGCCGCCCGCAGCGTTTCCCGCTTCTACGACGAGGCGCTGGCCGATACCGGCCTCAAGGTGGCGCAGTTTTCCCTGCTGCGGCACCTGCGGCGCCTGGACCGGCCGAGCATTTCCGAACTCGCCGAAGCCATGGGACTCGACCGCAGCACCCTCGGTCGCAACCTGCGGGTGCTGGAAGGCGACGGCCTGCTGCGCCTGACCGGTGGCGAGGACCAGCGCAACCGCCTGGTCGAGCTGACGCCTGCCGGGCTGGATGCCCTGGAGCGCGGAACGCCGGCCTGGGAAGATGCGCAGCGGCGTCTCGCCGGGCGCCTTGGCGAGGAGCGCAGCGGCGCCTTGGCGGCGTTGCTGGTGGAACTGGAGCGACTGGACTGACAACCGACGAAGCCTCTCGCCGAGGCGCTTCGTTCACGATAAAGCGGGTATATACCCGTAGATGGAGCGACCCATGCCGCGTGCCGCCTTCTGGATCCTGCTGTCCGGAGCCCTGATCCTCGCCCTGTCCCTCGGCGTGCGACATGGCTTCGGCCTGTTCCTCGCGCCGATGAGCGCCGACTTCGGCTGGGGCCGCGAAGTCTTCGCCTTCGCCATCGCCTTGCAGAACCTGGTCTGGGGCCTGGCCCAGCCGTTCACCGGGGCGCTCGCCGACCGCTACGGCGCGGCGCGGGCGGTGCTGGTGGGGGGCCTGCTGTACGCCCTCGGTCTGGTCCTGATGGGACTCTCGCAGTCGGCCACCGGGCTGTCGCTGAGCGCCGGCCTGCTGATCGGCCTGGGCCTTTCCGGCACCTCGTTCTCGGTGATCCTCGGCGCCGTCGGCCGCGCAGTGCCGGCGGAGCAGCGCAGCATGGCGATGGGTATCTCCAGCGCGGCCGGCTCCTTCGGCCAGTTCGCCATGCTGCCCGGTACCCTCGGCCTGATCGGCTGGCTGGGCTGGTCCTCGGCCCTGCTCGCCCTGGGCCTGCTGGTGGCGCTGATCGTGCCGCTGGCCGGGCTGATGAAGGATCGCCCGTTGCCGCCGCAGGGCCATGAACAGAGCCTCGGCGAAGCGCTGCGCGAGGCCTGCGCGCATTCCGGGTTCTGGCTGCTGGCGCTGGGCTTCTTCGTCTGCGGCTTCCAGGTGGTGTTCATCGGCGTACACCTGCCGGCCTACCTGGTCGACCAGCACCTGCCGGCGCAGGTCGGCACCACGGTGCTGGCGCTGGTCGGGCTGTTCAACGTGTTCGGCACCTACATCGCCGGCTGGCTCGGCGGGCGCTGGTCGAAGCCGCGCCTGCTGACCGCGCTGTACCTGGTGCGCGGGGTAGTGATCGTACTGTTCCTCTGGCTGCCTCTGAGCGTCTACAGCGCCTACGCCTTCGGCGTGGCCATGGGGCTGCTGTGGCTGTCCACGGTGCCCCTGACCAACGGCACCGTGGCGACCCTGTTCGGCGTGCGCAACCTGTCGATGCTCGGCGGCATTGTGTTCCTCTTCCACCAGTTGGGCGCCTTCCTCGGCGGCTGGCTGGGCGGGGTGGTCTACGACCGCACCGGCAGCTACGACCTGGTCTGGCAGTTGTCGATCCTGCTAAGCCTGCTCGCGGCGCTGCTCAACTGGCCGGTGCGCGAGCGTCCGGTGGCGCGCCTGCAGGTGGCCGGAGGCGCGGCGTGAAGCTGGCCTGGCTGCTCGCCGCCGGGGCGCTGCTGGGACTCGCCTGGTGGGGCTGGCAGCGTGGCGGACTGGCGCTGCTGGAACTGGGCATGGGCGCATGCTGATAGGTGGCGATAGGCGCGGGGAAGGGTAAGCTGGGACATTCGTCGCCAAGGAGCCATTCCATGAAACCTCGCGTGCTGTTGTCCGTCCTGGCGCTCGCCGGGCTGCCGCTGAGCGGCTGGGCCGCCGATTGCCCGGAACTGTTGCAGGGCCAGTTGACCAAGCTGCGTTCCAAGGAAAGCATCGATCTTTGCCAGCGTTACGCCGGCAAGCCGCTGGTGGTGGTCAACACTGCCAGCCACTGTGGCTTCACCCCGCAGTTCAAGGGGCTCGAGGCGCTCTACCAGCGTTACAAGGGGCAGGGCCTGGAAGTGCTCGGGGTACCTTCCGACGACTTCAAGCAGGAAGCCGCGGATACCGCCGAGACCGCGAAGATCTGCTATGGCAACTACGGCGTGACCTTCGCCATGACCCAGCCGCAGCACGTGCGCGGCGACGAGGCGATCCCGCTGTTCCGCCAGTTGGCCGAGCAGAGCGGCCAGGCGCCGCGCTGGAATTTCTACAAGTACGTGGTGGATCGCCAGGGCAGGGTGGTCGCGCAGTTCTCCAGCAAGACTACCCCGGACGATCCGCAGCTCCAGGCCGCCATCGAGAAGGCCATCGCCAGCCAGCCCTGAGGGTCGGCCAGGCATGAAAAAGCCGGGCATTGCCCGGCTTCTTCGTTGGCGCGTGCGATCAGAAACGATAGGTGACCTGGGCGGTCAGGCCATGCGCGCTGTTGTCGTACTTGGCGCTGTAGGCCGGCTGCAGGGCGCTGCCTTCCTGGTTGACGCCGGCGGTGGTTTCCCACAGGTAGGCGTAGGCCACGTCGACGGTCAGGTCCTGGTTCGGCGACCAGCCGGCACCGACGGTGAAGACCTTGCGGTCGCCCACCGGGATGCGCACGTTGCGGTCCTCGTTGGAGGTCGGCGACGGCTCGTAGGCAAAGCCGGTGCGCAGCACCCACTCCGGGGTGGCCTGGTAGGAGGTACCTACCGAGAAGGACCAGGTGTCGCGCCAGTTCAGGTCTTCGCCGATGGTGTTGAAGCCCAGGGCCTGGCCGAGCGCCGGTACGCCGCTGTTGCGCACCTCGATCTTCTCCAGGCGGCTCCAGCGGGTCCAGACGGCGCCCAGGTAGCCCGTCCACTTGTCGTCGAACTTGTGGGTGATGGAGGTATCCACCGATTCCGGCAGGGTGATGTCCAGCTTGGCATCGTACTTGCCGTTCAGGCCCAGGGCACCCGGAGCGTTCTTCACTTCGGTGTTGCCGCCCAGGTGGTACTTGACCTTGGAGTGGTAGGTCAGGCCCCAGGTGGTGTCGTCGGTCAGGTCGACCATCACGCCGACGTTGTAGCCGATGGCGGTGTCGTCGCCCTTGATGTTGATCTTGGTATCGCCGTTGCTGCCGAGCAGGCCATTGGTGGCCAGGGTGTTCTTCAACTGGCCGTCGATGCGGTTGAAGGTCGGACCGAAGCCGACGGAAACCTTGTCGTTGATCTTCCAGGCGATGGTCGGCTGCACGGTGATCACCTGCACCTTGCTATAGGAGCCGTGGGAGCTGCCCATGAAGCCGTTTTCGTAATCGTTGATGATGCCGTAGGGCACGTAGATGCCCAGGCCGAAAGTGAAATCTTCGTTGATCGGCGTGGAGAAGTAGCCGAACGGTACGGCGGCCAGCGGTACCGAGTCGCCCTTGTTGCTGCCCTGGGCGGTGCTGTGGGCCTGGCTGATGTCGTCCTTGGCCTTGACGATGGCCAGACCGCCGCTGACTTCGGTGCGTTTCAGCTTGGACAGGCCGGCCGGGTTGCCGTAGATGGTGCTGGCATCGAGCGCGGACGAGGCGCGGCCGGCGTAGGCGGTGCCGGCGCCGCTGGCGCTCTGTTCGTTGATGGCGATGCCGTTGGCGAGGGTGTAGGTGGAGACAGCGCTAATGGTCAGTGCGAGAGAGGTTTTAAACCATATTGTTTTCATTGTTGGAGCAACTCCTGTGTATAACGGCGCGCAAACTACCAAGATTCCCAGACCGGCGCCAGTGTTCCGAAGTTCCGCAGGGTGCGGAACAGAGCGGTTGGCTCCGGTGCCAGTGAAGCGAAGGTAGCGCAACCGTTCGTGTCTGTATGTAAAAAATTTTCTGACCGGTTGGTCTGTTTCGGACGCGGGATTTTTCCATTCGCCGTCAGGCGACCTGGCTGAGGCTGCCGATGCAGCGTTGCCAGGCGTCGATGAACTCGTGCAGGCGACCGTGCGGCTGGAATACCTGGCGCCACACGCGAGCCTGGGCGAGGTGGTCGTGCTGGTCGGGCAGTGGCAGTCGCGCGGCTTCCACCAGCGACCAGGCGATGGCCGTGCTGTAGCGCAGGTTCACCGTCAGTTCCAGGTGCGGCGCGGCGAGGAAGGCATGCTGGCTGGCCAGGCCGCGGACCCGGCTGGCGCGCTCCGGGTCCAGCGCCAGGTACTGGTCCCAGAGCTGCTGGTGGCGTTCGCTGGCGATCCGGTACAGGCCGTGGCCACGGCGGTCGTCGAGGGCGCTCCCCAGCGCCGACTGGCAGGCCGCCGCGCCCAGCAGCAGCGCTTCGGCGGCGGGGCTGTGGCAGGACAGGTAGTCCAGGGTCGGGCGTATCACGTGCTGGCAAAGATCGTTGGCGGAAATACCCATGACGGCCTCGCGCAAGGTGGATCGGCGGGGCCGGGCAGTTTGGCAGCTTCTATTCCGATGGCCCCGCCGATAGCGGACTTAGCCGCTTGATTTGAAGTGTAGTGAAACAAATCGGCTGTAAAGGACTGTTTTTAAATTGTTTCCAGCTTTAGAGAACGACTGATATGCCTGCTGGAAATTAAACCGGCGCGTCCTTGCTTCGCTTGTGCTGGGCGGCATTCTCAGCCCCTGCGCAGGCTGTAGAGGAAGTCGCGGATGATGGCTTTCACTTCATTGGCCGCTTGCCGCTTGTTGCGTGCATCGCGAAGACTCATCGCGGCCTGGGTAAGGAAGCCGTAGAGCTGGCCGACCAGGGTTTCCCGGCGGTAGTCCTTGAGTTCGCCACTGGCCGCCAGTTCGTCCACCAGGCGCCCGACGTAGCGCAGCGTGTGGCGCGAGTCGATGCGTTTCCATCGCTCCCAGCCGACGACCGTGATCACCTCCTGCAGCGACAGTTGCCGCTTGCCGCGCGCCATCACGCTGTCGATGAAGGCCTCGGCCAGTGCGGCGGCCTCCGCCCACTTGTCGACATGCGCCGGCACCCTGTCCAGGTCCTCGGCGATCGTCCGTACCTGGCGTTCGTAGCATTCGGCGAGCAGTTCCTGCTTGCTGCCGAAGTGGTGGTAGAACGCGCCCTTGGTCACGCGCGCCTCGCGGGCGATGGCGTCGATGGAGACGCCGCCATAGCCATGTTCGATGAAGGCGGAGAGGGCGCTTTCCAGCAGCGCCTCGCGGGTCGCCTCGGCATTTTCCTGCTGCCTGCTCTTGACATTCATACTGCTGCCTTCTTACATACCGTCGGTATGTTCATGCTAGCACGCCTGGCGATCCGTCGAGCATTGCGTCCGTCCCGGCTGCTCGAACCCGCACGGCAAAGGAGAGAGCGAATGAGTACCGCAGTGGAGATCGCCTGCCGTGACGGTGTGCGCCTGGCCGGCGACCACTTCCCGGCCGTCGGCGATGCGCAGGGGAGCATCGTGGTGGCCTGCGCGCTCGGCGTCAGGCGCGCCTTCTACCAGCGCTTCGCCGTCCTGGCCGCGGCTTCCGGCTATGAGGTGCTGTTGTTCAGCTACCGCGGCAGCGAAGGCGACGACCCTGCCGTGGCTAGCTATCGCCTGGCCGACTGGGGACGCGAGGACATCGATGCGGCGCTGGCCTGGTGCCGAGCGCGCGCGCCGGAGCTACCGCGCTATTTCGTCGGCCACAGCATCGGCGCGCAGTTGCTCGGTCTGGCTGGTCAGGCCAGCGGATTGAGCGGCGCCGCGTTCGTCGCCGGTTCGTTTCCGTACTGGAGGCGCTGGCGAGGCAGGCAACGCTGGCAGATGTTCGGCCTGTTCTGCGTGGCGGTGCCGCTACTGACCGGACTGCTCCGACGCTTTCCCAGTCGTTTCTTCGGCCTCGGCAGCCTGGATATGCCGAGTCATTTCATGCGCGACTGGGCGCGCTGGGTGCGGCAGCCGGACTACCTCCTGGCACCGCGCTTCGGATTGCAGCGGCAGGGTTACGAGGCGCTGGACATCCCCGTCGCCAGCTTCCTGTTCGAGGACGACGACTACGTGCCGTGGGCTGCGGCGGAAAAGCTTCACCAGGTCTATGCCGCGGCGCACCTGGAGTTGCGTCGCAAGGGACGGGCCGAGGGGGCAGTCGGGCATTTCGGGCTGTTCCGCAACGAGGCGTTGCAGAAGGAGTTGCTCGACTACTTCAGGAAGCTGCCCGACGCGGCGTAAGCCGCGTCCGAGCGTATGGCGTCAGTCGCCGGTGGCGACCGGGCGGCGCGGGTCGGTGATCCACTCGCTCCACGAGCCGGCGTAGAGGCGCGGAAGCGGGAAGCCGGCGAGGCTCAGGGCGAACAGGTTGTGGCAGGCGGTGACGCCGGAGCCGCAGTAGGCGACCAGCTCGTCCACCGGGCGACCGCGCAACAGGGCGGAGAACCGCTGGTGCAATTGTTCCGGCGGAAGGAAGCGGCCGTCGCTGCCAAGGTTGTCGGTGAAGGCGGCGCACTGGGCACCGGGAATGTGCCCGGCGACCGGATCTATGGGCTCGACTTCGCCACGGAAGCGCGGCTGCGCGCGAGCATCGAGCAGCGCCAGTCCGGGTTGGCCCAGTTGGACCTGGAGGGTGGCGGCGTCGATCAGCAGCGAGGCATCGGGCTGGCCCTGGAAATCGCCGGGTCGAAGGCTGCTTTCGCCATTGGTCAGTGCCAGCCCCGCAGCCTTCCAGGCCGCCAGGCCGCCATCGAGGAGGTAGACCCCATCGCGCTTGCCCAGCCAATGCAACAGCCACCAGGCGCGGGCGGCGAATGCGCCGGGGCCGTCGTCGTAGAGCACCACCTGGCTATCCTGGCGCAGGCCCCAGGCTTGTAGCTTGAGCGCTAGCTCGGCGGGATCCGGCAGCGGATGGCGACCGGTCACGCCCTTGCGCACGGGAGCGGAAAGATCCCGTTCGAGGTCGGCGAAATGCGCGCCGGGAATGTGGTTTTCCTGATAGACGCGGGCGCCGTAGGCCGGGTCTTCGAGGGCGAAACGGCAGTCGAGGACCAGCAGGTCGGGTTCGCTGAGGCGGGCGGCCAGTTGTTGCGCGGTTAGCAGTTGGGCGGACGACATCGCGGACTCCTTGGGTCGGGAAGCAAAGCCGGTGGCGAATGGGTGGATCATGCCCCTTGGACCGCGTCGCGTCATCCCGGCGTCGCGCGGCGAGGTGGAGAAATGGCGAAAGGAAAGGGCTGGCTCCAGGCGAGGAAGATTCCTACTCGGTCATCAGCCTCGCCCGGCAGCGGGGGATTTGTCCAGACATGCAGAATCGGCTCGTTCCGAGATACCCGCTCCTGTGTTCTATCCCTCGGGACGCTTGTCCGATTGGCTTGGCCCGACGCTTGCGCCGGGCTTTTTTTCGCCTCTGTCCCGACCGCACCGCTTGCCTATCCATCCCGGGCCGCCTGCCGTAATGGTTGGGACCTTGCATGCCTGGCGATGGAGTCCTCGAAATGGTTGGGTTTTACGACTTGTAAGTTGGGAGTTTTCTTACTTCTAACTCAGGATTTTCAATTTTCTATAAATGCCACACTTCCCGCATCTTCAACTCATCGCTTTCCACCCTGCCATTTGCAAACCCAATGACGCCTCATGCCTTTGCTCGCTGGAATCTTCTGCTTCTCGTCGCTTCCATCTTTGCCGGACTTGTCTTTGCTCCGAGTGCCGATCTTTCCGCCTTGCCCACTCCTGAAGACCGGAAGTGGGTTCTGGCGGAAGTTCCGTCCGTTGCGGTTGATACGACGGTTGCCGGCAAGTTGGCTGGAATGTCGTGGTGGGGGAGAACCGTGGACGAGGAGCGCGAAGCTGAATCGAAGCGGGTTTCGGTGGGCGTGGATGGAGTGGCGCTAATCAAGGTCGATTGGCTGCTACGCGGCATTGTCCGCGATGAGGGCGGCATCTTCGCCCTTGTTGCCAAAAGCGCCGAGGGGCCTCTGCGGCGTTTTGCGGCGGGCGCCACTCTGCCTGGCGGCGAGCGTCTGGAGAGCATCACTGAACAAGGAATCCGCTTCTCGTTCTCGCAGGACGGGAACACCCAGGGTTTTGAAAGGAAACTGTATGCACCCTTGCCATAGGCCGAGCTTTGCCTTCTTGCGCCACCCGTTGTCCGTTGTCGTCTGTCTGGCCCTATTGGCAGGTTGCAGTACTTCCCCATTGCAGTTTCCCGAACCATTGCTCGCGAAGTCGGAAAAAGCCAAGGCAACCGAGGGCGTAGCCCTGGTGAGCGACGACGGAAAGAAAGCTCCGGCATCGTTGGCTGTTCCGAAGACGGAGTTCAGTGGCACGCCCACATCGCCTCGGTCGATCGTAGGCGGTGTAGTCGATCGAATGGACAAGGTGATCCTCGACGACAAGAAGGCTGACATCAGTCTGAACGTGGAGGACGTACAGCTTGCCGCATTCATCAACGAGGTATTCGGCAACATCCTCGGTTTGCCGTTTGAGATCGAAAGCGCTCTGAAGGAAAAGACTGATCGCGTGACCGTTCGTTTGGAACAGCCGCAGACTGCACAGATGGTTTACGAAGTCGCGCGCCAGGTGCTCGTCAACTACGGCGTGGAGATACTCCACCAAGGCGATATCTATCGCTTCCAGGTCAAGCAGGTAGGGCTCAGCCCGGACGAGCCGCCCATTCTCATCAGTGGCGAAGCACGGCCTAGCGTGCCGATTGCCTATCGGCCGGTATTTCAATTCGTGGCGTTGCACAGCGTCGACCCCAAGGATGTGATTCCCTGGTTGAACAGCGCCTACGAAAAATCCGGCCTGAGCGTGATGGCCGATGGTGCGCGGAGTGGCTTGATGCTCAAGGGCATGTCTTCCATCGTCAACCAGGCCACCGAAGCCGTCCGCCTTCTCGATCAACCTTTCATGCGTGGACGTCACAGCCTGCGTATCGATCCGGCCTTCGTCAGTGCTGCCGACATGGCCAGTCAACTCAAGACCGTGATTGCGGCGCAAGGATACAGCGTCGGTATCGGCGAAGCGGTCGGCAGCATAATGCTGGTACCGCTGGAAAGTTCCAATGGCCTCATCGTCTTCGCCAACGATGGCCAACTTCTCGACTTGGTGCGCGAGTGGGCGCAGCAGGTCGACAGGGCTCCGATGGCGGTTGCCGCAGGTATCGGCGAGGAGAAGGAAGGACTGTTCTTCTACGAAGCTCGCAATACCCGTGTCACCGAACTGGCCAAGTCGTTGCGGGCATTGGTATCGGGGTTCGCCGGGGAGGGTGCCTACGGGATCACCTCCGGACTGCAAAGCAGCGCTTCCAAGCGATCTGGCGGTGGCAGGCGCGCCGGAGACGATGGTGCGGCGCCGGCGGTGGCTCCCTTGCTGCAAGCCGCAGGTGCCGCCGCGTTGGTGGGGGGCGATGGTGCTAACGGTTTGCTCGGTGGCTTGGCGGCCGGTATCAGCGGCAGCGGCACCATAGTGGAGGACGAGAATCGAAACGCCATCTTGTTCCGAGGAGCGGCGCGTACCTGGCAGCAGATGCAGGGCTTGCTCCGGGAAATGGACAAGCCGGCCCGCCAGGTATTGATCGAGGTGACGGTGGCCAGCGTAAGTCTCAGCGACACCCAGGAGTTGGGCGTGGAGTGGGAGATGCTCAACGGCAGCTTCAATAGCGCGACCTCGACCGGAAGCAAGGGCAGCGCCGGGAAAGGAGGTTTCAACTACGTCATCAACACCGCCGGAGGCAATACCGCAGCCATCCAGGCAATGGCGGACAATCAACGAGTCCGGGTACTCGCCACTCCCCGTATCTTGGTCAAGAGCGGCGAGCAGGCCAACATCAATGTCGGTCGGGATATTCCTATCCCAACGGCCCAGGTCAATGACGACAGCACCACTGCTGGAAGCACCAACCTGCGCAATGAAATTGCCTACCGCTCTACCGGCACAATTCTGAATGTCGCCCCCGTAGTCTACTCGGATAGTCGGGTCGATCTTACGGTCAGCCAGGAGTTGAGCGACAGTGGCGGTTCTTCCGGCGGCGGTGGCAAGGCCAGTGGAGGAGGAATCAGCGCTCCGGAGATTTCCAGGACGTCGCTGGAAACATCGCTTACGTTGAAAAGCGGTGGGTCGGTGCTGATGGGGGGGCTGATTCGGGACAACATAACGGACTCCAACGCTGGCGTGCCTCTCCTGAAGGACATTCCCGGGATCGGTTTCCTCTTCGGACGCCAGAAAGCCGTGAAGACCCGTGAAGAAGTCATCATGTTGATCCAGCCTTACGTGCTGGAAAGTGATGCCGATGCCAGGGAAGTGACGGAAAAGCTGCGCGGCATGCTGAGCAAGACACTGGCCTGCTCCGATAGACCGGGCGCCTGCCGTATGGAATGAGGTCGGTCGCCTGCAACACTCATCTAGACGACTCTCGTCGTGATCCCCGATAGGCCTGGAACTTTCCGGGCCGTATCCATCCATAAAAATCTATTGCGAATCTTCTTTCTAAATGCTCAGAAGTAGCCTTTTACTTCTGGGTGTGACCCGGTTTTTAGAAGCGTTTATCCGTGATCACTTGGATATTCTTAAGAATTTTCTCTAATTTACGGTTTTTGTTTTTACCTTCTTCCGTAGGAAAATTCATTTATTAAATAGGAAGAGGTGAAAACGCACTTTTTGCTATTGCTGAGGTGCTTTGGCAATTATATAAAGCCATCCGTTGGTGCCTGTGTGGCCACTTCAGGTAGTGGCTGGGCGTCAATTCGATCGGTGTCACCGGAATGATTGGAAGTATTCATGGTGTCAGGCCTGTCGATGTGTTGGTTGATTACCGATACATGATCATTAGCGTGTCGTCCAAAGATGGACACTTGACTGGAATGCTCAATATAAACGCTTCAAGGAGTTATTTTCTCATGCTCAAAAGAACACTACTCAGCGCCGCTGTAGCTTCGGCACTGTTTGCTGGAGTCGCGAACGCTGCCGGAGTGGTTGCTATTGCCACAAGCCCCACTCTGGAGGCGAACTCGCCTGGTGCAACCGAGCAGTACGGGCCAGGACAGGCCAACTATGTCGTCGGCAAGAGTGTGGAAAATGGTGCCAACCTCGACAGCAAGGCGGCCAACATCACCCTGGCTCAGGAGATTTTCGGCAACAAGTCCGAAGAAACTACCTTTGACCTACCCAGCGTTACCTACACCATCGATCCAGTGAAGGCTGGAAATGCCGCTGCGGGCCACACCATCAAGCTGACCCTTGGTCGTACCGTCGTGCGCTTCGCCAAGGCCGTGACCGCCAACCAGATCAAGATCGGCGCCCTGGCTGCGGGTAGCGGCTTCGTCATCACCAGCGGCACTGGCGCCACCGACAACACGCTTGAGCTGCGCCTCGACCAGGCGGGTGCCGACATGATCAAGCAGACCGCGACCGGCGGCAACGTGGTGTTCTTCAACTTCCGCGAGCCGAGCAGCCAGGACAGCCAGCCTGCCAAGGTCACCAACATGCGCGCTCCGCTTCAGGGCGATGCCACCTTCGTGGCTGGATCCTGGAATCCGAAAGTGAGCCTGCAGAACGACCCGCTGAACGAATTGCGTTTCCAGGTCACGGTTTCCGCACAGTTCGATACCACCACTGGCGCCGATGCCGGCAACCCTGCGAATAACGATTCTGCACCGCCCCTGACCATTTTCACTTCGCTGCCCGCGGTTTACTGGGACGTTCTCAACACCAACCAGTATGGGCAGAATCGCGTCCTGCATCCGTTGAACCTGAACAATCAGGATCGCTCCTTCGATACCACGGTGTCCGTCGGTGGCGATAACACCGATTATTATGGTGCCAACTATGCGCGTCTGGGCGCCGTACGGCTCGGCATCAATACGGATGTGCTCAACGAGGCGGGTCGAACCGTGTTTGGTTTCGCCGGTGGCGACAAGGTGACCAGCACCCTGTCGGGTAACTTCAACGGGATCAGCGACATCGGCCTGACCACCGGGAACTGCTCCGCCTTTGCCGCCAATCCGGGGTCTGCCGCCAAGCTCTGGAATTCTGCCGCCATCGAAGGTGTAGTGGATGCGCAGGGCAACGGTACTTTGCCGGTATCGTTCGACAACTCGAATATCAACCAGACCTACAACGTCTGCGTGAAGGCTTCCGGCACCGTGCCGATGCAGGCGCTGCAACGTTTCGACGTGGGTGATCTGAAGGTCGACTTCGAGAACGTACGCTATGTCGACCGTACCATTGCAGGCAACCGTCTCGACGAGTTCTGGAAGAACAGTTGCGTCGCCAGTCTGTTCAATCTGCCTGGCTCCAATGTTTCCGACCAGTTCTTCATTCGTCTGACCAACACCAGCGACGATGGTCGGGACGGCAAGGTGCGCGGGGTACTGTTCGACCAGAACGGTAAGCGTTATCCGGCGACTGGCAGCACCTACCTGACCGACTCGAGCGGGAAGACCGCCCTGAAAGCGCACGAAACCGGTGTGTACACCGTAACCGAAGTAGCCAAGGCCTTCGGTATCGACGGCACCAACTGGAACGGTGCCAACGGTCGCGCACGTCTGGTCCTGGAAGGCGAGTTCCCAACTTGCGAGGCGCTCGGCCTGATCCGCTCTGCCAATGGCACCATCACCAACATGACCTCCACCACCCAAGGCAACTTCAACGAAGATGGCTCGTCCACCTCGGAGAACCACAAGGCTGGTAACAACCGCAACTAAGTCGCTTTAGCTGCAGGCCAAAGGAGGCGATCTCCTCGATCGCCTCCTTTTCCACTGGGTAAGTAGAAAGAGAGTGCGTTACAGACGGGCTCGATGGGAGTTCTTACCCCTGAAAACCCAGCTCTGTACGTATCAAGGTGAGGCGAGATGCGCGTATTGGTCACAGGAGGTGCAGGATTCATTGGCTCTCATGTGTTGGTCGAACTCTTAGGCCAAGGCGCCAAGGTTGTGGTTCTGGATAATCTTGTCAACGGTTCTTCGGAATCTCTAAAGCGAGTGGAAAGAATAACCGGGCATCCGGTTGGCTTCGTACTGGGAGATATTAGAGACAGTCTTCTTGTTGAGCGCCTGCTGATCGATGAGAAGGTTGATGCGGTCATTCATCTGGCGGGGTTGAAAGCTGTTGGAGAAAGCGTTGATGACCCGCTGGAGTATTACGAGAGCAACGTTCAGGGAACTATTTCGCTGCTACGCGCCATGCAGAGGGTCGGGGTATTCAAGATTGTCTTCAGTTCTTCCGCAACGATCTATCAGATGCCTGGCACCTTGCCTATATCCGAGAGTTCGAAAGTGGGAGGCGTGGCCAGTCCCTATGGCCGGACAAAACTGACTGCCGAGCACATGCTCGATGACCTGGCTCGCTCCGATGCGCGTTGGTCCATCGCGGTGCTCAGATACTTCAACCCCATCGGTGCTCATGAAAGCGGCCTCATCGGTGAGGACCCATGCGGTACCCCAAACAATCTGCTGCCCTATATCGCCCAGGTTGCAGTCGGACGTTTGAGTCGGTTGACGGTACATGGCGGCGACTATCCGACTATCGACGGGACGGGAGTCCGGGACTACATCCATGTTTGCGACCTGGCAGCAGGACATACCAGGGCGCTCGAGTACCTGCGGCAGGGGCACGGCTACCACGTTTGGAATCTTGGGACGGGCACCGGCTATTCGGTCTTGCAGATCATCGAAGCTTTCGAGCGAGTCTCTGGCAGGCGCATTCCCTTTACGGTGTCCGGTCGCCGCCCAGGTGATGTGGCCGAGTGCTGGGCGGATGTTTCCAAGGCGGAGCGAGAGTTGGGCTGGAAGGCGGGGCTGGGCCTCGAATGCATGATTGCGGATGCCTGGCGCTGGCAGGTTTCCAATCCGAGTGGGTATTCATGAATCACGCCGCTGTTGTCGATGGGTTGCCTTTTAGCAACCTTGCGCTGATCTCCAATCAGGCTTTTTCAATCTACAATTTTCGTGGCGATTTCATTCGTGAGGTCGTACGTCGAGGAGCGAAGGTCTACGCTTTCGCTCCAGACTATGACGAGGTGACAAGCCGTCAAGTTTCGGAGCTTGGAGCAATTCCGGTTTCCTACAGCTTGAAACGTGCGGGCATGAATCCCTTTCAGGAGTTGCACGCGCTCCTGAGCCTGATCTGCAAGCTGCGGGCGCTGAAGATCGATGCCGTGTTCAGTTACTTTATAAAGCCCGTTATCTACGGTGGTATCGCGGCTTTTTTGACGGGCGTCAGATTACGCTATTCGATGATCGAAGGCGCTGGTTTCATCTATTCGGAAGAAGGCTATACCCATTTTCTACGGAAGCTGCTTAGGCATGTCGTGACCTGTTCGATCAGGTTGGTCCTTCGGTTCTCGTCTCGTGTATTTCTGCTCAATCAGGATGACTATGACCTGTTTGTGAGCCCTCGGCTGGCCAAGACGGGACGTGCCTTGATATTGCCGGGTATAGGCGTCGATCTTGATTATTTTGCCGCGAGTTCTCCCGTGTTGCGGCCTATTACTTTCGTGTTTGTCGCTCGTCTTCTCAAGGAGAAAGGTATCTATGATTTTGTGGAAGCCGCGAGAATCGTTAGAAAACGTAGTCCGCTCGCGCGTTTTCTGGTCTTGGGAGGCGTCGACAGTAATCCAGGAAAGGTTTCACGGGAGGAAATGAACCAGTGGGTAGCCGAAGGCTTGTTGGAGTGGCCTGGCCATGTGCATGACATCAAGGCATGGGTGGCCAATACGAGTGTATTCGTGCTGCCCTCCTATTATAGAGAAGGTGTGCCGAGAAGTAGTCAGGAGGCCATGTCCCTGGGGAAGCCTGTGATAACGACTGACTGGACGGGATGTCGTGAAACGGTACTGGATGGTTTCAATGGATTTCTGGTACCGATCAAGAGTCCGCAGAGTTTAGCCGCGGCAATGTTGAAGTTCATCGAGTCGCCTTCGCTCATCGCACGTATGGGAGAAGCCAGTAGATCGCTGGCGGAACAGCGCTATGACGTTTTCAGGATAAACAATACGATGCTTTCTGCGTTGTAGGGATCTGGCTGTGAGTTGTATGAAGGGTAATGCGCCGGTACTTGCGGCCGTAGATATAAGCAAGGGTTTTAGAGTCTACAGGGCTCCTCATCAAAGGATGTTGCAGGCCATCTGGGGTGAGAGAAAGAAATTTTATTCGGAATTCTGGGCTCTGCGGAATGTGAGTTTCCAGGTTTTTCCTGGGGAGGTTGTTGGAGTAATCGGCTGCAACGGCTCCGGGAAGTCCACCTTGCTGCAGATACTTGCGGGTACCTTGCGCCCTACGAGTGGACAGGTGGTTCGCCCAGAAAGGGTAGCGGCATTGTTGGAGCTGGGGGCCGGTTTCAACATGGAGTACACCGGCAGGGAAAACATAATCTTCAATGCCATGCTTCTTGGATTGGGCGAGCAGGAGATTTCTGAACGCCTCGACGAGATAATCCAGTTTGCCGATATCGGTGAGTTCATCGATCGTCCGGTTAGAACATATTCGAGCGGTATGTTCGTGCGTTTGGCTTTCTCCATTGCGGCATATGTCGATGCCGATGTGCTGATCGTGGACGAGGCCCTGGCGGTAGGTGACGCCGCGTTTCAGTTCAAATGCCTGAACCGGCTTGAAGAACTGCTGCTGAAAGGCATCACCATCCTGCTGGTCTCCCACGATATACAGTTGATCAAGAGTTATTGTAGTCGAGCGATCTATCTATCCAAAGGTAGAGTGATATTCGATGGCGACTGTGAAACAGCCACGGAACTCTATCTGCGGGACAGTATAGAGACACAGCGGGCGGAAGTCCGCTCAGGAAACCTGATCGCTTCTGGCGAACACGGGAACTCGGTAATTGCATATGGAAATGGGCAGGGCAGGTTTCTATCCATCCGCATGGGTGTACTTGACGAAGCCCGGGATTACTTCGATTCGGGCGAACGTGTCTGGGTCGAGGTACTTGTGCAACTTGACCTACCCGTCCCGGAGCACCCAAAAATCACCCTGACTATCCGTGACCAGCGCGGTTACAACCTCTATGGCATAAACAATTTATTGCTGGGCAAGGCTCTGAATGTCGAGCCTGACGGACGCTTGAGAACACGTATCAGCTTCGACTGCGACTTGCAGGCCGGCGAATACGCCTTGACGTTTCGTCTGGAGAACTCTTTGTCGGAGTCCGTTTGCGAACTCATGGATAAAAAGGTCAATGCGGCGATATTCAGGGTCTTCAATTCGCCCAAGTGCTTCGATGCAGTGGTGAATCTGCATGGAGCATTCGAGCCGGTTCCGTTCTGCTGCGAGACCCGGGCTACCCAATGAAGTCATCGTCTTTGACCATGGTATTCGTCGTCCACGCCGGCGAGCTGGAAATCAAGTCTGCCGTGTTGGCGGCTTCTCTACGCAAACGCTTTGGCTTTTCCATGGATATCATTGCCGCATGTCCATCGGGAAAGGCTGACTGGGGTGTGCCAAGCGATGCATCCCGGCGCTTATATGAGCGTTTGGGCATTCCTCTTTTGCCTATGGATAGTCCTTTCGGGCCAGCGTATCCAATAGGCAACAAGTTCGCGGCGTTGGCGCTGGGGCCGGCTGTTGGGCATACGTTGTTTCTCGACAGTGACATGATCTGTGTCGATGCATTCGAAGCTGACATGCTTTGTCGTTTCGATGCGGCACTCAAACCTGCCGATATGGCATTGGTGGCAAAACAGAACGATTACTGGGAACGCATATACGCCCATGCGGGATCGGCATTGCCTGGAGATCGGGTAGTGACCACTTGTTCCGGGGAAGCGATGCCTGCGTACTATAACGCTGGCTTTATCCTGGTACGTGATGCCAGGCGTTTCGCCGAAGTCTGGTACAGGCTCGCCGAACGCGTCCATGCGGATCCGCTGATCACCAACAAGATGCCCTGGCTGGACCAGCTGACGCTACCCGTCGCTCTGCACGCGTTGAACTACAAGACGAGAGCGCTCAGCGAACGGTTCAATTATCCGCTTCATATCAAGCCGCTATCCGCTGCGTCCCTACCACCCTTCTTCTGCCACTACCATTCTCTCGACACACTTGTCAGCGAGCGTTCGCTATGGGCCGAACTGGACGAACTGGCCAAGCGTTTCCCTGAGCTGCGCGAAGTGCTTGCGCTGGATGCCAACTGGAAGAAGGCGATCCTGGCTCCTGCACCTCGGCTGGCTTTTTCGGAAGGTGATTCCACCGGCACTGTCGAGGCCGGACAGGACCTGGTGATCACCGGGATTCCCCGGAGCGGAACCAGCCATCTATGCCGTCTGCTCTCCCAGCAGCCCGACACCGTGGTGCTCAATGAACCTCCTCAGGTATTCGAAGCGCTGAAACTCTCGCCTCTTCCTTGGGGACTGCCACGCTACTACGCAGAGTTACGTCGCGACATCCTGGCGGGCAGGCCCGTGCCGAACAAGCATGTGAATGGCCGCCTGGTCGACGACACTGCCAGGGGCAACGATCAGTCCAGCGACTATTTCGCTGAGGTGCGGGGGGCTTCGTTTCACCTGGGAACGAAGAACACGCTTGCCTATATCGCCCGGCTGCCCCTGATTCGCAAGGTCATGCCGACGGCGTTGCTGATCGCAACCATCCGTCATCCCTACGACAGCCTGAACTCCTGGGCGAACACCTTCGAGCACCTGCGCCAGGCTGCCGTCGAACGCCAGCCGTTCGGATGTCCCGATGACCTGGCCCTCACGGGATGGCAGCGCAAGGCACTGCTGGCCATTGCCGATACCGACCACCTAGCTGTCCGGCGTGCTCTGTGGTGGCGTTACCTGGCACTGCAACTGGAGGACGCCGGGGATTACGTCCAGTTGTTGCGCTACGAGGATTTCGTCGAGGCGCCGCAAACGACCTTGGCCGCTCTGCGAAACAACCGCCCCTTGCCTTTCGACGAGCCTGCGGTGTGGAGCAAGGGGCTGGCGCCGGACGAGCAGGAGCTGGTTGCCAACATAGTCTGCGACGTTGCCGAGCGATTCCACTACGTCTTGTAGAACCGGGAGAACGCCTTATGCCGGATATCAGTTTAATCATGAATTTCCATGCGGAAGACGTGCTGGCGCATTGGAGCCTGCTGGGTTTTCAACGCATGCGTGAATTCGCGTCGCACCATGGGGTTTCCGTGCAGTTGGTGGCGGTGCTCGACCGCGCCTCGCAAACGACTCGGCGAATCGTCAGGCAGCATCCGGTCCTACGCGAGGGCGACAAGGTCCTTCAGGTCGAGCATGGCGATCTCGGGCTTTCCCGGAACTCCGGGATCGATAGCGCGGATGCGTCCACGGTGGGGGTGTTGGATGGCGACGACTACTGCTCGGCGAACTGGTTGGTCGAAGCCCTGCAGGTGGTATCCGAGAAGGGCAATGGTGTCGTGGTCCATCCCGAGTACACGGTGAGCCATGGAGCCTGCCATTTGCTGGGGCGTTCGGTAGATCAACTGAGCGAAGACTATCCCGTGGAAAGTTGCTTCAAGCATCACCCATGGGTCTCCGTTGCCGTAGCCGAGAAAGCCGTATTCCAGGAGCTTCCATACCTGGAGACCCGAGTCGGGAAATCCGGCTTCGGTTATGAAGATTGGCATTGGAATCTCGAGGTGATTGCGTCCGGTCGGAAGCACACCCTGGCTAGCGGCACCTGCCTGTTCTATCGCCGCCAGGAAGCATCGATGTTGGCCATCATGGGCACGCTGAACGCAGTGGTTCGCCCGGGACGATTCTTCGATGGACGGTGTTTCGATCATTAGCCGGCTTCTCCGGGGCCGGGGAGGCACATGCCTGCCGCGGCAGCCCCGCATCGATGAGCCGAGCATCCAGCACTTCTACCAAGTGGAACTTTCCTGATGAGCCTGAACGGCAGACTGAAAGCTCGTGCGGCCAGCTTCGCTCGCACAGCCTATCCACCTATTCTTGGATCGTTGCGGCGGGTGCTCTCCGAGCGCCAACTACAGCGCTTCATACTGGTCTGCGACCGTTTGAAGGGCTGGTTGCTCAAGGAGGCAGTCGTCGTACCGTCACCCTCTCCGATGGCGCTGCCGCCATGGATAGTCGACGAAATGAAGGCGTTGGCCCGGATCGAGCCTGCCCTGTATCCCACGGCGGCGAAGCTGCGCGTTTACACTTCCTGGAAGGCCCCGATAGATAACGGACCGGCGCAACTGTACCGGGGATGTCTGGCGGACTTCATCGAATATGCGCCGGATATGGTCTTCCTCGTCCCGCATTTGCAGCGTGGTGGCGCTGACCTGGGAATCCTGCATCATGTGCGGTTATGCGCCGAGATGGGCGTGAAGGTGACGGTAGTGGTCACGCGGGATGTGGTGTCTCCCTGGCTCAACCGGCTTCCGGCGGAGGTTCGGGTGGTGGAGTTCGGACGCCTGGGCAATCTGCTTGGCGAGGAGGACCGGCGCCTGGTACTGCTGCGCCTTTTGCTGCAATGTCCTGCCAGGAGTATCCACATCATCAACTCGCAACTGGCCTGGGAACTGCTCGAGCGGCATGGCAAGACGTTGACGTTCGAGGGTAAGCGGATTTACGCCAGCGTCTTTTGCGACGACCTGGACGGCAATGCGGTTCGCTGCGGCTATGCCAGCGAGTTCCTCCCACGGTCCTGGATGCACCTGGCGGGCCTGCTTTCGGATAACCGGACCTTCCTCCAACAGATTCACGAGCGGGACGGCATTCCGCCGGAGCTCATGCATGGGCTCTACTTTCCCGCCAGCGACCATGCAGAGGCGATTCCGACCGCAGGCTCGACGATTCTTTGGGCCAGCCGTATCTCGCCGCAGAAAAGGCCGGACCTGCTCTACGAGATTGCCCTGGCGCTTCCCGAATACCTGTTCGAAGTCCACGGCGAGGTCGATCCTGCTTGCAGGGGAGAAACCCAGAGGAAGCTGCGACGCCTGCCGAATGTCAGGCTTCATGGGCGTTACGACTCCTTCCAGGCCCTGGCTCGGCAGGGGCGATATGCGATGTTGCTGTATACCTCTCGCTATGACGGCTTGCCGAACATCCTGCTCGAAGCCACTGCTGCAGGGCTGCCCATAGTCGCCCCCGACGTCGGGGGTATCGCTGAGTTCCTGAATACCGAAACGGGCTATCTGGTCGGCGCTGACGCCGATGCCGGCGAGTTCGCAAGGGCAATCAGGAGTGCGCTGGGCAATCCCGGGGAGACGGCGAGACGGGTGAAACGCGCCCGCGAGTTGCTGACGCGACGTCATGGCTGGGCCGCATTCAGGGATGCGGCCAGGAACATACCCGGCTACCTGCCTGGGGGCGTGCGGCCTGAGCAAGAGGTCTCCATGGAAACCGAACCGGTGTCCAGGTGAAGGGCGTGAGGTCGGCCCATTTTCTGCAGCGCTTGATATTTTCCCTACCGCCTGCTTTTCGTTCGTGGCTGGGAGAGAAGGGAAGGCACCTGGTCCATCTTGTCCTCGATATCGGTTCGGCCTCGGCGCTCCGGCAGGATTCCGGGCACGCCACTCCGTGGGATCCGCAAAAGCCCCTGCTGAGCGTGGTCATTCCCTGCTTCAACCATGGGAGGTATTTGAGGCGCGCGCTTGATAGCCTGGCTCGGCAGAGCTTCCAGGACTTCGAGATCATTCTGGTCGACGATGGTTCTGATGACCCTTCGACCCTGAGCCTCCTCGAGGCTCTCCAGGAGCCCGGCATGACGATCCTGCGCCAGCCCAATCGTGGGCCATCCGCCGCGCGGAATGCCGGTGTGGCGCGGGCGAGGGGGCGTTATATCTGCTGCCTGGATGCGGATGACTGGCTGGCGTCCACCTATTTGGAAAAGTGCCTGGTCTTGCTGGAGGGAAACTCTGGCGTCCGCCTGGCGTACAGCTGGGTCCAGGTGGTGGGAGAGGAGCATCGGCTGCATCGTTCCGCCGGCTTTCATCCCGGACTGTTGCGTTACTTCAATCCGTTCTGTGTCTCCGCGATCTTTCATCGCGATAACTGGCTGGCGGTAGGAGGTTTCGACGAAGCCAGGGAGGCACAGTTCGAGGATTGGGATTTCTGGATCGCCCTGGTCGGATGTGGGGTGCGAGGCAGGCTGATCAGGGAACCCCTGTTGTTCTATCACCGCCAGGTCGGCTCCAGACTGGAGACCGGCAAACGTCATGCCTTGAGTTCTTACAAGCGCATGCGGACTCGCCATCCTCGCTTCTATCGAGGGAGTCCATTTCTTCGAGCGCAGCGGCAAGGCTATTACGACTGCTGGGCATATCCTCCTCTGCTCAACCTCTCCCGCGCCGACCAATACAACGCCGTCATATCCGATGCGGTAGCCGTGGTGGCCGACGCGCCGCTCACCGAGGACTGGAACGCATGGCGTCGACAATTCGATGAGCTGCCAGCGTCCTCGACGGTTTTCGTCATTGCCGGTGGGTGCCGAAAACTCCCGGGCTGGCTGCTGGAGAGGGCGAGCGCCATCTACTGGCTGGACGACCTGCTGCACGAGCGGCAATGGTCGGCTTTCATCGATAACTTCAGGCGGACCCGCGGAATCTCCAAGGTGTTTTCCGTGGGCAGGACGGCGTGGTGAAGGTTCTTTCGCGAGGTCCCGTCGCCGATGCCGTGCCGTTGCTGTCCATCCTCACGGCCTGCGATTGCAGCGTGGAGGAGCTCGAACGAATCGCCGCATTTCTCGAGACGCAGACGCTGAAACGCTGGCGCTGGATTCATTGCCCAGGAGTGGACAGTGACTGTCTTCCGGTAGAGGGGATGGCGGTACTGTACTTGCCGCGAGCACCGGCAGCCCTGAGGGCGACTGCTCTGGAAGAGGCGATCTGGTTCCTGCTGTCCCGACCGACCCTGCCGTGGGTCGAACTCCGCGAAGATGCGCGACGCGGCGACCTCTTCGTCAGTCGCAGGTCGTTGCCCGAGGGCCGTATTGGCGCAAGGCTGAACGGGCGCAGGCAGCCTTGCTCGTCGGCCGGCTTGCCTAATGCCCCGAGAAAGCGCCTGTTACTGCTGGCGCCCTGGCTTGAACCAGGCGGAGCGGATCGTTGCAATCTGGATATGCTTCGAGCCTTGGCCCGGGAGGGCTGGATGCTGACGGTGGTCGCCAGCCTGGCGGCCGAGCATCGGTGGCGGGATCGTTTTACCGCGCTCACTGCGGATGTCTGGGTGCTTCCGGACTTTCTGGCTGCCGAGAAAGCTTGCGCCTTCCTTGCCTATCTGGTGGACAGTCGACAACCCGACCTGATGCTGCTTTCCAACTCTGCATTCGCCTATGACGTGCTGGGGTACGTCCGGACCCGCTACCCGGGCCTGCCCGTGGTCGACCTCAATCATATGGAGGAGGGCTGGGACGATGGCGGCCATCCGGGTAGAGCCGCTCGATGCACTGCCTTGCTGGACAGGCACTGGGTCGTATCCGGGCAACTGCGCCACTGGCTGCTCGACCGTGGCGTCGAGGCGAGCAAGGTCGAGGTGTTGCACTGGTTCGCCGATGTGGACTCGTGGAAACCCGACAGCCTGACGCGCGCGAAGGTCCGGGCGCGCCTGGGAATAGCTCCGCAGTGCGTAGTGATCGCCTATGCGGGGCGGCTCTGCGCGCAGAAGCGACCGGAGCTGTTTGCCGCCAGCCTTGGCGAGTTGGCGCGCCGTGGTAGTGATTTCGTCGCGTTGGTACTGGGCGATGGCGAGCTGGCAGGGGAGCTGCGGAACGACCTCCGGCGCCATGGCTTGGCCGGGCGGGTGCGGATGCTGGGCTGGCAGGACGAGGCTGCGTTGCGCGAGTTGTTCCAGGCCTCCGATATATTTTTCCTGCCATCGGCCGGCGAAGGTATCGCACTGGTTCTCTACGAGGCGATGGCGTGCGGAATGGCCATAGTCGCAGCCGATGTCGGCGGTCACGCAGAACTGGTCTCTGCCCACTGCGGCTTCCTTGTTCCGCGGCGCGATGCCGAACGAGAGGCCAGGGATTACGCCGCTAGGCTCGAGAGCCTCATGCGCGAACCGGAAATGCTGAGGCGGATGGGGCAGAACTCCGCACGCCGCATCCGCGAAGCATTCACCTTGTCTCTTTTCGAGCGGCGTTTGCGGGGGTTGCTGGAACGCGTGCCGGTTTCGACTCCATGCGGCGTTTGCACGGATAGTCCGGTGCCTGCCCTGGGGGCGGCCAGGCTGTCCATGCAATGGGCGTCCTACCGACTGGCAAACGGATTGCGCTGCCGGCTGGATATCCAGAAGCACGGCCGTTTTTCAAGATTCCTGGAGCGATGCGCGAAGGGGGTGTTCTTCTTGCGCACATTCGGGGCGAAGGCGCTTTGGCAAAAGATCAGGAAGCACTGAATGAATAGGGAGGTTTCATCCATGACGCCCAGGGTGGTGGTGATTCTCGGCATGCATCGCTCCGGTACGAGCGTACTTTCCGCCGGACTCGAGGCGCTCGGGGTCGAGTTTGGCGAGAATCTGATCCCACCCAGGCCGGACAACCCCAAGGGATACTGGGAAGATGCCCGCCTGGTGGCTTTCAATGACAGAGTCCTGTCCCTGTGCGGGTTTTCGTCGGGCGACGTCGGGTTGTCCAGTCGCCGGGTGTTGGGCGTCGAGCGATTCGAAGAGATCGTCCAGCAGGCCATGGCGCTTTTGACTGAGCTACTGGCAGGCAAGGCGCTGCTGGGTATCAAGGATCCGCGTATGCCGCGTCTGATGCCGATCTGGCAAGCCGCGTTCGATGCATTGGGGCTATGGGTCGACTATGTCATTGCGGCTCGCCATCCTCTTAGCGTCGCGGAGTCTCTTGCTGCCCGTGACCACTTGAGTCGGGAAAAGAGCCTGATGCTCTGGTACGAACATTCCTGTCGCTCGATGCAGTGGGCGCTCCACAAGGGGGCCGTGGTGGTCGACTACGATCGATTGCTGGCTCTGCCGCGACAGGAACTGGGCCGTATTGGCCATCGACTTTCCTTGCCGGTGGACGAGTCGGCTTGCGCCCGCTTCGTCGGTGATGTCCTGGATGTCGAATTGCGTCACTCATCCCATGATGCGAGCGCGTTGGCTGCCGCAGCGGGAAGCTTTCAGGCGCTGCTCGAGGTGCACGAGGCACTGCAGCAGCTTGCCGTGGACCGGTTCGACATCGAAGGGTGGAAGGGCCTGGAGCGGGAATTCAGCAGAGCGATGCCGTTGCTGGAGTACGTGGGGGAACTGGACAGGCAACTCTGGCAATCGGCTTCGTCCCACAACGAGAGCATGACGCGGTTCAGCGAGCAGGTGGCTGACCTGGCCATGAGCTGTACCGCACAGAGGCAACTGAATGATGGACTGAGAGATCGCTTGCTTGAGGCCGGTGCTCGGATCGAACAGAACGAACGAGCCATGCGGGAACTTTCTCGGCGATTGTCGGCGTGTCGCGAAGAGCTTGCTTCCGCTCAGCGCAATCTCGCCGAAACGGACAACTTGCTACGGCGCACGCAGGTAGATCGCGATGATACTCACGCCCGTTTGTTGGCTATATTGGACAGTCGCTTCTGGCGTTTCACGAAACCCTTGCGAAACCTGTCCCGTCTGTTCGGCAGCGAGACAGGGTGCCCCTGAGCGCAAGCTGGAAGTGGGGCTGCGGACGGTTCGTGCCTCCAGGCCCAGTCATCTTGTCAGGCTGGCTGGTTCGTCTCCAGGTAGGAAATGATTCGCTTCACCGCCAGGTCGGGGTCTTCTGAAAGTGTATCGATCGTTATGTTCGGCTGTGCGGGCGTTTCGTAGATCGAGTCGATCCCGGTGAAGTTTTCGATCTTGCCCGAGCGTGCTTTCCTGTACAGGCCTTTGGGATCTCTTCTCTCGCATTCCGAGAGCGGCGTATCGACAAAGACCTCAATGAAATGCTCGATGCCGATAAGTTCCCGAGAGAGGTTCCTGTCTCGCGAAAATGGCGAGATGGTTGCCACGATCACGATAAGGCCGGCTTTCAGCAGGATTTTTGCCACTTCCGCGATTCTTCGAATGTTCTCGGTGCGATCTTCGTCGCTGTAGCCAAGGTTTCGGCACAGGCCAAGGCGCAGATCGTCGCCGTCCAGGAGAAACGTATGTTTCTTCTGTTCGAAAAGCGCTAGTTCCAGGGCATTCGCAATAGTGGATTTTCCAGCACCACTCAACCCGGTCAGCCAGACGACCGCTGGGCGTTGGTGCTTGAGCGCACTGCGTGTCTCGTTATCGATCGATCGTTTTCCATGTTCACGAGGGTTCATCGCTGTTTCTGCCTGGAGGATTGGTTAACTGCATGGGAAGGGGGGCCTCCCGAAGTTGGACTTGGATTCCGTTGGGGGCCGGTACTTCTTCTAATGCGCGGTCAGGGCGTGTTTGTGCAGTTAGTTAAGTTAACGTTGCGCCAAATAAGTGCGTATAAGAAATTTCTTTATTTTCAGTAGGATGTTCTTTCCCTTAGGTATTTAAGCAAGTGGCTGGTTTCACTTGTCTTCCAGCCATGGCCGTGCAGTGTTCGGTCGCGAGGGTGCTGTTGGAGACCGAGAAAGCAGGGGAACGCATCCAGCGTTTTCCGGGGCGCAGAGTTGGTCGATGGAATGGCGCAGCTTCGACCGGAACTCACCGCAGGTGACTTCCCGATCGGACGAGCCGAGAAAATAGTACCTCTGTGCTATTCGAGCTTCTTCGCCGCGACGCTATAGTCCCGCCCTTGATCCCCGCGTTTCGCGGAAACCGGTTGTGCAGGACGCACGCGACTTGGAAGGAACCATGACTCGGCAATCCGTACTCGCCACCGGCCCGGAGGCCAGCGATTGGTGGTGCTTCGGCAGCGGCGACGAGCCGGCGCGCGAGTCGTTCTCTGCCGGTGGGCGTTCGCTTGCGGCGTCGAGGAAACCCGTCGGCGCACAGAGCGGAATGGCCGTGGCCGAGCAGGCGAACCGCGCGCAAGCGTCCGGGCAGGACGCCGCGCCGGGCCTGCGAGCCTTCGACCTGCTGCCTGGCAACCCGCCGAAGAACCCCTAGACACGGAGTCAACCCATGCGCCGGATATTCATCGCGCCGTTACTGGCGTCGCTTTCCCTGGGCGGCTGTATCCAGATGGACACGCTGCCCGAGGTCTACGCCCGCAGCCAGTGGAAGGGCCGTTCCGCCGAGGAAGCGATAGCCTTCTTCGGTACGCCGCAGAACATGGAGCGCACCGCTGACGGCTCGCAGGTGGTGATGCAGTGGTACACCGACACCAGCTATTCCCGCTATGAAGTGGTGGGCTCCAGCTCGGAGATGCAGGGCAACGTGATGGTGAACACCAACTACTGGGATACCGTCAACCACCCCAATCGCTGCATCATTTCCGTCACCGTCGACAAGAGCAAGCGGATCACCCAGTTCGAGGCCGACGACGGCGAGTTGCTGCTGTCCCACGGCTGCGCTGGCATCAAGTACGGCCCGCCGTAGGCCTGAGCTCCTCGACCTGCCTTGTCTCAGGAAGCGTGGCTGGCGGCCACCGGGCGCTCGCGCAGGGCGCGCAGGGTGGCGCGCAATTCCGTGGGGCGCACGGGCTTGGAGAGCAGGGCGATGTCGGTGTCTTCGACGCTGGCCTGGATACGCTCGATGTCGTGGCCGCTGATCACCAGCGCCGGTATCGCCTCTCCGCGTTGCCGCCGTACCCGCTCGATGCACTCGACGCCGGAGGCGTGGGGGCCGAGGTCGTAGTCGACGACCAGGATGTCGCAATCGGTTCGCCAGCCGTCCGCCTCGGTTTCCGCCTGGACCGTACAGCCCCAGCGTTCGAGCAACGCCGAGGTGGCGCGCAGGACGTTGCGATCATCTTCCACCAGGCACACCCGCAAGCCGGTGAGCAGGCCGGCCTGCAGGGGATCGTCGCGGCGGGGCAGGGCTTGCGCGGCGACCGCCGGCAGGCCGTGCAGGGTCACCGCGGTGCCGCGTCCGACCCGCGAGCGCAGCGTCACCTCGATCCCGGTCAACTGCCCCAGGCGGCGGACGATGGACAGCCCCAGGCCGATTCCCTCGACGTCGCGGTCGCGCGTCTCGCGTACCCGGTAGAACTCCTCGAACACCCGCGGCAGGTGTTCCTCCGCGATCCCCCGGCCTTGGTCGTAGATGGCTACGGCCAGGCCGTCGCCTCGCCGCCGCACGCCGATCAGCAGCGGGCGCTCGGCGGCGTACTTGAGGCTGTTGGAGAGCAGGTTCTGCAGCATGGTCGACAGCAGCCCCGGATCGGTTCGCGTCCACAGGCGGCAAGGGCGCAGGCGCAGTTCCACCCCGGCCCAGCGCGCCGCCTCGGCGTTGCGCCGGACCAGGTCGCGCAGCAACTCGCCCAGGTGGACGTTCTCCTGCTTGGGCTGGAGCCGGCCGTTGTCGAGGGTGTAGAGATCGAGGATGGAGCGGAACAGTTGCGAGACGTTGAGCAGCGAGCGGTCGATGTTGTCCACCAGGCGCCGTTCCTCGTCGCCCAGGCGGGCGTCGCGCAGGCAGGCGGTGAACAGGCCGATGGAGTGGATCGGCTGGCGCAGGTCGTGGCTGGCCTGGGCCAGCAGGCGCGATTTCTCCTGGTTCGCCTGCAACGCTTCCTCGGTGGCCTTGCGCGTGCGCTCCAGCAGGAGGTGCGCGTAGAAGGGAATGACGGTACTGGTGGTCATCAGCATCAGCACCATGAACGGCTGAGCCTGCCAGGCCGGGGTCAGTCGATAGATGACCAGTAGCGCGAGCAGCGCCAGGGCGGTGGCGATGGCCAGGTAGCGCGAGCCGTAGCGCATGCCGTTGCCCAGGTTGATCCAGACCATCACCGCGTACAGCGGCAGCGCTGCCTCGCCGCCCACGATCAGGCCGAACGAGGTGCCGGCGTAGTCGTGCAGCATGCAGAAGATCCGCCGCGCCGGGTAGTGCCCCGGCCAGCGCACGATGGCCTGGCGCAGCAGTATGGAGGCGATCAGGAACAGGCCGTAGTAGGCAACGATCGGCAGGTAGGTCTCGACCTTCAGGCCGGGCAGCAGGCCGATCAGCACCACGTAGAGGATCGCGCAGGTGGCCACGATCAGTCGCAGGTTGGCCTGGTCCAGCTCGGTATTCTTCTCGAACTTCATGTGCACCTCCGTGTGCATGGGAGCGCCGCGCGCCTTTTCCTCTGTTTCGCCCCCTTCGTCACGAAGACGGACGAAGGGTGGGCGCGGCGGTAGCGGGCTAAGGTAGCATGCGCGGCGGAAACTGCGACTCCTGGAGACTACAAGAATGACTGGCCGCATCATCGTCGCCGATGATCATCCGCTGTTTCGCGAGGGCATGCTGAGTATCCTCCAGCGCCTGCTGCCCGAGGCCAGGATCGAGGAGGCCGGCGACCTCGCCGGGGTCCTGCGCCTGGCTGGCGAAGGCGAGCAGCCCGATTCGCTGATCCTCGACCTGCGTTTCCCCGGCCTGACCCGCATCGAGATGCTCGCCGACCTGCGCCGCCAGTTCCCGCGCACCACCCTGATCGTCGTCTCGATGGTCGACGACCCGCAGCTCATCGGCGAAGTGATGAATGCAGGGGCCGACGGCTTCCTCGGCAAGAGCATCGCGCCCGAGGAACTCGGCCAGGCGATTCTGGCCATCCGCGCCGGGGAAGTGCTGGTGCGCTACGAACCCTCCGGCCTCCTGCCGCTGCAGCCCAGCCCGCGCCTGGAGGGGCTCACCGAGCGCCAACTGGATGTCCTGCGCCTGCTGGCCCAGGGCAAGAGCAACAAGGAGATCGGCCGCGCCCTGGACATCTCCCACTACACGGTGCGCATCCATGTGTCGTCGCTGCTGCGGGCGCTGGACGTGCCGTCGCGGACCGCGGCGGCGGTGAAGTATCGGGCGCTGCTGGGGCAGGGGGATGCGGAGTAGCACCATGGGCACGCCGCGGGTGCGCCGAGGCGCCGGGGCTGTTTTAATGGCGCACTCTCCATGGCCAAGGAAACGGACACATGCGTAGCCCGCTTGCCACGATCGCCTGCGCCTGCCTGCTGCTCGGCGGCTGCTCCAAGTCCGCCGAGGACAGCGCCAACCCATTGCTGGGCAAGGATGCCGAGTGCCTCGAACTGTTCGCCCGCAGCAATGCGCTGTACTGCGACATCCGCGAGGACGAACGCGAATCCCAGGCGAACGGTACGCCGCGCCGGCACACCGACTACGAGGTAGCCGATGCCGCTTACCTGCTCAAGGCCACCGGGGAGCGCTGCGCGATCGATACGACCTATGTCACGGAGTGTTCGGCGAAGGCCGGGCAGTGGCTGCAGAAGGCCCGCGCCAAGGCGGCGAAGCCCTAGTCGCAGCGCCCGCGCTCAGCGCAGGCGCGTCGCCAGCTCCGCCAGTTCGCCGCGCAGCCAGAGGCTGCCGGCTTCGTCGTCGGCCTGGCGCGACCAGTAGAGATTCAGAGTCACCGCTGGCAGGGCCAGCGGCATCGGCAGCAGGCGGTTGCCCAGGCCGCGGTTGATCAGTTCGGCGTAGCCTCGGGTCAGGGTCAGCAGGTAGCCGCCCTGGGCCACCAGCAACGCCGCCGACAGGTAGTGCTGGCAGCGCTGGCGCACCTGGCGGGTCAGGCCGAGGTGGCCGAGGGCCAGGTCTTCGATGCAAATGCCGCGTCGCCGCGAGGTCACCGCGACATGGTCCGCCGCCAGGTACTCCTCCGCACTCAGGTCGCCGGCGAAGCCCGGCCCGGCCATCACGCACAGGCTGTCGTCGAGCAGGTGCTGGCGGCGCAGGGCGGCGTCGGTGGGCCGGGCGATCTCGATGGCGAGGTCGATGCGTCCGGCGCCCAGTTCCGCCTTCAGGTCCGCCCAGTGCAGGCTGTTGCAGCGTATCTCGATGCGTGGCGCGGCCTGGCGCAGGTGGGCGAGGATCGCCGGGAGCACCAGCGGCTCCAGTTGCTCCGGCATGTTCAGTTGGAAGGTCCGCGCGTCGCGCCGAGGGTCGAACGTCTGGCAGCGATTCATGCTGCGGTGCAGGCCGGCGAGGGCGTCATGGATGCCCGGCGCCAGTCGCTCGGCCAGCGGCGTCGGCGCAACCCCGCGCCCCTGGCGGACGAACAGCGGGTCGCCGAGCTGGTCGCGCAGGCGCGCCAGGGCGTGGCTGACGGCCGACTGGCTGAGATGCAGGAGGCCCGCCGCGCGGGTCAGGTTGCGTTCTCGATAGACCACTTCGAAGACCCGGAACAGGTTCAGATCGAAACGGCTGAGGGGCGACCATTCATGTGGCTGATTCATGTTTGCGCGCGCCTGTCTGGGGAAGGCGCCAGCCTAGCAGGCATGCTCGCCGATAGAACCATGTATAGGCTTCATGGATGTCGATGAATAAGCCTCAGTTCTGCCGCTTCCTTCGGCTGCCTAAGATGCCTGCGACGATGACCAACGCGCCGCCGGGCCAGCTCCTTTCGCCGGCCGCCTGACCCGCTCCCCGGAGAACCTGCCGTGACCGCTCCCCCCTTCAACGCCTTGCTGATCGCCAACCGCGGCGAGATCGCCATTCGCATCGCCCGCGCCTGCGCCGACCTGGGTATCCGCTCGGTGGCGGTGTTCGCGGAAGACGATGCCGCGTCCCTGCACGTGCGCAAGGCCGATGTCGCGCTGCCGCTGGCCGGCCGTGGCGTGGCGGCCTATCTCGACATGGATCGGCTGGTCGCGCTGGCCCTGGAGCAGGGCTGCGAGGCGATCCATCCGGGCTACGGTTTCCTCGCCGAGAACGGCGAATTCGCCCGTCGCTGCCAGCGCGCGGGCATCCACTTCGTCGGGCCGCAAGCGGAAGTGCTCGACCTGTTCGGCGACAAGGCTGCCGCGCGCGCCCTGGCCGAGCGCCTGGAGGTGCCGCTGGTGGCCGGGATCAACCGTGCGGTCAGCGTCGAAGAGGCCGAGGCGTTCCTGGAAGGGCTGGGCGATGGCGCCGCGGTGATGCTCAAGGCCCTTGCCGGCGGCGGCGGACGTGGCATGCGCGCGGTGGAGGAGGTTGCGCAACTGGCCGATGCCTACCGCCGCTGCCGTGCCGAGGCGCAGGCGGCGTTCGGCCGGGACGAGTTATACGTCGAGCAACGGGTAGCGCGGGCGCGGCACATCGAGGTGCAGGTGCTCGGCGACGGCAGCGGTGCGGTCAGCCACCTCTGGGAGCGCGATTGCAGCCTGCAACGGCGCCAGCAGAAGCTGCTGGAGATCGCCCCCAGCCCGGACCTGCCGGAGGCCACTCGCGAGGCGCTGATCGATTGCGCCCTGCGCATGGCCGGCGCGGTGCGCTATCGGGGGATCGGTACCTTCGAGTTCCTGGTCGACGACGAGCGCCCCGGGCGCTTCTATTTCATGGAAGCCAATCCGCGCATCCAGGTGGAGCACACCGTCACCGAGGAAGTCACCGGGGTCGACCTGCTGCACGCCCAGTTGCGTCTCGCCGCCGGCATGGAGCTTGCCGCCCTCGGCCTGGAGCGACCGCCGGCGATCGGCGGCTGCGCGGTGCAACTGCGGATCAACCTGGAGACCCTGGCGGCCGACGGCAGCGCCCGTCCGGCGGTGGGCACTATCGGCGCCTACGAACCGCCCAGCGGTCCCGGCCTGCGGGTGGACGGCTACGGCTATGCCGGCTATCGGGTCAGCCCCAGCTACGATTCGCTGCTGGCCAAGCTGGTCGTGCGTGGTGCGGATTATCCCGCCGCGTTGCGTCGGGCCTACCGGGCGCTCTGCGAATTCCGCCTGGAGGGCGTGGCGAGCAACCTGGATCTGCTGCGCAACCTTCTGCTGCATCCGGCGGTACAGGCCAACCGGGTCGACACCCGCTTCGTCGAAAGCCACCTGGAGACACTGCTGGCGCCTATCCCGGCGAGCCATCCGCGGCTCCGCGCCGAGTGCCCGCTCGCCGAGGACGCCGCGCCTGCGCGGGTCGAGGCGCCACTCGGCAGCCTGCCGCTGTCTGCGCCGAGCAGCGGGGTGCTGGTGGCCCTGGAAGTGGCCGAGGGCGAACGGGTGCGTGCCGGCCAGCGGGTCGCGATCCTGGAAGCGATGAAGATGGAATTCGAGGTCAAGGCACCCGGCGGCGGTATCGTCCGGCGACTCGCGGCGAGCCTCGGGGAGCCTCTGGAGGAGGGCGCGACGCTGCTGTTCCTCGAACCGACGGAGGATGACGACGAGCAGGCACCGACCGAACAGGCGCTGGACCTGGCGCATATCCGCGCCGATCTCGCCGAGGTACTCGAGCGCCAGGCAGCGCTGGGCGACGAGCGTCGTCCGCAGGCGCTGGCCAGGCGGCGCAAGACCGGACAGCGTACCGCGCGGGAGAACGTGCTCGACCTGCTGGACGAGGGCAGCTTCAGCGAATATGGCGGTTTCGCCCTGGCCGCCCAGCGTCGCCGGCGCTCCGCCGAGGAGTTGCTGGAGCTGAGCCCCGCCGATGGCCTGGTCGCCGGCACCGGTACGGTGGGGGCCGCCAGCTTCGGCGTGCAGGCCGCGCGTTGCCTGGTACTGGCCTACGACTACACGGTGTTCGCCGGCACCCAGGGGGTGATGAACCACAAGAAGACCGACCGCCTGCTCGGCCTGGCCGAACAGTGGCGCTTGCCGCTGGTGCTGTTCGCCGAGGGCGGCGGCGGGCGCCCGGGCGATACCGATTTCGTCGGCGTCGCCGGCCTCGATTGCCATACCTTCGTCGGCATGGCCCGGCTCTCCGGGCTGGTGCCGCTGGTGGGAGTGGTCTCCGGTCGCTGCTTCGCCGGCAATGCCGCGTTGCTGGGCTGCTGCGATGTGATCATCGCCACCCGCGACGCCACCATCGGCATGGCCGGCCCGGCGATGATCGAGGGCGGCGGCCTGGGCCGTTTCGCCGCCGAGGAGGTCGGTCCGACGGGCGTGCAGGGGCCCAACGGAGTGATCGACGTACTGGTGGAGGACGAGGCCGAAGCGGTCGCGGTGGCCAGGCGCTATCTCGGCTATTTCCAGGGCCCGCTGCCCGACTGGAGTTGCGCCGACCAGCGCGAGTTGCGCCACCTGGTGCCGGAGAACCGCCTGCGTGCCTACGACATCCGCCAGGCGATCGAGGTCCTGGCCGACCGGGGCAGCGTGCTGGAACTGCGGCGCCAGTTCGCTCCCGGCCTGGTCACCGCGCTGCTGCGCATCGAGGGCCGGGCGTTCGGCCTGATCGCCAACAACCCTGGCCATCTCGGCGGCGCCATCGAGGCCGCGGCTGGCGACAAGGCCGCGCGCTTCATGCAGTTGTGCGACGCCTTCGACATCCCGATCGTCTCGCTCTGCGACACCCCTGGCTTCATGGTCGGCCCGGAGGCGGAAAAACAGGCCACGGTGCGCCACGTCTCGCGGATGTTCGTCAGCGCCGCCAGCCTGACGGTGCCGTTCTTCACCGTGGTCCTGCGCAAGGGCTACGGACTGGGAGCCCAGGCCATGGCGGCGGGCAGCTTCCATTCGCCGCTGTTCACCGTCGCCTGGCCCAGCGGCGAGTTCGGCGCCATGGGCCTGGAAGGCGCGGTGCGGCTGGGCTTCGCCAAGGAGCTGGCGGCCGAGGAAGATCCCCAGCGGCGCGAGGCGCTGTTCCGCGGCATGGTGGACAAGGCCTACCGCAACGGCAAGGCGCTGAACATGGCCAGCTACCTGGAGATCGACGCGGTGATCGACCCGGCGGAGACCCGCGCCTGGCTCCTGCGCGGCCTGGCCGTCGCCGGAGAACCGGCGCCGAGGGCGGGGCGCAAGCGGCCGTTCGTGGATACCTGGTAGATGGTCGGCCCGCAGTGCCCTGGCGCCTCAGGACGACGGCGGCGTCGCCTGAACCTGCGCGGCGACCGCCGCCTTGTCGATCACCGACCAGACGCCGGCGATGCGCTCGTCTTCGAATTCGTAGAAGACGTTCTCGGCGAAGCGTACCCGCTGGCCGTTGACCGGGATGCCGAACAGCCGGCCGCTGGGTGTGCAGTCGAAGTGCAGGCGGCAGGCGACGCCCGGCGGATCGACGAGCAGGCGTTCGATCTCGAAGCGCAGGTCGGGGATTGCCAGGAAGTCGCCTTCGAGCATCCGCAGGTAGCCGTCGAGTCCGATCTGCACGTCGTTGTAGCGCACCCGGTCATGGACGAAGTCGCCCAGGCGCGCCCAGTCCTGACGGTTCAGGCAGTCGATGTAGGCGCGGTAGCGCTCGGCGAGTCGGTCACGGGTCATGCGGGTCTCCTTCGAGCTGTCCGGGCGGCGTGAGTCAGACCCTAGCAAACCCGCGAGACGCCGTCAGTCGCTAGGCTTCAGCCCAGGCGCATGGACAGCTCGACATCCTCGGCGAAGGGCGTCGACAGGTAGCCGTTGGCCGGCGAGCGGACATGGGCCAGGTACTCGGGACTATGCTCGGCGTTGTCGGCGATCACCAGCGCGCCGGGGCGCAGGCGGCTTTCCAGCAGGGCGAGGACCTCCGGGTAGAGCGCCTTGGCGCCGTCCAGCAGGACCAGGTCGATGCTGTCCGGCAGGTCCTTGGCGAGGGTTTGCAGGGCGTCGCCCTCGCGCAGTTCCACCAGGTCGAGCAGCCCCCCGGCGGCCAGGTTGCGCCGTGCCCGCTCGGCCTTGGAGGGTTCGAACTCGCTGCCGATCAGGCGGCCACCGCCGTTGTCCCGCAGCGCTGCGGCGAGGTGCAGGGTGGACAGGCCGAAGGACGTGCCGAACTCGACGATGCTGCGCGCCGAGCTGCTGCGCGCCAGCATGTAGAGCAGGCAGCCGGTTTCGCGGGAGACGGGCAGCGCCAGGTCCTTCAGGCGACCGTAGAACTCGCGGTATTCGGTCTTGCTGCCCATGAGGCGCTTCAGTTCGGCCTCCGAGAGGTCGGCGAGGGCGGGACTGTCGCCCGGTGCGCTGGCTTCGGCTTCGGCGAACAGGCGTTGCAGGAGATCGGCGAGCGGGGCGTTGGTGAGGGTATTCATGGATGGCTCCGGGAATGTTTGAGCGCGTAAGTGCGTGGACCTAGAATGCGACGGATTCATCGCATTCCGCCATTCGCATTCCGGAGCCTTCCATGAGCGACAAGCGAAACCCGCGTATTTCCTCGCGCAAGCAGCCGCAGCAGGCCCGTTCCAGTGAGTTGGTGGCGAGCATCCTGGAGGCGGCTGTTCAGGTTCTGGCCAGCGAAGGCGCGCAACGTTTCACCACCGCGCGGGTGGCGGAGCGCGCCGGGGTGAGCATCGGTTCGCTGTACCAGTATTTTCCGAACAAGGCGGCGATCCTCTTCCGCCTGCAAAGCGACGAGTGGCGGCGCACCACGCGTCTGCTCGGCGAGATCCTCGAGGACACCACCCGGCCGCCGCTGGAGCGCTTGCGCCGGCTGGTGCTGGCATTCGTGCGCTCGGAGTGCGAAGAGGCGGCGATACGCGTGGCGCTGAGCGACGCGGCGCCGCTGTATCGCGACGCCGACGAGGCGCGGGAGGTGAAGGCGGAGGGCGCGCGGGTGTTCCAGGCGTTTCTCCGGGAGGCCTTGCCGGAGGTCGCCGAGGCCGAGCGCAGCCTGGCCGGCGACTTGCTCACCACCACCCTCGGCGCGGTCGGCAAGCAGTTCTCCGAACAGCCGCGCAGCGAGGCGGAGATCGAGCGTTACGCTGAGGCCCTGGCCGATATGCTCTGCGCCTATCTCGCCGCCCTTGACGAGCGCTGAGGTGCCGTGTGGCCGGAGCAAAACCGTCGCTTGGCCCAGCGGCCCCAGGTGCGCGGCTGGCCCGTTCGTAGGCTTGGCGGAGCAGGCTGTATCGGCGGAAGCGACCGGCGCCTGCCGGTCGCGGGAGGGATCAGGCTTCGGCGATGCCGGTGACGACGATGCCGAAGCGGCGCAGCAGCAGTTCCGCCGGCTCGTCGCTTTCCAGCTTGCCGGTGCTGTAGTGGCCCGGCTTGAGGTTGGCCTCGGCCCATTCCAGCAGGTGCTCGGCGACCTCTTCGGGGCTCGGCTTGTGGGGGAACGGCAGGACTTGGCGCTCGGTGGCTTCGTCCTTGCTGTAGGTGATTGCCCAATCGCTCATGGGTAGGCTCCTTGTTTTCGCTGAGTTGGCAGGCCGGCAGGGCCCGAAGGGTAGACCGGCGCGGTCGCGCAAGGGTTGCCCTGGCGCGATGGGCGGTCCGCGTCCGACTGTCGGCCGAGGGCGGAAAACACTTATGATTCAGCCACATGCTTTGTCTGGACCGGTCCCCGATGCTGTCTGCCGTACGGCGCTACAAGTCGATGCTCTCCAGCGCCCTGGCGCGTTGTTTCCCGCGTACCACCGCCTACCTGCAGGCCGAGCGCGAGGCTCGCGAAGCCTTGTTGCAGCCGGCCAAGGCCCGCTCCAGGAAGAACGCCGCGAAGGCTCCGGCCAAGGCCGCCGGCAAGCCTGCGAAGGGCGCCGTTCGGGGGACCCCACGCAAGCCCGCTGCCGCCTCGCAGGGCGCGCCGCAGGGAATCTATCCGGCTGCCGCACTGAAGGTCGACGAATCCCAGGAGCGCACCATGCGCGAGCAGGTGGCGCAGGCCGTGACGCTCGGTGTGGTCAGCCCGCCGTCCGAGGAACAGTGGGCGATGATCCTCTGCCGCCAGCCGCTGGCGCGGATCTTTGCCGGTGCCGGCTCGGGCAAGTCGACCACCCTGGTCCTGCGGGTGGTGTTCATGCTCTGCCACCTGGGCGTCGAGCCGCAGCGGCTGACAGTGATTTCCTTCACCAACGCCTCCTGTACGCAGTTGCGCGAACAATTGCTGCGGCTGCTCGCGCACTGGCAGTACCCGTTCGACGCGGCCCAGGCGCGGCAGTGCGTGCGCACTTTCCATTCGGCGCTCGGCAGCCTGGCCCGCGAGGTGCTCGGCAATCCGCGCTGGTTCGAACAACTGGACGACCGCGACCCCGCCGCCGAGCCGGACAACCCCCTTGCCGCCGGACGCCTGCGTCCGGCCCAGCAGCGCCTGCTGAAGCAGGCCTACCAGCAGTGCTACGCGGAAAGCCCGGCGTTCCGCGCCAAGATCCACAAGCTGCTGGAACTGCCGCCGCCGGCGGAGCCGGAAGAGGGCGCGCGGCGGCAGCCGAAGGCGCCGCTGGAGCCGTTCAAGCTGGCCGGCGAGTTCCAGGCGCTGCCGCTGTACGAAGCCTTCCATGCCCAGGCCGGGTTCGCCGAGAGCCTGGGCCTGCGCGTCGAACGCCTGGACAGCGGCAAGCTGGAATGCGGGTTGCGCGAGAAGATCTTCGTCGAAGCCATGGCACTGTTCTGGGCGAGGTTCCAGGCGCTGTTGCGCGAGGAGGGCCTGATGACCTTCGACGCCGCGTTCCAGCAGCTCGGCGAGCGGATGGCCGGCGGGGCCCTGGCGGAAACGGCGCTGGCGCCGTTCACCCATCTGCTGATCGACGAGTTCCAAGATGTCTCGCCGCAGATCGTCCTCTGGCTACAGGCGTTGCACCGCCGCCTGGCGACCCAGGGCACCGCGCCGAGCCTGATGGCCATCGGCGACGACTGGCAGTCGATCTACGGCTGGCGCGGCAGTTCGCCGGAGCTGTTCATCGACTTCGACCGGCACTTCCCCTCGCGTGGGCGGGGACGCAAGAGCGCGCTGCTGGTGCTGGAAACCAACTACCGCTCCGTCGAACCGATCATTCGCGACGGCGAGAAGGTGCTGGCCGGGGTGCGTTTCAAGCAGGACAAGACCTGCCGCGCGTTCCGCCCGATCCAGCCGGGCGACCATGGCGTGAAGCTGGTGCAGCGTTTCGACCTGCGTGCGCAACTGCCGAAGCTACTGGCGGAAATCCGCGCCCAGTGCGAGCACGCCGCCGCTCGCGAGAGCAGCGAGCGCACCGCGGTGCTGTTGCTGAGCCGGCGCAACGAGCCGTTGCAGGCGATCCAGGCGGAGTTGGATCGCGCGCTGCCGGTGAAGGGCATGACCATCCATCGCGCCAAGGGCCTCCAGGCCGAAGTGGCGATCGTCGTCGACGACTGCCTGCCGGGCGAGAAGCATCCGTTGCGCAACGCGCTGTACGCGGCTTCGGGTTTCTTCCGCAACAGCTACGACCAGGCCATGGAGGACGAAAGCCTGCGCCTGGCCTACGTGGCGATTACCCGTGGCGTCAGCCGGGTGCTCTGGTACACGCGCAAGGCCCAGGGCGCCACGGCCCTGTTGGCCCGACGCTGAGGACGACCGTCTCGGCGGGCTACGCCTGGCGCTGCATCCAGGCGCTGAATGCGCGCAGGCGCTCGATGAACACCGCCGGGTCGGTGACCTGGTCGTCCAGTACGGCCTTGAAATATTCCAGGGCCGGCGCCTGTCCGGGGTGCCGCGCGCGAAACAGCGCCAGGTAATGCTCCAGGGTTTCCGGCCAGACGCTTTCCGTCTCCCCGCGAAGGATGTCGCTGGAGCGGATCAGCTTCTTCGCCGCTTCTCGTTGCAGGCGGCGGCGCTCCTCCTCCGAGGACGCGCTTTCCAGGCGTCGCGCATAGTCTTCCAGCACCTGCGCATAGTCGCCGTTGAGGGCCAGGGCGATGGCTTTCGCCGGACGCAAGGGCGGCAGGTCGCTGGCCAGGTCTTCGCCCCACAGGCAGCGGCAGCGGTGCTTGAGCCAATAGCCCCAGCTATCGCGGTTGGCCGGATCGCGGGCCTGGTCCAGGTGGCCGATATCGAAATCGATCTTGCTGACTTCCGGGTGGCGCGCCTGCAATGCCAGGCGCGCGGTTTCCAGTTGCGCGGCCAGTTCGGGGCTGGGCGGGTCGCGCAGGACCAGGGTCAGGTCGAGGTCGGAGCGCCCCGTGATGGCCTCGCCGCGGGCGACGCTGCCGTACAGGTAGACGCTGTGCACGGCCCGCTCGAACGGAGGCCGGGCCAGGGTCCGGCGCAGGTCGTCGAGCAGGGGGCGAAAGGCCGCCTGCGGTTCGACGCGTGGCGGCAGGGGGATGAAGCCATCGGGCATGTCCATGCCGACAGCCTAGCGACACGCCGCCCGCGCGTCGATCAGCCTGCGTTGCGGAACAGCAGCGCCTTGAGGCCCGCCGCGGGGTCGACATCGGGGAACTCCGGCGGATTCTCCAGGCGTTCGACGAAGTGCAGCGACGGCGCCTCGCGGGCGGTTTCCTCGAGGAGGAAGTCGGGGCCGATGGCCGGGTCATTGATACAGGCCAGCAGGGTGCCGCCGGGCACCAGCAGTTCCGGCAGGCGGCGGAGGATCCTGCGGTAGTCCTGGGTCAGGACGAAGCTGCCTTTCTGGAAGCTCGGCGGATCGACGATCACCAGGTCGTACGGGCCGAGCTTGCGCAGCTTGCCCCAGGACTTGAACAGTTCGTGGCCGAGGAAGCTCACCCGGCCGAGGTCGTGGCCGTTCAGGCGGTGATTGTCGCGGCCGCGGTTGAGCGGGCCGCGGGCCATGTCCAGGTTGACCACCTGGCTGGCGCCGCCGGCAATGGCCGCCACCGAGAAGCCGCAGGTGTAGGCGAACAGGTTGAGCACGCGGCGGCCGGCGGCCTGCTCCTGCACCCAGCGGCGGCCCAGGCGCATGTCGAGGAACAGCCCGGTGTTCTGGTTGCGCCCCAGGTCGAGGCGGAAGCGCAGTCCGTTTTCCACGATGTCCCAGGTTTCCAGCGGCTCGCCCGAAAGCCATTCGCAGGCGCTGTCTGGGCGGTAGCGGTGCTGCAGGACCAGGTGCCGGCCCTGGCTCGCAGCCCAGGCCGGCGCCGTGGTCAGTTGCTCCAGGGTCCGGCGCAAGGCCTGCAGTTCCTCCGGCTGCGGCTCCTTGAACAGAGTCACCAGCAGGACGCCCTGCAGCCAGTCCGCGGTCAATTGTTCCAGGCCCGGCCAGCAGCGGCCGCGACCATGGAACAGACGGCGGGTCTCCGCCGGCGCCGGGGACAGCGCGGCGAGCAGGTGCTGGAGGAGGGTATCGAGGGCTTCGCGATTCATGGCGGTTCGGCGTTGAAAAAGGGGCGGATTCTACCCGTTGCGTGACGGCCAGTCCGCCCCTTCGCTTCAATCGGGCGTCGCGGGCGCAGGCGCGGCGCTGGCCGGGCCGCCATCCTGGATCATCAGCAGGCTCTGCGGCGAGGACAGCGCGATGCCTTCGCTGCGCAAGCGGTCGAGGATGGTGAAGAGCAGGTCGCTGCGCGCGCCGGCCACCGAACGCGGGCTGTTGACGAAGCCGCTGGCGTTGAGCACCAGGCCGTTGCTGGCGAGATCCTTGAACGTCACCGAGGGCGCCGGTGCGTCGAGGATCGCCGGGTGTTCGGCGAAGGCCTGCAAGAGCAGTTCGCGGACCTTCATCGCGTCGGTGTCCAGCGGCAGGGTCAGGTTCACCCCGACCACCCCGAGGGCATTGCCCATGGTCACGTTGCGCACGGTCTGGGAGATGAACTGCGAGTTCGGCACGATCACCGTGGAGCGGTCGCCCATCTGGATCTCGGTGGCGCGCACGTTGATCCGCCGGATATCGCCCTCGACCCCGCCCAGGCTGACCCAGTCGCCGACCTTCACCGGCCGCTCGGTCAGCAGGATCAGGCCGGAAATGAAGTTCTGCACGATGGCCTGCAGGCCGAAGCCGATGCCTACCGAGAGGGCGCTGACCACCCAGGTCAGGCTGGTCAGGTTGATGCGCAGGGTGGACATCACCAGCATCGCCAGGAGCACGAAGCCGAGGTAGCCGACCAGGGTCACCAGCGAGGCGCGCATGCCGGCGTCCATGTTGGTTTCCGGCAGCAACCGCTCGCTCAGCCAGCGCTTGACGATGCGCAGGGCGAACAGGCCGCCGACGAACAGCATCAGGGCGACCAGGATGTCCTGCGGGACGATGTTCAGGTTGCCCAGGGTCTTGCTGCTTTCGCCCAGTTGGGCGAAGCCCTGCAGCAGTTCGCTGGGGCTCGAGCCGACCGGAAGGAAGGCCAGCAGCAGCGCGGTGAGCAGCAGCAGGGTGCGGCCGACCCCGGCCAGCACCGTGCTGGCCTGGGCCTGGTGGCGCGGCGACAGGCCGAGCGCATTGGCCAGCGCCAGGCCGCTGGGATGCTTGGGCGAGAGCAGGGTTTCGCAGATGTCGCCGAAGAAAGCGATCAGCAGGTAGGTGGTGGCCGCGATCACGCTGATCCACAGCAGCTTGCCGGTGAGGAAGTAGGCCAGCGACAGGTAGCCGGTGAACAGGGCGAGGAGGATCGCTGCGATCCATACCGAGGCGACGAAGGGGATCAGCCCGGCGATCCCGCCTGGCCGCTCCAGGTCGTGCTTGCGCCGCACATGGTGGTAGCGCAGCAGGGCGGCGGCGAAGATCAGCGCGGTGACCAGCGCGGTCAGGCCGTTGAGGGCGACGGTCAGGGCCAGGCTGGTGCCGGTGACGCTGTTGATCCGTTCCTCGGTGGCCACCAGCATCAGCGCCACCGCGAGGATCGCCGGGAACGGGCCGAGGGCGCTGGCGATCCTGTCCGGGATCGCCGGCAGCCGCCAGGATGGTCGCGGCAGCATCAGCAGGGCGCGGCCGAGGCCGGCGATGAAGGCGCAGAAGGTCGCCAGGCTCACCAGTTGATCGGTCAGGCTGGCCATGTCGGGGCTCAGGCTGGCGTTGCTTTCCAGGCCCCAGCGCATCAGCGACACCGCGCCGACGATGGTCAGGATGGTCGCCAGCCCGACCGCCAGGGCCAGGGCGCTGCGCCGCAGGCGGCCTTCCGGCAGCCAGCGGATCATCGCCCAGGTAAGCATGCGCTCCAGCAGGCGGCGGCCGAAGCTCCAGACCAGCACGGTGGCCAGCAGGGTTCCGGCGAAGGCCCAGCGGTGTCCGGGCGCGATGGCGCTGTCGAAGGCGACCAGGGCCTCCGCCTTCAGCTTGTCCAGCCGGCGCAGGTCGTCGTCGGTGGGACGGATCAGGGTCGACCAGAAGCTCGGGCTGAACGGTGTCGCCGCGCGGCTGCTGATCTGCGAGTTGAACAGGCTGCGGCGCAGGTTGACGATCTGTGCCGCCAGGTCGCGGGACGACTGGCCGAGCTGGGTGGCCTGGCGTTCGTCATCGAGCAGGGCGTTCTTCTGCCGGGTCAGGGCCTGGCGCTGGGCGGCGAGGCTTTCCGCCTCGTCGGGCTGCGGCGGGCCGATCACTTTCAACTGATCGTCGAGCCGCTCGATGTCGGCCACCCGCAGCGCGAGCAGGGCGTCGGCCTGGCGCTGGACTTGCAGCGCGCTCTGGCGCAACTCGGCGAGGAGGTCGTCGCTGGCGTCGGCGGTGACGCGCTGGCGGATCAGGTCGAGTTGCGCGTTGAGCTGGTCGAGGCTGGCGTCCTCGGCCAGGGCGGCCGGCGCTTCCAGGTCGACGGCCGCCTGCGGAGCCGGCCTGGCGGCCCAGGCCTCGCTGCCCAGGCTCAGGAGCAGGCCCAGGGCCATGGCGAACTGGCAGAGCAACATATGCAGGCTGGCGCGCCTCATCGAATCCCCCTTTCGATCCTGACTGGCTCAAGCAGTATGGACCGGCGCGGGCGCCGAGTAATTCCCCGCGTCGATAATCGCCAGGCGGCGCTAAAGGGACATAGATTCTGGCCATATCGATCCCTTTTTGGCCGCCGCCGCCGTTTTGCCGCGACCGCGCGCTGGGCAGAATCCCTCCACCAAGAACAAGAAACCTGCGAGGTCTCTCCATGCTGAGCGTCTACAGCGACGATCATCGTCTGCACTTCGGCCAGTCGGAACTGGTCGACGGCAAGCTGCAACCCTGTTTCGAAATGCCCAGCCGGGCCGACACCGTGCTGGCCCGGGTGAAGTCGCAGAACCTTGGCGAGGTGATCGCGCCGAAGGATTTCGGCCGCGAGCCGCTGCTGCGCATCCACGACGCCGCCTACCTGGACTTCCTCCAGGGCGCCTGGGCCCGCTGGACCGCCGAAGGCCACAGCGGCGACCTGGTGTCCACCACCTTCCCCGGCCGCCGCCTGCGCCGCGACGGGCCGATCCCCACGGCGCTGATGGGCGAACTGGGCTACTACAGCTTCGACACCGAGGCGCCGATCACCGCCGGCACCTGGCAGGCCATCTACAGCTCCGCCCAGGTCGCGCTGACCGCCCAGGAGCATATGCGCCAGGGCGCCCGCAGCGCCTTCGCCCTCTGCCGTCCGCCGGGCCATCACGCCGGTGGCGACTTCATGGGCGGTTACTGCTTCCTCAACAATGCCGCCATCGCCACCCAGGCGTTCCTCGACCAGGGTGCCCGGCGCGTGGCGATCCTTGATGTCGACTATCACCATGGCAACGGCACCCAGGACATTTTCTACCGCCGCGACGATGTTCTGTTCGCCTCGATCCATGGCGATCCGCGGGTCGAATACCCGTACTTCCTCGGCTACGCAGACGAGCGCGGCGAAGGCGCCGGCGAGGGCTGCAACCACAACTATCCGCTGGCCCATGGCAGCGGCTGGGACCTCTGGTCGGCGGCGCTCGACGACGCCTGCGTGCGGATCGCCGGCTACGCCCCGGATGCCCTGGTGATTTCCCTTGGCGTGGACACCTACAAGGAAGACCCGATCTCCCAGTTCAAGCTGGATTCGCCGGACTACCTGCGGATGGGCGAGCGCATCGCCCGGCTGGGCCTGCCGACCCTGTTCATCATGGAAGGCGGCTATGCGGTGGAAGCCATCGGCATCAACGCGGTCAACGTGCTGCAGGGCTACGAAGGCGCGGCCCGCTGAGGAGCGAAGCATGCAATCGACTCGCAAGCTGCTGGCCGGCCTCGCGCTGGCCGTTTCCGCCGGGCTGGTCCAGGCCGCGCCGGAAGTACGGATCTACAACTGGTTCGACTACATCGCCCCGGACACCCTGAAGAACTTCCAGGCGCAGACCGGCATCGCGCCGAAGTACGACGTCTACGACAGCAACGAGGTGCTCGAGGCCAAGCTGCTGTCCGGGCATTCCGGCTACGACCTGGTGGTGCCCAGCGACAGCTTCCTGCCCAACTACCTGAAGGCCGAGGTGTTCCAGCCGCTGGACAAGAGCAAGCTGCCGAACTGGAAGAACCTCAACCCGGCCCTGCTCAAGGTGCTCGCCGGCAAGGACCCCGGCAACCGCTACGTGATGCCCTACATGTGGGGCACCAACGGCATCGCCTACAACCTCGACAAGGTCCGCGCGGTGCTCGGCGACGATGCGCCGCTGGACTCCTGGGACCTGGTGTTCAAGCCGGAGAACCTGGCGAAGCTGCAACAGTGCGGCGTGGCCTTCCTCGACTCGCCCACCGAGGTGATCCCCGAGGTGCTGCACTATCTCGGCCTGTCGCCCAACAGCCACCAGCCGGAAGACTACCGCCGAGCCGAGGAGCACCTGGCGAAGCTGCGCCCGTACATCACCTACTTCAGTTCCTCGAAGTTCGTCAGCGACCTGGCCAACGGCAACGTCTGCGTGGCCATCGCCTGGTCCGGCGGAGCGATGCAGGCGGCCAACCGGGCCAGGGAAGCGAAGAACGGCATACGCATCGAGTACCGCATCCCGAAGGAGGGCGCCGCGGCCTGGTTCGACGTGCTGGCGATTCCGCGCGACGCGAAGAACGTCGAGCAGGCGCACGCCTTCCTCGACTACCTGCTGCGCCCGGAGGTAGTGGCGCCGATCTCCGACTACGTGGCCTACGCCAACCCGAACAAGGCGGCGGACGGCCTGATCTCGGCGGAGTTGCGCGACAACCCGAACGTCTACCCGCCGGAAGAAGTGCAGGCCAGGCTGTATTCGGTGGAAATGCTGCCGCCGAAGCTGGAGCGGCTGCGCACGCGGACCTGGAGCAAGATCAAGACCGGCAAGTGAGCGGCCGCGGCCAGATGGCGGGTTCGCAGGACGGATAGCGTCCCCCAGGCCAGGCCAGGCCAGGCCAGGCAAGCAGGCCGGAACCGCCGCCCACGGCCCGCTGGAGGTCGCTTCCAGGCTTCGACCGGGCGCGCCGGCTTGTCCATAATGGCGCTGCCCGACGGTCGCCGCTGGCGGCCGCTTCCTTCCATGCCTGCCTGTGAGTCCGCCATGCGTAAGTCCGCCGATGCCTTCGCCTTCCAGACCATGCTGTTGCTCTGCGTGATCTGGGGCATCCAGCAGGTGACCATCAAGTGGGCGGCGACGGACATCGCGCCGGTCATGCAGGCGGCCATCCGTTCCGGCATCGCCGCCGCCCTGGTCGGCCTGCTGATGTGCTGGCGCGGCGGCTGGGAGGGCTTGCGCCAGGGCACCCTGGGCGCCGGCCTGCTGACCGGCACGCTGTTCGCCCTGGAGTTCCTGTTCATCGCCCTCGGCCTGCAATACACCACGGCTTCGCACATGTCGGTGTTCCTCTATACCGCGCCGATCTTCTCTGCCCTCGGGCTGCACTTCCTGCTTCCCAGCGAACGCCTGCGGCCCTTGCAGTGGCTGGGCGTGGCGGTGTGCTTCGGCGGCATAGCGGTGGCCTTCGGCGGAGGCCTGTCGTGGGCGGAAATGGATGGGCGGATGCTGCTCGGCGACGCTTTCGGCCTGCTCGCCGGGATGTCCTGGGGCGCGACCACGGTGGCAGTGCGCGGCACCCGGCTGTCCGAGGCACCGCCAAGCCTGACGCTGTTCTACCAATTGTTCGTGGCATGCGCCGGGTTATTGCTGATTGCTCTTTTCAGCGGCCAGTTCGGCGAGGTCCGCTGGACCCCGGTGAGCACCGCCAGCGTGCTGTTCCAGGGCGTGGTGGTGTCGTTCGCCAGCTACTTCTGCTGGTTCTGGCTACTGCGTCGCTACCTGGCGAACAACCTGGCGATCTTCTCCTTCATGACCCCCCTGTTCGGCGTCACCTTCGGTGTATTGCTGCTGGGCGAGCCGCTCAGCCTGAACTTCGTCGCCGGCGCGGCGCTGGTCCTCGCCGGCATCACCCTGGTCAGCGGCGAGCAGTGGCTGCGACGCCTGCTGCGACGCTGAGCGAGTGCGGCCGGCGCAACAGCAGGCCGGCGAAGACCAGGCCGAGCCCGGCGAGCGCCAGCGCCGGTTGCAGGCCGCCGGCGAAATGCGTGCTGAGCGCCGCCAGCAGCGGGCCGAGCAACTGGCCGAGGGCGAAACCGGTGGTCAGTTGGCCGGCGTTGCGCTGCGGCGTATGCGGCGCCAGTTCGCGGGCGTATTGCATCACCAGTTGCATGCCGGCGAGGAACGGCAGGCCGGTCAGCACTACCCCCAGGGCCAGTCCGCCGATCCCCGGCAGCAGGCAGGCGAGCACGCCGAGGGCCTGTAGCCAGAGCGCGCCGACCAGCCAGCGGCGGGTGCCGTCCGGGCGCTGCCGGCGCAGGCTGATCAGCACTACCCCGGTGGCCGAGGCCAGGCCGAAGCAGGGCCAGAACAGGTCGGCCTGCCATTGCCCGTGGAAACGCGCCGCGGCCATCTGCGAGAGAAAGGTGGCCGGGATGATGTAGCCGAGGCCGACCAGTCCGTAGGCCCAGGTCAGGCGGCCGAGGCCGGCGTTCTCGCTCGCCGTGGCAGGCGCGTCGTGGCCGGCGCTGCGTGCGGCCGGGCGCGGCAGCAGCGGCAGGAGCATGAGGATCAGGACCAGCGCGAGGTCGGCGAAGAGCTTCCAGATGAACACCGAGTCCTGGCCCAGGGCGTTGCCCAATGCCGCCAGCAGGCCGGTGACCATCACCCCGATGCCGGGGCCGGCGAACACCAGCGCGCCCAGCCGGGCCCGACCGCTTTCCGAGGCGAGGCGCTGGCTGAGGGCGGTGACCATGATCAGTACCCAGGCGCTGGCCACGCCAAGACCGAAGCGCAGCAGCGCGTGCGGCCAGAAGCCCTCGGCCCAGACCGAGGCCAGGGTCAGGCCGAAGCAGGCCCATAGCCCGACCAGCAGGCGCAAGCGCGCCTGCCGCGCTTCGCGGGCGAACAGCGCGTCCAGCGCGCCGACCAGGTAGCCGAGGTAGTTGGCGGCGGCCAGCAGGCCGGCGCCGGTCAGGTCGAGCTGGCCTTCGCGGATCAGGTGCGGCAGTTGCGGGGTCAGGGAGAAGCGCCCGACCCCCATGGCGACCACCAGCGCCAGCAGGCAGGCGAGCAGGCCGACCAGCGGCGAACGAAGAAAATCACGGGACATGTGCGGATTCCTGCCGGGGGATGAATGGCAGCAGGTTAGGCCTTGCGGCAATTCTGTAAAAATGAATAATCGTGAATTACTTGTTCTGTTTTGGAGAATTAACCGTGGAGTTCGGCCAGTTGAGGATCTTCCAGGCGGTCGCCGAGGAAGGCTCCATCGCCCGCGCCGCCGAGCGCCTGCACCGGGTGCCGTCGAACCTGTCGACGCGCCTGCGGCAACTGGAGGAACAGCTTGGCGTCGACCTGTTCCTCCGCGAACGCCAGCGCCTGCAACTGTCGCCGGCCGGCAAGGTCCTGCTGGACTACGCCGCGCGGCTGTTCGCCCTGCAGGAGGAGGCGCGCGCGGCGGTGCAGGGGGGCGAACCGGTGGGCGACTTCGCCCTCGGCTCGATGTACAGCACCGCGGCGATCCACCTGCCGCCGCGCCTGGCGGAATACCACCGGCGCTATCCGGCGGTGAACCTGCAATTGCAGACCGCGCCCAGCGGCGAGCTGGTCGAGTCGCTGCTGGGCGGGCGCCTGGATGCCGTGCTGGTGGACGGCCCGCTGGACTTCGACGGTCTGGAGGGCCTGCCGATGTTCGAGGAGCGCATGGTGCTGGTCACCGAGAATGGCCACCCGCCGGTGCGCGGTCCCGAGGACGTGGCCGGCAGCGCGGTGATCGCCTTCCGCCCGCGCTGCTCCTATCGCCTGCTGCTGGAGTCCTGGTTCGCCAGCGCGCGAGTGAGCATGGGCCGGGTGATGGAGATCGAGTCCTACCACAGCATGCTGGCCTGCGTGGTGGCCGGCGGCGGGGTGGCGCTGATGCCGGTGTCGATGCTGCAAAGCCTGCCGGGGCGGGAGTCGGTGGCGGTGCATGCGCTGGCCGAACCGTTCGCCCGGGCGAATACCTGGCTGGTCTGGCGCAAGGGCATGGTCGGCGCCAACCTGAAGGCCTGGATCGGTCTCCTGCAAGGGCGGGAATCGGCGTTGGCTTGATTCAGGTCAGGGTCCGGGGCCGGTTTCCCGCAGTAAAGTTGTTTCCAAGGACGGAGTGGAACGTGCGGAGAGTGGGACGCCGGTCTACTCTTTCCTAGGGCGACCTGACTTGTCAGGTCGCCCGATTCTCCTTCCCTTGGACAAGGGGCGTGTCATGAAACTCTGGCTGCAAAACCTGGCGTGGCAACTCGGTGTCGCCCTTGGCCTGATCGAGCCCCCGCGCATGCAACCCATCCCGGTGGAAAACGACGAGCAACGCCGGCGCCTCGCCGCGCGGCAACGTCGCTGAGCCGGTTCCCCGACGCTCTGGCCTCCGCCTGCGGCGCTGGCCAGAGTCCCGGTTTTGGTCTATCGATCGTGGTTCCTGAACCAGGCGACGATCATTTCCCTCAAACGCTCCCCGGAAAAGCTCGCGAAATGCCCGCCATGCACGGTGCGCACCGGTAGCTCGCGCAGGCGCGCGAGGCTGGCGGCATAGTCGTCGAGGTTGGAATGATAGGCGTCCTCGACCAGCGGACCGTCGTAGACGATGTCGCCGGAAAACAGCGTCTGTGTTGCCGCTTCCCACAGGCTGATGCCGCCCGGCGAGTGCCCGGGCGTGTGCAGCACTTGCAGCACGCGGTCGCCGAGATCGAGCACGTCGCCTTCGTCGATCAGTCGGGTCGCCGGCGCTGCTCGCACCCGGTATTCGGCGTAGCACAGCGGGCACTCCGGATGCGCCTCGAACATCTCGTCGCCGACATAGGCGCGCGCCAGGGTGTTGTCGCCGTCCGGCGCGGCGAGGATCTCCGCCTCGGCCGGATGCGCCAGGCGCTCGGCGAATTCGTGGTGGCCGGCGATATGGTCGAAGTGGGTGTGGCTGGCCACCGCCAGCAGCGGTCGTTCGGTGAGCCAGGGCAGTTGCTCGCGCAGGCTGACCAGACCGGAGCCGCTGTCCACCAGCACGTCGCGCTCGCGGCCCTGGACATGCCACATGTTGCAGCGATAGAAGGGGCGCACGTAGGGCTCGTGGATCAGGCTGATACCGTTGTAGAAGTGCCGGGTTTCGAACCAGCGGTCGCGGCTGACGATTCTCATCGCGGTCTCTGTCGGTGGAAAGGCTATCCCAGAAGGATAGGCGTTCAGGGTATGACCTTGCCCGGGTTGAACAGCCCGCTGGGGTCGAGCAGTTCCTTGATCTGCGCCATCAGCGCGAGCTTCAGCGGATCGGCGTAGCGTCCCAGGGCTTCCTTCTTCTCCAGGCCGATGCCGTGCTCGGCGGAGATCACGCCAGCGCATTCGCCCAACTCGCCGTAGAGGATTTCCTCCACCGCCTGGTGCAGCGGCAGCAGCGGGACGTCGGCGGCGAGCATGACGTGCAGGTTGCCGTCGAGGAAATGGCCGAAGAGGAAGACCTGCATGCCCTTCACCAGGTCGTCCAGGCGCCGCCGGATGCGCTCGACGTAGCCGGCCAGGGCCGGCACCGGCAGCGATACGTCGAAGGACAGGCTGTCGACGCCGGCGTGGATGGCCGCGTCGGAGTCTTCGCGCAGGCGCCAGATGGCCAGGCGCTGGGTTTCGTTGGCGGCGAGCAGGGCGTCTTCCACCAGCCCGTCCTCGAAGCAGTCTTCCAGCAGGGCGGTGAGCGCCTCGCCGGCATCCAGGTGGCGGTCCTCGGCCAGTTCCACCAGCAGGTAGAGAGGGCAGGGCGCCAGGCTCGGCGCGCTGTCGCCCATGGGTGCGGCGGTGCATTGCAGGTAGTCGTGCCAGAGGATCTCGCAGGCGAACAGGCGTTCGGCGTGCTCGCGGCGCAGGCGCGCGGCGATGGTGATCGCCGCGTCGACGTCGGGCAGGCCTAGCAGGGCGGTGGCGCCGGGACGCTGCAACGGCTCCAGGCGCAGTACCGCACGGGTGACGATGCCGAGGGTGCCTTCGGCGCCGATGAACAACTGCTTGAGGTCGTAGCCGGTGGTGTTCTTCAGCAGCCCGCGCAGGTCGCTGTAGACGCTGCCGTCGGCGAGTACCGCTTCCAGGCCGAGCACGCGCTGGCGCATGGTGCCGAAGCGGAAGGCGCGGATGCCGCCGGCGTTGGTCGCGACCAGCCCGCCGACGCTGGCGCTGCCGCGCGCGGCGAGATCGATGCCGGGGTCGAGTCCGGCCTCGGCGGCCAGCGCCTGGGCCTGTTCGAGGGTGACGCCGGCGTCGAGGTCGAGGGTCTGGCTGGCCGCATCCAGCCGGTGTATGCGGTTCAGCCTGCGCAGCGAGAGCAGCACGTCGCCGGCTTGTGCGGCGCCGCCGCCGACCAGGCCGGTGAGTCCGCCCTGGGGTACCAGGGCGCGTCCCGCCTGGCGGCACAGACGCACCACGGCGGCGACCTGGTCGGTGCTTTCCGGCAGGACCAGGAAGCTTCCGTCGAGGTTCTGCGGATGGTAGCCGGGGTCCTGCCCGGCGAGCGCGGCACTGTCGCGCACGCCACGGGCGCCGAGGATCTCGCAGAGGGAGCGGTAGAGTTCGGAATCGTCCATGGCGGGCTCCGGGTCAGGGATGGAAGGGCGCGGCTTGCAGCACCTCGACGATCAGCGGACGGTCCGCCGGGGCGCCGCGCAGCAGTTCGCGCAGGTGTTCGAGATCGCGCGCGCGTTCGGCGGCGCAGCCGAAGCCGCGGGCGATGGCGAGGAAGTCCGGGGTGTAGATATCGACCCCGAGCGGAGTGATCTCGCGCCGCTCCATGTAGCGCTTGATCTCGCCATAGCCGTGGTTGTTCCACAGCAGCACGACGATGCCGACCTTGGCTTCCACCGCGCTGGCCAGTTCCGGCAGGGTGAACTGCAGGCCGCCATCGCCCATCAGGCTGACCACCGGGCGTCCCGGCTCACCGAGCTTGGCGCCGATGGCGGCGGGCAGGCCATAGCCGAGGGTGCCGTAGCCGGTGGAGGCGTTGAACCAGCGGCGCGGCTCGTCGAGATCGACCAGGTGGTTGCCGCTGTAGACGGTCTGGGTCGAATCGCCGACGAAGCGGGCGTCCGGCCACTCGGCCAGGATCGCGGCGAACAGCTGGCGATAGTGCGACCAGCCGGCGAAGTCTTCGGCCAGGCGCTGGCGCACGGCGGCGGCGCGCCGGGCCCCGGGGCTGTCCGGCGAGGCCTCGCCGCCCGGCAGTTCGGCCAGCAGCACGCGCATGGCCAGCCGGGCGTCGCTGTGGATGGCCAGGCTCGGCGTGTAGTTGCGCATCAGTTGCTGCGGGTCGATGTCGATGCGGATCAACTCGCCATCGAGGGCGAAGCCGCCGTCGAACACCACGTCGTAGTCGGTTTCGCCCAGCTCGGTGCCGATGGCCAGCACCACGTCGGCCTCGGCGGCCAGCTCGCGTACCGGCACGCAGGACTGGTTGCTGCCCAGCAGCAGCGGGTGGTCGGCCGGTAGCAGGCCCTTGGCGTTGATCGTCAGGGCGGTCGGCGCGTCCAGCGCGGCGGCCAGGGCACGCGCTTCGGCGGCGGCCTCGACGCAGCCGCCGCCGAGCAGCAGCAGTGGCTTTTTCGCGTTGCGCAGGCGCGCCGCGGCCTCGCGCAAGGGCGCGAGGGCCGGCGCCGGGCGGCTGGCGAGGGTGCGTGGGCGCAGGGCCAGGTGTTCGGCGGGCGCGGTGATGACGTCGAGCGGCAGCTCGATGTGCACCGGCCGCGGCCGCTCGCTGTCGAACACGGCGAAGGCGCGGGCGAGCACCGCCGGCAGCTCCTCGGCGCTCATCAGGGTATGGCTGAAGGCGCAGACGTTGCCTACCAGGTTGCGCTGGTTCGGCAGCTCGTGCAGGTAGCCGTTGCCGTGGGCCAGGCGCGCGCGTTCGTTGACGCTGGAGATCACCAGCATCGGAATCGAGTCGGCGTAGGCCTGGGCCATGGCGGTGAGGATGTTGGTCATCCCCGGGCCGGTGATGATGAAGCACACGCCGGGCTTGCCGGTGACCCGTGCGTAGCCGTCCGCCATGAAGCCGGCGCCCTGCTCGTGGCGCGGGGTGACATGGCGGATACGGCTGCCGGGCAGGCCGCGATAGAGCTCTACGGTATGCACGCCGGGGATGCCGAAGACGGTCTCGACGCCCCAGGCTTCGAGTTGCTTGACGAGGAATTCGCCGCAGGTGGTCATGGCCGTTCCTTTTTCATGTTCTCGGGAATGGAAAAGGCGAGGGAAAGTCCCTCGCCTGTCGGGGTTGTGCCTGGTTCAGGCGGCGCTGGCGACACCCGTCGGGCGCCGCGAGAACAGGCTGACCAGGACGAAGCTGAGCAGGCCGACCGCCAGGCTGTAGTAGATCGGCGTATTGGCGTCGAGGCCGTCCTTGATCATGAACACCAGCACGGTAAGGAAGCCCAGGGTCATGCTGGTGATGGCGCCGGCGGTGGTGGCGCGCTTCCAGTAGATCGCGCCGATCAGCGGGATCAGCATGCCGCCTACCAGCAGGTTGTAGGCCACGGTCAGGGCGCTGATCACGTCGCTGACCACCAGGGCGATGCCGAGCACTACCAGGCCCAGCAGCAGGGTCGCGATGCGGTTCTCGTGCACGTCGCCGTTGTCGGACTGGCCGCGGCCGCGGCGCAGGCGCGGCAGCAGGTCCTGGGTGACGGTGGTGGACGCCGCCAGCAGGCCGGCGCTGGCGGTGGACATCAGCGCCGCCAGGGCGGCGGCGATGACCAGGCCGCGGATGCCGTTCGGCAGGCTGTGCTCGACCACACTGGCGAAGGCGTTGTTGACGTTCTCCAGGTCCGGCAGCAGGACCTTGGCGGCCATCCCGATCAGCGCCCCGGCCATGCCGTAGAGCACGCAGTAGATACCGGCGGCGGAGCCGGCGACCTTGGCCACGGTCTCGCTGCGGGCGGTGAACACCCGCTGCCAGATGTCCTGGCCGATGAAGATGCCGAAGAAGTAGATCAGGAAGTAGGTGACGATGGTGTCCCAGCCGATCGCGGTGAAGTCGAAGTAGCTGGCCGGCAGCTTGGCTACCAGGGCGTCCCAGCCGCCGGCGTCGTTGATCGACAGCGGCATCAGCAGGAACACCAGGCCGACGGTCATGATCAGGAACTGCACGATGTCGGTCAGGGTCAGCGACCACATGCCGCCGATGGTGGAGTAGAGCACCACGACGCCGCCGCCGATCAGGATCGAGACCCAGAACGGCAGGCCGAACAGGACCTGCATGACGGTGCCGATGGCGATGGTCGAGGTGGCGCCGATCATCAGTGCGTAGACCAGCATGATCAGGGCGCTGGCGTGGCGCGCGGCGGGGTTGTAGCGACGCTCCAGGACCTGGGTGACGGTGTAGATCTTCAGCTTCAGCAGCGGCTTGGCCAGGAACAGGCTGAGGCCGACGATGCCGAGGCCGATCGCGCCGCACAGCCAGAAGCCGGAGATGCCATGGACGTAGCCCAGGCGCACGGTGCCGATGGTGGAGGCGCCGCCGAGGACGGTGGCGGCCATGGTTCCCAGGTAGAAGCCGGGGCCGAGGTTGCGGCCGGCCACCAGGTAGTCGTCGCGGGTCTTGGCGCGGCGCATGCCGTACCAGCCCAGCGCGATCATGCCCGCGGCGTAGATCAGAACGACGAATATGTCGAGGGCCATATCAGGTCTCCCAAGTTTCTCATTGTCATTGTTGTATCCGGCGAGGCGCCGGAAGCGCGGGACGCTGGCGTCCCGCCGTGTGTGTCCCCCACCTCAGGCGGTGGCTATCGCCGGTGCCCTCCGCGTGCCGTGCGCGCGCACCCAGCGCGGTCCTCGCGGGCCATAGACGCAAGGCGGTTCCGGGAACAGGCGCAGCAGTGCCAGGTAGAGCAGGGCGGCCAGGCCGAGGGCGACCGGCAGGCTGAGGTCGATGCCGCCGGCCAGTTCGCCGAGCGGACCGACGAATTGCCCCGGCAGGTTGACGAAGGCCAGGCCGGCTGCCGCGCTGGGAATCCAGGCACCCATTCCGCGCCAGTTCCAGCCGTGCTCGAACCAGTAGGCGCCGCCGCGCTGGCCGCGGGTGAACACCTGCAGGTCGTCCGGGCGGTAGAAGCCGCGACGGGTCAGCAGGCCGATCAGCATGATCACCATCCACGGGGTGGTGCAGGTGACGATCAGCACGGCGAAGGTAGAGACGCTCTGCACCAGGTTGAAGGCGAAGCGGCCGACGAAGATGAAGCCGATCGAGGCGACCCCGATCAGCACCGTGGCCTGCACCCGCGAGAGCAGGCGCGGGAACACGCTGGACATGTCCAGCCCGGTGCCGTACAGCGAAGTGGTGCCGGTGGACATGCCGCCGATCACCGCGATCAGGCATACCGGCAGGAAGAACCAGCCGGGAGCGATGGCCAGCAGGCCGCCGACGTAGTTGTTGGCAGCGATGTAGTCCGGCGCGCGGACGGCGACGATGGTCGCGGTGGCGAGGCCGAACAGGAAGGGAACCAGGGTCGCCAGCTGCGCGCCGATCACCGCCAGCATGATCCGTGCCTGCGAGGTCTGGCGCGGGATGTAGCGGGCCCAGTCGCCCAGGAAGGCGCCGAAGGAGATCGGGTTGCTCATGGCCAGCAGGGTGGCGCCGATGAAGGCGGCCCAGAAGCCCGGCTGGCCGAGTTGCACGCTGCCGGCGTAGGCGGCGTCGAAGGGGCCGGCGAAGGCGAACAGGCCGAGCAGGAACAGCAGGCTGGCGGCCCACACGGCGATCCTGTTGACCAGCAGCATGAAGCGGAAGCCGTAGATGCATACGGTCAGCACCAGCACGGCGAACAGGCCGTAGGCCAGGCCCAGGTTCAGTTCGCTCTCTTCCAGGCCGACCAGGCGCCGGGCGCCGCCGACCAGGGCATCGCCGGAACTCCACACCGAGAGCGAGAAGAAGGCGATGGCGGTCAGCAGCGAGAGGAAGGAGCCGACGATGCGCCCGTGCACGCCGAAGTGCGCGCCGGAGGAGACCGCGTTGTTGGTGCCGTTGAGCGGGCCGAACAGGCCCATCGGGGCGAGGATCAGCGCGCCCAGCGTGACGCCCAGCAGGATCGCCCACAGCCCGGCCTGGAAGGACAGCCCGAAGAGCACCGGAAAGCTGCCGAGCACGGCGGTGGCGAAGGTATTGGCGCCGCCGAAGATCATGCGGAACAGATCGACCGGCGTGGCGTTGCGTTCGTGGTCGGGAATCTGTTCGACCCCGAAGGTTTCGATGCGTGTGATTGCGTGTTGGTTATTGTTGTGATCCATGACGTTCTCCCGGGAGAGCTAGCTAGTCGATGGCAGGTACTCCGGCATCGCCGACAAGTGCTCATGGCAGGCCAGCCAACGGCCTTCTTGTTGTTCTAGGCGGAACAGGATGGTTTCCCGTTCCCGGTTCAGGCTTTCCGTTCCCTGGAGGCGCAGCCGGGTGGCGACATCGTGGCTGAAGATCGCCAGGTCGCCTTGCAGGCTGACGCAGGTATTGCTGGATTCGCACGCCAGCACTTCGAAGCCGTCCTCGCGTCGCCAGCGCTCCCACAACTTGCGGTAGGCCGCGCGCGAGCGCAGCGGCTGAGGCCAGTTGTGGAAGATGAAGCTGGCGTCCTCGCTGAAGGCGGCGAAATAGGCCTCGGCATCGTTGCGGGCGAAGGCCGCCACCAGTCGGCGGGCGGCCTCCAGCACCTGTTCGACGCGGTCGTCGGTCATGGTCGCGCTACGGCTCAGCGACGCACCACGCCCGGGAGGACGCAGAGCATTTCATAGAGCAGGTTGGCGCCCAGCAACGAAGTGTTGCCGGTGGTGTCGTAGGGCGGCGAGACTTCGACCAGGTCGCAGCCGATCAGGTCCAGGCCCTGGCAGCCGCGGATGATTTCCATCGCCTGGATGGTGGTCAGGCCGCCGATTTCCGGGGTGCCGGTGCCGGGCGCCCAGGCCGGGTCGATGCCGTCGATGTCGAAGCTCAGGTAGACGGGGCCGCCGCCGACCTTCTCGCGGACCTCGGCCATCAGCGGCTCCAGCGACTTGTGCCAGCACTCCTCGGCCTGCACCACGCGGAAGCCCTGCTTGCGGCTCCAGTTGAAGTCCTCGGCGGTGTAGCCTTGGGCGCGCAGGCCGATCTGCACAACACGGTCGCAATCCAGCAGGTCTTCTTCCACCGCGCGGCGGAAGGTGGTGCCGTGGGCGATCTTCTCGCCGAACATGTGGTCGTTGACGTCGGCGTGGGCGTCGACGTGGACCAGGCCGACCTTGCCGTGCTTCTTCTTGATCGCGCGGAGGATCGGCAGGGTGATGGTGTGGTCGCCGCCGAGGGTCAGCGGGAGGATGCCGTGACCGAGGATGCGGTCGTATTCCTGCTCGATGATGCGCACGGCTTCCAGCAGGTTGAAGGTGTTGATCGCGACGTCGCCGATGTCCGCCACGTTCAGCGAGTCGAAGGGGGCGGCGCCGGTGGCCATGTTGTAGGGACGGATCATCACCGATTCGGCGCGGATCTCGCGGGGGCCGAAGCGGGTACCGGAGCGCAGGGAGGTGCCGATGTCGAGGGGCACGCCGACGAAGGCGGCATCGAGGGCGTCGAGTTCGGCGGGGGACTGGACATGGGGCAGGCGCATCATGGTGGCGATGCCGCCGAAGCGGGGCATTTCATTGCCGCCCAGGGGCTGGTGGAGATTCTTGTCCACGGGGTGGCCTCACGGTCGTTGTGGTTGTTTTAGGGGTCGGATGGATTCTCTTCACAGCCGGTAGCGAGTCAAATCGCTGGCTACAAATAATCAGTTCAGAGATTTCTAAACTAACGGCGAAGCGGCTAGACTTCGCCGCCGAGCCTGGACGGCGGCCTTTGCCTCGGCCCGCAGTTCGAAATCCTCGCCCGCAAACCGGAGTCGCCGTGTCCAACGCCTTGCCCGACCTGCGCCTGTTGCGCATCTTCGCCGCGGTGGTGCGCCACCAGGGCTTCGCCGCCGCCCAGCAGGAGTTGAACCTGTCGACCTCGGCGATCAGCACCTACATGAGCCAACTGGAGAACCAGCTCGGCATCGTGCTCTGCCACCGTGGCCGCGGTGGCTTCAGCCTGACCAGCAAGGGCGAGCTGTTCCACCAGGAAACCTTGCGCATCCTCGGCGAACTGGAAGGCTTCGAACGCTACGCGCTGGCGTTGAAGGGCGAGCTGCGCGGCACCCTGAACCTCGGCGTGCTCGATTCCACGGTGAGCGACCCGGCGCTGCCGCTGGCCGAGGTGATCGGCGCCTTCAGCCGCGAACACCCGGCGGTTCACCTGCACCTGCTGGTGCAGAGCCCCTACGAACTGCAACTGAGCGTGCTGGAGAACCGCCAGGACCTGGCTATCGGCGCCTTTTCCAGTCGCATGAACGGACTGGTCTACCAGCCGCTGTACCGCGAACAGCACTGGCTGTACTGCAGCGACCGGCATCCGCTGTTCGACGGGCGGAGAATTCCCGCCGATCTGATCACCCAGCAACGCATGGTCGGCCGCGGCTACTGGAGCCAGGCCGAGCTGGCTCGGCACGGATTCAAGCACAGCGCGGGAACGGTGGAGAGCATGGAGGCGCAACTGATCCTGATCCTTTCCGGCGGCTACATCGGTTACCTGCCGGAGCACTACGCTCACCCGTGGGTCGAGCAGGGGCGCCTGCGCGCCCTGCTGCCGGCGACCTTCGGCTACCAGGCGCCATTCTCCCTGATCCTCCGTCGCGGCCGCTCGCGCGAGCCGCTGATCCAGGCCTTCCGCGACCAGTTGCGGACGCAGATGAGCCTGGCCTGAGCCCTAGAGATCGGCGTTGAGGGTGCGCGAGAACTGCTGCACCGCTTCTACCACCTTGTGCGTGCTCTCGCGGATGCCGAGGATCGCCGCGCCGGCCTCGTTGGCCAGCTCCACGCCGCGCCGCGCCTGTTCCTGGCTGTGCTGCATGTCGTCGATGACGCTGCGGGTGCCGGTCTGGATGCGACCGATCATGTCGGCGATCTCCTTGGTCGACTTGCTGGTGCGTTCCGCCAGTTGCCGCACCTCGTCGGCCACCACGGCGAAGCCGCGACCCTGGTCGCCGGCGCGGGCGGCCTCGATGGCGGCATTGAGGGCGAGCAGGTTGGTCTGCTCGGCGATCTCGCGGATGGTGTTGACGATCGAGGTGATCTGTTGCGAGTGCTGTGACAGTTCGCCGATGTTCAGCGAGGAAGCATCCAGGGTATTCGCGATCTTGAGCATTTCCTCCACCGCGCTCTGGATGATCAGCGCGCCGTGTTCGGCGACCGTGCGGGTCTCGGTGGACAGGGTATGGGCCTGGTGGGCGTTGTCCGCCTCGGCCTGGTAGCGGCGCATGCGGTCGCTGACATCGCTGGCGAACTTGACCACCTTGTAGAGCTTGCCGTCGGCGTCGTAGACCGGGTTGTAGCTGGCTTCCAGCCAGACCGGCTGGCCGTTGCGGTGGACCCGGCGGAACTGCCCGGTGACGTACTCGCCGCGGTTCAGGCGGCGCCAGAGGTCGGCGTACTGCGGGCCGTCGCGGTAGCCCGGTTCGCAGAACTGACGGTGGTTGGCGCTGGCCAGCTCGGCTCGGCCATAGCCCATGGTGGCGAGGAAGTTGTCGTTGGCCGCGAGGACATAGCCGTCGAGGTCGAACTCGATCATCGCCATCGAGCGGGACAGGGCATCCAGCTTGCTCTGCATCTCGTGTTCCTGGTGGACGATGGCATCGATGTCGCTGGCGTACTTGACCACCTTGAGCAGTCGACCCTGCCCGTCGCGTACGGGGTTGTAGGTGGCTTCCAGCCAGAGTGGCCGGCCCTCGCGGGTAATGCGCTTGCAGCGGCCGGAAAAGTGTTCGCCGCGCCGCAGGCGTTCCCAGAAGCGCCGGTAGTCTTCCGATTGCGCGTAGGCGCCGTCGCAAAGCTGGCGATGCGGTTTGCCGAGGATCTCGTCGCGGCGGTAGCCCAGCAGGGTCAGGAAATTCTCATTGGCATCGGTGATATTGCCGTCCGGATCGAACTCCACGCGCGCCATGGAGCGGTCCAGGGCCGCCATGTGCAGGCGCTCGGCGGCGAGTTGCTGTTGCAAGTCGGCGTTCATCTGTCGGTACTTGCGAGTGAACATGAGAAAAATCCTTGGATAGAGAGAGGGGCTCATCCCTGTCTTCGGCGCCGATGGGCGGGAGTTGAGAGGGTGGGACGATTGTATTTTTTCATCGAACGACAAAAATTCGTCGTTATTCTTAATGGGTGAAACAAATTACCGCCATTCGTCGGAAATATGACGTTTTTGCGAGTGAGAGGAAGCCCCTCCGCCTGTGGCACACTGGGCCCCTTCCAGGAGTCGTCCCATGCCACGTATCCGCTGCGAGCGTTGCGCTCGCCCCACCAGCCATTGCCTCTGCGCGCTGATTCCCTCCTTGCCGTCGCGTACGCGGGTGCTGGTCCTGCAGCACCCCAGCGAGGTCGGGCACGCGTTGAATACCGCAGGATTGGCCGTCCTCGGCTTGTGCAATGCGGAGCTGCGGGTTGGCGAGCGTTTCGCCGAGGAGACCTGGCGGGTACCGGGCTACCGGGCCTGCCTGCTGTTTCCCGGCGAGCAGGCGCGTGCGCTGGCAGAGATGGCCGCCGAGGCCGCCGGCGAGCCCCTCCTGCTGGTGGTGCCGGACGGCACCTGGCGCAAGGCGCGCAAGCTCCTGCACCTGAACCCGGCCCTGGCGGCCCTGCCGCGGGTGAGCCTGGCCGAAGGCATGGCGTCGCGTTATCGCCTGCGCAAGGCGCCGGGAGAGGGCGCGCTGTCGACCATCGAAGCAATCGCTGCGGCGCTCGACGAACTGGAGGCGCCGCGTACCCACGAAGCCTTGCTGAAACCCTTCGATGCTCTGATCGAGGGGCAGATCGCGGCGATGGGCGAGGACACCTATCGGCGCAACCATCTCAGCCAGGAGCGCCGCCGCCGATAGCGGTCGAGCAGTTCCGGGATTGCCGTTTCGCGCCAGAACTCCGGGCTGACCATGCCGCTGGACATGCCGCCGTGGGCGTGGCGCGCGAGGTAGATCAAGGCATCGTATTCCAGCGGATGGCCGCTGAGGCGCTCGAAGGTCTCGCCGAGCAGGTGTTCCAGGGCCGCTGCGGAAGCCGGCCAGGACGCGTCCGCCAGTTGCCCGGCCATTTCCTGCCAGAGGTAGGGGTCGCCACGGCCGCCCCAGCGCGAGGGTTCCTGTTCGAAGAGTTCGGAGATGCGCGGTCTGGCCATGTCGGTCGGTCGTGTCTGTCGGAAACGAAAAGTATGCCCGATTGGCAGGGCCGCATGGGCGGAGTAGACTGCCGCGGTCTTTCCTTCCGTACGAGGTGTTCGTCCGATGCGCAATTGATGCTGCCGTGTCTGCACGGCCGGTTTTCCGTCCCTGGCCCGAGGGCCCGGGGGAATGCATGGCATCAAGGGGGTATCCATGACGAATACGTCGACCCTGACGCTCGATGGCGTCTCTTTCCAGCTGCCGGACGGCAGCCTTCTGTTTTCCGATCTCGACGAAACCTTCGACACCCGGCACACCGGGCTGGTGGGACGCAACGGCGTCGGCAAGTCGCTGCTCGCGCGCCTGCTCGCCGGACACTTGCAGCCGTCCAGCGGCAGCGTCCGGCGCCAGGGGCGCGTGCGCTACCTGGCGCAGCAGCTCGAACCGGCCGACTACCCGACCGTCGCCGATCTGGCCGGCGTCCGCCCATGGCTGGAGGCGCTGGCGCGGATCGAGGCGGGTAGCCTCGACGCCGCCGACTACGAATGCCTGGGCGAGCGCTGGGACATCCGCCAACGCCTGGCCGACGCCCTGGCCGCCGAGGGGCTCGGCCATCTCCGCGCGGACACCCCGAGCGAACGCCTGAGCGGCGGCGAATGCATGCGCGTAGCGCTGCTCGGCGCATTCCTCGACGACGCCGACTTTCTCATCCTCGACGAACCGAGCAACCCTCTCGACGGGCCGGCACGCGCTTTGCTGCGGGCGCGCCTGGCGGCATGGGACGGCGGCCTGCTGCTGGTCAGCCATGACCGCGAACTGCTGGAGGGTATGCAGCGGATCGTCGAGCTGTCGACCCTCGGCCTGCGCAGCTATGGCGGCGGCTATTCCTTCTACGCGCAGAGCCGGGAGGAGGCGCGCGAGGCCGCCGAACGTCGCCTGGACCAGCGTCGTCTGGAGCGCAAGCGGCAGACCCTGGCCATGCGCGAACAGCAGCAGCGCCAGGAGCGGCGCCAGGCCAGCGGCCGGCGCGAAGGCAAGACGGCGAACCAGGCGAAGATCCTGCTCGGTGGGTTCAGGGAACGTAGCGAGGTCAGCGCCGGCAAGCTGCGCAACGCCCACCAGGCGGAGCGCGAGCGTCTCGACCGCGAGGTGCGCGAGGCTGCCCGGGAGGTCGAGGAGGCGTCGCCGCTGCTGCTCGATTCGCCCGATGCCGAACTGGCGGCACAGCGCCGGATCGTCGAGTTGAAGGGCGCGGTCCTGCCGCATCTGTGCGGGCCGTTGCGCGAAATCGACCTGCTCCTGAGCGGTCCGCGACGGCTGGCGCTGGTCGGCCCGAACGGCAGCGGCAAGTCGACCCTGCTGCGGCTTCTGGCCGGGCAACGGGCGCCGCTGGCGGGAACCTGCGCGGTGACGGTGGGCGCCGCCTATCTCGACCAGCGGCTGAGCGTGCTGGACCACGGGCGAGGCGTGCTGGAGCAGTTGCTGGAGGTCAATCGCAGTCGCGGCGAAAGCTGGCTGCGCACGCGCCTGGCGCAACTCGGCTTGCCGGCTGAACGGCTCGCCCAGCCGTGCGCGACGCTGAGCGGCGGCGAACGCCTGAAGGCGGCCCTGGCCCTGGTGCTCTACGCCGACCGGCCGGCGCAGCTGCTACTGCTCGACGAACCGGACAACCACCTCGACCTGGCTGCGCGGCAGGCCCTGGAAAGCATGCTCGGGCAGTACCGTGGGGCCTTGCTGGTGGTGTCCCACGACCCGGTGTTTCTCCGCCACCTGGCGCTGGACGGCGAACTGCGGGCTACTGCCGCGGGTTGGCGCCTGGAGGACCGATGAGCTGGCCATCCGCCGCGACCTGCAGGAGGCTGACTCCGCCGTGGCTGAAACCGATGGCGAGGAGTTTGTCGCTGACTGCCAGGCACAGCGGTATGGCGTCTGCCGTGCGGTAGCGCCAGCGACATTCGCCGCTGGCGAGGTCGCGTACCTCGACCTGACCATCGACCAGCGCCAGTGCGATCCATTGTCCGCCGGGCAACGGCGCGAAGGCGCTGACCTGGGCGGACAGGGTCGCGCCCCAGAGCGTGCCGCGGCTCTCCAGGTCGTAGCAGGTCAGGCGCTGGGTACCGTAGGCGTGATGCGGCGAGTTGTAGACCTTGGCGTTGAGCAGCAGGCGATTGCCCAGCAGGCAGCCGTGCAGATTGTTGAAGTGCTCCGGGTGGCGCTCCAGGCGTAGCACTTCGCAGGTCTTGAAGGTCTGCGGGTCGAGGCGGAACAGGCCCTTGTCCTGGTGCTGCTCCGGCGGATTGCCGGCCAGGTAGAAGAAGGCTTCGCCACGGTCGATGCGCAGATGATGGTTGAACAGGTCGTAGTGTCCGAGACGGCGCCTGTGGATGATCCGGCCGGCCGGGTCGAGCACGAGGTCTTCCAGGTCTTTGCCCTCGAGGGCGATCTGGCGGGCGAGAAAACCGCCTTGGGCGGATTGCGCCAGCAGATGGCGGCAGTCGCTCAGGAGCAGCGGTTGTCCCGGTGTCAGCGGCACCTTGAACAGTCGCTGGGCGGCATACCCGAGTTGCAGATTGACCAGCAGGCTGTCGTCCGTGGCGTTATGGAAGACCTGCAGGCACTGGCCCCGTTCGGCCAGTTCGAAGCTGCGCAGGCTGTCGTCGGCCAGATTCCAGAGCTCGAGCCGGGGGTTGGCGCGGGCGATGGCCAGGCGTTGTCCGTCGAGAAAGCACAGGTCCCACACCGGTGGACGATGCAGGAACCGCCGATCTTTGCCCAGGGCGAGGTTTTCCAGGATCGGCAGCGCTGCTTCGCGTTGTGTCGAGGCAGGGTAGAGGGCCCAGTCGAAGGGCAGGCGGGTGCCGGGCAAGTCGTCCAGCACCAGTGGGGCGTCGACCTGAAAGGCTAGCGAATGGCGCTGGCGGAACAACGGTCGGTCCTCCAGGTCGTCGCTGGGGGCGACGGTGAAGGTCAGGCGCCGGCCGTCGTCCTCGAAGTCGCAGGCGAGCACTTCGCGGTTGTCGGCGAGCAGCGATTGGGTCTTGCCGCTCGCGTAGTCCCAGGCCAGCAGACCGCCTTCGAAGAAGGCGCCGCCGTCGTAGCGTCCGCCGCCGATCACCAGTACGGGCCGGCTCGGGTGCCAGGCGATGGCGTTGAGCGGAAAGCCCAGGTCCGGCAGGACGGCGATGCATTCGAGGTCGCCGCCGCGGTACAGGCGCAGGCTCTGTTCGTAGACGTCGAGCTGTCGGCCCGGGTGTTGCCCATGAAAGGCGCTGGCCACCGCAAGGAGCGCGCCGCCGGGAGCCTGGAACACGGCGTAGGGCTCGCCGATGTCGGCGAAGGCGCAAGCGGGCAGCCTGCGGCCGGAAGGAAGCGGGGAGTTGGGCATGGGCGATACCGGGAAAAAGAGTCGGGCGCAGTGTCGTTCATTCGTCGTTTCGGGAAAAGCATGGGAAGAGCGGCTGTTCCGACCGGTCGTTTTCTTCTAGGATGGCGCTCCCTTCCTCCCTCGTCGCCGCCGCTGTGCACCGTCCATGCGTTGATTCGCGCCACGGGCATCCAGGCGACGAACCTCAGCGTGGCGCCCGGCCTGGCGGTCGCGGCTGCCTTTCGTTCTACCTGGAATCTTTCGGATAAAGGAATCCAGCATGCACATTCGCAAGCGCGTCGACGCCGACAACACGGCATTGGTCGACCTGTGGGAACGTTCCGTCCGCGCGACCCACGACTTTCTCAGTGAAGCGGACATCGTCGAGCTTTACCCACAGGTCCGCGACCTGTACCTGCCGGCCGTCGAGGTCTGGGTGCTGGTCGACGACGACGGCGTGGCCCAGGGCTTCATCGGCCTGAACCAGGCGCATGTCGAGATGCTCTTCGTCGAACCCGGGCTGCGCGGCCGGGGTATCGGCCGACGCCTGCTCGATCATGCGCGGGCGACCTGGCCGCGCCTGAGCGTCGATGTCAACGAGCAGAACCCGCAGGCCTGCGGCTTCTATCGACACTATGGGTTCCGCCAGACCGGCCGCTCCGCGACCGACTCGGCGGGGCGGCCGTTCCCGCTGCTGCACATGAGCCTGTAGGAGGACGCGGCACCTCGCCCTGTGGAGCGAGGTGCCGCGCAACATCCGGAAAAGTTTTCCCCGGCCAGATGCTTTCAACTGCAAGCATCCGTTTGAGACAGGTCAAACGTTGCGGCGCAGGCCTGCCCGATAGTTCTGTTCATCAGAACGAGGCGCAGGAATCCCATGAACGGCATCCCACCCCTGTCTTCCCGCGACGCCCATGCCAGCCCGCCGCAACGGGTGCTGGAACGATTGCACAGCTCCGCCGCCGGTCTGGACGCGGACGAAGCCGCCCGCCGCCTGGCGGCGCACGGCTACAACCGATTGCCCGCGCCGAAACGCCAGGGGCCGCTGCTGCGCTTGCTGCGGCAGTTCCACAACGTCCTGCTGTACATGATGCTGTTCGCCTCGCTGGTCACCGCGCTGCTCGGCTTCTGGGTGGACAGTGCGGTAATCCTCCTGGCGGTGGTGGTCAACGCGCTGATCGGTTTCGTCCAGGAGGGCAAGGCGGCCAACGCGCTGGACGCCATCCGCGACATGCTTTCGCTGCATGCCCTGGTCCTGCGCGACGGCCAGCGCCAGGCGCTGGACGCCGAACGCCTGGTACCGGGCGACGTGGTGCTGCTGGCCTCCGGCGACCGGGTGCCGGCCGACCTGCGGCTGTTCGAAACGAAGAACTTCCATGTCGACGAGTCGGCCCTGACCGGTGAGTCGGTGCCGGTGGAGAAGGGCTGCGTCGCGGTGGCCATCGACGCGCTGCTCGGCGACCGCCGTTGCATGGCCTATTCCGGCACCCTGGTGACCAGCGGCCAGGCGCGCGGAGTGGTGGTCGCCACCGCCGGGGATACCGAACTGGGCCGGATCGGTACGCTGTTGCGCGAAGTCCGCACCCTGGCCACTCCGCTGCTGCGACAGATCGCCAGCTTCAGTCGCTGGCTGGCCCTGGCGATCCTGTTGCTGGCCGGCGCCACCTTCGTCCTCGGCACCCTCTGGCAGGGCCAGCCGATGGTGGACATGTTCATGCTGGTGGTGGCGCTGACCGCCTCGGCGATTCCCGAGGGACTGCCGGCGATCATGACGGTGATCCTCGCCCTCGGCGTACAGCGCATGGCCCGGCGCAACGCCATCGTCAGCCGCCTGCCGGCGGTGGAGACGCTGGGTTCGGTGACGGTGATCTGCTCGGACAAGACCGGCACCCTGACCCGCAACGAGATGACCGTGCAGCGTATCGTCACCGCCGACCAGGTAATCGAGGTCAGCGGCGCCGGTTACGCCCCCCTGGGTGGTTTCAGCCACAACGGCGAAGGCCTCGATCCCGCCGGACGCGACGATCTGCAGGAGATCGGTCGCGCGGCGCTGTTGTGCAACGAGGCGCGCCTGCACCAGGAGGGCGAGGCATGGCAACTGGAGGGCGACCCCACCGAAGGCGCGCTGCTCAGCCTCGGCCTCAAGCTGGGCCTCGATCCGCAGGCGCTGGCGGCGGAACGGCCACGCAGCGATGCGATTCCGTTCGAGTCCGAGCATCGCTTCATGGCCACCCTGCACCACGACCACGCAGGCCAGGCGATGGTCTACCTGAAGGGCGCGCCGGAGCGCATCCTCGACATGTGCGAGGCTGAACGGGTGGGCGACTCGGTGCGGCCGCTGGACCCGGACTACTGGCGGCGCCTGGCCACCGACACCGCCGCTCGCGGTCTGCGCCTGCTGGCCATCGCCCGACGGGCGATGCCGGCGGAGCAGCGCACGCTGGATTTCGCCGACGTGGAACATGGCTTCACCCTGCTGGCCCTGGTGGGCATCATCGACCCTCCGCGCGAGGAGGCCGTGGCCGCGGTCGCCGAATGCCAGGCGGCGGGTATCGCGGTGAAGATGATCACCGGCGACCACGTCGACACCGCGCGGGCGATCGGCGCCATGCTCGGGATCGGCATCGACCGGCCGGCGCTGACCGGCGCGGAGATCGAGTTGCTCGACGACCAGCGCCTGCGCGAAGTGCTGCCGGGCGTCGATGTGTTCGCCCGCGCCAGCCCTGAGCACAAGCTGCGCCTGGTGCAGGCCCTGCAGGCCAGCGGCGAGGTGGTGGCGATGACCGGCGACGGGGTCAACGATGCGCCGGCGCTGAAGCGCGCCGACGTCGGCGTAGCGATGGGCAACAAGGGCACCGAGGCGGCCAAGGAGGCGGCTGAGGTGGTCCTCGCCGACGACAATTTCGCCACCATCGCCAATGCCGTGCGCGAGGGAAGGGCGGTCTACGACAACCTGAAGAAATTCATCCTCTTCATGCTGCCGACCAACGGTGGCGAGGCGCTGATCGTGATCGCCGCGATCCTGTTCCAGTTGACCCTGCCGATGACGCCGGCGCAGATCCTCTGGATCAACATGGTCACCTCCAGCACCCTGGGCCTGGCGCTGGCCTTCGATCCGGCCGAGCGCGGCCTGATGCAGCGTCCGCCGCGTCCGCCGGCGGAGCCCCTGTTGTCGCTGTTCTTCGTCTGGCGGGTGCTGCTGGTCTCGCTGCTGATGATGGCGGGCGCCCTGGGCCTGTTCCTCTGGGAGCTGGAGCATGGCACCGGGCTGGAGAGCGCGCGGACCATGGCGGTGAACAGCGTGGTGGTGTGCGAGATGTTCTACCTGCTCAACAGCCGGCATATCTACGATTCGGTGCTCAGCCGCGAGGGCCTGTTCGGCAACCGCCAGGTCTTGCTGGCGATCGCCGCCTGCGTGGTGCTGCAACTGCTCTATACCTACGCGCCGCCGTTGCAGGCGCTGTTCGGCTCGGTCGGCCTGGCCCCGGGCGAGTGGGCGCGGGTGCTGCTGGCCGGGCTCGGCCTGTTCTGCGTCGCCGAACTGGAAAAGTGGCTATGTCGCCGGGTCCGTGCCCGGCAGGCCTGACGCCGCGAGGTCGCCCCCTTGGCCGTGGCGCTGTGCCTTTGCGCGTGCGCCGCGCACAGACGTCTGCGCCTCGGATCGCCCGGCCGAGAGCGGTCGCACGCGTGGCGATGGGCCGACAGTGAACCCGGGGACCAGGTGTGACTGGGTATTCAGTTCGCATAAAATGTGATCTAGATCACATTTAAACGTTTGCTTACCCTCTAGGACGGGTATCGTACTAGGTGCATCAAACGCTGCGGTCTATTGTTAAGTGGGACTGAAATGTGCCTTTCCGGCACAACGCCAACTCTATAGAGTGGGCTGACTGGACATCTTCAGGGGTCGTCGGGCACGGGCGCATGCGCCTCGGCAGGAAGCCGGGATTCTCGGACTGCCGTACAACGTGCCGGATATCGGGTGCCGAATCCATATTTGGCTGATTGGTTAATAGTTTAAGAAGAACGTAGCGCTATGGCCTTGGTTGACGGTTTTCTTGAGCTGGAACGCTCAAGTGGAAAATTGGAGTGGAGCGCCATCCTGCAGAAGATGGCGAGCGACCTTGGATTCTCGAAGATCCTGTTCGGCCTGTTGCCTAAGGACAGCCAGGACTACGAGAACGCCTTCATCGTCGGCAACTACCCGGCCGCCTGGCGCGAGCATTACGACCGGGCTGGCTACGCGCGGGTCGACCCGACGGTCAGTCACTGTACCCAGAGCGTACTGCCGATTTTCTGGGAACCGTCCATCTACCAGACGCGAAAGCAGCACGAGTTCTTCGAGGAAGCCTCGGCCGCCGGCCTGGTGTATGGGCTGACCATGCCGCTGCATGGTGCTCGCGGCGAACTCGGCGCGCTGAGCCTCAGCGTGGAAGCGGAAAACCGGGCCGAGGCCAACCGTTTCATGGAGTCGGTCCTGCCGACCCTGTGGATGCTCAAGGACTACGCACTGCAGAGCGGTGCCGGACTGGCCTTCGAACATCCGGTCAGCAAACCGGTGGTTCTGACCAGCCGGGAGAAGGAAGTGTTGCAGTGGTGCGCCATCGGCAAGACCAGTTGGGAGATATCGGTTATCTGCAACTGCTCGGAAGCCAATGTGAACTTCCATATGGGAAATATTCGGCGGAAGTTCGGTGTGACCTCCCGCCGCGTAGCGGCCATTATGGCCGTTAATTTGGGTCTTATTACTCTCTGATCTTGCCTCTCAGGTCGGCGAGCTGGCGATCGGTAATTTGCCCTTCTATATAGAAATGCAAAAGCAGATATATAGGGAAGGGCAGGTTCTCGCCATTCTCGAAACGACTGCCGCAGGATTGGCTTATCCCGAAGCGGCTCCAGAAAGTTTCCTGGCTTTCCCGTCGGGCGGTGCGGGTGGCCTTTGCCCGGAAGGCCATGTTTTGGGGCTGTGTTCTCTCGTGTGAAGCCATTGCTCTGATCTTTTCGGACGTTTCTTCGAGCCTAGCAAGGGTCCGGGTTCACCGAAATCTATCTCATTTGCTAGTTATAAAATTATGAAATTTGCATAAATTCTTCAGCTTCCTATTTGGAGGAAGTGAAGATGATCGTACAAATTGGTCGGCGCGAAGAGTTCGATAAAAAACTGCTGGGCGAGATGCACAAGTTGCGTGCTCAAGTGTTCAAGGAGCGCAAAGGCTGGGACGTTAGTGTCATCGACGAGATGGAAATCGATGGTTATGACGCACTCAGTCCTTATTACATGTTGATCCAGGAAGATACTCCTGAAGCCCAGGTTTTCGGTTGCTGGCGAATTCTCGATACCACTGGCCCCTACATGCTGAAGAACACCTTCCCGGAGCTTCTGCACGGCAAGGAAGCGCCTTGCTCGCCGCACATCTGGGAACTCAGCCGTTTCGCCATCAACTCTGGACAGAAAGGCTCGCTGGGCTTTTCCGACTGTACGCTGGAGGCGATGCGCGCGCTGGCCCGCTACAGCCTGCAGAACGACATCCAGACGCTGGTGACGGTAACCACCGTAGGCGTGGAGAAGATGATGATCCGTGCCGGCCTGGACGTATCGCGCTTCGGTCCGCACCTGAAGATCGGCATCGAGCGCGCGGTGGCCTTGCGCATCGAACTCAATGCCAAGACCCAGATCGCGCTTTACGGGGGAGTGCTGGTGGAACAGCGACTGGCGGTTTCATGACGGGGATCTGTCGGCTCGCGCCGGCGCGTTCTCTGTCGGAGAGGGAGCGCCTGGCGTCGATGCCGAATCCGCTGTAAAGCGAGTCCGACCCGCTCCGGACTCGCTATCAGGCATCCCCGGACCAGGGCGCCGGGCTGCCGAACAGGCGTCCCATGGCGCCACGCAAACCCATTTCCCGCAGTACTTCGAGTTCACCGAGGGTTTCCACCTGTTCCGCGATCAACGGTAGATCGATGCTGTGGGTGGTGCGATAGACCGCTTCGATGAACAACCGCTTGTCGCCTTCCCGGTCGACGGCGTGCAGGTAGCAGCCGTCCAGCTTGAGGTAGGCCAGCCCCAGATGGGTAAGGTTGCCGATCAGGCTGAAGCGGCCGCCGAAATGCTGCAGGCCGAGACCGCAGCCCAGTTCGCGCAGGACCTGGCTGAGGCGTTCCAGTTCGGCCGCGGCTGGCAGGTGCCGCTCGTCCAGTTCCAGGGTCAGCTGGCGCGCCTCCTGCGGATGCGCCTTGAGCAGGGCCAGTAGCGGGGCAAACGTCTGCGCATTGCGGACACTGGCGGCCGACAGGCTCAGCGCCAGCGGCCGTGGATGGCGCCGCAGGTGCTCCAGGCTCTGTTCGAGCATCGCCAGGTCCAGGCGCGCGGCCCAGCCGAAACGTTCTATCCAGGGCAGGAAGCGCCCGGCGGCGATGGCCGTGGCCTGCGGGTCGAGCAGACGCGCGAGGACCTTGTGGTGGAGGACGCGCTGGGTGTCCAGGCAGTCCACCACCGGCTGGAAATAGAGCAGCAGGCGGCGCTCCGTCAGGGCCTGGTCGATCCAGTCGTGCCAGTCCTGGCTATCGTTGAGCGCCGCGAGCGCGGTGCCGTCCTGGCTCGCCCAGGGCTGGGCGGGCTGGCTTTCGGCCTGGGCCAGGGCCTGGTCGGCACGGGCCATGAGATCCGCGGGCGAGTCGCCTTCGGCGAACGCGCTGATACCGAGATAGGCGACCGGCGTGAGATCGCTGGCACCGGTGCGGGCAAGGTTCTCCAGGCCTTCGCAGAGTTCCTCGGCCAGGCGTTCGGCCTGCTCGCGGGAGCAACCGGGAGCCAGCACGGCGAACTCGCCGCCGCGGCTGCGGGCCAGCAGCCAGTCGGCGCGCCCTTGCTGGCCGCAGGAGTCGACCAGCAAGCGGGCGACCGCCTGGATCAGTTCATCCGTGCGTTGCCCGCCGAGACGCTGGTTCAGCCCGTTCAGGTCGTTCAGGCGCAGCAGCAGGAGCTGCCCGGCATGCTCGTGCTCGCCGGCACCCAGCTGTTCGTTGAGGCGGGCGTCGAACAGGCGCCGGTTGGGCAGGCCGGTGAGACTGTCCTGGTAGGCCTGGGCGCGTAGCTTGTCGCTACGCGCGGCCTCCTCGGCGAACAGCGTGCGAAGTTTCTCCACCATCTGGTTCATCGCCTGCACCACGCGGCGCAGCTCCGGCGTGCGCGGCAGCCTGGGCAGGCTGAGGAATTCCCGCCGGCTGATGGCATGGGCCTGGCGCACCATCTGGTCGAGCGGGCGCAGTTGGCGGCGCAGCAGCCAGCCGCCAAGCAGCAGGCTCACCGCGCCGCAGGCCAGCAACCAGTAGAGGCTGCCCAGGGCGCTGTCCCACAGGCGCGCCAGGGCGAATTGCGGATGGCTGACCACCTCGACCCGCGCCGCCTGTTCCCAGCCGCGCATGATCAGCGCGTCGCCACCCTGGGGCTGGAGATCCACCAGGCGTTCGAACCAGCCGGGCACCGTACGCTCGGCATGCGCCTGCACGCGCTCGACCAGCGGCTTGCCGCTCTTGATGTCGATCACCCGGATGCTGGCGAAGTAGCCGCTGTCGAAGATCGAGCTGACCATCAGTTGCACCATCGCCGGGTCGTCCACGTGCGGCGTCAGGGACAGGCCGAGGGCGGTGGCGGCGTCCTGGGCGTGGGAGCGCAACTGGCCGCGCAATTGCTCGCGGGAGTTCTCCACGCTGCTGACGAAGCTGCCGCTGAAGGCGACGACGAGGAACAGGCAGATGGCGAGGAACAATTGCTTGAGCAGTGACATTCAATCCTCCTTGGGTGCGTCGAGGTCGAGGCCTTCGGCGCGCATCTTGGTCAGCAGGTCCTGCCAGCGCGACAGCTTCTTGCTGTCGCCGGTCCGGCGTCCGCCGTCGGCGCCGGGCAGCCAGAGGCCCTCGGCATTGAAGGCGTACACCGGCAACAGGTCGTCGCGTTGCGAAGCGGGGCGGATCTCGCCGATCAGGTTGTCCAGCACCAGTGGGTCGGCGCCCGGGCTGGCGTACCAGGTCAGCACCATGTGCGCCTGGTTCAGGCGCAGGGCCTTGACGTAGGTGATGCGCAGCTTGTCGCTGGCGACGCCGAGGCGACGCAGGGTCACGTACTTGGCGATGGCGTAGTCCTCGCAGTCGGCGGCGCCCTTGACCAGCGCCTCGACCGGAGTCGCCCAGTAGTCTTCCTGTCGCCAGATCTCGATGTCGTCGGTGAAGCGTAGCGATTGGTTGAAGAAGTCGTTGACCGCGCGCAGCTTGGCCGCTTCGTCGAGCGTGCCGCCCTGTTCGAGCAGGCGGCCCCAGTCGCCCAGGCGTGATTTCGCCGCGCCCAGCTCGCCGTAGCGCTGCTCGGCACGGCTCAGTATCGACTCCAGGTCCCACTGCGCCAGCGCCGCGCCGACTGCCAGCAGCAATGTCGTCGCCAGCGACAGCAGCCAGGGGGCGTAGGCCCTGGGGCAGGGCCGGCGGGCGCCGGGGGTTGGGGACATCGAGCGGGCTCCGGAAGGACTCAGCGAAGTCTACGAGAGCGCCGGGCGGCCTGCCAGCGCGGGGTGTCCGGCGAAACTGACAGGATTGTCATTCAGGGGTCAGGGTGGGGTCCCGCTGCGCTGCTTATAAAGAAGAACGAAGTCGGCCGCGCGAGGCCGGCGACTGGGAAAGGTGGACAGATGCAGGCGTTGCGCAGTGGTGGGGGGCGGGTCCTGGTGGGCGTGCTGGCGGCGGGCCTGGTCGCCTTCGGCGGTTGGGCATGGCTCGGCGGCGACGCCGGGGCGAAGGCGGCGCCCGCGCCGGCCAGGGTCCCGGTGAACGTGGCGCGGGTGGAGCGGCGCGACGTCGAGCAACAGGTCAGCGGCATCGGTACGGTGACTTCGTTGCACAACGTGGTGGTCCGCACCCAGATCGACGGCCAGTTGACCCGCCTGCTGGTGAGCGAAGGGCAGATGGTCGAGGCGGGCGAGTTGCTGGCGACCATCGATGACCGCGCCGTCGTCGCCGCGCTGGAGCAGGCGCAGGCCTCCAGGGCGAGCAACCAGGCCCAGCTGAAATCCGCCGAGCAGGACCTGCAACGCTACCGCAGCCTGTATGCCGAGCGTGCGGTGTCACGCCAACTGCTGGACCAGCAGCAGGCGACGGTCGACCAGTTGCGCGCGACCCTGAAGGCCAACGATGCCACCATCAACGCCGAGCGGGTGCGCCTGTCCTACACCCGGATCACCTCGCCGGTATCCGGCAAGGTCGGTATCCGCAACGTCGATGTCGGCAACCTGGTGCGGGTCGGCGACAGTCTCGGCCTGTTCAGCGTGACCCAGATCGCACCGATCTCCGTAGTCTTCTCCCTGCAACAGGAACAGTTGCCCCAGTTGCAGGCGCTGCTCGGCGGCGAGGCGGCGGTGCGCGCCTACAGCCGCGACGGCGGGAGCGCGCTGGGCGAGGGCCGGTTGCTGACCATCGACAACCAGATCGACAGTTCCACCGGCACCATCCGCGTGCGCGCCTCCTTCGATAACCGCCAGGCCCGGCTCTGGCCCGGGCAGTTCGTCGCGGTGAGCCTGCACACCGGGGTCCGGCGCGACCAGTTGGTGCTGTCGAGCAAGGCGGTGCGCCGCGGCCTGGAGGGTAATTTCGTCTACCGGGTCGCCGCCGACCGGGTCGAGGCGGTGCCAGTGCGGGTGCTCCAGGACATCGACGGCCTCAGTGTGGTGGAAGGCCTGGCCAGCGGTGACCAGGTGGTGGTGGACGGCCACTCGCGGCTGATGCCCGGCGCCCTGGTCGATATCCAGGAGCCGCGCCCGAGCCTGGCTCAGGCGGCGGAGCGGCAGCCGTGACGCCGCGCGCCGGGATTTCCGGCTGGTGCGTACGGCACCCGATCGCCACCGCGCTGCTGACCCTGGCCTCGCTGCTGCTGGGGCTGCTGGCGTTCCTCCGGCTCGGTGTGGCGCCGTTGCCGGAGGCGGACTTCCCGACCATCCAGATCAACGCCTTGCTGCCCGGCGGTAGCCCGGAAACCATGGCCTCGTCGGTGGCCACCCCCTTGGAAGTGCAGTTCAGCGCGATTCCCGGGATCACCGAGATGACTTCCAGCAGCGCCCTGGGCACCACCACCCTGACCCTGCAGTTCAGCCTCGACAAGAGCATCGACGTCGCCGCCCAGGAGGTCCAGGCGGCGATCAACGCCGCGGCCGGGCGGCTGCCGGTGGACATGCCGAACCTGCCGACCTGGCGCAAGGTCAACCCGGCGGACAGCCCGATCATGATCCTGCGGGTCAACTCGGAGATGATGCCGCTGATCGAACTCAGCGATTACGCCGAGACCATCCTCGCCCGCCAGCTCAGCCAGGTGAACGGCGTGGGGCAGATCTTCGTGGTCGGCCAGCAGCGCCCGGCGATCCGCATCCAGGCCCAGCCGGAAAAGCTCGCCGCCTACCAGCTGACCCTGGCCGACCTGCGCCAGTCGTTGCAGTCGGCCAGCGTCAACCTGGCCAAGGGCGCGCTCTACGGCGAGGGGCGGGTGTCGACCCTCGCGGCCAACGACCAGTTGTTCAACGCCAGCGACTATGACGACCTGGTGGTCGCCTACCGCCAGGGCGCGCCGGTGTTCCTCAAGGACGTGGCGCGGATCGTCTCGGCGCCCGAGGACGACTACGTGCAGGCCTGGCCGAACGGTGTGCCCGGGGTGGCACTGGTGATCCTCCGCCAGCCTGGGGCGAACATCGTCGATACCGCCGACGCGATCCAGGCCGCATTGCCGCGCCTGCGCGAGATGCTCCCGGCGACCATCGAGGTAGACGTGCTCAACGATCGCACCCGGACCATCCGCTCGTCGCTGCACGAGGTCGAACTGACCCTGCTGCTGACCATTGGCCTGGTGGTGCTGGTGATGGGCCTGTTCCTCCGCCAGCTGTCGGCGACCCTGATCGTCGCCACGGTGCTGGCGGTGTCCCTGAGCGCCAGCTTCGCGGCGATGTACGTGCTCGGCTTCACCCTCAACAACCTGACCCTGGTGGCGCTGATCATCGCCGTCGGCTTCATCGTCGACGACGCCATCGTGGTCGTGGAGAACATCCACCGACACCTGGAAGCGGGCGCCTCGAAGGTCGAGGCGGCGCTCAAGGGCGCGGCGGAGATCGGCTTTACCGTGATTTCCATCAGCTTCTCGCTGATCGCCGCGTTCATTCCCCTGCTGTTCATGGGCGGGATCGTCGGCCGGCTGTTCCGCGAATTCGCGGTCAGCGTGACGGTGGCGATCCTGATCTCGGTGCTCGCTTCGCTGACCCTGGCGCCGATGCTGGCTTCGCGCTTCATGCCGGCATTGCGGCATGCCGACGCGCCGAGAAAGGGCTTCGCCGAATGGCTGACCGGCGGATACGAGCGCGGCCTGCGCTGGGCGCTCGGGCACCAGCGGCTGATGCTGGTCGGCTTCGCCTTTACCGTGCTGGTGGCGGTGGCCGGCTACGTCGGGATTCCCAAGGGTTTCTTCCCCTTGCAGGACACCGCCTTCGTCTTCGGCACGAGCCAGGCTGCCGAGGATATCTCCTACGACGACATGGTCGCCAAGCACCGGCAACTGGCCGAGATCATCGCCAGCGACCCGGCGGTGCAGAGCTACAACCATGCGGTGGGCGTCACCGGCGGTAGCCAGAGCCTGGCCAACGGACGTTTCTGGATCGTCCTCAAGGACCGTGGCGAGCGCGATGTCTCGGTCGGCGAGTTCATCGACCGGCTGCGCCCGCAACTGGCGAAGGTGCCGGGAATCATGCTCTACCTGCGCGCGGCGCAGGACATCAACCTCAGTTCCGGACCCTCGCGGACCCAGTACCAGTACGCCCTGCGCAGCAGCGACAGCACCCAGCTGGCGCTCTGGGCGCAACGCCTCACCGAGCGCCTGAAGCAGGTGCCGGGGCTGATGGATGTGTCCAACGACCTGCAGGTCGGCGCCAGCGTCACCGCGCTGGACATCGACCGGGTGGCCGCGGCGCGTTTCGGCCTCAGCGCCGAGGATGTCAGCCAGACCCTCTACGACGCCTTCGGCCAGCGCCAGGTCGGCGAGTACCAGACCGAGGTCAACCAGTACAAGGTGGTCCTCGAACTCGATGCGCGCCAGCGCGGCCGCGCGGAAAGCCTGGACTGGTTCTACCTGCGCTCGCCGCTGAGCGGCGAGATGGTCCCGCTGTCGGCCATCGCCAAGGTCGCGGCGCCGCGCTCCGGGCCGCTGCAGATCAACCACAACGGCATGTTCCCGGCGGTCAACCTGTCCTTCAACCTGGCTGCCGGGGTGTCCCTCGGCGAGGCGGTGCAGGCGGTGCAGCGCGCCCAGGAGGAGATCGGCATGCCCTCGACCATTATCGGCGTGTTCCAGGGCGCGGCGCAGGCCTTCCAGAGCTCGCTGGCCTCGCAACCGCTGCTGATCCTCGCCGCGCTGATCGCGGTGTACATCATCCTCGGCGTGCTCTACGAGAGTTTCGTACATCCGCTGACGATCCTCTCGACCCTGCCCTCGGCGGGGATCGGCGCGGTGTTCCTGCTCTGGGCCTGGGGCCAGGACTTCTCGATCATGGCGCTGATCGGCATCGTGCTGCTGATCGGCATCGTCAAGAAGAACGGCATCCTCATGGTCGACTTCGCCATCGTCGCCCAGCGCGAGCAGGGCATGAGCGCGGAGCAGGCGATCTACCAGGCCTGCCTGACCCGTTTCCGGCCGATCATGATGACCACCCTGGCCGCGCTGCTGGGCGCGATACCCCTGATGATCGGCTTCGGCACCGGTTCCGAGCTGCGCCAGCCTCTGGGCATCGCGGTGGTCGGCGGGCTGCTGGTGAGCCAGGTGCTGACCCTGTTCAGCACGCCGGTGGTATACCTGGCCCTGGAGCGGCTGTTCCACCGGCGCGGGACGACGACCTCGGACGGCGGAACCGCTGGGGCGACGGCGACATGAGGCGTAACGGACGCGGCTTTCCTGGACGGCGGCGCGTGGCTAGGATGCAGGCAGGCATGCGTCCCGCCCGGGATGCGAAGGCGAACAGAGGATCGGGCGATAGATGCGGGTACTGATTGTCGAGGACGAGGCGAAGACGGCGGACTACCTGAACCGTGGCCTCAGCGAACAGGGGTTCACCGTGGACCTGGCGGACAACGGCATCGACGGTCGCCACCTGGCGCTCCATGGCGAGTACGACGTGATCGTGCTCGACGTGATGCTGCCGGGCGTCGACGGCTACGGCGTTCTGCGGGCGTTGCGCGAGCGGCGGCAGACCCCGGTGATCATGCTCACCGCGCGCGAGCGCGTGGAAGACCGGGTGCGCGGGCTGCGCGAGGGCGCCGACGACTACCTGATCAAGCCGTTCTCCTTCCTCGAACTGGTCGCCCGCCTGCAGGCCCTGACCCGGCGCGGCGGCAACCATGAAAGCCATTCGCAGATGCGCATCGCCGACCTGTCCATCGACCTGCTCAGCCGCAAGGTCTTCCGTGGCAACACCCGTCTGGAGCTGACTGCCAAGGAGTACGCGCTGCTCTGCGTGCTGGCCCAGCGCAGCGGCGAGATCCTGTCGAAGACGGCGATCGCCGAACTGGTCTGGGACATCAACTTCGATACCGACACCAATGTCGTGGAGGTGGCGATCAAGCGCCTGCGCGCCAAGCTCGACGGTCCGTTCGAGAACAAGCTGCTGCATACCATCCGGGGCATGGGCTACGTCCTGGAGAACCGTGCGCTGGCGGAGTCGGGCTGAGGTGGGCATGTCCTTGTCGACCCGCCTGGCGGGAATGTTCGCCGGCGCCGCGGTGGTGATCTTCGCCCTCATCGGCACCATGCTCTATTGCATCCTCGACCGCCAGACCGAGCGCCTGCAGCAGGGCGAGGTGGACGTGCGCTTCAACATGGTCTCGCGGATGCTCGACCATCCCGACCTGGCCGAGCGCTGGCCGCACCTGCAGGGCAAGCTGGACAACCTGAGCCAGGAGTACGAGCTGATCCGTTTCTGGATCGACAGCGACGACCCGCGCTATCACTACGGGCGCTTCAGCGAACCGGTGCAGCGGCTGATCGCCGATGGCGCCGGCCGCTACGAATTGGAGTTGCCGGAGCACCGGTACGCGCTGACTGCGCGGGTCGGCGTGTTGCCGGCGCGCGAGGGGCGGCCGCGGCTGACCTACGTCACCGCCATCGATAGCGCGGCGTTCCATGAGGCGCGGACCTCCACCCTGAAATGGCTGCTCGGCCTGTCCGCCCTCGGTGTGCTGCTGGCCTCGTTGCTTGGCCACTGGATCGCCCGCCTGGGCCTGTGGCCGGTGCATCGGCTGTCCGAGGAGGCCCGGCGGATCAGCCCGCGGCAGTTGTCGCAGCGCTTGCAGCTCTCGCCGCTGCCGGCCGAGCTGCGCGAGCTGGTGGGAGCGTTCAACGGCGCCCTGGACCGCCTGGAGCAGGCCTACGTGCGCCTGGAGTCGTTCAATGCCGACGTCGCCCACGAGCTGCGCACGCCATTGACCAACCTGATCGGCCAGACCCAGGTGGCGTTGTCCCGCGAACGCAGCGGCGAACATTACGAAGAGGTCCTGCAATCCAACCTGGAGGAGCTGGAGCGGCTGCGGGCGATCGTCAACGACATGCTGTTCCTCGCCCGCGCCGACCAGGGACGCCTGGCCTGCGAGCGCGAGGAAACCTCGCTGGCCGGCGAGATCGCCACCACGGTGGATTTCCTCGAGGTGATCTTCGACGAGGCCGGGGTCGGTATCGAGGTGCGCGGCGAGGCCCGCGCGCTGGTCGAGCGCGCCCTGTTCCAGCGGGCGGTGACCAACCTGCTGTACAACGCCGCCCAGCACACCGCCGCCGGCGGCACGCTGCGGGTCGGCGTCGAGCGGCGCGGCGACGAAGTGCGGGTGGCGGTGAGCAACCCCGGCGTGCCGATCGCCGACGAGCACCGCAGGCACCTGTTCGAACGCTTCTATCGGGTCGACGCGGCGCGCAGCAACAGCGAGGCCAACCACGGCCTCGGCCTGTCCATCGTCAAGGCGGTGGCGAGCATGCACGGCGGTTCGGTGTTCGTCGACAGCGCGGACGGCTGGAACACCTTCGGCTTCACCGTGCTGAGCCCCGAGCGGCGCGGGCCCGGCGACCGCTTGCCGCTGGGCGAGGGCGATCCGGCGCTGTCCTGAGCGGGCCATCAGGCGTCGTGCGGCGGGCGGGTCTTCTGGCGGAGGATATAGATGCTGACCAGTACCGCGCTGGTCAGCATGAAGCCCTGGGCCCAGGGGCGTCGGACCAGGTAGCAGGAAAGGGCGATGCTGGCCCACATCAGGCCGATGGCGTAGACCTTGCCCTTGAGCGGGATGCCTTCGCCGTCGAGATAGTCGCGGATCCACGGGCCGAGCCGTGGATGGCCGACCAGCCAGTGGTAGAAGCGCGGCGAGCTGCGCATGAAGCAGGCCGCCGCGAGGAGCAGGAAAGGCGTGGTCGGCAGCACCGGCAGGAAGATGCCGATCACGCCCAGGGCTACGCTTAGGAAACCCACGGCCTGGAGGCTATAGCGCACCCAGGCACGAGCGCTCGGGCGAATTTCCCGCTGCGCCACCGCGGCGCTCCTTAGTGCGTGCGCGGCTTGAGCAGGGCGGGCTTTTCTTCCGGCGCCTGGCAGAGCAGGAACAGGTTGGTCAGCAGGTCGGGAATCTGCGCGACCATGTCGTCCACCAGGTGGCGGTCGCGGGCGATCTCGTCGAACTCGGGCTGCTCGTCGAACAGGCCGGAGCCGACCATGATAGGCAGCAGCAGCTCGCTGACTTCCTCCTCGGCCTGCTCGAACCAGACTTCCTCGCGAAGGAACACGCCTTCCATGAAGCCGATGCACCAGCCGCGCAGGTCGGAGTCGTCCGGCTCGTCGCCGAGGTCGAGGTCGCAGGGCAGCTCGAGGTCTTCGTCGCTGGCCAGCACGCGGGTGATGTGCGCCTTGAGCTGCTCGAGGGAAGTCTCGATCTCCTGGCGCTCCTCATCGCTGCGGTAGTGCGGCGGTTCGGCGAACAGGGCGTCGATCCACTCCCGCTCCGGCACCTGCTCCGGGCAGATGGAGAGGGCGGTCAGGTAGCCGTGGGTCGCCACGTAGTCCAGCGCTTCTTCGTGCAGGTCATCGGCATCGAGGAAGGCTTGCAGACGGGACAGTTTTTCGGCGAAGGACATCAGGGTACTACCTCGGGAGGGATGCGGCTCTGGATTGTAGTCCAGACGGGACCTGCGGGCAAAGCGAGCGTGCCTGCTGCGGCGCCCTGGCGAGCGTTTCACGGACGCTCTCGGCGAAGTTGGCCCGGACCTTGCTCCATCCCTTGCGCAAGCCACGATGCAATCCCTTCGCAAATGGAGAATTCCCATGGCCGTCGCCCCTGGTGTGTTGTTGCCGCCGACGCCTGATGTAAAGCCCAAGGCCGCTGCGCCGAAGAGCCAGCAGAAAACGCCTGAGCCCAGTAACGACAAGACTTCCAGCTTCTCCGACATGTATGCCAAGGAGACCGCGAAGAAGCCCGCCGAGCGCGCCGACGGTCCCTCCAAGGGTTCGCGGGACAAGCCACGGGACGCCGGCAAGGACGCCGTCGAAGCGCAGCCGACGGATGCCGCCAGGCAGCCGGCCGTTGCCGAAGACGGCAAGCCTTTGCCGGCCGACGGCCAGGTCAAGGCCGACGGCGAAGATAAAGTCGAAACGCCGGTCGATCCGCTGCAATTGCTCGGCCTCGGCGGTGCCGTACCGTTGCTCGACGAGAATACCCAGGCGACTTTGCTGCCACCGGCCGTGCCGACGGCCAGCAGTGCTCCGGCCAGCCTTACCGAAGCCAGCAGCGACCCGACCCTGCTCAAGCTCAACGGCGTGCCGGCGGTGAACATGGCCCTGGAGCAGGGCGCCCAGGACGCCGCGCAGACGGCGAAAGGCGGGCCGGCGAAGAGCGCCGATCCCCGCCAGGCGAACCTCGGCGATGCCCTTGCCGGCCTGACCTCGGATTCCTTGACCAAGGCCGTCGACGGCAAGGCGCTCGAGGCCCAGTTGCAGCAGACCGCCGAGCCGGCCGTCGCCAGCGCCGCCTCCGAGAGCCTGCTGGAGAGCAAGGCGGAACCCCGCGGTGAACCTTTCGCGGCCAAGCTCAACGGGCTGACTCAGGCCATGGCGCAACAGGCCCTGACCAACCGTCCGGTGAACGGCACGGTGCCCGGCCAGCCGGTGGCGATGCAGCAGAACGGCTGGAGCGAGGCGGTGGTGGACCGGGTGATGTGGATGTCCAGCCAGAACCTGAAGTCGGCGGAGATCCAGCTCGACCCCGCCGAGCTGGGACGCCTGGACGTGCGCATCCACATGACCGCCGACCAGACCCAGGTGACCTTCGCCAGTCCCAACGCCGGCGTTCGCGACGCCCTGGAAAGCCAGATGCACCGGCTGCGCGACATGTTCAGCCAGCAGGGCATGAACCAGCTCGACGTGAACGTCTCCGACCAGTCGCTGGCGCGGGGCTGGCAGGGCCAGCAGCAGGGCGAGGGCGGATCGGCGCGCGGACGCGGCTTGGCCGGCGAGGCCTCGGGCGATGAGGAAACCCTCGCCGGAGTCAGCGAGATCCGCAGCCGGCCGGGTGCGTCGGCGGCGCGCGGTCTGGTCGACTACTACGCCTGAGGCGAACGACTGCATTTCCCCTTTGGGCCTCCTGCGGGAGGCCTTTCTTTTTCCGGAGCGGGCAATTTCGCAAAAGACGGGGATGATTTCCTGTGGCCAGGCTGTAATATCCGCGCCGTCTATCATCTCGGACAGCCCTCCGGGGCTGGTCCCAGGAGGCGGGGCGGCGTTGCAGAAATGGCACAACCCTTGCTCTGCCCCTGTGAAACCCTTCATTTGACGCTATAGCGACGGATTTTTGGCATGGCTAAGAAAGAGGCGACACCCGCCGACGCGGGGGCTCCGAGCGGCGGCAAGAGCAAGCTGAAGCTGATCCTGCTGATCGTGGTCGGCCTGCTGCTGGCGATCGGCCTGTCGGTGGGCGGCACCTGGTTCTTCCTCAGCAAGTCGCTGAAGGCCGAGAAGACCGAGGAAGTCGCCAGCGAGGCGGCGAAGCCGGGCAAGCAGCCGGCGCTCTACGAGATCCTGGCGCCGGCCTTCGTCGTCAACTTCAACCAGAACGGCCGGCAGCGCTACATGCAGGTCGGCGTCGCGTTGATGGGGCGCGACAAGGCGCAGATGGACGCATTGCGCGAGCACATGCCGCTGGTTCGCAATAAACTGGTGATGCTGTTCTCGAGTCAGAGTTTCGACTCGCTGGTGACTCCGGTGGGCAAGGAAATGCTCCGCCAGCAGGCGACCGCTGGATTGCAGGAACTGGCCAAGAAGGAAACCGGCCAACTGGCTATCGAACAAGTGTTGTTCACCAATTTCGTGCTGCAGTAGGTATCCCATGGCCGTGCAAGATCTGCTTTCCCAGGATGAAATCGACGCGCTGTTGCACGGCGTCGACGATGGCCTGGTGGAAACCGAAGTCGAGGCGACGCCGGGATCGGTCAAGTCCTATGACCTGACCAGCCAGGACCGCATCGTCCGGGGCCGCATGCCGACCCTGGAGATGATCAACGAGCGTTTCGCCCGCTACACCCGCATCAGCATGTTCAACCTGCTGCGCCGTTCGGCCGACGTCGCGGTCGGCGGCGTGCAGGTGATGAAGTTCGGCGAGTACGTGCACTCGCTGTACGTTCCCACCAGCCTCAACCTGGTGAAGATGAAGCCGCTGCGCGGCACCGCGCTGTTCATCCTCGACGCCAAGCTGGTGTTCAAGCTGGTGGACAACTTCTTCGGCGGCGACGGCCGCCACGCCAAGATCGAGGGCCGCGAGTTCACCCCGACCGAACTGCGGGTGGTGCGGATGGTGCTGGAGCAGGCCTTCGTCGATCTGAAGGAAGCCTGGCAGGCGGTGCTGGAGATGAACTTCGAGTACGTCAACTCGGAGGTCAACCCGGCCATGGCCAACATCGTCAGTCCCAGCGAGGTGGTGGTGGTCTCCACCTTCCACATCGAACTGGACGGCGGTGGCGGCGACCTGCACATCACCATGCCCTATTCGATGATCGAGCCGATCCGCGAGATGCTCGACGCCGGTTTCCAGTCCGACCACGACGACCAGGACGAGCGCTGGATCAAGGCCCTGCGCGAGGACGTGCTGGACGTCCAGGTACCGCTCGGCGCCACCGTGGTCCGCCGCCAGCTCAAGCTGCGCGACATCCTGCACATGCAGCCGGGCGACGTGATCCCGGTGGAGATGCCGGAACACATGGTGATGCGCGCCAACGGCGTGCCCGCCTTCAAGGTCAAGCTGGGCGCCCACAAGGGCAACCTGGCGCTACAGATTCTCGAAGCGGTCGAGCGCTCGCGCTGACCGCTTCCCCCGGAGGAAAGACGAACCATGGCAGACGAAGAAAAAGTGACCACCGAGGAACAGGCACTGGCCGACGAGTGGGCGGCGGCGCTGGCCGAGGCGGGCGACGCCAGCCAGGACGACATCGATGCGCTGATGGCCCAGGGCGGCGCGACTCCCGTGGCGGAGTCGAGTACCCCGCGGGCGCCGATGGAAGAGTTCGGCGCTTCGCCGAAGGCACCGACCATTTCCGGCCTGGAGGGGCCCAACCTGGATGTGATCCTGGACATCCCGGTGACCATTTCCATGGAGGTCGGGCATACCGACATCAGCATCCGCAACCTGCTGCAGCTCAACCAGGGGTCGGTGATCGAACTCGATCGCCTGGCCGGCGAGCCGCTGGACGTACTGGTCAACGGCACCCTGATCGCCCACGGCGAGGTGGTGGTAGTGAACGAGAAGTTCGGCATCCGCCTGACCGACGTGATCAGTCCCAGCGAACGCATCAAGAAGCTGCGCTGACATGCGTCGCTACCTGTTCGCCGGCTTCCTGCCGGCACTCGCCTCGCTGAGCGCGCCGCTGTGCGCCGCGGAGGGGACGACGGGTGCCGCCGCGCCGACGGTGGGCGCCGCTTCCGGCGCCGCCGCGCAACTGGCCCAACTGGTGCTCGGCCTGGGCCTGGTGATCGGCCTGATCTTCCTGCTCGCCTGGCTGGTGCGCCGGGTGCAACAGGCCGGTCCGCGAGGCAACCGCTTGATCCGCACCCTCGCCAGCCAGCCGCTGGGTCCGCGCGACCGGCTGGTGCTGGTGCAGGTCGGTGAGGAGCAGATCCTGCTCGGCCTGACGCCCGGCCGGATCACGCCGTTGCACGTGCTCAAGGAGCCGGTACACCTGCCGGACGGCGAGCCGGCCACGCCGGAATTCGCCCAGCGCCTGCTGGAGCTGCTGAACAAGGACCCCAAGGGCAAGCCATGACTCCGCGCATCTCCCTGGCCGGCGCGCTCGCCGCGCTCTGCCTTCTGCTGCTGGCGCCGTGGCCGGCGCTGGCCGCCGACCCGACATCGATCTCGGCGATCACCGTGACCACCAACGGCCAGGGCCAGCAGGAGTATTCGGTCAGCCTGCAGATCCTGCTGATCATGACCGCGCTGAGCTTCATCCCGGCGTTCGTCATGCTGATGACCAGCTTCACCCGGATCATCATCGTCTTCTCCATCCTGCGCCAGGCGCTGGGCCTGCAATCGACGCCGTCGAACCAGGTGCTGGTGGGGCTGGCGCTGTTCCTGACCATGTTCGTCATGGCCCCGGTGTTCGACAAGATCAACAGCCAGGCCCTGCAGCCCTACCTGAACGAGCAGATTCCCGCCCAGGAAGCCCTGCAAAAGGCCGAGGTACCGCTGAAGGCGTTCATGCTGGCGCAGACTCGCACCTCCGACCTGGAGCTGTTCGTCCGCCTGTCCAAGCGCACCGACATCGGCAGCCCGGAGGCGACGCCGCTGACCATCCTGGTCCCGGCCTTCGTCACGTCCGAGCTGAAGACCGCGTTCCAGATCGGCTTCATGATCTTCATCCCGTTCCTGATCATCGACCTGGTGGTGTCCAGCGTGCTGATGGCGATGGGCATGATGATGCTGTCGCCGCTGATCATTTCCCTGCCGTTCAAGATCATGCTGTTCGTCCTGGTGGATGGCTGGGCGCTGATCATCGGGACGCTGGCGGGCAGTTTCGGCACCGTCTAGCGGTGCCGCCGGCTTGACGCGCCGCTGGCGCGCTGGAGAGAGACATGACCCCTGAGGTGGCACTCGACCTGTTCCGCGAGGCGTTGTGGCTGACGGCGATGATCGTCGGCGTGCTGGTGGTTCCGAGCCTGCTGGTCGGTCTCGTGGTGGCGATGTTCCAGGCCGCCACCCAGATCAACGAACAGACCCTGAGCTTCCTGCCGCGCCTGATGGTGATCCTGCTCACCCTGATCGTGCTGGGTCCCTGGCTGCTGCGGCAGCTGATGGAATACACCCAGACGCTGATCGGCAACATCCCGCTGCTGATCGGCTGATGCTGGAGCTGACCAACGCGCAGATCGGCGGCTGGATCGCCAGCTTCGTGCTGCCGCTGTTCCGGGTCGCGGCGCTGCTGATGACCATGCCGGTGATCGGCACCCAGCTGGTGCCGGTGCGGGTGCGACTGTACCTGGCGCTGGGCGTCTGCGTGGTGCTGGTGCCGAACCTGCCGCCGATGCCGCAGGTGGACGCGCTGAGCATGAAGGCCATGCTGCTGATCGGCGAGCAGATCCTGGTCGGCGCCTTGCTCGGCTTTTCCCTGCAGTTGTTGTTCCACGCCTTCGTGATCGCCGGGCAGATCATCTCGATGCAGATGGGCCTGGGCTTCGCTTCCATGGTTGACCCGGCCAACGGCGTCTCGGTGCCGGTGCTCGGCCAGTTCTTCACCATGCTGGTGACGCTGCTGTTCCTGGCGATGAACGGACACCTGGTAGTGTTCGAGGTAATCGCCGAGAGCTTCGTCACCCTGCCGGTGGGCGAGGGCCTGAGCGGCAACCATTTCTGGATCATCGCCGGCAAGCTCGGCTGGGTGATGGGCGCGGCACTGCTGCTGGCGCTGCCGGCGATCACCGCGCTGCTGGTGGTGAACCTCGCCTTCGGCGCCATGACCCGCGCGGCGCCGCAACTGAACATCTTCTCCATCGGCTTTCCGTTGACCCTGGTGCTGGGCCTGGTGATCCTCTGGATCGGCACCGCCGACCTGCTCAGCCAGTACCAGGTGCTGGCCGGCGAGGCCCTGCAATTCCTCCGTGAACTGGTGCGGGCGAAATAGCCATGGCCGAGAGCGAAAGCGGGCAGGACAAGACAGAGGAACCCACGGAGAAACGCCGCCGCGAGGCGCGCGAGAAAGGGCAGTTGCCGCGTTCGCGGGAGCTGAACACCCTGGCCATCCTCATGGCCGGCGCCGGCGGCCTGCTGATCTACGGCGCCGACCTGGCGGGCGCCCTGTTGCGCCTGATGCGCAGCAATTTCGAGCTGTCCCGGGAAACCGCGATGAATACCGAGAGCATGCTGCAGTTGCTCGGCGCTTCGGCCTACCTGGCGGCCCAGGGGCTCTGGCCGATCCTGCTGATGCTGCTGGTGGCGGCGATCGTCGGGCCGATCGCCCTCGGCGGCTGGCTGTTCTCGATGGACGCCCTGCAACCCAAGTTCAGCCGGCTCAACCCGCTGTCGGGGCTGAAGCGGATGTTTTCCGCCAAGTCGCTGCTCGAACTGAGCAAGGCGCTGATCAAGTTCCTGGTGGTGCTGGCGGTGGCCCTGCTGGTGCTCTCCGCCGACCGCGACGCCCTCCTGGCGCTGGCGCACCAGCCGCTCGAGCAGGCGATCCTGCACAGCGTGCGGGTGGTCGGCTGGAGCGCCTTCTGGATGGCCTGCAGCCTGCTGCTGATCGCCGCGGTGGACGTGCCCTACCAGATCTGGGACAACCGCCAGAAGCTGCTGATGACCAAGCAGGAAGTCCGCGACGAATACAAGGACTCCGAGGGCAAGCCCGAGGTCAAGTCGAAGATCCGCCAGATGCAGCGCGAGATGGCGCAGAGACGGATGATGGCGGCGGTGCCGGAGGCCGACGTGGTGATCACCAACCCGACCCACTTCGCCGTAGCCCTGAAGTACGACCCGGCGGGCGGCGGGGCGCCGCTGCTGCTGGCCAAAGGCAACGATTTCCTGGCCCTGAAGATCCGCGAGGTGGCCCAGGAGCACAAGGTGATGGTCATGGAGTCGCCGGCGCTGGCGCGAGCGGTGTACTACTCCACCGAGCTGGACCAGGAGATTCCCGCCGGGCTCTATCTCGCCGTGGCCCAGGTGCTGGCCTATGTCTACCAGCTCAAGCAGTACCAGGCCGGCAAGGGCAAGCGGCCGAGCCCGTTGAAGGACCTGCCGATCCCGCCGGACCTGCGTCGCGACGAGTGACCTGGCTGGAGCTACGCGCCGCGCTGTGGCAGCCTTGGCCGATACTCGCTTGGGATGAGAGCTTTGCCGTTCATGGATCGAACCTTGTCTGATCGTATTTTCCCGCCTGTCCTCCTGTTGCTCGCCCTGGCCTGGCTGCTGCCCTGGATGCCTGCGCACGCCGAAGCGCCGGCGGAATGGGTCGCCTTGCCCCTGTCGGAGCGGGTGGTGGATGCCACCCACACGCTGGACGAGGCGACGCGCCAACGCCTGGTGGAGAAGCTCGAGGCGCTGGAGCGGCGACGCGGTGCGCAGATCGCGGTGGTGATGCTGCCGACTACCGGTACCCTCGATATCGAAGCCTTCTCCGACAAGTTGTTCCAGGCCTGGAAGCTCGGCCGCAAGGCGGTCGACGACGGTCTGCTGCTGGTGGTGGCCAAGGATGACCGGCGCATGCGCATCGAGGTCGGCTACGGCCTGGAGGGTGCGGTGCCCGATGTGGTCGCCGGACGGATCATTCGCGAGCGGATGGCCCCGGCATTTCGCGAGGGCGACTACGCCGGCGGGATCGAGGCCGCGGTGGACGAGCTGATCCGCCTGGTCGACGGCGAAACGCTGCCGGCGGCCGCGTCGTCGGGTGCGCCGAAAGTCTCGCTGGGGCAATTGCCGGCGGAAGCCTGGGCGCTGCTGGTCGCCTTCATCTACGGATCGTTGGCCGGAGTGCTGTTGAGTGCCCGGGCGCTGCGCTGGCCCTGGCTGCTCGGCGGGGCGCTGCTCTGCTGGCTGTTGGGCACGCTGGCCGGCGCTTCCGGCGAATGGATGAGCGTGCTGCTGGTCGCTCCGCTGTGCATGCTGGTCGGCGGCGCGACCTTCGGCGCGCTGTGGACGGTGCGCCCGGCCTTCTACCTGGTGATCGGCGTACTGGTCTATGTAGCCCTGCTCGGGCTGGCGGCGCATTGGTTCAGCGCGGTGTCCTTCATCTACGGCCTGCTGTGGCCGGCCGGGGTGCTGATGCTGGCGGTTCTCTGCTGGTCGAACTACCGCCTGATGCGCTCGCTGTGGCGCGAGCGGCGGAAAAGTTTCCACCGCCGACTATGGGCGTTGCTGGCGGCCTACCTGCTGCTCGGATTGCTGTCCGGTGGCCTGGACGCACCGCTGGTCTGGCTGGCCCTGCTACCGTTCCAGCTCATGCTCGGGCTGCTGGTGTTCGGCCAGGTACGCCTGAGTGGGGGTGGTGGAGGCTCGTCGGGAAGCTCCGGCGGCGGTTCCTCCTCCTCTTCCTCCTCGTCGTCCGGCGGCTTTTCCGGGGGCGGTGGTTCCAGCGGCGGAGGCGGTGCCTCGGGCAGTTGGTAATGGGTTCCCGTTCATTTCATTCGGAGACAAGGATGTCTGCAATCACGCGTTATCTCGCCATGCTTCGCCTGTTCGGCATGCTGCTCTGCGCCGCCGCGATTCCCTCCGTTGCCACCGCGACGGTGCCGGTCACCGTCGCGGTGGCAGCGTCCGATGTCGAGGAGGAGGCCGTGGAGGCATCGGCGGTCGGCGCCGAGGCCGAGGCAGCGCGCGATGCGGGCTACGAGTCCGCGGAGGTTCCGGCGCTGGCGCGGCGGGTGACCGACCTTACCGCGACCCTCGACGCCGCCGAGCGTGCCCGCCTGGAAGCTTCGCTGGCCGCGCTGGAGGCCCGGAAGGGTGCCCAGGTAGCGATCCTGATGGTGCCCAGCACCTATCCGGACAGCATCGAGGCCTATGCGACGCGGGTCTTCGAGGCGTGGAAGCTGGGGCGCAAGGGGATCGATGACGGCGTCCTGGTGCTGGTGGCGAAGGACGACCGGCGCATGCGCATTGAAGTCGGCTATGGCCTGGAAGGAACGATCACCGACATCGATGCCGGGCGGATCATCCGCGAATACATGACCCCTGCGTTCCGTCAGCAAGACTACGCCGGCGGCCTGGAAGCGGCGGCGCAGCGCCTGGTACGACTGATCGACGGCGAGGCGTTGCCGCCGCCGCCGCGCGACCCGCTGGAGCCCGGCGCGGTACGGCAGACCCTGGCTATCGCATTCCTGCTCGGCGCTCTCGGCGGGGTGGCGCTGCTGGTACGTCCGCGCGCCTGGTACTGGACCCTGGGGGCGGTAGTGGCGCTCGCTGCGGCGTTGGCACTGGGGCGGCACTGGCCGGCAGGGGCGATGGTGGCGCTGGCGGAGATGGTGGCGGTCCTGGGCGTCGGCTTCGGCGCGTTGCTCAAGTATTCGCGCGGTGCCCGCTGGTTCTTCGCCATTCTTGTGCTCTATGCGCTGGGGCTGTTCTGGGCCTACGGCCGTTATGGCCTGCCGGTGCTCCATTACGGATTGGCCGTGCCGCTTTCGCTGGGACTGACCCTGCTGATGCTGGCCGGTGCCTGGCAGGGGCTGCGCAGAGGACGGCGCTGGGCCTACCTGCCGGGCCTGCTCGGCCTGCTGCTGACCCTGGCCCTGGAGTGCCTGCTGTTGCTGGTGGACGACCCGCTGAACAGCATCGAGGCGCTGATCATCCTGCCCGCCGCTTGCCTGCCGCTGCTCATCGGTTGCAATTTCAGCGCCGGCGGCTCGGGGGGAGGGCGTCGACGCGGCGGCGATTACGCTAGCTCATCGGGTTCCTCGTCGTCCAGTTCGTCCAGTTCGTCTTCGGACTCGTTCTCCGGCGGCGGAGGCTCGAGTGGCGGCGGTGGCGCCTCCGGTAGTTGGTGATTGGCGAAAACCCTTTTCAATCAATGAATTGAAAAGTTGGAACGGTTCCTGCAATGACCCGCCCGACGCGCATTCCGGCGTCAAAAGTTTGTTCGGCGCCCACCTACGGGCGCCATACGCAGGGCAGGGGAGTCGAGAGTGGATCGCACGCAACTGATCAGCAATGTGCGCAGCAACCTGGCGGGACTGGGGCGCGGCAGCCTCGGCGTGCCGGTCCTGCTGCTGGCCATGCTGGCGATGATGACCCTGCCGATCCCGCCATTCCTGCTGGACGTGCTGTTCACCTTCAACATCGCCCTGTCCATCGTCGTCCTGCTGGTCTGCGTGTACGCCCTGCGGCCGCTGGACTTCGCCGTGTTCCCGACCATCCTGCTGGTGGCGACCCTGTTGCGCCTGGCGCTGAACGTTGCCTCGACCCGCGTGGTGCTGCTCCACGGCCACGACGGCCATGGCGCCGCAGGCAAGGTGATCCAGGCCTTCGGCGAAGTGGTGATCGGCGGCAACTACGTGGTCGGGGTGGTGGTGTTCGCGATCCTCATGATCATCAACTTCGTGGTGGTGACCAAGGGCGCCGGGCGGATTTCCGAAGTCAGCGCGCGCTTCACCCTGGATGCCATGCCCGGCAAGCAGATGGCCATCGACGCCGACCTCAACGCCGGCCTGATCGAGCAGGAGGAAGCCAAGAAGCGCCGCAGCGAGGTGGCCCAGGAGGCCGACTTCTACGGTTCGATGGACGGTGCCAGCAAGTTCGTCCGCGGCGACGCCATCGCCGGCCTGCTGATTCTCTTCATCAACCTGATCGGCGGCGTCGCCATCGGCATGATCCAGCATTCGATGTCCTTCGGCGACGCCGGCAAGGTCTACGCCCTGCTGACCATCGGTGACGGCCTGGTGGCACAACTGCCGTCGCTGCTGCTGTCGACCGCGGCGGCGATCATGGTGACGCGGGTCTCCAGTTCCGAGGACATGGGCCAGCAGGTCAACCGGCAGATGTTCGCCTCGCCCAAGGCGCTGGCGATTTCCGCGGCGATCCTGATCGCCATGGGCGCCGTGCCGGGCATGCCGCATGTTTCCTTCATCGGCCTCGGCGCCCTGGCCGGCGCTGCCGCCTACTGGATCTGGCACCGGCAGAACAAGGCCAAGCAGGTCGCCGAGCAGGAGGTGCAGCGCCAGCAGGAGCTGCTGCCGGCGCAGCGCGCCCAGGAGGTCAAGGAACTGGGTTGGGACGACGTCACCCCGGTGGACATGGTCGGCCTGGAAGTCGGCTACCGGCTGATCCCGCTGGTCGACCGCAACCAGGGCGGGCAACTGCTGGCGCGGATCAAGGGCGTACGCAAGAAGCTGTCCCAGGAGCTGGGCTTCCTGATGCCCTCGGTGCACATCCGCGACAACCTCGACCTGCTGCCCAACGCCTACCGTCTGACCCTGATGGGGGTCAGCGTGGCCGAAGCGGAGATCTATCCCGATCGCGAGCTGGCGATCAACCCCGGCCAGGTATTCGGCAGCCTCAACGGCATCGCCGGCAAGGACCCGGCCTTCGGCCTGGAGGCGGTATGGATCGAGCCCGGCCAGCGCGACCAGGCGCAGTCGCTGGGCTACACCGTGGTGGATGCGAGCACCGTGGTCGCCACTCACCTGAACCAGGTGCTGCACAAGCACGCCCACGAGCTGCTGGGCCATGAAGAAGTGCAACAGCTCCTGCAATTGCTCGCGCGCAGCTCGCCGAAGCTGGCGGAAGAGCTGGTGCCGGGGCTGATTTCCCTGTCCACCCTGCTCAAGGTCCTGCAGGCGCTGCTCCAGGAGCAGGTGCCGGTGCGCGACATCCGTACCATCGCCGAGGCCATCGCCAACGTCGCTCCACGGAGTCAAGATCCCGGCGCGATGGTCGCCGCGGTTCGCGTCGCGTTGTCCCGCGCAATCGTGCAAAGCATTGTCGGGCTTGAGCCGGAGCTGCCTGTGATCACGCTCGAGCCGAGGTTGGAACAGATTTTGCTGAACAGCATGCAGAAGGCCGGACAAGGCTCCGAGGACGGCATGTTGCTGGAGCCGGGGATGGCCGAGAAGCTGCAACGCTCGCTGATCGAGAGCGCACAACGCCAGGAGATGCTCGGTAAGCCGGCGATCCTGCTGGTTGCCGGACCGATCCGCTCGATGATGTCGCGCTTCGCGCGGATGGCGGTGCCCAGCATGCATGTGCTGGCCTACCAGGAAATCCCGGACAACAAGCAAGTCACCATCGTCGCGACGGTGGGACAGAACTGAACGAGGGCTGCGCCGGCTCCAGGGCCGGCACACCGGGCAACCTGAGGTTGCCGGCAAGACTACTGAACTGAGGGGTTCGGGCAATGCAAGTCAAACGCTTCTTCGCCGCCGATATGCGCCAGGCCATGAAACTGGTCCGCGACGAACTGGGTCCGGACGCCGCGATTCTCGGCAACCGCCGGGTCGCCGGCGGCATCGAGCTGACCGCGGCGCTGGATTACCAGGCCCCGCCGGCGCCGAGCAAGCCCAACCCGGCGCTGGAAGTGGAGCTGCGCAAGACCCAGGCGCGGATCGCAGAGGCGCGCGCCGAGTTGACGGCGCGTCCGGCGGAAACCCAGCGCAAGGACCGTCAATTGTTCGCCGAGGAGAAGCCGGCGCGTCCGTCCCTGGCCGAGTCCATGACGGCGGCGCAGGCCAAGCCCCAGGCGGGCGGCCAGACCCTCGAGGCAATGCGTTTCGAACTGAACGGCCTGCGCGAGCTGATCGAGGTACAACTGGGTTCCATCGCCTGGGGCCAGTTGCAGCACCAGCGTCCGCAGCAGGCCAATCTCTGGCGGCGCCTGCAGCGCATGGGCTTGCCGGCGGAGCTGAGCAAGCCGTTGCTGGAGCGGGTCGCCGCGGTGGGCGATACGCGCCAGGCCTGGCGCATGCTGTTGGCGCACCTGTCGCGTGCCGTGCAGACCCCCGAGCAGGACCCGCTCGACGCGGGCGGCGTACTGGCCCTGGTCGGCCCGGCAGGTGCCGGCAAGACCACCACCCTGGCGAAGATGGCCGCGCGCTACGTCCTCAAGTACGGCGCCCAGAGCCTGGCGCTGGTGAGCATGGACAGCTACCGGATCGGCGCCCAGGAGCAGATCAAGACCCTCGGTCGGATCCTCAACGTACCGGTGACCCTGGTCGATCCCGGCCAGTCGCTGATCCAGGCCCTGGCGCCGCTGGCGCGCAAGCGCATGGTGCTGATCGATACCGCCGGCCTGCCGGCCAGCGACCCGGCATTGCGCATGCAGCTCGAGGCACTGGCGTCGCCGAGCCTGAACGTGAAGAATTACCTGGTGATGGCCACCACCAGCCAGAGCCAGGTGCTCAAGTCGGCCTACCAGACCTATCGGCACTGCGGGCTGGCGGGTTGCATCCTGACTAAGCTGGACGAGGCGGGCAGCCTCGGTGAATCGATGGCGCTGGCTATCGCCCAGCGTCTCCCGGTAGCCTATCTGGCGGATGGGCCGCGGATTCCGGACGACCTGCAGGTGGCGCGCAGTCACCAACTGGTCAGCCGGGCGGTGAGCCTGCAGGCACCGGAAGAGCCCAGCGAGGACGCCATGGCCGAGATGTTCGCCGGGCTCTACCAGCAACCGGCGCGGCGTGCCGGCTGAGGACGTGGGAAGAACCGCGCGTGGCGCGGGTGACGGAAGCGAAGGTGGCTTCCGCCGGGCCGGGAGCGATGGCGCATCGTTCCCGCCAATACCGGAGAGCGCTGGAAGGGGCGTTCCGGGAAGACGACAACACAAGGTATGAAGCAGATGGGTAGCATGCATCCCGTACAGGTGATCGCAGTAACTGGCGGCAAGGGCGGCGTCGGCAAGACCAATGTGTCGGTGAACCTGGCACTGGCTCTGGCCGATCTCGGCCGTCGCGTCATGCTGCTGGATGCCGACCTCGGCCTGGCCAACGTCGACGTCCTGCTGGGACTCACGCCCAAGCGCACCCTGGCCGACGTGATCGAGGGACGCTGCGAACTGCGCGATGTCCTCCTCCTCGGTCCCGGTGGCGTGCGCATCGTTCCCGCGGCCTCCGGCACGCAGAGCATGGTGCACCTCTCGCCGATGCAGCATGCGGGGCTGATCCAGGCGTTCAGCGATATCAGCGACAACCTCGATGTCCTGGTCGTCGACACTGCCGCCGGGATCGGCGATTCGGTGGTCAGTTTCGTCCGCGCCGCGCAGGAGGTGCTGCTGGTCGTCTGCGACGAGCCGACCTCGATCACCGATGCCTACGCCCTGATCAAACTGCTCAACCGCGACCACGGCATGACCCGCTTCCGGGTCCTGGCCAACATGGCCCACAGCCCGCAGGAAGGACGCAACCTGTTCGCCAAACTGACCAAGGTCACTGACCGTTTCCTCGACGTCGCACTACAGTATGTAGGTGTCATCCCTTACGACGAGTCGGTACGCAAGGCCGTGCAGAAACAGCGAGCCGTATACGAGGCATTCCCCCGCTCGAAGGCGTCCCTGGCCTTCAAGGCGGTCGCGCAGAAGGTCGATAGCTGGCCGCTGCCGGCCAACCCGCGCGGGCACCTGGAGTTCTTCGTCGAACGACTGGTCCAACACCCCGCGACAGGTTCGGCCGTATGACAGCGGCCTCTGGAGTGCGTATGTATAGCAAGGCGCAAGCGCAGAACTCCCAGGAGCAACTGATCCAGCGTTACGCACCACTGGTCAAGCGCATCGCCTATCACCTGCTCGGCCGCCTGCCGGCCAGCGTGCAGGTGGAGGACCTGATGCAGGCCGGCATGATCGGCCTGCTCGAGGCCGCGAAGAAATACGACGCCGGCAAGGGCGCCAGCTTCGAGACCTATGCCGGCATCCGCATCCGCGGGGCCATGCTCGACGAGGTCCGCAAGGGCGACTGGGCGCCGCGTTCGGTGCACCGCAACACGCGCATGGTGACCGACGCGATCCGCGCGATCGAGGCGAGAACCGGACGCGACGCTAAAGATCACGAAGTTGCTGCCGAACTCCAATTGAGCCTCGAAGATTACTACGGCATCCTCAGCGACACGCAGGGCAGCCGCCTGTACAGCTTCGACGACCTGTTGCAGGACGGCGAACATGGATTGCCGGAAGACACCAGCCTCAGTCACAACGAACCGATCCACGGCCTGCTCGACGAACGTTTCCAGGCGGCCCTGGCGGATGCCATCGCCAAGTTGCCGGAGCGCGAGCGCCTGGTGCTGGCGTTGTATTACGACGAGGAACTCAACCTCAAGGAGATCGGCGAGGTACTGGGCGTCAGCGAATCGCGGGTCAGCCAGTTGCACAGCCAGTGCGCCGCGCGTTTGCGCGCGCGCCTGGCCGATTGGCGGTCGGCCTGAACCGGCCTCGACCGCAGCTTGTAACCGTTAACGCAAAAGAATGTGTGGCGCGTCCCCTGGGGCGCGCTCTGGTCTGTACGGAGGTTTACTTGGACAAGAACATGAAAATTCTCATCGTGGACGACTTTTCCACGATGAGACGCATCATCAAGAACCTCTTGCGGGACTTGGGCTTCACCAATACCGCCGAGGCCGACGACGGCACCACGGCGCTGCCGATGCTGCACAGCGGCAATTTCGACTTTCTCGTCACCGACTGGAACATGCCGGGCATGACCGGCATCGATCTGCTGCGCGCGGTTCGCGCCGACGAGCGCCTCAAGCACCTGCCGGTGCTGATGGTCACCGCCGAGGCCAAGCGCGACCAGATCATCGAAGCGGCCCAGGCCGGGGTCAACGGCTATGTGGTCAAACCCTTCACCGCTCAGGTCCTGAAGGAAAAGATCGAGAAGATTTTCGAGCGGGTCAACGGCTGAAGCCGGCCAAGAGGGTGTCATGGTGCTTGGTAACGATTCCACGGGCGACGAATTCGAATCGACCCTGAAAAAACATGCGCGCGAACTGGTGGACTGTCTCGAACGGGGGCACTTCCAGCAGGCGGTGCAATTGATCCAGGAGCTCAGCCAGGCCAGGGACCGTGGCCTCTACCAGGAAGTGGGCAAGCTGACCCGCGAACTGCACAACGCCATCGTCGATTTCCAGATCGACCCGCATTCCCCCCACGCGCAGGAAATGTCGCAGATCGCCGATGCCACCGATCGTCTTTCCTACGTGGTGGAAATGACCGAGAAGGCCGCCAACCGGACCATGGACCTGGTGGAGCAGAGCGCCCCGCTGGTCAACCAGTTGGGCGACGATTCGCGGGAGCTGCACCAGGAGTGGCAACGCTTCATGCGCCGGGAAATCGACGCTGACGGCTTCCGCGAGCTGGCCAAGCGCATCGAACAGTTCCTCGTGCGCAGCGGCGAGAACGCCGGCCAGTTGTCCTCGCAGCTCAATGACATCCTGCTGGCGCAGGATTACCAGGACCTGACCGGCCAGGTGATCAAGCGTGTCACCAAGCTGGTCACCGAGGTCGAGAGCAACCTCGTGAAGCTGGTCTGGATGGCCGGCCAGGTGGACCGTTACGCCGGGATCGAGCACGACCACGTGAGCATGCGCCACCAGGCCGCGCTGGAGCGTTCGGCCAAGGGCGAGGGGCCGCAGGTCGCCGCGGAAAAACGAGAGGATGTGGTGTCCGGGCAGGATGACGTGGACGATCTGCTGTCCAGCCTGGGTTTCTGACCCGCCCGGCTCAAGACTGCGGCATCGCTGCCGTTAAGTAAGCATTGAACGCTGGCATCCGCGGGCTGCTGGCACAGCCTTCGTCATGCCGGTGATCCCGGCGGGCGGGCTGAAGTCGGTCCGGAAAGCCGGGCCGGTATTTCCGGCAGGACAGCGGTCCTGCCGATCCTTTCGAGTAACACGTCTCTGGGAGCAGCCGAATGAGCTTCGACGCCGATGAAGAAATCCTCCAGGACTTCCTGGTTGAGGCCGGCGAGATTCTCGAGCAATTGTCCGAGCAACTGGTCGAGCTGGAGAGCCGGCCGGACGATATGGACCTGCTCAATGCCATTTTCCGTGGGTTCCATACGGTCAAGGGCGGTGCCGGCTTCCTCCAGCTGAACGCGCTGGTGGAATGCTGCCACATTGCGGAAAACGTCTTCGATATCCTGCGCAAGGGCGAGCGGCGCGTCAGCTCCGAACTGATGGATGTGGTGCTGCAGGCGCTGGATACGGTCAACGCGATGTTCGACCAGGTGCGCGAGCAGTCCGAACCGACCCCGGCGACGCCCGAGCTGCTGGCGGCCCTTGCCCGCCTGGCCGAGCCCGAGGGCGCCGAGCCCGCGGAACCTGTGCAAGCGCCGCCGGCGGCCGTTCCGCCAGCCGAGCCTGCGGCGCCGCCGGAAGCGCCCGCGCAGAGTGCCTCCAGCGATATCACCGACGACGAGTTCGAGCAGTTGCTGGATGCTCTGCAGGGCGACGAAGCGCCGGCCTCCGCCGTTGCAGAAGCGCCCGCGGCTCCCGCTGGCGACGAGATCAGCGACGCCGAGTTCGAGGCGTTGCTCGACCAGTTGCACGGCAAGGGCAAGTTCGTCCCGCCGGCGGTCTCGGCCGAGCCTGCGCAAGTCCCCGCCGAGGCGGTCGAGCCGGCCGCGGCTGCCGCTGGTGACGATATCAGCGACGACGAGTTCGAGGCGCTGCTCGACGAACTCCACGGCAAGGGCAAGTTCGGCGATGTCCCGGAAGCCGCCGGCACACCCGCCGCACCGGCTGCCGCGGCTCCAGCGGCTGCGCCGGCGGAGCAGGGCAAGGCGCCGGCCGCCGCGGGCGGCGATGAGATCAGCGACGACGAGTTCGAGTCGCTGCTCGACGAACTGCACGGCAAGGGCAAGTTCAACGGCGCCTCCGAGGCCGTGGCGGCCGCCGCGGCGGTAGCCAAGAACATCGCGGCGAAGAGTCCCGCGGCGAAACCGGTCGCTCCGGCCAAGGCCGCCGCCGCGCGTCCGGCGGCGCCCGACAGGCCCGCGGCAAGCGAGGCGGAGACCACCGTGCGGGTGGATACGGCGCGTCTCGACGAGATCATGAACATGGTCGGCGAGCTGGTGCTGGTGCGTAACCGCCTGGTGCGCCTGGGCCTGAACAGTGGCGACGAGGCCATGGCCAAGGCCGTGGCCAACCTCGACGTGGTCACCGGCGACCTGCAGATGTCGGTGATGAAGACCCGCATGCAGCCGATCAAGAAGGTCTTCGGCCGCTTCCCGCGCCTGGTTCGCGACCTGGCGCGGAACATGAAGAAAGAGATCAACCTGGAGCTGGTGGGCGAAGAGACCGACCTCGACAAGAACCTGGTCGAGGCCCTCGCCGATCCGCTGGTGCACCTGGTGCGCAACGCCGTCGACCACGGCATCGAGAGTCCGGAGGAGCGCGAGGCCGCCGGCAAGCCGCGGGTCGGCCAGGTGGTGCTGTCAGCGGAGCAGGAGGGTGACCACATCCTCCTGATGATCACCGACGACGGCAAGGGCATGGACGCCGAGGTGCTGCGCAACAAGGCGGTGGAGAAGGGCCTGCTGGAGCGCGATGCGGCGGACCGCCTGACCGACCTGGAGTGCTACAACCTGATTTTCGCCCCGGGTTTCTCGACCAAGACCGAGATTTCCGACGTGTCCGGCCGCGGTGTCGGCATGGACGTGGTGAAGACCAAGATTTCCCAGCTCAACGGCACGGTCAACGTGTTTTCGCAGAAGGGGTCCGGCTCGAAGATCGTCATCAAGGTGCCGCTGACTTTGGCGATCATGCCTACCCTTATGGTGATGCTGGGCAGCCAGGCGTTCGCCTTCCCGCTGGTCAACGTCAACGAAATCTTCCATCTTGACCTGTCGCGCACCAATGTCGTGGATGGCCAGGAAGTGGTGATCGTCCGCGACAAGGCCTTGCCGCTGTTCTATCTCAAGCGCTGGCTGGTGCCGAGTGCGGCCCACGAAGAGCAGGGTGAGGGACACGTGGTGATCCTGTCGGTCGGCACCCAGCGCATCGGTTTCGTCGTCGACCAGTTGGTGGGACAAGAAGAAGTGGTGATCAAGCCACTCGGCAAGATGTTGCAGGGCACCCCCGGCATGGCGGGCGCCACCATCACCGGGGACGGGCGCATCGCCCTGATCCTCGATGTGCCGAGCATGCTCAAGCGTTACGCACGGCGCATCTGACGCCGCGTATGGGTTTCCGGCGGCGCAGGAGCGTCGCCCTCTGAGGAGTAGCTATGGCAGTCAAAGTCCTGGTGGTGGACGATTCGGGGTTCTTCCGCCGCCGTGTCTCGGAGATTCTCTCCGCCGATGGACAGATCCAGGTGGTCGGCACCGCCACCAATGGCCGCGAGGCCATCGAGCAGGCGCTGGCCCTGAGACCCGATGTGATCACCATGGATTACGAGATGCCGCTGATGGACGGCATCACCGCGGTACGCAACATCATGCAGCGTTGCCCGACCCCGGTCCTGATGTTCTCCTCGCTGACCCACGAGGGCGCGCGGGTGACCCTGGATGCACTGGACGCTGGAGCGGTCGACTACCTGCCGAAGAATTTCGAGGACATCTCGCGCAACCCGGACAAGGTCCGCCAGTTGCTCTGCGAGAAGGTCCTGACCATCGCCCGTAGCAATCGTCGCTCGATCAGCCTGCCGCCGCTGCCTTCGGCCACCTCGTCCAGCCATGCGCCGGCGTCGTCCTCCAGCGTCGGCGCGAGCGCGCGTGTTGGTGCCGGCGCGTCGCCGGCCCCGGCGTCGACCTCGGCGGCGCCGAAGCGCAAGGCCTACCGGCTGGTCGCGATCGGTACCTCCACCGGTGGACCGGTTGCCTTGCAGCGGGTGCTGACCCAGTTGCCGGCCAACTTCCCGGCGCCGCTGGTGCTGATCCAGCACATGCCGGCGGCCTTCACCAAGGCTTTCGCCGAGCGCCTCGACAAGCTGTGCCGGATCAGCGTCAAGGAAGCAGAGGACGGCGACATCCTGCGTCCCGGCCTGGCGCTGCTGGCGCCGGGCGGCAAGCAGATGATGGTCGACGGCCGCGGCACGGTGCGCATCCTCCCCGGCGACGAACGCCTGAACTACAAGCCCTGCGTCGACGTGACCTTCGGCTCGGCGGCCAAGGCCTACAACGACAAGGTCCTGGCGGTGGTCCTCACCGGCATGGGCGCCGACGGACGCGAGGGTGCGCGCCTGCTCAAGCAGGGCGGCAGCCAGGTGTGGGCGCAGGACGAGGCCAGTTGCGTGATCTACGGGATGCCGATGGCCGTGGTCAAGGCCAACCTGGCGGACGCGGTGTACGGGCTCGACGACATCGGCCGGCACCTGGTCGAGGCGTGCCAGTAAGCGTGCGTGCAGGAATGAGGAGACTGCCTTCGATGGCCACCCACGTGACGACCTGCGCGCGCCTTCGCCGAGCCGAGGGGACGCGCTGATGGATGTGCTCAGCCTGGTCGGGATCATCCTGGCGTTCGTCGCCATCGTCGGCGGAAACTTTCTCGAGGGCGGCCACGCGGGGGCCCTGCTCAACGGTCCGGCGGCGCTGATCGTGATCGGCGGCACCCTGGCCGCGGCGCTGTTGCAGACCCCGGTGAACGTGCTCAAGCGCGGCCTGGGCATGCTCGGCTGGGTGTTCTTCCCGCCGCGCGAGGATCTTTCCGGGGGAATCGACCGGATCGTCTCCTGGAGCATGACCGCGCGCAAGGAAGGCCTGCTCGGCCTGGAGAGCATCGCCGACGCGGAGCCCGATCCCTATGCGCGCAAGGGCCTGCAACTGCTGGTGGACGGCGCCGAGCCGGAAGTCATCCGCAGCATCCTTGAGGTCGACCTGTTCACCCAGGAAAGCCGCGACCTGCAGGCCGCCAAGGTGTTCGAGAGCATGGGCGGCTATGCGCCGACCATCGGCATCATCGGCGCGGTAATGGGCCTGATCCATGTGATGGGCAACCTGGCCAACCCGGCGCAGCTCGGCAGCGGCATCGCCGTGGCGTTCGTCGCCACCATCTATGGCGTCGGCTTTGCCAACCTGCTCCTGCTGCCGATCGGCAACAAGCTGAAAACCCTGGTACTGCGCCAGTCGCGCTACCGCGAGATGCTCCTGGAGGGCCTGCTGTCCATCGCCGAGGGCGAGAACCCGCGTTCCATCGAGTTGAAGCTGCAAGGCTTCATGGACTGACCGGAGCCGAGCATGCAGCGTCGCCGTCGCCACCAGGAGGAACACGAGAACCACGAACGCTGGCTGGTTTCCTATGCCGATTTCATCACCCTGTTGTTCGCCTTCTTCGTGGTGATGTATTCGATTTCCTCGATCAACGAGGGCAAGTACAAGATCCTCTCGGAGACCCTCACCGGCGTGTTCAACCAGCCCGACCGCTCGTTGAAGCCGATTCCCATCGGCGACGAGCGGCCGCGCACCACCGAGCCGGAGCGCACCAGCGTCGAGGAGCAGCCCAGCGACAACGCGGCCAGCGCCGACTCGCTGGAGCGGATCGCCGACAGCGTGCGCGATGCCTTCGGCGACTTGATCGCCTCCGACCAGTTGAGCGTGCGCGGCAACGAGCTGTGGATCGAGATCACTCTCAATTCCAGCCTGCTGTTTCCCAGCGGCGATGCGCTGCCCAACGATGCCGCCTTCGATATCGTCGAGAAGGTCGCCAAGATCCTGGCGCCCTACAAGAACCCGATCCATGTCGAGGGCTTCACCGATGACGTGCCGATCCATAGCCCGCGCTATCCCACCAACTGGGAACTGTCGGCGGCGCGGGCGGCGAGCATCGTCCGCCTGCTCGGCAACGATGGGGTCGAGCCGTCGCGGATGGCTGCGGTGGGCTATGGTGAATTTCAGCCGGTGGCGGACAATGCCAGCGCCGAGGGGCGGGCGAAGAATCGCCGGGTGGTGCTGGTGATCTCGCGCAACCTGGAGGTGCGGCGCAGCGTCAGCGGGGTCGGCAGCGGCAAGGCGCAACCGGATTCGGCGCTCCGCCACGCAGGCTCGGCAGCTGGCACGCAAGCTGCAGATACTGGCGGTACGCCGGCGCCCGCGCCGGCAACCGTCAATTCCCCGTCGCCTTCGCCATGAGCGCGCGAACCATGGTTTGCGTACGGGCGCCGGGGCCGAACTGGCCATTAGCGCGGCCCCAACCGGGTAGACCCATGCCAGGAAGAGTAGAGCAATGAAAGTCTGGGCAGTCGCCAATCAGAAAGGAGGGGTCGGCAAGACCACCTCGTCCATCGCCCTGGCCGGCCTGTTGGCGGATGCCGGCAAGCGCGTGGTCGTGGTCGACCTGGACCCCCACGGCTCGATGACCAGCTATTTCGGCTATGACCCGGACACCCTCGAGCACAGCGCCTTCGACCTGTTCCTGCACCAGGGCAACGTCCCCGAGGGGCTGCCGGCCTCGCTGCTGCGCAGCACCAGCAACGAACGCATTTCCCTGCTGCCGTCGAGTACCGCGCTGGCCACCCTGGAGCGCCAGTCGCCGGGCAAGAGCGGTCTCGGCCTGGTGGTCTCGAAGAGCCTGGCGCAGCTCTGGCAGGATTTCGACCATGCGATCATCGACAGCCCGCCGCTGCTCGGCGTGCTGATGGTCAACGCCCTGGCCGCCAGCCAGCACCTGGTGATCCCGGTGCAGACCGAGTTCCTCGCGGTGAAAGGGCTGGAGCGGATGGTCAACACCCTGGCGATGATCAACCGGTCGCGCAAACAGGCGTTGCCCTATACCATCGTACCTACGCTGTTCGACCGGCGGACCCAGGCTTCGCTGAGCACGCTGCGGATTCTCAACGAGAACTACCCGGACAACCTGTGGCAGGCGTTCATTCCCATCGATACCCGCCTGCGCGATGCCAGCCGGGCCGGGGTCACGCCGTCGCAGCACGACGGCAAGAGTCGCGGGGTGATCGCCTACCGCGCCTTGCTCAAGCATCTGCTGGCGCAGCAGCCGGCCACCCGGGTGGCCTGATGGCGCGCCGGTCGCCGCGCCGACAGGCGCATTCAAGCCGCACCGGAGTGCGGCCGATAACCGTTGTAGACCCCTGTCGCGGAATACCCACATGAGCGCCGCCACCGCCACCCGTTCGCAACTGGCCTTGCAGTCCTACCTGGATGCGTTGCTCCAGGAGGCCACTTTCGAGGACCTGGAACCTCCCGTCGAGACGCCGCCAGCGCCTGCGCCCGCGCCGTTGAAGCCTGTCGCGCTGGCGGTCGCCGAAGTGGCGACACCGGCCCCGGCGCTGGAAACGCTGCCGGTCGACCACGGGTTCGACGAGTTCGAGGCCGCGGTGCTCGAGGAGCAGGTCCGCGATGCGCGCCTGGTTCCGCCGGCGGCCCTGCTCGACGAACCGACGACGTTGCGCGAGCTGCCGGTCGAGCCACGGCCCCACGAGGTCATCGAACTGCGCGTGCCGAGCGCCCCGGCGAGCGCCAGCGAGCCGGCGCTGCTCGACCTGCCGCTGCTCGACGACGGTCGTCCGGCCTGGGCGGCGGAGCCCTTCGAGTGCCTGCTGTTCGACGTCGCCGGGCTGACCCTGGCGGTGCCGCTGGTGTGCCTCGGCTCGATCTATCCGCTGGAGAACCAGGAACTGACCCCGTTGTTCGGCCAGCCCGACTGGTTCCTCGGCATCCTGCCGTCGCAGGCGGGCAACCTGAAGGTGCTGGACACCGCACGCTGGGTGATGCCCGAACGCTACCGCGACGACTATCGCGACGGCCTCAAGTACGTGATCTCGGTCCAGGGCTACGAGTGGGGGCTGGCGGTGCACCAGGTGAGCCGCTCGATCCGCCTCGACCCGGCCGAGGTGAAATGGCGCAGCCAGCGTAGCCAGCGGCCCTGGCTGGCCGGCACGGTCATCGAACACATGTGTGCGCTGCTGGATGTGGCGGCGCTCGCCGAACTGATCGCCAGCGGCGCCGTCAAGCGCCTGCACGGCGACCATTGATAGACAGCTTCCGCCGCTTGCGGCGGTTTTCGAGAGGTTAGGGGAATGAGCAAAGCCACCGCGCAAAGCGCCGAAGATCCGATCCTGCAGTGGGTCACCTTCCGCCTGGACAACGAGAGCTACGGCATCAACGTGATGCAGGTCCAGGAGGTGCTGCGCTACACCGAGATCGCCCCGGTGCCGGGCGCGCCGAGCTACGTGCTGGGCATCATCAACCTGCGCGGCAACGTGGTCACGGTGATCGACACCCGGCAGCGCTTCGGCCTGGACCCTGCGCCGGTCAGCGACAACACGCGGATCGTCATCATCGAGGCGGACAAGCAGGTGGTCGGCATCCTGGTCGACAGCGTCGCCGAGGTGGTCTACCTGAAGCAGTCGGAAATCGAGACCGCGCCGAACGTCGGTAACGAAGAGTCGGCCAAGTTCATCCAGGGTGTCTGCAACAAGAACGGCGAGCTGCTGATCCTGGTCGAGCTGGACAAGATGATGACCGAGGAAGAATGGTCGGAGCTGGGCAGCATCTGATGCGTTCGACCGACACGAGGGCCTGCTGAGATGGAGGTCGTCGCGCTGGCACTGGCGGTCGCCGCCTGCCTCGGACTGGCGGCGGCGTGCCTGTGGCTGCGCCGTGAATTGCGCCGCCTGCAAGCTGCGCTAGCGCAGCAGGCGGAGGAGGGCGCGGCGCGCGAGCGCCGGCTCAAGGAACTGAGCAAGCGCATCGAGTCCTACCAGCAGGTCAACGTGCGCATGGGCGAGGCCTTGCAGGACCTGGGCAAGCAACTCGCGCCGCTTCCCGACCGGGTCGCGCGCCTGGAGCAGCGCGATCCGACCACGCTGTCGTTCAGCCAGGCCGCACGCCTGGTCGGGCTCGGCGCCAGCGCCGAAGACCTGACCCAGGCCTGCGGTCTGTCGCAGGCCGAGGCCGAGCTGGTGGCGCGCCTGCACGAAGCCAAAGGCAAGTGACGGTCGCCGGCCCGGCGCTGGCGCTGGCGCTTTTCAGGCGAGCAGGCGGCTCGCCACTTCTGCCAGTGTCACCTCTCCCCTGAACTCCCCGCAGCTCTGCGCCGGCAGGCGATCCTCGATGGCATGGGCGAAGCGCACCGCCGGGTCCTGCTCCAGCTTCTCCAGGTGTCGATGCAGGCGCGGAAAGTCGTGTTGCAGGTCGAAGTAGCCCAGCTCCCGTCCCCAGCGAGCGGTACCCGCGAGGTAGGCGTCGGCCACGCTCGGCCCTTCGCCGGCCAGCCACTTGCGGTCGCCGAGCAGCTTGTCGATCCGGCCATAGGCTCGCGCCGCGCGCGTCAGCGCCCTTGCCGTCGTGGTTGCGTCGGCGTCCTCCAGATAGAACAGGGCTCCCCAGGCCGAATGGCATTCGGTATGCAGGAGGGCGAGGGCGAAGTTCAGTTCGTCGAACTCGGCGCTGCCCTGCGGATAACCGAGCTTCCTGCACAGGTCGCGCGCCGCCAGGTGCTGGAGAATGGCCAGGCTTTCGCTGAGCGCGCGGCCGTCCTCCAGGAGCAGGGTGGGCGTCTGGCGAGCCGGGTTCAGGCGCACGTAGGTGCGCTCGCCGGTCTCCAGCGGCATCTCGATCCGACACAGGCGATAGGGGCGGCCGAGCCACTCGAGGGCCACGATCGAGCCGAAGGAACAGCCGTGGGGTACGCCATAAAACAGTACAGGTTCCATTTTCCATCTCCGTTCAGGTAACGCACGTTGCGCATCGCAACCGGGCTGAACGCAGGGTAGAGGGGATATAGGCTATATTCGGTCCTGTTTTTTCCGGCGGATCGAAAAATGTCCAAGCCCACGGTGCGCGTGCTCGCCCTGCTCGAACTGCTGCAGAGCCACGGCCAGCTCAGCGGTAGCGAGCTGGCCAGGCGCCTGGAGGTGGATGGACGGACGCTGCGTCGCTATATCGTCGCCCTCGAGGAGCTGGGCATTCCCATCTCGGCGGAGCGCGGACGCCATGGCGGTTACCGCCTGGTGGCCGGTTTCAAGCTCCCGCCGCTGATGTTCAGCGCGGAGGAAACCCTGGCCGTGTCCCTCGGCCTGCTGGCGGTGCGCAGTCTCGGCCTGGGCGAAAGCGAGCTGGCCCTGGAAAGTGCGCAGGCCAAGCTGAGCAGGGTGATGCCCGTTGCGCTGCGGCGGCGCCTCGTGGCGCTCCGCGAGACCGCCAGCCTGGACCTGGCCCGCGCCCGGGCGGGAACCAGTGTGGCGGCGCTGGCGACCCTCGCCGAAGCCGCCCAGGTCCGTGCGCGGGTCGAGTTCCGCTATCGCGACCCGCAGGGCGCCGAAACCCTCCGCCAACTCGATCCCTACGGCCTGGCCTATCGCAACGGCTGCTGGTACGTCAGCGGTTTCTGCCACCTGCGCCAGGCGTTGCGCTCGTTCCGTCTCGATCGCCTGGACGCGCCGCGCATGCTGGCGGAGCGCTTCGAGCGACCGGCGGATTTCGATACCCTCCGCCACCTGCGGGAGAGCTTCGCCCGGATGCCGCGCGCCTACCCGGTGGAAATCCTGATGCGGGCGGCGAGGGAGCAGGTGGTCGCGGTGCTCGGCGAGCCCCTCGGTCTGCTCGCCGAGGTCGATGGCGGTACGCTGTTGCGCGCCAGCACCGACGACCTGGACTGGTTCGCCCGGCGCCTGTGCGGCCTGCCGTTCGACTTCGAGGTCAGGCAGCCGCTGGAGTTGCGCGAGCCGTTGAGGCGCCAGGCCGAGCGTGTCCTGCGTAACCTGGGCCAGGAGGAAGCTTCGGATCACAGGTAGGCATTTAGAGGAAAAGTCCTATTAATTGCGCGGCTGTCGCTTTCTAGAATCGGTCCTGGTCAACCCGCACGTTTCCAGGAGGCCACAAGGATGCCTGCAATACCCCTGCGCGCCATGGTGCTGTGCGCCAACCCCGGCCGTCTGCTCAGGTACGGAGCGCTGTTCAACCGCTGCGGCTACTTCCACCTGAGCCTGTGCCTGGACCGACGGGAGCTGCGGCGCTCCCTGGACCAGGGTTACCCGTACGACTATTGCCTCTACGACGGATTCCGCCTGGACCAGGGCTGCAAGGGCACGCTGGCGATGCTGGGACGCAGCGGCAGCATCCGGCGCTTCCTGCTGGTGGGCGAACTCGATTGCCGCGAGAAGCGCCTGTTGTTCGAGTGGAGCAGAGGCCATGGCCTGAGCATCGGCGCGGTGTCCGACCGGCCTTTGGGCCAGGTCGCCCTGGCTGCGTTGATCAAGCGTGATCGCGGCTGCCCCGACCTCCTGCGCGGCATCGCCTGAGGCGGCTTCCGGGAAGATGAGGTAAGGTCGTTTTCCAACCTTCTATGGCGAGACAGCATGACCGTCCAGGCCGACATCCTCAAGGCGATCGAAGGCATCGAGCATGGCTTCCAGCAAGCCGGCCAGGCACTCTCCGAGCGGATATTCCATTGCCGGCAGGTGCATGGCGCCGAGATCGTCGACGCGCGCTCGTTGTCGGAATCGGGACGGCATGCCGCCGACGGTGTTTTCAGCGAAGGGCCGCTGGCGGTCGCGGTGGTCACCGCGGACTGCCTGCCGATTCTCATGAGCAGTCGCGACGGTCGGGTGGTGGCCGCCCTGCATGGCGGCTGGCAGGGGCTCGTCGCCGGTATCGTCGGCGCGGCGGTGGCGCGCTTCAATGCGCGCGGCGTCGCCAGCGCGGACATCCGGGTCGCTATCGGTCCCGGGATCAAAGCCTGCTGCTACGAGGTGAGTGCCGGGTTCATCGAGGCGTTGCAGGTCGGCCACGGCCGCCTCTGGGAGGGCGCGGTGCCGCCCTGGAGCCAGCGTCGTCCGCTCCCCGAGCGGCCACCCCGGTTCGCTCCGCCCGAGCCAAGGCAGGCGGAGCAGGGCGCCTGGCTGGACCTGGTGGCCTTCTGTCGCCAGTTGTTCCAGGCCGCCGGCGTCGGGCCGGCGCAGATCGAAGCCAGCGCCGTCTGCACCTACTGTTCCGGCGATGCGTTCGCCAGTCATCGCCGACGCCAGCGCCTGGGCGAGGAGAAGCGTCAGCAGTACGCCTGGATCGCGCGCAAGCCGTGACCGCGTATCGGTATTGTCCGGAAATCCTGGATAGTCATGACGGTTGTCTGCTGTTTATCCGCCAATACCCGGCTTCTAGACTTTCCCTGTCGATGCGTGGCTGTCGCCACGCTCATTCCAGGAGAGTCCCAGCATGCCTGACATCACCCAAGCCGCCATCGTCACCGGCGCCTCCCGCGGCATCGGTCGCGCCATTGCCCGGCGGTTGGCCGCCGACGGTTTCGCGGTCGCGGTCAACTATGCCGGCAACCAGACCATGGCCGACGAGGTCGTGGCCGAAATCGTCGCCGCCGGCGGCACGGCCATCGCCGTACAGGGCGACGTGGCCAGCCCGGAGGACATGGACAAGCTGTTCGAAGCCACCAGGGGCGCCTTCGGCCGCATCGACGTGGTGGTCAACAGCGCCGGCACGATGCCCTACCTGAAGATCGCCGACGGCGACCTGGAGGGCTTCGACCGGGTGATCCGCACCAACCTGCGCGGCGCCTTCATCGTGCTCGGCCTGGCTGCCCGGCATGTCGAGCGCGGCGGACGGATCATCGCCCTGTCCACCAGCGTGATCGCCCGGGCGCTGCCCAGCTACGGTCCGTACATCGCGTCCAAGTCCGGGGTCGAGGGGCTGGTGCACGTGCTGGCCAACGAGTTGCGCGGCCAGGACATCAGGGTCAACGCGGTGGCGCCCGGCCCGGTGGCCACCGAGCTGTTCTTCAACGGCAAGAGCGCCGAACAGATCGACCAGATCGCCAGGCTGGCGCCGCTGGAGCGTCTCGGCGAGCCGGACGAGATCGCCGCGGCGGTGTCTTTCCTCGCCGGGCCGGACGGGGCCTGGGTCAATTCCCAGGTGCTGCGGGTCAACGGCGGTTTCGCCTGAGCCGTGTGGGCGGGGCACGAAAAAGCCGGCGCGAAGGCCGGCTTTTTCGTGGTCGCCACTGGCGGTCAGCGGTCGTTCTTGGTCGAGGAGCCGATGGCGTTGCTCAAGCCCTTGCTGTTGTGATCGCCGGGGGTGGTGGCGGAGATCGCGCTGGCCTGCGACAGCCCGCGGCTGTCGCGGGAGCTGGCGATGCCGGAGGTGGCTGAACCATGGCCTTTGCTGGAGTGGCCGCCGAGGTTGCCGCCATGGCTGCCGCCCTTGCCGCCGCCATGACCGCCGCCATGACCGCCACCGTTGCCGCCGCCATTTCCGCCCTTGGCATAGGCGGAGCCGACAGGAGAAAGCTCGCCAGGCAGTAGGGTGCTGCCCGCGAACAGCAGGCCGAGAGCAGCTACGGCGAACAGGGTATGTTTTTTCATTTGAGGGATGCCTCCGCAGGCATGTGGTGTGCCGTCTAAAGACCGTTGCGCGAACGACAGGTTCTGTGGAAAGCGACGGATGGCGGGCCCTGCCGGTGGTTCCTCCTTCAGCGGTTGCGCCAGTGCTCGGCGAGCAATCCGTAGAGCGCCGAGTCGGAGACTTCTCCGGAAACGATCCAGCGTTGTGCGAGCAGGCCCTCCTGGCGGAAGCCCAGGCGCTCCAGGCTGGCGGCCGAAGGCCGGTTGCGCGGATCGATCTCCGCCTCCAGGCGGTTCAGGTCGATTTCATCGAAAGCGAACGCCAGCAGCCTGCGCAGCGCCTCGCCCATGTAACCCCGGCCCTGGGCTGCACGTGCCAGGCAGTAGCCGAGTTCGGCGCGGCGCGAGCCTTTCTCGAAATGGAAGAGGATACAACTGCCGAGCAATTGGCCGTCTTCTCGACGCTCGATGGCCAGGTTCAGGTATTCGCCGTCGACGAGCGCCTGGCTGTCCCGCAGGATCGCCTCGCGGGCCTGCGCAGGGGTCGTCCACGGCGGTGTGTTCCAGTAACGCATGACTTCCGGGTCGGACATCATGGCGAACAGCGGCGCGGCGTCTTCCTCTCGGAAAGTGCGTAGCCGCAGGCGCGGGGTGTCCAACGGGTGGGGAAAGACGAAGTTCATCGGGCGCTCCTTTGCCGAGGTCGGAGGCTGCGCAGCTTAGCGCGCAGCGGCGAGGTCCTGGAGCTGATGTGCGTGCGGATGTTTCGCCGTGCGGGCTGGCTCAGTCGCCGGGACCGCCGAGTAGCAGCATCTGGTTGCCATCCGCGGCGTCCGGCGCGAATCCCTCGGGACACTTGCCTTTCAGGTGCCAGGCGAAGGCGATGATCTCGGCGATGGTGCGATACAGCGCTTCCGGAATGGCATCGCCGAGTTCCAGGCGGGCGAGCAGGCGGACCAGCTCGGCGTTCTCGTAGATCGGTACCTCGTAGTCGCGGGCGATGGCCAGGATCGCCTCGGCCAGTTCGGCGTCGCCCTTGGCGGAAAGGGTCGGCGCGGCCTGGCCGTCGTAGCTCAGGGCGATGGCCTGGCGCGGGGCGGGTGACTGCTTTCTGTTCATGCGGTTTCGTCTACCCAGCGTTGTTCGATGGTCGCTCGCGGGCCCTGGGGCGGGCGGCCGCGTTGGCAGGTGATCTCGCCAACGGTCAGGCCGGCGTCGCGCAGGCGTTGGCGCAGGTGGCCGAGTTCATGCTCGACCAGCCGCGCGGTCGCGTCGCGCTCGGCCCAAAGCTGGCTGGACAGGCTGCCGCGTAGCAGGGTCGCCTGGGCGTGCAGCGGTCCCAGCGGCTCCAGGTCGAAGGCCAGTTCGACGCGCCAGAGGCTTTCGCGGGCCTCTTCGCCGGTCTTGCGCTGTTCTTCCTGGAACTTCACCTGCAACGATACCACCGAGTGCTGATGGCGCATGGGCACCTCCATCTGCCAGGTCGCCAGTTGGGTGCCATCCGGCAGGGTGCTGGTCTGCGCCAGGCTTGACAACTGATGGGTCTGCAGGCGGGAGATCGCCGCGGCGGCAAGGCGCAGCAGCGACTCCAGTTCCATGTCCTCGTCGAACAGTTGGAGAACCTTGCTCGGCAGGGGAAAGTTCAGTGCCTGGGTCTTGTTGGCGCTCTGTCCCAGGTTGCCCAGGGCGTTGCGGACAAAGGCCGGCAGCGCCTGGGCCAGGTTCGCCGTGTTGCCGGCGAACATGCCCGGCGCCTGGGCGCCGGTCGGCGGCAGCGGCGACAGCTGGGCGAACAGGCGCAACAGGTTGGCCTTCAGGTCCTGGCCGAGATGATCGGTGGCGCCCTGCATCAGGCGCGCCTCGAGGAACAGGCCGCTCTGCTGCAGGGCCTGGCCGAGCAGCTTGGAATCGCCCATCTTCTGCGCCTCCGGCAGGCCGGCGAAGAGGCGCTCCACGGCCTGGCGCAGGCTGTCCGGCAGGTCGTTGCGGCCGTTCAGCCCCTGCAGGGCGGCGAACAGGCCTTCCAGGGAAGCCTGGCGGGCGCTCTGCCCGGCCAGTTGCTGGCCCAGCGCAAGCTGGTCGAGGCGTCCGCTGAGCGGCAGGAAGTTGATCTGCTGGCTGTTTTTCACCAGCGCCGTGAGCAGGCTGCCGACCGGCAGCGCCTGGGGCGAGTCGAGGCTCAGCTTGCTGCCGGCGAGCGGCGTGTTGAGCAGGTTCAGCAGGACCCGGTAGACCACCTGCTGGGCCTTGTCCGCCGGCAGCGCGGTGCTGGACAGGACCTTGCCCTGGAGCAGGGTGCCGGGCGGCAGTTGCTCCAGGTCGAGGCTGCTCAGCGGGCCAGCGCCGGCCATGCTGTCGAGCAGGATTGCAACCACGCTGGTGTTGCTGGTGGCGCTGACGTTGAGCAGGTTGCCCGGCACCAGCGGCCGATTGCTCTGCACTTCCACCAGGCTCTGCCCGCTGTTCGCCAGGGTCAGCTTGAGCAGGACCTGGAAATTGTTCGCCAGGCCTTCCTTGACCGCCAGCACCTCGGCCTTGCCCGACTCGCCTTCGCCCAGCAGGCCGGCCAGGGTCTGCACCAGCTTCAGGGTCATCTCGGCGTCGGCCTGGGCGTTGCCCTGCGATTGCGCCGGCGGCAGCGGGCGTGGGGCGGAGACCGGGGGTAGTGGCGGGGAAGCGCCTATCTCGGCTGGCATGGGTAACAACCTGTCTTAAACGACCCTGCGGAGGCTGGGGAAGGGCGTGTATAATGCCGCGCCTGTCAAACAGGCTGGCCGCGTCGTCACCAGTATAGCGGCCGTGTTTATCCCGACTTTAGGGTCTGTTCCGTGAAGGCCTCCGGCGCCGCGACGAGGAGAGACGCTTGGCGATGTTGTTCGATGTCCGATCCTGCTGAAGTCCCCACAGCCAGCCCCTTGCTGGAAACCGTCGGGCTCGCCTGCGAGCGCGACTGGCGCATGCTGTTCGAGCGCCTCGACCTGCGCCTGGCCGCCGGCGAGATGTTGCAGGTGGTGGGTCCCAACGGCAGCGGCAAGACCAGCCTGCTGCGCCTGCTGTCCGGACTGATGCAGCCGACCGCCGGGGAAGTCCGCCTGAACGGCCGGCCGCTCGCCGAACAGCGCGGCGAACTGGCCCGCAGCCTGCTGTGGATCGGCCACGCCGCGGGAATCAAGGGCCTGCTCAGCGCCGAGGAGAACCTCACCTGGCTCTGCGCGCTGCACCAGCCGGCCAGCCGCGAGGCGATCTGGCAGGCCCTGGCCGACGTCGGCCTGCGTGGCTTCGAGGACCTTCCCTGCCACACCCTTTCCGCCGGCCAGCAACGCCGCGTGGCGCTGGCCCGCCTGTACCTGGACGCACCGCCCTTGTGGATCCTCGATGAACCCTTCACCGCCCTCGACAAACAGGGGGTGGCGCAACTGGAAACGCACCTGGCCGGGCATTGCCAGCGCGGCGGGATGGTGGTGCTGACCACCCACCACAGCCTGCAGCAGATGCCCGCCGGCTACCGCGAGCTGGACCTCGGTGCGCTCAAGGCGGCCAGCGGCGCGACGGTCGAGCCGGCGCTGGGCGACCCGGCATGAGCAACGTCTTCAGCCTGCTCCTGGCGCGCGAGGCGCGCCTGCTGTTCCGCCGACCGGCGGAGCTGGCCAATCCGCTGGTGTTCTTCGCCATCGTCATCGCCCTGTTCCCCCTGGCGGTCGGGCCGGAGAGCCAATTGCTACAAACCTTGTCGCCCGGCCTGGTCTGGGTGGCGGCGCTATTGGCCGTGCTGCTCTCGCTGGAAGGGCTGTTCCGCAGCGATTTCGAGGACGGTTCTCTGGAGCAGTGGGTCCTTTCGCCGCACCCCCTGGCTCTTCTGGTGCTGGCCAAGGTGCTGGCACACTGGCTGTTTTCCGGGCTGGCCCTGGTCCTGATGTCGCCGCTGTTCGCGCTGATGCTGGGCCTGCCGGCCCGTTGCATACCGGTGCTGCTGCTTTCCCTGTTGCTCGGTACGCCGGTGCTGAGCCTGCTCGGCGCCGTCGGCGCGGCCTTGACCGTGGGCCTCAAGCGCGGCGGCCTGTTGCTGGCGCTGCTGATCCTGCCGCTGTACATCCCGGTGCTGATTCTCGGTAGCGGGGCGCTGCAGGCTTCGCTGCAGGGACTGCCCAGCAGCGGACATTTATTGTGGCTGGCGAGCCTGACGGCGCTAGCATTGACACTCACGCCATTCGCCATCGCTGCCGGCCTGAAGATCAGCGTAGGCGAGTGAGTCCGCCCGCCGAAGGCATCGGCGGGCGTGCGGTACCGGGCGGCTGTGCCGCCCACGCTTGACCCGGGCTGGCAGCGGAAGGCCTGCCCGGTATTTCCAAAGAGCCCTGTAAACAGAGCCTGATGATGAATTGGACATGGTTTCACAAGCTTGGGTCGCCCAAGTGGTTCTACGAGATCAGCGGCCGCTGGCTGCCCTGGTTCGCCGTGGCGGCGGCGCTGCTGATCGTCACCGGCTGCGTCTGGGGGCTGGCCTTCGCGCCGCCGGACTACCAGCAGGGCAATAGCTTCCGCATCATCTATATCCATGTGCCGGCGGCCTTCCTCGCCCAGTCCTGCTACGTCATGCTGGCCGTGGCCGGTGCCGTCGGGCTGATCTGGAAGATGAAGATCGCCGACGTGGCGGTGCAGTGCGCCGCTCCCATCGGCGCCTGGATGACCTTCGTCGCGCTGCTTACCGGGGCCGTATGGGGCAAGCCGACCTGGGGCGCCTGGTGGGTCTGGGACGCGCGCCTGACGGCGATGCTGATCCTGCTTTTCCTCTATTTCGGCATCATCGCCCTCGGCCAGGCGATCAGTAACCGCGACAGCGCGGCCAAGGCCTGCGCCGTACTGGCCATCGTCGGCGTGGTGAACATCCCGATCATCAAGTACTCGGTGGAGTGGTGGAACACCCTGCACCAGCCGGCCACCTTCACCATCACCGAGAAACCGGCGATGCCGGTGGAGATGTGGTTGCCGTTGCTGATCATGGTCCTCGGCTTCTATTGCTTCTTCGCGGCCATGCTGCTGGTGCGCATGCGCCTGGAAGTGCTCAAGCGCGAGTCCCGCACCGCCTGGGCGAAAGCCGAGGTGAAGGCCCTGGTGGAGAAGGCACGATGAGCTTCGAATCGTTCGGCGACTTCCTCGCCATGGGCCATCACGGCCCCTACGTCTGGTCGGCCTACGGCATCAGCCTGCTGGTGCTGGCGATCAATGTCGCCGAGCCGCTGCTGGCCCGGCGCCGCTACCTGCAAGAAGAGGCGCGTCGTCTGCGCCGGGAGGCCCAGCAGTGAATCCGGTCCGCAAGAAACGTCTGATCATCGTCCTCGCCATCGTGGCGGGTGTCGGCGCCGCGGTGGGCCTGGCGCTGTCGGCCCTGCAACAGAACATCAACCTGTTCTACACCCCGACCCAGATCGCCAACGGCGAAGCGCCGACCGACACCCGCATACGCGCCGGCGGCCTGGTGGAAAAGGGTTCTCTGCAACGCAGCGAGGATTCGCTGAACGTGCGTTTCGTGGTCACCGACGGCGCCAAGGAAGTGACCATCGCCTACCATGGCATCCTTCCCGACCTGTTCCGCGAGGGGCAGGGCATCGTCGCCCTCGGCAAGCTGGGCGGCGACGGCGTGCTGGTGGCCGATGAAGTGCTGGCCAAGCACGACGAGAACTACATGCCGCCGGAAGTCACCAAGGCGCTCAAGGACAGCGGCCAACTGAAGCACTACGAGAACGGCAAGGCCGCCGGCGAGACCTCGTACAACCAGGAGGGCAAGTAGATGATCCCCGAACTCGGCCACCTGGCCCTGATCCTCGCCCTCTGCCTGGCCCTGGTGCAGTCGAGCTTGCCGCTGGTCGGCGCCTGGCGCGGCGACCGCCAGTGGATGAGCCTGGCGCGCCCGGCGGCCTGGGGGCAGTTCGCCTTCCTCGCCTTCGCCTTCGGTTGCCTGACCTGGGCCTTCCTGCGCGACGACTTCTCGGTGGCCTACGTGGCCGGCAACTCCAACAGCGCGCTGCCCTGGTACTACAAGTTCAGCGCCGTCTGGGGCGCCCACGAAGGTTCGCTGCTGCTCTGGGCGCTGATCCTCGGTGGCTGGACCTTCGCCGTGTCGATCTTCTCCCGGCAACTGCCGGAGGTCATGCTGGCCCGCGTGCTGGCGGTGATGGGCATGATCAGCACCGGCTTCCTGCTGTTCCTGATCATCACCTCCAACCCGTTCAGCCGCCTGCTGCCGCAGACCCCGATGGACGGCAACGACCTCAACCCTCTGTTGCAGGACGTCGGCCTGATCGTCCACCCGCCGATGCTCTACATGGGTTACGTCGGATTCTCGGTGGCCTTCGCCTTCGCCATCGCCGCACTGCTCGGCGGCCGCCTGGACGCCGCCTGGGCGCGCTGGTCGCGGCCCTGGACCCTGGTAGCCTGGGCCTTCCTCGGTATCGGCATCGTGCTCGGCTCCTGGTGGGCCTACTACGAGCTGGGCTGGGGGGGCTGGTGGTTCTGGGATCCGGTGGAAAACGCCTCCTTCATGCCCTGGCTGGTCGGCACTGCACTGATCCACTCGCTGGCGGTGACCGAGAAGCGCGGCGTGTTCAAGAGCTGGACCGTGCTTCTGGCGATCGCCGCTTTCTCCCTGAGCCTGCTGGGCACCTTCCTGGTCCGCTCCGGCGTGCTCACCTCGGTGCACGCCTTCGCCTCCGACCCGGAGCGCGGGGTGTTCATCCTCGCCTTCCTGCTGCTGGTGGTCGGCGGCTCGCTGACCCTGTTCGCCCTGCGCGCGCCGGTGGTCAAGAGCCAGGTCGGCTTCGCCCTGTGGTCGCGCGAGACCCTGCTGCTGCTGAACAACCTGGTGCTGGTGGTGGCGGCCTCGATGATCCTCCTCGGGACCCTCTACCCGCTGCTGCTCGATGCCCTCAGCGGCGCCAAGCTGTCGGTCGGCCCGCCGTACTTCAACGCCATGTTCCTGCCGCTGATGGCGGCGCTGATGGCGGCCCTGGCGGTCGGCGTGCTGGTGCGCTGGAAGGACACCCCGAGCCGCTGGCTGCTCGGCATGCTGACCCCGGTGCTGGTGGCCAGCGCGGTCCTGGCGGCGGCCGGTTCGATGTACTTCGGCGATTTCAACTGGGCGGTGCTGGCGGTGTTCCTGCTGTCCGCCTGGGTGGTCCTGGCCGGTTTCCGCGACTTCCTCGACAAGACCCGGCACAAGGGCGTGCTGGCCGGCGCCCGCAGCCTGACCCGCAGCTACTGGGGCATGCAACTGGCGCACCTGGGCATCGCCGTGTGCGCCATCGGCATCGTCCTCAGCAGCCAGTACAGCGCCCAGCGTGACCTGCGCATGTCGCCCGGCGACACCGTCGAACTGGGCGGCTACCACTTCCTCTTCGACGGCGCGAAGCACCACGAAGGGCCGAACTACACCTCGGACAAGGGCAGCATCCACGTCAGCCGCGACGGCAAGGAGATCGCCACCCTGCATCCGGAGAAGCGCCTGTACACCGTGCAGAGTTCGATGATGACCGAGGCAGGGATCGATGCCGGCTTTACCCGCGACCTCTACGTGGCGCTCGGCGAGCCGCTGGAGAACGGTGCCTGGGCGGTGCGCGTGCACGTCAAGCCGTTCGTCCGCTGGATCTGGTTCGGTGGCCTGCTGATGGGCCTCGGCGGCGCCCTGGCGGCGCTCGACCGGCGCTACCGGGTGAAGGTGAAAACACGTGTGCGCGAGGCCCTGGGCCTCGCCGGTCAGGGAGCCTGAGTCTTGAAACGAGCGATTCTGCTGCTGCCGCTGGGGATCTTCCTGATCGTCGCGGTGTTCCTCTTCCGCGGCCTCTGGCTGGACCCCAGCGAGCTGCCCTCGGCGCTGATCGGCAAGCCGTTCCCGGCCTTCGACCTGCCCAGCGTGCAGGACCCGGCCCGGCGCCTGACCGAGGCCGACCTCAAGGGCAAGCCGGCGTTGGTCAACGTCTGGGGCACCTGGTGCCCGTCGTGCCGGGTCGAGCACCCGGAACTGACCCGACTGGCCGAGCAGGGCGTGGTGATCTACGGGATCAACTACAAGGACGACAACGCCGCCGCCATCAAGTGGCTGAACGAGCTGCACAATCCCTACCTGCTGAGCATCAGCGACGCCGACGGCACCCTGGGCCTGGACCTGGGCGTGTACGGTGCGCCGGAAACCTACCTGATCGACAAACAGGGCATCATCCGCCACAAGATCGTCGGGGTGGTCGACCAGAAAGTCTGGCGCGAGCAACTGGCGCCGCTGTACCAGCAACTGCTGGACGAGCCGGAGGCCCGATGAAGCGTTTCCTCGTCACCGCGCTGCTCGGTCTCGCCCTCTGCGGCGTGGCCCGGGCCGCCATCGACACCTACGAGTTCGCCAGCGACGCCGAGCGCGAACGCTTCCGCAACCTGACCCAGGAACTGCGCTGCCCGAAGTGCCAGAACCAGGACATCGCCGACTCCAACGCACCGATCGCCGCCGACCTGCGCAAGCAGATCTACGGCCAGTTGCAGCAGGGCAAGAGCGACGGCGAGATCGTCGACTACATGGTTGCCCGCTACGGTGATTTCGTTCGCTACAAGCCGCCGGTCAACGAGCGTACCTGGCTGCTCTGGTTCGGTCCGGGCGCCTTGCTGCTGTTCGGCGTGCTGGTGATCGGCGTGATCGTCCTGCGCCGCCGGCGCACCGCTGCCAAGGTGCAAACCACCCTGTCCGCCGAGGAGCAAGCGCGCCTCGCCAACCTGTTGAAGAACGACAAATGATCGATTTCTGGCTCGCTGCCGGCCTGCTGCTGCTGGCGGCCCTGGCATTCCTGCTGATTCCGCTGCTGCGTGGCCGTCGCGCCCAGGCCGAGGAAGACCGTACCGCCCTGAACGTCGCGCTTTATCAGGAGCGGATCGCCGAGCTGGCCGGCCAGCAGGCCGCCGGCACGCTGACCGCCGAGCAACTGGAGAATGGCCGCGCCGAGGCTGCCCGCGAACTGCTCGCCGACACCGAGGGCAGCGGCGAAGAGCGTAGCTCGCGCCTGGGCCGGGCGGTCCCGCTGGTCGCGGCGCTGCTGGTGCCGTTGGTCGCGCTCGGCCTGTACCTGCATTGGGGCGCCAGCGACAAGGTCGAGCTGGCCCGCGAATTCGCCCAGGCGCCGCACTCCATGGAAGAGATGACTGCGCGCCTGGAGCGCGCGGTACAGGCTCAGCCGGATTCCGCCCAGGGCTGGTACTTCCTCGGTCGCACCTACATGACCCAGGAACGCGGCGCCGATGCAGCGCGGGCCTTCGAACGCGCCGCCGAACTCAGCGGGCGGCAGCCGGAAGTGCTCGGCCAGTGGGCGCAGGCACTGTATTTCTCCGGTGGCAAGAAAATGACCGCGCAGATCAAGGCCCTGGCCGACGAGGCGCTGAAGGGCGACCCGGCCGAAGTGACCACCCTTGGCCTGCTCGGCATCGCCGCCTTCGAAGAGCAGCGCTACGCCGACGCCATCGGCTTCTGGGAGCGCCTGGTGTCGGTGTTGCCGAACGAGGACCCGGCACGCTCGGCGATCCAGGGCGGCATCCAGCGCGCCCGCGAGCGCATGACCGAGGCCGGGCAGACTCCGCCGGCGCCGGCCGCGCCCGCTGCCGCCGGGGTGACCCTGACGGTGAAGGTGGATATCAGCGACGCGGTGAAGGGCCAGGTCAAGGCCGACGACAGCGTGTTCGTCTTCGCCCGCGCCGTCGGCGGCCCGCCGATGCCGTTGGCAGTGAAGCGCCTGACCGTCGCCGACCTGCCGGCCGAGGTCAGCCTGAGCGATGCCGACGCCATGATGCCGCAGCTCAAGCTCAGCGGTTTCCCGCAGGTCGAGCTGGTGGCACGGGTATCCCGCGCCGGCAACGCCATCTCCGGCGAGTGGATCGGACGCGGCAAACCGTTGTCTACTGCCCAGTCGTCGGCGCAAGCGCTGACCATCGACGGCCCGGACCAGCCCCAGGCGGCCCGGCCATAACGACAATCGGTTGGGGAGGTGCGGCGGTGAAGGCGAAGTATCTGGGTCTGGCGATTCTCCTGGGCGGTCTCGGCGGGTGCGTGGTGCATCCGCCGCAGACCAGCGAACCGCCGGCCTCGCTGCCGCCGCAGAGCCAGCCGCAGCCCGGTCCGTCCAGCGCGCCCGGCGCCACCCCGCCGCGCATCACCCCGCAACCGCAGACTCCGGCGCAGCCCAGCCGCTCGCGTCCGCAGTTCGCCCCGCCGCCAGGCGGCAAGGGCGTCTGGGACGGCAGCCTGGGGGTCTACGTGATCCGTGGCGAGCGCGATCTCTACTACCGCCAGCGCACCTACTACCGGTGGGACGGCGGCTGGTTCTGGTCCACCAGCCCGCAGGGTCCATGGACCGAGACCGACGCTCGCGGCATCCCGCCCGGTCTCAGCCGGCGCTACGCCAATCCATGATCCCTAGGGGTTCTCCGGGTCGTGCCCGAGCGACTGGATGAACAGCGAGAACAGCTCCGGTTGCGAGGAAATGTCCAGCTTGGCGTACAGGTGGCGCCGATGGACCTTGATCGTCTCCGGCGAGATCGCCAGGCGCTCGGCCATGGCCTTCGACGAGTAGCCGCGAAGGATCAGGCGGGCGATCTCCAGTTCCCGTTCCGATAGCACGCTGGCGCCGAAGTGGCTGAGGGCGTCGCGTATCTGCGTGGCCATCTCTTCCTGCGGTGCAGCCGGCAACAGGCGCTGGCTGCGTTGCTGCCAGTGCTGCTGCATCAGCGCCAGGACCCAGCTCGAGAGCAAGCCGAGCATCCCGCATTCCTCGTCGGCGAACATCCTCTGCATGCCCAGCGACAGCGACAGCGCGCCCTGGCCGGGCACCTGTAGGATGAACTGCACCTCGTCCTCCAGAACGTTGTCGTGGAAGTAGCTGAGGTAGTACTCGCTCTGCCGGAAATGGTCCGGGGCGATCTCCTCGAGGCGGTACAGGCCGCTGGCCAGGCCTTCCCGGCAAGCCTGGTAGAAGGGGTCGAGCAGGTACAGCCCGTTCAGGTAGGCGAGCATCGAGGCCGGCCCGGCGTGCGGTTTGGCGTCGTATTCCTCCAGGGCCACCGGCACGCCGTTGGCGGGGTAGAAGATCGCCAGGGCGTTGTCGAACGGCAGGTGCTGGCGCAGCAGCAGGATCAATTGCTTCCAGAAACGGTTGCCGCCGATCTGTTCGATGGCGCGGCCCAGGCTGGCGTGCATGCCGATGTCCCGGAACAGGGTGTGCATCCGTATTCGCTCCACGGTGGGTTTTCGCAGGCTCCGGTTTGCGGCTTTTCCACCCGCCGCGTCAAGGGGCGTAACCCCAAAGGGTGATTGGCCCGTCGGTTCCGCGCTCCTAGAGTCGGCGCATAACCAGCGCCCCGGCAAGGGGCCGCCGCGAGTCTCCGTTACTGCCTCAACTTCAATAACAATCAGAGGACAACGACATGAGCTCTTCCCCCGCGCCCGAAAGTGCGCTGAAACCCACGCTGGGCGTGTTCGACGTGGTCGCCATCACCGTTTCCGCAGTCACTCCCGCCAGTTCCGTCTTCGTCATCGCCCCCTTCGCCATCCAGCAGGCCGGCACCGGCGCTTTCTGGGCCTTCGCCCTGGCCGGGGTGCTGGCGCTGATGTTCGCCTGGTGCTATGCCGAGCTGGGCAGGGCGCACAGCACCGCCGGCGGCGAGTATGTCTACGCCAAGCGGGTGTTCGGCGGCTTGGCCGGCTACGCCACCTTCCTCACGGTGCTGGCGATGCTGCTGTTCATCCCGCCGGTGCTCGCCACCGGCGCGGCGACTTACCTGAACGCTGCCCTCGGCACCCACTTCGATGCGCAGACCGTGGCCCTGGCGATCGTTGCCTTCAGCTACCTGCTGGGCATCCTCAACATCCGCGTCAACGCCTGGGTCACGGGTACCTGCCTGCTGCTGGAAGTGGCGGCGCTGCTGGTGATCGTCGGCCTCGGTTTCGGCCATGCACAGCAACCGGCGAGCGTCCTGCTGCAGCCGCAGGTAGTCGGCGACGGCGGGCTGCTGGCGATCGCACCCTGGGCATTGGTGATCGGAGCGGTCGGTACCGCGCTGTTCTCCTACAACGGTTTCGGCGGCGCGGTGCTGCTCGCCGAGGACATGAAGGACGGCGGCCACAGCGTGCATCGCGCGGTGCTCTGGTCGCTGGCGCTGGTGGTGCTGATCGAGATCGTCCCGCTCGCCGCGCTGCTGATCGGCGCGCCGTCGCTTCCGGCGATGCTCGCCAGCCCCGATCCGATCGGCTACCTGTTGAACAGCCATGGCAACGAGACGCTGTCGCGCCTGGTCAGCGCGGGAATCTTCCTCTCGGTGTTCAACGCCATCGTCGCCATCGTCATCCAGAGCGCCCGGGTGATCTTCAGCAGCGGTCGCGACGCGCTCTGGATGCCAGCGTTGAACCGTGCCTTCACCCGTATCCATCCGCGCTGGGAATCGCCCTGGCTGGCCACGCTGTTCCTCGCCATTCCCTCGGCGGCGCTGAGCTTCAGCTCCAACCTGGCCGAACTGACCTCGTTCACCGTGTTGCTGATCGTCATGGTCTACCTGATCGTCGCCCTCTGCGCGCTGTTCAGCCGGGTGCTGCGGCGCGACCGCGAGCATCCCTACCGGATGCCGCTGTGGCCGCTGCCGGCGCTGCTGGCGGTGAGCGGGGCGGGATACCTGCTGCTCAACCTGTTCCTGGCGGCCTCGGCCAGGGACGTGATGATCATTGTCGGACTGCTGGCGGTGTCGGTGATTCTCTACTGCACCTACGGCAAGCTCAGTCCGGCGTTCCAGAAGCTTTGAAACAGGAGTCCGCATGCGCGCTCGACAACTTGGCATCACCCTCGGCCTGGGCACTCCCGGCCCGTTCAACGCGATCACCGACGTTCCCGGCGTGCGCGTCGGCCACAGCACCCTGAACCAGCGGATCGACGGCAGGCAGGTTCGCACCGGCGTCACCCTGGTCCAGCCGCGCGCCGGTGCGGCGCGCCTGCAACCCTGCTTCGCCGGCTGCCATGTGCTCAACGGCAACGGCGACGCCACGGGCCTGGAGTGGATCCGCGAAGCCGGCCTGCTGACCACCCCGATCGCCATCACCAATACCCACAGCGTCGGCGCGGTGCGCGACGCGCTGATCGCCGAGGAGCGCGCCGAACTCGGCGACAGCGGGCTGTACTGGTGCATGCCGGTGGTGATGGAGACCTTCGACGGCCTGCTCAACGATATCTGGGGCCAGCATGTCGGCGCCCGCCAGGTCGGCGAGGCGCTGGCCTGCGCCGAGTCCGGACCGGTCCGCGAAGGTTCGGTGGGCGGCGGCACCGGGATGATCTGCCACGAGTTCAAGGGTGGCATCGGTAGCGCATCGCGGCGGCTTCCGGCGGAGCAGGGCGGCTGGACGGTGGGCGCGCTGGTCCAGGCCAACCACGGCCAGCGCCGCGAGCTGCGGGTCGACGGCTATCCGGTTGGCCGCCGGTTGGGCGACATCCCCTCGCCGTTCAGCGAGGAAGGCACCCCGGGTATGGGCTCCATCGTGGTGATCCTGGCCACCGATGCGCCGCTGTTGCCGCACCAGTGCCAGCGCCTGGCGCAGCGCGCCTCGATCGGCGTCGCGCGCACCGGCGGCGGTACCGAGGACTCCAGCGGCGACGTGTTCCTCGCTTTCGCCACCGGCAACCAGGACCTGCCGCCAGCCGACTATGCGCGCAAGGACCTGCCGCAGAGCACGCCGCTGCGGATGCTCAACAACGACCACATCTCGCCGTTGTTCGCCGCGGCGGCGGAGGCGGTGGAAGAAGCCATCGTCAACGTGCTGCTGGCCGGCGAGGACATGCGCACCGAGGACGGCCGGCTGGTGCCCGCGCTGAAGGGGGAGAGGCTCCTGGCGGCGCTGCGCGAGACCGGCTGGCCGGGACGCTGAAAGCGGCTCAGCGCCAGCCGCGGGTGCGCGCCACCGCTTCGCTGAAACGCATCTGCCAGCGCCGGGCGGTGCCGGCGTCGACCCGCGGCTGGAACTCCGTGCGAGTGTTGCGCGGCTCCGCCAGTTCGTGGCCGAGGCCACGTGCGGCAAGGGCGGCGCAACCGAAGGCGGTGAGTTCGTCGAAGCGCTGGGTGACGATGCGCCGTTGCAGGCTGTCGGCGAGGAACTGGGCGAAGTAGGGGCTGCGCGCCAGGCCGCCGTCGATGGACAGGCGGTCGGTGACCTTCAGGTAGCCGTCCATCGCCTGGATCACCTCGGCGCTGCGCAGCACCACGCCTTCGAGCAGGGCCTGGCAGAGGTCCTCGCGGCGGGTGCCGGCGTCCATTCCCAGCCACATCGCGCCGGCGCTGCGGTCCCAGTGCGGGCATGCGAGTCCCGACAGGGCCGGGACGAAGGCCAGGCCGCGCTCGATGGCCGGCGGCCGGTCGAAGCCGGCCAGTTCCGAGAAGTCGCTGAACAGGCCGAGACGCCCGGCCCACTCGACCGCGGCGCTGGCGTCGTAGACCCCGCCGTCCATGGCGTACACCGGTTTGCCATCGATCTGCCAGGCGATGGTGGCGAGCAGGCCTGTCTCCGGCGAGCGGATGATCCGCTCGCCGCTGAGAGTCAGGGCGAAGGCGCCGGTGCCGAAGGTGATCTTCGCATCACCGGGCTGGCGGCAGCCGTGACCGTAGAGCGAGGCCTGCTGGTCGACCACCGAGGCCGTCAGCGGGGTGTTGCCGATCACCCCGAAATGGCCGACGGTATCGCGGATTTCCGGCAGGCACTCGATCGGCACGCCGAACAGGGCGCACAGGTCGGGGTCCCAGCGGCCCTCGGCGAGGTTCATCAATGCGGTACGCGAGGCGGTGGTGACGTCGGTGGCGAAGGTTCCGCACAAGCGGTCGAGAAACCAGGCATCGCTGGTTCCCAGGCGCAGGCGGCCTGCCTTCAAAGCCCTGCGAGCGGCAGGAAGGTGCTCGACGATCCAGCCCAGCTTGCTGGCCGAGAAATAGGCGTCGAGCGGCAGGCCGCTGCGTTCCAGGACCAGCGCCTCGGCGCCGCTGGCGCGTAGACGCTCGATGTGCGGGGTGGTGCGGTTGTCCTGCCAGACGATCAGCGGCGACAACGGCTCGCCGCTGCGGGCGTCCCAGGCCATGCAGCTTTCGCCCTGGTTGGCGAGGCCGATGGCGTCGACCCGGCCGCTGGCCTCCAGGCAGCGTTGCAGGTTGGCCAGCAGTTCCAGCGGATCGTGCTCGACCCAGCCGGACTGCGGATGGTGTTGCTGGTGACGCAGCGCCAACTGAATATCGGCGCTGCCGTCCTGGCTGGCGACCAGCACGCGGGTACTGGTGGTTCCCTGGTCGAGGGCGGCGATTCGCATGGTCGGTTCTCTTCGCGGGTTCAGTGGCCGGAGGTGAGGAAGGCGACTTCCAGGCGCCGGGTGTCCGGCGGCAGGCGCAGGGCGGCCAGCGGCACCAGCAGGCGGCGCTCCGGCAGGCAGGACAGGGCACGCTCCCACACCGGGCGACCATCGGCCAGGATCCGCAGGCGGCCGCTGGCGGCCTCGCTTACGCGTAGCTGCAGATGCGCCAGGCCGGGTGTCGGGTCGGCCAGCAGCCGCTGCGGCACGCACAGCTTGAGCGGACCACTGCAATCGATGGCTATGCCAGGTGCGGCACTCGGCAGTTCGGCCCGCAGGTCGGCGGCCAGCAGGCCGGCGATCCTTCGTCCCTCGCGGAACGACCAGCCGGCGGTCTCGATCGGCCGGAGCAGGTTGCCGGCGGCGAAATAGGTGGGGTCGGAGCAGCGGCCGAACTGATCGATGCGCGGGCCGCCGCTGGCCGGGTCCAGTTCCAGGTGGCTGAGGCGGACCAGGCTCGATTCGGGAACGAAGCGTCCGCTGAGGAGGATGCCGTCGCAGGCGATCCGTTCGACGCGCCCGTCGCCCAGGCGTACCCGCGCCGCCTCGACCCGGCCGCGGCCTTCGATCTCCAGCAGCTCGCTGGAGAAGTGCATCGGTACTCCGCACAGCCTGGGAAACAACGATAGCGGCCAACGCGCAGTGGCCCGTGCGTTGCGTTCGAGCATGGCCACCGGGCGGATGCCGGCACGCCGGCAACTCATCACGGCGGACAGGCTGACCAGCTCGGTGCCGACGATCAGCGGCCGTTCGAACGGCTTCAGGCCTTGCAGATGGAGATAGGCTTGCAGCGCGCCGGTATTGATCACGCCCAGTGGCCGGTCGCCGCCCAGCAGGCGCGCCGAGCGCGGCGTCTCGCGTGCGCCGGTGGCCAGCAGCACGCGTGTCGCGCGCAGACTGCGCGGGCCTTCCGGGGTGGCCAGTTGCAGCAGGCCGGCGGCGGCGAGAGCAACCACGCTATGGCGCAGGCGGATATCCACCCCGGCCCGTTCGGCCTGTTCGACGTTACGCTGTGCATAGGCCGGGCCGGTCAACAGGCGGCCGTGTTCGCGCAGGCCGAACGGCGGATGCGCGCAATGCCGGGGTATACCGCCGGCCTCGCCGTCGCGCTCCAGCACGCAGACCCGGGCGACGCCCTGGCGGCGTAGTTCGATGGCGGCTGCCAATCCGGCGGGACCGCTGCCGACGATGGCGACGTCGACCTGTTCAGTGATGCTCATGGCAACTCCCGGTGGCGAGGGGCTGGGCGAGGCGGCCGGCGCTCAGCTCGGCGACCCGCGCGTTGCAGTAGAAACCCTGGCAGCGTCCCATGCAGGCGCGAGTGCGACGCTTCAGGCCGCCGAAGTCGCCGGCTGGCAGCGGGCCTTCCAGGGCGGCGAGGATTTCCCGGCGGGTGACCATCTCGCAGTGGCAGACGATCTCGTCGTAGCCGGGACGCTGCCAGTCGCGCGGCAGGTGTTCGGCGAGGTTCGGTACCTGTGGCCAGAGCGGCTCGCGAACCGCTTCGTGGAAGCGCTCGCCCTGGTAGAGACGATAGACGTGGCGTGCGATGCCCAGCGCCGCGGTGAGACCGGTGGAACGGATGCCGCCGACACTGATCCAGTTGCGTCCGTCGACCTGGCGGATGCGGTATTCCTTCTTTTCGCTGGCCGGTCGCAATCCTGCGTAGGTGGCGGTGACCGGCATGCCGCGCAGGCCGGGGATCCGCTCGACGGCGGCGTCGATCAGTCGCTGCAGGGTGTCGCTGTCGACCCGTGCCTGTTCGCGGTCGTCCTGTTCCTCGGCGGTGGGGCCGGCGAGCAGGTTGCCGAAGACAGTACGGGTGAATACCACCCCCTTGGTCCGCTCGTTGGGTACCGGTAGCAGGATGTGCCGCAGCAGCGCCGCGGCGGCCTTGTCGAAGACCACGAACTGGCCCTTGCGCGGATGGATGGCGAAGCTCGCCGCGCCGAGCAGGCGCTGTTCCAGTTGGTCACCGAAGAGTCCGGCGCAGTTGATTACCTGGCGCGCGCGCAGATCGCCGCGGCGGGTATGCAACAGCCATTCGCCGCCGTCGAAGGCGCCGTCCAGCACTTCGACGTCGAAACAGGCCTCGGCGCCATGGGCCAGCGCCTGTTGCAGATAGGCGAGCGGCGCGGACCAGGGGTCGACCAGATGTTCCCCGGGGACCCGCACCGCGCCGAGCACGTTGCCGGCCAACTGCGGCTCCAGCGCCAGGACCTCGTCGCGACCGACCTGGCGGACGTCATCGACACCGTTGCCGTGGGCCCGCTCGACGATAGCCGGCAGGCGCGCCAGATCCTCGTCGCTCCATGCCGCCACCAGGGCGCCGGTTTCCAGCAGCGGCAGGTTGAGGCGCGCATGGATGTCGCGGTATTCGCGATAGCCCTCCTGCATGCAGGCCAGTTCGATGCTGCCGGGCGGCGCGTCGAAACCGGTATGGAGGATCGCGCTGTTGCCCTTGCTGGCACCGGAGAGGATGTCGGTGCTTTTTTCCAGCAGGACCACCCGCGCACCTTCCAGGGCGAAGCGGCGGGCCATGGCGCAACCCACCACGCCAGCGCCGATCACTGCAACGTCGAAGATCGCGGTCTTTGTCGCAAGCGGCTCAGTCATCGTTTCTGCCTGTTTCTTTTGGTATCAGTTTGCTTTTTGACCGTAACACTGATTTTTCACACAGAATTCTATGTGAAATTTGTTGTTTTAATGTGGCAACTGAAAGAGAAACAGTCAATCGATTAATCGACGGGCAGCCACCGGCACAGCCCCGGCCTGTCTCCGGGGCTGCGCGCGAGGGGAGTCAGGCCTGCGGGGTGCGCAGGGGGGCTTCGTGGACTTCCACCCGCGCCTGTTGCAGGGCTTCCCAGAGTTCCCCGGTAGGCTTGCGGTCGACCACCAGGCGGTTGATCCGGCTCAGCGGGAAGACCTGGAACAGGGCGCGCCGGCCGAGCTTCGAGGAGTCGGCGATAACCGTCAGTTGGCGGGCCTGGGCGATCATGGCACGGGCGATCTCGGCTTCCTCGATGGAAAAATCCATGGCGCCATCGCCGTTCAGCGCGCCGACGGTGATCACCGCATGCTCGGCGTTGAACCGGGCGATCTGCTCGATGGCCAGGGCGCCGACGTTCTGTTCGGATTCCGGGCGGTACTCGCCGCCGATCATGAATGCACGGTTGCCGGAGGCGCCGACGCTGCCGGCGATCAACAGCGAGTTGGTGATCACCGTCAGATGGCTCTGGCGCGCCAGTTCGCGGGCGAACAGCAGGGTGGTGGTGCCGGTGTCGATGAAGATGCTGTCACCGGGCCCGAACAGGCCGGCGGCGTAGCGGGCGACTGCGCGTTTTTCCTGGGCGTGCTCGTTCATTCGCGTCTGGAAGGCGTTCTCGTGCTCGCCGCTGGGCGGCAGGGCGGCCCCTCCGTGGAATTTGCTGACCAGGCCTTGTTCGGCCAGCGCGGCGAGGTCGCGGCGAATGGTTTCCTGAGAGGTGGAAAGGGTCCGCGCCAGTTCGTCCACCGAGATCCGCTCGCGCTGGCGCAGCAATTCGAGAATGTGGCGGCGGCGTTCCTCGGGGCGCATCGTGTTCTCCCATGGGCCGCATCCTGGTGCGGCGATTGTTACCGTGAATCGCCCGGTAGCGCCTGGCGGCGCTGGGCGGAAGGGGGCGGGGCGAGGCTTTGCGCAGGCCCGGCGGAAAATCCCACAGGTCCGTAAGGCAGGTACGCTCTTGGATTGGCCGCCTACTTGAGCGTATGGGTGACCAATTTAGGCAAAACGAACCTTCAAATCAACACGAAAACCAAATTGTGGCACGCGAAATGCGAGTGTCCGCTTCGGCGGAGCGACCGGCGTGGCCGGCCTCCCGACCAGACAACCAGAAGAACGCATCCCGCTACGGGAGCCTGCCGAGGGGAGAACGACGCAGATGGCCGAGTTCGGAAACTATGTGATTTACCTGATCATGCTGGGTGCGGTACTTGGCGCGCTGGCTTCCATCCTGCGCCCGGAAAGCGGTCTGGGCCGCGAGTTCGTCAACGGCATCCACGCCATCGGTCCGGTGTTCCTCGCCCAGGCCGGCATCATGGTAGCCATTCCCTATCTGTCGAGGGCGATTTCCCATGCCCTCGGCCCGTTCTTCCAGACCCTCGGTTCCGACGTATCCATCGCCGCGCTGTCGATCATCGCGGTGGACATGGGCGGCTACCAGTTGGCCGATGCCCTGACCGCCAACCGCGACATGTGGATTACCGCCATGCTGGTGGGCTACACCTCCGGCGCGACCATCGTCTACCTGATCCCGGTCGGCCTGACCATGCTCGAGCGCAAGGACCACAAGTACCTGGCGCTGGGGGCGATGGCCGGGTTGATCAGCATTCCGTTCGCGGTGCTGGCGGCGTTGCTGCTGATTACCCTCAACCACATCCCGGTGCGCGAACTGGTATCGACCGGTTCGCCGGCCCTGCACTACCTGTCGCTGGACTTCCTCGACATGCTTCGGCTGCTGGCGCCGCTGTTCGTCTTCTGCTTCCTGCTGGCCGCCGGCCTGAAGTACCGGGCGACGGCGATGGTCACCGGGTTCCTGGTATTCGGCAAGGTGATGGACGCGTTCATCAAGATGGCCCTGGCGCTTTCCATCGTCCAGCACTTCACCGGAGTCTTCACCAAGGTCTTCGGCGGCTGGGGCTTCGACCCGATGTTCGCCGACGAGAAAGAGTTGTTCCGCGCCATCGAGATCGCTGGCTACATCGGCATCATGCTGGCCGGGACCTTCCCCATCTGCTACCTGTTCCAGCGCTACTGCAAGCGCCCGATGGCGGTCCTCGGCCGTTACCTGGGGCTGTCCCAGCCGGGCGCCACCGCCTTTGTCATGGTGCTGGCGAACATCATCGCCACCTACCACCTGTTCAAATACATGAATGCTCGCGACAAGGTGCTTTGCGTGGCCCTGGGCGTCTGCGCCCAGGCCACCATCGGCGATCACCTGGCATTCACCGCCAACTTCCAGCCGACGCTGATCCTGCCGATCCTGCTCGGCAAATTGTTCGGCGGCCTGCTGGCGGTATTCATCGCCATCCGCATCTCGGTGCCTGCCGCCGAGCGCTATGCGCGGCAGGAGCAGGAGCATGACGAGGCGGAAAAAAGCGCCCTGCACGCAGCCTGAAACATCCCCCGACGAGCGCCGCGAGCCATCGCGGCGTCGCTTTCCGCAACGAGGTAACCATGCGCAAGATATTCCTAGCCTGTCCCTACAGCCATGCCGACGCCGAGGTGGTCGAGCAGCGCTTCCGTGCCTGCAACGAGGTCGCGGCGACCATCGTCCGCGCCGGCCACGTGGTATTCAGCCAGGTCTCCATGTCCCACCCGATCAACCTGTGCCTGGCCGAGCTCGACCGCGCGGCGATCGGCAGGTTGTGGGCGCCGGTGGACGCCTTCTACATGGATCACCTGGAAGAGCTGATCGTCCTCGACCTGCCGGGCTGGCGAGACAGCGCCGGCATCCGCCGCGAGATGGAGTTCTTCGAGGCCGGCGGACAGCGGGTCAGCCTCTGGTCCGAGGTGGAGCACGAGTTTCGCTGAGGCGGCAGTGGCTGAACTGCAAGCCGAATGAAAAAGCCGGAAGCGCGAGCGCTTCCGGCTTTTTCGTCAAGCGGCGAGGGATCAGTTGGGGCTGTAGATCTGGTCGAATACGCCGCCGTCGATGAAGTGGGTCTTCTGCACGCTGCGCCAGTCGCCGAAGGTCTTCTCCACCGAGAAGAAGTCGACTTTCGGGAAGCGGTCGGCGAACTTGGCGAGGATCTCCGGGTTGCGCGGGCGCAGGTAGTTGTTGGCGGCGATGGTCTGGCCCTCGTCCGACCACAGGTACTTCAGGTAGGCCTCGGCCTGGGCGCGGCTGCCTTTCTTCTCGACCACCTTGTCGACCACCGCCACGGGGGGCTCGGCCTCGGCGGACACGCTCGGGTAGACCACCTCGAAGCCGCCTCGGCCGAATTCGCGGGCGATCATCTCGGCTTCGTTCTCGAAGGTCACCAGTACGTCGCCGATCTGGTTCTGCATGAAGGTAGTGGTGGCGGCGCGGCCGCCGGTGTCGAGCACCGGTACCTGCTTGAACAGCTTGCCGACGAATTCCTTGGCCTTGTTCTCGTCACCGCCGTTCTTCAGCACGTAGCCCCAGGCGGAGAGATAGGTGTAGCGGCCATTGCCGGAGGTCTTGGGGTTCGGCACCACTACCTGGACGCCGTCCTTGAGCAGGTCCGGCCAGTCCTTCAGGGCCTTGGGGTTGCCCTTGCGAACGATGAACACGGTGGCCGAGGTGAACGGCGCGCTGTTGTTCGGCAGGCGGGTCGCCCAGTCCTTCGGCACCAGGCCGCCGTTGTCGGCGAGGGCGTCGATGTCGGTGGCCTGGTTCATGGTGATGACGTCGGCGGGCAGACCGTCGATCACCGAGCGCGCCTGCTTGCTGGAACCGCCATGGGACATCTGGATGGTGATGTTCTCGCCTTTCTCCGCTTTCCAGTATTTCTGGAAGGCCGGGTTGTATTCCTTGTAGAAGTCGCGCATCACGTCGTAGGAGACGTTGAGCAGGGGCTGGGCGGCGTGAGCGGCGCCGCCGAGCGCCAGGCCGGCGGCCAGCAGGGAGGCGCTGAACAGTCGTTTCACAGGGCAGTTCCTTTGGGCATGTTGTAGTGGCTCGACTATAACGTCGGGTTATATGCAGGGTAAATATCAAAAACTGCTTTGCTTATTACCCGCTCGAGCCTATGCCGCGGCCGGCGCTTTGGCCAGCGCTAGTCGAGGCCGCTGACCGCCAGGTCCTTGGGATACTCCACGCTGAACTTCAGGGTGGCGCTGCGTTTCTCGCCGGGTTGCAGGGTCCAGTCCCACTTCAGCTTGCCGTCGTCCTCGCGCTTGATTTCCTGCGCCTTGGGTTCCAGCAAGGTGACCTGGATCTGCTCGTTGCGCGAGACCGGCAACTGGTCCTCGAACTGCACGCGTTCGGCGTTCTTGTGGTTGTTGCGCACGTCGATGCGGAATTCGTAGTTGACCCGCGTGCGGTTGCCGATCAGGCCGCTGCTGTCGGTGTAGCGCTTGACCAGCTTGCGTTCGATGCCGATGCCCTCGTCGGCGCCCAGTGCCAGTTCGAAGCTTTCCCCGGGCATCACCCCGCGCAGATGGCCGCTGGCGACGAAGCTGTTGCCGAGAAAGGTATTCAGGGTGCCGGGGAGCAGCGGGTAGTCGCTGTCGTTGCGGGTTTCCGCCTCCAGGTAGGCGGTTTCGCGCAGGGCCGGGGCCGCCAGGTAGCGCAGCTTGGCCGGCATTTCCAGGCGGGCGATGGTGACCTTCTGCGCGCTGCCGTCGCTGTTCAGGGTCGCCGGCACGGGGATGTGGAAAGAGGCGCTGGCGGCGCCGCTGCTGACCTCCGCGGTGGCGAGCCGCGCCTCGGCCAGCTTCGGCGCCGGGGCCGGCATGGCCATCTTCGCCGAGGTCCTGGCGATGGGAGCGGCTTGCGGCATGGGCGCCGGAACGTCCTGCATGGCCATCTCGGCACCGTAGTAGGCGTTGGGCGCGTCGATGTCGACGATCCAGGGATTCAGCCGCGGTACGTTGCCGCCCAGGGCCGGACGGGCGGTGGAGAGTGTCAGGTCGACGTCGGTCCAGTCTTCGCCGCTGCTCTGCCGGACCAGGCCCTGGTAGGTCAGTTCGATGGTCTTCGCGCCGTCGCGCAGGCGTGCGTCGTAGGTCGGCTGCCAGGAGGCGTCGCGCAGGGTGTAGTCGAGCTTCACCTCGACCTGTGCCGGTTGCTCCAGGGCGACCCGCAGGACCGCGCGCTTGAAGCGCTTGCCGTCGCCGTTGAGGGTGCCGCGCTGCTCCTGCAACTGCTGCTTGCGCTGTTCCAGTTCGGCGGCGCGGTCGTCCAGCTGGCGCTGCTCGGCGAGCAGGCGTTCGAGGTTGCCTTCGGTCAGTTGCAGCAGGCTCTTCAGCTCGTCGATGCCGGGCATGGGGCGATCCTTGCCGGGCTGGGTGCTGCCGCTCTGGATGTCGGCGAGGAACTTCTTCTGCGCTTCGAGCACGCTGCCGCGGTCATGGATTTCCCGCAGTTGCCGGTCTATCTCGCGCAGTTGCTGGTCGAGTTGCTGCACACGGTTGTCGTCCGGGCGCTCGACCCGTTGCGCGGCGCTGCTGACGTCGAGCAGGGTGGCGGCGGCGCTGGCGCCGAGGGACGCGCGCAGGCTGGCGTCGTCGAGCTGGAAGGGCAGTTGCTCCAGGGCGATCTCATGCTGGCCCTTGGGCAATTGCAGGCGGGCGGTGCGGGTGACCACGGCACGGTCGGCGTAGACGGTGACGGCGCTGATGCGGCTGTCGACCGCTTGTGGCGCGGCCAGCAACGGAGAGCTGGCGAACAGGCCGGTGAACAGGAGCGGAGAGGCGGCGAGTCGATTCACGATATCTCTTCCTTGGGCGGATGGAGGGGCGAGGAACCCGTGCGTGCGGTCCCTTCCTGCTGCCTGAGACGCAAGCGCGGCGAAAGACGGGTTAAGCGGCGCGAAGAAATTTTCCCGTGCGGCTCAGGCCGGCTGTTCCAGGCGCTCCAGGGCACCGCGCAGGTTGGCGCGGGCGGCGGCCTCCCAGCGTTGCCGCAGCGGTTCGCAGTGGTACAGCGCCGGTTGCTCCAGCAACTGGCGCAGCAACTTGCCGCGCCCGGCGCGGAACAGCGGTTCCGGCACCCAGGCGTATTCGGCGCGGACGTCCGCCTCGTAGCGCGCGTAGACCGGCGCCGGCGCGGCGAGGATGGCGAGGTCGAGATCCACCACCAGGGCTGCGTCGGCGTCTCCCGGCGGCGCCTGGTGACAGGTGGCCATGATCAGTTCGCGCAGGGCCGGCCGCAGCGCCGCCAGCCCGGCCTGGTCGAGCCAGTGCTCGGTGCTGGCGGCGCTGGCGGCCTCGTTGTCCTGGCGCTGGGTGTCGTAGACCAGGTCGTGGGTCCACAACGCCAGCTCCACCAGGTCCGGCCGCAGCGCCAGTTGGCGCCAGCGGTCGAAGTGCTCCAGGCAGGCGAGGATGTGGCGATCGCTGTGGTAGTGCCGGTCGGCCCCGCCATAGGCCGCCAGCAGCGCGTCGAAGGCATCCGCCGGCGGGTTGCCGCCGAGTCGCTGCCAGAGGGCGTCCCAGCGCTGCCGGTCAAGACTTCCCATGGCTGCCTTCCTCGCGAGGGAACAACGGGTTGCCGCAGCGGCAGCAGAATGCCGCCTGCACTTCGTGGGTCGCCTTGCGGCACACCGGGCAATCCCGCTGCAACAGATTGGCCGGGTCCTGGCGCATCGCGGTGGCGAGTTCGGCGGTGAAGATCCCGGTGGGCACCGCGATGATCGAGTAGCCGGTGAGCATCACCAGGCTGGCGATGGCCTGGCCGAGCGGGGTCTTCGGGGTGATGTCGCCGAAGCCGACCGTGGTCAGGGTGACGATCGCCCAGTAGATGCCGCGGGGGATGCTGGTGAAACCGTGCTCCGGGCCTTCGACCACGTACATCAGCGCGCCGAACACGGTGACCAGGGTCATCACGGTGAGGAAGAACACGATGATCTTCTGCTTGCTGCCGCGCAGGGCGGTGAGCAGGAAATTGGCCTGGCTCAGGTACTGGCGCAGCTTGAGCACGCGGAAGATCCGCAGCATGCGTATCACCCGGACGATCAGCAGGTACTGGGCGTCGGGGTAGAGCAGGGCGAGGAAGCCGGGGAGGATCGCCAGCAGGTCGACCAGGCCGTAGAAGCTGAAGGCATAGCGCAGCGGCTTGGGCGAGCAGTACAGGCGCAGCAGGTATTCCACCAGGAAGATGCCGGTGAAGCCCCATTCGATGTAGGCCAGCAGGTCGCCGTAGTCCTGGTGGATTTCGTCGATGCTGTCGATCATCACTACCAGCAGGCTGGCCAGGATCACCAGCAGCAGCGCGCTGTCGAAGCGCCGGCCGTCGCGGGTGTCGGTCTGGAAGATGACGATGTAGAGGCGTTCGCGCCAGCTGTCGGGTGCGCTCATCGTGGCTCCTGATGATGGATGCGGCACCTTACCAGACTAGCCCGCCGGCGCCAGCGTTCCCCCGCTCAGGAGCGTCGCCGGCCGAGGCGCGCGCCGAGGCTGCCGGCCAGGCGCAGGTACAGGCGCTCGCCGCCGATGCAAAGCAGGCAGGCGAGGATGAACGGTGCGGTCAGCGCCGGCAGGCCGAGCAGGCCGAACAGCGGTTGCAGCGCCACCGCCAGGCCCATGCCGAGCAGTGGCGGCCAGACGCTGCGGTAGCGCAAGGCCAGGGCCAGCCCGGCAAGGGCGGCGTTCAGGCCGTAGAACCCGGCGAGCGCGCTCGCCCAGTCGTAGCCCAGCAGCCAGGCCAGCGGCAGGCTGGCCGCGGCGCCGGCGAGGGCCCAGGCGGCGGAGGGACGCGAGACCAGCAGCAGGCCGAGCCAGACCAGCAGCCCTGCCAGCGGTTCACCGAGGAAGATGATCTCGCCGATCCCCTGCGCTAGCGCCGCCAGCTCCGCCGTGCCGCTCCAGGCGCAGCTGAAGCAGCCGCCATGGGTCGCCGGGGCCAGGCCTAGCCAGGCGCCGAGGGGCACCAGCCACCAGCCGTTGAGGACGAAGCCCAGGGTATAGGGCGGAAGCCAGCGGCGTCGGCGCAGCCCATGCAGGAACAGGCGCTGTAACGCCACGCTGGCCAGGCAGCCGAGCGCTACCAGTGACACCAGCCCCGGCGACCAGGCGAAGCGGAATGCCAGCAGCATGCCGATCAGCACGGCGTTGTAGCCGTACAGCCCGGCCTCGATGTCGCTGTCGGCGCAGTGCAACAGGCGCGCCAGCAACGGGCCGAGGGCGCCGCCAAGGAGGGCGCCGGCGAGCAGCGGCGGCGCGCCGACGGCGATCGCCAGCAGACAGGCCAGGCCCAGGCGTGGGTCGCCCTGGAGGAACACCTGGCTGATGCCGCGCAGGAGGATTCGGGATGCATTGAGGAGAGATTGCAGGGGCATGGCGGTCAGTGCGGCAAGGGCCGCTCGGCAGGCACGGAGATGCCAGGCCTGCGCGAGGGGCGGGGGCGGTCATTGTAGGGTCTGGCGCGGAGGCGACGCACCCCGGACGAGAAGGCCAGGCGAGGGTCATGCATGCAGGGCGTTCCAAGAAGAAAAAAAGACCTCCGGCAGGAGTTGAACCGGAGGCCTTGAATGTCCATGGCCTGCATGGGAGTGCGCGAGGGAGGCCATGGTCCGACAAGAAGGTCTTTCCCGGATGGATGGAGACGCGGCCCCGTATTTCCGGCCCCATCCATCCGAGAGAGACAAGGGTGGCCCGACCCGCATGCCCGGGGGGACGGCGCGAGCCGGACCGAACTCGTTGCTTCAGAGATCTCCCAGCGGCGGCGCCACGGTCTCGATGCGCAGCATGTTGGTCGAGCCGGGGCGACCGAACGGCACGCCGGCGGTGACCACCACGGTGTCGCCGCGGCGCGCCATGCGCTGGGCCAGGGCGATGTCGAGGGCGGTCGAGCAGATCTCGTCGACGTGCGCCAGTTGCTCGTTGACCACCGAATACACGCCCCAGGCTACGGTCAGTCGCCGCGCGGTGCGCAGGTTCGGGGTCAGGCTGAGGATCGGCGCCTTGGGCCGCTCGCGGGCGGCGCGCAGGGTCGAGTTGCCCGACTCGGTGTAGTTCACCAGCACCGCCACCGGGAGGGTCCGGCTGACCCGGCGGATCGCGCAGCTGATCGCATCGGAGACGGTAGCGTCGGGCTGCGGACGGTTGACCTCGAGCTGGACGTGGTAGTCCGGCTCGGCCTCCACCTGGCGGACGATCTTCGCCATCATCTCTACCGCCTCGCGAGGGTATTGTCCGGAAGCGGTTTCCGCCGAAAGCATCACCGCGTCGGCGCCGGCGCCCACCGCGGTGGCTACGTCGGTCACCTCGGCGCGGGTCGGGGCGGGGGAGAAGCGCATCGACTCGAGCATCTGGGTGGCCACCACCACCGGCTTGCCGAGCTGGCGGCAGACCTGGACGATGCGTTTCTGGATGCCCGGCACGCTCTCCGCCGGCACCTCTACGCCGAGGTCGCCGCGCGCCACCATGATCGCGTCGGCGCGCTCGGCGATCGCCTCGATGGCGCTCACCGCGCTGGGCTTCTCGATCTTGGCCATGAGGAAGGCCTTGTCGCCGATCAGCCCACGGGCCTCGTCGATGTCCTCCGGGCGTTGCACGAAGGACAGCGCCACCCAGTCGACCCCCAGTTCCAGGCCGAAGGCCAGGTCGCGGCGGTCCTTGTCGGTCAGCGGGCTGAGTTGCAGCACCGCTTCCGGCACGTTGACGCCCTTGCGATCGGACAGCTCGCCACCCACCGCCACGCGGGTCTCAATGGCGTCGCTGTGGCAGTTGACCACTTCCAGGCGGATCTTGCCGTCGTCCAGCAGCAGGCTCATACCCGGCTCCAGGGCATGGATGATCTCCGGATGCGGCAGGTTGACCCGCCGCTCGTCACCGGGGTCGTCGCTGAGGTCGAGGGTGAAGGTCTGCCCGCGCTGCAATTGCACGGCACCGGCGGCGAAGCGGCCGACTCGCAGCTTCGGACCCTGCAGGTCCATGAGCACGCCGATCGGGTAGTTCAGTTCCGCTTCCACCTCGCGCACCCAGGCGAAGCGCTGCGCGTGATCGGCGTAGTCGCCGTGGCTGAAGTTCAGGCGGAACAGGTTGGCGCCGGCCTCCACCAGGGCACGGATATCGTCGCGGCTGCGGGTGGCCGGGCCGAGGGTGGCGAGGATCTTGGCTTTCTTGTCGGCTGTCATGTCAGGACTCGAGGATGAGAATGGCGCGGAAGTCGTTCACGTTGGTGCGGGTCGGTCCGGTCACCAGCAGGTCGCCGAGGGTCTGGAAATAGCCGTAGCCGTTGTTGTCGTCGAGCTCGTCGCGGATTTTCAGCCCGGCCTTTTCGCCGCGGGCATGGGAGCAGGGCGTCATCAGCGCGCCGGCGTTGTCTTCCGAGCCGTCGATGCCGTCGGTGTCGCCGGCCAGGGCCCAGATGTTCGGTTCGCCCTTGAGCTCGGCGGTGAGGCTGAGGAGGAACTCGGCGTTGCGTCCGCCGCGACCGTTGCCGCGCACGGTGACGGTGGTCTCGCCGCCGGAGAGGATCACGCAGGGCGCCGCCAGCGGCTGGCCGTGCTTGCGGATCTGCCGGGCGATGCCGGCGTGGACCTTGGCGACCTCCCGCGCCTCGCCCTCCAGGTCGCCGAGGATCAGCGTCGAGAAGCCGGCCGCGCGGCACTTCACCGCTGCTGCGTCGAGGGCGTTCTGTGGCGTGGCGATCAACTGGAAGTGGCTGCGCGCCAGGCACGGGTCGTCGGGCTTGACGGTTTCCGAGCGCGGGTCGGCGAGCCAGTCGAGGACGTTCTGCGGCACGTCGATGGCGTAGCGCTTGAGGATCGCCAGGGCGTCGGCGGAGGTGGTCGGGTCGCCGACGCTGGGGCCGGAGGCGATCACCGTGGCCTCGTCGCCGGGAACGTCGGAAATCGCGTAGGTATAGACGCTGGCCGGCCAGCAGGCCTTGGCCAGGCGACCGCCCTTGATCGCCGAGAGGTGCTTGCGCACGCAGTTCATCTCGCCGATGGCGGCGCCGGACTTGAGCAGCGCCTTGTTCACCGCCTGCTTGTCCGCCAGGCCGATGCCTTCGGCAGGCAGCGAAAGCAGTGCGGAGCCGCCGCCGGAGAGAAGGAAGATCACCCGGTCGCTCTCGTTCAGGCCGCTGATCAGTTCCAGCACGCGACGGGCGACGCGCTCGCCGGCGTCGTCGGGCACCGGATGGGAGGCTTCCACCACCTCGATGCGACTGCATTGCGCGCCGTAGCGGTAAGGCGCCACTACCAGGCCCTGGATCTCGCCCTGCCAGTGCTTCTCCACCACTTCGGCCATGGCTCCGGCGGCCTTGCCGGCACCGATGACGATGGCGCGCCCGCTGCGATCTTCCGGCAGGTGGTCGGCCAGCACCTGGTAGGGATGGCCGGCTGCCACCGCGGTATTGAACAGCTCGGTGAGAAAGGCGCGTGGATCGGTACTCATGACAGGCTCCGAATTTCTTGTTGTCGTGCCGCCGGTCGGACCGGCGGTCGCAGCGTCGTCGACGCTTCCATTCCGCAGCACCCGCGCCGGCGGGAACTGGGGAATGGAAGCGAGGCGCCCGGACGCAGAGGCCGTGAATCTCCCGGCCGGGCGTTCGCTTCCTTTACCCCGCCTTGTGGGCGGGGAAGGAAGAGGGCGGCGGCGAACACCGGAGTTCGCCGACCGTTCCTCTCCCCGAGCCCTTCGAAAAGGGGTTCGTCGCTCCGCGCGGGGTGACGGCCCGCGCGGACTGCGGATCACTCGTCGCGGATCGAGAAGTTGGCCATGTGCTCCAGGCCCTTGATCAGCGCCGAGTGGTCCCAGTTACTGCCGCCGATGGCCGCGCAGGTGCTGAACACCTGCTGGGCGTTGGCGGTGTTGGGCAGGTTCAGGTTCAGCTCGCGGGCGCCGGCCAGGGCCAGGTTTAGGTCCTTCTGGTGCAGGCTGATGCGGAAGCCCGGGTCGAAGGTGCCCTTGACCATGCGTTCGCCGTGTACCTCGAGGATCCGCGAGGAGGCGAAGCCACCCATCAGCGCCTCGCGCACCTTGGCCGGATCGGCGCCGTTGCGGGCGGCGAACAGCAGGGCCTCGGCGACCGCCTGGATGTTCAGCGCGACGATGATCTGGTTGGCCACCTTGGCGGTCTGGCCGTCGCCGTTGCCGCCGACGCGGGTGATGTTCTTGCCCATCGCCTGGAACAGCGGCAGGGCGCGTTCGAAGGTGTTCGGGCAGCCGCCGACCATGATGCTCAGGGTCGCCGCCTTGGCGCCGACCTCGCCGCCGGAGACCGGGGCGTCCAGGTACTGCGCGCCGGTAGCCTTGATCTTCTCGGCGAAGCCCTTGGTGGCGGTGGGGGAGATCGAACTCATGTCGATCACCACCTTGTTCGGGCCGACGCCCTCGGCGATACCGTCCTTGCGGAACAGCACATCCTCGACCTGCGGGGTGTCCGGCACCATGACGATGATGAACTCGGCTTCCTGGGCCACTTCCTTCGGGTTGGCCAGGGCAATGGCGCCGGCCTCCAGCAGGTCGGCCGGAGCGGCGTCGTGGTGGGTGGAAAGGAACAGGCTGTGGCCGGCCTTCTGCAGGTTCTGCGCCATGGGCTTGCCCATGATTCCGGTGCCGATGAATCCGATCTTGGCCATGAGAGTGTCTCCTGGTTCTGTCTGTCGAGTGGCTCCGCGCAGGGAGGCGGGAGCGTCTTGTTCGTGGGTGCGGATCAGACGACGTTGTGCGTCTTCATCCAGCCGAGGCCGGCTTCGGTGGTGGTGGCCGGCTTGTACTCGCAGCCGATCCAGCCCTGGTAGCCGATGCGGTCCAGGTGCTCGAAGAGGAAGCGGTAGTTGATCTCGCCGGTGCCCGGTTCGTGGCGGCCGGGGTTGTCGGCGAGTTGCACGTGGTTGATCGCCGCCAACTGGTTTTCCAGGGTGCGGGCCAGGTCGCCTTCCATGATCTGCATGTGATAGATGTCGTATTGCAGGAACAGGTTGGCGCTGCCGACCTTGTCGCGGATCTCCAGGGCCTGGCGGGTGTTCTGCAGGTAGAAGCCGGGGATGTCGAGGGTGTTGATCATCTCCATGACCAGGCGGATGCCTGCGGCTTCCAGCTTGTCGGCGGCGTAGCGCAGGTTGTCGACGAAGGTCTTCTCGACGCTGGCGCAGTCGTGCCCCTGCGGCCGGATCCCGGCGAGGCAGTTCACCTGGCGGTTGCCCAGCACCCTGGCGTAGGCGATGGCCTTGTCGACCCCCTCGCGGAACTCCTGGACCCGATCCGGGTGGCAGGCGATGCCGCGCTCGCCCTTGGCCCAGTCGCCGGCCGGCAGGTTGAACAGCACCTGCTCCAGGCCGTTGGCTTCCAGGCGGGCCTTGATCGCCTCGGCCTCGACGTCATAGGGGAAGAGGTACTCGACGCCGGCGAAGCCAGCCTTGGCGGCGGCGTCGAAGCGTTCGAGGAAATCCACCTCGGTGAACAGCATGGACAGGTTGGCGCAGAAACGGGGCATGTCTTGCTCCTATCGTTCGGTCAAACGTTCGGGAGGCCTTTCGCCGGGGGCGGGGTGCCGCACGCACCGTCCGCGCCTCCGGGAAAGGCCGGCGATCAGTCGAGCAGCGAGATGGCGGTCGGCGCGTCGGCGCCTTTCTCGGCCAGTTCCTCGAACTCGTTGATGGCGTTGATCTCGGTACCCATGGAGATGTTGGTGACGCGCTCCAGGATCACCTCGACCACCACCGGCACCTGGTGCTGTTGCATCAGTTCGCGGGCCTTGGCCAGGGCGGCGCCGATCTCGTTCGGGTCGAACACCCGGATCGCCTTGCAGCCCAGGCCCTCGACCACCGCGACGTGGTCGACGCCGTAGCCTTCCAGCTCGGGGGCGTTGATGTTGTCGAAGGCCAGCTGCACGCAATAGTCCATGTCGAAGCCGCGCTGCGCCTGGCGGATCAGGCCCAGGTAGGAGTTGTTCACCAGTACGTGGATATAGGGCAGCTTGAACTGCGCGCCGACCGCCAGTTCCTCGATCATGAACTGGAAGTCGTAGTCGCCGGAGAGCGCCACCACCTGGCGGCTCGGGTCGGCCTTGACCACCCCCAGCGCGGCGGGAATGGTCCAGCCCAGCGGGCCGGCCTGGCCGCAGTTGATCCAGTGGCGCGGCTGGTAGACATGGAGGAACTGTGCGCCGGCGATCTGCGACAGGCCGATGGTGCTGACGTAGCAGGCATCCTTGCCGAAGAACTCGTTCATCTCTTCGTAGACGCGCTGCGGTTTCACCGGCACGTTGTCGAAGTGGGTCTTGCGCTGCAGCGTGCGTTTGCGCTGCTGGCAGCTTTCCAGCCAGGCGGCGCGCGACTTCAGCTTGCCGGCGGCCTTCCATTCGCGGGCCACTTCGAGGAATGCGTCGAGGGCGGCGCCGGCGTCGGAGACGATGCCCAGGTCGGGCATGAACACCCGGCCGATCTGGGTCGGTTCGATGTCGACATGGATGAAGCGGCGACCTTCGGTATAGACCTCGACGCTGCCGGTGTGGCGGTTGGCCCAGCGGTTGCCGATGCCGAGCACCAGGTCGGATTCCAGCAGGGTGGCGTTGCCGTAGCGGTGCGAGGTCTGCAGGCCGACCATGCCGGCCATCTGCGGGTGGTCGTCGGGGATTACGCCCCAGCCCATCAGGGTCGGGATCACCGGGATGCCGGTCAGCTCGGCGAATTCGCGGAAGCGCTCGGCGGCGTCGGCGTTGAAGATGCCGCCGCCGGCCACCAGCAGCGGGCGCTCGGCTTCGTCGAGCATGGCCAGGACCTTCTCGGCCTGGACCCGGGTGGCCTTCGGCTTGCTCACCGGGAGGGGCTCGTAGGCGTCGATGTCGAACTCGATCTCGGCCATCTGTACGTCGAACGGCAGGTCGATCAGTACCGGGCCGGGCCGGTCGCTGCGCATCAGCTGGAAGGCCTTCTGGAATACATAGGGGACCTGGGCCGGTTCCAGCACGGTGGTCGCCCACTTGGCCACCGGCGCGGCGATGCTGGAGATGTCGACCGCCTGGAAGTCTTCCTTGTGCAGGCGGGCGCGCGGTGCCTGGCCGGTAATGCAGAGAATCGGGATGGAGTCGGCGGAGGCGGAGTAGAGGCCGGTGATCATGTCGGTGCCGGCAGGGCCGGAGGTGCCGATGCAGACGCCGATGTTGCCGGCCTTGGTACGGGTGTAGCCCTCGGCCATGTGCGAGGCGCCTTCGACGTGACGGGCCAGGACATGGTCGATGCCGCCGATCTTCTTCAGCGCGGCGTACATGGGGTTGATCGCGGCACCGGGGACGCCGAACGCGGTATCCACGCCTTCGCGGCGCATCACCAGTACGGCGGCTTCGATTGCTCTCATTCTGGCCATCGTTTTGTTCCTCGTTCTTATACTAATTGTGTACAAAAGTTGGAACGATTCTAGGCAGAGGGGGAGCGCAAGGTCAAGATGGGTTGTATACGCTGGAAAAAGTCGCTGAAATCAATTTTTACATAATAAAAACAATGAATTACAATTTTTGTTAGCTGGCTTATAAAACCAGCGTTTGAAAAAATGTATACAAAATTATGTTCATATTGTTCTGGAATGTTGCTTTCGTAGGGCCGGTCGGCTACTAGATTGGGTACAAATTTTCGAACGCGCCCGCATAGCGGGTGGTTTCCCGATTTCTAGCCTTAACAACTCGAGAGGAACGACCATGACCACCATCAGTCTGGAAACCGCGCTGGGCATTACCCGCCAGGCGCTGGCGGTGGGGCGCGAGCTGTCCACCGCGCCCCTGACCATCGCGGTGCTCGATGCTGGCGGCCACCTGGTGGCGCTGCAGCGCGAGGACGGCGCCAGCATGCTGCGACCGCAGATCGCCATCGGCAAGGCCTGGGGCGCCGTGGCCCTGGGCAAGTCGTCGCGGCTGCTGGCGGCGGATGCACAGCAGCGGCCTTCGTTCATTTCCGCGGTGAACACCCTGGCCCATGGCAATCTGGTTCCGGCGCCGGGCGGGGTGTTGATTCGCAACGACAAGGCAGAGGTGGTCGGCGCGGTCGGTATCAGCGGCGATACCTCGGATATCGACGAGCAATGCGCGATCCAGGGCGTGCTGGCGGTCGGGCTGGTGCCCGACGCCGGTTGAGCTTGCGGCCTGCTCACCAGGACCGGGCCTTCGCTCCCTTCTTCAGGTGGCGTACGCCGCCATCCACCAGGCTCTCCGTGCCATACCTGCAGCGGGGCTCGTTCGAGGCCAGGAATAGCGCGGCACTGGCGATCTCCAGCGGCTCCCCCAGGCGTCCCGGCCAATCTTCTCCCTCAGCGCCTGGGTGGCCTCGACATCGGTAGCGGCTTTGTCCAGCGCTGGCGTCCGGGTCGGCCCCGGGCTCAGGGCGTTGACCCGGATACCGCGCTCGAGCAACTCCGCCGATAGCGTCCAGGCGAGGTGTATGCGGAGCTGCCGCCGCGGGTCGAATACCGCGTCACGCCGCTCGGTGCGAAGCCGGCGCTGGGGCGGGTCAGAGCGGCAGCGGCCGAAGCCGGCCGGCGCTCTTGCCGGATTGCCCGTCGGGCGTGCAGCCTTTCAGGACCAGGCGGGTGATGGTTTCCACCGCAGCGTCGTAGTCGGCGTCGCTGAGCTGTTCCTTGCCGGTGACGATGGAAATCTGCCAATCGAAGTCGGCATAGGTCTGGGTCGCCGCCCAGATGGCGAAGAGCAGGTGATGCGGGTCCACCGGGGCGAGCTGGCCACGGTCGATCCAGGTCTGCAGGCAGGTGACGTTGCGCTGGGCCTGGGCGTTCAGTTCGTCGAGGTATTCCTTCGGCAGGTGCGGCGCGCCGTGCATGATCTCGCTGGCGAAGACCTTGGAGGCATGCGGCAGCTCGCGGGAGATGCGGATCTTCGAGCGGATGTAGGCGGGCAGGGCGAGCAGCGGGTCGTCTTCCACGCGGAACGGTGCCGACGCTTGCAGCAGCGGCTCGACGATGCTTTCCAGCACGCAGCGATAGAGGTTTTCCTTGGACTGGAAGTAGTAGTAGACGTTGGGCTTGGGCAGGCCGGCGCGGGCGGCGATGTCGCTGGTCTTGGTCGCCGCGAAGCCCTTGTCGGCGAATTCCTCGCTGGCGGCGCGGAGGATCAGGCGCTTGTTGCGCTCGCGGATGCTGGTCATCAGTCCTTGTTCTTCATTGCTGCAACGGCGGCAGGAAGCCGAGGATGGTAGCACCCGCCCGGAGCGCCCCTCAAGCAAGGTGCGAGCGAGGCGGAGGCCCGGGAAATCCTGACCCGCCGGTTCATTTGCCCTATACATTTTCCGGTATTTGGAGTATTCGTTAGGGGTATCGAGTCGCCCGCTCGCACTCACCCACCGAGCGCCGGGCGAGCCCCCGGAACAGAACGAGTCACTATGTCCGATTCCCGTCTGGTCGATCCCTTCGGCCGTCGCATCACCTACCTGCGCCTGTCGGTGACGGATCGCTGCGACTTCCGCTGCACCTACTGCATGAGCGAAGACATGCAGTTCCTTCCCCGCGACCAGGTCCTCAGCCTGGAGGAACTTTACGCGGTGGCCGACGCCTTCATCGGCCTCGGCGTGCGGCGCATTCGTATCACCGGCGGCGAGCCGCTGGTGCGCAAGGGCATCACCGGCCTGCTGGCACGCCTGGGGCAGCGTGCGGAACTGGAAGACCTGGCGATCACCACCAACGGTTCGCAACTGCGCGAGCGCGCCGCCGAGCTGAAGGCCGCCGGCGTCCGCCGCCTCAACGTCAGCCTCGACTCGCTGCAGCGCGAACGCTTCGCCGCCTTCACCCGTAGCGATCGCCTGGAGCAGGTGCTGGACGGCATCCAGGCGGCGCGCGAAGCCGGTTTCGAGCGGATCAAGCTGAACTGCGTGGTACAGAAGGGCCGCAACGACGACGAGATCCTCGACCTGGTCGAGTACGCCCTGGCCAACCAGTTGGACATCAGTTTCATCGAGGAAATGCCGCTGGGCAGCATCACCAGCCACCGTCGCGAACTGACCCTCTGCACCAGCGACGAAGTCCGCGCGATCATCGAGCGCCGCTGGCCGCTGACCCCGAGCCTGGCGCGCAGCGGCGGGCCGTCGCGGTATTACCAGATCGGCGACGAGCCCAGCCGGATCGGCTTCATCTCACCTCACAGCAATAATTTCTGCGGCGACTGCAACCGCGTGCGCGTCACCGCCGAGGGCAAGCTGGTGCTCTGCCTCGGCCACGAGGGGGCGCTCGACCTGCGCGAACTGCTGCGCAGCCATCCCGGCGACCGCGAGCGCCTGAGCGCGGCACTGGTGGCGGCGCTGAACCTGAAGCCGGAGCGGCATCACTTCGACGCCCAGGAGCAGGTCCAGGTGCTGCGTTTCATGAGCATGACCGGCGGCTGACGGTATCCTCCTGGGACGATGGCACCAACGGCGCCATCCGCCGCTTCCTCCCCCATGCCACCCGGGTGACCGTGTTCCGGCACGCACCGCTCGCTGCCCCGTCCCGGGAAAAGCGACGCGGCGCAACGCCGAAACGCGGCGAAGAAGTCATGCTACCTGCCGCGCCAGCAAAGGAAAGCCTCCCATGCACCGGGTCCTGTTCATCTGCAGCCGCAACCGCCTGCGTAGTCCCAGCGCCGAACGGCTGTTCGCCAACTGGCCGGGCGTCGAGACCGATTCCGCCGGGCTGGCGGCGGACGCCGAGACGCCCCTGGAGCGGGAGCAACTGGAGTGGGCGACGCTGGTCGTCGTCATGGAGCGCCGCCACCGGCAGGCGCTGCTGCGCCGGCACGCCGCGGCAATGAAAGGCAAGCGCCTGGTCTGCCTGGATATCCCGGACGACTACGCCTACATGCAGGCGGAATTGCTGCATCTGCTGGAGCGCAAGGCGGGGCCTTTCCTTCGGCGGGACTGAGTGGTGCGGACCGCGAGCGGAAAAAAAGAAGCCGGACGAAGTCCGGCCCGAGGGAAGGGCGGACCGGGAGTGTCGCCGGTCCGCCAGGGAGTCAGGAGTGCTTGGGCGCCGGCGCGTGGCTGCCGCACAAGTGGCTGCGGTCGTTGCGGCTGAGGATGTTGAACAGCAGGTTTAGCACCACCGCCCAGATCGCGGTCATGGCGATGCCGCTATGGGTGATCGGCTCCATCCAGACCGGCAGGCGGGCGAAGAAGTCCGGGCGCACCACCGGCACCATGCCCATGCCGATGCTTACCGCCACCAGCAACTGGTTGCGGCGGTCGGTGATGTTGGCCTCGTGGAGGATCTGGATGCCGCTGGCGGCGACCATGCCGAACATGGCGATGCCGGCGCCGCCGAGTACCGCCGGCGGGATCGAGGCGACCAGGAAGGCGGCCTTGGGCAGCATGCTGAGGAGGATCAGGAAACCGGCGGCGGCCACCGTGACGTAGCGGCTGCGCACCCCGGTCATCTGCACCAGGCCGATGTTCTGGGCGAACGAGGAATGGGTGAAGGTGTTCAGGAAGCCGGCGAAGAACGAGGCGCCGGCGTCGCAGAGCAGGCCGCGGCGCAGTTCGGTCGGGGTGATCTCGCGGCCGGTGATCTTGCCCAGGGCGAGGAACATGCCGGTGGACTCGACGAAGATGATCACTACCACCAGGCACATCGACAGGATCGGCGCCAGGTCGAAGGTCGGCGCGCCGAAGTGCAGCGGGGTGACGATGTCGAACCAGGGGCGCTCGGCCAGACCGCCGAGGTCGACCATGCCCATGCCGCCGGCGATCGCGTAGCCCAGGCCCATGCCCATCAGCACCGAGATGTTGACCCAGAAACCGCGCATGAAGCGGTTGATCAGGAGGATGGTGCAGAGCACCAGGCTGGAGAGGAACAGGAAGTGCAGGGAGCCGAAGTCTTCCGCGCCCTTGCCGCCGCCGGCCCAGTTGATCGCCACCGGGAACAGGCACATGCCGATCGAGGTGATCACCGTGCCGGTCACCAGCGGCGGGAAGAAACGCACGATGCGCGACATGAAGGGGGCGATGAGCATGCCGAAGAAGCCGGCGGCGATGGTCGCGCCGAAGATCCCGGTGATGCCCACGCCGGGCATCCCGGCCATCGCCACCATGCTGCCGACGGCGGCGAAGCTGGCGCCCATCATCACCGGCATGCGGATGCCCATCGGGCCGATGCCCAGCGACTGGACCAGGGTGGCGATGCCGGCGACCAGCAGGTCGGCGTTGATCAGGAAGGCGATTTCCTCGCGCGAGAGGCCGGCCGCCTGGCCGACGATCAGAGGCACGGCGACGGCGCCACCGTACATCAGCAGCACATGCTGGAAGCCCACCAGCAGCAGCTGCGTCAGAGGCAGGCGCTGGTCTACGGGCGAGTCGGGGATGCGGCGATCAGTTACCACGGACATGCAACACCTCAGGCGTTTTTATTGTTGTCAGTCGCAGGCGGACACCGGAAAAGGCAGGTTCCGGCGGCCGGGTATTTCTGGCCGAACATCCACCCCAGGCTTCAGGGCGATGCGGTGGGGTGTTTTATATCCCCGTTGTGTGCTCGATTCAATCGATTTTTTGTATACAAAGTAATTTTTTGTAGTTGACCAATCGGTCTACTACAGGCTTTCCAGAGCTGCTTCCACTGTATCCATAGAACTGGCGCCGGCTACCCCCGGGACGCCCGGCGGTGTACGACATTGGTCGGATAGCCGACGTGCTCTAGCCGCTGGGAGTTTTCAGCGACCCCTACCTCAGTGAGCGCAAGCCCGGTGCAGCAAGGCCTTGAACCCTGTCGCCCGGGATCAGCCATGGGTCTTTGCGGAACGCCTGCTTGCATTGGCGACTACAAGCAGCGACGTGCGCGAGAGCAACCGGCTATCTGAGCGCCAGTAGATCCTGGCGGCAATGGAGACGCTCAACGAGCAAAGAGAATGCCGCCAGCGCTTGCTGGAGTGCACAACGGCAGACCGGCCAAGGTGCCAAGGCTCGGGGCAGGTCATGCTGGGCAAGAAGCCGGCGGAGTTTTCCTGAGCGTTCTACAGGAGAGGCACGAAGGAGGTCGCCGAAGTCGTTCGGCATATCGAACGTCCCCCTTTTTCAGCTTTCGGCAGCGCCCAACGGGCCACTGGCAATCAGGCTGGCACCACAAGCTGTTTTCATCCCATGTAGCGCGACCGGGACCCCATTCACATCCAGCAGGGCGCTACCTTCGGTAATGGGGAAGGTTCCCTTGCACAAGGGGCAAACCACTTGGTGGCCTACACCGGCCATCGGCTTGCCGTTGAGGTCGGTCTGGCCGAACGCCTCAATCACCGTGCCTCCATGGCTGGTGGTGTCGCCAAGGCGAATGATGTCCATCGCGGGTTGCTCCTATAGGTCGTCCAGCCAGCTGTCTTTTGGCTTCAGGCTGGAGAGGAATTCCTCGTAGACATAGTGATCACCCAGCGTTTGGCCGCCAGGCGTAGCGGGTTTCGGAGCAGGGGAAGGACCGGCATTTCCGCCACGCGGCGATGAAGACGTCGGGCGCACGCGGATCGAATCGACAATGGCGTCCCACAATTCCAAAGCCTCTTTGTCCGATTTGAAGGCAGGGGGCGGTGGTTTACCGTTTTCATTGCTGCGTTCCAGTACCGCCAGTCCCGCAGTAAGATTGGGCTCGGTTAGCGATTCCTCCTTGCCTTGTACCTCCCACATGAATGTGTAGGCGCGCTGTCCCTTGTTGCTTCCCGCAACCAAGTACTCCTCTCCCGGAAGGCTCCCCACAGGGTGCTTCCCCTTTCTCAATCTCTCGACTCCAGCAACCGTAGCGAGCATGTTCTGCACGAAGCCGTCGACTCGCTCAAGAAGGCTGTTTAGCTCAGATCCCGTGGAGGAGCGGAATTCAAAGCGCGCACCAGGGTGATTGGGAAAGGTAACACCTACGCCAAACTCTTCATCTTGAAAACTCTCCCCTGCAATATAGGCATGATCAATGCAAAAGCCCGGCTCAGTTGGAGCTTCTTTGGGCTCGCGAGAGCGAAGGCTTCGGGATATATCATTGATAGCTTCCTCCCCTTCCTTCTCTTTGTCGTGAGTAACTTCTCCTGAGTATAGAAAAACCTCTCCCTTGGGATGAGCCACAAAATATGAGTCAACCCTATAAGAAAGCAAACTAGCATTCGAATCCCAAGACCACAGGCTAATGGCTCCAGCCTTGTCTTCCGCCCTCCGAACAAACATGCTCTCCTTTGTTTTTTTATGAATGCCATTCCGTAACTCTTGCTCGCGATGGGCAATCCTGGCTGCTAGCTCAGCAGGTGTGCCATCTAGCCGTTGGATGTTGTCGCCCCATAGATAGTATCCGGCGTTAATTACCGCGTCAGGCGGCAGATCAATCAGAAAGCGACCAAAGCAATGAGTGATCCATCCGGTCTTGTCCATGGAAGGGCTCCGAGAAGAAGAAAACGAAGTACAACTGGTCATGCTGGTCAAGACCACCAACCCAAGTACAGCAAACAACCGACGGGGATGCATCATGTCCCTCCTTTGTCATTAGGATGCCAATCCGCCAACTGGGTGATTTTGATCACACCATATAGCGCTGCCCATTGGGCACGAGCATCGTTGTAACTCTCCTGGTGCTCATAGCCCCGTTTGGTATTGGCCTGTCCCTTGCCCTTGCTGCCATGCCGAAAGCTGGCCTTGACACCTGCCAGGGCAGGCGCCTGGCCGGAGTCGGTCGGTACCGTTTCGTCACCTCCGCTGCCGGAAGCGTCCAGTGGATTTCCCGCCTCCAGCGGACCCTGCACTATGGTGGGCAAGCCCCGGTGGAACCAACTGTTGTAAGTGCCGTTCTCATCGTCGTTGAGTGTGGCGCCAGGGGTTTCCAGAGGGGTCGGGTCACCTTTCCAGATCAAATCACGCCAACTATGGCGGCTATCGTCAGCACCGTAATGAACATAGGTTTCGACGTGGTAGCCCGCCGTAGCCAATTCATTATGAAAGTCAGCAATAGCATCAATTTTCTTCTCAAAAATTACCCTGGGATTTTTCTTTTTATTTTCAGTGTTTGATAAGTCTAGATATTGTGCATTTTGTTCAGGCACCAATCCATACCACGTAGAGCTCTTGTATATCTCTTCATAAGGATCCTGGTTCTGCGGATAAGCCCGAGGCTTTCCATCAATATCCTTGAGTACCTGGCCTTGCGCGTCGCACAGAAACAGCCAGGGACGTCCTTCCCGGTATTCGGCGCTAGGGGCCAACTCCAGCGCGCCGGCCGAGTTGGCGACAACGGCTGTCACTTCACCGGCATTTCGTCCCAGCACGACCTGTGCGATACCTTCATAGCCACAACGCATATGATGGTAGATGGTCGAGGAACCCGTCGCAGGTTGCACGCCATGCACCACCCCCAATACGCGCTCATAGCCGTGCAACTGCGTCAAGGCACGCGCCACCAGCCCTCCCATCGAGTGGGTGACCAGAATGACTTTCATACGACTCATTTGCTCGGGATCGAGATCATACTCCTTCTGGTAGAAGGGCCACACCGTGTTCTCGATGTAGTCGCGTACATCCAGCGCCGACTGCCGATTGGACTGTAGCCAGTTATAACCGGCGCACCAGACGTCGAACTGGTATCGGCTGGCCTTGAGCAATTCCTCTTCATCGATCGGCCCAACCTTTCCCTGCTCCTCACCCTGATCTGCGGGAGGAGAGAGGGCTTCGTCATTCCACCATGCCTGGAGTTCCCTACGGCTGACGATGTTATCCAGTCGCCTCTCCATTAATCCCATGACGGGGTTGTACGCACTGCGCATGACCTTGCCCCAGCCGCGTAGGCGGGCAGCGTCTTCATCCAGGCCAGACTGGCCGACATCGATCGTGCCTTGGTCATCGACTTCCACTCTCTCGGCTCTCAGAAGTTTTTGACGGACCTTTGGGCCCCTCCAGGCCCAAGTCCACAACGCACCAAACGAGGCAGCGAAGTCTCCCAGAGGCCACAGACCATTCGGCGGCCTCCAGACCTCGCTTTTATCTGCCTTGTTGCGCAGGTTGGTTCCCATGATCCCCGGAATGAAGATCACCGGCAGGGGAGCGGTCTGCCGAACCAGTGCCACCTTTTCGCTCTGGTTGTCGGTACGGGTCAACTGCGCCTTGTAGACAGGCCGTCCCAGACTGTCGCGAGAGCGAGGGATGATCACATCCTGATTCGGCTCGAGCGGTTCGCTGCTCATGTGTTGGACTCCGTGTCGCTGTTGTGACTGCCCTTGCCCAGGATGCGTATCTGCACCGGGTCCATGGCCAGGTGTTGTTGCTTGGGTAAACGGCCCTGGCTGTCGGTCATCAGTTTCACCACACCACCATCGCCTCGTATCACTTCAACGGCGATATTGGGTAACGGCTCCAGCGTGGCTTCGTCGCGCAGGACATACCGGTCATCGAACGGTGTCGAATCCCAGGCGTTGAAGCTGGTCGATGCATGAGCGGGACCGACATGACTGTGCTTCGCCGCCTTGACCACGAAGTTGCCGGGCATGCCCAGCTCGATGTTGCCGCCCTTGAGGGTCAGGTAGGCGCCGCCGCACATCAGGGTGATGTGCTCCTTCGCGGTGACCAGCACGTGCTGCTGGCTGGCGCTGACCTCCACGCTCTGCTCGGCTTCCAGGCGGATGTCGTTCTTCTGCGCCTGCAGCAGCATCGGCCCCTGGTGGGTGATCTGGCGCAGCTCGCCGCCCTGGGCGAACAGGCCGATGTCGCTGCCGGCGTTGATCACCACCTTCTGCCCGGCGGTCACCTGCTGGTTCTGCCGGGCCACGCTGTCGACGTGCTCGCCGGCGGCCAGGGTCAGGCTCGCCGGCGTCGCCGCGGCGATCCCTGCCGGACCGCTCAAGGCGATCGCCGGCTTGCCTCCGTTGCTCTTGCCGGACTCGTCGTTGGCACCGTGGCCGAGGTCGCGCACGGCTTCCTGGAGGGTTTGCTGCGGCGCCGCGTCGTGCCCCACGCCCTGGTGCTCCCCGGCGTAGTCGCCCAGCTCGCGGGCCAGCTCCAGCGCCGCCTCCAGCACCTGCACCACGACGCCTCGGTCGAGATGGCCGGCGCCGGCCCTGAGCTGCTCCTCGGTGCTCAGCAGCAGCCCCTTGGCCGCACGCACCGCGCCATGTTCGTCGGTGCGCAGTTCGAAGCCCTCGCCGCGCGGCTTGCCGCCTTCGGGCCGAGGATGGGTCAGGTAGCCCAGGTGCAGCGCGCTGGCACCGTGGTCGCTCATCAGCGCCGCACTGATCTGCGCCGTGGTGTCGTCGATGCGCAGCTCGTTGGCCCGACTGCCCTTGTACTCCTTGCTCTTGATGGTGCTGAGGATCTTGTGGTCGGGCAGCGCGTAGGGCGGCCGGTTGGTCGCCCGGTAGGTACGCCCGGTGACGATCGGCTGGTCGCAGTCGCCGTCCAGGTAATCGACGATCACCTCCTGGCCAATCCGCGGGATCGCCATGTGCCCCCAATCGGCACCTGCCCAGTTCTGCGCGACCCGTATCCAGCAGGTACTGAATTCATCGTGACGTCCCTCGCGATCCCAGGGGAACTGGACTTTCACCCGTCCCCACTCGTCGCAATGGATCTCTTCCCCTGCCGGGCCGACTACCGTCGCGATCTGCGGACCATCGATACGTGGCCGAGGCAGCGGTGCGGGACGCCATTCGACGTCCTCGGGTACCAGTTCGGCGCGCAGGTCGTAGCTCACCCCCAGAGGGGCGTCGGCGGACTC
>NZ_JBNPXX010000003.1:0-737422 GCF_050433085.1 Pseudomonas sp. RC10-4-2
GGCGGAAAACGTACGTCGTTGCTTGCTCATCAGACACCTCTCTCACGGCGAGGATTTTCGCCTAAATCGGTGTCCGGGATCAGTAGACCACTACACCATTGCTTGACTGCTCGCGACGCTGCTGTAGTCCATGGGGCATCGGCGATGCCTACGGCTTGGGCGATGGGAGTTGGCAGCCCAATTCTGCGGCAGCGGCAATTTCCTTAACGTGAGGCTTGGTCGCTCAGTCGGCGGTGGGGACGAGATGGGTTGAGCCCCGGATGCATAGGCGGGCTTGCATATAAAGCACCGGATAGAGGATGTTATGACTTATAGATTGTGTAAGGAGGCATGGCGCAGTGAACTGGACGGATCTCGATGTACCGAGCGCGCCTGCGGCTGAGGTTACTGCTTCCCAAGTGGTTCATGGGCCTGCCATTCCACCTCAGCAACGCATCCTTACCTATTCACCCCACCAGTGGGAAGACTTTGTCCAAGAGTGGGGGCACCACTGCCTGAAGCGAATCTACGCCCAGGTACAGCGGTTTTCTGGCGCTGGCGACATGGGTATTGATGTCGTCGGCTTTGTAGGTGAAAAGCGCCTGCAAGGCGCTTGGGACAACTATCAATGTAAACACTACGATCATGCGCTCTGGCCCGGTGATGTATGGGGCGAGTTCGGGAAGATCATTTGGTATTCCTTCAAGGGCGAATACACACCTCCACGCCACTACTATTTCGTCTCTCCATGGGGGGCAGGCACTAAGCTGAGTCGCTTGCTTGGGAACTCCGAGCGACTGCGAGAGGAGCTGATTGCGAACTGGGACAAGTCCATCAAAGACTCAATTACAAGTACCCAGGCGGTTCACCTCGATGCGGAGCTAAGCGCCTATCTGGAGTCATTCGACTTAACGATCTTTGAAGCAAAGACAGGGCTTCAACTTGTCGAAGATCACCGATCCACTCCGGCATTCTCTGCTCGTTTTGGTGGAGGATTGCCACCTCGGCCGGTAGCGGGCAAGCCCCCGGCTGCTCTGGCGTCGGTCGAAAGCCGTTATGTAACGGAGCTACTTGGCGCTTATTCAGAGCACACCAGCACACAGGTGACTGATCCTGCAGATCTCACGCAGCCGAAGCTCAAGGATCATTTTCGCCGTCAGAGGGAAGCGTTTTATGAGGCGGAGGCACTACGCGTGTTCGCACGTGACACGGTTCCGCCAGGCATTTTCGAGTCATTGCAGGATGACATCTACGACGGCGTCATTGATACCCATGACGCCACTCATGCCGACGGGTATGAAAAGGTCCGCGCGGTGACAAAAGCCGCACGTGATATGCAAATCACAGCAAATGCATTGATCAATTGCACCAACCCGAAGGACCGAGATGGCATTTGCCACCAGCTCGTCAACGAGGAGCGCTTGCGGTGGACGCAATCATGACTCCGAGACGCCCTCCTGTTACCTTCAATAGCCCCCTCGAAGCTGGAATGCGCGCAGTGGCCATCCTAGGTATGGCATACCCTCAGGCCTACGATTTACAGAGGCTTGTCGCTTTTGACTACCTACTAGTGCATACCGCTGACGTAGGAGGGCCCGACAATCTACATCCGCCAACCCCGATGCATTCCGCTGAGCTTCTGGTACGTCGGAAGCTCGTCGAGCAAGCGCTGCTGTTGATGATGACCCGTGACTTGGTAGATCGAGAGATTAGCTCCGACGGGATCAAGTATGTGGCAGGGGAAAACGCCGCCACCTTTCTTTCTGCCCTTTCATCGAACTATTTGTGCAACCTGAAAGAGCGTGCCTCTTGGCTAATTGATATGTACGGCGACTATTCGGACGAGGCATTCAAAAGGGTAATGCGACGCTTCTTCGACAAGTGGGTTGAAGAGTTTCAACAGCATGAGCGAAGCCTAGGGGGCGAGGTATGACTCCGGAATTTTCAGGTTTCCATCTGTGCTTCCTAGGATTCTTTGGGCCGAACAAGGAGCCCGCTTGCGTTTCATTCGGTGCTGGCCTGAATGTCATCTATGGCGCTTCGAATACGGGCAAATCATTCATTGTCGAAGCCATTGACTTCATGCTTGGTGGCAAACCCCCGCTGCGGGACATACCGGAGCGAGTCGGTTATGACCGCGTGTTATTGGGTCTACAGGCGATGACCGGTGAACAATTCACGCTGTGGCGCAGCATGGATGGTGGAGGCTTTCGGCTCTATGAAGGGTTGCACGAGAGCCCACCAGAGATGGAGGTCGAGTACAAGCAACTGGACGAGCAACATAGCGACCGACATGACGCAAACCTTTCAGCATTTTTGCTTAGCCTCTGTAGCCTGCAGGGTAAACGAGTACGGAAAAATTCCCGTAACGAAACCAATAGCCTGAGCTTTCGCAACATGGCTCGGTTGATGATCGTCAACGAGACCGAGATCACCCAGCAAAGCTCTCCTCTTTTTGATGGCAATCCAATCTCCAATACACCGAACTTAGCAACATTCAAGTTGCTCTTGACGGGAACGGACGATTCGGCCTTGGTTTCTAGCAGCAAGCGGGAGCCTGAGGAGCTGTCGCGCGAGGCACAGCTGCAACTGCTTGATCAGCTTCTCGATGAGTATCGTGGGCAGTTGAAGGAGCTGACCAGTAGCCCGAAAGAGCTTGAGGAGCAACTGGACAAAATCGATATCTCACTCCGCCAGCATGCTGCCCAGGTAGACACGTCCGAGGCCGAGTTTCAGGAAGCTGCCAGGAACCGGCGTGTGCTACGCAAAAAATTGGAAGATATTCGCGAGCGTCAGGCAGAAGTCACGGCAATGCTTGAGCGCTTCAGGCTTCTCGATCAGCACTATGCCTCTGATATCGAGAGGCTGCGGGCTATTGAAGAAGGAGGAACGCTGTTCAGCGTAATGGGCGTCAAGCATTGCCCCCTTTGCGGCGCAATGCCTGAGAGCCAGCATGTGGATAGTCAATGCGATGGCAACATAGGCGCAGTAGTACAGGCGGCCCATCAGGAAATTAATAAGATAGAAGTGCTACGAGCCGAGCTATCGACTACGGTGCGGGATCTTCAGCGAGAAACCAATGGTTTTGAGCGTAGGATTCAAGGGGCCATTGATGAGCTGAATGCTGTATCGGTGGCAGTGGACGATCTGATCTCACCGAGGCTATCGACTGTCCGAAAGTCGTATTCTGAGTTTGCAGATAAGCGTGCTGAAGTGCGTGAAGCACTTAGTCTGTATGCCACTGTGCAGGATATGGAGCGTCGTCGAAAAGTATTAGAGCAGGACGTGGGTAATGAAAAAGCAGACGCTGCGGCAAGCTCTGATATCCCTACAACCATTGCTCACAATTTCTCCAAGATTGTCGAGGGCATTCTGAAGGACTGGCATTTCCCAGAGGCCGGAGATGTACATTTCGACCCCAAGACACGCGACCTAGTTATTGCAGGGAAGTCGCGTAGTGCATTCGGGAAAGGGTTACGCGCCATTACCCATGCTGCGTTCACACTGGGGCTTCTAGCTTTCTGTCGCGGTCGGAAAACACCGCACACGGGATTTGTCGTCTTAGACTCCCCTTTGCTGGCCTACCGGGAGCCTGATGGTAATGAAGATGATTTGACCGGCACCGATCTTCAAGAGCAGTTCTACTCCTACTTAGTGTCGCTGCCTGAAGATAGCCAGATCATTGTGGTTGAGAACACCAATCCACCCGATTCAATAATGAAACGCGAGCAGTCTCAAATGTTCGGAAAAAATCCGCATCACGGAAGATATGGGCTTTTCCCATACACGCCCGAGCCCACGGTATAATATACCAGCTTGGCACTTAGGAAGACTCCCTGAAGGGATCGCTTGAATCGAGCTTTGAATGGTTTTTCACAGGTTTTTAAATGAGCGTAGTAGATGCGCGGTATGACAGGCTCTTCCCACGGAGAGTCATCCTCCAAGATGAAGTTGTCCTTGCGCAAGCTTGGAAGAAAACACATACATTCATACGGCAGCATAACTGGTATGCAGATACTCTGGAGCTAGATGCGTCTGCGGTTTGCTTAGCAAGCAATTTATCCGCTTGGTCCCAAGCTATAGCCGACGGAACCTATAAGACGGCGCCAGCGTGGCTAGTGCCCGCACCAAAAAATGGGCTCTGGACTTTTAAACCCACAAGTGATGGTGGTTGGGCTCCCCGGATTTCTGAAGGAGAGGACTCACCCGTCCTTCGACCGCTCGCTCACATTGGTATCCGCGAGCAAACAGTCGCCACCGCCGTCATGTTGTGCCTTGCAGACTGCATCGAGTCGGCGCAAGGTGACACGTCCCTGCCAGCCTTGGAAGCATCTGCCAGTGGAGTTTTCAGCTACGGTAATCGTCTCTTTTGCACATGGTCGAACGACCATGCTGTTGCAAATTTTTCTTGGGGAAACTCCAACACCTACAGCAGATACTTTCAGGACTATCAGCGTTTTGTGGAGCGACCTATAGCCGTTGCTACAGCAGCTGAAGATAGTGGTGCGGCGAACGTCTTTATTGTCAGTCTCGATATAAGTGCGTTTTTCGATAATATCGATGTCGAGCTTCTTGTTAAACATATGCGAGGTGCATATGAGGCGTTTGCTGCCAAAGGCGAGGAGCGGAAGCCGTCAAGCGAGTCGTTTTGGAAGGCTGCGAGAAGCGCCCTAACATTTCAGTGGCGCACTCAGGATAAGAGTCTTGCAGGCCTGTTTCGAGACGGTGTGCTTCCTGCTGGACTTCCTCAGGGACTTGTTTCCAGTGGGTTCTTCGCAAACGCATACCTGTTGGAATTTGATCGAGCTGTCGGCAACTTCATAGGAAAGCGTGCTCCACGAAAAGGCTTTCATATCCATGATTACTGCCGGTATGTCGATGATTTGCGCTTAGTTATTTCGACTGATCAGAACGACGGGGCTATAGGCGAAGCGGAGCTCAATGGGGTAGTCAGTGAGTGGATTCAGGGCCTGTTGAAGAAGCACACAACGCCTGAAGGGAAGCTCACGACTTGGCTGCGACTCAATATCGCGAAGACACAGATCGAGCGACTTGGAGAGGTTGGCGGCGACTCTCGTACAGCCGCTAGGATGAAAGCGCTCCAACAACAGCTAAGTGGGCCGTTCGATCTAGACTCATTGCGCCAAACAGAGGCAGGTCTCAATGGGCTACTGTCGCTAGCAGAGTTGGGACTGATTGAAGAGAGTGCCTCGCCTCGGCAACACGATTATCTGCGGCTGGCCTCTGTAGCAAAGACCAAGCTAGAGGTGCGTGATGACACCTTGACACGATTCTCGGCATATCGACTCGTACGTTCCCTGCGTATGCGCCGAAGTATGACCGACCTGACAGAAACCAATGAAGATGAAGCGACTAAAGATGGCCTAATACACGACTTTCAGGCAGCCGCACGACGTCTTGTCTCCGCTTGGGCTGTGAATCCATCACTGGTTCAGGTCCTACGATATGCCCTCGATTTGTACCCTAGTACCGAGCTGCTGGAGCCTGTCTCGCAGGCACTGTTGAGCAAAGTCCAAACTTCACTCACTACAACAGATTACGAAAGGCGAGTTGCCTACTACGTATTCGCTGACCTCTTCAAAGCAGGGGCGACCGAGACGGGGTGGTGGGCAGAGCAGGACATGAGCTTCAGCGTGGCGGACGTTGATGCCTATAGGGAGGCCCTTGCCGCACTGGCAGCGCAGGTGCTGGAGCTTTCCGATGTTCCGTGGTATGTGCAGCAACAGGGCAGCTTGCTGCTGGCTGCGCTACGGAAGCCAACCATTGCTAGCCTTCGGGGATCTGAACTACGTTTCCACCGCGTATTGCAGAGCTTTGTCAGCTCACCCTCATCCGGACAGGAGATGTCTACGGAAGAGGATCTTGTGATCTCGTTGGTTGGGCATCAGCTGCTACGAGATGTACCCCACTATATAAGTTGGTTCCAGCGCTTCTGTGTAGGGAAAGAAAAACCCTTTATTTCTCACGCTTGGAAGGTCATAGCTGAAACATCTCCCGATCTATTTGCTGAAATCAGCGTATCTAAACGCGCTGGCATGCCAAACCTAGCTGCATGTGCACCGAAGTATCTGGCCAAATATTCCGCTGCGAAGTGGGTAGATGGCTTTACCCCTCTTCCTGCGCGGAAATGGCTGCCTTTGATAGCTGTCACCACGCATCCTACTGGGCCATTCAGCCAAGAAAATGCACTACTTAAACTGGCGCTCGCGCTAGGTCAGGCAAGGAGTGTAAAAGAGTTCGATCCAGAGTTGCTGACACCGCTGAACGTCCAAGTGAGAAGCGATAACTGGGAAAAGCTCAACGACCCTAGATTTACAGAAATAGAGGTGCGCGCAGTTCCGACATCCAAGGCTCGGGATAGGGCTTATGAAACGCCGTCGTGGTGTATGGAGAACGATGCCTGGATGTACGCGTTTGGACGGCTGCTGCGGTCTGCGGCGACAGGCGAAGCCGATTTCACGGCACGTCACTGGCTTGCCCGGGAAGATGTAGGTTGGTATCGGGGGCTACGGAGCACTTGGCATAAGCGCCGTACGGGCATGTTGCATACGGCCGAGGCGCTCCGTGGCACTGCTGCCGCCATCACGCCATGGTTTTCTTCTCTACTCTTATTGCTGCTCCGATGGCCCGGTATCGCAGAAGACGAGAGCTCCGCAGTGGCGGAAATAAGAACTCGCCGTGACTTTAAAAGAGTGGTCAGGGCGCGACTAGAAGCCCAGGCACAGATATATGGCAGCAGCAGTAATCTACCGATTTACCGATACCCTATCGAATGGCCACTGAAGTCGGAGCGAGGACTTCGTGTTGCAATGGTGCAAGGCCTAATGCCTCTGCACGATCATTTCTCCCTTGGGCTAGATGGATTTGAAGCTCCGGGGTATAGGGAAAAGCACCGTAACCACACGGCAGCGCTTTTGCATTTAGCAATCAAGCATTTGGCTGCAAGAGACTATGTCTTAGGACTCTCAGAAAAACCGCATTTTGACTTGGTAGTATTTCCCGAGCTAACCATACATGTGGATGACCAAGACCTCATGCGAGCATTCTCGGACGCAACTGGTGCGATGCTCTTCTATGGTCTTCTCGGGGCGAGGGAGCCTGGCACTAATAACCCCATCAACACGGCCCGTTGGTTAGTTCCCCAAAGACGCTCTGGGCGGAGATCATGGGTAGAGGTCGATCAGGGTAAATATCACCTCACGCCTGAGGAGCAGGGGCTTGGTATTAGCTCTTGGCGTCCATACCAAGTGGTGATTGAGTTGTTAGATCCTGCAGATGCGTCTGCGATGCCCTATAGGCTGACGGGCTCGATCTGTTTTGATGCTACAGATCTCGCACTTGCTGCTGATCTCAGAGATGAGAGTCATATGTACGTTGTTGCAGCGATGAACAAAGACGTGAAAACGTTCGACGGAATGGTTGCCGCGTTGCGTTACCACATGTACCAGCACGTCCTCATTGCGAATATCGGCGAGTTTGGCGGCTCGACTGCTCAAGCACCGTATGACAAGGAACACCGACGGCTGATTTCCCATTCCCACGGCTCCGAGCAGCTAGCGATCTCAGTTTTTGATGTGCGTATGGAGGATTTCGGGCCCGAGCTCGAAGCAGCCAAGCCTGGTTCGTCGGTGACCAAGACGGTGAGCGAGCGGATTGGCAAAGCCCCCCCAGCTGGCTTGAAGCGGTGAGCTGTTGAGCAGCCGCTCACGGCGAATGTGCAGGGTGCAGTCAGCAGGGCGTGCAAGTTTTTCCGGCGCAAGACGCCAGAAAAAACCAGCAGGTCGTATTAAATCCCCCGGCCCCAACACCTGTAGGCGCTGCACCAACTTGAACGCTGTGCCGGAACAACCTGACACCCTGAACCGAAAAAGTCTGAACACCCTGCTGGGGGAATTGATACAGCGACTAAGCAGCCGCTCGCACTCATTTGTAGCGAGGTGTAAATACTTTGATTGGAATCGAGAGATAAGTAAGAGGCCCCTATCAAATTAAGATAGAGGCCTGTTCTATTAAGGGCTGATGTGGGCTATCAGCTATATTTATTCTTCTGAATCATCAACGCATTTTAAGAGTACGGACTTCCCTTGGGCAAAATCCTCAGCGTCCTTCAATGAGCTTGCGATGAAGAACGAATGACTAAGCTCTGTTCCGTCCGAGGGCGGCGATGAATCCAGATCTGAAGGTGGAGGGTTGTATATGGATCTTACCTTTCGAGTTCCTAAGCATTTCTGCTTAGCGGGGCTTCCTTGGTAAGTGCAGTCTCCTGCGCTATCAATAATCTGCATCGTGGATTTTATTTTTTCTTGAAGCTCAACCTCAGAGTGCGCCTCGAATAGGTAGTAGTCCTCATAAATTGGATACTCTTCTTGGGGGGGGGCCAAGAGCTCTATTGTTGATGCAATGCTAACAACGAACCAAGTCATTATTGGAACCTATTTTTGCCGTCGCAGTTAAAGCGCTTCATCGCTTGCTTGATTTTCTGTCTCTCTACTGCGTTCCTCTCATTCTGATAGAGGTTTCTTAAGTACTCGCAAGGGTTGCAGTTTTTCCCTTGAGCCAGAACATCTCGAACATACTCATTATCAATGTTTTGCTTTCCGCCTTTTGCCATTTCAGATGGCGCTTCCGGCGCAATAGGCCCAGTGTAGTCAGGGTTATGCCAGTCAGGTATGACGCCATAGTTATCTCCACCTTGCGAGTCTTGGCCAGCAGGATTCCCCAAGCTGTTAATAATCATTGCGCCGCCGACAATTACCGCCCCCACTACAAGCGCTTCTACTATCGCGATGCTTTCTCCGGTGGGGTCAATATACCGGAGAGGGTTTCCCATTACATACCCATAGGTATTCAAACCACCTCTGAGTCCAATAGGGTCACTCTCGACGTAGCGCCCTGTCTGTGGGTCGTAATCGCGGAAGTAGTTGTAGTGCAGCCCGCTCTCCGCATCGTAGTACTGCCCGGAGAAGCGCAGGTTGACCTGGGTGCTGCCCTGGCTCAGCGCTTCGCCGCGGCCGAAGGCGTCGGACTGCCACTGCCAGGCGATCTGGCCGCTGGCATCGGTGGCCAGGCGCGGGGTGTCGAGGTGGTCGCCATGGAGGTAGAGCAGGGTCGGGTTGCCGACCTTGCCCTGGGCGTCGTAGTCGGCGTCGATGGTGGCCAGCGGCAGGCTGTCCAGCCACAGGTAGTACTGGGCTCGCAGTTTCCGGCCGCTACCGTCGTGTTCGGCTTCGCCGAGCAATTGGCCGTCGGGGCCGTAGAGGTAGGTGGTGATGCTTTCGGGGGTGAGCTTGACGATGCGCTGGCCGAGGGCGTTGTAGCGGTATTCGGCGACCTGCTGGCCGTCGAGGCTGACGCTTTGCAGGCGGCCCTGGGCGTCGTAGGCCAGTTTGCGTGCGGGGCGGTCCTGGGTGAGGTTGCCGGCGGCGTCGCTGGTCACCGCTTGCGCGCCGATGGCGGTCAATCGGTTGCTGTCGGGCGCGTACTGGTAGTCCTGGCTGCTGGCGGTGCCGCCTGAGGCGGGGTTGTCGCTGCGTTGGGTGCGGTTGCCGACCGCGTCGTAGGCATAGCTGCGCCCGCCCTGGACGCCGCTTTCCTCGGTCAGGCGGTCCAGCGGGTCGTACTGGTAGTCCAGGGTGCCCCAGAGGCTGTGGCGGTGCTGCTGGATATTGCCATTGGCATCGTGCTGGTAGTCGCTCTGCCAGGGGCCGACCTTCTGCCGCAGCAGTTGGTAGTCCTGGTCGTACTCGCGGCTGAGAGTGATGCCGTTGCCCCAGGTCAGGCGCTGCAGCGGGCCGAAGGGCAGGTAGGCGATCTGCCCGACCAGGGGGCTCGGCGCCTTGTCGCCTACTGCCAGGGTCACGCTGGCGACCTGGCCGCCGGCGTTGCGCGGGTAGCCGATGGCGAGGCCGGAGGGGTAGCCGATCTCCAGCAGTTGGTTGGCCGCGTCGTAGCGGTAGGTCACGCGGTCGAGCAGGGCCTGCTGGTCGAGGCGGATGCTGCGTACCTGCTCGACCAGGTTGCCGCGCTCGTCGTAGCGGTACACCAGGCTGTCGCGGGCACCTTCGATGGCGCCCAGGCGGCCGATGCCTTTGTTGCCGTCGGCGGTGAGGTCGTAGCGGTACTGTACGTCGAGGCTCGGGTCGCTCGGCGAGTGGCGCTCGATCAGGCGATTGAGGGCGTCGTAGCGATACTCGGTGACCGCACCGCGAGCGTCGGTGCGGCGGATGACGTTGCCGGCGGCGTCGTGCTCGAAGGTGGTGGTGCCGCTGTCCGGGCTGACCAGTCGGGTCAGGTTGCCGAGGCCGTCGTATTCGTAGCGGGTGGTGACGCCGCGCGGGTCCTTGACCTCGGTGAGGTTGTCCTGGGCGTCGTAGGCGAGTTGGGTCTTGCCGCCGAGAGGATCGCTCTGGCCGACCAGCCGGTCGAGGGCGTCGAAGGCCTGGCTGTGGGCGAACTGGCGCGGGTTGGTTTCGCCGACCGGATTGTCGTTGAGGTCGTAGGCGAAGCTGCGTGTCTGGCCGCCGGCGCCGACCGCACGGAGCAGCCGGCCAAGCTCGTCGTAGGCCCATTGCTGCTGGCGCACCAGGCTGCCGCTGGCGTCCTTGATGCGCTGGGCGGTGCGATTGCCCTTGGTGTCGACGTCGTATTCGAGGCGTTCGCCGAGGTTGTTGCCGATCGCCACCAGGCGCCGTGCGTCGTCGTATTCGTAGCTCAGCCAACTGCCGTCGCCACGGGTGACGCGGGTGATCTGGCCGACCGCGTCGTAGTCGAAGCGGGTGGTGCTGCCGGCGGTGCTGACGGAGGCCAGCCAGCCGTCGACGCCGGTGTAGGCGAGGCTGCTGGTGACGCCGTTGGCATCGGTGATGCTGCCGGGCTTGCCGCGCTCGTCATAGTCGCCGAGGCGGGTGACCTGGCCGAGGGCGTTGGTCACCTGGGTCAGGTTGCCGCGACTGTCGTAGGCATAGAGGGTGACGTCCTGCACATCGGTGCGCGGACCGTCGGCGCGCTCGATCAGGCCGAGGGCGTTGTAGCTGTAGCTCCAGGCGCGCTCGGCCGCCTGCGCGGGCAGGGCGGGCAGGGCGAGGGCGCAGGCCAGGGCGAGGGCGCCGAGGCGGGGAAAGTATGGGGGGATGCGCATGGGTGTCGTCCTTGTCAGCGGGTGGTGACGGTCTCGCCGGTCTTGCGTCCCTCGGCGTCGTACTGGTAGCGGGTGATCCGGCCGGGCTCGCTGACCTGCACCGGGAGGAACAGGGTCGGGTGCCAGTCGGTTGTGATGGTGCGCGCCTGCGCAGTGCCGGCGGCCTCGGTGCGCGAGGTCTCCAGGCCACGGGCGTTGTACTGGTAGGTGGTCAGGTTGCCGTTGTTGTCGCGTTTGCTGGTGAGCAGGCCCTGGTCATCGTAGGTGAAGGTGGAATTGCTGCTGGGGCAGTTGGGCGAGGGTTCGCCTTCGATAGACGTTATGTATTTTATACCTTGGATAAATTGAAAGTGATATGTTGTTTTTCTGCCGTACGGATTGACTATTGTCATGGAGTTATTGGTGATGTCTGATATTTGTGTCTTATCTATGCCTGATGCACGCTCTATCTCGAACAAGTAGTTGTTTCTGTATGTCCAAAGTGCCTCCTTTATATTGTCTCTTGCTGTTACGCTGCTTAGCTTCCATTTTGGGGAGGTCTGCGCATAGTCAAAGGTGGTGAGGGAGGCATTGTTGTTGTCTATTTTTCGAAGGTTTAAAGAGTTGTCATATATAAACTTGATTTTTTTGATTTCAGATTCAATTAAAAGCGGTTGAAGTCTAGTGTCTTGGGTGATCGTAGTGGTGAATTTTGTCTTGGAGGAAACTATCAGTTTATTGTTTGGTGATTGAGTGACTGTGTACTCTACTTTGTTGATTTTTTTGCTTATTAGTTTTCCATTTTTATCGAACTCAAGTCGATTGTTTTCTATGGAGTCGTAAATGTATCCTGTTTCTGTCTTTGTCAGGGTTTCAGGATGCTTATGGAGGGAGGGGAAAGTTGCCGTCCTACCGTCGCTGAGCGAGATATATGTATTTCCTTGGATACTAATTAGAAAATCAGAGAAATTATGTCTCCATAAATTATTTTTGCCGTCATAGTGTACACTGATAGGCGGGGATCTGGGGTCTGCTGGCACTGTATATGTATAATCTGGCTCACCAGTATAGATATTGTAAATACTGGGGCTGGCGCATGAGTCTGTTTTTGGAGGAACTCCCTCTAGACATGATCCATTGATAAAATTAGGGTGCTGGCAGCTGGATAGGTTGTACAGGACAGGTCCTGGTAGGTATTGGTTTGTGAAGACTTGGCCTGTGGGTACTGTCTCTGTGTAGTGGCATTTCGAGTAGAGCACAGATCCTGCAGGATATACTTCGGTATATATATATTGATATTTATAACCTAAAGGTGCGTTGTCTTGCTTCTTTTGTACTGCTTTTTCGCAGTGAGGGACAGGGTTTGTGGTGCATTTGCTAGGGTCTCCAGGGCCGCCTGCTGTAGTCCAGCAAAAAATTTCTGAGTCAGAGGAGAATGCAAAGTTATGTTGAGTGATTAAAAAGAGCATGCTTATTGTTGTGATAGGATGTTCTTTAAGTTTCAACATGAGAACTCCTTGCTGAATATATAAAGGCTAAATCTTCCAGCTCCATGGTTTGGTGTGATGGAGCGTCGGTTGAAAGGTAACTCTCTAGTTCGTTGTAACCGCCTCTCCGGTCTTGCGTCCCTCGGCGTCGTACTGGTAGCGGGTGATCCGGCCGGGCTCGCTGACCTGCACCGGGAGGAACAGGGTCGGGTGCCAGTCGGTTTTGATGGTGCGCGCCTGCGCAGTGCCGGCGGCCTCGGTGCGCGAGGTCTCCAGGCCACGGGCGTTGTACTGGTAGGTGGTCAGGTTGCCGTTGTTGTCGCGTTTGCTGGTGAGCAGACCCTGGTCATCGTAGGTGAAGGTGGAATTGCTGCTGGGGCAGTTGGGCGAGGGTTCGCCTTCGATGGCGACGATGCGCTTGATACCCTGGATCACCTGGAAGCGGTAGGTGGCCTGCTTGCCGTATTCGTTGGTGACGGTGGTGGAGCCGTCATCGTTGTAGGCGAGGGTGACCTTTTCGGCGCCGTTGGCGTGTTCGCTGGAGATGGCGCGGCCTTGGTCGTCGTAGGTCCAGGTGGCGTAGCGGGCCCCATTTTCATCTGTTATTCCGGTTAACAGACGGGGGTTTTGACTATTTTCGTAATGGTAGTCTTTTTCCGATTTGAAACCGGAGGCATTAGTTGTTCTTTTAGTTAGGCTTCCGTTTTGATTGTAGGTTAGGTCTACTTTTGTGCTTGATGTTTCCAAGGATTTGGCTTTTCCATATTCGTCGAGAAGGATTTCGACTTTTTCTTGGCTCTTTGTCCTTGCTGTCAGGAGATTTCCTTTCCGCTCTAGAACGATGGGAGAGGAGTGGTGGTGTTTTATCTTCTCAGGCTCTTCGTCCTTGAAGGTTACTTCTTTATGCTTTTGGGTGTAAGTAAGTTGGTTATTCTTTTCTGATAGTATTCCTTGGGTCGGAGTTTTAGGGGTGAATGATCCGGATTCGATCTTGTATTCCAGTTCCTCGCCACTGGGGCTTGCTATTCTTATTGTTGTGGTGTCTTTTAGAACTCTATAGTCTAGTGAGGTCTTCCATTCTGTATCTATGGAGTTATAAAGCAGTAGTATGGGGAACGGTTCTGTTATTAGTGCTTCTTCATATTTTTTTGTACCATACGCCACTATAATAGGGTTTCCTATCGTGGAGTTAGGCGCGTTGCATGTATTGGAAGGAGGCGATGTTTTTCCCGCGGGTCCTCCATTTTTTTCACATGCCCCGGTTGCATGTGAGTACGTATCTAATGGTGAGCAATCCCCTCTTCTATAAAGACGTAATTTTCCGTAACTCTCAGTTCCTGCAGATGGGCCGCTAATGTATATATAGTCAAATCTGCAGTCGCGAGTTTTACTTGAGACGTATTTTGTCCTGATTTCCGTAATTGCTATCTGGCCACCGGCCCCAGGCCTTTCATAAGAATCCCTTTTGCGCTGTTCTGCATAGTAATTACATAATTCGCTAGGGGTTTTTATTTTTTTGTCTTCAGTGCCAACACCATACCAGTAAATTTCCGCCGTTGCGGCTTGAGAGATAGATAGGAATGCAAGGAGTTGCAAGGTTTTCAGTTTGAATTGCATGGTTCGAAGTAATTTCTCAGGGTTATGCGTTGAGTATCTGATAAACAAGATGAACATCCTCCGGCTCCAACCGATACAACTCCTCATCCGGCTCCATGCACAGCCGGCATCCGAGTCTCGTATAAAAATCCACCGTGTTCTGCGACGGCGTAGCCGAAACGTAGAGCGCGCTGGCGCCTAGGTGGCGGGCCTGGGTGGCGGCGAGGTGGAAGAGGTGGGCGCCGAGGCCGCGGCGGCGGTAGGCGTGGCTGAGGTGGAGGAACTTCAGTTGCAGCCAGTCGCGCTCGGGGCCGAGGCGGCGTGGGTCGAGGACTACCGCGCCGATCAGGCGGCCCTGGTCGAACAGGCCGAGGAACCAGCCGCCGCGGTCGAAGCAGTCGAGCAGGATCGGCGTGTAGTGCTCGGCCTCGCCCTCCGGCCAGCCGCGCATGTCGTAGAACTCGGGGCGCAGCACCAGTTGGCCGGCCTCGACGGAATACAGGTGTTCGATCACTTCGCTGCGGTCGATCTCCCAGACCAGGGGGATTTCGTCGCGGCGCAGCAGGCGTTCTTCGGTCATCGTGGTTTCCTTGCGCTGAGGCCGTACATCAGCGGCAGGCGCGGACGATCGGCGGGCGGCAGCATGCGTCCGCCGCCGCCGTCGCGCATGCCGTCGAAGCCGGCCCAGCCGTTGGCGTAGGGGTATTCCTCCAGCCGTTCGAGTTGCAGGCCGGCGCCGAGCAGGGCGCCGATCACATCGGCCAGGCCCCACTGGAACTCGTAGCTGGGATGAGGGTTGCTGAAGTTCTCGACGCCGGCGCGGTAGCCGGAGGGCGCCAGGCTGGCGCCGGACTCGGCGACATAGTCGCTGACGCCGCTCTCGGCGATCGGCTCGCGGCTGAAGTAGTCGTAGGCCGGTTGCCAGTGTGGGTCGAAGTACAGGGCGAAAGGGTGGAACTCCACCAGGACGAAGCGCCCGCCGGGAACCAGTACCTGGGCGATGCCGTCGGCCCAGCGCTTGAGGTCGGAGAGCCAGACCAGCGTGCCGTAGGAGGCGAAGACCCGTTCGAAGCGTTCGCCGCGGGTGGCGGCGACGGGCAGCCAGCGGAGGATGTCGTCGCGCTGGAAGTCGGCGGCGATGCCGCTGTCACGGGACAGCTGGCGGGCGAAGTCGATGGCGCTGTCGGCGATGTCGACCCCGGTGACGCGGGCGCCAAGGCGCGCCAGGCTCAGGCTGTCCTGTCCGGCGTTGCATTGCAGATGCAGCAGGCGCAGGCCGTCGAGATGGCCGAGCAGTTGCAGTTCCTCGGGATAGAGCGTGGAACCGCCGTTGCGGAAGAAGGCGGCCTGGTCGGCCTTGTGGCTGTTGTGCGCCCGGGTGGCGGCGTTCCACGACAGCCGGTTGGCCTCGTGCAGGTCGGATCGCATGGTTCGACTCCTTCCCTGGAGTGTGCCACCGCGCGGATGGCGGGTCCGGGGGGTTACATGTCCTTGATGCTGCGCACCTGGTCCTTGTTGACGCGGGTGCGCTTGCCGTCCAGTTGCTCCAGTTCGTAGAAGCCGGAACTACGATCATAGCGCGGGGTATCCACCGCCTGGATCTCGCGGCCATCGTTGAGGGTGACGATGGTCGGGGTGGAGCAGCCGGCCAGGACGGCGAATGCGGACGAGAGCAACAGGGCGGGCAGCAGACGGGAGGTCATCGGAATTTTCCTTCGGACGGTTTTCGAGGCGGCGGATTCTACTCCAGTCGCGGCGCAACCGCTCTAGCCTGGATCACAGCGGCAAATTTCCGCTGCGATCGTACGTCTCTTCCGGTGAACCGCCCGGATGGCGGCGCCTATTCGAAGGGAGATTCCATGTCTGCCGTTTCCACCTCGTTGTTGCTTTTCCTCAACCTGCTGACCCCGGCCCAGGCCGCCCAGCCCGTGCCGCTGGCCGATGGCCGCATCGAGATCGCTGCCGGCGAGAGCCGCCAGCGCTACCTCGACCTTGCCCCCGGCGAGTTGCAGTTGCTCGACCTGGAGGTCGACCGCGGCCGCGTCCGCCTGCGCGCCACCACGCCCGACGGCAAGGCGTTGCGCGCGACGGAGCTGGCCGGACGCCAGTCGCTCGGTCTGCAGGCCGGCGAGCGCCAGGGCCTGCGCCTGACCTTCAGCGCCGACGAAGACACCGCACTGACCCTGACCCCCACCCAGCGCCTCACCCCGCAGACCCCGGCGCTTGATTCGCCGGCGCCGCAGAGCCCGACCCTGCAACGCCTGCAGGCGGAGCTTGCGGAAAAGCGCCCCGGCGCGCTGAAGGCGTTCTGGAAGCAGGTGGCGAAGCAGGGCACGCCGCTGGTGGAGCCGCTGGATGCCGAACGTGTGCTGGTCACCTTCCTCTGGCGCCAGCAGCGTCCCGGCGACGTGCGCCTGCTGTGGCCGACCCCGGAGGTCAACACCCGCCGCTTCGAGGCCCTGGCCGGCAGCGACGTGCGCTACCTGAGCCTGCCGCTGCGCCGCGACGCGCGGGTTTCCTACCAGCTCAGCGCCGACCTGCCGGACCTGCAACAGGCCGATCGCGGCACCTTGCGCCTGGCGTTGCAGGCGGCGGCGCGGCCGGACCCGCTGAGCCGTACGCCGTGGCTCAACAGCCGCGCGCTGCCGCGGGCCGAGCAGGCCTCGCTGGTGCAGCTCGGCGGTGCCCCTGCCGAGACCTGGGACCAGCCGCGCAAGGACGTGCCGCGCGGCAAGGTGGAGCGCCTCGGCTATACCAGCCAGGCCCTGGCCAACCAGCGCCAGCTGACGTTCTACACGCCGCCGGGCTACGACCCAGAGGGCCAGCGCTATCCGCTGCTGGTGCTGTTCGACGAGGACCACTACGCGCGCGACGTACCGACCCCGACCATCCTCGACAACCTGATCGCCGCCGGGCGCATCCGCCCGACCCTGGCAGTGATTGTCGGCAATGTCGACGCCAGCAGCCGGGGCCGCGAGCTGCCCTGCAACGAGGCCTTCGCCGACATGCTCGCCCACGAGCTGCTGCCCTGGTTGCAGCAGCGCTATGCATTGAGCGAGGAGCCTGCCGATCGCGTGCTTTCCGGTTCCAGCTACGGCGGGCTGGCCTCGGGCTGCATCGCCTACCGTTATCCGGAACGCTTCGGCAAGGTGCTGAGCCTGTCCGGCTCGTTCTGGTGGGGGCCGGACGAGCAGCAGCCGCAGTGGCTGGTACGGCAGTTTGCCGCTGGCGAGCGTTTGCCGCTGACGTTCTTCCTCAGTTCCGGCCTGCTCGAGGAGCCCGAGGCGGACGGCATTCTCGGCAGCAACCGCAGCCTGCGCGCGGCGCTGCAAGGCAAGAGCTACCCGCTGCACTACCGCGAGTTCCCCGGCGGTCACGACTACGCGGCGTGGAGCCTGGAGCTTGCCGAAGGGTTGCAGGCCTTGTTGCCGGCGCATTGAGCCGGCTGGCTGGCGTGGGGCGGATAGCCGCTTGCGGTTATCCGCCGGGCCGCGGCCTGGAGGTGGGGGAAGGCTGTCCGGAGCGTATTCGCGATGCCCACCGCGTTGCGGAATCGGAAAAAATCGTCCAGGGCCATTTGCCAGCGTCGGCGGATAGGGGACAATCGGCGTTCGCCTCAATCGAACGACAAGGATGTTCTCGATGCGCCGACTCTTGCGCCCGGTATTCTGCGCCGCGCTCTTCTGCCTGTACCCAGCGCTGGTCCAGGCTGCCGCCGAAAGCGAAATCCTCGGCCTGTTCCAGCGCTGGCAGGCCGCCCACGGGCAACGCAGCGGCAAGGCCCTGGAAGGGGTCTATGCGCCGCGCCTGGACTACTATGGCCGCGCGCAGACGCGCGAGCGCACCCTCTCCGCCAAGCAGGCCTTCTTCGCCCGCCATCCCGACTTCGAGCAGCGCATCGTCGCTGCGCCGCAGATCGTGCCGGGCGACCAGGAAGGCCGCTACGAGGTGCGCTTCGTCAAGCAGGTACGCCTCGACGGACGCCTGCGCAACTATCCGGGGCTGCTCCTGGCCGAGCGCGCCGGGCCGGGCGATACCTGGCGCTTCGTCGGCGAGAGCGACGAGATCACCCGCTACGCCGTCGACCCGCGGTACACCCCGCTGGCTCGCGGCCGCTTCGCCGGTACCGAGGCGGATTTCGCCTGGGTAGTGGCCCACGCGCCGAACAGCGCCGCCTTGTGCGACGAATACGAGGATTGCCGCTGCGACCTCTGGAGCGCCGACGCGCGCGTCCCGCCGAAGCCGCTGGGCAGTTGCACCGGCGCGGTGCTCACCGTCCTCGGCGACCTCGACGACAGCGGCCGCGAGCGCCTGCAACTGCTGCGTACCTGGTGGACCAGCACCTGGACCAAGTCGTCGCTGCTGGAAATCCGCGACGGCCAGTGGGTGCGGATGCTGCCGGACATCTCCACCACCTGGGACGATGCCGAGGCCGAGCTGGTGCTGTACAAGGCCGACCCGCAGCAGCCGGGCCGAGTGCTGGTGACCGAAACCGTGATGGACGACGAGGGCGACTGGAGCCACCGCACCCGCAGCGAGGCGCTGCGCCCCGTACCCTGACGCCGGCCCCTTGGGCTGGGCGGCGCCAGGCCGTACAATCGACGGCTTTATGGCGAGCGTCGCCGCAGTCCAGGTTCCCGCATGCGCATCCACGTCTCCTTCATCGACCGTGTCGGCATCACCCAGGAGGTGCTGGCGCTGCTGGGCGGGCGCAACCTGAACCTGGACGCGGTGGAAATGGTGCCGCCGAACGTCTACATCGACGCGCCGACCCTCAGTCCCGAAGTGCTGGAGGAACTGCGCGCAGCGCTGCTGGGCATCCGTGGCGTGCAGGCGATGACCGTGGTCGACATCCTTCCCGGCCAGCGCCGCCGCTTGCAGCTCGATGCGTTGCTGGCGGCGATGGCCGATCCGGTGCTGGCGGTGGACGGCAAGGGCCTGGTGCTGCTGGCCAACCCGGCCTTCAGCGAGCGCTGCGGACGCGACCCGGCCGGCGAGCGGCTGGCCAGCCTGTTCGACGATGAAACCCTGGAGGATGCGCTGGTCGAGCAGGGCTTCCGCCTGCCGCTGCGCGAAGTGACATTCATGGGCCAGGCCCTGCTGCTCGATGCCACGCCGATCACCGAAGGGCCGGGCGAGGGCGAGCGGCACCTGGCCGGCGGCCTGTTGACCCTCTACGAACCGAACCGCATCGGCGAGCGCCTGGCGGCCTTGCACCATGACCATGCCGAGGGGTTCGAGATGCTCCTCGGCGATTCCCAGCCGATCCGCACCCTGAAGACCCGTGCGCAGCGCGTGGCGGCGCTCGACGCGCCGCTGCTGATCCACGGCGAGACCGGTACCGGCAAGGAACTGGTGGCGCGCGGCTGCCATGCCCTGAGTGCGCGGCACAACTCGCCGTTCCTGGCGCTGAACTGCGCGGCGTTGCCGGAGAACCTGGCCGAAAGCGAGCTGTTCGGCTACGCCCCCGGCGCCTTCACCGGCGCCCAGCGCGGCGGCAAGCCGGGCCTGCTGGAGCTGGCCCACCAGGGCACGGTGTTCCTCGACGAGATCGGCGAGATGTCCCCCTATCTGCAAGCCAAGCTGCTGCGCTTCCTCAGCGACGGCAGCTTCCGCCGGGTCGGCGGCGACCGCGAGGTGAGGGTCGACGTGCGGATCCTCAGCGCCACCCACCGCAACCTGGAGAAGATGGTCGCCGAGGGCAGCTTCCGCGAGGACCTGTTCTACCGCCTCAACGTGCTCAGCCTGGAAGTCCCGCCGCTGCGCGAGCGCGGCCACGACATCCTGCTGCTGGCGCGGCACTTCATGCAGCAGGCCTGTGCGCAGATCCAGCGCCCGGTGTGCCGGCTGGCGCCGGGCACCTACCCGGCGCTGCTGAGCAACCGCTGGCCGGGCAACGTGCGCCAGTTGCAGAACGTGATCTTCCGTGCCGCTGCGATCTGCGAGAGCAGCCTGGTGGATATCGGCGACCTGGAGATCGCCGGCACCGCCGTGGCGCGGCAGAACGACGGCGAGGTGGGCAGCCTGGAGGAGGCGGTGGAGGGCTTCGAGAAAGCCCTGCTGGAGAAGCTCTACGTCAGCTATCCATCGACCCGCCAGTTGGCGGCGCGCCTGCAGACCTCGCACACCGCCATCGCCCACCGCCTGCGCAAGTACGGCATCGGCCCGCGCGCCTGAAGCGGGCTCAGCCCTCGCTGGAATACACCGGCTTGCCGGCGAACCAGGTCTTCAGCACCTTGGTTTCGCCCAGTTGCGTCTCCGGCACCTCGAACACGTCGCGGTCGAGGACGATGAAGTCCGCCTGCTTGCCCGGCTCCAGGCTGCCGATCCGGCGCTCCAGGCCGATGGTCCGCGCAGCGTTGCGGGTGTAGGCGTAGAACATGGTCTGGCGGTCCAGGCGTTCGCCGGCATTGAGCACGCCCTGCGGGCCCTTGCGGGTCACCGCTTGCTGGATGGCCTTCCACGGCGACAGGCTGGACACCGGCCAGTCGCTGGCCCCGGCGATGGTCGCGCCCTTGCTCAGCAGGGAGTGCGCCGGGTACTGGTAGCGGTAGGCGAAGGCGCTGATGTAGGGCTTCATCAGGTCCACCGTGGTTTCGTCGGCGGCGGCCCAGTACAGCTGCATCGAGGCGATCACGCCGAGCGGCCTGAAGCGCTCGAATTCCTTGGGATTGACCAGTTGCAGGTGGGTGATCGAATGGGCGATGCCGCTGTCGCGATCACGCCGCGCCTGCTGCATGCCGTTCAGCGCCTCGCGCACCGCGCGGTCGCCGATGGCGTGGACGTGGACCAGCCAGCCGCGGGCGTCGGCGGCGCTGACCAGTTCGCCGAAGTGCGCCGGGTCGATCAGCAGTTCGCCCGTCTTCCTGCTGTTGCGGTAGGGCTCGAGGAGCGCGGCGGTCTGCGCCGGGTATTCCGGTACGCCGTCGGCGAACACCTTGATTCCCGGCAGGGTCAGGTTGGGGCTGCCGAGGAAGCGCTGGCGCACCTTGTCCAGCACCTCGAGGTCGGTCGGCCGGCTGCGTGGGTTGGCGACCAGGAGGGCGGCGACGTGGGCACTGAGTTCGCCGCCCTTGGCCAGCCGCTGGTAGACCGGTAGCACGCCGACGGTGTTCTCGTCGGGCCTGAGGCTGAACAGGGCATCGCCCGGCGAGCCATTGGCGGCCGGGTCCATCCATGCGGTCAGGCCCAGCGAGTTGCTGTAGCGCACCGCGCTGCGTCCGGCTTCTAGCATCTGTTCCGCGCTCGGCGCCGGCAGTACCGCGAGCACCGCGTCGAGACCGGCATCGGCGAGGAAGCCGTTGGGGGTGGCGTCGGCGTCGTGGCCGATGGTGTTGCGCTGTTCCTCGGGCAGGGCGCGGACCCGCGCGGCGTCGATGCCGGCGCGTTTCAGCATGGCGGCGTTGGCCCAGCCGGTGTGGTGGTCGCTGCCGATGAAGGCCAGCGGCTGGTCGGCCCATTCGCCGTGGTCGAAGCGCGCGCGGAAGTCCTTGACCTGGCTCCAGTAGGCGGTATGCATGCCGCTGACATTGAGCATGTCGCCATGTCGCGCCTTGCCGTTGTCGCGCCAGGCGCGCAGGCGCCGTTCCAGTTCGTCGAGGCCGACCTGTTCGTTGCCCATGTCCGCGCCGGCCAGCTCCAGGCCGCCGAACACCGCGTGCGAATGGGTGTCGATCAGGCCGGGCATCAGGCGCTTGCCGCCGAGATCGACGACCTGGCTGTCGCCATCGGCCAGGGCGCGCAGCCCGGCCTCGTCGCCGACCGCGAGGATCCGCCCGTCCTCTACCGCCAGGGCCTCGGCGAAGGGTTGCTGCGGATTGGCGGTGAAGATCCTGGCGTTGACCACCAGCAGGTCGGCGGCGCCGAGGGCGTGCAGGGGGATGGCCAGGCAGGCGCCGGCGAGGAGGGTGGGAATCCGTTGCTTCATGGTGGTTTCCTTTGCTTCTTGGTCTTGTGTAGCGTGGCCCGGGCAAGGCGAGACTAGCCAAAGCGCCGGCCCGGCAGAACCGGGCGCGGCGCACAACACTTGTGCCGGAACGGAAGGAGTCGATGGACAAATTGAATGCCCTGGCGATGTTCGTCGCCACTGCCGAAACCGGTAGCTTCAGCCGTGGCGCCGAGCGCCTGGGCAAGACGCCCTCGGCGCTGACCAAGGCCGTCGCCCACCTGGAAGCGGAACTCGGTGCCCGCCTGTTCGAGCGCACTACCCGCAGCCTGGCGCTGACCGAGGCCGGGCAGATCTACCTGGAGGCGGCCCGCCAGTCCCTGGAAACACTGCGCACGGCGGGGCAGGAGATCGAACTGCTGGAGTCGGAGTTGCGCGGCGAACTGCGCCTCGCCGCGCCGCCGTCGTTCGCCGCGGCGTTCCTCCAGCAGGCCTGCGCCAGCTTCCTCGAGGCGCATCCGCGGATCAGCCTGCGGGTGGACCTCGACGAAACCTTCCTCGATCTCAGCGAAGGCGGCTACGACCTCGGCCTGCGCGACGGCCCCATCGACCTGCCGGGGCTGGTGGCGCGGCCGCTGGCGCCGAACCAGATCGTGCTTTGCGCCAGCCCCGCCTACCTGGCGCGGCAACCCGCGCCGCAAGGCCCGGAGGACTTCGAGCGGCACGCCTGGCTGGTCTTCCAGCACCCTTCGCTGAACCAGAACTTCTGGTGGATGGAGCGCGACGGCGCCCGCCAGCGTATCGACCAGCCGCGCCCGCGACTGGCCAGCGACAACTACGACTTCCTGCTCGCCCACCTGCTGGCCGGGCTGGGCCTGCAGTTCTGCCCGCAGTGGAGCGTCGCGCCGCTGCTCGGTGAAGGGCGGCTGGTGCGCCTGCTCGGCGACTACCACTTCGACCCGGGGCCGTTCGGGCCCTCCATCCATGTCCTCTATCCGGGGCACCGGCGCAACACGCGGAAGGTCCGCGCGTTCCTCGAGCACCTGCGCGCCAGCTTGCAGCGACAGGGGCTGTGCCATCGGCTGTAACGCTTCGGTTACGAGTGGAACGAATTCGTTCCGATTGCCGGAAAAACCTTTGCTGTCAGGCGTTTGCGCTCTGGTTCGGGAAATGTCCGGCGGGTCTGTAACGAAAGCGTTCCATGGCGGCCCTGTCCGGGTTTCCCCCGCGCCCGGCCACGCCCCGTGGCGACAGGGCCGGGGCCGCTTGGCACCCTGCTTGCTACGGGCAGCCGCAGAACAAAGTCCCGTCCCGACCGGGCGACCCGCTGACAATGAGGATCCAGCATGAGCAAGTTGCGCTTTACCACCGACCACGAATGGCTGCGCCAGGACGACGACGGGCTGCTGACCGTCGGCATCACCGCCTACGCCCAGGACGCCCTCGGTGACGTGGTATTCGTGCAGTTGCCGGAACTCGGCGAACACGCCGCCGGCAGTGAAGTGGCGGTGCTGGAGTCGGTCAAGGCCGCCAGCAACATCCTGATGCCGCTGGACGGCGAGGTGGTGGCGATCAACGACGCGCTGCCGGACGCCCCGGAGCTGGTCAACCAGGATCCGCTCGGCGAGGCCTGGTTCTTCCGTTTCCGTCCGGCCGACGCCGGCGCCTGGGAAAAGCTGCTCGACCAGGCCGCCTACGACCGCCTGCTGAACGCCAACGCCGACGCCTGAGGATCCCGCCATGACTGATAACCTGAACCTCGGCGCCATCGACCTGGGCACCGACGACGAATTCATCGCCCGCCATATCGGCCCGCGTGCCGCCGACACCCAGGCCATGCTCCAGCGCCTGGGCTACGACTCGCTGGACGCGCTGATCGGCAACGTGATCCCCGACAGCATCAAGGGCAGCAGCGTGCTCGACCTGCCGGCCGGCATGGGCGAGGCCGAGGCGCTGGCCAGCCTGAAGGCGATCGCCGCGCGCAATCGCGCGTTGCGTTCCTTCATCGGCCAGGGCTACTACAACTGCCACACCCCGGCACCGATCCTGCGCAACCTCCTGGAGAACCCGGCCTGGTACACCGCCTACACGCCGTACCAGCCGGAAATCTCCCAGGGCCGCCTGGAGGCGCTGCTGAACTTCCAGACCCTGGTCAGCGACCTGTCCGGCCTGCCGATCGCCAACGCCTCGATGCTCGACGAGGCGACCGCCGCCGCCGAGGCCATGACCTTCTGCAAGCGTCTGTCGAAGAACCGCACCAGCCAGGCATTCTTCGCCTCCCGCCATTGCCACCCGCAGACCCTCGACGTGCTGCGCACCCGTGCCGAGCCGCTGGGCATCGAGGTGGTGGTCGGCGACGAGAGCGCCATCGAAGACTTCTCCGCCTACTTCGGCGCGTTGCTGCAATACCCCACCTGCGACGGCGAGATCGTCGACTATCGCGAACTGGTCAGCCGCTTCCATGCGGTCGATGCTCTGGTCGCGGTGGCCGCCGACCTGCTGGCGCTGACCCTGCTGACCCCGCCGGGCGAGTTCGGCGCCGACGTAGCCATCGGCAGCGCCCAGCGCTTCGGCGTGCCGCTCGGCTTCGGCGGCCCGCACGCGGCCTATTTCGCCACCCGCGACGCCTTCAAGCGGGACATGCCGGGACGCCTGGTCGGCGTCTCCATCGACCGCCACGGCAAGCCGGCCTACCGCCTGGCCATGCAGACCCGCGAGCAGCACATCCGCCGCGAGAAAGCCACCAGCAACATCTGCACCGCCCAGGTGCTGCTGGCCAACATCGCCAGCATGTTCGCCGTCTACCACGGCCCGCAGGGCCTGCTGCGCATCGCCCGGCGCACCCACCGGCTGACCGCGATCCTCGCCGCCGGCCTGGAGCGCCTGGGCGTGGCCGTCGAGCAGAAGCACTTCTTCGATACCCTGAGCCTGGCCACCGGCGCGCGTACCGCGGCGATCCATGCCAAGGCCCGCGCCGCCGGGATCAACCTGCGCGAGATCGATGCCGGCCGTCTCGGCCTGTCGCTCGACGAGACCGTCCGCCAGGCCGACGTGGAGACCCTCTGGGGCCTGCTGGCCGAAGAGGGCCAGGCGCTCCCGGACTTCGCCGCCCTTGCCGCCAGCAGCGGGGACCGCCTGCCGGTCGAGCTGCTGCGCCAGTCGGCGATCCTCAGCCACCCGATCTTCAACCGCCATCACTCGGAAACCGAGCTGATGCGCTACCTGCGCAAGCTGGCGGACAAGGACCTGGCGCTGGACCGCACGATGATCCCGCTGGGCTCCTGCACCATGAAGCTGAACGCCGCCAGCGAGATGATCCCGGTGACCTGGGCCGAATTCGGCAACCTGCACCCGTTCGCCCCGGCCGAGCAGAGCGAAGGCTACCGCCAGCTCACCGACGAACTGGAGGCGATGCTCTGTTCCGCCACCGGCTACGACGCCGTGTCGTTGCAGCCCAACGCCGGCTCCCAGGGCGAGTACGCCGGCCTGCTGGCGATCCGTGCCTACCACCAGAGCCGCGGCGACAGCCAGCGCGACATCTGTCTGATCCCGTCCTCCGCCCACGGTACCAACCCGGCTACCGCCAGCATGGTCGGCATGCGCGTGGTGGTGGTGGCCTGCGACGCGCGCGGCAACGTCGACGTCGAGGACCTGCGCAACAAGGCCAGCGAGCACAAGGAACGCCTGGCCGCGCTGATGATCACCTATCCGTCCACCCACGGCGTGTTCGAGGAAGCGATCCGCGAGATCTGCGCCATCGTCCACGACTGTGGCGGCCAGGTGTACATCGACGGCGCCAACATGAACGCCATGGTCGGCCTGTGCGCCCCGGGCAAGTTCGGTGGCGACGTTTCCCACCTGAACCTGCACAAGACCTTCTGCATCCCCCACGGCGGCGGCGGCCCGGGCGTCGGCCCGATCGGCGTGCGCGCGCACCTGGCGCCGTTCCTCCCCGGCCACGCTCGCGGCGAGCGCAAGGAAGGCGCGGTGAGCGCGGCGCCGTACGGCAGCGCGAGCATCCTGCCGATCACCTGGATGTACATCCGCATGATGGGCGGCGAAGGCCTCAAGCGCGCCTCGGAAATGGCCATCCTCAATGCCAACTACATCGCCCATCGCCTGGAGGAGCACTACCCGGTGCTCTACGCCGGCGGCAACGGCCTGGTCGCCCACGAATGCATCCTCGACCTGCGTCCGCTCAAGGACAGCAGCGGGATCAGCGTCGACGACGTGGCCAAGCGCCTGATGGACTTCGGCTTCCATGCGCCGACCATGTCCTTCCCGGTGGCCGGCACGCTGATGATCGAGCCCACCGAGAGCGAGTCGAAGGCCGAGCTGGATCGTTTCTGCGACGCGATGATCCGCATCCGCGAGGAAATCCGCGCGGTGGAACGCGGCGAGCTGGACAAGGAAGACAACCCGCTGAAGAACGCGCCGCACACCGCCGCCGAACTGCTGGGCGAATGGAACCACGCCTACAGCCGCGAGCAGGCCGCCTATCCGCTGGCCAGCCTGGTGGAGGCCAAGTACTGGCCGCCGGTGGGCCGCGTCGACAACGTCTACGGCGACCGCAACCTGACCTGCTCCTGCCCGCCGATCGAGGCGTACAGCGAGGAGTGACGGACGAGGAGGGCGCCGCCAGCGGCGGCGTCCTCGCGTTTCCGGCGATACCCCTTTCCCGGCGCCGCGCTTGCGTAGCGGCACCGCGGCCACGCTCGCGCCAGCGAGCGTCCTGACACCGACACGACAAGAGGCCAGCGCCATGTTCAGCAAGCACGACCAGCTCCAGGGCTACGACGACGAACTGCTCGCCGCGATGGACGCCGAAGACCGGCGGCAGGAAGACCACATCGAACTGATCGCCTCGGAGAACTACGCCAGCAAGCGGGTCATGCAGGCGCAGGGCAGCGGCCTGACCAACAAGTATGCCGAGGGCTATCCGGGCAAGCGCTACTACGGCGGCTGCGAACACGTCGACAAGGTCGAGCGGCTGGCCATCGACCGCGCCAGGCAACTGTTCGGCGCCGCCTACGCCAACGTCCAGCCGCACTCCGGTTCCTCGGCCAACGCCGCGGTGTACCTGGCGCTGCTCAACGCCGGCGACACCATCCTCGGCATGAGCCTGGCCCACGGCGGCCATCTCACCCACGGCGCCAAGGTGTCCTCCTCCGGCAAGCTGTACAACGCCGTGCAGTACGGCCTGGACACCGCTACCGGGCTGATCGACTACGACGAAGTCGAGCGCCTGGCCGTGGAGCATAAGCCGAAGATGATCGTCGCCGGCTTCTCCGCCTACTCCAAGACCCTCGACTTCCCGCGCTTCCGCGCCATCGCCGACAAGGTCGGCGCGCTGCTATTCGTCGACATGGCCCACGTCGCCGGGCTGGTCGCCGCCGGCCTCTACCCGAACCCGATCCCCTTCGCCGACGTGGTCACCACCACCACCCACAAGACCCTGCGCGGCCCGCGCGGCGGCCTGATCCTGGCGCGCGCCAACGAGGAGATCGAGAAGAAGCTCAACTCCGCGGTATTCCCCGGCGCCCAGGGCGGCCCGCTGATGCACGTGATCGCGGCCAAGGCGGTGTGCTTCAAGGAAGCGCTGGAGCCGGGCTTCAAGGACTACCAGGCGCAGGTGATCCGCAACGCCAAGGCGATGGCCGAGGTGTTCATCGGGCGCGGCTACGACGTGGTTTCCGGTGGCACCGACAACCACCTGATGCTGATCAGCCTGGTGCGCCAGGGCCTGACCGGCAAGGAAGCCGACGCCGCCCTCGGCCGGGTCGGCATCACGGTGAACAAGAACGCCGTGCCGAACGATCCGCAGAGCCCGTTCGTCACCTCCGGCATCCGCATCGGCACCCCAGCGGTGACCACTCGCGGTTTCCGCGAGGGCGAGTGCCGCGAACTGGCCGGCTGGATCTGCGACATCCTCGACGATATCGACAATCCCGAGGTCGGCGAACGGGTCAGGGGCCAGGTCGGCGAATTCTGCCGGCACTTCCCGGTCTACGCTGATTGAACAGGAGCGCCGCCATGGTGGCGGCCAATCCGCAAGCGGAGACGAGCATGTCCCTGAGTGTCTTCGATCTGTTCAAGATCGGCATCGGGCCGTCCAGCTCCCACACCGTGGGGCCGATGCGTGCCGCCGCGCGCTTTGCCGAGGGGCTGAGGCGCGAGGGGTTGCTGGAGGCCACTGCCAGCGTCAAGGTCGAGCTGTACGGCTCGCTCGGCGCCACCGGCAAGGGCCACGGCAGCGACAAGGCGGTACTGCTCGGCCTGGAGGGCGAGCAGCCGGACACGGTGGATACCGCCGCGATTCCCGCTCGGCTCGATGCCATCCGTTCCAGCGGCGAGCTGCGCCTGCTCGGCGAGCGGCCGATCCGCTTCGTCGAGAAGGAACACCTTGCGCTGATCCGCAAGCCGCTGGCCTACCATCCCAATGGCATGATCTTCCGTGCCTTCGACGCCGCCGGCCTGCAGGTCCGCAGCCGCGAGTACTACTCGGTGGGCGGCGGTTTCGTGGTCGACGACGAGGCCGCCGGCCTCGACCGCATCGTCGAGGACCGCACGCCGCTGGCGTTCCCCTTCAAGACCGCGCGGCAACTGCTCGACCATTGCGTCCGCGAAGGCCTGTCGATCAGCCAGTTGATGGCCGAGAACGAGAAGGCCTGGCGCCCCGCCGAGGAAACCCGTGCCGGCCTGCTGCGTATCTGGCAGGTGATGCAGGACTGCGTCGAGGCCGGCTGCCGCAACGAGGGCATCATGCCCGGCGGGCTGAAGGTCAGGCGCCGTGCGGCGGCGCTCCACCGCCAGTTGTGCCAGCGGCCGGAGGCCGGCCTGCGCGATGCCCTCAGCGTGCTCGACTGGGTCAACCTCTACGCCCTGGCGGTGAACGAGGAGAACGCCAGCGGCGGCCGCGTGGTGACCGCGCCGACCAACGGCGCGGCGGGGATCATTCCGGCGGTGCTGCATTACTACGCGCGCTTCATCCCCGGGGCCGACGACGACGGCGTGGTGCGCTTCCTGCTCACCGCGGCGGCGATCGGCATCCTCTACAAGGAAAACGCCTCGATCTCCGGCGCCGAGGTCGGTTGCCAGGGCGAGGTCGGCGTGGCCTGCTCGATGGCTGCCGGGGCGCTCTGCGAAGTGCTCGGCGGTAGCGTGCAGCAGGTCGAGAACGCCGCCGAAATCGGCATGGAGCACAACCTCGGGCTGACCTGCGACCCGGTCGGCGGGCTGGTCCAGGTGCCCTGCATCGAACGCAACGCGATGGCTTCGGTGAAGGCGATCAACGCCGCGCGCATGGCCCTGCGCGGCGACGGCCAGCACTTCATTTCCCTCGACAAGGTCATCCGCACCATGCGCCAGACCGGCGCCGACATGAAAAGCAAATACAAGGAAACCGCGCGCGGCGGCCTCGCCGTGAACATCATCGAATGCTGAACCGCGCCGCTGCGCCGGCGCTTCTTTTTTCTTTCCCGACAATCGATCGCGGCTCTCCGGCAGAAAGGAGGCCGGGATGCCATGGAGTGAAACATGACCGCAGAAACCCTCGCCAAGACGCCCCTGCACGCCCTGCACCTGGAACTGGGGGCGAAGATGGTGCCCTTCGCCGGCTACGACATGCCGGTGCAGTACCCGGCCGGGGTGCTCAAGGAGCACCTGCACACCCGCGAGCAGGCCGGTCTGTTCGATGTCTCGCACATGGGCCAGATCCGCCTGGTGGGCGCCGATGCGGCGCTGGCCCTGGAAAGCCTGGTGCCGGTGGACATCCTCGACCTGCCGGTGGGCCAGCAGCGCTACGCGTTGTTCACCGACGAGCAGGGCGGGATCCTCGACGACCTGATGGTGGCCAACCTCGGCGATTGCCTGCTGCTGGTGGTCAACGCCGCCTGCAAGCACCAGGACCTGGCGCACCTGCGTCGTCACCTGGAAGACCGTTGCAGCGTCGAGCCGCTGTTCGAGGAGCGTGCCTTGCTCGCCCTCCAGGGACCGGCGGCGGTGCGGGTGCTGGAGCGCCTGGCGCCGCAGGTGGCGCAGATGACCTTCATGCAGTTCGCCCGCGTCGAGCTGCTCGGCCAGGACTGCTACGTCAGCCGCTCCGGCTATACCGGTGAAGACGGCTACGAGATCTCCGTGCCCGCCGCCCATGCCGAGGCCCTGGCGCGGCGCCTGCTGGCCGAGCCGGAAGTGGCGCCGATCGGCCTCGGCGCGCGCGACTCGCTGCGCCTGGAAGCCGGCCTGTGCCTCTACGGCCACGACATGGACAGCGCCACCACGCCGGTCGAAGCCAGCCTCGGCTGGGCCATTTCCAAGGCGCGCCGCGCCGACGGCGTGCGCGCCGGCGGCTTCCCCGGCGCCGAGCGGATATTTGCCCAGCAGGCGCAGGGCGTTGCCAGCAAGCGCGTCGGTTTCCTGCCGCAGGGGCGGATGCCGGTGCGCGAGGGCGCCGAGATCGTCGATGCCCAGGGCCGGGCGATCGGCAAGGTCAGCAGCGGCGGTTTCGGTCCGAGTCTCAACGCGCCGCTGGCCATGGGCTACGTGCCGAGCGAGCTGGCCGGCCTGGGCAGCGAGGTGACGGCGATGGTGCGCGGCAAGCCGGTGACCCTGGTGGTCAGCAAGATGCCCTTCGTGGCGCAGCGCTACTACCGCGGTTGAGCACTGGCCCTCTCTCGCCTCGGCGGGAGAGGGCGGCGACCGGCCTCACGGGTGTTTCGGCCGCTGCCGTTGCAGGCCCAGCTTCTTGGCCCGGTGGAATACCGCTGCGCGGGTCTTGCCGGTCTGCTGCGCACACCATAGCGAGCCGCGCTGCTGGTAGTGCTGGCGCAACAGATCTTCCTCGGACTTGCTCCAGATCGCATTGTTGCGGTCGCGCCCGCTGTGCGGGGAAAGCTCCTCGGCCTTGCTGGCGACACTCTGGTAGCTGCGGCCGAGCATGTAGGCGCACCAGGCCAGGCTGCGCTTGCTGCCGTGGCGGCGGATGAACTCGACTTCTTCGCTGGACCAGGCGGCCGGTGCCTTCGGCGGCGCCTTGCGGTCCAGCGAGCGGGCGAGGGCGGCGCGGGCGCGCGCCACCGCCTGGTCGCCGGGATTGTTGCGGCGGGTCACGCCGAGGGCGCGGCGCCAGCGCCCCACCAGGCTCGGACTGAAACCCCACCAGAACTGCACCGACTCGGCGCATTCGGTACGTACCGCGCGCAGCAGGTCGCCGCAGAGAATCGGCGAAGGGCGGCCGCTGCGCTTGCGCGTCGGCCAGCGGAACAGGCCGTCGGTGAAGCCGCCGACCTCCACGGCGCCTTCCAGCTCGTCGACCAGCCAGTCGCCGGGGATCACCAGTGGGCTGGTGTAGGGCGCGCCGAGCAGCAGGTGGTTGATGGTAGCGACAGAGGTAGGGGTGTCTGCAGTCATGGGACGATCCTTGCTGATACCGGGCCAGCTGGGCTGGCCATATCCCTGAGAGCGGCGTCGCTGCGGCATGGCGGGCGACGGCGCGTTCGCTTCCCGTGGTTCGGGCGGTCTTCCGGCGGAGGGCGACTGCCTGTCGCGCCTCCTTGGGAACGGGCTGGAAGCCATGCTCATGGGCGGGCTCCACGATAGATGTGCCAGGCCAGCCGGCCGGGACGGGCGGCGATCGCCGCATCCACCTCGATGCGCGGCAGGTCCAGCGGGTCGCAACGGGTATCCACCAGGCCATTGCGCGCGCCGAAGGCGAAGCGGTAGCCAAGCCGACCGAGGGCGGCGCGCAGGCCGGGTTGCGCGGCGGGTGTGGTGCGAGCTTGGCAGAACACCGGTAGGGGGGCGGCGCAATGCTGCTGGAGCTGGCGGTGGGCGCGGCCGAGACAGTCCTCGGCGCAAAGGCCTGCCGATGGGTGCGGCTCCTGTCCGCGCAGGCCGAAGCGAAGCAGGCCGCTGTTTTCCAGGCGGCGGACCCGCTCCCAGTCGCCAGCGCTGTACGGTGCGGGAACCGGGCAGGCCGCGTGCAAGGCCTGCTGCGAGGCCGGGTCGAGGCGTTCCAGCTTGCGCAGGAGGAGGTCGAGGTTGCGGCTGCGACGCTGGTCGTCGCCGGTGCGTTCGAACACCGCCATGAGTGCCGCGCCGCTGTAACCCTCCAGCAGTTCCAGCAAGGGTCCGGCGGCAGTCGCATCGGCCTGCCAGAGCGTCTCGGCCACCGCTTCGCGCCAACTGCGCGGGTCACCGCCGATGAAGGCGCTCGCCGGCATTTCGTAGCGTTCCAGCAGCGGATAGACCAGCTCGGCCAGTTCCGCAGGGTTGCCGTCGACGCTCAGGGCGATCCGCAGGCAGGCTGGAGCGGGGCCTTCGAGCAGGTGTTCCAGGGGAACGCAGAGGAAGTGCCGCTGTAGCCATAGCAACAGGGTTTCCAGGTCCTGACGATCGAGGCAGTGGCCTTGCCGGTGCGGCAGGGTCGCGCGCCGGCGATCCGCGACTACCGGTCCCAGGCGCAGCACGATACCGTTCTGGCGCAGCCGGCGCTGGCCTACGGAGGAGTTCAGGAACGTCATCCCGATCAGGCTTCGCATGGCTTCCCCCGGCTCATCGACGATCCGTCACCGGCGATCGTTCCCTGCGCGCGGCAGGGCTTTCGCCAGCCTGTCCGGAGGCTGTGCCATGGACTCCGGCCCCGGCAGTCGATTCGGTCATGGGCGAGCCTCCTGGGGTAATCCGCACAAACGTTTGCTGCGACCACGCAATGCGTGGCTCGAACCGGGGCTTGGCGAGGCCCCGGCGGTTGTTCGATAAGGACTGCATGGCACCGGATAACGCTACAAAGGATCGATATGATTCTTTTTTGACGCTATCACAGTCGATGGTCGGATTATTGACGCTCTGCCGCTGTTATAAAACCGTCAGGCTATGCGAAAAGGCCTGCCGGCTACGCGTCGAGGCCCGGAATGGCGTGCCTTTGCGGGGGAGATGAGGGCTCCGGTAGGCCTATGCGGATTGGTTATAAGAAATCCGATTTGAATGAGAATTGCCGACGAATGGTCGTTTGCACGGATGTCCGGTGGTTTTTCCCGGCTGCTTAGAACCTTTCGATTGGTTAGGTGTTGCCCAGGGTGCTGCACACAGACTCTCGTCTTCCAGTCAAGAGCCTTGGGATGCAGACTGTTTTTCAAATCATGACAACTTCTTAACGCGCATTGTTATAAAGTTGCGGGCGTTTGCGCCGGCCTGGCCGGTACCTTCGAGTTTTGCCTGGAGTGAAGATGAGAGTCGACCTGGACGCCGAGGGCGTCGCCGCCGAATCGCTGCCGCGTTTCCAGCAGGCGCCCCGGCAGTTGCGCCAGCTGTGGCGATGGGCAGCGGCCAGCGTCGCCTTGGCCGCCGCCTGCGCCGTGCTGGGGTTCTTCATCGGCCTGTTCGCCGCCGACTCGCTCTGGCCGCCGCTGCTGTACAACCTCGGCGCGGCCTGGCTGGTCCTGTTCGCCGGTCTGCACGCGGCCTACCGGGTCGCGGCCTGGCGTTGCGTGGTCCTCGGCGCGGAGGCCAGCGCGCGGCCTGCCTGGCTGCGCTGGCAGCGGGACGAACCCGACGCCACCGCCGACAGCGCCTATGAACGGCTGCTGGAGCGCCTGGGCCAGGCCATCGCCCACGGCCTGGCCCAGCTCGGGCACGCTGCGCTGTGGCTGGCGGCGAGCGCGGCGCTGGCGTTGTGCCTGGTAGCCGCCGGCTGGCGTCTCGACCTGCCGCCGGCCAGTTCCGGGCAAGCGGCCGACCTCGCCATCGGGATCTGCCTGCTGCTGGCCTTCGCGGTGCTGGTGCTGGAACGTCGCTTCGCCAGCCAAGGGCCGGCGCAGTGGCCGGAAGCCCCGGCCCTCGGGCAACTGGCGCGGGCGCTGATCGGTACCCTGGTGCTGGCCGCCCTCTGTCTGTTCCTGGCTCGCCAGGGACACCCCTGGGCCCCGCGTCTGGCGGTACTGCTCGGCCTGTTGCCGGCGGCGCTGGCGCTGGAGTTGCTGGGCAGGGCGATCCTGGCGATGTTCGCGCCGCAGCGTGCCGGCCTCGAACCGCGCCTGGTCGCCACCAGCCTGCTGGCCGACCTGTTGCGCTGGCCGCCGCGTCCCCTGCAGCGTCTGCAGCATGAGTTGCACCAGCGCTTCGGCATCGACCTGCGCCAGGTCTGGGCCTTCGGTTTCATGCGGCGGGCGTTCCTGCCGGTGCTGGCGGTGGTGTCGCTGAGCGGCTGGCTGCTCAGCGGCGTACGCGAGATCGGCATGGATGCACGGGGCGTCTACGAGCGCTTCGGCAAGCCGGTCGCGGTGCTCGGCCCCGGCCTGCACCTGGGGCTGCCCTGGCCGCTGGGGCGGGTGTTGGCGGTGGAGAACGGGGTGGTCCACGAGTTGGCCACCAGCGTCGCCGCCGGCGACGGCGGAGCCGAGCCGCTCGCGCCCGCCGAAGGTCCGGCCCCGGATAGCGCCAACCGCTTGTGGGACGCCTCCCACGTCAGCGAGAAATCGCAGGTCATCGCCAGCCTGGCCGACCGCCGGCAGAGCTTCCAGATCGTCAACATGGACGTGCGCATCGTCTACCGCATCGCTCTCGACGACGCGGCGGCGCTGGCGGCGACCTACCGCAGCGTCGACGTGCCGACGCTGGTGCGCAGCACCGCCAGCCGCGTACTGGTGCATGCCTTCGCCTCGCGGACCCTCGATGAGGTCCTCGGCGAGCAGCGCGCGGGCCTGGCCGAGCAGATCGGCCAGGCCGTGCAGGCCGACCTCGACCGCCTCGGCAGCGGCGTCGAGGTACTGGGCGCGGCGGTCGAGGCGATCCATCCGCCGGCCGGTGCGGCGAACGCCTACCACGCGGTGCAGGCCGCGCAGATCACCGCCCAGGCGCTGATCGCCCGCGAGCGCGGGCAGGCCGCCGCGCAGCGCAACGAGGCGCAACTACAGGCCAGCGTGGCGCACGACCGGGCCAGCGCGCAGGCCCGCGAGACCCTGGCCGCCGCGCAGGCCGCCGACCGGCGTTTCGCCGCGGAGCGGGAAGGCTATGCCGACGCCGGCCAGGCTTTCCTGCTGGAGGCCTACTACCGCCAGCTCGGGCTCGGCCTGGGCAAGGCCAACCTGCTGCTCATCGACCACCGCATCGCCGGCGCCGGCGCGCCGACCATCGACCTGCGCAGCTTCGGCCTCGGCCGCCTGGATTCCCCGTCTTCGTCCCGTCCGTCCGCCGCTCCGGCGTCCGCGGCCGGGCAATCCGCACCATGAGGAGAGCGCTCTTGAGCCTCGGTCACTCCCACTCGCACAGCCACCACGAGCATCATCACGATCACGATCACGATCACGATCACGGCCATGGCGCACAGGCCGCGCCGCCCTGGCGCCGGCTGCTGGTCGCCGCGCTGCTGGTGCTGTTCGCCGTCGCCGCCGCTTGCCTGGTGCAGGTACGTTCCGGCGAGGCGATGGTCATCACCCGTTTCGGCAACCCGGCGCGGGTCCTGCTCGAACCGGGCCTGGCCTGGCGCCTGCCGTTGCCGTTCGAGAGCGCGATCCCGGTCGACCTGCGCCTGCGCACCACCTCCAGCGGCCTGCAGGACGTCGGTACCCGCGATGGCCTGCGGATCATCGTCCAGGCCTACGTGGCCTGGCAGGTCCAGGGCGACGCCGACAACGTGCAGCGCTTCATGCGCGCGGTGCGCAACCAGCCGGACGAGGCTGCCCGGCAGTTGCGCACCTTCGTCGGCTCGGCGCTGGAAACCACCGCCAGCGCCTATGACCTGGCCGACCTGGTGAATACGGAGGCGTCGCGGGTGCGTATCGGCGACTTCGAAGCGCGCCTGCGCGAACAGATCGACCATCAGTTGCTGGCGACCTACGGGGTCAAGGTGGTGCAGGTCGGCATCGAGCGCCTGACCCTGCCCAAGGTGACCCTCGGCGCCACCGTCGACCGCATGCGCGCCGAGCGCGAGACCATCGCCACCGAGCGTACCGCCGAGGGCCGTCGCCAGGCCGCGGAGATCCGTTCGGCGGCGGAGCGCGACGCCCGGGTGATCCAGGCCGAGGCTTCGGTGAAAGCCGCGGAGATCGAGGCCCAGGCGCGGGTCGAGGCGGCGCGCATCTACGGCAAGGCCTACGCCGGTTCGCCGCAGCTGTACAACCTGCTGCGCTCGCTGGACACCCTCGGCACCATCGTCAACGGCGATACCCGCCTGGTCTTGCGCACCGATGCCGCACCGTTTCGCGTGCTGGTCGACGGGCCGCCGGCGTTCCCCGCCGAAGCGCCGGCCAACGGGCGCCGGCCATGAGCGGCGAAGCGCGCGAGGGGCTGCGCAGCCCCTGGCTGCAGGCCGGACGCCTGGCGTTCCTCGCACTGTTCGGCGTGACCCTCCTGGCGGCGCTGGCCTGGGCGTTTTCCCACGTCCGCCAGATCGGCCCGGAGAACCGCGCCGTAGTGCTGCGCCTGGGCGCGCTGGAGCGCCTGGCCGGTCCCGGCCTGCTGCTGGCCTGGCCGCAGCCGCTGGAGCAGGTGGTGCTGCTGCCGTCCGCCGAACAGGTGATCGAACGCCGCGTCGAGGGCCTGCTGCGCTCCGAGCAGGCGCGTCGCGCCGACCTCGACGTCAGCCTGTCCAGCGACGCGCTGGCCGGCTCCGGCTACCTGCTGACCGGCGACGCCGGGGTGGTGCAACTGGACGTGCGGGTGTTCTACAAGGTCGATGACCCGTACGCCTACGTCCTCCAGGGCGCCCACGTGCTGCCGGCGCTGGACCGCCTGGTGGCGCGCAACGCCGTGCAGGTCTGCGCCGCGCGCGACCTGGACACCATCCTGGTGGCGCGCCCGGAGTTGCTCGGCAACGACAGCGCGGTCGCCGAGCGCCGCGAACGCCTGCGCGGCGACCTGGTGCAGGGCATCAACCACAGCCTGGCGGCGTTGGCCGCGGCCGGCAGCGGGCTGGGCATCCAGGTGGTGCGGGTCGACGTGCAGTCGAGCCTGCCGCGCAATGCGGTAAGCGCCTTCAACGCGGTGCTGACCGCCAGCCAACTGGCCGAGCAGAACGTCGCCAAGGCGCGCACCGAGGCGGAGAAACTCACCCAGGCCGCCACCGAGGGGGCCGACCGCACCCTGCAGCTCGCCCGCGCCGAGGCCGGCGAACGGCTGGCCCAGGCGCGCCGCGACACCGCCAGCATCGTTGGCCTGGCCCCGGCGCTGGGCGCGACCGATGCCGGCCTGCTCTGGCGCCTGTACCGCGAACGGGTGCCGGCGATCCTCGGCAAGGCCGGTTCGGTCGGCAGCGTCGATCCGCGCGACGATGGCCGCCTGATTCTGCAAGGTGGGCAGCCATGAGCCGCTGCCCGACGGTGCCCTTCGCGGGCTGTGAAACAATGGACGGACAAGCGAACGTGAAACGGCTACCCTGCGTCGGCATCAACCTTCGGTACGCGCTTCCGCCAGCGGAACGCGGCGCCGAGTCGAACAACCAGGCGAACGGGACGGGCAATGACGGCAGGCGGTATTCCATTCACGGGCAACGGTGCGCGGCTATCACCCGGCAGGGCCCTGCTGTGCGGGCTGGCGCTGTTGCTGTGCGGCGGCGAGGCGCTGGCGCGGCAGTTGCCGAGCGACATGCTGGTGGGCTTCGTGGCCAGCGCGCAGTACCCGGTCATCACCCTGAAGAAACCCAAGCAGAGCCTGCTGCGCAGCGTGCTCACCCTGGGGCTGGGGAAGAAGACCGTCAGCTATTCGGTGGCGCCGTCGGTGCGCATCCGCACGGCGCAGAACCTGTTCATCGTCTATGGCCGCATGCCCCAGCTCAAGGGCAGTTTCGTCGGCCTGAAGAGCGACAACAACGGGCAGGTCAAGCAGATCTGGGAGCTCACCGAGAAGGAAGCCCTGGACTACGTACGCCGGCCGGACGCGCGCTTCCCGCAATAGCCGCCGCGGCTCGCCCCGGGAGGTGCGCATGAGCGAGCCGACCGCCCACGGCAGCCATGGCGGCTGCGCGCATCACCATCATCACCTGCCGTTCGGCGGCGGCCTGCTCAGCCGCGACGAGCAGCGCCGCGCCGCGCGCCAGCTGAGCCTGGCGATGCTCGCCCTCGGCCTGTTGCTGCTCGGCCTGGCCTGGCGCTGGCTGGCGGCGGACCAGGCCGGGGTCAGCCAGATCCTGCTCGGCGTCGCGTCGCTGCTGGTGGCGCTTCCGGTGGCCCGCTCGGCCTGGGACAGCCTGCGGCATCCGAGCCTGCACGGCGTCACCGACCAGTTGATCGCGCTGGCCATGCTCGGCGCCTGGGCCAGCGGCGACCTGCTGACCGCCGCGCTGCTGCCGATCATCATGATCTTCGGCCATGTACTGGAGGAGCGCAGCGTGATCGGCTCCCAGGAGGCCATCGCCGCCCTCGGCGAGCTGACCCGCAGCCATGCCCGGCGGATCGAGGCCGACGGCAGCCTGAGCGAGGTGGACAACGCCAGCCTGCGAGCGGGCGACCAGGTGGAAGTGCGCGCCGGCGACCGGGTTCCGGCCGACGGGCGGGTCCTGCAGGGCCAGGCCAGTCTCGACACCGCGCCGATCACCGGCGAGTCGGTGCCGCTCGAGGTGGCGCCGGGGATGGAGGTCTACGGCGGCGCGATCAACCTCGACGGCCTGCTGCGCATCGAGATAACCCGTACCGGCGAGGCCTCGACCCTGGGCAAGGTGATCGGCCTGATGCAACAGGCCGAGCGCGCCAAGCCGCCGATCACCCGCCTGCTGGAGCGCTACGCCGGGCAGTACATGTTGCTGGTGTTGCTGATCGCCGCGGTCACCTGGTTCGTCACCAACGATGCCCAGGCCATGCTCGCCGTGCTGGTCGCCGCCTGTCCCTGCGCCCTGGTGCTGTCCGCCCCGGCCACGGCTATCGCCGGGATCGCCGTGGCCGCCCGCCACGGTATCCTGATCCGCAGCTCGGCCTTCCTCGAGGAGCTGGCGGACCTGACTTCGCTGGTGGTCGACAAGACCGGCACCCTGACCCATGGCAGCCTGCGCCTGCAGGCGCTGCGCCTGGCCGATGCCGCCGAGGAGGCGTCGGTGCTGCGCCTGGCCGCCAGCCTCGGTGCCGCCAGCAGCCATCCGGTGAGCCGAGCGCTGGCAGCCCTGGCGGCGCACGATGCCTATCATCCATTGAGCGATATTCGCGAACGCCAGGGGTTCGGCGTGGTCGCACGAACAGCGGCGGGCGAAGCCGCCCTCGGCCGGCCCGAACTGTTCCAGCAACTGGGCATCGACGCCAGCGAGGTGCCGGAGCATGAGGGACCGATCGCCGGAATCGCCCTGGACGGGCGCTTCCTCGGCTGGCTGCTGCTGGCCGACAGCGTACGCGCGGAGGCCGCCGAGGCCCTGGCCGATCTGCGCGAACTGGGTCTGGGCCGGCAACTGTTGCTGACCGGCGATCGCCGGGCGGTGGCCGACGCCGTGGCCAAGCAGGTGGGGATTCGCCAACTGGTGGCGCAGGCGTTGCCGGAGGACAAGCTGCGCCAGGTCGGCGCGGAGATCGGCAGCGGTTTCCGGCCGATGGTGGTCGGCGACGGCATCAACGATTCGCTGGCGCTGAAGGCCGGTGTGGTCGGGGTGGCAATGGGCGCCGGCGGCGCCGACATCGCCCTGGCCTCGGCGGATATCGTGCTGATCGGCAGCGACCTGCGCCGCCTCGGCACCTGCGTGCGGCTCAGCCGGCAATGCCGGCGGACCCTGCAGGTCAACGTGGCGATCGGCCTCGGCTGGACCCTGGCGATCGTCGCCGCGGCAGCCTTCGGCCTGCTCGGCGCGGCCGGGGCGATGGTCGCGGCGCTGCTGCACAACCTCAGCACCTTGCTGGTGCTGGGCAATGCCGGACGCCTGCTGCGTTTCGAGGAGCCCCTCGGGCAGCCCCGGCCGGCCGTGGAGGGACGCGAAGAGGAGGGTACACCGTGAGGCAGGCGCAAACGCGACGCAACGGCTGGCGCTGGCTGGCCCTGGCGGTCGGCACGCTGTCCGCGCTGAGCCTGGCCGAGGCGTCGATGGCGCGCTGGCCGGCGGGCTGGCAGGTCAGCGACCTGCCCGCCGCGCAGCCCGGCCAGGCCGGCGCCGGCCAGCGCCAGCGCGCGGTCAAGTTGCAGGCAGACGGCTCCCAGGCACTGGTGATGGAGGTAACGCGGATGCCCCTGCAGAGCGGGCAGGCAGTGAACCTGGAGAAAGTCCTCGGGCACATGCGCAAGCTGGTGCAGATCGAGTTCCTGCGCAACGGCCTGCAGACCGCCTGCACCTCGCCGCAGCCGTCCACCACCGGCGGGCTGGCGGCGCTGGAGACCACCTGCACCATTCGCCAGCGCGGCGCCGTGGTGATGAAGCAGACCTTGCTCGCCGCGGCCGGCAAGACCTCGGCCTATTCGCTGTCCTATGCCGGCCTGGCCGAGGCCTACGACGCCAGCCAGGCAGAAATCCGTGCGGTGCGGGAAAGCCTGCGCTTCGAATGAGCGAAATCGGACGCGGTCGGGGCGGGGGCTGGAGTGTCGGCGGATAACGCCTGCGGCGCTATTCGCCCTACGGAGGGTTGCATTGGGGTAGGGCGGATAACCGCTTGCGGTTATCCGCCTTGCGTCTGTCGCGGATCATTTCTTCCCGGCGTTCTGCAGGATCTGCAGGGCCTGGGTGGTGGCGGTGATGCAGCCCTTGGTGTCGCCGCTGGCCTGGTCCTGCCTGGCCTTGGCCTGGAGTTCCTTGACCTCGGTGACCCGCGCACCGGTGACCGAGGTCTTGCCGCGCACGGCGAGGATATCGTCCAGCTTCTGCAGGTTGGCGCCGCACAGGTCGGTGCTTTCGGCGGCTTGGGCGGTGCCGCCGAGCAGGGCGGCGGCGATGAGCAGGGTACGCACGATCATGGCAGTTCTCCTTTGTGGGCCGGGTGGCCGGACGGGGGAGAGACGACAGGCTCCTGGGAGTCTTCTCCGCATGCCCAGTATCTGACCGGAGCCTCGCCGGAATGGTTCGGTCGCTCAGCCGTTGCCCCAGGGCGGGATCGACAGCGCCTGCTGGAGATGCTGGATGAACGCCTTGACCTTCGGCGACATCGCCGCCGCCCGCGAATACATCGCGTAGATCACGTCGTCGAGTGGGCGCAGGCCGGGCGCGGCGTCCACCAGGCGGCCGTTCTTGAGGTCCTCGGCGACGATGAACAGCGGCAGCAACGCCAGTCCCTGGCCGCGCAGGGCGGCGTCGCGCATGGCCTGGCCGTTGTTGCTGCTGAAGCGTCCGCGTGGCGAGACGGCACGGGGCTTGGCGCCGGGGAACGCCGGTTCGAAGGTCCAGACCTGGCTCGGCGTGGCGTTGTTGTAGCCCAGGCACTCGTGCTGCATCAGTTGTTCGAGGGTGTCCAGCGTGCCGTGGCGTTCCGCGTAGTCGGGGCTGCAGCAGACCACCCGCTGGCTGTTGGCCAGCGGCCGGGCGATCAGCGAACTGTCGTCCAGGCGGGTGACGCGGATGCTCAGGTCGTAGCCTTCCTTCTCGAAGTCGGTGAGGCGGTCGTCCATCTGCAGGACGATCTCCAGGCGCGGGTGCTGGCTCATGAAGTCGGCGATGATCGGCGACAGCCAGAGGGTGCCGAAGCTCATCGGGGTGACGATGCGCAATTCGCCGCACAGGTCGTTCTCGCGCAGGGCGACGATCTCCGCGGCGTTGTTGAGTTCCTGCAGCGAGGCCTTAGCGGCCTTGTAGAAGAAATGCCCGGCCTCGGTCGGCTCGACGTTGCGCGTGGTGCGATAGAGCAGGCGGACGCCGAGGCGTCGTTCGAGATCGCTGACGCGCTTGCTGATCACCGACTTGGACAGGCTCATGCGCTCGGCCGCCGACGTCACGCTGTTGAGTTCGGCGACGTTGAGGAAGGCTTCGATATCGTCGAAACGCAGGCTCATCGGTGGGCCCACGATACAGTGGCAATCGCTCGACGCATTCTCGGCTCCTCCTGGTCGTTTTCCTTGGGCTTTCTATCCGCTTGATTCGCAAGCTAAATCGATCCAGCCTTGAGCAAGCTTACCCAATCGAAAGGCGCCGCAGCGTTCGTTCTCAGCGAAAACGGTTTTCGCCTGGACGCGCTACCGGGAAGGCCGTCGGGGCTTTTACCCTGTAGCCGCGACTCGTCGCTCCGTGGCCGACCGCACCTGCCCGCCCCCGTAGGCGGCCACGGATTTCCTTGCGCCTTCTAGACTGGAAGCGAACCCGCCGCATGAATCCCGAACGAGAAACCAGCATGTCGAGTCGCTTCATCGCCGCCTGGTCCGCGGCCAACCGTTGCCTGGAGGTGCGGGGCCGGGCATGGAAGGGCTGAAATTCTACGCCCGCTTGCTCTGGCGGCCGCCGCGGGAAACCCTGCTGTTCGCCCTGCGCACCGTCGCCGCCGGGCTGCTGACCCTGTACCTGGCCTTCCTCTTCGACCTGGAGCAGCCGAAGTGGGCGCTGATGACCGTGGTCATCGTCAGCCAGCCGCTGGCCGGGATGGCTCTCAAGCGCAGTTTCGCCCAGGTCCTCGGTACCTTCGCTGGCGCCGTGGTGGCGGTGCTGATCATGGCGCTGTTCGCCCAGCAACCGTTGCCGTTCTTCGTCGCCCTGGGACTCTGGCTGGCGCTCTGCACCGCCGGCGGCACCTTGCTGCGCTACACCGACTCGCACGCCTTCGTGCTCAGCGGCTTCACCGCGGTGATCGTCGCCGTGCTGTCGATTCCCGATCCGGAAAACACCTCCATGCTCGCCGTGGTGCGGGTCACCGAGACCCTGCTGGGCGTCGCCTGCGTGGCCCTGGTCAGCCTGCTCAGCGCGCGACCGCAGGCGGTGGCGAAGGGCTACTTCGCCCAGGTCGACGGCCTGATCCGCAGTACCGCGCGGCACGCCGCGGCGGTGATCCGCGGCGACGAGGGCGACGAGTCGTTCAACCAGCGGCAGATGCAACTGGTCGCCAGCATCACCGCGCTGGACGGCCTGCGCCGGCACCTCTATTTCGACGCGCCGAACCTGCGCCGCGCCGATGGCCTGGTGCAGTTGCTGGGTAACCTGCTGGTGCTGATGGCCTCGCGGCTGTTGCTGCTGCGCCAGCATCGCCTGCTGGTGCGGGCGCACTGGGTCGGGCCGTTGCCGGCGGATATCCAGGCACTGCTGGATCGTGCGTTGCGGGTGCTGGACGCGCTGGCCGAGCAGGGGCGGGCGGTACCCTCCGAGGTGCTGGAGGAGTTCCAGGCGGTGCGCCAGGCCTTCGATGCCGCGGCGACGCGCGCGGAGTCCTACGACGAGGCGCTGAGCCCGGCGCTGCGCCCGCAGGTGGCGATCCTGCGCTGGGAATACGCGCGGCTGTTTCAGCGCCTGGGCGAAGTGCTCGAACTCAACGATGCGATCCAGTCCGGCCGCCACGCCAGCAGTTTCTACCGCCGTGGCCAGGCGCAGGCGCTGCACCTGGACTGGGCGCTGGCCTCGATGAACGCCGTGCGCGCTTTCGTCGCCTTGTCCTGCGCCGCCTGGCTGTGGATCACCAGCGCCTGGAACGGCGCCCTCAGCAGCCTGCTGCTGGTCGGCGTGATGTGCTCGCTGATGGCGACCTTCCCGCGTCCGCTGCTGGCGGCGCAGAACTTCCTGCGCGGGCTGCTGCTGGCGATCCTGATCTCGGCGGCGCTGCTGTTCGTGCTGTTGCCGGCATCCGCCGACTTCGAGTGGCTGGCGCTGTGGATGGCGTTGCTGCTGTACGTGGTCGCGGTCGGCCTGAGCAGCCCGCTGAGCGCCGGGATCGCCATGGGCATCGGCCTGGAGACCTTGCTGATGGTGGCGCCACAGAATATCGCGGTCTACTACAGCAACGCTTCGCAGTGGTTCGAGTTCGTCGGCGGCTTCCTCGCCGCGGCGGTCCTCGCCGTGCTGGTGTTCGCCCTGGTCTATCCGTTCCGCGCCGACCCGCGCCTGCGCCGGCTGCTCTACCTGTCGCGCCAGGACGTCGCGGAAATGTCGCGCTGCGAGGCCAGCGAGGCGCAGCGCTTCGCCTTCGAGACGCGGATGATCGATCGCCTGGCGGTGATGGTCGGCCTGCTGCCGGCGAGCCAGGAGCCGGCTGCGGCGGAACGTTTCCAGTGCGCCCTGGGCTGCGTGGTGATGGGCGTGGCGTTGAACCGCCTGCGCGAGCCGCTGCATGACGCCGGGGTGGTGCCGCTGGAGTTGCAGCCGCTGCTGGGCGAGGCGCTGCGCGAGGTCGCCGCCTACATAGCCGGCGGCGCGGACGCCCCGCGGCAGGACCTCGCCCTGGCCGCCCTGCGGCGTTTCGGCCGGGGCCTGGAGGCCTTGCTGGCGCAGCCGTCGAAGGACCTCGGGGCGACGCGGCAGCGCTTCATCATGAATGTCGCGGTACTGATCCTGCAGCAGTCGCTGCAACGCTATCGGACGCTGCTGGAGGAGGACCGCGGCGCACCGGCGGTCGTCGAAGAACCAGAAGAGGAGGGCGGACATGCCCGCTGATGTCGAGGTCGGGGGCGCCTACCTGCCGCCGATCGCCCAGGCGCTGCTGCTGGCCTGGCTGATCCTGCTGCTGCTCAACCCGCTGTTGCGGCGCTTCGGCGTGTTGCAGCGGGTCTGGCACGAAGCGCTGTTCCAGGGCGCGTTGTACTGCGCGATCTGCGCCGGTCTGATCCTGTGGATGGGAGAGATGTCCCGATGAACCTGTTGCAAGGCAAATGGCCACGCCTGGCCACCCTGCTGGCGGTGCTGGTGGCGGCGGCGCTGGTGTTCCTCGCCTGGGAACGCTACACCCGCACACCGTGGACCCGTGACGCGCGGGTCCGCGCCGATGTGGTGACGCTGTCGGCGGACGTTTCCGGGCTGATCACCCGGTTGCCGCTGAGCGACAACCAGCCCGTGGAGAAGGGCGAGCTGCTGCTCAGCATCGATCCGGCGCGCTATGAACTGGCGGTGCTGCGCGCCGAGCGCGCGGTGAACGTGGCGCGGGCGGCGCTGGGCGAGTCGCGCGCGGCGATCGAGGCCAGCCAGGCCCAGTTGCGCCAGCGCCGCAGCGAGGCGCAGCGGCGCTCGGCATTGCAGAAGCGCTCGATGCTATCGGTGGAAGAGAACGAAAAGGCCCAGACCGACGTCAGCCTGGCCCAGGCCGAGTTGCTGAGGAACCAGGCCAGCCTCGGCCTGGCCCAGGCCAACGTGGAGCTTGCCGAAGCCGCCTTGCAGCAGGCCCGTCTCGACCTCGAACGTACCCAGGTGCGCGCCCCGGTCAGCGGCTACGTGACCAACCTGCAGACCCGGGAGGGCGACTACGCCCACGCCGGGGTGCCATTGCTGGCGCTGGTGGACCGCGATTCGTTCTATGTCAGCGGATACTTCGAGGAGACCAAGTTGCCGGGCATCCGCGTCGGCAGCCGGGCGCGGGTGGAACTGATGAGCGGCGAGCGCTTCGACGGGCGCGTGCAGAGCATCGCCCATGCCATCACCGACCGGGAGAATGCCGAGGGCTCGCGCCTGCTGGCGAACATCAACCCGAGCTATACCTGGGTCAAGCTGGCCCAGCGAATTCCGGTGCGCATCGCCATCGATCCCGCCTATCGCCAGCGCAACACCTTGCGCGCCGGTGTGACCGCGACCATCCGGGTGCTGCCCGCGGAGGACACCGCGAAAGTCGATTCCGCGGCGCCCGGGACTGCCTTGCGGCCTTGAGTCAGTCAGGCCGAACCGGTCAGTCTGTGCCGGTCATGGCTCAGGGTTGTTCGCGGACGATTTCCGCCAGGTGCAGGATCAATCGCTCGTCAGCCTGGTTGCCGCTCTGCTGGCGGAATTGCCTGGCCTCCTCGCGGGCGCGCTGGAAGGCCGCATCGACGCTGGCCTGGCCATGGCTGTCGCGAATCCACAGGTAGAGGCCCATGACCAGGCTCTGCAGGGTGGCCAGGTCGCTGCTCTGGGCATTCAGCGCATCGATGAGTTGCTGTTTGGAAAACGCTTGCATGGTCGATCTCCGATCAATGGCGCCGCAAGGGCGCGGTTCGCCCCGGCGGTCGCCGGGGTGCGCGGAGCATGTGGAAAGTGCGGAGAGGCTGGCCAGCTTAGGCCAAGTCATTCAAATGATTAGGGAATTTTCTGACTTTCAGTGACCTTTCGACTGTTTTCGACGGCGGGCGATCGCTACGTTTTCATCGAACCGTCACCAAAACGTCATGAAGACGCGCCTAGCATTCGCGGTATTTCGGCATGACGTGGAGAGCAGCGCATGGACTCCTATGGCGATACCTCGGGCCGCATCGGTCGCGACTGGCTCGATCGACACGACGAAGAGCTGGAGCAGGAACTGCTCGACGACGAGCTGAACCTGGACGAGCTGTTCGGTCCCGAGCAGGAGGATGCGCCCGGCGAGTTGAGTCGGCGCCGCTATTTCCGCGAGCTGTTCCGCCTGCAACGGGAACTGGTGAAACTGCAGAACTGGGTGGTGCACACCGGGCACAAGGTGGTGATTCTCTTCGAGGGACGCGACGCGGCGGGCAAGGGCGGCGTGATCAAGCGCATCACCCAGCGCCTCAACCCTCGGGTCTGCCGGGTCGCCGCGCTGCCCGCGCCGAACGACCGCGAGCAGACCCAGTGGTATTTCCAGCGCTACGTCTCGCACCTGCCGGCCGGTGGCGAGATCGTCCTGTTCGACCGCAGCTGGTACAACCGTGCCGGGGTCGAGCGGGTCATGGGTTTCTGCAACGACGAACAATACGAGGAATTCTTCCGCAGCGTGCCGGAGTTCGAAAAGATGCTGGCGCGCTCGGGCATCCAGTTGCTCAAGTACTGGTTCTCCATCTCCGACGCCGAGCAGCACCTGCGTTTCCTCAGCCGTATCCACGATCCGCTCAAGCAGTGGAAGCTCAGTCCGATGGACCTGGAGTCGCGGCGGCGCTGGGAGGCCTACACCAAGGCCAAGGAAACCATGCTCGAACGCACCCACATCCCCGAGGCGCCCTGGTGGGTGGTACAGGCCGACGACAAGAAGCGCGCGCGGCTGAACTGCATCCACCACCTGTTGCAGCAGATGCCCTACCGGGAAGTTCCGCAGCCGCCGGTACACCTGCCGGAGCGCCTGCGCCACGCCGATTACGTCAGGCATCCGACGCCCGGCGAGATCATCGTGCCGGAAGTCTATTGATGGCCGTTCGGCCGGACGCCGGGCTGGACGGGTAAATTCGCGGCGGGATGCGACGTTACTCAGGCAAGCCCCACGAGTAGCCGGCCATGCTTCCGTCTCCAGCCTCCAGCCTGTCGTTTCCGTCGCCCCTCGAGCGCCGCGAGGCCGATCCATATGCCCGCTGCGACAGGCAGCGGCCTGCGTGCAACGAGTCGCACGAACCGGCGCAGGAGCGTCCTGAACCTGTCGCGACCTGCGCATTCATCGAGGAGGAGCGCCGGCGTGGCGATCCCACGGGCTTGCTTTACGCCCTTGGGCCGCGGGAGCGGGGAGAGCCGGAGCGGGTGGCGGAGTGGTTGGCGGCGCTGGTCCACCATTTCTACCTGGACGGTCCCGTTGAGCCGCCGAGGCCAACGCTGGGAAAGGCGCGCTGCGAAACCGCGCCGGGCCTTTGCCGCTGCTGCGGCCAACCCTTCGATTTTCGCCACAAGCGCGCGGCGCTGTTGCTGCTGGGAACCCATTTCGCCGCCAGGGCCGAGGCGCAGGCGGCGTCGGTGCGCCGCTACCGGCGCTGAGGAATGCTCGCCGCCGTCAGCGGCGGGCGCTGAGATGGGTGACGTTGTCGCCCTGGCGCTCGGCGGTGACCTTGCGGCAGTGCACCAGGGCGTCGCGGATCATGAAGTTGACCAGGGTCGGCGAGACGCCCAGTTCCTTGGCGATGTCCTTCTGTGGCACGCCGTGCAGGCGGTACATCTCGAAGGCGTAGCGGGTGCGCTTGGGCAGCTCGGTGAGGGCATCCGCGATGTGTTCGAGGGTCGCGTAGTTGATGTGCGAGGTTTCCGGCGAGGCGCCCTGGATCACCACGTTCAGGCCTTCTTCCTCCGGCCCCGAGTATTTCTGTTCGAGCGCCTGCTTGCGGTAGTGATCGATGGCCAGGTTGCGGACGATCTGGAACAGGTAGCTGAGCTGTGCCTTGAACGACGAAGTGATCTGCGGCGCCGACTGGAGCCTGAAGAACGCATCCTGGACCACATCTTCGGCTCGCGAGCGGCAACCGGTAATGCGGGCGGCGATCTTCACCAGGATCGTACGGTTATCGACGAATGCCTGGAGGAGCGGGGTATCGCATCTGCGGGTAGACAGTTGTTCCGACATGGAAATCACCTTGCTGCGGAGGGGGCTGCAGAGCACTGGCGGTGGGGTAAGACCCACACATGGCGCAACAAATTATGTTGAATGATAATGATTGTCAATTACGAAGAAATAACCAATCTCACCTTTATTCGTGAATGGTCCGCATGCTGGCAAATAGCCGCTGCGAATGATGGAGGGGAGAAATTCTTCGGCGTTTCAGAAGGATGGCCGCGCCAATGTTGCAGTCATGCGTCGCAGACGAAATTTTTTTAATAATCTTTAGGAATCAGCTAGTTAGAAGTCGGTATTGAATGCCTCGCCGCTCCTGCCGGCGTTCCGCGCAAGAACTGCGCTAAGGCGCTGCGACAACCGTTCCCGGCTGCTCCATGGCGTACATCGCTATCGCCGATGCGGCGATAGCGCCGGGCACAACCCATCAGAATGGATAGGGGTTGGCGTCCTTTCGCGCAATGCTCCGCGGTTGCCCGGAGATTGCGGTTACATGCGCTAATTATTTGCCGTTGTTATCCGTTCCCCTCTGTGACAGCGCGGGCAGGTGCCCGGCGCCCCGGCGTGCGCAGCAGGAGACGGAAATGCCGATCGATCATGGGAAAGCGCTCTGCCCCGGACGAGGGCCACGACAGCGGCGCAAGGAGGTCGGCAGGTGAGCCCGGCCGTTTCCCTGCAATTGTTCTGCCTGCCTTATTCGGGGGCCAGCGCCACGCTGTTCCGCCGCTGGCAGCCCAGCCTGCCGGGCTGGATCCGCTTGCTACCCCTGGAATTGCCGGGGCGCGGCCTTCGCTTCGGCGAGGCCCTGCATACCGATGCCGCCAGCCTGGTCGCGCAATTGGCCGGCGAGCTGCAAGGCACCCTCGATAGCGCTTCTCCCTACGCCTTCTTCGGCCACAGCCTGGGCGGGCTGCTGGCCTTCGAACTGGCCCATGCCATGCGTCGGCGCGGCCTCGAAGGGCCGCTGGCGCTATTCCTCTCCGGCGTATCCCCGCCCGCCGAAAACGATGTCAGCGGCTACCGGCGCGCCAAGGCCGACGCCGAACTGGTTGCCGCGTTGCGCGACTACAGGGGTACTCCGGAGGCCGTCCTCAACGATCCGTCGCTGATGCAGATGCTGTTGCCAGTGGTGCGAGCGGACTTTCTCGTCACCGGCAGCTACCGCTACCAGGCGCATGGGCCGCTGGACGCGGCGCTGCACCTGTTCGGCGGACGCGAGGACAGCCTGCGCAGCGCCGAGTTGCTCGGCTGGCTGCATGAGGCCGGGGGCGACTTCACCCTCGACCTGCTCGACGGGCAGCACTTTTTCATCCGCGAACAGCAGGGGCAGTTGCTGCGCCTGCTGCGTCGCTACGCCGGCCAGCATCTGCTGCGCTGGCACAAGGACAAGGTCCGGGGAAGCATGCGCGCCGCCAGTTGAGGGGCGGCCGCGACGACTGTTTCCGGGACTCACTAGAACTCGATTGCAAGCCGAATTCAGGCAGGAAAACACATGATGGACGCCTTCGAACTTCCCACCACCCTGGTCCAGGCCCTGCGTCGCCGCGCTGTCCAGGAGCCCGAGCGCCTGGCGCTGCGCTTCCTCGCCGAGGACGATGGCGAAGGCGTGGTCCTCAGCTATCGCGATCTCGACCTGCGCGCGCGGAGCATCGCCGCGGCCCTGCAGGCCCATGCGCAGCTGGGCGATCGCGCGGTACTGCTGTTTCCCAGCGGCCCCGACTACGTCGCGGCGTTCTTCGGTTGCCTGTATGCCGGGGTCATCGCGGTGCCGGCCTACCCGCCGGAATCGGCGCGCCGCCATCACCAGGAACGCCTGTTGTCGATCATCGCCGACGCCGAGCCGCGCCTGGTCCTGACCACCGCTGACCTGCGCGAGCCATTGCTGCAGATGAACGCGCAACTGTCCGCCGCCAACGCCCCGCAACTGCTCTGCGTCGACCAGTTGGACCCGGCCGTTGCCGAGGCCTGGGACGAGCCGCAAGTGCGTCCCGAGCACATCGCCTTCCTCCAGTACACCTCCGGTTCAACCGCACTGCCCAAGGGCGTGCAGGTCAGCCATGGCAACCTGGTCGCCAACGAGGTGCTGATCCGCCGAGGCTTCGGCATCGGTGCCGACGACGTGATCGTCAGCTGGCTGCCGCTGTACCACGACATGGGCCTGATCGGCGGCCTGCTGCAACCGATCTTCAGCGGCGTACCCTGCGTGCTGATGTCGCCGCGCTACTTCCTCGAACGTCCGGTGCGCTGGCTGGAAGCCATCAGCCAGTACGGCGGCACCGTCAGCGGCGGTCCCGATTTCGCCTACCGGCTGTGCAGCGAGCGGGTCGCCGAGTCGGCCCTGCAGCGTCTCGACCTGAGCGGTTGGCGGGTAGCCTTCTCCGGTTCCGAGCCGATCCGCCAGGACAGCCTGGAACGCTTCGCCGAGAAATTCGCCGCCAGCCGCTTCGATGCGTCCAGTTTCTTCGCCTGCTACGGCCTCGCCGAGGCGACCCTGTTCGTCACCGGCGGCCAGCGCGGCCAGGGCATTCCCGCCCTGGCGGTGGATGGCGAGGCGCTGGCGCGCAACCGCATCGCCGAAGGCGAAGGCAGCGTGCTGATGTGCTGCGGCCGCAGCCAGCCGGAACACGCCGTGCTGATCGTCGACGCGGCGAGCGGCGAGGTCCTCGGCGACGACAACGTCGGCGAGATCTGGGCCGCCGGGCCGAGCATCGCCCACGGTTACTGGCGCAACCCGGAAGCTTCGGCGAAGACCTTCGTCGAGCGTGACGGGCGCACCTGGCTGCGCACCGGCGACCTCGGCTTCCTCCGCGACGGCGAACTGTTCGTCACCGGGCGCCTGAAGGACATGCTCATCGTCCGCGGCCACAACCTCTATCCGCAGGACATCGAACGCACTGTCGAGAGCGAGGTGCCGTCGGCGCGCAAGGGCAGGGTCGCGGCCTTCGCGGTCACGGTCGATGGCGAGGAAGGCATCGGCATCGCCGCCGAGATCGGTCGCGGCGTCCAGAAATCGGTGCCGGCCCAGGAGCTGATCGACTCGATCCGCCAGGCGGTGGCCGAGGCCTACCAGGAAGCGCCGAAGGTGGTGGCGCTGCTCAATCCCGGCGCCTTGCCGAAGACGTCCAGCGGCAAGCTGCAACGTTCCGCCTGCCGCCTGCGCCTGGAAGACGGCAGCCTGGACAGCTATGCGCTGTTTCCCGGCCTCCAGGCCGTGCAGGAGGCGCAGCCGCCGGCAGGCGACGACGAACTGCTGGCACGCATCGGCGAGATCTGGAAGGCCCGGCTGGGCGTGGCGCAGGTAGCGCCGCGCGATCACTTCTTCCTGCTTGGCGGCAATTCCATCGGCGCCGCCCAGGTGGTCGCCCAGGTGCGCGACAGTCTCGGCGTCGCCCTCGACCTGCGCCAACTGTTCGAGGCGCCGACCCTGCAGGCCTTCAGCGCCACGGTGGCCCGCCAACTGGCCGCCGGCCTGCCGGCCGAGGCACCGATGGCGCACCTGCCGCGCGGTGTCGACCTGCCGCAGTCGGCGGCGCAGCAGCGTCTCTGGCTGACCTGGCAGATCGATCCGCAGAGCGCCGCCTACAACATCCCCGGCGGCCTGCGCCTGCGCGGCGAGCTGGACGAAGCGGCGCTGCGCGCCAGCTTCCAGCGCCTGGTCGAACGCCACGAAGCGCTGCGCACGCGTTTCCTCGAGCGCGACGGCGCGGCCTTGCAGCGTATCGACGAGCGGGGCGAGTTCGCCTGGCAGTTCGTCGACCTCGCCGCGCTGGCCGAGCACGAACGCGCCGCGGCTGCCGCGCAGCGCCGCGAAGCCGAGGCGCAGCAGCCGTTCGACCTGGAAAAGGGGCCGCTGCTGCGGGTCAGCCTGGTGCGCCTGGACGAACAGGAGCACCAGCTCTGGGTCACCCTGCATCACATCGTCGCCGATGGTTGGTCGCTGAACCTGCTGCTCGACGAATTCTCGCGGCTCTACGCCGAAGCCTGCGGCGGCCAGCCGGCCGACCTGGCGCCGCTGGAACTGCACTACGCCGAGTTCGCTGCCTGGCAACGGCAGTGGCTGGACGCGGGCGAGGGCGCCCGCCAACTGGCCTACTGGCGGGAGCGCCTGGGCGACGCGGCGCCGGTGCTGGAACTGGCCACCGACCATCCGCGCACGGCGCGCCAGGCGTCGCCCGCCGCGCGCTACAGCCTGCGGGTCGACGAAGCCCTGGCGCGGGCTATCCGCGAGGCCGCGCTGGACCATGAGGCGAGTGTCTTCATGTGGCTGCTGGCGGCGTTCCAGGCGCTGCTGCATCGCCACAGCGGGCAGGGCGAGATCCGCATCGGCGTGCCCAGCGCCAACCGCCAGCGCCTGGAGACCCAGGGGCTGGTCGGCTTCTTCATCAACACCCTGGTCCTGCGCGGCACGCCCCGGGCGCGCCAGCCGTTCGCCGCGTTGCTCGGCGAGGCTCGCGAGGCGACCCTCGGCGCCCAGGCCAACCAGGACCTGCCGTTCGACCAGGTGCTCGCAGCCTGCGGCCAGGGCGGCCAGTTGTTCCAGGTGCTGTTCAACCACCAGCAGCGCGACCTGTCGGCGTTGCGCCGGCTGCCCGGCCTGCTCGCCGACGAGCTGCCCTGGCACAGCCGCGAAGCCAAGTTCGACCTGCAACTGCAGAGCGAGGAGGACGCTCGCGGTCGCCTGACCCTGAATTTCGACTACGCCGCGGACCTCTTCGACGAGGCCAGCATCCGGCGTTTCGCCGCGCAATACCTGGAGCTGCTGCGCCAGGTCGCGGAAGACCCGCAGCGCTGCCTCGGCGATATCGCCCTGGTCGACGCCGAGCAGGCGGCGCACCTCGCCGAATGGGGCAGCGCGCCCTGCGAGCCGGCGCGCGCCTGGCTGCCGGAGCTGCTGGAGCGGCAACTGGCGCGGTCCGCCGAACGCGTCGCCCTGGAGTGGGACGGCGGCAGCCTCGGCTACGCCGAACTGCACGCCCGGGCCAACCGCCTGGCCCACTACCTGCGCGACAAGGGCGTCGGCCCGGACGTGCGGGTAGCGATCTGCGCCGAGCGTTCGCCGCAACTGCTGGTCGGTCTGCTGGCGATCGTCAAGGCGGGCGGCGCCTACGTGCCGCTGGACCCGGACTACCCCAGCGAACGCCTGGCCTACATGCTCGCCGACAGCGGCGTCGAGTTGCTACTGACCCAGGCCCATCTGTTCGAGCGCCTGCCTGTCGCGGAGGGCGTCACGCCGATCTGCCTGGACAGCCTCAAACTCGACAACTGGCCGAGCCAGGCACCGGGCCTGCACCTGCACGGCGACAATCTCGCCTACGTCATCTACACCTCCGGCTCCACCGGCCAGCCGAAGGGCGTGGGCAACACCCACGCGGCGCTGGCCGAGCGCCTGCAGTGGATGCAGGCCACCTACGCCCTCGACGGCGACGACGTGCTGATGCAGAAGGCGCCGGTGAGCTTCGACGTGTCGGTGTGGGAGTGCTTCTGGCCGCTGGTCACCGGTTGCCGGCTGGTCCTCGCCGCCCCCGGCGAGCACCGCGATCCGGCGCGCCTGGTGGAACTGGTGCGGCAGTTCGGGGTGACCACGCTGCACTTCGTGCCGCCGCTGCTGCAACTGTTCATCGACGAACCCGGCGTCGCCGCCTGCGGCAGCCTGCGCCGCCTGTTCTCCGGCGGCGAGGCGCTTCCGGCGGAGCTGCGCAACCGCGTGTTGCAACGCCTGCCGGCAGTGGCCCTGCATAACCGCTACGGGCCGACCGAGACCGCCATCAACGTCACCCATTGGCAATGCCGCGCGGAAGACGGCGAGCGTTCGCCGATCGGCCGGCCGCTGGGCAACGTGGTCTGCCGCGTGCTGGACGCCGAGTTCAACCTACTGCCGGCCGGCGTCGCCGGCGAGCTGTGCATCGGCGGCCTGGGCCTGGCCCGTGGCTACCTGGGGCGCCCGGCGCTGAGCGCCGAGCGCTTCGTCGCCGATCCGTTCTCGGCCGCCGGCGAGCGCCTGTACCGCACCGGCGACCGCGCGCGCTGGAACGCCGACGGCGTGCTGGAATACCTCGGCCGCCTCGACCAGCAGGTCAAGCTGCGTGGCTTCCGCATCGAGCCGGAGGAAATCCAGGCACGCCTGCTGGCGCAGCCGGGGGTGGCCCAGGCGGTAGTGGTGATCCGCGAAGGCGTGGCCGGCAGCCAGTTGGTCGGCTACTACACCGGCGCTGTCGGCGCCGAGGCGGAAGCCGAGCAGAACCAGCGTCTGCGCGCCGCGCTACAGGCCGAACTGCCGGAATACATGGTCCCGGCGCAGTTGATGCGCCTCGCGCAGATGCCCCTCGGCCCGAGCGGCAAGCTGGATACGCGGGCGCTGCCGGAGCCGGTCTGGCAGCAGCGCGAGCACGTCGAGCCGCGGACCGAGCTGCAACGGCGCATCGCCGCGATCTGGAGCGAAGTGCTCGGCCTGCCGCAGGTCGGCCTGCGCGACGATTTCTTCGAACTCGGCGGGCATTCCCTGCTGGCCACCCGCATCGTCTCGCGCACCCGCCAGGCCTGCGACGTCGAACTGCCGTTGCGCGCGCTGTTCGAGGCCAGCGAACTGGAGGCCTTCTGCGAACAGGTCCGCGCAGCCCAGGCCGCCGGACGCACCGACAGCCACGGCGCGATCCGCCGCATCGACCGCGAGCAGCCGGTGCCGCTGTCCTACTCGCAGCAGCGCATGTGGTTCCTCTGGCAACTGGAGCCGGACAGCCCGGCCTATAACGTCGGCGGCCTGGCGCGCCTGAGCGGGCCGCTGGACGTGGCGCGCTTCGAGGCCGCGCTACAGGCCCTGGTGCTGCGCCACGAGACCCTGCGCACCACGTTCCCCAGCGTCGACGGCGTGCCGGTACAGCGCGTACATAGCGATGGCGGCCTGCACATGGACTGGCAGGACTTCTCCGCGCTCGACCGCGACAGCCGCCGGCAGCACCTGCAGACCCTCGCCGACAGCGAGGCGCACCGTCCCTTCGACCTTGAGAGCGGGCCGTTGCTGCGGGTCTGCATGGTGAAGATGGCCGAGCGCGAGCACTACCTGGTGGTGACCCTGCACCACATCGTCACCGAAGGCTGGGCGATGGACATCTTCGCCCGCGAACTGGGCGCGCTCTACGAGGCCTTCCTCGACGACCGCGAATCGCCGCTGGAGCCGTTGCCGGTCCAGTACCTGGACTACAGCGTGTGGCAGCGCGAGTGGCTGGAGAGCGGCGAGCGCCAGCGCCAGCTCGACTACTGGAAGGCCCAGCTGGGCAACGAGCATCCGCTGCTCGAACTGCCGGGCGACCGGCCACGCCCGCCGGTGCAGAGCCACCAGGGCGACCTCTACCGCTTCGACCTGAGCCCCGAGCTGGCCGAGCGCGTGCGTCGCTTCAACGCCGCCCGCGGGCTGACCATGTTCATGACCATGACCGCCACCCTTGCGGCCTTGCTCTACCGCTACAGCGGCCAGCAGGACCTGCGTATCGGCGCGCCGGTGGCGAACCGCATCCGCCCGGAGAGCGAAGGGCTGATCGGCGCCTTCCTCAATACCCAGGTGCTGCGCTGCCGGCTCGACGGACAGATGAGCGTCGGCGAGCTGCTTGAGCAGGTGCGGCAGACCGTGATCGATGGCCAGTCGCACCAGGACCTGCCGTTCGACCACCTGGTGGAAGCCCTGCAACCTCCGCGCAGCGCCGCCTACAACCCGTTGTTCCAGGTGATGTGCAACGTCCAGCGCTGGGAGTTCCAGCAAACCCGGCAACTGGCCGGGATGACCGTCGAGTACATCGCCAACGATGCGCGGGCGACCAAGTTCGACCTCAACCTTGAGGTCACCGACCTCGACCAGCGCCTCGGCTGCTGCCTGACCTACAGCCGCGACCTGTTCGACGAACCGCGCATCGCGCGGATGGCCGGACACTGGCAGAACCTGCTGGAGGCGCTGCTGGGCGACCCGCAGCGGCGCATTGCCGAATTGCCGCTGTTCGCCGCCGAGGAGCGGAAGCAACTGCTGCTCGCCGGCACGGCCGGCGAGGCAGGGCTCCAGGACACCCTCCATGGCCTGTTCGCCGCCCGCGTGGCGGCCAGCCCCCAGGCCCCGGCGCTGACCTTCGCCGGGCAGACCCTGAGCTATGCCGAACTCGATGCCCGCTCCAACCGTCTGGCGCGCGTCCTGCGCAGTCACGGCGTCGGCCCGGAAGTGCGGGTCGGCCTGGCCCTGGAGCGTTCGCTGGAGATGGTCGTCGGCCTGCTGGCGATCCTCAAGGCCGGCGGCGCCTACGTGCCGCTGGACCCGGAATATCCGCTGGAGCGCCTGCAATACATGATCGAGGACAGCGGCGTACGCCTGCTGCTCAGCCACGCGGCGCTGTTCGAGGCCCTCGGCGAGCTGCCGGCAGGCGTGGCGCGCTGGTGCCTCGAGGAGGACGGCCCGGCGCTGGACGCCGAGGACCCCGCGCCGCTGGCAGCGCTGAGCGGGCCGCAGCACCAGGCCTACCTGATCTATACCTCCGGCTCCACCGGCAAGCCGAAGGGCGTGGCGGTCTCCCACGGCGAGATCGCCATGCACTGCGCCGCGGTGATCGAGCGCTTCGGCATGCGCGCCGAGGATTGCGAACTGCACTTCTATTCGATCAACTTCGACGCTGCCAGCGAGCGCCTGCTGGCCCCGTTGCTGTGCGGCGCCCGCGTGGTGCTGCGGGCCCAGGGCCAGTGGGGCGCGGAGGAAATCTGCGAGCTGATCCGTGCGGAGGGCGTGAGCATCCTCGGCTTCACCCCGAGCTACGGCAGCCAGCTCGCCCAGTGGCTGGAGAGCCAGGGCCGGCAGTTGCCGGTGCGCATGTGCATCACCGGCGGCGAAGCGCTGACCGGCGAGCACCTGCAACGGATTCGCCAGGCCTTCGCCCCGGCGTCGTTCTTCAATGCCTACGGACCGACCGAGACGGTGGTCATGCCGCTGGCCTGCCTGGCTCCCGAACGACTGGAGGAGGGTGCCGCCAGCGTGCCGATCGGCAGCGTGGTCGGCGCGCGGGTCGCCTACATCCTGGATGCCGACCTGGCCCTGGTGCCGCAGGGCGCGACCGGCGAACTCTACGTCGGCGGCGCCGGCCTGGCGCGCGGCTACCATGAGCGTCCGGCGCTCAGCGCCGAGCGCTTCGTGCCCGATCCCTTCGCTGCCGAGGGCGGCCGCCTGTACCGCACCGGCGACCTGGTGCGCCTGTGCGACAACGGCCAGGTGGAATATGTCGGCCGCATCGACCACCAGGTGAAGATCCGTGGCTTCCGCATCGAACTGGGCGAGATCGAGGCGCGCCTGCTGGAGCATCCGCAAGTTCGCGAAGCGCTGGTCCTGGCGCTCGACAGCCCGAGCGGCAAGCAGTTGGCCGGTTATGTCGCCAGCGCGGTGGCCGAGCAGGACGAGGACGCCCAGGCGGCGCTGCGCGAGGCGCTGAAAACGCATCTCAAGCAGCAATTGCCGGACTACATGGTGCCGGCCCACCTGCTGTTGCTCGCCAGCCTGCCGCTGACCGCCAACGGCAAGCTCGACCGCCGCGCGCTGCCGGCGCCCGACCCGGCGCTCAACCGGCAGGCCTACGAGGCCCCGCGCAGCGTGCTGGAGCAGCAACTGGCCGGGGTCTGGCGCGAGGTGCTGAACGTCGAGCGGGTAGGTCTCGGCGACAACTTCTTCGAACTGGGCGGCGATTCGATCCTGTCGATCCAGGTGGTCAGCCGCGCCCGCCAGCTCGGCATCCACTTCAGCCCCCGCGACCTGTTCCAGCACCAGACCGTGCAGAGCCTCGCCGCGGTGGCCCGGCACAGCCAGGCCAGCCAGGCCGAGCAGGGGCCGGTGCAGGGCGACAGCGCGCTGACGCCGATCCAGCACTGGTTCTTCGACCTGCCGCTGGCGCGCCGCGAACACTGGAACCAGTCGCTGCTGTTGCAGCCGCGGCAGGCCATTGACCTCGGTCTGCTGCGCAAGTCCCTGCAACGCCTGGTCGAACAGCATGATGCCCTGCGCCTGGCGTTCCGCCAGGTCGACGGCGAGTGGCTGGCGCAGCATCGTCCGCTGCACGAACAGGAACTGCTCTGGCACGTTCCGGTGCAATCCTTCGACGAATGCGCCGAGCTGTTCGCCAAGGCCCAGCGCAGCCTCGACCTCGAACAGGGGCCGCTGCTGCGCGCGGTGCTGGTGGACGGCCCGGCCGGCGAGCAACGCCTGCTGCTGGCGATCCACCACCTGGTGGTGGACGGGGTGTCCTGGCGGGTGCTGCTGGAGGACCTGCAACAGGTCTACCGTCAGTTCGCCGAGGGCGCCGAACCGGCGTTGCCGGCCAAGACCAGCGCCTTCCGCGACTGGGCCGGACGCCTGCAGGCCTACGCCGGCAGCGAATCGCTGCGCGAAGAGCTGGGCTGGTGGCAAGCCCGGCTGGGCGGGCAGTCGGCCGAGTGGCCATGCGACCGCCCGCGGGGCGACAACCGCGAGGCGCTGGCGGAAAGTGTCAGCCTGCGGCTCGACCCGCAACGTACCCGGCAATTGCTGCAACAGGCGCCGGCGGCCTACCGCACCCAGGTCAACGACCTGCTGCTGACCGCCCTCGCTCGCGTGCTCTGCCGCTGGAGCGGGCAGCCGTCGACGCTGGTGCAGTTGGAAGGGCATGGCCGCGAGGCGCTGTTCGACGATATCGACCTGACCCGCAGCGTCGGCTGGTTCACCAGCGCCTACCCGTTGCGCCTGACCCCGGCGCAGAGCCCGGGCGAGTCGATCAAGGCGATCAAGGAACAGCTCCGCGCGGTGCCGCACAAAGGCCTCGGCTACGGCGTGCTGCGCTACCTCGCCGATCCGGCGGTGCGCCAGGCGATGGCCGCGCTGCCCACGGCGCCGATCACCTTCAACTACCTCGGACAGTTCGACCAGAGCTTCGCCGATGCCCTGTTCCAGCCGCTGGACCAGCCCACCGGGCCGATCCACGACGAGCAGGCGCCGTTGCCCAACGAGCTGAGCGTCGATGGCCAGGTCTACGGCGGTGAGCTGGTGCTGCGCTGGACCTACAGCCGCGAGCGCTACGACGCGCAGACGGTGAACGAGCTGGCGCAGGCCTATCTCGCCGAACTGCAGGCGCTGATCGAGCATTGCCTGGAAGACGGCGCCGGCGGCCTGACCCCGTCCGACTTCCCGCTGGCGCAACTGAGCCAGGCGCAACTGGACGCCCTGGCGGTGCCGGCCGGCGAGATCGAGGACGTCTACCCGCTGACCCCGATGCAGGAAGGGTTGCTGTTACACACCCTGCTGGAACCGGGCACCGGCATCTACTACATGCAGGACCGCTACCGGATCGACAGCCCGCTCGATCCCGAGCGCTTCGCCGCCGCCTGGCAGGCGGTGGTGGCCCGCCACGAGGCGCTGCGCGCGTCGTTCGTCTGGAATGCCGGCGAAACGATGCTGCAGGTGATCCACAAGCCCGGTCGCACCCGCATCGAGTTCCTCGACTGGAGCGAGCTGCCGGAGGACGGCCACGAGGAGCTCCTGCAAGCGCTGCACAAGCGCGAGCGCGAGGCCGGCTTCGATCTGCTCGAACAGCCGCCGTTCCACCTGCGCCTGATCCGCCTGGGCGAGGCGCGCTACTGGTTCATGATGAGCAACCACCACATCCTCATCGATGCCTGGTGCCGTGGCCTGCTGATGAGCGACTTCTTCGAGATCTACAGTGCTCTCGGCGAAAGCCGCCCGGCGAACCTGCCGACGCCGCCGCGCTACCGCGACTACATCGCCTGGCTGCAACGCCAGGACCTGGAGCAATCGCGCCGCTGGTGGAGCGAGAGCCTGCGCGGTTTCGAGCGGCCGACCCTGGTGCCCAGCGACCGCCCGTTCCTCCGCGAGCACGCCGGCGAGAGCGGCGGGATGATCGTCGGTGACCGCTACACGCGTCTGGACGCCGCCGACGGCGCGCGCCTGCGCGAACTGGCGCAGCGCTACCAGCTCACCGTCAACACCTTCGCCCAGGCCGCCTGGGCGCTGACCCTGCGCCGCTTCAGCGGCGAGCGCGACGTGCTGTTCGGCGTCACCGTGGCCGGGCGCCCAGTGGGCATGCCGGAAATGCAGCGCACCGTCGGCCTGTTCATCAACAGCATCCCATTGCGCGTGCAGATGCCGGCCGCCGGCCAGCGCTGCACGGTGCGCGAATGGCTGAACCGGCTGTTCGAGCGCAACCTGGAGTTGCGCGAGCACGAGCACCTGCCCCTGGTGGCCATCCAGGAAAGCAGCGAGCTGCCCAAGGGCCAGCCGCTGTTCGACAGCCTGTTCGTGTTCGAGAACGCCCCGGTGGAAGTCTCGGTGCTGGACCGCGCGCAGAGCCTGAACGCCAGTTCCGACTCCGGGCGTACCCACACCAACTTCCCGTTGACCGTGGTCTGCTATCCGGGCGATGACCTCGGCCTGCACCTGTCCTACGACCAGCGCTACTTCGAGGCGCCGACCGTCGAGCGCCTGCTCGGCGAGTTCAAGCGCCTGCTGCTGGCCCTGGCCGACGGTTTCCACGGCGAACTGGAGGCCTTGCCGCTGCTCGGCGAGGACGAGCGCGACTTCCTCCTCGACGGCTGCAACCGCAGCGCCCGTGACTACCCGCTGGAGCAAGGCTACGTGCGGCTGTTCGAGGCGCAGGTGGCAGCCCATCCGCAGCGCATCGCCGCCAGTTGCCTGGAACAGCGCTGGAGCTACGCCGAGCTGAACCGCCGGGCCAACCGCCTCGGCCACGCCCTGCGCGCCGCCGGCGTCGGCATCGACCAGCCGGTGGCACTGCTGGCCGAGCGCGGCCTCGACCTGCTCGGCATGATCGTCGGCAGCTTCAAGGCCGGTGCCGGCTACCTGCCGCTCGACCCCGGCCATCCGACCCAGCGCCTGACCCGGATCGTCGAGCTGAGCCGCACGCCGGTGCTGGTCTGCACCCAGGCCTGCCGCGAGCAGGCGCTGGCGCTGTTCGACGAACTCGGCTGCGTCGACCGGCCGCGCCTGCTGGTGTGGGACGAGATCCAGCAGGGCGAGGGCGCCGAGCACGATCCGCAGGTCTACAGCGGGCCGCAGAACCTCGCCTACGTGATCTACACCTCCGGCTCCACCGGACTGCCGAAGGGCGTGATGGTGGAGCAGGCGGGCATGCTCAACAACCAGTTGAGCAAGGTCCCGTACCTGGAACTGGACGAGAACGACGTGATCGCCCAGACCGCCTCGCAGAGCTTCGACATCTCGGTCTGGCAGTTCCTCGCCGCGCCGTTGTTCGGCGCCCGCGTGGCGATCGTGCCGAACGCCATCGCCCACGATCCGCAGGGCCTGCTGGCGCACGTCGGCGAACAGGGCATCACGGTGCTGGAAAGCGTGCCGTCGCTGATCCAGGGCATGCTCGCCGAAGAGCGCCAGGCCCTCGACGGCCTGCGCTGGATGCTGCCCACCGGCGAGGCGATGCCGCCGGAACTGGCGCGCCAGTGGCTCAAGCGCTACCCACGGATCGGCCTGGTGAATGCCTACGGGCCGGCGGAGTGTTCCGACGACGTGGCGTTCTTCCGCGTCGACCTGGCCTCCACCGAGAGCACCTACCTGCCGATCGGCAGTCCCACCGACAACAACCGCCTGTACCTGCTCGGCGCCGGCGCCGACGACGCCTTCGAACTGGTGCCGCTGGGCGCGGTGGGCGAGCTGTGCGTGGCCGGCACCGGCGTCGGCCGTGGCTACGTCGGCGACCCGCTGCGCACCGCCCAGGCCTTCGTCCCGCATCCGTTCGGCGCGCCGGGCGAGCGCCTGTACCGTACCGGCGACCTGGCGCGGCGGCGCGCCGACGGGGTGCTGGAATATGTCGGGCGGATCGACCACCAGGTGAAGATCCGCGGCTTCCGCATCGAGCTGGGCGAGATCGAGGCGCGCCTGCACGAACGCGCCGACGTCCGCGAGGCGGCGGTGGCGGTCCAGGAAGGGGCGAACGGTAAGTACCTGGTGGGCTACCTGGTTCCCGGCGAGACACCGCGTTCCAGCGCCGACTCGCCGGCCGGACTGATGGTGGAGCAGGGCGCCTGGTTCGAGCGGATCAAGCAGCAACTGCGCGCCGACCTGCCGGACTACATGGTGCCGCTGCACTGGCTGGTGCTGGACCGGATGCCGCTCAACGCCAACGGCAAGCTCGACCGCAAGGCGCTGCCGGCGCTGGACATCGGCCAGATGCAGAACCAGGCCTACCAGGCCCCGCGCAACGAACTGGAGGAAACCCTGGCACGGATCTGGGCCGAGGTGCTGAAGGTCGAGCGGGTCGGGGTGTTCGACAACTTCTTCGAACTCGGCGGGCATTCGCTGCTGGCCACCCAGATCGCCTCGCGGGTGCAGAAGGCCCTGCAACGCAACGTGCCGCTACGGGCGATGTTCGAATGCACCACGGTGGAAGAGCTGGCCAGTTACATCGAGTCCCTGGCCCCGAGCGAGATCAGCGAGCAGAAGGCCGAGCGCCTGAACGACCTGATGTCGAAGCTGGAAATGCTCTGATCGGATCCGGCCGCCGAGCCCTTCGCGGAGGGCGATGAAAATGGCCGGAAGGGAATGTTCCATACTCCCTTCCGGCCATTCTTCATATATGTGCGTATATATAAACGCCGATATACGGGTCGGCTTGGTTCATTACAACGCGATATTCCCGACTTTCGCCGAAGCTGCGTTGTAACGCTGGTGCTGTTTACGCTTGACCGAAGAACTGCGCTTGAAACGCCGGGTCGCCGTAAAGATGTTCTTCAAGGTGATCGGGAATACCGTGATCAATCCGTTGCCCTTGTGATATTCCGGGTTCCGATCGAGGAAGAAACGCACATTCGGATTGCTGTGCGTAGCCCAGCGTGCCCGTTCGTGATCGGCCTCGGTGGTGGTCCAGCCGGTGTCGACCACCAGCGGATCGTTGCTGCTGCGCTTGAAGCTGAACTGGGCGATCAGGTGTTCGAGGAACTTCACGTGGTGGCTTTCCAGGTCGCAGTGGCAGGGCCAGACGTCATCCACGTACTTGGTCACCAGGGCGTAGCTGGAGGGATGGATCAGGGTGTCGAGGAACAGCAGGCGCTTGCCGGGGTTGAGCAACTTGTAGCGCAGCACCTGGCGGGTAAGGAAGGGAATGCTCTGGTTGCTCCCGCGGTACTCCGGGAGGATCCCCGACTCGGCGCGGATCACGCAGGCCTTGCTGTACTGGAAGACTTCCGAGTCGTGGAAATGCACGGCGCAGTAGCCGACGATCTCGTGCTGGCGGTTGCGGTAGATGGCGATGCGGGTGAGGCGGGCGGTGGAGTGGATGACCTCGCGAGCGAAGGATTCATACTGGACGCCATGAAAGATCCTGGCGTGAATCGCGTAGAGTTCGCTTGCGAGGTTTCCCCTCTGTGTTTCGTCGAGTTTTCCCGGGTTGACGACTTCCCGGTAGATCCTGGCAGTCATAATCTTCTCCGAAGGAATCATCCAATATTAATTTTCGAATTTTTTTCATGCCGATGACTTCTTGTTGTTGTGCGTGGAGGTGAGGCTAGGGAAAGTCTATTTCCATATTGTTAACTGGCGCCGCCATACGCCTTAAGCTGCCAGATCTGACAGGGTATTAACTTATATTCGGAACTTGCTTCGGCTCGCTGCGCTGGCGGTCGCTCTTCGCCGCCGGCCTTTATTCTTTCGCTGTCCTTCCGGGGGGGCAGATGACGCAGAACATCTACGATCGCGACGACTTCTTCGCCGCCTGCCGGTCAACCTGCACGCCATACCGCTGTCCGGCTGGCGGCTGGACAGGGAGGGATGGTGCACCTGCTGGACCGCTACTCGATCGAAGGGCCGCGTACCACCGACTGGCTGGCCAGCGGCGTGGTCAAGCGTCACCGCACGTTGGGCAGCCTGCTCAACCTGTTGATCGGGTTCGGGCTTTCGTCTCAAACGGGTGGAGGAGTGGAGCCCCTGCGACGAGCAAGTGGCCGCTCGCCTAGAGCGGCCGCAACTTGCGCAACCAGCGTCGCCAACCCAGTTGCACCATGGGTTCGCCCTGGCGTTCGAGGAGGTCGGGCATCTCGCTGAAATTCACCCAGAGCTTGCCCTGCCAGTCGAGCATGTGCACCACCTGGCGCTCCCAGCGCAACTTGACGTAGCGCGGCATACCGCTGTCGTCGGTGGCGCTGCGCAACTCCGGCACCACCTCGCCGCTGAGCCAGCGGCGCAATTCGCCGCCATCGCCGCGCTGCTGGTAGATCAGCGCGGCATACGCGCCGGACTCGCTGATCAGCCACTGCGCCTGGTCTTCGCCACGTTCGGAACGCAACGACTCCCGGCGCGCCTGGTCGTCGTCCAGGCGGGCGAGCATCTGTTCGGGCTGGCTGTGTTCGATGAGCCGGGCGAAGTCGTCGAGGACGAACCAGGCCTGGTCGTCGATCAGCAGCGCGCGCAGCAATCGCTGCTGTCGGAAGAAGTAGTGCGGGGCAAGCTGGGTATGGCCGTGCATAGGAGAAATCCTTCTCTGAGCTGTCCGCTGCCTGGCTTCTGCCGGCGCGGCAGGGAGACAGGCCGCTCGTGGGTGTTGGGCCAGCAGGCTGTGGCCTGCCGGGAACCGAAGTCGCCGGCGAAAAAAGCCTACTGACAGCGCCTGTAGGACGGCAATGGCTAAGCCTTGTACGAAGTCTCCGATGGCACAAGCCCGCTGAACAGCTAGGCCGTTCTGAACATTACGCCGGCATGGAGAAAACAGGGGATGGACGCTATGCTTGGGAACCCTTTTTTTGGTGGTTTTTTAAAGCCCTTTTAGATCAAAGGGTTAGAGATCGCTGCAAAAAGAGGGGTTTTTCCGGGCTTTGGCGCTGGAGCCCTTGGAGCTGGGAAGGTTGATGGTTTTTTGGTCTTGTTCACTGCCGTATAGGCAGCTAAGAAAACGTTGCCCCCATCCTGACCATCAACGGAGCAAGTTCACTGCCGTATAGGCAGCTAAGAAAGGTGACGCTGCACATCGTCGCCGCCGACTTCAGTTCACTGCCGTATAGGCAGCTAAGAAAAGGAACGCGACCAGGGCGCAGACGGCAACAACGTTCACTGCCGTATAGGCAGCAAAAAAATGTCTCGAAGTTCATAAGCGGGCTTCGGGCGATTTCACTGCCACATAGGTCGTCAAGAAACGGCCAGCAGCCCTGAAGTATCGATTGATGCGGTTCGCTGTCGGCCGGGGTCACCAGTCGAAACGAAGTCCCTTTCCATGGGACTTCGTTGCGGACATGCCGATAAGGCGCTGACGGGGTTCTTCAGAACCAGGGAACGAAACCTCCTTTGCTCAACCCGTAACAGGTGAATCCTCCTTCCTCTGCCGTCACCTGCAACGGCCCGTGGCGGATGAAGAGACGGAAGTGCTGTCCGGTGCTCTGGCTGCGTAGCGTGACGAAGGGCAGGTCCAAGGCTCTCGCGACCGTATCGGGAATGCGTTTCCGAGCCTCCTCCTCACTCAGATCGTGCCGGCGCATGAGCCGCCGCCGCAGACGTTCCGGATTGCTTTTCACCTGAACCCGACTGACCTGACGGTACGGTGTGGGGTGAGGCACGACTGCCGGTTCTCCGAATTGCAGATGGTCCCGCAACCCTTCCAGCCAGGGCCGGGCGAGCAGGGCACGAAGGTCGTCCGCCGAGGCATGAATGCGCAGGCGCTCGCCCAGCCGGGAGCGGCTTTCGTCGAGGTCGGGGAAGCTCACGCCGATCCTGTCCCCGCCCTGTGCCACCAGGGCCTGGTGGAGCTTGCCGAAGAGCACGCTCATGAGTTGCGCCGGGGGAAATTCCGGGTCCGGTCGCAAGCGAATGTCGAGGTAGTGGTCCATGGCTTACTTCTCTTCGGCTTCACCGAACACGCCGCCACGGATCAGGTTGGCGATCACATAGTGCTGTTGCTCCACGGCGGGCGCCTCGTCGCGCAGTACCCAGTTGTCGAGCAGCGTATAGAAGTCCAGCTTCTGCTTGGGCTGGCGATAGGCTTTGCCCTGGGACGTGACGGAGCCGTAGGGCTCCACGGCGATGGGGCCGAGGCCATCTTCGTCGGGATACCAGGTATCGATGGTGCGCAGGGCATTGCCGATCTTCTGCGAGTGGATGGCCGCGGCATCGCGCACGCTGTACAGGGTCTTGCTCTTCTGGCCTTTCTTGTCGCCTTTGTCGAGGATCAGTTCCTGGGAGGGGAAGACTTCCTGGCCATCGCCGATACGGGCGAAGGCGACCACTTCGAGCAGGACATGCCCGCTGCCTGAGAGGCCACTGGCGATCAGTTCAGCGAGCGCGTCCAGTTCGGCGTCGGCCTTGAAGTCGCGCAAGCCGATGGCCAGGGCGTCGAAGCGCCAGGCGCGAGCCACCTCGCCCTGGCGGATATGGTTGATACGGACTTCCACTGCTTCCGCGCCCACCCGGTTGCGCCACAGGAAGCGGGCGTTGGCCAGGTTGTGCGCATAACGACGAGCCAGCTCGGCGAAGCCCTGCTCGTTCACGTAGGTGGCGACCGTTTGCAGCAGCTTGTCACGGTAGGCCGCGTCGTTGCAGGCAGACGGCGTTCCGGCGCCGCCGAGCACGCGGAGGGTGAAGCGGACCTTGAGGGTGTCGGCGTCGCTCGGCAGGTTGGCCACGTCCACCGTCTGCAGGTTGGGCGATTGGATCGAGGCGTCCAGCTTGGCCGGGTCACGGTCCTTGGTCTTGAGGCGGTTGGAGATGGTGCCGCGTACGGACTTCTCGCGCACGGTCACGGCCGGCCATTCCTGCGAGGCGTCGCGTTGCGCCCAGGCGCCAGCGCTCATAAGGGCGTCGGAAGGGTCGAGCTTACGTTCGAAGGCGAGGACGGAAGCGGTGCTCAGTATTGGCTTGGACATGCTGATTTCCTTATGCGATGGCGTGTTCGACGAAACGGGGTGTGCTCCAGCGGTAGAGCCCTTTGTCAGGCTCGACGTGGTGATACCAAAGCAGGTCCGATAACGCGGCGACGCGATGGGGGCTGAGCCATTCGCCCAGACCGAAGAGGTTTTCGACGAAGCGCAGCGGTGTTTCCCTATCACGGGCATTTCGCACTTCGCCGGGGAGGTACAGGGGTGACAGGGCGTTGTAGCCAGCCGGGATCGGCACCAGCCAGCCGGGCTTGTCGCGCACTTGCCAGGCTGCATCGGGCGGCGATGCTTCTTCTTCGGACGAGGTTGCAGGAGGCTCGAAGTTGATTCGACAAAGATCGAGCAGTGCATCGAGCGTGGTGGCTTCGGGGAGCGTGGTACGCAAGGTTTCCAGATGTTGTTGCAACAACGCCTCGCGACTCACCAGGGCGAAGCCGGGGAGCAGGCGGCGGGTAAGCCGGCGCTGGTTCTTGCGCCGCTGTTCGTCGCTGCCACCCAGCATCAGCAGTTCGGCGTTCGGAGCCGGGAAGCGCTCATTGCACCAGGGCAGGATGCTGCCACCGGCGAGGCGCATGGCGCCAGCCTGCTCCTGTACCTGCCTGGCGATTTCCTGTGCGGGGTGATCGTCCAGACCATCGCCATGCACTCCGAGCAGCAGACTGACCTCCAGATGGGCGCGACCTTCTTCGACGATGGCTGCGGTGGAGCCGTCGCGGTTCAGCGGATTGCGGGTCAGGTTGAAGACCTTGGTGCGCTTGCCGGCCGGTTGCGATATCTGCGCTTCGAAGCGGTGACAGACGATGCCGACACCGTCCAGTTCGATATCGAGGGAGATTCCGACTCGACGCTGCAAGGCATGGACGAATCCGGTGAAAGCGCCGGGCGAAGGGAAACCCCAGGTCAAGGGGCTGGAAATGGCGTTGGCGTTCTGGATGGACAGGCGTGGCAGCAACAGCAGCGCCTCGGGATCAGTCACGCTCATCTTCGAGTATCTCCTTGAACATCGTCAGTTCCTTGCTCAGCTCCTGGCTCCATTGGGCGGCTTCCGGGCTACCCAGTATCTGACTGTCGCTGCTGACCGCCCGGTTCAGCCAGTTGGCGAAGCGATTTCCGACCTCGGCAGGCCAGTCACCTCGTAGTCGGCGCTGCAAGAACGTCTCATCGGTCTGTACGCGCAACGGATCGAGCCAGAGCTGCTCCGCGTCATGCAGTTGGCACCCGGGGGTTGCGCTCCAGCCGGGCTCCAGTTCGCGCAGACGGGCGGCGTATTGCAGGGCTTCGTCGCAGATTTGCGCCACCAATTGGGCACGCCGCTGGCGGATGGCGAGGTTGTTATGGACTGTCTTGGCAAGAAAACGCTGCAGGGTACGGGTTAGGCGGGATACTTCAGGAGTTCTTCCGAAGTCATGCTCGAAGACCGAAGAGTGCCGCATCGGCGCGTTTACATCCTGCCTTTGCCAGTTCGGCGGAAGCGTTGGCAGCAACCAGTTCTCGCCACGGCGCTCGTTGTTCAACTGACTGATGTTCTGCGGCTTGGTACCGCCGAACTTCTGGATCGCCAGGTTGGGGTACTCGCTGAATCCGTGGGGCCATGACTCCTGGCGGCTGCGCGCTTCGCGTGCCGCCTTGGCCGCGTCGCCGAAGCGCGCTTCGCGGAGCAGAGCGTGGACGTGATGCACCAGACTGGTGGGAAACAGCGGTGCTAGCAGGTGGTAGCCGGAACCGGGCAGGGGAAAGTACAACTGCTTGGCCAGGCTGTGGGACGCGGGAGCGCCTTTGACGGTCGTGATGCCGATGAACGCTTGCCGCCATTCGCGAGCCTGTTCGGCGTTATCGGACAGCGCCTGTAATGCCTCGGCACTGTCTTCTGTCAGCCAGTTCAGAAGATTTTTACCCTGATACTGGAGACTGAGAAACTTGAATACGTCCAGCGCCGCGGCATTGCCCACCACATCGCTGACCAGCTTGTCACCTAGCTCATGGGAACCGGCGAGGCCCGGTTGCCCGGGTGCTTGCGGCAGGCTGTGCAGGTTGCTGCCGCGGGCGTCGGGATGGATCGGCTTGAGCGTGTGGGTCACCAACTGCAACTGGCCAACCCGCCGGGCGGCATCTGCCAGCCAGGCCTCCCGCCGGTGGGTGGCCAGCAATGTCTGGCGCTTGTCGTCTTCGTCGGGATGGAGTTTGTCCAGCTTGCCCTGGAGGCGCTCCTGGATGAAGGATTCGATGAACTGGCGAAGCTCCTGCCACGTAGGCGTTGGGAGGGGAGAGGTCATCCATGCCTCCTTGGTCGATTGTCATTGACGAGTGCTCGCATTCGAAAGCTGTGCTCCTCAGTTGTATTTCTTGAACCCCAAATAAGGGTGGTAGCTCCATCCCTGGGTGTTTTCTCGCAATCTCATCTCGCCGTAGCGCATGGCGCATTGACGCAGGTCGAGGTCCTCGCGGCCGGCCATTGCGACTAGCTCCTCCCGATAGTTGACCGTGCCCCATGTCTGGATGCGCGGGCCATAGGTGAGGTCGAGGTTGCGCAACAGGTTGTCCTGGTTGCTCCAGGTCCCTTCTTCGTAGCGGCTGAAATGCAAGCGCTCCTCGTCGTCCTCGTCCGGCAGCAGGGCGTAGCATCGCTCCTTGGCGCCTGCGCGAAATGGTTGGCTGGTTTGCAGGGCGCCGCTGAGCTATGCCGGGGTTTGCCACCAGAGCGGTACGCCGAGCAGGGACGACGGTGGGTCGTCGGCAAGCATCAGCGCGCGCAGGCGTCGGTGTTCCAGGTCGACCAACCGGCTGCGTGGGAACAGTGGGAACGGTTCGACGATTCGTGGGCTGGCGTCGATGCGGGCGAGTAGGGCGGGGTCGAGCAGGTCGTGCAGGTCGTGGCTGTCAAGAGGGAAGTCGGGGGTCTCGAAGCCGGGCCGCTGGAACGCCGGATTCTGCCCTTCCAGCGAGCGGATATTGCGCGATAGCAGGTACAGGTTGGCCTCGCCGCTGAAGCCGGAGCGATGGCGGCGGATTCGCCCGGCCAACTGGATGATCGAGCGCATGGAGGAGGGTTCGACGATGGCCCAGTCGTAATCGTGGTCGCGACCGACCTCCGCCACCGGCGAGGCGAGTACGACGAACAGATGATCCCGCTCCGTGCTGGCCTGGAGCGCCTTGGCCAGCGTCGGACGAGCGAACAGCGCGGCGGCGTCGTCGTCCGAACGCTTCAGCAGTTCATCGAGTTGTCGCTCGATGGCCGAGCGGACCAGAAGGGGATGCCGCGAATGGTAGACACACAGATGGACATGCAACCCCTCGGGCGCACCCTGGGCGAGGATGGCCTGGGCCAGTTCGATCAGGGGTTCGATGTTGGCCAGCCGTAACAGGCCGAAACTGATGCGACGTCCTTGGTGTTCGGTGTGATGGCAGCGATGCAGGTCAGCCATCCAGGTATTCATCTGCCCGGCCAACTCGCGGCACAGCGCGGGACGGGCCTCGCCAGCGGCATGCACGGTGCATAGCTGCGCCTGGCGACGTGGCGGCAGTTGCTCGAGCTTCGCCAGGCGCTGGGCGACGAAGGTCGCGTGCGCTTCGCTGAAGGAGGTTACGGCGCCGTGGGCGCTGGATTGACTGGAAAACTCGTCGAACCAGGCGCAGCGGATTTCCGTAGCGCGTCCGGGAGCGCCACGATGGCGCTGGAAGATTTCCCGGCCGCTGCGATAGGCCTCGAACAGGCCCTGCACCAAGGCTGGCGGCAGGGTCGCGGAGGAGAGCAGCACGCGGCTGCCGAACAGGCCGGCCCAGTGCACCAGCCGCGACAGGGCGGGCAGGTCGTCGATATCGAAGTCGTCGACCTCGTCGAGCACCAGGTCGGAAGTCATCAGGCGGAGCAGTGGCGCTATCTGGTGTCCGCCGCGCAGGCTTTCGCTGGCGGGCATCAGGTGGTCGATGGTGCAGGCCAGGATGGGCGCCTGGAGTAGGCGGTTTCCCGCGCTGTTCCTGCCGAGCCACTCGCGTAGAGGGCCGTCCTCGAGCGTGCCGGCGAAATGTACATGGCTGTTTTCCGCCAGCAGTTCCTGGGCTGACTCGCTACCGCTGCGCTCCAGGCGCTCCTGCTGCTTTTCGAACAGTTCGCGGGCGGCGCTGCCGCCGACCAGGATAGCGAGGTCGTCGTCGCCCAGGCCGAGCCGCTCGCGGTAGGCCTGCCCGGTTTGCAGGGTCAAGCTGCGCAGGCCGAGAGCGATGCTGAAACGCGCGCCGCGTTGCGGATCGGCCAGCGCATACAGGATGCGGCCGTTGGCGAGGGTCTTACCGCAACCGGTCGACGCCAGGTTGAGGCCGAAGAATCCATGCTCCATAGCCTGCTCGCGGCAGGCCATCGCGCAGTCGTAGGCCTTGTCCTGCCAGCGGAAGCGCGGCTGCTCGACCCGGCGGGTGAAGCCCTTGTGCCGGGCAAGGCGCGGTAGTTGTCGCTCCAGGCGTGGCAGGGTGCCGGCGAGCTTGCGACTGTGCAGGGCGACGCCGAGCAGGTGTTCGTCCAGGCGCTGCTTGAGTTGGCCGCTGTCCCGGTCGGTGTTGGCGTGCAAGGGGAAGTTCGGGTCGCCCAGCCGGGAGTCGGCAGGGAGACTGGAATAGTGGTGATCCGCGAGCATCAGGATCAGTCGGGACACATGCATGACGTAGGCGTCGTGCAACAAGGCCGGCCCCCGAGCCAGCAGGCCGGGACGCTCGAGCATGCTCTGCGCGCATAGCGCTGTCCTGGCGCGCCAATGGGGGCTGGCGAAGGGCAGGCCGTGGGGGAACTGCCAGCAGGCGGCCTTTTCTTTTGCGTCTGCGTCGCGTGCGCCGCACCATTGGCTCTGGATGGGGGCCGGCAAGCGTGCCAGCGAGGCGCTGCCGCGATGGTCCCCGTTGGGCAGGCGATGATGGCTGACGATCAACCAGCCGACCGCCTGGGCGAGCGGCGGTAGCCGGCTTTTCTGGAACGGGCCGGGTGGCGCGGGTTGCCGGTCGTCCCTGGCCAGTTGCGACAGCCAGGCATCGCCCGTCTCTCGCTTGTCCGCCAGGCGCCGCAGCCAGTCCTCGTCGCTGCTGCCTGGGCCAACGAAGGCTTCGAACAGGCGCAGTGATACCCATTCGTGACGATAGGCATCGGCCATCGGTTTGCCGCGGTTCCGCAGTTTGGCCTGGAAGGCCTGGCTGGCCTTGCCGATATCGTGGAACAGCGCTGCCATCACCGTCAGCAGGCGGATGTCCTCGGCGCTGTGCCAGTCGTTCTCGTCTTCCTTGCGCAGGATGTCGCGGCGGGTCCTGTTGGTCGGCACCGCACCCTGGGCGTTGAAGCGGCTGGCATCACCGACGATCCACAGCAGTTCGCTGTGGTCGCGGCCGCGGATCCAGTGACAGGCTACGGCGGTGTTGCGCCGTGCGCTTTTCTTCAGCAGGCGTCGCAGGGTATCCAGTCCGGCTTGAGTGATGGGCGTTTGCCAGGTCCGTTCGCCGCGGCGTTCGGCGAACTGGTCGAGAATGCGGCGGGTTTCGCTCAGGGCGCGCTTTTCGCATTGCGACACCAGCAGGATGTTCATGCGGACACCGTGCTCCGCTGCGCCACGTCTTTCAGCGTGTCGATCATGAAGTCCAGGGCCTGTGCGCGGCTCAGGTTGTCCAGGCAGGCCTGGCGGAAGTCCTGTTCCTCGTCGCCGCGCATGGCGGAAAGAAATGCCTGCGGCAGGATCAGCGAGTCCTTGACCAGGTCCGCCACATCGAACACCAGGCCTCCGCGCCGGGTCTTGCCGTGTAGTACCGCCAGTCCATGGGGAATGCCCAGCACCCAGGTGGCGGTCGCCGCGAGGCCGTAGGCCAGGTAGTTGCCATGGTCGAGGAAGCGGTTGGCCGGGTCGCCGCCGCTGCCGCGCTTGGCGCGGACGAACTCGCCGTAGCGGGTGGCCTGGGCTGCGAGCTTGAACAGGCGCTTGCTCAGGCGCGCTTCTTCGGTCAGTAGATGCTCATGATTGGGAGCCTGCTCCAACGCTCGGGCGGAATCTTCCACGGCAACTGCCAGCGCGGTGGCATCGACGGCGAAGCCGGCGTCGCGCAATACGCGATCTTCCAGCCAACTGTGGCGAATCCGCTCCAGCCTGACCCGCTGGAAGTGCCGGGCGGCCTCCAGGCGTTTTTCCTCATCGAACCAGAAGCCGACCCAGAGCTGCAGGTATTCGGTGGGGCGGTATTCGCTCTGCGGCGTCAGCCAGGACACCTCGACGTCCACTTCGTTGGCGCTGAACAGCGGCGTTCCGCCGCCGCCGCAGAAGCCTACCAATACCCCGGCCCTGGCCAGTTCGCGCATGGCTGCCTGAGTAATGGAGGTACCCGTGCCCAGCAACAGGCTGGTGGTGTTGGCGATGGGGATGTTCCAGTAGTGCGAATGCCGGCCTTCGTCGGTGACGTACTCGACCCGCCCGCCGTTGACCAGTACCCGGCAGTGTTGCAGGTAGTACAGGTTGGCACGCTTGGAGTGAAGGATCGTCTTCAGTTCGCTGGGAGAAATGTCGTCCATGTTGACCGTGGCCTGTCCCTATCGGATCTATCGAATTCTGCGCCAAGGCAACTGTTTAGCGGATATGGCCGATTGCCGCTACCCCGTTTTCGTCTGTATGAGGAGCGTGAGCTTCCAAGCGAGGCACATTGTCGTGGACGGGCGAGGCTGGCGGGCGGGGTAGGAACTTTATATTCGGATGTTTGGTAGTGGGATGGGGAGGGTGGTTCTGCCTAGACGGCAGCGAACCCGGCGGCTGTTGTGGCCGAGGTGGGTTCGAGTTTCTTAGCTGCCTACACGGCAGTGAACACAAGATATCCCTGCTATGCCTCGCGGGGAAATTTCTTAGCTGCCTACACGGCAGTGAACTGCCAGGAGCCCTCCAGATTAGGGGCGTCCGGTTTCTTAGCTGCCTACACGGCAGTGAACGAGCACGAAGACGGCCGGCGAGATGATTCCGCTTTCTTAGCTGCCTACACGGCAGTGAACCAGGTGGCGAACGAGACGACGCCGAGCGGCCATTTCTTAGCTGCCTACACGGCAGTGAACTGGTGGGCAACGGGTGCGACCACGCCCATTTGTTTCTTAGCTGCCTACACGGCAGTGAACAGTGTGTGGGCAGCGTACCGGGCTGCCTACGATTTCTTAGCTGCCTACACGGCAGTGAACGGTTCCCGCGAACCGACCCATGTCGGGCATCATTTCTTAGCTGCCTACACGGCAGTGAACGTTCTGAAGCCGGCGAATGGGAGCTTCCAAGTTTTCTTAGCTGCCTACACGGCAGTGAACGCGGTCGAGAAGAAAACCAGCTTCAAGGATGCTTTCTTAGCTGCCTACACGGCAGTGAACAGGCGTTGGCCGCAAGCGGCAAGCTGCTCGCATTTCTTAGCTGCCTACACGGCAGTGAACTAGCTCCGAAAACCTATAACCATTTGAAGGAAAAAGAAATACCGAGTTTTTCCCGCCAGAAACCCTCTTTTTTCGAGGCCTCGTAACTTGCTGATTTATAAGGGCGTAAGAAATCGTCCGAAAAAAGGGTCGGAAGTTTCGGGCAATTGGAGGCCGTTTCGCGAGGACCGGGACGGCGATCAACCATGCCGTTCGAGGGCAAAAGGTCTTGTGATGGGCGATGCCGCAAAGCCCCCGGCCAGGCCGGGGGCGTCGCGCCAGGGAGCGGCGCTACAGGCTCGGGTGGCCCGCCTCGATTTCGGACAAGGCATCGCTGAGCAGCGACAGCAACGCACCGTTGATGTAGGCCAGGGTGCCGCCGGGCTCTTCTTTCTCATCGAGCAAACGGGTCATGGCCAGGATGTTGATTGCCGACCTCAAGCGCACTTTCGCGTTGTCGAACAAGTGCGTGGGGAGTGCATGGGTGTCTACGTACAGGGTGGCGCTACGCGGACACATGTCGGCCTGGGAGGTGGGTAGCAGCGGGACGAAGCGGGGGGACGATTCTGTTACCTCGGGGTTGGACGTATCATTCGGCTTAGCCATGGGTCAGCTCCTTAGTAAGCTGGGTTGTGGTTAGCGGGTCGTAGGTGTTCCACCACCTGCGGCCCGCGTCTTTTTTGCCCTCAGAAAATAGAGGGCAGTGCCGTTCGGTCCTGTCCCTGCGGGACGGATTTGCCGGCCCCTCCATCATCCTCCTACTGGGTTTTTATCCAATTCCCGGGCTTCTGAGAGAGCCTGCGGAAATGTCCGGGGGAGCTGTCCGGCGTTTCCAGGGCCTGTAGGGCGAATACCGCCACAGGCGTTATCCGCCGATGTCGCGGTTAAGCGGCGGATAACCGCGAGCGGTTATTCGCCCTACGGAGTTGGGACGCTGTCCGGCGTTTCCGGGGTGCGTAGGGCGAATAACGCCATGGGCGTCATCCGCCGATATCGCGGATAAGCGGCGGATAACCGCGAGCGGTTATCCGCCCTACGGAGTTGGGACGCTGTCCGGCGTTTCCGGGGTGCGTAGGGCGAATAACGCCATGGGCGTTATCCGCCGATGTCGCGGATAAGCGGCGGATAACCGCGAGCGGTTATTTGCCCTACGGAGTTGGGGTGCTGTCCGGCGTTTCCGGGGTGCGTAGGGTGAATAACGCCATGGGCGTTATCCGCCGATATCGCGGATAAGCGGCGGATAACCGCGAGCGGTTATTTGCCCTACGGAGTTGGGGTGCTGTCCGGCGTTTCCGGGGTGCGTAGGGCGAATAACGCCATGGGCGTCATCCGCCGATGTCGCGGTTAAGCGGCGGATAACCGCGAGCGGTTATTCGCCCTACGGACCCGGGGAGGTGTCGGCGTTTCCAGGGCGTTATCCGCCGATTCAGAACGCCAGCAGGTAGCGCAGGGTCAGTTGGTTGCCTTCGCTGCGGTTGCGCGCGCCGCTTTCGGCGTAGAGGTTGGCGAACAGCGTTTGCCTGCCCTGGCTGTACATCACCCCCGGGCCTATGCCGAAGACCTGCTCGCGCGAGTCGGCCTGCCGGTGGTCGTCGATGCGGTCGGCGCTGATCTGTTTCAACTGGTAGCCGGCCAGGCCGATCCGCCAGTGCGGGTCCAGCGCGTAGGAGATCGAGAAGTTCGCGTGCAGCGCCTGTCCCGGCTGTACGTCGTTTGCGCCCAGGCGCGGCGAGGGGTCGTCGTTGCGGCTGATCCAGGCGTAGTGCAGGCGGCCGCTGAGTTCCAGGCGCTCGCCCAGTTCCCAGGTGAAGGCGTAGTGCGGGTTGAAGATCCAGGTGTTGCTGCCGGTGTTGATCGCGGCGTCCTTGTCGTAGTCGCCGGTGGGCAGGGAGAAGACGAAGTTCAGGCGCTGCCAGTAGGGGCGGCCGAACAGCGTAGCGGGCCCCCATTGCAGCATCAGCGGACTGACGATCAGGTCGCCCTGGCGGGTGCGCCGGCCGTCCGGGCCGCCGTCGATATCGAGGTCCAGGCGTACCAGCGGCAGCAGCACTTCGGCGCCGTAGTGGGCGCCGAGCAGGGTGTTCTGGCTGAGGTAGGCGAAGTGCGGCAACAGCGTGGTGCCACGAACCCGTTGCCGTCCGGGAACCGAATGCCCGCCGGCATCGCTGGCGTTGTTCGCCCGAACGTATTGCAGGGGCAGTTCGAAGAGCATGCCGGGACGGCTGACGCCGTCCATGAAGCTGGTGTTGCCGAGCGCCAGCGGCGGCAGCGCGACGGCGTCGGCGCGGGCCTCCAGGCAGAGCGCGGCGGAGAGGGCGCCGAAGGTGGGTAGCAGGGCTGCACGCATGAGGGGATTTCTCTTTTTCTGGTTCCGTGGGTTCAGAGCAACCTGATCGGGTAGTCGACCACCACCCGGTATTCGTCGGAGCTGGAGTTGCCGCGGGTGTTGCCGGGGGCGGTGTAGCCTTCGCCGGGGCGGTGGGTGGCCCAGCGCAGGGTCACGCTGAGGCCCTTGGCCGGGCCGGCGGGGAAGGCGTAGCGCAGCGACAGGTCGCGTTCCCAGTGCTGGGCGTTCTTGCCATTGGGGTTGTAGAGGTAGCCATAGCCCGCGCTGTCCGGGTCGACCCGGGTCAGGTCGGCCTGGCCACGGCCGTAGGCGGCGCCGAACTGCCAGTCCGGGGCGGCGAGGAAGGCCAGGCTGGCCTGGTACTGAATCTTCCACGAGCGCTCGCCGGGGCCGTTGAAGTCGGCGTACTGCATGGCGTTGCTTTCGTAGAGGAAGGTCCGGTCGTTCTGCGCGATGAAGTCGAACGGGGTGTCGCCATCGACCTTTTGCAGGCTGAGGCTCAGCGACTGGCCGCCGCCGGCCAGGGTCAGGCCGGCGTTGTAGAGGTCGTTGTCGATCCGGCCGAGCTGGCTGCGGCCCTGGTCGCGGGTCTTGTAGTAATGCAGCCAGGGCGTCAGGGTCAATTGGCTGGAAAGCCGCCACGGCTGGCTGAGGCCGAGGTAGTGCTGGTTCCAGATATCCTCCAGGCGGCCGCTGTAGAGCGTCGCCTGGCTGCCGCCGGGGGCGCTGTAGCTGGCGCCCAGCCAGGCGATGTGCGGGCTTTCGCGATCGGCGGCGATACCGCCCTTGGTGCCGTTGCCGTAGCCGCTGGTGAGATGACTGTGGCCGCTCTGGTTGCGCAGGCGGGTGGCTTCGACGAAGCCGGCGTCCAGTTCGAGCGCGCGGAAATGGTAGTTCTTCAGGGTCACGCCACGGTAGCTCTGCGGCACCATGCGACTGACGCCGCTGGCGATCACCGGGTTCTCCAGCAACTGGTCGCCGATCTTCAGCAGGCTGTCCAGGCCGCGCAGCTTGAGGGCCGCGCCGGCCGCCGAGAAGCTGTCGGCGGGGCGACCGGCGGAGTCCAGCGGCAGCACGCCGGCGCCGCCGCTGCCACCCCCGCCGTCCAGGCGCAGGCCGTAGAAGGCGTGTGCATCCAGGCCGATGCCTATCGGCGTGTCGGTATAGCCGGAGCGGAACGACAGCATCAGGCCCTGGGCCCATTCGCGCTGGTCGCGGCGGGACGGGGTGTCGTGGTTGTCGCGGGCGAAATAGTAGTTGCGGATGAAACCGTTCAGCGTCGAGCCTTCGACGAAGCCCGGCGGCACCTTCATTTCGGCTTTCTGCCGCTGGTTCAGGCCGGTGCTGATGTTGTCGCGATGGCCCAGGGAGTCGTCGGCCAGGAGCGAGCCCGGACCTATGGCAAGGGCAAGGCAGAGCGTAGCCCCGCGCTTCATGGAGGAATCAGGCATGGGTCCGGTCCGTAGTCGTTGCTGTCCACCAGGCTCCTGCTCGGCAAAAGAAGGGGCGTGCAGCCCCTTCCTTCCCATGGATCACTTGCGCTGCGAGTCCAGTTGCTCGTGGTTGGTGACCACGGCCTGGGCCTTGGCGTAGCTCTCGATCAGCAGTTGGTAGTGCGGGAAGACCGCGCTGTAGGCCTCGGCGAACTGCATAGCGTCGTCGCGGTTCCAGGTGCGCTGGATTTCCGAGCAGACCGCGGCGGTGTCCATCGGCACCACGCCGGCCTGGACCACCCGTGCCAGGGTGATTTCCTGGGCCATCTTGGAGTAGGTGCCGGAGGCGTCGATCACCGCGAACACCTGATAGCCGTCGTGTACCGCGGCGATGCTGGGGAAGGCCATGCACACGCTGGTGATGGTGCCGGCGATGATCAGTTGCTTCTTGCCGGTGGCCTTCACCGCGGCGACGAATTCCGGGTTGTCCCAGGCATTGATCTCACCCTTGCGCGCGACGTACTGGGCGTGCGGCGCGGCCTCGTGGATCTCCGGGATCAGCGGGCCGTTGGGGCCCTGCGGTACCGAGGCGGTGGTGATCACCGGGATCTTCGCCAGGGTGGCGACCTTGGCCAGGGTGGTGGCGTTGGCGCGCAGTTCGGTCATCGGCATGTCCTTGACCGTCTGGAACAGGCCGCTCTGGTGGTCGATCAGCAACATGGCGGCGTTGGCCGGATCGATCTTCGGGGTCTGGCCGTTGAAGTTGGCGGGAGCGCTCATTTCCATTTCCTCTTGCAGGGTGGTCGTCCGTGAATTTCGGGCAAAGCCCGGCCGGGCCCGCGCTTCCTGCGCGGGCCATGTCGTAGGGGGGCGGACTTCAGTGGGCGCGGATGAAGCGCCCGTTCTCGAAGTCCTCGATGGCCTGGTCGATTTCCTCGCGGCTGCTCATCACGAAGGGGCCATAGCCGATGATCGGCTCGTCCAGCGGCTCGCCGCTGAGCACCAGCAACTGCACGTCGTTGTTGGCTTCCAGTTCCAGCCGCGGGTCGTCGCGGTCGAGCAGGGCGACCTGGGCTTCGCGAACGATCTCGTCGCCGACCGCGAGGGTGCCGCGCAGGACCACCACGGCGCAGGTATGTCCCTTGGGCAGGTCGAGGGCGAGGTGCTTGCCGGCCTTCAGCTGCACGTCCCAGACCGCCAGCGGCGAGTGGGTCAGCGCCGGCCCCTGGTGGCGGCCGTAGCGTCCGGCGATCACCCGCAGTTCGCCGGCCCTGTCGGGCAGGCCGACGCGGGGAATGTCGGCATCCAGCAGGGTCTGGTAGCGCGGCGGGTTCATCTTGTCGCTGGAGGGCAGGTTGACCCATAGCTGGACCATTTCCAGCGTTCCACCTGTGCTACGGAAGCGTTCCGAGTGGTACTCCTCGTGGAGGATCCCGGAGGCCGCCGTCATCCACTGCACATCCCCCGGCCCTATGCGTCCGCCGGCGCCGGTGGAGTCGTGGTGCTCGACCTCGCCCTGGTAGACGATGGTCACCGTCTCGAAGCCGCGATGAGGATGCTGGCCTACGCCGCGGCGCTGCTGTGCGGGGGGGAAATCAGCAGGCCCGGCGTAGTCCAGCAAGAGGAACGGGCTGATATGCTGGCCCAGTGTGTTGTAGGAAAAGAGCGAACGAACGGGGAATCCGTCGCCCACCCAGTGGCGGTTGGCGTTGCCGTAGATTCCCAGGACCTTTTTCACGTCGGTGCTCCTCGATTGAGTCGATGGAGCGATACGCTAGTTCCCGGGAGTGGGAACCGGTAGTCCTTAAATCAAGTCTCAGAGTCTCGCAGGTGGAACGATGAGTGGTGAGCTGGTGTTCGATCTGAACGCGCTTTTCATCTATGCCAAGGTGGTCGAGCACGGTGGCTTCGCCCCCGCCGGGCGGGTGCTGGGGATTCCCAAGTCGACCATCAGCCGCAAGGTCGCGCAGCTCGAGGCGCGCCTGGGCGTACGCCTGGTGCAGCGCTCGACGCGGCAATTCCAGGTGACCGAGATCGGCCAGGCCTACTACCGTCATTGCGTGGCGATGACGGTGGAAGCGGAGGCTGCCGAGGACGTCATCGAACAGAACCGCTCGGAGCCGTGCGGAATGGTCCGCCTGACCTGCTCGACGCCGCTGCTGCACTTCGAACTGGCGCCGATGCTGGCGCGCTTCATGGCGCAGTATCCGAACGTCGAGCTGTATGTGAAGACCTTCAATCGCCGGGTCGACGTGATCGCCGAAGGCTACGACATCTCGCTGTCGCTGCGTTTCCCGCCGCTGGAGGACAGCGACCTGGTGATGAAGGTGCTGGCACGCAGCCCGCAGGTGCTGGTGGCCAGCCCGGAGCTGCTGGCCCGCTACCGCCCGCCGGAGCTGCCGGCCGACCTGTCGGCGATGCCCTACGTCGGCTGGGAGCGTTCGCGCCTGGACGGCAGCCTGCGGCTGGTCGGCGCGGATGGCAGCAGCGCGGCCCTCAACCTGCGCCCGCAACTGCTCAGCGACGACCTCGGCACCTTGCGCCAGGCGGTGCTGGAGGGCGTCGGGATCGGCGGCCTGCCGCTCTGCGTGGTCAGTCGCGACCTGGCCGAGCGCCGGCTGGTGCGGGTGCTGCCGGAGTGGACGCCGGTGGAAGGCATGGTGGTGGCAATGTTCCCCTCGCGGCGCGGGCTGTTGCCTTCGGTCCGCGCGCTGATCGACTTTCTCGCCGCAGGCTTCGCCGACGCCGCGCAGCGCCAGTACCCGGCGCCGGGCTGAGGCTCAGCGACCGGCGCCCGGGCCGTAGAGTCGGAGCAGTTGCAGGGTCACGCCGTTGGACCAGCCGAAGCCGTCCTGCAGCGGGTACTCGCCACCGCCGCCGCCGCCCTGGTTGCCGCTGATGTCGTATTTCTCCACCAGCTTTCCTTCGCGGTCGTAGACCTGCTGCACCTGGGCGAGGAATCGCCGGCCGATGTCTTCCGCCAGGGCGTCCCGGCCGTAGGCGCGCAGGCCCTGTACGGCGACCCACTGCAAGGGTGCCCAGCCGTTCGGCTCGTCCCATTGCTGGCCGCTGGCACGGGTGGTGGTGGCCAGTCCGCCCGGGCGCAGCAGTTGGGCGGCGACGCTGTCGGCGGTACGACCGGCGCGTTCGGCGGAGGCCAGCCCGGTGAATAGCGGGAAGAGGCTGGCGGCGTTGATCCGCTCGATGGGCCGCCGGCGTTGCCAGTCGTAGTCGGCGTAGTAGCCCGCCGGGTGCCAGAGGTGATCTTCGATGGCCTGTCGTCGCTTCTCCGCGCGGGCGCCGTAGCCTTGCTCGCAGGCCTTCAGCGCGCTGCTGGCGCAGGCCTTGGCGATGGTTCGTTCGAGATGGTAGAGCAGGGCGTTGAGGTCCACCGGGACGATGGCGGTGGTGCGGATGCTGGCCAGTTCGCGGCCGTCGTCCAGCCAGCGGGAGGAGAAGTCCCAGCCGCTTTCCGCGCCGGCCCGCAGGTCGCGATAGACCTCGCCCGCGGGGCGCTGCGGGGCGCGCGCGGCGGTCGCCCGGTCCTCCAGGAAGGACTCCTGGCGCGGTGTGTCACGGTTGTCCCAGTAGCGGTTCAGCAGGCTTCCGTCGGCCAGTTTCACCACGTGCAGGCGCGCCTCGTTGGGGCGCAGCCCGGCGGAGCCTTCCATCCAGTAGGCGTATTCCTTCTGTAGCTGCGGCAGGTAGCGCCGGTAGGCGGCGTCGCCTTCGCGTCTTGCCTGGAGGTCCACCATGTAGGCGAAGAACGGCGGCTGCGAACGGCTCAGGTAGTAGCTGCGGTTACCGTTGGGAATGTGCCCGTAGGTATCGATCAGGTAGGCGAAGTTGTCGAGCATGTCGCGCACCCGCTGGTGCTGCCCGCTCTCCGCAAGGCCGAGCATGGTGAAGTAGGAGTCCCAGTAGTACACCTCGCGGAAGCGTCCGCCGGGGACCACGTAGGGTTTCGGCAGCGGCAGCAGGCTGCTGTGGGCCGGCACCTGCTCGTAGTGGCGGGTCAACGCCGGCCACAGGTCGCTGATGTGGCTGGCGAGATCGGCACCCGCTTCCGGCGGGGCGGTCTCGACGCTGCCGGACTCCTCGAAGTTGCGGCCGACGAAGGCGCGCAGGTCGAAGCCGGGCCGCTCCCTCTCGCGCAGGTAGTCGGCGCGGATCCGTGCAGGCTCGCGCAGCGGGAGCGCATCGACGAAGTGCTTCTGGTCGCTGAACAGCCGGCTTTCCTGCACCGCCTGGAACAGCTCGGGATAGGCTTCGTCGGGGGCGATCGCGCGTTCGCCGCTGGCGTCCTGCCAACCCCAGGACGAGGACGCGGGCGGGGTAGGCGCCGGGCCCTGGCTGCAGGCCGCCAGCAGGAGCAGGACCCAGGCTGCGAGCATGGCGCGGGGCAGAGCGGTTCGATCAGGCATCGGCTGTCTCCTCTTCGGCAAACGCCGGGCGCGGATCGGTCGCCGGCGGGGTGCGCCTGGGGCGGCGCGGCAACCCGGCGGGAGGGCCGGGAAGGTCGCTACCCCTGTTTCGGTGAGTCGCGGCGCACGAAGTTCCATCGGAAGGATCGCCAGCGTACCTATCGCTTCCGACAGGTCCTTGCAGATGAACTCCAGCGCTTCGCGCAGGTCCGTCGCAGAAGGGGCGCGAGCCCCCCAGTCGCCGTTTCGCCGTGCCGTTCCCCGCTGCCCACGCCTTGCGCAGGGCCTCGGCGGTTCGAATCTCCTGCCCGTCCCTTCACGTCGGGAAGCCTGCGTTTCCCGAGAGGAGTGTTTCGCAATGGCCACCGCACCACGCTTCAGACCCCTGGACGCCTTCTACAACGTCCTCAACCCGGTTCCCTTCGGTTTCTTCGTCGCCGCCCTGGTCTTCGATGCCATCTATTTCGCCACGGCGGAGGTGATGTGGGGCAAGAGCGCGGCCTGGCTGATCAGTCTCGGCCTGCTGTTCGCCATCCTGCCCTGCGTCGTCGACCTGTGCCGCGTATGGCTGCTGCGGCGCGCGGCAGTCGTCGCGGCGGCCAGGGTTTCCTCCTTGCTGAAGTTCGCCGGCATCGTCCTGGCCATCTTCAATGCCTTCGTGCACAGCCGCGACGCCTATGCGGTGATGCCGGCCGGGCTATGGCTGTCGATCGCGACCGTGCTGCTGCTGGCGCTGGGAGAGGCGCTCCTGGCGGTATCCGCGGAGGAGGTGGCGCATGGCTAGCCTCCACTCGCTGCGCCCCGTCGCGCTTGCCCTCGGCCTGGTCCTGGCCGGCTGCAACCAGGGGTCGCAGAACGATCCGCAGCAGCAGACCGGCGCCAATCCGGCGCTTCCGGAACCGAAGCACTTCCTTCTGCCGCCGATGAAGGTACCGGAAGGCGTGGGCTGGTCGGGAGAGGCCAAGCCGACGGTGGCCCAGGGCCTGAAGATCGAGAAGATCGCCGATGGCTTGCAACACCCTCGCCAGTTGCTGGTCTTGCCCAACGGCGATGTGCTGGTGGTGGAGGCCAACTCGCCCGGCACCGCGCCGGTGACCACGCCGAAGCAACTCATCGCGGGGATGGTCAAGGGGAAGTCCGGCAAGGCCGGCAAGGGCGGCAACCGCATCACCCTGCTGCGCCGAGCCGGCGCCGGAGGCCAGTGGCAGAAGTACGTGTTCCTGGAAGGGCTGGACTCGCCGTTCGGCGTGCAGCGGGTGGGGGATTACCTGTATGTCGCCAATACCGGGAATATCATGCGCTACCGCTACGTGCCGGGTGAAACCCGGGTCGCCGACCCGGGGATGGAGTTCACCGACCTGCCGGACACCATCAACCACCACTGGACCAAGGCGCTGCTCGCCAGTCCCGACGGGCGCAAGCTCTACGTGGGCGTCGGTTCGAACAGCAACATCACCGAGAACGGCGCGGCGATCGAATACCGTCGCGCGGCGATTCTCGAGGTGGACGTCGCCAGCCGCGGCAGCCGCATCTACGCCTCCGGCCTGCGCAACCCGACCGGCCTGCAGTGGGAACCGGTCTCCGGCAAGCTGTGGACCATCGTCAACGAGCGCGACGAGATCGGCAACGACCTGGTCCCGGATTACCTGACCTCGGTACGGGAGGGCGGCTTCTACGGCTGGCCCTACAGCTACTTCGGCCAGCACCTGGATTCGCGGGTGAAGCCGCAGCGTCCCGACCTGGTGGCGAAGGCCATCGTCCCCGACTACGCGCTGGGTTCCCACGTGGCCGCGCTGGGCCTGTTCTTCTACACCGGCGACGAGTTGCCCGAGCGCTATCGCAACGGCGCCTTCGTCAGCGAGCACGGCAGTTGGAACCGCTCGCCGGTCAGCGGCTTCCAGGTGGTCCATGTGCCGTTCGCCGACGGCAAGCCCGCCGGTGCGCCGCAGCCGGTGGTGACCGGGTTCGTCTCCGCGGACGAGAAGCAGTTGTTCGGCGCGCCGGTGGGGTTGGCGCAGGCGGCCGACGGCGCGTTGCTGATCGCCGACGACGTCGGCAATGCGATCTGGCGGGTGAGCGCCGCGGGCGCCGACTAGCGGCCTGCTCGACGGTGTCCGGGCCGGAGCTGGCGGTCCGGGCTCGGTGCTGCGGTCCGGCGCAGTAAATCCGTGCGTCCCTCCTGCGTCTCCTGTGCATCCGATCCGCGAATGCCGCCCCTGGCGGCCGGATCGCCGGTTGCCAGTGGAACACCACCACGCCTTGAGGGTTGAAGACATGCACGTCGCCACCAGCGTCATCGAAGACCAGCCGCTCCGCGCCACCCCGGCGGAGGGCGAAACGCTCTACGAGTTCTCCCAGTCGCCCTTGCTGGAACGGCAAAGCCGCCAGGAGTCCAACGCGCGCAGCTATCCGCGGCGGATTCCGCTGGCGCTGAAGAAGGCCAGGGGGCTGCTGGTGGAGGACGTCGAGGGGCGTACCTTCATCGATTGCCTGGCCGGCGCCGGCACCCTGGCGCTGGGGCACAACCATCCGGTGGTGATCGAGGCGATCCGCCAGGTTCTGGCCGACGAGCTGCCGCTGCACACCCTCGACCTGACCACCCCGGTGAAGGACCAGTTCGTCCAGGACCTGTTCGGCCTGCTGCCGCCGGCGCTGGCCGCCGAGGCGAAGATCCAGTTCTGCGGCCCGACCGGCACCGACGCGGTGGAAGCCGCGCTGAAACTGGTACGCACCGCCACCGGGCGCAGCACCATCCTGTCGTTCCAGGGCGGCTACCACGGCATGAGCCAGGGCGCGCTGGGGCTGATGGGCAATCTCGGACCGAAGAAGCCGCTGGGCGCGGTGCTCAGCACGGGCGTGCAGTTCCTGCCGTATCCCTACGATTACCGTTGCCCGTTCGGTCTCGGCGGCGAGGCGGGGGTCAAGGCGAACCTGCACTACCTGGAGAACCTGCTGAACGATCCGGAAGGCGGCGTGCAGTTGCCGGCGGCGGTGATCGTCGAGGTGGTCCAGGGCGAGGGCGGCGTGGTCCCGGCCGATCTCGACTGGCTGCGCGGCTTGCGGCGGATCACCGAGCAGGCCGGGGTGGCGCTGATCGTCGACGAGATCCAGAGCGGCTTCGCCCGTACCGGCAGGATGTTCGCCTTCGAGCACGCCGGCATCGTCCCCGACGTGGTGGTGCTGTCCAAGGCCATCGGCGGCAGCCTGCCGCTGGCGGTGGTGGTCTACCGCGAATGGCTGGACAAATGGCAGCCCGGCGCCCACGCCGGCACCTTCCGTGGCAACCAGATGGCCATGGCCGCCGGTTCGGCGGTGATGCGCTACCTGAAGGAACACGACCTGGCGGCCCACGCGGCGGCCATGGGCGAGCGCCTGGCCGAGCACCTGCGCATCCTCCAGCGCGACTATCCGCAACTGGGCGATATCCGCGGTCGGGGGCTGATGCTCGGGGTCGAGATCGTCGACCCGCAGGGCGAGGCGGATGCCCTCGGTCATCCGCCGACCGACGGCGCCCTGGCCTCGCGGGTCCAGCGCGAGTGCCTGAGGCGCGGCCTGATCCTCGAACTGGGCGGCCGCCACGGCAGCGTGGTGCGCTTCCTGCCGCCGCTGATCATCGGCGCCGAACAGATCGACGAGGTGGCCCGGCGTTTCGCCCGCGCCCTCGGCGCGGCGCTGGCCGGCTAATTTTCCCGCCGGGCTTTTCGTTATCCAACGCAAGGGCCGTGCTGCGCGCGGCCGTTCGATCCCATCAGGAGCAAGCAATGACTTCAGTGTTCGACCGTGACGACATCCAGTTCCAGGTAGTGGTCAACCATGAGGAGCAGTATTCCATCTGGCCGGAATACAAGGAGATTCCCCAGGGCTGGCGGGCGGCCGGCAAGAGCGGCCTGAAGAAGGACTGCCTGGCCTACATCGAGGAAGTCTGGACCGACATGCGCCCGCTGAGCCTGCGCCAGCACATGGACAAGGCGGCCGGCTGAGTGGGCGGTACGCCCGTACGGCTGTTCTGCCTGCCGTATTCCGGCGCCAGCGCCATGACCTACAGCCGCTGGCGGCGCAAGCTGCCGGCCTGGCTGGCGGTGCGTCCGGTGGAGTTGCCGGGGCGCGGGGCGCGGATGGCCGAGCCGTTGCAGACCGACCTGGCGAGCCTGGCGCAGCAACTGGCGCGCGAGCTGCACGACGAGGTCCGCCAGGGCCCCTACGCGATGCTCGGGCACAGCCTCGGCGCCTTGCTCGCCTGCGAGGTGCTGTATGCCTTGCGCGAGCTGGGTTGCCCGACACCGCTGGGGTTCTTCGCCTGCGGCACCGCGGCGCCGTCGCGACGCGCCGAGTATGACCGCGGTTTCGCCGAACCGAAGAGCGACGCCGAGCTGATCGCCGATCTGCGCGACCTGCAAGGTACGCCGGAAGAGGTGCTGGGCAACCGCGAGCTGATGAGCCTGACCCTGCCGATCCTGCGCGCCGATTTCCTGCTCTGCGGCAGCTATCGTCACCAGCGGCGCCCGCCGCTGGCCTGTCCGATCCGAACGCTTGGCGGCAGGGAGGACAAGGCCAGCGAGGAACAGTTGCTGGCTTGGGCCGAGGAAACCCGCAGCGGTTTCGAACTGGAGCTGTTCGACGGCGGGCACTTCTTCATCCATCAGCGCGAGGCCGAGGTGCTGGCGGTCGTCGAGCGCCAGGTCGAGGCCTGGCGCGCGGGGCAGGGCGCCGCGGCGTTGGCGGTGGAGTCGGCGGCGATCTGCTGATGCCCGCGAGGGCGCCATAGGCCCTGCGGCGGGTCCGATGTCGACGAAAAAAAGGCCGGTGAGCAGCGCTCCCCGGCCTTTTTCGTTACGAGGCGCGGCTCAGCCTTTACCGGCCAGCAGCCCTTCGACTATCGCTTTCATGTCGCTTTCCAGGCCGGCCACCGGGTCCGCCGCCTCGGTGTCCACCACTACTAGGCGTGCGCCGCTGGCGGCGATGGCATCGGCGAGGGGCTTGGGTGGCTGGCGATGGTGCAGGACCAGGGCGATGTCCTCGCTCTTCAGCTCCTCGGCGAAAGCCTGGATATTGGTCTCGGTCCAGCCGTCGTCGGCCTGGATCTCCACGTCCAGCGGGTCCAGGTTGAGCCCGGCGAGCAGGTAGCCGAGGCGTTCGGAGAGGCTGATCACGCTGAGGTTGTCGGCCTTCGCCAGGCGAGTCTCGTTGCTGGCGGTCGCTTCCAGCAATTGCTTCTTCAGCGTCGCCAGGTTGGCCTGGATGGTCGCTGCGGCGCCGGGCGCCAGGCGTTCCAGGTCGCTGGCAAGGACATCGGCCATGCGCCCCAGGTTGGTCGGGTTGAGCCAGGGGTAGGCATGCAGGTCGCTGCCGGGGCGCAGGGCGATGCCGGGCAGGGCGCCGTCCACCGGACGCGCGGCGTCGATCTCGACGATACGGATATTGCTACGGCGGGCCAGCGGGTAGAGCGGGTCGTCGCTCCAGATCGAGCGCAGGTCGATCACCGCGTCGGCCTGCCCGGCGGCTTTGGCCAGGCCGCCGGCGCCGCGCCCGGCGAAGAACGAGGCCTGGCGGCTGGCCGGCAGGTTGGCCGGGGCGACCCGTTGCAGCTTGACCTCGGTGTCCCGCAGCAGGCGTTCGGCGAGGGCGTGGGTGACCGGCAGGCTGGCCAGTACCGTGACTTGCGCGGACTGAGCCGCGGCCGGCGTCGCGGCGAGGGCCGGGAGCGGGCCGGCGAGTCCGGCGCAAGCCAGGGCCAGGGCGAGGCAATGGGGTTTCAGGTTCATCCGGGGGTTCCTTTCAGGTGCGGCAGGCAGCCGCGAGCGATGGCGGCGAGGCCGAAGGCCAGGCCGGCGACCAGGATGATCGCGGCGCCGGAGGGAATCGGCAGGTCGAACATGATCGGCAACAGGATACCGGCCAGCGTGCTGACGGTGGCGATCAGCACCGCCAGCCAGAAGAACCCTTTCAGCGACTGGCTGACCAGGCGCGCCGCCGCCGCCGGGATCACCAGCAGGGCACCGACCAGGATCGCGCCGATCACTTTCACCGCGGCGACGGTGACCAGGGTCACCAGGGCCACGAACAGGTAGTCCAGGCTCTTCACCGCGACCCCGCGCACCGCCGCCAGTTGCGGGTTGAAGCTGGCCAGCATGATGCGGTTGTACAGCGGCAGGGCCAGGCACGGCACCAGCACGGCGACCGCCGCCAGCACCGCGAGGTCATGGCCGTTCACGGTCAGCACCGAGCCGAACAGCACGTTCTCGAGGATATGCACGTTGATCTTGCCCGCCAGCACCAGCAACAGGCTGGCGCCGAGCGCCAGGGACACCGAGAGGAACACCCCGATCAGGGTGTCCGGGGCCAGGCCGGTGCGGTTGCGCAGGTAGTTGAGCAGGACGCCGAACAGCAGGCAGTAGCCGAACAGGCTGCCGTAGGGCCCGGTGTAGGGCTCGCCGAGAAGGATGCCGATGGCCACGCCGGTGAGCGCGGCGTGGCCGACCGCCTCGGAGAAGAAGGCGAAGCGCTTGACCACCACCAGGGTGCCGAGGCCGCCGAGCACCGGGCCGATCAGCAGGCCGGCGAGGAGCGCGTTGACGACGAAGCCGTAGGCCAGGGTCTCCGGCAGGTAGCCGGCGGCGGCCCAGGCCTGGACGGCCTGGCGCAGTTGTTCGTAGGCGTCGTTCATCGACTGGCCTCCGCGTTCTTCCGGGGCTGGGTGGAGAACAGCGTGAGCAGGCGTTCCGGGGTCAGGCTGCTGGCCGCCGGACCGTCGAACAGCAGGTGGCGGTTGAGACCGCTGACCCGGTCGGCGAGGCGGCCGACGGCCTCCAGGTCGTGCTCGATCCAGAGCACGGTGACGCCGGCCTGGCGCCAGTCCAGCAGCAGCCGCTCGAAGACCTGGATGCCGCCCTCGTCGAGGGCCGACATCGGTTCGTCCAGCACCAGCAGTTGCGGCGGCGGTACCAGGCCCTGGGCCAGCAGCACGCGCTGGCGCTCGCCGCCGGAGAGGGCGCCCATGCGCCGACCGCGCTTGGCCAGCATGCCGACCCGTTCCAGGGCCGCGTCGATCGCCGGGCGCCGGCTGCGCGACAGGCCGAGGAAGGCCGGACGGCGCTGGCACATGGCGGCCATGAAATCGTCGACGGTGAGCGGCAGGCCGCGGTCGAACTCCAGCGCCTGCGGCACGTAGCCGATGCAGCCGGGCGCGCCGGGCCACTCCAGGCGCAGCTCGCCGCGATGCGGCATCTGCCCGAGCAGGGTCTTGACCAGCGAACTCTTGCCGCCGCCGTTCGGTCCGACCAGCGCGTGCACGCTGCCGGCCTCGACGCGCAGGCGCACGCCATCGAGGATGCGGCTGCCGCCGAGGCTCAGGTCGATCCCGGCGAACTCGATGGCCGGCCCGCAAGGCGTGGCGCAAAGCCGTTCGGCTACGGTCATGCGCCGGACTCCTGGATGGCGCGGACCACGGTGTCGAGGTTGCGCGCCATTTCTTCCTCGTACTTGCCGGCGCTGTAGTCGCCATAGGAAATGTGCGACAGCGAATAGAGCTTCACCCCGGACTCGCGCTGGATGGTCTCGACGTAGGTGGAGGGGAAGTCGATCTCGGAGAAGATCACCTTCACGTCCAGCGCCTTGAGCTGGTCGATGGTCTTCTTCAACTGGCTCGGACTCGGCTCGATGCCGTGGGCCGGCTCGACCACGGCGGTGACTTCCAGGCCGAATTCGCGCAGCAGGTAGTCGTAGGCGCCGTGGATGGTGGCGACGCGGAAGTCGGCGGCCGGGGCCTTGTTCAGCCGCGCCAGGGCGTCGGCGCGCAGGGCCCGCAGGCGCTTGGCGTAGGCCCGGGCGTTGCGGGTGTAGGCCTTGGCGTTGGCCGGGTCGAGCTTGCCCAGTTCGCGGGCGATGGTGTTGACCTGGGTGATCGAGGCGCTGATGGACAGGAAGGTATGCGGGTTGACCACCTTGCCGGCGCCGCGCGCGGCCATGCCGGTGGCGGCCAGCAGCGGCACCTTGGCGTTGGCCTCGATCACCGGGATGCCGGGCTTTTCGCTGGAGGCGATCATGCGCTCGGCGAAATCGTCGTGGCCGACGCCGTTGAGCACCACCACGTCGAGCGTGCCGATGCGTTTGATGTCCTCGGCGCGCGGCTCGTAGGCATGCGGGTTGAAACCGGCGGGGATCAGCGGCACCACCTCGGCCTTGTCGCCGACGATGTTGCTCACGTAGCTGTAGTAGGGGTGCAGGGTGATGCCGATGCGCAGGCGCTTGCCGTCTTCGGCCTGGGCCAGCGGGGCGAGCAGGGCCAGCAGCAGGGCGGCCAGCAGGGCACGGCCCGGGAGGAGGGCGGCGAGGCCGCGCGGACGGGATGAGCGACGGGAGAACAGCATGGAAAAACGCCTTCTGTGGAGTCGATGTGCGATCAATGGCGGTGCTGACGGGTCACGCCGGCGTCGAAGCGGCTGACCACCTGGCGCCAGCCGGCATCGGCCAGGGCGCGGGCGTCGCCCGGTACGGTGCCGGCAGCGGCCGCGGCGGGCTTCAGCCAGACTTCGGCGGGGCCGAGCAGCAGGAGGAACGAGCCGGCCACCCCGGGCTTGCCGCTGACGCCCAGGTAGCTCGGACGCCCGGCGGTTTCGCCGCGGCTCCAGCGGTGCTCGCCGCGACTGCTCGCGGCGACGTCGGCGACGAAGGGCGGGAAGCCCTCGGCGGCCAGTTCGTCGACGGAGGGCGCGGCTTCGCCGTCGTCCAGGCGCGCCTGGATGTCTTCGGCGGCGACCTGCAGGTCGGCGTAGATGCCCTGTTCGGCGGCATTCAGGTCGAGCCGGGCGTCCACCTGGTGGGCGTCCAGGGCTTGCGCTTCATGGGACTGCTGGCGCAGCCCGACCACCGTGGCGGCGAGGGCCAGGATCAGCACACTGCCGAGCAGTACGTAGAGGGTCTCGTGGCCGGCGCCGGCCGGGCGGACGGTTTCGACGCTCATGGCGCGGCGATGTCGGCGTGGTCGATTTCCACCACGTGGCCGGGGCCGGCGTCGAACAGCACGTAGAACTCGCCGTCGGGACGCTTGAAGGTCAGGGTCGAGTCGGCGCCGAGCTTGCCGGGAACCAGGATCTGCTCGTCGTAGCCGATCACGTCGAGGGTTACGCCGGGGGCGCCGCTGCCGTCGGAGAAGCCGCCCTTGCAGCGGATCTCGCCGGCCTGCACTTCCTCGCATTCGCAGATCGGGTTGTGCGCCAGGGCCGCGCCGCTCAGGCCGAGCAACAGGGCGGCCAGGGGCAGGCGCCAGGGGCGGGTGTGGATGCTCATTGCTTACCTCGTTTGTTCAGCCAGGCCACGGTGGCGGGGGATGCCTCGGCCAGGGGAATGGAAGCCTGGTGCATGGAGCCGTCCCAACCTTCCATGGTGATCCACAGCTCGGCGTCGGGCCGGGTGCGCGGCGGGATCGGCACGCTGGTGCCCATGCGGTAGGGGCTGCCGAAGAAGATCACCCCGGCGGCACGCAGGCTGCGCGGCTTGCCGATGCGCAGGTAGGTCGCCTTGACCTGGGGAATGCAGGCCTGGCAGAGGGCGGCATTGAAGTCCTTCATGAAGCCGGCGGGGCCTTCGTCGTGCGGCGGTTCGATACGCCATTCGGCGAGCTTGAGACTCCAGGGGCCTACCTGGACTTCGCCGATCTCGCGTTCACCCAGTCCGCTGCTGCCAGAGAACAACGCCATGTCGGCGAAATAACGTGGCATGAAGCCGAGCGGGATCAGGATCAGCAGAACGTTCAGGTGGAAACGCCAGCGCAGCCAGAACTGGCGCAGCGGCGAAACGGGCTGGGCGACGGCGGCCTTGCTCATGGCTGTCCCTCCGCGGTCTGGTTGGCCATTACCGGCGCCGGCTTGGCCGGTTTCGGCTGGCGCGCCGGGCGCTTGCCGCGCTTGACCAGCGCGGCGGTGGCCTGTGCGGTGCGCTTGCTCCAGATCAGCAGGCCGCTGAGCACCATCATGCTCAGCAGCAGGCCGAAGACGAACCAGATCAGCTTGACCCAGATACCGCCGAAATCGCCGGTGTGCAGGGGGCGCATGGATTCGGTGACGAACTGCAGGGGGGTACGGTCGCTGAGCAGGCGGGTGGTTTCGATCTTGCCCGTATAAGGGTTCAGCGCGGCCGACTGGAACATGAGCGGATACCAGCCGCGTCCGGCCACGAACATCGGGCTGTAGGCGTTGCCGGGCAGGAACACCGCGCTGGCCTCCAGGCTGGGGATGCGCCCGGTGACGAGCCGCACCGCCTCGTCCAGCTCGATGTATGGAACCTTCTGACCGGGTGCGGCGCGGGGCACGTCGGCGCGTGCGATGACCGGAGGGATGCCGTCGTTGGTCAGGGTGACGTGGTTGTCGGCAAGGATGGCCTGGATCAGGAACCAGGTGCCGGTGATGGAAATCAGGGCGATGAACCAGATCGACCAGATGCCGCTCAGGCGATGGAAGTCGCCCCAGAAGATCCGGGCGCCCTGGTTGATGCGTAATCTGGGTTTGAGAAAGCCCTTCCAGAATCGTTTATAGACCACCAGCCCGGTGATGAGCGATGCCAGCATGGGGAGGCCGAGCAGCGAGACCATGTACCAGCCCCAGCTGTAGCCGTTGTTGAACGGAACCAGCCACCATCCGTGCAGGGCACGGGTGAACTGACGAAAGTCGAAGGAGGGGCTTTCGCCCTGGATGGCGCCGGTGTAGGGGTTGATGTACAGGGTCGCCTCGCTGCCGCCGGGATAGCTGACCTCGGCAGTAAGGGCGAAATGCTCTTCGTCGGGGCGCTGGATGGATTCGACCAGGAGGTCCGGTTGGGCTTCGTTGATCGCCTTCAGGACCTGGCTGAAGCTGAGCGGCTCGGCATCTTCGTAGGGCTTGCTGGCCCGGACGTCCGGGTTGGCCAGCCAGACGATCTCCTGGCTGACCACCGCCAGGGTGCCGGTGACGCAGACGATCAGGACGAAGAACCAGATGGGCAGGGCCAGCCAGCTGTGGACGAGGAACCAGAGTCTGGAGCGGGACTTTTTCGACATGAGGCTAACGGTAGGTTAGGGGTCGTGGGCACCGACCATGGGTTGCGGGGACTGGATGCGCCCCGTTCATCCATATAGGACGAATGAGGCCGGTAGAACCTGAAGGGGAAGATGAAAGCAAATGTTTCGCAGTTGCTTTCAGCCTGGCGCCGGCGGCTTGTCCGAGGGCTTCCGTAAGCGCCTGATGGCTATGCAAAAAACCGATCGGCCAAGGTGCGACCGGAAGTCGCTGTCCGGTTAATTTTCACGATGTGTCGTCCGTTTCACATGAATGACCGAGCCCCGCGCTCGTTGCCCATGTGCACGGAAGAAGACCGATGAACGCAGAAGATTCCCTCAAGCTCGCCCGCCGCTTTATCGAACTACCCGTTGAGAAGCGTCGGGTCTTCCTCGAAACCCTGCGAGGGGAGGGAATCGATTTCTCGCTGTTCCCGATTCCGGCCGGCGTGTCTTCGGCCGAGCGCGACCGCCTGTCCTACGCCCAGCAGCGCATGTGGTTCCTCTGGCACCTGGAGCCACAGAGTGGCGCCTACAACCTGCCCAGCGCGGTGCGCCTGAACGGACCGCTGGATCGCCAAGCGCTGGAGCGCGCCTTCGCCAGCCTGGTGCAGCGTCATGAAACCCTGCGTACGGTGTTCCCGCGCGGCGCCGACGACAGCCTCGCGCAGGCGCCCCTGCAACGCCCGCTGGAGGTTGCCTTCGAGGATTGCAGCGGCCTGCCCGAGGCCGAGCAGGAAGCCCGCCTGCGCGAGGAGGCGCAGCGCGAGTCGTTGCAGCCGTTCGACCTGTGCGAGGGGCCGTTGCTGCGGGTCCGCCTGATCCGCCTGGGCGAGGAGCGGCATGTGCTGCTGTTGACCCTGCATCACATCGTGTCCGACGGCTGGTCGATGAACGTGCTGATCGAAGAATTCAGTCGTTTCTACAGTGCCTATGCGACTGGCGCGGAGCCCGGCCTGCCGGCCTTGCCGATCCAGTACGCCGATTACGCCCTGTGGCAGCGCAGCTGGCTGGAGGCCGGTGAGCAGGAGCGCCAGCTGGAGTACTGGCGCGGCAAGCTCGGCGAGCGGCATCCGGTCCTGGAGTTGCCGACCGACCACCCGCGTCCGGCGGTTCCCAGCTACCGTGGCAGCCGTTACGAGTTCAGCATCGAGCCGGCCCTGGCCGAGGCCCTGCGCGGCACCGCCCGACGCCAGGGGCTGACCCTGTTCATGCTGTTGCTCGGCGGCTTCAATATCCTCCTGCAACGCTATAGCGGGCAGACCGACCTGCGGGTCGGCGTCCCCATCGCCAACCGCAACCGCGCCGAGGTGGAAGGGCTGATCGGCCTGTTCGTCAACACCCAGGTGCTGCGCTCGGTATTCGACGGCCGCACGTCGGTGGCGACCCTGCTGGCCGGGCTCAAGGACACCGTGCTTGGCGCCCAGGCCCATCAGGATCTGCCGTTCGAACGCCTGGTCGAGGCGTTCAAGGTCGAGCGCAGCCTGAGCCACAGCCCGCTGTTCCAGGTGATGTACAACCACCAGCCGCTGGTGGCCGACATCGAGGCGCTGGACAGCGTGGCCGGCCTGAGCTTCGGCCAGCTCGACTGGAAGAGCCGTACCACCCAGTTCGACCTGAGCCTGGATACCTACGAGAAGGGCGGCCGCCTGTACGCCGCGCTGACCTACGCGACCGACCTGTTCGAGGCGCGGACCGTCGAGCGCATGGCGCGGCATTGGCAGAACCTGCTGCGCGGCATGCTGGAGAACCCGCAGGCCAGCGTCGACTCGCTGCCGATGCTCGATGCCGAGGAGCGCTACCAGTTGCTGGAAGGCTGGAACGCCACTGCTGCCGAGTACCCGCTGCAACGCGGCGTGCACCGGTTGTTCGAGGAGCAGGTCGAGCGCACGCCGACGGCGCCGGCGCTGGCCTTCGGCGAGGAGCGCCTGGACTACGCCGAGCTGAACCGCCGGGCCAACCGCCTGGCGCATGCCCTGATCGAGCGCGGGATCGGCGCGGACCGCCTGGTGGGCGTGGCCATGGAACGTTCCATCGAGATGGTCGTGGCCCTGATGGCGATCCTCAAGGCCGGCGGCGCCTACGTGCCGGTGGACCCGGAGTATCCCGAGGAGCGCCAGGCCTACATGCTGGAGGACAGCGGCGTGCAGCTGCTGCTCAGCCAGTCGCACCTGAAGCTGCCGCTGGCGCAAGGTGTGCAACGGATCGACCTGGACCAGGCCGATGCCTGGCTGGAAAACCATGCCGAGAACAATCCGGGGATCGAGCTGAACGGCGAGAATCTTGCCTATGTCATCTACACCTCCGGCTCCACCGGCAAGCCCAAGGGCGCCGGCAACCGCCATTCGGCGCTGAGCAACCGTTTGTGCTGGATGCAGCAGGCCTATGGCCTGGGCGTCGGTGACACGGTGTTGCAGAAAACCCCGTTCAGCTTCGACGTGTCGGTCTGGGAGTTCTTCTGGCCGCTGATGAGCGGGGCGCGTTTGGTGGTGGCCGCGCCGGGCGACCATCGCGACCCGGCGAAGCTGGTGAAGCTGATCAACCGCGAAGGGGTCGATACGCTGCACTTCGTGCCGTCGATGCTGCAGGCCTTCCTGCAGGATGAAGACGTCGCCTCCTGCACCAGCCTGAAACGCATCGTTTGCAGCGGCGAGGCGTTGCCGGCGGACGCGCAGCAGCAGGTGTTCGCCAAGCTGCCGCAGGCCGGCCTCTATAACCTCTATGGCCCGACCGAGGCGGCCATCGACGTCACCCACTGGACCTGCGTGGAGGAGGGCAAGGACGCGGTGCCGATCGGCCGGCCGATCGCCAACCTGGCCTGCTACATCCTCGATGGCAACCTGGAGCCGGTGCCGGTGGGCGTGCTCGGCGAGCTGTACCTGGCCGGTCGGGGCCTGGCCCGTGGCTACCACCAGCGTCCGGGGCTGACTGCCGAGCGTTTCGTCGCCAGCCCGTTCGTGGCTGGGGAGCGGATGTACCGCACCGGCGATTTGGCGCGCTACCGCGCCGACGGGGTGATCGAGTACGCCGGGCGGATCGACCACCAGGTGAAGCTGCGCGGCTTGCGCATCGAGCTGGGCGAGATCGAGGCGCGCCTGCTGGAGCATCCGCGGGTGCGCGAGGCGGCGGTGCTGGCGGTGGACGGCAGGCAGTTGGTCGGCTACGTGGTGCTGGAGAGCGAGGGCGGCGACTGGCGCGAAGCGCTGGCCGCGCACCTGGCGACAAGCCTGCCGGAATACATGGTGCCGGCGCAGTGGCTGGCGCTGGAGCGGATGCCGCTGAGTCCGAACGGCAAGCTGGATCGCAAGGCGCTACCGGCGCCTGAAGTAAGCGTGGCGCAGGCAGGCTACAGCGCACCGCGCAACGCAGTGGAGCGAACCCTGGCGGAAATCTGGCAGGACCTGCTGGGCGTCGAGCGGGTCGGCCTGGACGACAACTTCTTCAGCCTCGGCGGCGACTCGATCGTCTCGATCCAGGTAGTCAGCCGTGCGCGCCAGGCCGGATTGCAACTGAGCCCGCGCGACCTGTTCCAGCACCAGAACATCCGCAGCCTGGCCCTGGCGGCCAAGGCGGGTGCGGCGACGGCGGAACAGGGTCCGGCAAGCGGCGAGGTGGCGCTGGCGCCGGTACAGCGCTGGTTCTTCGAGCAGTCGATTCCCAACCGCCAGCACTGGAACCAGTCTCTCTTGTTGCAGGCGCGCCAGCCGCTCGACGGCGACCGGCTGGGGCGTGCCCTGGAACGCCTGCAGGCGCAGCACGATGCCCTGCGCCTGCGTTTCCGCGAAGAGCGCGGCGCCTGGCACCAGGCCTACGCCGAGCAGGCCGGCGAGCCGCTGTGGCGCCGGCAGGCGGGGTCCGAGGAGGTGTTGCTGGCGCTTTGCGAAGAAGCCCAGCGCAGCCTCGACCTCGAACAGGGGCCGCTGCTGCGTGCGCTGCTGGTGGACATGGCCGACGGCAGCCAGCGCCTGCTGCTGGTCATCCACCACCTGGCGGTGGACGGGGTGTCCTGGCGCATCCTGCTGGAAGACCTGCAGCGTCTCTATGCCGACCTCGACGCCGATCTCGGGCCGCGTAGCAGTTCCTACCAGGCCTGGAGCCGGCACCTGCACGAACAGGCCGGCGCGCGCCTGGACGAACTCGACTACTGGCAGGCGCAACTGCACGACGCTCCGCATGCGCTGCCATGCGAAAACCCGCACGGCGCCCTGGAAAACCGCCATGAGCGCAAGCTCGTCCTGACCCTGGACGCCGAGCGTACCCGGCAGTTGCTGCAGGAAGCCCCGGCGGCCTACCGGACCCAGGTCAACGACCTGCTGCTGACCGCCCTGGCCCGCGCGACCTGCCGCTGGAGCGGCGACGCCAGCGTGCTGGTGCAGCTCGAAGGGCACGGCCGCGAGGACCTCGGCGAGGCCATCGAGCTGAGCCGCACGGTGGGCTGGTTCACCAGCCTGTTCCCGCTGCGCCTGACCCCGGCCGCGGACCTCGGCGAGTCGCTGAAGGCGATCAAGGAGCAACTGCGCGGCGTGCCGGACAAGGGTGTCGGCTACGGCCTGCTGCGCTACCTGGCTGGAGAGGAGGCTGCGACCCGCCTGGCCGCACTGCCGCAGCCGCGGATCACCTTCAATTACCTGGGCCGGTTCGACCGTCAGTTCGATGGAGCGGCGCTGCTGGTACCGGCCACGGAAAGCGCCGGCGCCGCCCAGGATCCGTGCGCCCCGCTGGCCAACTGGTTGAGCATCGAAGGCCAGGTCTACGGCGGCGAGCTGAGCCTGCACTGGAGCTTCAGCCGGGAAATGTTCGCCGAGGCGACCGTCCAGCGCCTGGTCGATGACTACGCGCGGGAGCTGCACGCGCTGATCGAGCATTGTCTCGACCCGCGGCATCGGGGCGTGACGCCGTCGGACTTCCCGCTGGCCGGGCTTTCCCAGACGCAGCTCGATGGATTGTCCTTGGATCCTGATTCGGTGCGGGACATCTATCCGTTGTCGCCGATGCAGCAGGGCATGCTGTTTCACAGTCTTCATGGAGCGGAAGGCGACTATGTCAACCAATTGCGCATGGATATCGGCGGACTGGACCCGGATCGCTTCCGCGCAGCCTGGCAGGCCACCCTCGATGCCCATGAGATCCTGCGCAGCGGATTCCTCTGGAAGGACGGCTGGCCTCAGCCGTTGCAGGTGGTATTCGAGCAGGCGACGCTGGAGCTGCGGCTGGCCCTGCCAGGCAGTGATCCGCAACGGCAGGCAGAGGCTGAGCGCGAAGCCGGTTTCGACCCGGCCAGGGCGCCATTGCAACGCTTGGTGTTGGTGCCGCTGGCGAATGGGCGGATGCACCTCATCTATACCTATCACCACATCCTGATGGATGGCTGGAGCAACGCCCAACTGCTTGCCGAGGTACTGCAGCGCTATGCGGGGCAGGAGGTAGCCGCTACCGTTGGGCGCTACCGCGACTACATCGGTTGGTTGCAGAGCCGCGATGCGAAGGCAACCGAGTCCTTCTGGCGCGATCGGCTGGCCTCCCTGGAGATGCCGACACGCCTGGCGCGTCAGGCGAGGACGGAGCAGACTGGCCAGGGTGAGCATCTGCGCGAACTGGATCCGCAGACGACCCGCCAACTGGCGTCCTTCGCCCAAGGTCAGAAGGTCACGCTCAACACCTTGGTGCAAGCGGCCTGGGCGCTGCTCCTGCAGCGGCACTGCGGGCAGGAGACGGTAGCCTTCGGCGCCACCGTGGCCGGACGGCCGGCGGAACTGCCAGGCATCGAGGCGCAGATCGGTCTGTTTATCAATACCCTGCCGGTGATCGCCGCGCCGCAGCCACAGCAGAGCGTCGCGGACTACCTGCAGGGGATGCAGGCGCTCAACCTGGCGCTGCGCGAACACGAGCATACGCCTCTGTACGACATCCAGCGCTGGGCCGGGCATGGCGGCGAGGCTCTGTTCGATAGCATCCTGGTGTTCGAGAACTTCCCCGTGGCCGAGGCTCTGCGCCAGGCTCCCGCCGATCTGGAGTTCTCCACGCCAAGCAACCACGAGCAGACCAACTACCCCCTGACGCTGGGTGTCACCCTGGGTGAGCGCCTGAGCCTGCAGTACGTCTATGCGCGGCGCGATTTCGACGCAGCGGACATCGCCGAACTGGACCGTCATCTGCTGCATCTGCTGCAGCGGATGGCCGAGACCCCCCAGGCAGCGCTGGGCGAGCTGGCCCTGCTCGACGCCGGGGAACGCCAGGAGGCGCTGCGGGATTGGCAGGCACCGCTCGAGGCGCTGCCGCGCGGCGGCGTCGCGGCGGCCTTCGCGCATCAGGCAGCGTCGGCGCCTGAGGCGATCGCGCTGGTATGCGGCGACGAGTATCTCAGCTATGCCGAACTGGATATGCGCGCCGAGCGTCTGGCGCGTGGCCTGCGGGCGCGCGGCGTGGCCGCGGAAGCGCTGGTGGCGATCGCTGCCGAGCGCTCCTTCGACCTGGTCGTCGGCCTGCTGGGTATCCTCAAGGCCGGTGCCGGCTACCTGCCGCTGGATCCGAACTACCCCGCGGAGCGCCTGGCGTACATGTTGCGCGACAGCGGCGCGCGCTGGCTGATCTGCCAGGAAACCCTGGCGGAGCGGCTGCCCTGCCCGGCAGAGGTCGAGCGGCTGCCGCTGGAGACCGCCGCCTGGCCGGCGAGTGCAGATACGCGGCCGCTGCCGGAGGTAGCTGGCGAGACGCTGGCCTACGTGATCTATACGTCCGGCTCGACCGGCCAGCCAAAAGGAGTGGCGGTCAGCCAGGCGGCGCTCGTCGCGCACTGCCAGGCGGCAGCACGCACCTACGGCGTCGGCCCTGGCGACTGCCAACTGCAGTTCGCCTCGATCAGTTTCGATGCCGCTGCCGAACAACTCTTCGTACCTCTGCTGGCAGGAGCCCGGGTCCTGCTCGGCGACGCTGGACAGTGGAGCGCGCAACATCTGGCGGATGAGGTGGAGCGGCACGCGGTGACTATCCTCGATCTACCGCCGGCTTATCTTCAGCAACAGGCGGAGGAGTTGCGCCACGCCGGCCGCCGGATCGCGGTACGCGCCTGTATCCTCGGCGGCGAAGCCTGGGACGCCAGCCTGCTGACCCAGCAGGCGGTGCAGGCTGAAGCCTGGTTCAACGCCTACGGTCCCACCGAGGCGGTGATCACTCCGCTGGCCTGGCACTGTCGGACGCAAGAGGGCGGCGCTCCCGCTATCGGCCGCGCGCTCGGTGCGCGCCGGGCCTGCATACTGGACGCAGCCCTGCAGCCATGTGCGCCGGGGATGATCGGCGAGCTGTACATCGGCGGCCAGTGCCTGGCTCGTGGCTACCTGGGCCGCCCCGGCCAGACCGCCGAGCGTTTCGTGGCCGATCCGTTCTCAGGTTCGGGCGAGCGCCTGTATCGCACCGGGGACCTGGCGCGTTATCGCGTCGACGGTCAGGTCGAATATCTCGGCCGCGCCGATCAGCAGATCAAGATCCGTGGTTTCCGCATCGAGATCGGCGAAATCGAGAGCCAACTGCTTGCACACCCGTATGTGGCGGAAGCAGCGGTCGTGGCGCTGGATGGCGTCGGTGGTCCGCTGCTGGCGGCCTACCTGGTGGGGCGTGACGCTATGCGGGGTGAGGACCTTCTGGCGGAGCTGCGCACCTGGCTGGCCGGACGCTTGCCTGCGTACATGCAACCGACGGCTTGGCAGGTGCTGTCCAGCTTGCCGCTGAACGCCAACGGCAAGCTGGATCGCAAGGCGCTGCCGAAGGTGGACGCGGCTGCCCGCCGCCAGGCCGGAGAGCCTCCGCGGGAGGGGCTCGAACGTTCGGTCGCAGCGATCTGGGAGGCGCTGCTCGGTGTCGAGGGCATCGCCCGCGATGAGCACTTCTTCGAACTCGGCGGTCACTCCCTCAGCGCCACCCGGGTGGTCTCGCGCCTGCGCCAGGATCTGGAACTGGACGTACCCTTGCGCATCCTGTTCGAGCGGCCGGTCCTGGCAGACTTCGCCGCTTCCCTGGAGTCCCAGGCGGCGAGCGCTGCCCCTGTGCTGCAAGTATTGCCGCGAGTCGCCGAGCTGCCTTTGTCGCATGCTCAGCAACGCATGTGGTTCCTCTGGAAACTGGAGCCTGAAAGCGCGGCCTATCATCTCCCCAGCGTACTGCACGTGCGTGGCGTCCTGGACCGGGCAGCGTTGCAGCAGGCCTTCGATTGGCTGATGCTGCGCCACGAGACCTTGCGCACCCGCTTCGAGGAGGTCGACGGTCAGGCGCGCCAGACGATCCTGGCGAACATGCCGTTGCGCATTGTCCTGGAGGATTGCGCCGGGGCGAGCGAAGCAACGTTGCGCCAGCGGGTGGCCGAGGAAATCCGCCAGCCATTCGACCTGGCTCGTGGGCCGCTGCTGCGCGTGCGTCTGCTGGCGCTGGCTGGGCAGGAGCATGTGTTGGTCATCACCCAGCACCATATCGTGTCCGACGGTTGGTCGATGCAGGTGATGGTCGACGAACTGCTCCAGGCCTATGCCGCGGCGCGCCGCGGCGAACAACCGACGCTGGCGCCATTGACGCTGCAGTACGCCGACTATGCTGCCTGGCATCGCGCCTGGCTGGACAGCGGCGAGGGCGCGCGGCAGCTGGATTACTGGCGTGAGCGCCTGGGCGCCGAGCAGCCGGTCCTGGAACTGCCCGCCGACCGGGTGCGCCCGGCCCAGGCCAGCGGACGCGGGCAGCGTCTGGACATGGCGCTGCCGGTGCCATTATCGGAGGAGCTGCTGGCCTGCGCCCGGCGGGAGGGTGTCACCCCGTTCATGCTTCTGTTGGCCTCGTTCCAGGTGCTGTTGAAGCGCTATAGCGGGCAGTCGGACATTCGCGTCGGGGTACCTATCGCCAACCGCAACCGCGCCGAGGTCGAGCGCCTGATCGGCTTCTTCGTCAATACCCAGGTGCTGCGTTGCCAGGTCGATGCTGGCCTGGCTTTCCGCGATCTACTGGGCCGCGTGCGCGAGGCGGCGCTGGGCGCGCAGGCGCACCAGGATCTGCCGTTCGAGCAATTGGTCGATGCCTTGCAGCCCGAACGCAATCTCAGCCACAGCCCGTTGTTCCAGGTGATGTATAACCACCAGAGCGGCGAGCGGCAGGATGCCCAAGTCGATGGTTTGCACATCGAGAGTTTTGCCTGGGACGGTGCTGCCGCACAGTTCGATCTTGCCCTCGATACCTGGGAAACCCCGGACGGCCTTGGGGCGGCGCTGACCTACGCGACCGACCTGTTCGAGGCGCGGACCGTCGAGCGCATGGCGCGGCATTGGCAGAATCTGCTGCGCGGCATGCTGGAAAACCCGCAGGCCAGCGTCGACTCGCTGCCGATGCTCGATGCCGAGGAGCGTGGCCAGTTGCTGGAAGGCTGGAACGCCACTGCGGCCGAGTACCCGCTGCAACGCGGCGTGCACCGGTTGTTCGAGGAGCAGGTCGAGCGCACGCCGACGGCGCCGGCGCTGGCCTTCGGCGAGGAGCGCCTGGACTACGCCGAGCTGAACCGCCGGGCCAACCGCCTGGCGCATGCCCTGATCGAGCGCGGGGTCGGTGCGGACCGCCTGGTGGGCGTGGCCATGGAGCGCTCCATCGAGATGGTCGTGGCCCTGATGGCGATCCTCAAGGCCGGCGGCGCCTACGTGCCGGTGGACCCGGAGTATCCCGAGGAGCGCCAGGCCTACATGCTGGAGGACAGCGGCGTGGAGCTGCTGCTCAGCCAGTCGCACCTGAAGCTGCCGCTGGCGCAAGGCGTGCAGCGGATCGACCTGGATCGCGGTGCGCCCTGGTTCGAGGATTACAGTGAGGCGAACCCGGATATTCATCTCGATGGCGAGAACCTCGCCTATGTCATCTACACCTCCGGTTCCACCGGTAAGCCCAAGGGCGCCGGCAACCGCCATTCGGCGCTGAGCAACCGCTTGTGCTGGATGCAGCAGGCCTATGGGCTGGGCGTCGGCGACACGGTGTTGCAGAAGACCCCGTTCAGCTTCGACGTGTCGGTCTGGGAGTTCTTCTGGCCGTTGATGAGCGGGGCGCGTTTGGTGGTGGCCGCGCCGGGCGACCATCGCGACCCGGCGAAGCTGGTGGCGCTGATCAACCGCGAAGGGGTCGACACGCTGCACTTCGTGCCGTCGATGCTGCAGGCCTTCCTGCAGGACGAAGACGTCGTCTCCTGCACCAGCCTGAAACGCATCGTTTGCAGCGGCGAGGCGCTGTCGGCGGACGCCCAGCAGCAGGTGTTCGCCAAGCTGCCGCAGGCCGGCCTCTATAACCTCTATGGCCCGACCGAGGCGGCCATCGACGTCACCCACTGGAGCTGCGTGGAGGAGGGCAAGGACGCGGTGCCGATCGGCCGGCCGATCGCCAACCTGGGCTGCTACATCCTCGATGGCAACCTGGAGCCGGTGCCGGTGGGCGTGCTCGGCGAGCTGTACCTGGCCGGTCGGGGCCTGGCTCGTGGCTACCACCAGCGTCCGGGGCTGACTGCCGAGCGTTTCGTCGCCAGCCCGTTCGTGGCTGGGGAGCGGATGTACCGCACCGGCGACCTGGCGCGCTACCGCGCCGATGGGGTGATCGAGTACGCCGGGCGGATCGACCACCAGGTGAAGCTGCGCGGCCTGCGCATCGAGCTGGGCGAGATCGAGGCGCGCCTGCTGGAGCATCCGTGGGTGCGCGAGGCGGCGGTGCTGGCGGTGGACGGCAGGCAGTTGGTCGGCTACGTGGTGCTGGAGAGCGAGGGCGGCGACTGGCGCGAAGCGCTGGCCGCGCACCTGGCGGCGAGCCTGCCGGAATACATGGTGCCGGCGCAGTGGCTGGCGCTGGAGCGGATGCCGCTGAGTCCGAACGGCAAGCTGGATCGCAAGGCGTTGCCGCGACCGCAAGCTGCTGCGGGGCAGACGCATGTTGCGCCGCAGAATGAAATGGAGCGACGTATCGCGGCCGTCTGGGCGGACGTGCTGAAGCTGGAGGAGGTGGGCGCCACCGACAACTTCTTTGCCCTGGGTGGCGATTCCATCGTTTCGATCCAGGTGGTGAGTCGATGCCGTGCGGCGGGCATCCAGTTCACTCCGAAGGACCTGTTCCAACAACAGACCGTACAGGGGCTGGCGCGAGTCGCCCGCGTAGGGGCTGCGGTGCAAATGGAGCAGGGGCCTGTGAGCGGCGAGACGGTGTTGTTGCCGTTCCAGCGGTTGTTCTTCGAACAGCCGATTCCCAATCGCCAGCACTGGAACCAGTCATTGCTGTTGAAGCCGCGCGAGGCCCTGAATGCGAAGGCACTCGAAGCGGCCTTGCAGGCCCTGGTCGAACATCACGACGCATTGCGTCTGCGCTTCCATGAAACGGACGGAACCTGGCATGCCGAACATGCCGAAGCAACGCTGGGCGGTGCGCTGCTCTGGCGTGCCGAGGCGGTGGACCGACAAGCGCTGGAGTCGCTCTGCGAGGAGTCGCAGCGCAGCCTGGACCTGGCCGACGGCCCACTGTTGCGGAGCCTGTTGGTGGATATGGCCGACGGCGGCCAGCGTCTGTTGTTGGTGATCCACCATCTGGTGGTGGACGGGGTGTCCTGGCGCATTCTGCTGGAGGATTTGCAAAGGGCTTACCAGCAGAGCCTCCGTGGAGAAGCTCCGCGGCTGCCTGGCAAGACCAGCCCGTTCAAGGCCTGGGCCGGCCGAGTGAGCGAGCATGCCCGTGGTGAGTCGATGAAGGCGCAGTTGCAGTTTTGGCGCGAGCTGCTGGAAGGTGCGCCGGCCGAGCTTCCGTGCGAGCATCCGCAAGGCGCTCTGGAGCAGCGTTTCGCCACCTCCGTGCAGAGTCGCTTCGACCGCAGCTTGACCGAACGCCTGCTGAAGCAGGCGCCGGCAGCCTACCGTACCCAGGTCAACGATCTTCTGCTGACCGCCCTGGCGCGAGTGGTCTGCCGTTGGAGCGGCGCCTCTTCAAGCCTGGTACAGCTGGAAGGGCATGGGCGCGAGGAGCTGTTCGCCGATATCGACCTGAGTCGCACCGTCGGTTGGTTCACCAGTTTGTTCCCGGTGCGCCTGAGCCCGGTCGCGGATCTTGGCGAGTCCCTGAAGGCGATCAAGGAACAGTTGCGTGCGATTCCCGACAAGGGCCTGGGTTATGGCTTGCTGCGCTATCTGGCTGGAGAGGAAAGTGCCCGGGTCCTGGCGGGGTTGCCGCAGGCGCGGATCACTTTCAATTACCTGGGCCAGTTCGACGCTCAGTTCGACGAGATGGCTCTGCTGGACCCGGCTGGCGAAAGCGCGGGGGCAGAGATGGACCCCGGCGCTCCGCTGGACAACTGGCTGAGTCTCAATGGCCGGGTGTTCGACGGTGAACTGAGCATCGACTGGAGCTTCAGCTCGCAGATGTTCGGCGAGGACCAGGTGCGTCGCCTGGCCGATGACTATGTGGCTGAGCTGACGGCGCTGGTCGACTTCTGCTGCGATTCGCCACGGCATGGCGCGACGCCTTCCGATTTCCCGCTGGCGGGGTTGGACCAGGCGCGTCTGGATGCCCTGCCGGTCGCGCTGGAAGAGGTCGAGGACATCTATCCGCTGTCACCCATGCAGCAGGGCATGCTGTTCCATTCGCTGTACGAGCAGGCATCGAGCGACTACATCAATCAGATGCGTGTGGATGTGTCCGGCCTCGATATCCCGCGCTTCCGCGCAGCCTGGCAGTCCGCCCTGGACCGGCACGCGATCCTGCGCAGTGGTTTCGCCTGGCAGGGGGAGCTGCAGCAGCCCTTGCAGATCGTCTATCGACAGCGCCAGTTGCCCTTCGCCGAAGAGGACCTGAGCCAGGCGGCGAATCGGGACGCCGCGCTGCTCGCGCTGGCTGCGGCCGAGCGCGAACGCGGTTTCGAACTGCAGCGTGCGCCACTGTTGCGGCTGCTGTTGGTGAAGACTGCCGAAGGTGAGCATCACCTGATCTACACCCATCATCACATCCTGCTGGACGGATGGAGCAATGCCCAGTTGCTCAGCGAGGTGCTGGAGTCCTATGCCGGACGCTCGCCGGAGCAGCTCCGGGATGGCCGCTATAGCGACTACATCGCCTGGTTGCAGCGGCAGGACGCGGCAGCTACCGAGGCATTCTGGCGCGAGCAGATGGCGGCTCTGGACGAGCCGACGCGATTGGTCGAGGCACTGGCTCAGCCGGGACTGACATCGGCCAACGGCGTCGGAGAGCACCTGCGTGAGGTGGACGCAACGGCTACCGCGCGGCTCCGGGATTTCGCCCGGCGCCACCAGGTCACTCTCAATACCCTGGTCCAGGCGGGCTGGGCGCTGCTCCTGCAACGCTATACCGGACAACACACCGTGGTCTTCGGCGCCACCGTCTCCGGGCGCCCTGCCGATCTGCCGGGTGTCGAGAACCAGGTCGGGTTGTTCATCAATACCTTGCCGGTGGTGATAACGCTGGCTCCACAGATGACCCTCGACGAACTGCTGCAGGGGCTGCAACGGCAGAACCTGGCGTTGCGCGAACAGGAGCACACGCCTCTGTTCGAGCTGCAGCGCTGGGCGGGGTTCGGCGGCGAGGCGGTTTTCGACAACCTGTTGGTGTTCGAAAACTACCCGGTGGACGAGGTGCTCGAACGGTCCTCCGCTGGAGGCGTGCGTTTCGGTGCCGTAGCGATGCACGAGCAGACCAACTATCCGCTGGCCCTGGCGCTGGGTGGCGGGGATAGCTTGTCACTGCAATTCAGCTACGATCGCGGACTGTTCCCGGCCGCTACGATCGAGCGCCTGGGTCGCCACCTGACGACTCTGCTGGAGGCATTCGCCGAACATCCGCAGCGACGTCTGGTCGATCTGCAGATGCTCGAGAAGGCGGAGCTTAGCGCTATCGGCGCTATCTGGAACCGCAGCGATTCGGGCTATCCGGCAACGCCGCTGGTACACCAGCGAGTGGCCGAGCGGGCGCGTATGGCGCCGGATGCGGTGGCGGTGATCTTCGACGAGGAAAAGCTCACCTACGCCGAGCTGGATAGCCGGGCCAACCGCCTGGCACATGCGTTGATCGCCCGAGGCGTCGGCCCCGAAGTGCGTGTGGCGATCGCCATGCAGCGCAGCGCGGAGATCATGGTGGCGTTCCTGGCGGTACTGAAGGCCGGCGGCGCCTACGTGCCGCTGGACATCGAATACCCGCGCGAGCGCCTGCTGTACATGATGCAGGACAGTCGCGCGCACCTGCTGCTGACCCATAGCCACCTGCTGGAGCGTCTGCCGATCCCCGAGGGGTTGTCCTGCCTGTCCGTGGATCGCGAGGAGGAGTGGGTCGGCTTCCCCGCCCATGATCCAGCGGTGGCGCTGCACGGCGACAACCTGGCCTATGTGATCTACACCTCCGGCTCCACCGGCATGCCCAAGGGCGTGGCGGTGTCCCACGGTCCGCTGATCGCCCATATCGTGGCTACCGGCGAGCGCTACGAGATGACCCCGGAGGACTGCGAGCTGCACTTCATGTCGTTCGCCTTCGACGGTTCCCACGAAGGCTGGATGCACCCGTTGATCAACGGTGCGCGGGTGCTGATCCGCGACGACAGCCTGTGGCTGCCGGAACGGACCTACGCCGAGATGCATCGCCACGGGGTAACGGTGGGGGTGTTCCCGCCGGTGTACCTGCAGCAACTGGCCGAGCATGCCGAGCGCGACGGCAATCCGCCGCCGGTACGGGTGTATTGCTTCGGCGGCGACGCGGTGGCGCAGGCCAGCTATGACCTGGCGTGGCGGGCGCTGAAGCCGAAGTACCTGTTCAACGGCTACGGCCCGACCGAGACGGTGGTGACGCCGCTGCTGTGGAAAGCGCGAGCGGGCGATGCCTGCGGCGCGGCCTACATGCCGATCGGTACGCTGCTGGGCAACCGTAGCGGCTACATCCTCGACGGGCAGTTGAACCTGCTGCCGGTAGGCGTGGCGGGCGAACTGTACCTGGGCGGGGAAGGGGTGGCGCGTGGCTACCTGGAGCGTCCGGCGCTGACCGCCGAGCGTTTCGTGCCGGATCCCTTTGGCGCGCCGGGCAGCCGGCTGTACCGCAGCGGCGACCTGACCCGTGGGCGTGCGGATGGGGTGGTGGACTACCTCGGACGGGTGGACCACCAGGTGAAGATCCGAGGCTTCCGCATCGAACTGGGAGAGATCGAGGCGCGCCTGCGCGAGCATCCGGCGGTGCGCGAGGCGGTGGTGGTGGCCCAGCCGGGTGCGGTGGGCCAGCAGTTGGTGGGCTACGTGGTGGCGCAGGCGTCGGCGGTCGCGGATTCGCCGGAAGCGCAGGCGGAGTGCCGGGCGCAGTTGAAGACGGCGCTGCGCGAGCGCCTGCCGGAATACATGGTGCCGTCGCACCTGTTGTTCCTGGCGCGGATGCCGCTGACGCCGAACGGCAAGCTGGACCGCAAGGGCCTGCCACAGCCGGATGCGAGCCTGCTGCAGCAGGTCTACGTGGCGCCGCGAAGCGATCTGGAGCAACAGGTCGCGGGGATCTGGGCGGAGGTCCTGCAATTGCAACAGGTCGGGCTCGACGACAACTTCTTCGAGCTTGGCGGCCACTCGTTGCTGGCGATCCAGGTGACTGCCCGGATGCAGAGCGAGGTCGGCGTGGAGCTGCCGCTGGCGGCGCTGTTCCAGACCGAGTCGCTGCAAGCCTATGCCGAGCTTGCCGCAGCGCAGACTTCCAGCAATGACACCGATTTCGATGACCTTCGTGAATTCATGAGCGAACTAGAGGCGATCTGACCCATGCTTTCCAATCCAAATCTGGACCTCGTGTCCCGCTTCGTTCGCCTGCCTCTGGCGCAGCAGAAATTGTTCTATCAGCGTGTCCAGGCCAAGGGCATGAGCTTCGCCCGCCTGCCGATCCCGCAGACTCGCCAGGAGATGGACAACCTGCCGCTGTCCTATGCCCAAGAGCGGCAGTGGTTCCTCTGGCAGCTGGAGCCGGAGAGTTCCGCCTACCACATTCCTACCGCCCTGCGCCTGCGCGGCAGGTTGGACATTGCGTCCTTGCAGCGCAGCTTCGCGGCGCTCGTCGAGCGGCACGAAAGCCTGCGCACGCGGATCGCGCGGATGGGTGATGAATGGGTGCAGGTCGTCTCCGCCGACGTCTCGCTGGCGCTCGAAGTCGAAGTGCAACGGGGACTCGACGAACAGCGATTGCTGGAGCGGGTCGAGGCGGAGATCGCACGACCCTTCGATCTCGAACAGGGACCGTTACTGCGGGTGACTTTGCTGGAGGTGGACGCCGACGAGCATGTGCTGGTCATGGTCCAGCACCATATCGTCTCCGACGGTTGGTCGATGCAATTGATGGTCGAGGAACTGGTCCAGCTCTATGCCGCCTATAGCCAAGGGCTCGACGTGGTGTTGCCGGCCCTGCCGATCCAGTACGCGGACTACGCCCTGTGGCAGCGCAGCTGGATGGAGGCGGGGGAAAAGGAGCGCCAGTTGGCGTACTGGACCGGCCTGCTGGGCGGCGAGCAGCCGGTGATCGAGTTGCCCCTCGATCACCCGCGGCAGCCGCTGCGCAGCTATCGTGGAGCGCAATTGGACCTGGAGCTGGAGCCACACCTGGCCCTTGCCTTGAAACAGCTGGTTCAGCGCAAGGGTGTGACCATGTTCATGCTGTTGCTGGCTTCCTTCCAGGCGCTGTTGCATCGCTATAGCGGACAGGCGGATATCCGTGTCGGCGTGCCGATCGCCAACCGTAACCGGGTTGAAACCGAGCGGCTGATCGGTTTCTTCGTCAACACCCAGGTGCTCAAGGCCGACATCAATGGCCGGATGGGTTTCGACGAGTTGCTGGCCCAGGCCCGCCAGCGCGCGTTGGAGGCACAGGCTCACCAGGACCTGCCGTTCGAGCAACTGGTGGAGGCTTTGCAGCCGGAACGCAGCCTCGGCCACAACCCGTTGTTCCAGGTCATGTTCAATCACCAGGCCGACTCTCGTTCGGCCAACCAGGGCGTGCAACTGCCAGGCCTGTCGCTGGAGCGGATGGAGTGGCGGAGCAGCTCCGTGGCCTTCGACCTGACGCTGGACGTGCACGAGGCCGAGGACGGTATCTGGGCATCGTTCGGCTATGCCACGGATCTGTTCGAGGCCTCGACCGTCGAGCGCCTGGCTCGGCACTGGCAGAATCTCCTGCGCGGCATCGTGGCCGAACCGGGCCGGCCGGTCGCCGAGTTGCCGCTGTTGCTGGACGAGGAGCGCGATTGCCTGTTGCGGGCCTGGGCAGAGAACGCCGACGAGGGTGGGTTGCCGCCCCTGGTCCAGTTGCAGATCCAGGAGCAGGCCCGTCTGCGTCCGCAGGCGCAAGCACTGGCGCTGGAGGGGCAGGCCTTGAGCTACGCCGAGCTCAACGCCCGCGCCAATCGTCTGGCTCACTGCCTGATAGCGCGTGGCGTCGGTCCCGATGTGCTGGTGGGAATCGCCGTCGAGCGCTCGCTGGACATGGTGGTCGGTCTGCTGGCGATTCTCAAGGCCGGTGGTGCCTATGTGCCGCTGGACCCGACCTATCCGCAGGACCGTTTGCGTCACATGCTCGAGGACAGCGCCGTCGGCCTGTTGCTCAGCCAGGAGCATTTGCTGCCCGGGCTGCCTTTGCACGAAGGGCTGGAGGTGCTCTCCATCGACCGCCTGGAACGGGACGCATCGGTGTCTACGGATGATCCGGTGGTGAACCTGCGGCCGGAGAACCTGGCCTATGTGATCTACACCTCCGGCTCCACCGGAAAACCCAAGGGCGTGGCCATCAGCCATGCGGCGCTTGCGCAGTTCTCGCGTATCGCCAGTGGTTATTCCGCGCTCACCCCGGAGGATCGGATATTGCAGTTCGCCACCCTGAGCTTCGACGGCTTCGTCGAACAGCTCTATCCGGCGCTGACCCGTGGTGCCTGCGTGGTCCTGCGTGGCGGCGACCTCTGGGATACCGGTGAGCTGTATCGGCAGATAGTCGAGCAGGGCGTGACCCTTGCCGACCTGCCCACGGCGTACTGGAACCTGTTCCTGCTCGATGCCCTGGCCGAGCCACGGCGTTCCTACGGTGCCTTGCGGCAGATCCACATCGGTGGCGAAGCCATGCCACTGGAGGGGCCGAAGCTCTGGCGGCAAGCCGGCATGGGCCGGGTGAGGTTGCTCAATACCTATGGACCGACCGAGGCCACGGTGGTGTCCAGCGTCTTCGATTGTTCCGCCGAGAACGCCCGGGTGGGCAATGCCAGTCCTATCGGCCAGGCGCTACCCGGCCGTACGTTGCTGGTGCTGGATGAACATCTCGGCCTACTGCCCGTAGGGGCGGTAGGCGAGCTTTATATCGCCAGCCGTGCCGGGCTGGCCCGTGCCTACCACGATCGGCCCGGCTTGACCGCCGAGCGCTTCTTGCCCGACCCCTTCGGCGAACCGGGCTCGAGGCTCTACCGGACCGGCGACCTGGCGCGCCGACGCGGTGACGGCGTGATCGAGTACATGGGGCGTGCCGACCATCAGGTGAAGATCCGCGGCTTCCGCATCGAGCTGGGGGAGGTCGAAGCCCGCCTCATGGACTTGGAGGGAATACGCGAAGCGGCGGCTCTTGCGCTGGACGGTCAACTGGTGGCCTACCTGGTGGCTGAGGGGGGCGAGGACGAGACTCGCCAGCCGGCTTTGCGCGAGCGTATCCGCACAGCGCTACGGGCCTCGCTACCGGACTACATGGTGCCCTCGCACCTGCTGTTCCTCGAGCGGATGCCGCTCAGTCCAAATGGCAAGCTGGACCGTCGGGCGCTGCCGAAGCCGGATGCCGGCCTGATGCAACACGAACACATGGCGCCGGCGAGCGCGCTGGAGAAAGACGTGGCCGCGATATGGGGCGAGTTGCTGGGCGTCGAACGGGTCGGCCTTACCGACAACTTCTTCGAATTGGGCGGACACTCGCTGCTGGCGACGCGCCTGGTCTCGCGGATTCGCCAGGATCTCGGTATCGAAGTCAGCCTGAAGAGCCTTTTCGAGCAGCCGGTCCTGCAGGGATTCGTCGAGAGCCTGGGCGAGAAACCGGCGGAGGTTCCGCCGATCATGCCCGTTACCCGCGAGCAGCCGCTGCCGTTGTCCTATGCACAGGAGCGCCAGTGGTTCCTCTGGCAATTGGAACCGGAGAGCGCGGCCTATCACATTCCCGCCGCCCTGCGCTTGCGCGGCGGCCTCGATGTCGTCGCGCTACAGCGCAGTTTCGAGCGCCTCGCACAGCGTCACGAGTCGTTGCGTACCCGCTTCCGCCAGGAAGGCCTGCGTACCGTTCAGGTGGTGGACGCCGATGGGCAGTTGCAGGTTTCCCGGCATAACCTGGCGAATGTCGATGACGCGTCGCTCAGGGCGGCAGTCGAAGCGGAGATGGCCAGGCCCTTCGACCTACGGACGGATGCGTTGCTGCGGATCAGTCTGTTCGAAGTGGCTCCGAATGACCATGTGCTGGTCATGGTCCAGCACCATATCGTCTCCGACGGTTGGTCGATGCAGTTGATGGTCGAAGAGCTGGTCCAGCTCTATGCCGCCTACAGCCAGGGGCGCGAAGCGGCCCTGCCGGCGCTGCCGATACAGTATCCGGACTATGCCGTCTGGCAGCGCGAATGGATGGAGGCCGGAGAGAGGGAGCGCCAGTTGGCGTACTGGATCGGCCTGCTGGGTGGCGAACAGCCGGTGCTGGAGCTGCCGTTCGATCGTCCCCGTCCTGCGGAGCAGAGCTTTCGCGGCGCGCGGCTGGAGTTTGAACTCGGCGCGGAGCGGGCCAGGCGGCTGAAGGCGCTTGCCCAACGGCAGGGTGCGAGTACCTTCATGTTGCTGCTGGCATCGTTCCAGGCGCTGCTGTATCGCTACAGCGGTCAGTCGGATATCCGTGTCGGCGTGCCGGTCGCCAATCGCAACCGGGTCGAAACCGAGCGACTGATCGGGTTCTTCGTCAACACCCAGGTGCTCAAGGCCGACATCGATGGGCAGATGGGGTTCGACCGATTGCTGCACCAGGTTCGCCAGCGCTCGCTGGAGGCGCAGGCGCACCAGGACTTGCCGTTCGAGCAACTGGTGGAAGCCTTGCAACCGGAGCGCAGTCTCAGCCACAGCCCGCTGTTCCAGGTGCTATTCAACTACCAGGCGGAGCGGGGCGAGCACGGCTTGCCGGAAGTCGCGGGACTGAGCATCGAAGAGCAGGCGTGGGAAAGCCATACGGCGCAGTTCGACCTGGTGCTGGATACCTGTGAGTCCGAGTCGGACATCTGGGCGGCGCTGGTCTATGCGACCGATCTATTCGATGCTTCGACCGCAGAGCGCCTGGTACGGCATTGGCAGAACCTGCTGGATGCGATCCTGGCGATGCCTGACGCTCGCCTGGGAGAGCTGGACATGCTCGACCGCGAGGAGCGCGAAGTCATCGGGCAGCTCTGGAACCGCAGCGGCTCGGGCTATCCGGCAACGCCGCTGGTACACCAGCGAGTGGCCGAGCGGGCGTGTATGGCGCCGGATGCGGTGGCGGTGATCTTCGACGAGGAAAAGCTCACCTACGCCGAGCTGGATAGCCGGGCCAACCGCCTGGCCCATGCGTTGATCGCCCGAGGCGTTGGCCCCGAGGTGCGGGTGGCGATCGCCATGCAGCGCAGTGCGGAGATCATGGTGGCGTTCCTGGCGGTACTGAAGGCCGGCGGCGCCTACGTGCCGCTGGATATCGAATACCCGCGCGAGCGCCTGCTGTACATGATGCAGGACAGTCGCGCGCACCTGCTGCTGACCCATAGCCACCTGCTGGAGCGTCTGCCGATCCCCGAGGGGTTGTCCTGCCTCTCCGTGGATCGCGAGGAGGAGTGGGCCGGCTTCCCCGCCCATGATCCAGAGGTGGCGCTGCACGGCGACAACCTGGCCTATGTGATCTACACCTCCGGCTCCACCGGCATGCCCAAGGGCGTGGCGGTGTCCCATGGTCCGTTGATCGCCCATATCGTGGCTACCGGCGAGCGCTACGAGATGACCCCGGAGGACTGCGAGCTGCACTTCATGTCGTTCGCCTTCGACGGTTCCCACGAAGGCTGGATGCACCCGTTGATCAACGGTGCGCGGGTGCTGATCCGCGACGACAGCCTGTGGCTGCCGGAACGGACCTACGCCGAGATGCATCGCCACGGGGTAACGGTGGGGGTGTTCCCGCCGGTGTACCTGCAGCAACTGGCCGAGCATGCCGAGCGCGACGGCAATCCGCCGCCGGTACGGGTCTATTGCTTCGGCGGCGACGCGGTGGCGCAGGCCAGCTATGACCTGGCGTGGCGGGCGCTGAAACCGAAGTACCTGTTCAACGGCTACGGCCCGACCGAGACGGTGGTGACGCCGCTGCTGTGGAAAGCACGGGCGGGCGATGCCTGCGGCGCGGCCTACATGCCGATCGGTACGCTGCTGGGCAACCGTAGCGGCTACATCCTCGACGGGCAGTTGAACCTGCTGCCGGTAGGCGTGGCGGGCGAACTGTACCTGGGCGGGGAAGGGGTGGCGCGTGGCTACCTGGAGCGTCCGGCGCTGACCGCCGAGCGTTTCGTGCCGGATCCCTTTGGCGCGCCGGGCAGCCGGCTGTACCGCAGCGGCGACCTGACTCGTGGGCGTGCGGATGGGGTGGTGGACTACCTCGGACGGGTGGACCACCAGGTGAAGATCCGAGGCTTCCGCATCGAACTGGGAGAGATCGAGGCGCGCCTGCGCGAGCATCCGGCGGTGCGCGAGGCGGTGGTGGTGGCCCAGCCGGGCGCGGTGGGCCAGCAGTTGGTGGGCTACGTGGTGGCGCAGGAGCCGGCGGTCGCGGATTCGCCGGAAGCGCAGGCGGAGTGCCGGGCGCAGTTGAAGACGGCGCTGCGCGAGCGCCTGCCGGAATACATGGTGCCATCGCACCTGTTGTTCCTGGCGCGGATGCCGCTGACGCCGAACGGCAAGCTGGACCGCAAGGGCCTGCCGCAGCCGGATGCGAGCCTGTTGCAGCAGGTCTACGTGGCGCCGCGAAGCGATCTGGAGCAACAGGTCGCGGGGATCTGGGCGGAGGTCCTGCAATTGCAACAGGTCGGGCTCGACGACAACTTCTTCGAACTCGGCGGCCACTCGTTGCTGGCCACCCAGGTCATTGGCCGCCTACGCGAACGACTGCACCTGGAGGTGCCGATCAAGTCGATGTTCACCGCGGAGACACTGGGTGAGTTCTGCCACGGCGTCGAGACCCTCAAGGGCGAGAGCGCGCCGGTGGAAGATGCCCTGGCTAAATCCCTGGAGGCGCTCAAACGTCTATCTGCCGATGAACTTGAAAAACTGATTTCCTAAGAGGCGGTAGCGTGCAAGCACTCATAGAGAAGGTGGGCTCCCTTTCCCCCCAGGAAAGGAAGGCATTGGCTGTCCTGCTCAAGCAGCAAGGTGTCAATCTCTTCGAGATCGCGCCAGTGTTCAAGCGCCAGGACGGCGAGCCCCTGCGGCTCTCCTATGCCCAGGAGCGACAGTGGTTTCTCTGGCAACTGGAGCCGGAAAGCGCGGCCTACCATATCCCGAGTGTCTTGCGTCTACGTGGGCGGCTGGACCTGGATGCCCTGCAACGCAGCTTCGACAGCCTGGTTGCGCGGCACGAGACCCTACGCACCCGTTTTCGCCTCGACGGCGACGAGGCGCGCCAGGAGATCGCCGCATCCATGGCATTGCCGTTGGATATCGTCGCGTTGGGGCCGCTCGAGGAGGGCGCCCTCGCTCGGCAGGTCGAGACGACGATCGCGCGGCCGTTCGACCTGGAGCGTGGGCCGCTGCTGCGGGTGAGCCTGTTGCGGCTGGCCGAGGACGACCATGTGCTGGTGCTGGTCCAGCATCACATTGTGTCCGACGGTTGGTCGATGCAGGTGATGGTCGAGGAACTGGTCCAGCTCTATGCCGCCTATAGTCGAGGGCTCGAGGTAGCGCTGCCGGCTTTGCCGATCCAGTACGCGGACTACGCCCTGTGGCAGCGCAGCTGGATGGAGGCGGGGGAAAAGGAGCGCCAGTTGGCGTACTGGACCGGCCTGCTGGGCGGCGAGCAGCCGGTGCTGGAGTTGCCGTTCGACCGGCCGCGCCCGGTTCGGCAAAGCCATCGTGGTGCCCAGTTCATCCTGGAACTGGATATTGATCTGTCCCAGGCGCTCAGGCGCGTGGCCCAGCAGGAGGGGGCTACTGCCTTCGCCCTGTTGCTGGCTTCGTTCCAGGCGCTGCTGTATCGCTACAGCGGGCAGGCGGATATCCGTGTCGGCGTGCCGATCGCCAATCGCAACCGCGTGGAGACCGAGCGGCTGATCGGCTTCTTCGTCAACACCCAGGTGCTCAAGGCCGACCTGGACGGTCGGATGGGCTTCGACGAGCTGCTGGCCCAGGCCCGCCAACGCGCGCTGGAGGCCCAGGCGCACCAGGACCTGCCGTTCGAGCAACTGGTGGAGGCCTTGCAGCCGGAGCGCAGTCTTAGCCACAACCCGCTGTTCCAGGTGCTGTTCAACTACCAGAGCGAAGCCCGTGGCAACGGCCAGGCATTCCGCTTCGACGAGTTACAGATGGAAAGCGTGCAGTTCGACAGCCGGACGGCGCAGTTCGACTTGACGTTGGACCTGACGGACGAAGAGCAGCGTTTTTGCGCCGTTTTCGACTACGCCACCGACCTGTTCGACGCCTCCACTGTGGAACGCCTGGCCGGCCATTGGCGCAACCTGTTGCGCGGCATCGTCGCCAACCCACGACAGCGGCTCGGCGAGTTGCCGCTGCTGGATGCGCCGGAGCGCCGGCAGACCCTCTCCGAATGGAACCCGGCCCAGCGCGAGTACGTGGTGCAGGGCACCTTGCAGCAGCGTTTCGAGGAGCAGGCGCGGCAACGGCCACAGGCGGTTGCGCTGATCCTCGACGAACAACGGCTGAGCTACGGCGAACTGAATGCGCGGGCCAATCGCCTGGCGCACTGCCTGATCGCTCGCGGCGTTGGCGCGGACGTGCCGGTCGGGCTGGCGCTGGAGCGTTCGCTGGACATGCTGGTCGGCTTGCTGGCGATCCTCAAGGCCGGCGGCGCCTACCTGCCGTTGGACCCGGCGGCGCCAGAGGAGCGCCTGGCGCATATCCTCGACGACAGTGGGGTACGGCTGCTGCTGACCCAGGGGCATCTGCTCGAGCGCCTGCCACGGCAGGCGGGGGTGGAGGTGCTGGCCATCGACGGACTGGTGCTGGACGGCTACGCCGAGAGCGATCCGCTCCCGACGCTATCGGCGGACAACCTGGCCTACGTGATCTATACCTCGGGCTCGACCGGCAAGCCCAAGGGCACGTTGCTCACCCATCGCAACGCGCTGCGCCTGTTCAGCGCCACCGAGGCCTGGTTCGGCTTCGACGAGCGGGACGTGTGGACGTTGTTCCATTCCTACGCCTTCGACTTCTCGGTCTGGGAAATCTTCGGCGCGCTGCTCTATGGCGGGCGCCTGGTGATCGTGCCGCAATGGGTGAGCCGTTCGCCGGAAGACTTCTACCGTCTGCTGTGCCGCGAAGGCGTGACGGTGCTCAACCAGACGCCGTCGGCGTTCAAGCAACTGATGGCGGTGGCCTGTTCCGCCGACATGGCGACGCAGCAGCCGGCGCTGCGCTACGTGATCTTCGGTGGCGAGGCGCTGGATCTGCAGAGCCTGCGGCCGTGGTTCCAGCGCTTTGGCGATCGCCAGCCGCAACTGGTGAACATGTACGGCATCACCGAGACCACGGTGCACGTAACCTACCGTCCGGTGAGCGAAGCCGACCTGGAGGGTGGCCTGGTCAGTCCGATCGGCGGGACCATCCCGGACCTGTCCTGGTACATCCTCGACCGTGATCTGAACCCGGTGCCGCGCGGCGCGGTGGGCGAGCTGTACATCGGTCGCGCCGGTCTGGCGCGCGGCTACCTGAGGCGGCCCGGGTTGAGTGCCACCCGCTTCGTGCCGAACCCGTTCCCCGGCGGCGCCGGCGAGCGGCTGTACCGTACCGGCGACCTGGCACGGTTCCAGGCGGATGGCAATATCGAGTACATCGGGCGTATCGACCACCAGGTGAAGGTTCGCGGCTTCCGTATCGAACTGGGTGAGATCGAAGCGGCGCTCGCCGGTCTGGCCGGGGTACGCGATGCCGTGGTGCTGGCCCATGACGGGGTCGGCGGCACGCAACTGGTGGGATACGTGGTGGCGGACTCGGCGGAGGATGCCGAGCGTCTGCGGGAGTCGCTGCGGGAGTCGCTGAAGCGGCACCTGCCGGACTACATGGTGCCGGCGCACCTGATGCTGCTGGAGCGGATGCCGCTGACGGTCAATGGCAAGCTCGACCGGCAGGCGTTGCCGCAACCGGATGCGAGCCTGTCGCAACAGGCCTATCGAGCGCCCGGTAGCGAGCTGGAGCAGCGCATCGCAGCGATCTGGTCGGAGATCCTGGGAGTGGAACGGGTCGGCCTGGACGACAACTTCTTCGAACTGGGCGGTCATTCGTTGCTGGCTACCCGGGTGATTTCTCGGGTTCGCCAGGAGCAGCAGTTGGACGCAAGCCTGAAGGCGTTGTTCGAGCGGCCGGTTCTGGAAGCGTTCGCCCAGGGATTGGAACGCACGACGGATGCGGTCTCGACGATACCGCTTGCCGATCGGCAGCAACCGTTGGCACTGTCCTTCGCTCAGGAGCGTCAGTGGTTCCTCTGGCAACTGGAGCCGGAAAGCGCGGCCTACCATATTCCGAGTGCCTTGCGCCTACGCGGGCGGCTGGACGTGGATGCCTTGCAACGCAGCTTCGACAGCCTGGTCGCGCGGCATGAAACCTTGCGTACCCGCTTCCGGCTGGAGGGAGGGCGTTCGTACCAGCAGGTACAACCTGCGGTTAGCGTTTCCATCGAGCGGGAACAGTTCGGTGAAGAAGGCCTGATCGAACGGATACAGGCCATCGTTGTGCAGCCATTCGACCTGGAACGGGGGCCGCTGCTGCGGGTGAACCTGTTGCAACTGGCCGAAGACGACCATGTACTGGTGCTGGTCCAGCACCACATCGTGTCCGATGGTTGGTCGATGCAGGTGATGGTCGAGGAACTGGTCCAGCTCTATGCCGGCTACAGCCAAGGGCTCGACGTGGTGTTGCCGGCCCTGCCGATCCAGTACGCGGACTACGCCCTGTGGCAGCGCAGCTGGATGGAGGCGGGGGAAAAGGAGCGCCAGTTGGCGTACTGGACCGGCCTGCTGGGCGGCGAGCAGCCGGTGCTGGAGTTGCCGTTCGATCGGCCGCGGCCGGCCCGGCAGAGCCATCGTGGCGCGCAGTTGGGTTTCGAGCTATCGCGGGAACTGGTCGAGGCCGTGAGAGCCTTGGCCCAGCGTGAAGGCACCAGTAGTTTCATGCTGTTGCTGGCCTCGTTCCAGGCGCTGTTGTATCGCTACAGCGGGCAGGCGGATATCCGTGTCGGAGTGCCGATCGCCAATCGCAACCGCGTGGAGACCGAGCGGCTGATCGGCTTCTTCGTCAACACCCAGGTGCTCAAGGCCGACCTGGACGGTCGGATGGGCTTCGACGAGCTGCTGGCCCAGGCCCGCCAACGCGCGCTGGAGGCCCAGGCGCACCAGGACCTGCCGTTCGAGCAACTGGTGGAAGCCTTGCAGCCGGAGCGCAATGCCAGCCACAACCCACTGTTCCAGGTGCTGTTCAACCATCAGAGCGAGATACGCTCGGTGACGCCCGAGGTTCAGTTGGAGGACCTGCGTCTGGAAGGCCTGGCCTGGGACGGCCAGACTGCGCAGTTCGACCTGACGCTGGATATTCAGGAAGACGAAAACGGCATCTGGGCCTCCTTCGACTATGCCGCCGATCTGTTCGACGCCTCCACCGTGGAACGCCTGGCCGGCCATTGGCGCAACCTGTTGCGCGGCATCGTCGCCAATCCACGACAGCGGCTCGGCGAGTTGCCGCTGCTGGATGCGCCGGAGCGCCGGCAGACCCTCTCCGAATGGAACCCGGCCCAGCGCGAGTACGCGGTGCAGGGCACCTTGCAGCAGCGTTTCGAGGAGCAGGCGCGGCAACGGCCGCAGGCGGTTGCGCTGATCCTCGACGAACAACGGCTGAGCTACGGCGAACTGAATGCGCGGGCCAATCGCCTGGCGCACTGCCTGATCGCTCGCGGCGTTGGCGCGGACGTGCCGGTCGGGCTGGCGCTGGAGCGTTCGCTGGACATGCTGGTCGGCTTGCTGGCGATCCTCAAGGCCGGCGGCGCCTACCTGCCGTTGGACCCGGCGGCGCCAGAGGAGCGCCTGGCGCATATCCTCGACGACAGTGGGGTACGGCTGCTGCTGACCCAGGGGCATCTGCTCGAGCGCCTGCCACGGCAGGCGGGGGTGGAGGTGCTGGCCATCGACGGACTGGTGCTGGACGGCTACGCCGAGAGCGATCCGCTCCCGACGCTATCGGCGGACAACCTGGCCTACGTGATCTATACCTCGGGCTCGACCGGCAAGCCCAAGGGCACATTGCTCACCCACCGCAACGCGCTGCGCCTGTTCAGCGCCACCGAGGCCTGGTTCGGCTTCGACGAGCGGGACGTGTGGACATTGTTCCATTCCTACGCCTTCGATTTCTCGGTCTGGGAAATCTTCGGCGCGCTGCTCTATGGCGGGTGCCTGGTGATTGTGCCGCAATGGGTGAGTCGTTCGCCGGAAGACTTCTACCGTCTGCTGTGCCGCGAAGGCGTGACGGTGCTCAACCAGACGCCGTCGGCGTTCAAGCAACTGATGGCGGTGGCCTGTTCCGCCGACATGGCGACGCAGCAGCCGGCGCTGCGCTACGTGATCTTCGGTGGCGAGGCGCTGGATCTGCAGAGCCTGCGGCCGTGGTTCCAGCGCTTTGGCGATCGCCAGCCGCAACTGGTGAACATGTACGGCATCACCGAGACCACGGTACACGTAACCTACCGTCCGGTGAGCGAAGCCGACCTGAAGGGTGGCCTGGTCAGTCCGATCGGCGGGACCATCCCGGACCTGTCCTGGTACATCCTCGACCGTGACCTGAACCCGGTGCCGCGCGGCGCGGTGGGCGAGCTGTACATCGGTCGCGCCGGTCTGGCGCGCGGCTACCTGAGGCGGCCCGGGTTGAGTGCCACCCGCTTCGTGCCGAACCCGTTCCCCGGCGGTGCCGGCGAGCGGCTGTACCGTACCGGCGACCTGGCACGGTTCCAGGCGGATGGCAATATCGAGTACATCGGGCGTATCGACCACCAGGTGAAGGTTCGCGGCTTCCGTATCGAACTGGGTGAGATCGAAGCGGCGCTCGCCGGTCTGGCCGGGGTACGTGATGCCGTGGTGCTGGCCCATGACGGGGTCGGCGGCACGCAACTGGTGGGATACGTGGTGGCGGACTCGGCGGAGGATGCCGAGCGTCTGCGGGAGTCGCTGCGGGAGTCGCTGAAGCGGCACCTGCCGGACTACATGGTGCCGGCGCACCTGATGCTGCTGGAGCGGATGCCGCTGACGGTCAATGGCAAGCTCGACCGGCAGGCGTTGCCGCAACCGGATGCGAGCCTGTCGCAACAGGCCTATCGAGCGCCCGGTAGCGAGCTGGAGCAGCGCATCGCAGCGATCTGGTCGGAGATCCTGGGAGTGGAACGGGTCGGCCTGGACGACAACTTCTTCGAACTGGGCGGTCACTCATTGTTGCTGCTGATGCTCAAGGAGCGGATCGGCGATACCTGCCAGGCTACGCTGAGCATCAGCCAACTGATGACCCATGCCAGCGTCGCGGAACAGGCGGCATGCATCGAGGGGCAGGCGCGTGAGTCGTTGCTGGTGCCGCTCAACGGTAGGCGCGAAGGTTCGCCGCTGTTCATGTTCCATCCGAGTTTCGGCTCTGTGCACTGTTACAAGACCCTCGCCATGGCGCTGCGGGATCGTCATCCGGTCAAGGGTGTTGTCTGCCGTGCCCTGCTGGGCGCTGGTCGCGAGGTGCCGGAGTGGGACGATATGGTTGCGGAATACGCCGAGCAATTGCTGCAGGAGCACCCCGAAGGGGTTTTCAACCTGGCGGGATGGTCGCTCGGCGGCAACCTGGCGATGGATGTCGCGGCCCGGCTGGAGCAGCGTGGGCGGCAGGTGGCTTTCGTCGGCTGGATCGATGCGCCGGCACCGGTCAGGGTCGAAGCGTTCTGGAACGAGATCGGGCCGACGCCGGAGGCAGTCCCGAACCTATCCGTGGGCGAGATGCGGGTGGAACTGCTCGGTGTCATGTTTCCGGAGCGGGCCGAGCATATCGAACGGGCCTGGTCATCGATCTGCTCCGCCACGACGGACGATGAGCAGCGCTGGACGAGGATGAGCGACTGGGCGGAAGCGGAGATCGGCGCCGAGTTCGCGACACTGCGCAGCGAAATCGCACAGAGCAACGAACTGGAAGTGTCCTGGGAGTTGAAACAGATCCTCGACGAGCGCCTGAAAGCGATGGATTACCCGCGTCTGACGGCGAAGGTCAGCCTCTGGTGGGCCGCGCGCAGCACCAATGCCATCCAGCGGAGCGCGGTGGAGCGCTCGATGGCCGAGGCGATCGGGGCGGAGCGTGTCGAACCGGTGCGGGTGCTGGATACCCGGCACGACAAGATCATCGACCACCCTGAGTTTGTGCAGAGCTTCCGGGCCGCCCTGGAGCGTGCCGGGCGCTGATCTCAGGTCCGTTCCGTTCAAAGCCCGCCTTCAGGCGGGCTCTTTGTTTCTGTACAGGAATCATTTGGTGTCGTGCCGACAGGCGTCTTCGGCGATGGGTCGCGTGGGGTAGCCGAGAAGCAGAACGCCCCGCATTGCGGGGCGTTCTTTTTCGCAGCCGGGCTCAGAAGTCCCAGCGAGTGCTGAACATCAGGTTCCGTGGATCGCCATAGGATGCCGAGGTGTAGAAACCGATGTTGGTGTAGTAGGTCTTGTCGAAGACGTTGTTGACGTTGACGCTGGCCGACAGCTTGTCGGTGATCTGGTAGCGGGCCATCAGGTCCACCAGCCAGTAGTCTTCCTGGGAGAACTTTTCCCAGCGGCTGCGGGGATTGTTGTAGACCATCTGCCAGCTCTTGCCCTGCCAGCGGGCGCCGCCGCCGACCGTGAGCTTGTCCAGGGCGCCCTTGAACTTGTAGCTGGTGTAGAGGCTCAACTGGTCCTGAGGCTCCCAGGTGGAAACCTTCTTGCCACTGTCGTCGCGAATGATCTTGTGGGTATAGCCAGCCTGAACCTGCCAGCCTGGCGCCAGTTCACCCGAGATTTCCGCCTCGTAGCCCTTGGTCTTGGCCTTGATGCCCTTGTAGGCGTAGGTGATGGCGGGGTTGGTCGGTTTGCTGTTGTAGAGGGCGTCTTCCTCCGCGCGGTTTTCCTCATGAATCTCGAAGTAGGCGAGACTGGTATTGAGTCGTCCGTCGAGATATTCACCCTTGATGCCGATCTCGTAGTTCTGGCCTTCGTCGGGTTCGAGCAGCTTGTTGCTGCTGTCGCGATACCAACTGTCCTGCGGCATGAAGATGTCGGTATAGCTGGCGTAGACGGAGTAGGTATCGTTCAGGTCGTAGACCGCGCCGACGTAGGGAATGAAGCGTCCGGACTCGCGAATGGTCGGATTCAGGCCGGTTACCCGGTAGTCGACCACGCGTCCACCTAGGAACAGGTTCAGGTCATCGGTCACATTGAAGCGGGCGGTCATGTAGCTGCCCAACTGGCGGGTCTTGTCATCGATGTACTGGGAGGGGGTACCCCAGTCGGGCTTGCCTATATCGCCGTCCCAGTTGATGAAGTCGTCGGTGGTGTTGTCGTAGTTGCGCAGGTTCCAGTAGCTCTTGCCCTCCCAGTGGGAGAAGGAAGCCGAGGTGCCGACCACCAGCTCGTGCTCGCGACCGAGGAACTGGAAGGGGCCGGTGAGATAGATATCCAGCGAGTTGCTCTTGGTTTCGCCGGTGTACTTCTGCGCAACGATCTTGGCGCTGTTGTCCGGTGCCGGCCAGTCGCCCATGATCGCGCCGAGGGGCGCGTGGTAGCCGTTGATCTTGTGATCGAGCTGCACCTTGCCGACCCAGCCGTTGGCGAAATTGTGCTCGAGGTTGGCGAAGACGGTGCGGGTGTACTGCTCCCAACTGCTCCACTTGGCTCCGTTGTTGAAGGAGCGGGAGACGTCGTTGCGGTTGCCCTGGCTGTCGAAGAGCGGGAAGCTGCCCGACCAGCCCGATCCCTTGGGATCGTTGTCCTGATAGTCGGCGCCGACGGTAAGCATGGTGTCGGGATTCAGATCGAACTCGAGGATGCCGTAATAGACGCTGGTTTTGCGCTCGTAGTGATCCATGAACGAGTGCTTATCCTGGTAGGCGGCTACCGCCCGGCCGCGGACGTTGCCGGACTCGGTCAGCGGGCCGCTGACGTCCAGTTCGGAGCGGTAATTGTCCCAACTGCCCGCGCCCAGTTCGACATGGCCCTTGAATTCATGGGTAGGTTTCTTGCGGATCAGGTTGATCGTGGCGCCGAGGGACCCCGCACCGGTGAGCAGGCCGGTCGCCCCCTTGAGTACTTCCACCCGGTCGTAGATGGCCATGTCACTGAGCGTATTGCCCGCGGAGTAGCCGACGTTGCGGGCCGTCGAGGGAATCCCGTCGTACTGGAAGTTGTTGATCGAGAAGCCGCGGGCATAGTAGTTGTTGCGGTCAGTGTCGTAGGCCGAGACGGTGATGCCCGGCGTATGGCGCATGACGTCGTCGATGTTGTTGAGGCCGAAGTCGTCCATGTTCTGGCGGGTGACCACGGTGATCGACTGGGGCGTCTCGCGCGGAGTCAGGACCAGGCGGGTCGCCGTGGCGATAGTGCCTGGCGTATAGGAGCCGCTGTCCTCGGTGATGGTGCCCAACTGGTTGGAGGTGATCATGGTGGCGCCGAGATCGACGCTGCTGTCCGCCGCCTCGGCGACGCTGATGGTTATCGCATTGCCCTGGAAGTCCACCGATGCGCCGGTGCCACGAAGCAGCTCGGTAATCGCCTGGTTCGGCTCCAGCTTGCCCTTGATCGCACTGCTACGCTTGTTCCGGACCTCTTCCGGGCGATACAGCACCTGGATATCCGCCTGGCGGCCGAACTCCTGGAGTGCGCTGCCCAGCGCCTGGGGAGGGATGTCGAACTCGACTTCCTGCGCCTGGACATATCCCGCCAGCGGCAGGCTCAGGGCCATGGCGAGCGAGTGGGGAAGAATCCTGCGTTGGAAGGCACGGCGCATCAAAAACGCCTTACTCAGAGGACTGAGACCGTGTGGTGCTGGCATGGGTGATTGCTCTTCTTAGGTTGGCAAGTTGCGAATAAATGAGATCGCTTCTCAATTCTCTTAGTATGACGTTTTACCCACGGAAAACCGGATGAAAAAGTTTCACGCCGTCTCGGTTTCCTTGACGACCTTGCCTGCCGAGAGCCTTATCAACTGGTCCGCCATTTCGAAATAGCGATCATCGTGGCTGATCACGATGATGGTCTTGCCCTGGCGTTTCAGGTCCGGCAACAGTTCGGTGTAGAAGACCCTGCGGAAAGCCGGGTCCTGGTCTGCGGCCCATTCGTCGAAGACCAGGACCGGTCGCTCTTCGAGCCAGGCATTGATCAGCGCAAGGCGCTTGCGCTGCCCGGTGGAGAGATCGGTGGTGCTGAAGTTGCCGTCCATGACGCTGACCTTGTGGGCGATTTCCAGGCGTTGCAGATATTGGGTCGCGTTCTGCAACGAAGCCTGCTTGCCCTGGACCAGGTCGTCGAATAGGTAGTAGTCGGCGAAGATGGTGCTGAAGAGCTGGCGGTAATCGTCGCGGGTCTCCGCGCTGACCGGTTCTCCGTTGAGAAGGATCTCGCCGGACTGCGGGCGATAGAGGCCGAGCAGCAGCTTGATCAGGGTCGTCTTGCCGCAGCCGTTCTCGCCGACGATGAAGACGATGTCACCTTGGGCGATACGCAGATTGATAGGGCCCAGATGGAACGGTTCGCTGCCTTCGACGGCGGGGGGGCTGTAGCGAACGTCGCGCAGTTCCAGGCTGTCGACGGTCTTGTCCGGGGCCTCCTGTTCGCTGAGCAGAAGATGGGGTTCGGGAGAGGAAAAACGCTCGGAAAGTTCGGCGACCCGCTGGAAGGCGACCTGGGCGCGACTGACGATGGGAAGGATGGTCACCACCTGTTCGAGTGGTCCCTTCATGTACAGCAGGACCATCACGAAGCCAGTGATGGCGGCCGGATTGGACGAAGGCCAGTAGGCCTGGAGCGTAAGCGCCAGACCGATCACCACGAAGAACAGCATCGAGCCGAAGGTCTTGGCCAGGATGAATATATTGATGGAGCTGATGTGGAGGTCGCGGATGTTGTTCGCGGTTTCGCTGATGCGGCCGGTGTGCATGCGATAGCGACGGGGGCGGTGGATGCGCAGTTCCTTCGCGCCCGAAGCGATGGCGGTGTAGTGCTTCTGCAATTCGTCTTCGAGATCGCGGGCGGCATAGAACCCTTTGAAACCGCGGGAGCGCGCCAGGTACTGGGCTGCCGTGCCGATGACGATGGCGACGACTGTCAGCAGGAACATCGGGACCGATAGGTAGGCGAGGTAACCCAGGCAGCCGAAAGTGATGGTCAGGGCGATGGCCAGTGGGGTGAAGGAAAAGGAGAAGTCGCTGATGGTATCAATGTCGTGTGTCAGTACCGGAATGAGACGGTGGGTCCGGTAGCGCTCGATCTGCTCGATGGGCGCCGAGAGGACTTTCTCGCCGAGTTCCTTGCGCAGCTTCGCGATGATGTGTTGGCCGACGTAGCTGGTACCGATGTCGGAGACGATCGAACTGACCAATGCCAGCAGGCAGAGTCCGCCGAACGACAGCAGTACGCCTTGGCCGAGGCCGTTTTCCGAGTGCAAGGCGTTGTTGATGCTGGCCAGCAGCAGGGTGATGGCAAGGCCGCCGGCCATGCCCAGTGCTATGGAGACGGCCACGATCGCTCGAAAGGGCCTGAGCAGGGCGAGCAGTTCGCGAATGGCGCCGCGCTTGGGATTGGTCATAGTTGCTTCCCGGATGTACTAGGTCGGTGGGGTCCCAGGATCGTTCCATGGCCGCTCCCGGCTGGGCCGGTAGGCATGGGACGGTTGAGTGGGGTGGCCTGGCGCAGGCTTTCGTTGCGGCACTGCGAATGCGGACGGCGACCGGCTCCAGGAGCATGCGTCACCCGTCTCGGCCTCCTTGCAGACAGACGAAGCAGGATGCCCGGTATTTAGCGGCGTTCGGCGGGGCGTAGGTTCTTCCACGTAAATTGCAGGCGATGCCGTTCGTTGCAGATCAGGAAGAGGTGTCGCGCCCGCCCGTCGCAGGTCGACGCGCGCTTCGACTCGACATGGCGCTGCCTTCCTCTGGCGCTCGATCCACTCCTGGGAATGATGAAATGACGAAAAGGAAACTGGCCTATATCTGGTCCCTGAGAAACGCCGCGGCCGACAAGGCCGGCCAGTACGTGCCGTACAAGGGCGAACAGCGGTACATGAAGTCGGTACTGGAGTCCTTGGTGGAGGCGCTGAACCAGACTGCGCTGGGCGATGCCTACGAGCTCGTGGGCGTGATCTACGACGACGACGCGGAGCTGCCTCGCGACCAGGGAAAAATCAAGGACTACGGTTTCGCCTATCGTCCCGGGCAGCAATGGTTCTATCCGGCAGACCTGCAGGTGCAAGGCAAGACCCTGAACGACCTCTTGCTCAGCGTGCCGTCCACCTACCGTCGGTACCCGCGGGGTACCCCCGAGCATGTGGCCGGCAAGAGCGATTTCGAGCGACGCCTGCATGACACCCTGGTGGAGCTGGGCGCCGATGTAGTGGTATTGGACGGGCTCCTGGTCATCCTCGATGAGCTGGTACGCCCGGGTGCTCCGTTCGCACGGCGGATCATGAATATCCATCCTGGCGTGACGCGCGAGGACTCGCCTTACGAGCGTCGTGGCGCCTATGCGACCCTGGACGCGTTGTATGGAGCGCGGGGCGAGAAGGTGGTGGATTGGGCGACCATGGAAAAGGTCGCGGTCGAGCCGTTGTACTGGACCGGAGCATCGTTCCACTATGTGGACAATGGCATCGATTCCGGCGAAGTGTTCCATGATGTGCTGAAAACGGAGATTTCACCCGACGACACCATCCTCGAGCTGCGCTGGAACAACTTCAACAACAGCCTGTTCCCGGCCTTGCACGAAGGGCTGGCGCTGCTCGCCGAGAAGCTCTGAACCCGGTTCCTTCGAGGGGTTCGAAAAGGCCGGAGCGGTGTCGTCGCTCCGGCCTTCTTCATTCTGAATCAGAGTTCGCGCGCCACGCGGAAGCCGATCCAGTCGCCGCGGTCGCTGGGGGCCGCATTGTTGCGGTTGCCCGAGCGCGAGAAGATCGGCGGCTCGCCCCAGTCGTTGCCGCGGATCTGCACCAGCTCGCACTTGTCCTCCATCCACGCGCTGCCGTCGCTCGGCGCGCCGTTGTAGTGGTCGTGCCAGCAGTCGGCGACCCACTCGTAGACGTTGCCGTGCATGTCGTAGACGCCGAAGGCGTTGGGCGGGAAGCTGCCCACCGGCGAGGTGAAGTTGTAGCCATCGCTGGCGCCGTAGGTGTTGGCGTGCTTGGCGATGCTGTATTCCTTGCCTTCGTCGAACGGGAAGGGGAAGGGGCCGGCGCTGCCGGCGCGGGCGCCGTACTCGCGCTCGGCCTCGCTGAGCATGCGGTAGTGCTTGCCGGTCTTCTTCGACAGCCAGGCGGCGTAGTTCTTCACGTCGTTGTAGTCGACGCACACCGCCGGCTGGCGAGGGCCTTGCTGGTAGCGCGGCTTGCCGGCGATGCATTCGCGGCCGGGGCGGGTATCGCCGTCGGCCAGCTTGACGCCGGTGGCTTTCAGGTAGGCGTCCAGTTCGCCGGCGGTGACCTGGTAGCGGCTGATGGCGAACGGCTTGGCGAAGGTCACGTCGTGCAGCGGGCCCTCGTCGGGCTGGCGGCCGACCTCGTCGTCCGGGGTGCCCATGGTGAAGCTGCCGGCGGGCAGTACGACCATCTCCGGGCAGTCCTTGCAATCCTTGAACACCGTGCCGGGTTTCTTCGCTTCGTCGGCGAAGGCGGGGGCGGTGGCGACGATCAGTGCGACCAGGGCCAGGGGCGATAATGCGTGCATGGCGGTTCTCGTTGAGTGGCGAAAGGGGTCAGGCGAGTTGCGGGGCGAGGATTTCCAGCACCCGGTCGATCTCCGCCTCGTCGTTCAGCAGGCTCGGCGCCAGGCGCACCACCGGGCCGACATCGCGATCCACGGCGTCGCTGATTACCCGGTGCGCCATCAGGTGTTTGGCGACCGCCTCGCAATCGCGGCCTTCGACGCGGAAGAAGGTGAAGCCCGAAGACAGCTCGGGGCTGGTCGGCGTGACCAGGCGGACCTTGGGATGTTCGCCCAGGCGCTGCTTGAGGTAGGCGTTGAGCTGGTGGATACGCGCCTGGACCTCGGCCTTGCCCAACTGCAGGTGCAGCTCGAAGGCCGTGCCCAGGGCCAGGCGATGTTCGAAGGCGTGGTAGCCGCCAGGGGTCATCAGGGTGCCGAAGTTGTCGGCGCGGGAGAAGGTCGGGATGCTCGGCACCAGGTGCTCCTGGAGCTGTTCCGAGCGGGCGATGATGACCCCGGTGCCACGCGGACCGAACAGCCACTTGTGGGTGCCGGCGATGAAGTAGTCGCAGTCGAAGTCGGCGAAGCTGACGTCTTCCACACCGAAACCATGCACGCCGTCGACCACGTAGATGATCCGGTCCTGTTCGTCGCGCTTCTGGTTGAGTTCGCGCACCAGCTTGCCGATCTCGCGGATCGGCAGCTTCACGCCGCTGCCCGACTGCACCCAGGTCATGCCCAGCACCCGGGTCTGCGGGCGGATCTGAGCGGCGATGCTGGACAGGATCTCGTCGGCGGAAACCCGATGCGGGTCCTTGAACAGCGGGAACTCGCGGACCTGGGTACCCATGCGCTTGTGCCGGTATTCCAGGGTGGTGTAGGTGGAGTAGTGCTCGTGGGAGGAGGTCAGGATCTCCTTGCCCGGCTGCACCAGCAGGCCGCCGTAGATCGCCGCCAGGCCGTCGGTGGTGCTGCCGGTGAGCGCCACCTGGCCAGGTTGCACGGCGAAGTAGCGACCTGCCCAGGCGCGAGCCTCGTCCTCGTATTTCCAGATTTCCTCGCGATGCCAGTCCACCGCTTCGCCCGGGTTGCGGTCGAAGCGGACCCGCAGGCGCTCGATGGCCTCCCGCACCGGCCGAGGGTGGGAGGTGAGGAGGAAGTTGGCGAAGTGCAGATACTGCGGGTCGAGATCGAATTGCTGGCGTAGCGCTTTCCACTTATTGCCGGCGTCGCTCGGTGCGCCTTCGGCGCGGAGCGACTGGGCAGCGGAAAGCAGCGGCAGGCCGGCGGCGAGAATGCCGGCCTGCTTGAGAAAGGTACGACGGTCGTTCATCGGGAGGTCCGTTGCGGCGTGGTCAGGGGGTGGCTGTCGGCTTGGCGCGTTTTTGCACTTCGCCCCAGGCGCGCAGGAAGTTGCCTCCCCAGAGCTTGGCGATGTCGGCATCGGAATAACCGCGGGTGATCAGTTCGGCAGTGACGTTGCGGATTTCGCTGACATCCTTCCAGCCGTCCACGCCGCCACCGTCGTTGAAGTCCGAGCTGATGCCCACGTGGTCGATGCCGACCTTCTTCACCGTGTAGTCGATGGCGTCCACCAGTTCCTTGAGGCCGGCCTTGGGCTCCTCCTCCAGGATGCCGTAGAGGGCGCTGGCGTATTCACCGAAGCGTTGTTCCGGCCAGATGGTGATGATCGGATCGCCCGGCATCAGCGCATAGTCCAGGCCTTCCAGGGGCGGCAGGTCGAAGCGCGCGCGCAGGGCGTCGAGCTTGTCCAGGGTCGGTTTGCTCAGCGGACGCAGGTAGGCGGGGAAGCCGACCACCTGGATCACGCCGCCGCTGTCCTTGATCAGTTGCATCTCGTGGTCGCTGAGGTTGCGCTTGATGTCCACCAGGGCGCGCGGCGCGGAGTGCGAGGCGACGATGGGCGCGCGGCTGAGGGCGGCGACCTGTTCCAGGGCCTTGGTCGACATCTGCGAGACGTCGATGATCACCCCGAGATCGTTGAGCCGTTCGACCGCCTGCTTGCCTAGCGGGGAGAGGCCGCCCAGGGCATCCGCCGTGTCGTTGAAGAACGGCAAGGGACGGGAAGAGTCGGACCAATCGTTGTTGCCGACATAATTGAAGCCGAACATGCGCACGCCGCGGGCGGCCCATTTGTCCAGCTGGGACAGGTCGTCGCCCAGCGGGTAGGCGTTGAGCATGCTCATGACGATGGCGAACTTGCCTTCCATGGCCAGGCGGCGGAAGTCCTCGGGGGAGTAGGCGATGCCGACCTGGTTGGGGAAGTCGCGGACCATGCCGGTGAGAATCTTGTAACGAATTTCCTGCTGGTGACGAGCCTCGTCGACGAATCCCGGGGTCGGCTTGTGTGGCGCGTTCGGGCCGTTCCACATCTCCGGCCAGCCGAAGATCGCCAGGGCAGCGCCGGACAGGCGCCCGCGGCCCGCCTTGACCAGGTCGAGCTGGTTCGGTCCGTCCTTGTCGAACTCGTTGCCTTCGGTGCCGAAGTCCGGCGGGATGGTGATCCGGCTATCGAAGGAGAGGATGCGCTCATGCAACTCCTCGGCGTGCTTCATGACCTTGCGCGGGTAGCCCGCTTCGCTCGGGCCGAAGGTCTTCCAGGCCAGCAGGCCGCCGCCGACGAGGATGAGGAAGATCGGCAAGCCGAGGTAGAGGGCCTTGCGTGTGCGTGTTCTAGTCATTGCCGTCCCAGTCAGGTTCGAGATCGAAAGCGCGGATGAGCGTCTGCCGAAGCGGACTCACCTGTCAGGGTGGGACGAGGCCGGAGCGGGAAAATTTAGCGCCGCGGGAGGGATTGTCGAGTTGCCTGTGGAACGGCATGTGGGCGGTAAATTTGCCGACGGAAGGAACGTTCTAGCTGGATAAAGCGAGCTTCACGGTTGATACAGGTAGGACGATGACGGTTTCTCGACGCGGATTCATGGCGGGCCTGGCCCTTACCGGGGCGGCGGCGCTGCCGGTGGCTTACTACACACATCGTCATCTGACCCGCGAAGAGGAGCCGCAGACGCCTGACGAGGCTTCGCTCGACCTGGCGGCTACCGATGGCATACGACTGGGCGACCGCCTGCGCGGTCTATGGGACCTGCGCCTGGTAGGCGGTGATGCCGAACTATCCGGGCTGCCTCGGGAGGGCTTGCAACTGGTGCTGGACGTGGCACCCAAGGGACGCGGCCTGATTGGCTACCTGGATACTCCTGAACGTCTCCTCGCGGCGGAGCCGCCGCGCTTTCGTGTGCTTGGCGACTTGCTCGGAGCCAGTTCTGCAAGCATCCGCTGGCGTTTGGTGGACCAGGCGAGCGGTTCCGTGGCGCCGACTCACGATTGCTCGGCGGTGTTCGACGAGGTCTGGGCAGACTATGCGAACGCGGGCGACGGAACCCTGAGCGGACGCATACAGCGCTTGGAGCGTTCGCCGCTGTCGCCGAACGAGGATTTTCGCTTCGTTGCGGTAAAGCGTCACTTCCCCCTGGCCCATGAGCGCATCGTGCTCAACGAGAAACTTCTCGGTTGGCTGGTGTCGCCGCAGCACCGACTGTTCCACCAGCTATGGCACGCTTCGCGGGACAAATGGCATCGGCTTTCGGAAAAACAACGCAATGCGTTGCGCGGAGTCGGTTGGCAGCCCGGCCCGCTGGACCGCGAACGCGATGCGCGAGGGCCGCGCAAGGATCGCAACGCCTCGGGTATCGACTTCTTTTTCATGCACCGGCACATGCTGCACACCGCGCGTTCCATGCAGGACCTGCCGTCCTGGGAGCGTCTGCCGCGACCTGTGGTGCCGCTGGAGTACGATCGTCCCGGCTTCATCCGTTACTTCGACAATCCGGACGGGTTTTCCGTGCCTCCGGCCTGGGTGGCAGTGGATGACGACGAGTACAGCGAGTGGCTGCATGGCCTGAAAAGCGCCGAGGCCTACCATGCCAATTTCCTGGTCTGGGAATCGCAGTACCAGGACCCGGCGTACCTGGCGAAGCTGACCCTCGGCCAGTTCGGTTCGGAGCTGGAGCTGGGCATGCATGACTGGCTGCACATGCGCTGGGCCTCGGTGACGAGGGACCCCTCCAACGGCGCCCCGGTCATGACCGACCGTTTTCCGGCCGATTTCGCCCCGCGCTGGTTCCGCCCGGAGAACGACTTCCTCGGCGACCCGTTTTCCTCCCATGTGAATCCGGTGTTCTGGTCGTTCCACGGCTGGATCGACGACCGCATCGAGGACTGGTATCGCGCCCACGAGCGTTTCCATCCTGGCGAAGTGCAGCGCCGCGAAGTGGAGGGCATCCAATGGTTCGCGCCCGGTCGATGGGTCGAGGTCGGCGATCCCTGGCTGGGTCCGGCGACCCATGGATGCGGGCTTTCGGATGTCCAGGCGAGCAGCAACTCGGTGGAGCTGGACGTGGAAACCATGAAGCTGGCTTTGCGCATCATCTTCAGCGAAGAAGATCAACTGAGCGGCTGGCTCAAGCGTGCGCCGCGGCGGCCCTGGTACGCGCGCAACCTGAAGCTGGCGCGCGACCAGCTCAGGCGCTGAACGGCGAAAGAGCGAGTAAGGATGGAGGAGGCCCGCGCAACGCGGGCCTCAGTCTTTCCGCGCGAGACCCTGGCGGTCGCTCTGCCAGCCGCCGCCGAGGGCCTTGTACAGGCCGACCGAGGCCTGCAGGCGGGCCAGTCGCAGTTGCACGGCGGCATCCTGCGCCGCGTACAGCGTGCGTTGCGTTTCGAGGACCGTCAGCAGGGTTTCCGCGCCGGCCTGGTAGCGGCTGTCGGAGAGATCGAAGGCGCGCTGCGCCTGCTCCAGCTCCTGCTGCTGCCAGTGCAACTGGCGGTCGAGGCCGTCGATGCTGTTCAGCGAGCGTTCGGTGTCGGCAAAGGCGGTGAGGATCGCCTTGCGGTAGGTTTCCAGCAGTTCTTCCTGGCGCGCCAGGCTGCGGTCGCGCTCGGCGCGCAGGCGGCCGTGGTTGAAGATCGGGGCGAGCAGGTTGGCGCCCAGGTTGTAATAGGGGTTGCGGAAAGTGTCGGCGGCGCGGTTGGCGCCGGACGACAGCGAGGCGCTCAGGGTCAGCTTGGGGAACAGCGCCGCGCGCGCCACCTGCACGTCGGCCTGGGCCGCGGCCAGTTGCGCTTCGGCGTTGGCGATATCGGGACGGCGGCTGAGCAGTTCGCTCGGCAGGCCCGCTCCGGTCTCCGGCCAGCGCAGGCTGTCGAAAGGCCGCTCGGCCACCTGTAGCGCCTGCACCGGCTCGCCGATCAGGGTGGCCAGGGTAATCAGCGCCTCATGGGCCTGCTGCTCGAGCAGCGGCAGCTGCTTGCGCTGGCTGGCGACCAGGCTGCTCTGCTGGGCGACCTCCAGGGCGGTGGCCGAGCCCGCGGCATGGCGGGTCTCCACCAGGCGCAGGACGTGCTCGGCGTTGTCCAGGTTGAGCCTGGCGATGCGCTGCTGTTCGCGCAGCGCCAATACCTGCAGGTAGCTGTTGGCGACGCCGGAGAGCAGGGTCAGCTCTACCGTTGCGCGGTCGTACTCGCTGGCCTTGAGGCTTTCCAGGGCACTGCGGTAGGCAGCCCGGCGACCGCCCCAGAAGTCCACTTCGTAGCTGGCGCTGAGGCCGGCGGAGAAGGAGTCGACGGCATCGTTGTCGGAGGTCGCGTCGGTACCGCTGTAGCCCGAGTCGCGCAGGAGTTTCTGCCGGCTGGCGCCGAGCGTCGCATTCAGCTCCGGCAGCAACGGCGCGCCGGCGATCACCGCCGAGGCCTGGGCCTGGCGCACGCGGGCCACCGCTGCGCCGAGGTCCTGGCTGTTCAGCAGGGCGCGTTGCAGCAGGCTGTCCAGTTCCGGCGCGCCGAAGGCCTTCCACCACTGGCGGATGTCGCTGGCATCGCTGCGCCCGGCCGCCAGGTAGCGCCACTGAGGGGGCGCGGCCAGGCCGCTGTCGAGGGGCGCCGGCGTGCTGCCGCAGGCGCCGAGCAGCAGGCAGGCGGAAATCAGAGAAAGATTCTTCATGGACATGTCCGTCATTGGCTGGCCAGGGCGGCCACCGGGTCCAGCTGGGCGGCCTTGCGCGCCGGCATGAAGCCGAACACCAGTCCGGTGACCAGCGCGCAACTGAAGGCGCCGACGATGGCCGACAGGGAAAAGGCCACCGCGACCTGGCCGAGCAGCAGCACGCCGCCGATGCATAGGGCCAGGGCGATCCCGGCCAGGCCGCCGACCACCGAGAGCATCGCCGCCTCGGTGAGGAACTGGCGGAGGATATCGCCCTGGCGGGCGCCGGTGGCCATGCGGATGCCGATCTCGCGGGTGCGTTCGCGCACGGTCATGAGCATGATGTTCATCACGCCGATCCCGCCTACCAGCAGGGAGATCGCGGCGATCGAGCCGAGCATCAGCGACAGGGTGTTCTGGGTCTTCGCCTCGGCCTGGATCATCGCCGCGTTGTTGGTCAGCTCGTAGTCGCGCTGGCCGCGGTGCAGGCGCAGCATCAACTGGTCGATGGCGCGTTCGGCCTGGTGCACGCGCTGGGCGTCGGCGGCGGCGATGATCACGTACTCGGGGTTGCGCGTGCCGAACAGGCGGATGCTGGCAGCGGAGTAGGGGATGGCGATGCGGTTGTCGGCATCCTTGTCGCCGGAGCTGGAGCCTTTCTCGGCGAGCACGCCGATGACCTGGAACGGCACGTTCTCGATGAGGATGTAGCGGCCGATCGGGTTGGCGCTGCCGAACAGCTTCTTGCGCACCTTGTAGCCAATCACCGCGACCGTGGTGGCGGCGTCTTCGTCGCGCTCGGTGAAGTAGCTGCCCTCGGCCACCGGCCAATTGAGGATTTCCGGGAAGTCGGTGTTGTTGCCGCCGACGTAGGCGTGGTAGTCGATGTTGCCGTAGCGCACCACCAGCTCGCCGCCGTTCACCGGCATGACCTTCTTCACCTGGGGCAGGGTGGCGATGGCGGCGACGTCGTCGCTGCTGACGATGCCCATCGGCGCGCGCGGGTTCGGCGAGTAGCCGCTGAGATAGATGATGTTCGAGCCGAACGCGCCCATCTGCGCCATCACCTGGCGCTTGCTGCCCTCGCCGACGGCGAGCATGACCACCACCGAGGCGACGCCGATGATGATCCCGAGCAGAGTCAGCGCGGTGCGGAACCGATTGATCCACATCACCCGCCAGGCGGCGCGCACCGCCTCCAGCAGTTCGGCGCGCCAGGCCCCCGAGGGTTCGCTGCTGCCCTCGGCGAGGCGCTGGCTGAGATCGTCGGCCTGCAGGTGGCGCTCGACGCCGGCGCTCGGGTGCGCCGGGCGCTCGTCGTTGGCGCTGTCGCTGACGATCTCGCCGTCGCGCACCTCGATGATGCGCTTGGCGCGGGCGGCGACGTCGCGGTCGTGGGTGATCAGGATCACCACGTGGCCCTGGCTGGCCAGCTCGTCGAGCAGCGCCATGACTTCCGCGCCGCTGTGGCTGTCGAGGGCGCCGGTGGGTTCGTCGGCGAGGATGATATGGCCGCCGTTCATCAGCGCGCGGGCGATCGACACCCGCTGCTGCTGGCCGCCGGACAACTGGTGCGGACGGTTGGCGGTGCGCTCGGCCAGGCCCAGGCGTTCGAGCAGGGCCCGCGCTCGGGTGTGCCGCTCGCTCGCCGGGATGCCGGCGTAGATCGCCGGCATCTCGACGTTTTCCTGGGCCGAGGCGGAGGGGATCAGGTGATAGCCCTGGAACACGAAGCCGAATGCCTCGCGGCGCAGCCAGGCCTGCTCGTCGCTGTCCAGTTCGGCGACGTCGTGGCCGGCGAAGTGGTAGCTGCCGGAGCTGGGCCGGTCGAGGCAGCCGAGGATGTTCATCAGGGTCGACTTGCCGGAGCCGGAGGCGCCGACGATGGCGACGAACTCGCCGGCGTGGATCGACAGCGATACGCCCTTGAGTACCTCGACTTCCGGAGTGCCATTGCCGCCGTAGCGCTTGCGGATGTCGCGCAGTTCGATCAGGGGGACGGGTTGCGTGGCGTTTTCCATCAGCTGTCGCTGCCGTCGGGAGCGGCCATCAACAGGCGGTCGCCTTCCTCCAGGCCGGCAAGCACCTGTACCCGCAGGCGGTCGCTGATGCCGGTCCTGATCTGGCGGCTCTGCGGCTTGCCGTTGCTGCCGACCACCCAGGCGACCTGGCCGCCCTTGCCGTCGTCGTGGATGGCGGCGACCGGCGCGGTGAGGATGTTTTCCGCGGTGGCGGCGACGAAGAACACCTGGGCGGTCATTTCCGCCATCAGTTGGTGGTCGCCGTTGTCCACGTCGACCAGCACGGTATACAGCACCACCCGGCCGCTGCCGCTCTGCCCGCCGCTGCCGCTGGTGGGGCTGCCGCCGCCCTGGTTGCTCTGGTCCAGCGGCTTGGGCGGCACCGGGAGGATCTGCCGGACCTTGCCGGTCCAGCGCCGGCCTTCGCCGCTGAGGGTCGTGAAGTAGGCCGGCATGCCGGGCTTGACCCGGCCGATGTCGGCTTCCGAAACCTGGGCCCAGACGGTCATCGGCGACAATTTGGCGATCCGCAGGATCAACGGGGTCTGCTGCTGGGCATTGAGGGTCTGGCCTTCGCGCGCATCGACCGCCACCACCGTGCCGGACATCGGCGCGTAGATGCGGGTATAGCCGAGTTCGGCTTCGTCGCTGCGCAACGAGGCCTGGGCCTGGCGGATCTGCGCCTGGTACATCTCGATCCGTGCCTGGGTGGCGAGCATCTGCGCCTGGGCGCTCTGCACGTCCTCGGTACGCGTCGCGCCGCCGGCGGCCAGCCGCTGCTGGCGCTGGTACTGCTGGCGGGCGAGGGTGTACTGGGCACGTTGCTCGGCCAGCTGGGCCTTGAGCATCTCGATCGAATAGCGGCCGGCATCGACCTTGGCCTGCTGGGTGGAGGGGTCGATCTCGACCAGCAACTGGCCTTCCGTCACATCGTCCCCGGCCTCGACGTGCAACTTGCGGATCTGCCCGGAGGCCTGGGCGCCGACGTCGACGTAGCGCCGCGGTTGCAGGGTGCCGAGCGCCGAGACGCTGCTCTCGATGCTGCCGCGGCTGACGCTCACGGTATCGAAGCTGTTGCTGCGGAACGGATAGGCCTGCCAGGCGGCCAGGGCGATCAGGGGGCTGAGGCAGACTGCGACGAGCAGTGCGCGACGAGTACTACGGGTTCGTCTCATTCGGGAATCCGGCCGGTGCGTGGAGAGACCGCCGCCGCTGGATCGGCAGGCTGGGCACTGCCAGATATACGAGGCCAGGGCGGCTAAATTTAACCTGGGTTCAGAGCTGGGCGTAACGGCTGCTGATGCGGATGCTGCCGTCCTCGCGATGTTCCAGGTCCACGGGCAGGACTTTCGGCAGGGCGTCGACCAGGCTGCGGATGTCGCGGGTGCTGTAGATCCCGCCAATGCGCAGTTTCGCAGCGCTCCTGTCGCCCAGGACCAGCGGAGCGTCGAGGTAGCGGTTGATCAGCGGCAGGGCCTTGGACAGGGGCAGGTCGTCGAGTACCAGGCGGCCCTCGCGCCAGGCTAGCGTCTGGCGGGTATCCACGGCTTCGACCAACGGTTGCAGCAGGCCCGGATAGTAGCTGGCCTGCATGCCGGGAGTCAGGCTGCTGTCGTTGCCCGAGCCTTCGCTGCGGACCTTCACCGAGCCCTCGGTGACGGTGACTACCACGTTGTCCTGGTACTTCCAGACGTTGAAGCGGGTGCCGGTGACGGTGATCGAGCCGTTGCCGGCCTTGACCACGAAGGGGTGCGCGCTGTCGTGGGTGACATGGAAGTAGGCCTCGCCCCTGTCCAGGGAAACCCGGCGGATGTCCTTGAAATTGGCGAAGCTCAGCTGCGTATTGAGGTCCAGTTCGACCTCGCTGCCGTCGGGAAGAACGGCATGCCTGACGTTGCCCTCGGCCTCGTAGCGCTGGTAGTTGGAAGGAATCCAGCCTTGCAGCCAGCCGAGGTAGCCGGCCGTCGGTAACATAAGCAGGGCGAGGGCGGCGGCGCGTGCCTGGCTCTTCCAGCCCCTGCGGCGACGGCCGAGCGGGCGGGTTGCGGCGTGGTTGCGAAGCTCGGGCGCCGGCGTTCGCGGCAGCAGTTCGCTGAGCGCCCAGATCTCCTCCATTTCTGCGTATTCGGCGGCGTGCCGGGGATCGGCTGCCAGCCAGCGCTGGAACTCGCCACGCTCTTCCTCGGAGAGGTCCTCGGCGTGCAGGCGCATGCACCAATGCGCGGCGTCCTGCACAAGGGTGTCGCTGTCGGCGGGAGAGGGTGTCTTCATCGAGGGTTCCAGTTATGCCTTCGGATTGCGCTGCGAGCGAAACAAGGCTTTAAAGCTTGATGAGAATTATTATAAATTTAATGATTTCATACTGCCAATGTCGCCGGCAGGCGATCCCGCCCTTGGAAGGACAGTGCCGTAGAGGCAGCGAGCAGGAGTCGTCTTGGAAAACCATTATCGGGAGCTGCTGCGATTCCTCAGTGCCAGGCTCGGGGATCGACATGCAGCGGCGGATGTCGCCCACGACGCGTATTTGCGCGTTCTGGAGCGCTCCAGTCAAGCGCAGATCGAGCATCCGAAGGCTTTTCTGTACCGGACGGCGCTCAACCTGGCGGTGGACGAGCACCGTCGTAGCCGGGTGCGCCGGGCGGAACCCCTGGAGGTCCTGGACGACGAGGAGGGCCTGGCCAGTCCCTCGCCGCAGACGGTGGTCGACCAGGGGCAGCGCCTGGACAACCTGCAGCGCGCGCTGGCCGAGTTGCCGGCCATCTGCCGCAGTTCCTTCCTGTTGCGCAAGCTGGACGGCCTGTCCCATTCGCAGATCGCCGAACATCTCAATATTTCCCGCAGCCTGGTGGAAAAGCACATCGTCAACGCGATGAAGCACTGTCGGGTGCGCATGCGCGAATGGGAAGCCGACTGATTTCGCTATTCGTGCTCGGCAACGCTTAAATTTCATTTCCCTGTCCTCGTTCCTAGTCAACAGATGGCCCTCCAGGGCTGCTCTCGACTTATCGCTCCCGCTTGAAAGGGGGCCAATCCAGAGGAACTGGAAATGACTCAGGCAACTGCAACCGCCGTGGTTCACGATCTCATCGGTGTCGGCTTCGGCCCTTCCAATATCGCCCTGGCGATTGCCCTCCAGGAACGGGCCCAGGCGCAGGGCGCCCTGGAAGTGCTGTTCCTGGACAAGCAGAGCGACTACCGCTGGCACGGCAACACCCTGGTGTCGCAGAGCGAGTTGCAGATCTCCTTCCTCAAGGACCTGGTGTCCCTGCGCAACCCCACCAGCCCGTATTCCTTCGTCAACTACCTGCACAAGCACGATCGCCTGGTCGACTTCATCAACCTGGGCACCTTCTATCCCTGCCGGATGGAGTTCAACGACTACCTGCGCTGGGTCGCCAGCCACTTCCAGGAGCAGAGCCGCTACGGCGAAGAGGTCCTGCGCATCGAGCCGATGCTGAGCGCCGGCCAGGTCGAGGCGCTGCGGGTGATCTCGCGCAACGCCGACGGCGAGGAACTGGTGCGCACCACCCGCGCCCTGGTGGTCAGTCCCGGCGGCACCCCGCGTATCCCGCAGGTGTTCCGTGCGCTCAAGGGCGACGGCCGGGTGTTCCACCACAGCCAGTACCTGGAGCACATGGCCAAGCAGCCCTGCAGCAGCGGCAAGCCGATGAAGATCGCCATCATCGGCGGCGGGCAGAGCGCGGCGGAGGCCTTCATCGACCTCAACGACAGCTACCCGTCGGTGCAGGCCGACATGATCCTGCGTGCCTCGGCGCTCAAGCCGGCGGACGATAGCCCGTTCGTCAACGAAGTGTTCGCGCCGAAGTTCACCGATCTCATCTACAGCCGCGAGCATGCCGAACGCGAGCGTTTGCTGCGCGAATACCACAACACCAACTATTCGGTGGTGGATACCGACCTGATCGAGCGCATCTACGGCGTCTTCTACCGCCAGAAAGTCTCCGGCATCCCGCGCCACGCCTTCCGTTGCATGACTACTGTGGAGCGCGCGACCGCCACCGCCCAGGGCATCGAGCTGGCGTTGCGCGACGCCGGTAGCGGCGAGCTAAGCGTAGAGATCTACGACGCAGTGATCCTGGCCACCGGCTATGAGCGCCAGTTGCACCGCCAACTGCTCGAACCGCTGGCGGAGTACCTCGGCGACCATGAGATCGGCCGCGACTACCGCCTGCAGACCGACGAGCGCTGCAAGGTGGCGATCTACGCGCAGGGCTTCAGCCAGGCCAGCCATGGCCTCAGCGACACCCTGCTGTCGGTGCTGCCGGTACGTGCCGAGGAAATCTCCGGCTCCCTGTACCAGCACCTGAAGCCCGGTACTGCGGCCCGCGCCCTGCACGAGCACGCCCTGGCCAGCTGACCGGCGCCACGCCGCCACGCCCTGTGTTGCCCGTTTCCCCGCCAGGGGATGCCCGGCACGCAGGGCGTTTTCGTTGCATGTCCCGGCCGTTCCGGCCACCACTTTGCAGAGAAACGACATCGATGGGGATGCGTACCGTACTGACCGGCCTGGCCGGCATGCTGTTGGGTTCGATGATGCCGGTCCAGGCCGATATGCCGCGGCCGACCGGGCTGGCCGCGGACATCCGCTGGACCGCCTATGGCGTGCCGCACATCCGGGCCAAGGATGAGCGCGGCCTGGGCTATGGCATCGGCTACGCCTACGCGCGCGACAACGCCTGCCTGCTGGCCGAGGAGATCGTCACCGCGCGCGGCGAGCGGGCGCGCTATTTCGGCAGCGAGGGCAAGTCGTCGGCCGAGCTGGACAACCTGCCGTCCGACATCTTCTACGCCTGGCTCAACCAACCCGAGGCGCTGCAAGCCTTCTGGCAGGCGCAGACGCCCGCGGTACGCCAGTTGCTCGAAGGCTACGCCGCCGGTTTCAACCGCTTCCTCCGCGAGGCAGACGGCAAGACCACCAGTTGCCTTGGCCAGCCCTGGCTGCGGGCCATCGCGACCGATGACCTGCTGCGCCTGACCCGGCGCCTGCTGGTCGAAGGCGGGGTCGGCCAGTTCGCCGACGCGCTGGTGGCCGCCGTGCCGCCCGGCACGGAGAAGGTCGCCCTGAGCGGCGAGCAGGCGTTCCAGGTCGCCGAGCAGCGGCGCCAGCGCTTCCGCCTGGAGCGCGGCAGCAACGCCATTGCCGTTGGCAGCGAACGTTCGGCGGACGGCAAGGGCATGCTCCTGGCCAACCCGCACTTCCCCTGGAACGGCGCGATGCGTTTCTACCAGATGCACCTGACCATTCCCGGCCGGCTCGACGTGATGGGGGCCTCGCTGCCCGGCCTGCCGGTGGTCAACATCGGCTTCAGCCGCCACCTGGCCTGGACCCACACGGTGGATACCTCCAGCCACTTCACCCTGTATCGCCTGGCGCTGGACCCGAAGGACCCGCGGCGCTACCTGGTCGACGGTCGTTCGCTGCCGCTGGAGGAGAAGTCCGTCGCGATCGAGGTACGCGGCGCCGACGGCAAGCTGTCGCGCGTCGAGCACAAGGTCTACCAGTCGATCTACGGCCCGCTGGTGGTCTGGCCCGGCAAGCTGGACTGGAACCGCAGCGAGGCCTATGCGCTGCGTGACGCCAACCTGGAGAACACCCGGGTACTGCAACAGTGGTACTCGATCAACCAGGCCAGCGACGTCGCCGACCTGCGCCGGCGCGTCGAGGCGCTACAGGGGATCCCCTGGGTCAACACCCTGGCCGCGGACGAGCAGGGCAACGCCCTGTACATGAACCAGTCGGTGGTGCCCTACCTGAAGCCGGAACTGATTCCCGCCTGCGCCATTCCGCAACTGGTCGCCGAAGGCCTGCCGGCCCTCCAGGGGCAGGACAGCCGCTGTGCCTGGAGTCGCGACCCGGCCGCGGCCCAGGCTGGCATCACCCCGGCGGCGCAACTGCCGGTGCTGTTGCGCAGGGACTTCGTGCAGAACTCCAACGACAGCGCCTGGCTGACCAACCCGGCGAGCCCGCTGCAGGGCTTCTCGCCCCTGGTCAGCCAGGAGAAGCCCATCGGTCCGCGGGCGCGCTACGCCCTGAGCCGGCTACAGGGCAAGCAGCCGCTGGAGGCGAAGACGCTCGAGGAGATGGTCACCGCCAACCATGTCTTCAGCGCCGACCAGGTGCTGCCGGACCTGCTCCGCCTGTGCCGCGACAACCAGGGCGAGAATTCCCTTGCCCGTGCCTGCGCGGCCCTGGCGCAGTGGGACCGTGGCGCCAACCTCGACAGCGGCAGCGGCTTCGTCTACTTCCAGCGCTTCATGCAACGCTTCGCCGAACTCGACGGCGCGTGGAAGGAGCCGTTCGATGCGCAGCGTCCCCTGGATACGCCGCAAGGCATCGCCCTCGATCGGCCGCAGGTGGCGACCCAGGTGCGCCAGGCGCTGGCGGACGCGGCGGCGGAGGTGGAGAAGAGCGGGATTCCCGACGGCGCGCGCTGGGGCGACTTGCAAGTGAGCACCCGTGGCCAGGAACGCATCGCGATTCCCGGCGGCGATGGCCATTTCGGGGTCTACAACGCGATCCAGAGCGTCCGCAAGGGCGACCACCTGGAGGTGGTCGGCGGTACCAGCTACATCCAGCTGGTGACCTTCCCCAAGGAAGGGCCCAAGGCTCGCGGGTTGCTGGCTTTCTCCCAGTCCAGCGATCCGCGCTCGCCGCACTACCGCGACCAGACCGAGCTGTTTTCCCGCCAGCAATGGCAGACCTTGCCGTTCAGCGACAGGCAGATCGACGCCGACCCGCAACTACAACGGCTAAGCATTCGCGAATGATAAGCAATGCCTATCAGATCTGATGGGAAAAAAACTGACGGTTTTTCCGCGCTCGTTCGTCTTTAACCATAGAGGCGGCCCACAGCCGCCCGGTTTCAGGGAACACGTGCAGGCAGCGAGCAGGGATGCTCGGCTTCGGCGGGGACCCGCTACCCACTCGTCCACGAAAGGAGCGTCACGATGACCCATTCGCCCGTCAAACAGATGTTGAAGGAGGCCGGCCTGAAGATGAGCCTGGCCCGGCTGAAAGTGATCGATGCGCTCTGGGAAGCCTCGGGGGAGCAGGGCCGGGTGCCGATCCGCACCCTGCACCGGCGTCTCTCCGAAACCGGTACGCCGCTGTCCCTGGTGAGCATCCGCCAGGTCCTCGGGCGCCTGGTGGAAAGCGGCCTGGTGACCCTCGACGAACAGGATGTCTACAGCCCCGGCAAGGCTTCCTGGGGCGGTGCCGCCGGTTCCGCGGCGCCCGAGCGCCGCGCCGCGGCCAACGAGCAGCGGCTCTGACGCGGTATCCCTGATCTCGGGCAGCGGGTAAAGTCTGCCCCATGCTCAATCCCGACGATTTCCGTTTTCCTTCCATCGAAGCGTTGCAGGCGTTCGAAGCGGCTGCCCGGCTGGGTACCTTCGAGCGCGCCGCCGAACTCCTGTCGATCACCGGCAGCGCCGCCAGCAAGCGGGTTTCCGGTCTCGAGGGGATGCTCGGGGTGAGCCTGTTGCAGCGCGACGGCCGCTCGCTGGCGCTGACCTCCCACGGCCGCGAGTACCTCGAACAGATCGCGCCGATCCTCGCCCAGCTCGCGGCGGTTCCGCTGCATCGTCGCCAGGTCCAGCGCCAGCAGCGGCTGACCCTGCGCACGCCGCCGACCTTCGCCCGGCAGATCCTGATTCCGCGCCTGGCGTCCTTCGCCGAGGCCTGTCCGGAAATCGAGCTGGAGATTCTCCTGTCGAGTCCTTCGGACGGCCAGGACCTGCCGCTGGCCGATGTCGAGGTGCGCGGCGACAGCCATGGCGTGGCGGCCGGCGCGCGGCTGCTGGAGGAGCGCGTGCTACCGATGGCCGCGCCGGGGCTGCTGCTCGGCCTGCCGCGGCCCTGGACGCCAGCCATGCTCGCCGGCCTGCCGTTGCTGCGCTCGCCGCTGGAGCCCTGGCAGCCGTGGTTCCGCGTGGCCGGGCTGGACTGGCCGGAGCCCTGCGCCGGGCCGCGCCTGCTCGATTTGGGCATGACCCTGGAAGCCGCCGCCAACGGCCAGGGCGTGGCCCTCGCGCGACCCTCGCTGGCGCGCGCCTGGCTTGCCGAGGGGCGGCTGGTGGTGCTGTTCCCGCTGCGTTCGGCGCCCACCCACCATTACCACCTGCGCAGCCACCAGGCCTCGCCGGCCAGTCAGCGTTTCGCCGCCTGGCTGGCGGCGATCTGCCGCGAGGCGGTGGCCCAGGGCAGGGAATTCCTTCCGGCGGCGGACGACTGAAACGGCGGAATTTCCTTCCGCCGATGCCGACAATTATTCCGCCTGCGGCGGTACGTCGCGCTCTACCATCCAGCCACCCCCGAAGGAGTGGACTGCATGAGCGTCATCACCGATATCGAAGACCTGCGCCGCCTGGCGCGCAAGCGCGTGCCGCGGATGTTCTACGACTACGCCGACTCCGGTTCCTGGAGCGAAGGCACTTACCGCGCCAACCAGGACGACTTCGCCGCGATCAAGCTGCGCCAGCGGGTCGCGCGGAATATCGAGAACCGCTCGCTGCGCACCCGCATGCTCGGCCAGGAGATGGCCATGCCGGTGGCCATCGCGCCCACCGGGCTGGCCGGCATGCAGCATGCCGACGGCGAGATCCTCGCCGCCCGCGCCGCCGCCGAGTTCGGCGTGCGCTACACCCTGTCGACCATGAGCATCTGTTCCCTGGAGGACATCGCCACGGAAGTCGGCCAGCCGTTCTGGTTCCAGCTCTACGTGATGCGCGACCGCGATTTCATCGAACGCCTGATCGACCGCGCCAAGGCCGCCGGCTGCGACGCGCTGGTGCTGACCCTCGACCTGCAGATCATCGGCCAGCGCCACAAGGATCTGAAGAACGGTCTCTCGGCGCCGCCGCGGCCGACCCTGGCCAACCTGCTGAACATCGCCACCAAGCCGCGCTGGGCGCTGGGCATGCTCGGCACCCGGCGTCGCGGTTTCGGCAACATCGTCGGTCACGTCAAGGGTGTCGACGACATGGGCTCGCTGTCCGAGTGGACCGCCCGCCAGTTCGACCCGCGGCTGAACTGGGGCGACGTCGAATGGATCAAACGCCGCTGGGGCGGCAAGCTGGTGCTCAAGGGCATCCTCGATGCCGAGGACGCGCGGCTGGCCGCCGACTCCGGCGCCGATGCGCTGGTCGTCAGCAACCATGGCGGACGCCAGCTGGACGGTGCGCCCTCGACCATCAGCGCGCTGCCGGCGATCGTCGAGGCGGTGGGCGAGCGCATCGAGGTCTGGCTCGACAGCGGCATCCGTTCCGGGCAGGACGTGCTCAAGGCCATCGCCCTCGGTGCGCGCGGGACCATGATCGGCCGTCCCTATCTCTACGGGCTGGGCGCGCTGGGGCAGGCCGGAGTGACGCGGGCGCTGGAGATCATAGCCCGCGAGCTGGACCTGACCATGGCCTTCTGCGGCCATACCGACATCCGCGAGGTCGGCCGGGACATCCTGTTGCCGGGAAGCTATCCGCGATAGCCGCGAACAGCGAATGGAAGGGAAGGGAAGAGCGCAAGCCGCGCGGCTCGACGGCCGCGCGGCAAACAGGATCAGGCGGCGGAACTCCAGCGCAGGACGATGCTGCCGTCGCGCTGCGGGTCGAGCAGCCACTGGTTGGAACGGTCGAAGCTTTCCAGCAGGTGGGCCCAGTCGCCCTCGTCTTCGCCGGGCAATCGGGAAATGCAGGCCTGGCAGGCCTGTTGCGCGGCCGGGGCGTGGATGATGCGCTGGATGCGGGTGTTCAGCAGGTCATAGGCCGTGGGCAGGGCGGGGATCGATGCAGTGTGGTTCATGGGTGCCTCCGCTTGCTTTCTCGGTTATGGGTGGGTGGACAAAGGAACCCTCGGTTCCGGCGAGATACCTTTGTAGCGGAACTCGTGTGAAGAAAGTATTGCAACGTTGTCGCAGGGGCACGCCGCAGGGATGTACGGCTCTTGGCAACGGCTCTGGCGGTAGGCGACACTGCGTCGCGAGGAAAATCGTTGCGCATTGTTTCAATGCGCGGAAAGGCGTTTTTCCAGGGATGGGCTTTGACCGGCACCCAGTGCAAGGCAAGGTGACCGGTACTTCTCGACGGATACGACTGCATGGCGTTAGAACCTTCCGATGTTTTGCTCGAATCGGTGTTTTGTCAGCTGGATGCCGACACCCCGCGTTCCCTCCATGATCTCAAGGGCGACCCCAGGGCCAACCTGCTGGCGATCCGCCTGCTGTTCCGCCAGGGCCGCATCACCGGCGTGCTGCTGGACGACCCCAGCGGTGCCGAGGACCAGCATGGGCCGTTGATCTACCACGCCGAGCGCCTGCGCGTGCGGCGCGGCTAACGCCGTTTCCCCTGGCCGAGCCGCTCGCTTTCCGGCGAGCGGCGAGGAGCGGGCCACCGGGAAGGCTGCCTCGCTCGGGCGATTCCCGCCCGGCTTGGGTATCGTTGAATTCCATTCAACGATACGTTCAGTTCTGCCAGGTTATGCGCCGCAGTCCTCTCGCCAATAATCTCCCTTCAGTCCGATGAGAGACTCGCCGCGCCCATGGGGGCGGCGCAGTCGCCGTGCGACTCCATAACCAGAAACCAGAAAAGGCGTGCACCGATGATTACCCTGAACCTCAATGGCAAGGATCATCAGCTCGATGTCACCGAGGATATGCCCTTGCTCTGGGCTATCCGCGACGTCGTCGGCTATACCGGGACCAAGTTCGGCTGCGGCATGGGCCTGTGCGGCTCCTGCACCATCCATATCGACGGCCAGGCCACCCGTTCCTGCATCACGCCGGTGAGCCTGGCGCAGGGCAGGAAGGTCACCACCATCGACCACCTGCACACCGACAAGGTCGGCGAAGTCGTCCAGCAGGCCTGGCTGGACATCGGCGTGGCGCAGTGCGGCTACTGCCAGGGCGGGCAGATCATGTCGGCCACGGCGTTGCTGAAGAGCAACCCCGCGCCCAGCGACGAGCAGATCGAGGCGGCCATGGCCGGCAACATCTGCCGCTGCGGCACCTACAACCGGATCAAGACGGCGATCCACAACGCCTCCGCCAAGTTGCAGGAGGCCAAGGCATGAAGCGCTCGTACCCCGACGATCTGGTCATCGGCAATCTCAGCCGCCGCGGTTTCCTCAAGGGCGTCGGCGCCACCGGCGTGCTGCTGGTGGCTGCCAACTGGGGCTGGCGCGACGCCCTGGCCGCCGAGAAGAAGGCCTTCGGCGCCGACGCCATGCCCCACGGCTGGGTGGACAACCCGAAGATCTACGTGAGCATCGACCGGGACGGCACGGTCGGCATCGTCTGCAACCGCTCGGAAATGGGCCAGGGCGTGCGCACCAGCCTGGCGATGGTGGTGGCCGACGAGCTGGAGGCCGACTGGAGCCGGGTCAAGGTGATCCAGGCGCCCGGCGACGAAGCGCGCTACGGCAACCAGGACACCGATGGCTCGCGCAGCATGCGCCATTGGTTCGAACCCATGCGCCGCTGCGGTGCGGCGGCGCGACAGATGCTCGAACAGGCCGCGGCCAACCAGTGGAAGGTCCCGCTGGGCGAGTGCCGCGCCGAACAGAACAAGGTGCTGCATGCGCCCAGCGGCCGTTCGCTGTCCTTCGGCGAACTGGCCGAGGCCGCCGCGGGTCTCGAAGTGCCGGCGCGCGACAAGCTGCTGCTGAAGAAGCCCGAGCAGTTCCGCTACATCGGCAAGGACGTGGCGCGCGCCATCGACGGCGCCGATATCGTCAATGGCCGCGCCGGCTTCGGCTTCGACGCGCGCTTCGACGACATGCTCTACGCCGTGGTCGCCCGGCCGCCTGTCTACGGCGGCAAGCTCAAGCGCTACGACGCCGCCGCGGCGCTGAAGGTGCCGGGGGTGGTCAAGGTGATCGAGATCGAGGGCCGGCCGATCCCGTCCGAGTTCCAGCCGCTGGGCGGGGTCGCCGTGGTGGCGCAGAACACCTGGGCGGCGATCAAGGGGCGCGAGGCGCTGGTGGTCGAGTGGGACGCCGGGGTCAACGGCGGCTACGACTCGGTGGCCTACCGCAAGCAACTGGAAGAGGCCGCGCGCAAGCCGGGCAAGGTGGTGCGCGACAGCGGCGATGCCGCGGCGCTGTTCGCCAGGGGCGGGGATATCGTCGAGGCCGAGTACTACCTGCCGCACCTGGCCCAGGCGCCGATGGAACCGCCGGTCTCCACCGCCTGGTACAAGGACGGCGCCTGCGAGGTCTGGGCCCCGACCCAGGCGCCGCAAGTGACCCGCGAGCGCATCGCCGAGCGCCTGAAACTGCCGTTCGACAAGGTCACGGTCAACGTGACCCTGCTCGGCGGCGGTTTCGGCCGCAAGTCCAAGCCCGACTTCGTGCTGGAAGCGGCGATCCTGGCCAAGGCGTTCCCCGGTCGCCACCTGCGCGTGCAGTGGACCCGCGAGGACGACCTGCATTTCTCCTATTTCCACACGGTCTCGGTGGAGCGCCTGCAGGCCGTGCTCGGCGCCGACGGGCTGCCGCAGGCTTGGCTGCATCGCTCGGTGGCGCCGAGCATCACCGCACTGTTCGGCCCGGACAGCAAGCACCAGGGCGCCTTCGAACTGGGCATGGGCCTGACCAACCTGCCGTTCGCCATCCCCAACGTGCGCCTGGAGAACCCCGAGGCCCCGGCGCACACCCGGGTCGGCTGGTTCCGCTCGGTCTCCAACATCCCCCACGCCTTCGCCATCCAGAGCTTCGTCGGCGAACTGGCGGCGAAGGCCGGCCAGGACCCGAAGGACTACCTGCTCAAGCTGCTCGGCCCGGCGCGGCGGATCGACACCGCCGAACTCGGCGACAGCTGGAACTACGGCGAGTCGCCGGAGCGCTACCCACTCGATGTCGGCCGCCTGCGCGGGGTGATCGAGGAGGCGGCGCGCCAGTCCGGCTGGGGCGGCGAGCTGCCCAGGGGCAGGGCGCGGGGAATCGCCGCGCACTACAGCTTCGTCACCTACGTGGCGGTGGTGATCGAGGTGGAGGTGAAGGACGACGGCGCGCTGCTGGTGCACAAGGCCACCATCGCCGCCGACTGCGGTCCGCAGATCAACCCCGAGCGCATCCGCTCGCAGCTCGAAGGCGCCTGCGTGATGGGCCTGGGCCTGGCGGCGCTGGGCGAGATCAGCTTCAAGGATGGCAAGGTCCAGCAGGACAACTTCCACCAGTACGAGCTGGCGCGCATGCCGCTGGCGCCCAAGGCGGTGTCGGTGCATCTGCTCAAGCCGGATGGCGACCTGCCGTTGGGCGGGGTCGGCGAGCCCGGCGTGCCGCCGATAGCGCCGGCGCTGTGCAACGCGATCTTCGCCGCCACCGGCAAGCGCATCCGCGAGTTGCCGATCCGCAATCAGTTGCAGGGGTGGCGGAAGGCCTAGGTCCTTCGTCCTGGTCGTCGCCTGCGTGAGTTCGCGCGAGCGCAGGCGATGGATCAGGTTCTACGCGGAAGTCGTTGTCGAAGAAGAGTTTTCCGTGCCGTCGTCCTTCCCTGGCAGAGGCCTGTCGGCGGATAACGCGGGTGGCCTCGTTCGCCCTGCGCAGCGAAGGCGGCAAGCGGACGCCAGGGCGGACAACGGGTAGCGTTATGCGCCGCCTTGTCGTCTCAACTTAAAGTGAATTCTAGTATTTTATTTATCTTATTAATCAATAGGATAAATCGTTCATTAAAAGTATTTTATAAGAAGTGGGAGTCTTCCCAGCCGCTCCAGGCCGCCTGCTTGCCGTCGAAACCTGATAGGCAATTCTCCAGGATCGACGACCCCGCGTCGTCCGTGCGCGAGGCCGTCATGGCGGTTCAGTAGATCGGCAGGTCCGGTTCGGGCAGGGCGACGATGTCGTTCGTCGTCAGCCCCAGCAGGCTCATCAGCGCCGGGTCGCGCAACGGCGACTCGCCGCGTACCGGGCCGAAGATTTGCGCCATGTGCCTGCGCAGGCTGGCCACCCGTTGGCGATCGGCCATCCAGCGGGTGAAATCGTGCACGTCGACGTTCTTCAGCGACTCCAGTGGCGGCAGCCCAGGCGCTTCGCCGACGTCGGCGCGGGCGCGCCAGCCGCCGTAGCTGGACTGGAACTCGGCCGAGCCCAGGTAGGACAGTAGCAGCTTGGCCGTGGCCGGATGACGGGCGGCCTTGAAGATCGCCGCGCGCTGGTTCCAGACGATGAACGGCTCGTCGGTCGGGATGAAGTAGCCGGCCGGCGTATCGCTGTCGGTCGCATAGCCGGTCAGGTTGCCCAGCGAACCGATGGAGTCGGTGCCCACCGAGGCCGCCGGCGCCGCCGTGCCGCGCAGGAAGTTCGGCTTCTGCGCCGCCAGGGCGCGCAGGAAACCGCTGCCGTAGCGCCGTTCCAGCTTGTCGTAGACGTACAGCACCGCATCGTCGTCATGGGGATAGGTCAGCACCAGCTTGCCCTTGAAGGCCGGCTTCAGGTAATCGGCGAAGCGCGTCGGATAGCGCTCCGCTGGCAGCCGGACGGAAGCGTAGGTCGGCACGAAGGCGTTGTTGTAGGCCGTGACATAGGCGCCGTCGGGATCGGCGTAGCCTTTCTTCTGCCGGGCGAAGCCGACCGGCTTGTAGCGCAGCAGCACGTCGCGGGCCTTCCATCTGTCGAAATCGAAGGTGGTTTGCAGCATCGCCACGTCCGGCGTCAGGGTGCCGGCGGCGAGTTCCTGGTCGATGCGCAGGTCGTGGAACTTGGAGAGGTCCACCGTGACGTCCAGGGTCACGCCGGGAAAGCGGCTCTCGAAGGCCGTCTTCAACCAGTCCATCTGGTTCGGCGCGTCGCCGCCGGCCCAGAGCACCACCTTGCCGCCTTCGCCCCGTGCGCGGGCGTAGAGCGAAGCGAGCCTGTCGGTCTCGCCGGGAATGACCAGGGTCGCCCCCGCGGTTTCCGGCCCTAGAGCTGGCTTTCGTGGCAATTTTCCCGCCGTTTCGCTGGCGAACGAAGAAGATGCGAAGACCAGAACCCATGCCGCCATCAGCGGCTTCACCCTGTCGATCATGTGCCGTTCCTCTGCTGAAAACGAGCGTCGCCGCTCCCGGTGAGGCCGGCGCGCAGGCGCGCCCCTCATGGATGGGACTGGTCCGCCGCGACGGGCTTCAGCGCCGCGAGGAGACTTCGCGGAAAATCGCGGCAGACTTCTCGTTTCGGCATTCTCGGATGCTTGCGCGGGAACTCCGGGTACGGCCGCGTGGAACCTGCCTAGAAACCGGCCTTCACCGCCAGCGCCGCGGCGGCCGTCCGCGTGTTCACTTCCAGGGCACGCAGCAGCGAGGAAACGTGCACGCGCACGGTGAACGGAGAGATCGACAGCGCGCGGCCGATTTCCTTGTTCGACAGGCCATCGGCGATCAGCCGCAGTACCGCTTGCTGCCGTGGGGTCAGGGCGTCCAGGAGGGCGCGTTGCCGACTGCCGGCGCTCGACCCGCCGCGCAGGCGCACCACCGGTTCGCCGCTGCCGAGCGTCTGCAACGCCGTGCCGATCTCCCCGGCCTCCAGGGATTTGCCGAGGTAGCCGTCGGCGCCGGCGGCCAGCACCTCGTCCACCAGACGCGGGTCGTCGAGCATCGAGACGATGACGATTGCGCTGTGCCGATAGGCGCGACGCAAGCGCTCGATGGACTGGGAGGCGGCGAAGCCGGGAAGCAGCAGGTCGAGGACGAAGAGGGCGGGAGGTTCCGGCGAGACGCTCGAGGCCAGGCGCAGCACCTCGTCGAAGCTGCCCGCTTCGCTTACGGCGGCTTGCGGGAGGTAGCGGCGGACGACCCGTCTCAGGCCATCGCGGAACAGGGGATAGTCATCGGCGACGATGACCCGTGCGGGGAGGCTTCTTGTGCTAGGCATTGTCGTCCCGTCCATGGGGGCGGCCAGGGTACTGCAACCCCTGCATCGACCGGCCGCGGGCCGGCCGGCGAGGGCGCTGCGGGCACCGTTCGATCCGCCGAAAATCCTTTTTCGTCGATCCCTGTCGCGGGGCTCCGCCCCGCATCACAGCGGAATTCTAGCGCCGCTGGCGACACGCATGTCGGGCATTCGTCAGAAAAACAGCAAGCCAGCCCCACGGCGAGCGCGATGGGCTGGTCTATCCTGCTACAACGCCATCGCGCTCGGGAGGACGGCATGGGCTGCCCGCAGGTCTGCGCCGGCGCCACCCTGCAATGCAGCTTCGGGGCGGCGCCGACGGTGCTCAACGTGTTGCCGCAGAACCGCACCCTGACCAGCGGGATGCCGGCGGCGAACATCATGGACCACATCCCGCTGCTGAACATTCCCACCTTCGGCCTCTGCCAGAGCCCGGCCAACCCCGTGGTGGCCGCCGCCACCGCCGCCGCCCTCGGCGTACTGACGCCGATGCCGTGCATTCCCGCCACCGCCAGCCCGTGGATCCCCGGCGGCCCGCCGACCCTGCTGCTGGGCGGGATGCCCGCGCTGGACGCCAATGGCACGCTGATCTGCACCTGGGGCGGGGTGATCAAGATCAGCGTGCCGGGACAGGTGCAGATGCTGATTCCCTGAGCGCCGCCTGGCCGATGCGCGCCTAGGGCTCCGCCAGCCTGGTCCACCACCAGCGCCAGCGCGCCATGGGCTTGCCCTCGCTGTCCAGCGGCCGGCCGTCGTCGGCGAACGGCTGGGCGCCGTCCAGTAGCTGGCCGTTCAGGTAGCGTCCGTCGAAGGCCAGTTGGCCATTGCCATGGAAGCGTTGGTAGACCCCGTCGCGTACGCCGTCGCGGTAATGCTCGCGCTCGGCCACCTGGCCGTTGGCGAAATAGTTGAACGCTTCGCCGTGGAGCAGCCCGTTGCGGTAGTGCGCCTTGCGCTGCAACCAGCCTTCCGCGGCATGGAAACTCGCCGGCCCGTGCAGCTTGCCGTCGACGAAGGCGAGTTGCGCGGAGACCTTGCCGTTGGGATGGAACAGGGTGCTGGCGCCGTGCAACTGGCCCTGCCGGTAGCCGAGGCTGGCCTGCGGCCTGTCGTGCTCGTCGATGCGCAACGGGCCTTCCAGGCTGCCGTCGAGCAGGTTGCCGGCGAGATGGCTGTCGCCACGAACCAGGTCGAGCTTGCCGGATGCCGCCATGCGCTTCTCCTCAGTTGACCTTTACCAGGCCGCCCTTGATGGTCAGCATGCCGCCGCCGTCCACCGTCTGTTCGGCGCCGGCCTTGTTGGTCAGGCTGACGCCGGCATCGTTGGTCAGGCTGGTGCCGGCCTTGTTGGTGAGGGAGGTGCCGGCCTGGTTGGTCAGCGACGTCCCGGCCTTGCTGGTCAGCGAGGTGCCAGCCTGGGCGGTGAGGTCGGCGTCGCTCTTCAGGGTCAGGCTGCCGCCGCTCTGCAGGGCGAGGGTGCCGCTGACCTTGATGGTCAGGTTGCCGTCCACCGTCAGCTCGAAGTTGCCGCTGACCTTGTGGCTGTAGTTGCCGCCGGTGCTGTGGGTCTGGTCGGCGCCCACCGTCACCGTGCGCGTGTCCTTCACATCCAGACTGTCGCTGCCGGTCTGGATGGTCACCGTGCGCTTGCCTTTCTCCAGGGTGACGGTCTCGTCGCCTTCCTTCACCGTGCGGGTGCGGGCGTTCTGCACCGTCAGGGTCTCGTCGTGGCCGATGCTGGCGGTGCTGTCGTTGAGCACGTTGACGTTGAGGTCCTTCTGCGCCTGGAGGAAGACTTCCTCGGCGTCCTTCTTGTCCTCGAAGCGCAGCTCGTTGAAACCGCCGCCGCCCTTCGACGAGTTGGTCTTGATCCCGGACTGCGTCTGGTTGTCCGGCAGCGCGTAGGGCAGGGCGTTGTCGCCGTTGTAGACGCAGCCGGTGACCAGCGGGCGGTCCGGGTCGCCGTCGATGAAGGTGACGATCACTTCCTGGCCGATGCGCGGCACGAACTGCATGCCGAAGCCCTTGCCGCTCCAGGGCAGCACCACGCGCACCCAGCAGGAGGAGGTCTCGTCGTTCTTGCCGTCGCGGTCCCAGGGGAACTGGATCTTGATCCGGCCGTACTGGTCGGTCCAGATCTCCTCGCCGGCCTTGCCCACCACCAGGGCGGTCTGGGTGTGCATGCGCGGCTTGGGCGTGACCCGCGCGGGGCGGTAGGCGGTGGCCTTGGGGATCGCCTCGAAGCGGTTGCGGTAGTGCGCGTGACTGGCGTCATGGGTGACCGAGGTCAGCACCCAGTCGATATTCAGCGAATCGTCGTCATGCCCGCTGAGGGTGAACCAGTGGCCGGGCACCAGCCAGCGGCAGTCGCTCTCGCCGATCAGGCGCTTTTCCTGGCTGCGCAGGCCGTCCACGCGCTGCTTGGTCAGCGCATCGCCGCGGCCCTTGGCGGTGTAGCCGCCGGGGTGTTCGTACCGTGCGCGCGGCCCGGCCTCGGCCTGTGCCTGGGAATAGAGCGAAGTACTGGGTGTGGTGAACTCGTAGTCGGTGGCGCTGTAGGTCCCGGCGACCGCCTGCAGGCAGTACTGCGCCGAACGGATGCCGTGCAGTTCGCGCACGCCGATCTCCTGGTCCAGGTATGGCACCTTGGGCCCGTTGGGGATCGGCGGGAAGGCGTCGTTGCTGTCCGCCAGCACCAACGTGTGCTTGCCCACTTCGTGGATGAAGAACCAGAAGATGCCTTCCTCCTCCAGCAGGCGCGAGACGAAGGCGAAGTCGGTCTCGCCGTACTGCACGCAGTATTCACGGGGCTCGTAGCTGCCGGTCAGCGACAGCTTGAAGTCGGTGAAGCCGTGGGCCTTGAAGATCGTGGTGACGATGTCGCTGGTGGCGAGGTTCTGGAACACGCGGTTGTTGCTGGCCAGGGTCAGCCACCAGAGCCATGGTCTGAGTACGAGTTGAAAACGGTCGGCAGTTGCGTCGGCGGGGAGCTGGTGGATTTCGGCGACCAGGGCGTCGAGGGGGCGTTGCTGGGAGTCGTTGTGCAGGGTGGCGCTGAGGTGCGAGGCGACGGTGTTGGATAGTGTCAGCGACGTGGAGCTGTTGCCCTGGAGAGACATGCTGTCCAATGTATTCAGCCTCTCGCCTCCGGCTAGGGTTTCCAGATTTAGGTCGCTCAACAACTCGGCGACTAATGAGAGGCTGCTGGTATCAGTGCCGCGAGACATGGTCGGTCACCAGTTCATTCGGGCGCAGAGAATGTCGTGGGTACTAGCAGTGGCGGTACTGTAGTCCTCGGAAAAGTTGAATGCGGTATGTGGCGGCGATGTCGCCATAATGTGGTCGAGGTTATTGGCAACCCCGGTGAAGTTGTCCAGTGGGGTATAGCCGGCATAGCTCTTGCCCAGTGCTGCCGGCTTGGCGTTCATGTCGCCTGCGATGACGATGAAGTCTGGGACGACGCCGATCGCGAGCATCGGGTTGTTGAGCAGTCCGCTTTGATCCAGCGCCAGATAAGCGTCGATCAAGGCTCCACCGCTCATCGAGCCCACGATGATCGGTAGCAAGGACACGCCAAGGGGGGCATGCCAGGTGATTAGCAGGATGTTGCTGCCGCCGACCTGCAGAAGGCTATAGGCGGGTGTTCTGGCAGGTGGCGTCCAACTGGATGCCTGTAAGGCAGTATGGCCTGCCCAGGCCATGAATCCCGGATCGGCTGCATAGTTCCAGAGTGCAAGGGGAGTGGACACAGTCACACTCGCATTGCGCGTAGCACAGATATAACCCTTGCCCCCACCTCCAAGATTTTCATGGATGTGATGCACGGTGTAGCCAGCGAGGCCAGTCAGATAGTTACTGATGGCGCCTCCTGCACCTTGTTGAGCCTCCTGAATGAGGTAAATATCGATCACCGGGTGTGTGGCGTGAGCGGCATGGGTGGCAGCCTCGGCAGCCAGACTTGCCGCCTTCGGAAAGCTTTCGCCAGTACTATTCCAGGTCAGGATTCTGATGGAGGGCATGCTTTTTACATCCTTGTGCTTCTGGGGGCTGCCATGTAGAAATGGCAACCCTACCTTTATCTGGATTGTTCAGGGGAAGGTAGGGTCCTTAAAGGCATGTTTCGCCACATACACCGCAGTGCCACACCTGGGGCAGGAGCGGTGCTCGGCGAATATCTGGACAGCAGTATTTGTACGGAATTTATTGCCGCATTTGGGGCATTGCGTCAGGCCAGTTTGCTCGACAGCGTGCGGTGCTGCTTTAGGTGGGGAGCCGTCGGCTTTTTTGTATCTGGGCGTCCGCAGCCAAGTTGGATACTTGCGATGCTCGCGCCCTTCCAAAGTCACGATCCACATCTCTGGCCGATAGGGAATGAAGGCCTGATCCTTGTACGGCAGCATGCCTTGTAGCGCGGTGTGTAGGGCCTCGCGGCGAGCTTCGTCGACTGCTGGTGCTCCCCCTCGGGGGTTGTAGACTGTCAGCCGTGTAGCCTCAAATTCTCTCCGGTTGAATAGTGAGAGAAAGTCTTCCATGGCGTCATACAGCCGCTGCAACGCCTGCATTCTTGCCGGCTCTGTCCCCTGAAGGCCGTGCCTGAAAAGATCTAGGTCGGTGCCACCCTCATCGTCCCTGTCGGCGGGCCCTTCGACAATGTTCCAGGCAGGCCAGGAGAGTTTGGCGTAAAGCTCATCGCAGTCCTCTTGGGTCATCTGGGCATTCATCAGCCTGGAAATCAAGGGCCCCCACGAAACCACTCCGATGACTTTTACGTAGAGCACGCACCCTTTCCAGTAGTCGCACATCAGCAAGGCTTGCCAAGTATCGCGCAGTGTCTGCCAGGGGATGATGTGGTGATACTTCCACGAAATGTCCGGGACCAACTGCGTGCGCTTCCAGTGGAATGGAACGCTGTCACGCTCATTGGGCTTCACTCCGCTGAAAGATCCGCTCTTAGTGATCGACACAGCTCCTCCTAATTGATGCTTCTGAATAACTTCAGTGCGCGTGCCAGACAGTTGCTGCTTGACCAAGTAACGGAGTGGTGATGCTTGTAGCTACTCCAACACCCACTCCGCCAACTTCCCCGTCACCTGCGCCATCAGCACGTTCTCGATATCCCGCGCGCCCGCCGCGCTGCACTTGGCGAGCACGGCCTTGACGATGGCTGGGTCGAAGTCGAACTGTTTGCCGGTAGCGGCCTTGTAGCGTTCCCGCAGTTTTTCCAGCTTGGCCACGACGATGCCTTCCAGGGTGGCTTCCTCCAGCGGCCGGTAAGGCACCACGGTCATGCGCGCGAGGAACGCCGGGCGGAAGGTTTGCAGCAGGACTTTGCGCAGGCGCTCGTCGAAGGCCGGGGTGGCGACCTGTTCGGCCGGGCTGTCCAGCAGCAGTTCGGCGCCGACGTTGCTGGTGGCGAGGATCACGGTGTTCCTGAAGTCCACCACCAGGCCGGTGCCGTCTTCCATCACGCCCTTGTCGAACACGTTGTAGAAGGCTTCCAGCACGTCCGGATGGGCTTTCTCGATCTCGTCCAGCAGCACCACCGAATAGGGCTTGCGGCGCACCGCTTCGGTGAGCACGCCGCCGCTGCCGTAGCCGACGTAGCCGGGGGGGGCGCCCTTGAGCTGGCTGACGGTGTGGGCCTCCTGGTACTCGGAGAGGTTGATGCTGATCAGGTTGCGTTCGCCGCCGTAGAGGGCGTCGGCCAGGGCGTAGGCGGTCTCGGTCTTGCCCACGCCGGTGGGGCCGGGCAGGAGGAATACGCCGACCGGCTTGGCCGGGTCGCTGAGTCCGGCGCGATAGGCCTGGATGCGCTGGGCGATGGCGCCCAGGGCGGCCTCCTGGCCCATCACCCGCTGGCCCATTCGTTGCGCCAGGGAACGGATGGCGTGGGCTTCGTCGGCGAGCATCTTGCCCACCGGGATGCCGGTCCAGCCGGCGATCACCGCGGCCACGGTACGCGAGTCCACCTGCTCGGGAACCAGCGGGTCGTCCTGGCGGATGGCTTCGAGGCCGGCCGCCAGGCGCGCCAGTTCGGCGGCCAGGTGGTCGATGCGACCGTCCAGTTCCTCGTCGGGCTTGGCCGCGTCGGCGCTTTCGCTGAGGGCCAGCAGTTCGCGGCGGGTGTCGAGCAGTTCGCGCACCGCTTCGCGTTCCTCGTCCCAGCGGGTCTCCAGCTCGCGGATGGTCCGGCGGTTATCGCCCGACTCGCTTTCCAGGGCGGTGATACGCGCGCTGTGGTCGAGGCCGGTGGCCTGTTCCCGGCGCAGCCGCTGCAATTCCTCTTCCAGCGCCTGCTCGCGATGGCGCAGGCTTTCCAGCGGCGGCGGCACGTCGTGCTGGCCGAGGGCGACCCGCGCGCAGGCGGTGTCGAGCACGCTGATCGCCTTGTCCGGCAACTGGCGGCCGGAGATGTAGCGATGCGACAGCTTCACCGCATCGACGATGGCCGCGTCCATGATCTGCACGCCGTGATGCAGTTCCAGCTTGCCGGCGACGCCGCGCAGCATCTCCACGGCGGTGGCCTCGTCCGGCTCCTCGACCTGGACCAACTGGAAGCGCCGGGTCAGCGCCGGGTCCTTCTCGAAGTATTTCTTGTATTCCAGCCAGGTGGTGGCCGCCAGGGTGCGCAACTCGCCGCGCGCCAGGGCCGGCTTGAGCAGGTTGGCGGCGTCGCTGCCGCCTTCCGCGCCGCCGGCGCCGATCAGCGTGTGCGCCTCGTCGATGAACAGGATGATCGGCTGCGCGCTGTTGCGCACGGCGTCGATCACGCCCTTGAGGCGCTGCTCGAACTCGCCCTTCATGCTAGCGCCGGCCTGCAACAGGCCGAGGTCGAGCACCCGCAGGATCACCTCCTGCAACGACGGCGGCACCTCGCCGGCGGCGATGCGCAGGGCCAGGCCCTCGACCACAGCGGTCTTGCCGACGCCCGGCGCGCCGACCAGGATCGGGTTGTTCTGCCGCCGGCGCAGGAGGATGTCGACGCACTGGCGGATCTCCCCGTCGCGCCCGACTATGGGGTCGATGCGCCCGGCGCGGGCTTCGGCGGTGAGGTCCTGGGTGTACTGGTCGAGCAGCGGGTCCTGGGCGCTTTCCGGCTTGTCGCCGCCTGCCGCCGGGCGGTTCGGCGCGGCCGGCTGTTCGCGGGAGGCCTGGATCCACTCCAGCAGGTTGGCCTGCAAGGCCTCGTGGGGAATCCGCAGCAGCGACGACGCGCTGTTCAGCAGCAGGGCGCGGCGCTCCTCGCGGTCGAGCAGGGCGAGCAGCAGCAGGCCGGAACGAATCTGCGCCTGGCCGAGCACGCTGGCGTGGACCACGGCGTCTTCGAGCAGGCCGATGGTGTGCGCGGACAGCGCCGGAGTGCGGGTATTGCCGGCCTTGAACAGCTCCAGCGACAGGTTGATCTCGGCGACCAGGGCGTCGCGCTCCAGGCCGAAGCGCGGCAGCAGGCAGGCGAAGTCGCCGCCGTCGATGTCCAGCAGTTCCAGCAGCAGGTGCTCGATCTCTACGTAATGATGGGTGCGTTGCAGGCAGCGTTGCGCGGCGCGCTCCAGGGCGCGGCGACAGTCCGGGTTGAGGCGGCCGATCAGGGCGGCGAGTTCCATTTCAGGCTACCTCCGGCTGCCGCAGGTCGAGATCGATGCGCTGCCGCTGGCTGTCTTCGACGCGCCGCAGGCCGGTGTTCCAGCTCAGCCTGGGCGGTGCACCGCGCTCCAGGCGCAGCGGCGCGCCGCCGCTCACCAGCAGGCTCAGGCGACAATCCAGGTCGGGGCCGAAGTACAGCGCGGCGAGGCTGGCCAACTGGCCATGGGCGTCGCCGTCGGGGAAGAAGCGGACGGCCTCGCGGGCATCCAGCGGACCGAGGCTGAGGGCGATGCCGGCGTGTTCGTCCCAGGTGCGCGTGCCGGCTATGGCATCGCGACCCAGGCGCAGGTTGCGCCCGCCGCGTTGCAGCCGGCTGCGGCTGGCCGTGGGGATTTCCTTCCAGGCGCCCTGGTAGGCGTCCAGCCGTGCCTCCACGCCGAAGTGCTGGCGCACCAGGCCGGCGAAGCCGGCCAGGGAGCGACGCCCGCCGGCGAACAGCGCGGTGCGTGCCAGCACCGCGCTGTCCGGCAGCGCCAGGCGCTCATGCAGGGCTTTTGGCAACAGGCCGCTGAGGGCACGTAGCTGCGCCTGCACCGGGGTCGCCGCCGGCACCGCGAAACCGAGCGCCACGCGATGCTTGCGCAGCACCCGGTAGAGCAGGCTGAGCAGGCGGTGCTGGAACAGGTCGAGGAACTCGGCGGGGGCATGGTCCTTCTGCCGGGCGCGTTGTTGCAGCCATTCCTGGTAGGCATAGGGCAGCGGGCCGTCGGGGCCGCCGAGGCCGAACACCGGGGTGGACAGCACCGGTTGCTGCGGGTCGTCGAGCAGGCTTTCCACCTCGCTCGAGGCGAACAGCGGCAACAGCGGCCCGCGCAGGCGCAGGGCCTCCGCCCGCGGCGCGTTGCCGGTGCCCAGCGGCAACGCCTGGGGACGCTCGCGTTCGAGCAGCAGCAGCGCCTGCAACAGTTCGAAGCGCTGCGGCGTGCGGCGCAGCCGCTGACTCAGAGGGAGAGCGGCGAGCCGGCCTGGGGTTGCCATGTCTTCACCTCCTTGTCGGCTTCCACCAGGACCGTGCGCACGAAACGGTTGGCGGTGGCATACAGCGAGAAGAACTGCGCCAGCACGGCGGAGAACAGCACGCCGCTGGCGCCGACGAAGTGTTGCGGATCGAGACGCAGGCGGATTTCCAGGCCATTGCGCCAGCCGCGCCAGGCATCCTCGCCGACGTGCGCCACCACCCGCTGGCAGTCGAGTTGCCGCAGGCCTTCTATCTGCCGGCGGGCGCTGGCGTCGTCGCGCAGGTTGTGCAGGGCGAGGATTTCCCGCAGGGCTTCGAGGGCGCGCGGGCCTTCCACCAGCGAGAGGTGGTTGAGGGTCAGCTGCGAGACCAGTCTCCAGCGCGATTGGCCGTCCAGGCGCGGCTGGCTCTGCGCGCTGGGCGCGTTGCGCAGGCGTGCGGCGGCGACCGGCCCGGGCCGTTCGAAGCCCAGCGCGGTGCCGGCACCCAGGCGCTCGGCCAGATAGCGATTGGTGCATAGCAGCTCGGCGGTCAGGCTGAAGGCCGGGGTCTCGCGCAACGGGTCGAAGCCGGTATCCACCAGGCTCAGCAGCAGATCGCTGCCCAGCCGGTTCGGGGTCAGCCCGGCGATGCGCCGGGCGTGCCAGTAGAGCGTGCCGAGGTGGCTGTCGTGGCGGCAGCCATAGTAGGCCGGGACTGGCTGCACGGTGCTCCCGGCAACCGAGCGCACGGCGCGGATGCTATGGATTTCCACGCTGTTCTCGCGGTGACTGTCGGCGACCAGGCGGTACTCGCTGCGGGTGCCGTCCGGGCGCAGCGGCTCCGAGGTCTGCGGAAAGAGGTTGATCGCCGGCGCGCAGCCGAGCTGGAAGTCTTCCGCCTGCAAATGCAGGCGTGCCGTCGGTGCGCGATCGAAGACCAGGTACAGGTAGAGCGCCTGTCCGTCGGCGAGCGCGCCGGACAGCGGCAAGTCGAAGAAGTGGAACTTGTCGGGAAAGGCGAAGTACTCGGCGAGCAGGCGCAGGCCCGGATGTCCGCCGTCTTCCTCCGGCAGCAGCGCCTCGTCGGCGGCGAAGCCGACGATCGCCGGCATTCCGCAGAGCGCCGCCGGCGGCGTGCCGGGCGCCCCCGCCATGACCTGCACGGTATGCGCGGCGAGCAGGTCGTAGAGGATCGCGCAGCCCATCGGCGAAGCCGCCAGGTGGATGCGCAGGCGCTCGATCGACAGCTCCTCCCAGCGGTACTCGCCCAGGCAGCGCAGGCTCAGGCGCAACGCCGAGCGGGCGGCGCCGACTCCGGTCAGGGCTTGCGCCTCCTCGCCGCCGAGCAGGGTCGCTTCGTCGATCGCCAGCGGCCACAGGGTCGCCTCGGCGCTGCTGCGGAAATGCACGCTGTCGCCGCCGCGGGTGGTGACGAACAGCGCGGTGTCGCGCGGCAGCCGGTAGCCCTCGGCGAGGTTGCCCTGGGTCGGGTCCGGTTCGAACTGGACGATCGCGCAGGACGGCAGCGGGCGCAGCGCCAGCGGGTAGAGCTGTTCGAGGAGGGCGTCGCTGAACTCCGCGTAGTCGTCGTCGAGGCGCCGTTGCAGGCGCGCGGTGAGCAGCGAGAAGCCTTCCAGCAGACGCTCGACGTGCGGGTCGGGGCATTCGCCGGGGGCCAGTTGCAGGCGCCGGGCGACCTTCGGATAGCGCTCGGCGAAGGCGCCGCCGGCGTGCCGTAGCCAGGTCAGCTCGCGCTGGTAGTAGTCGAGCAGGTCGGCATCAATCGAATCGCTCATGGCGCACCTCGAGGCCATCGTTGCCCTGTTCGATGACGAACAGCGCAGGCGTCAGGCGCGACCCGCTGCGCAGGCTGCCGCCGAGCTGGATACGCAGGCGCTGCGGATTGCCCGGGTCAGGTTCGACCTCGACCTCGGCCAGTTGCAGGCGCGGCTCGAAATGCTCGACCGCCACCCGCACCTCGCGCGCCAGCTGGCGCCGGTCTTCGGCGCGCAGGCGTTGCACGGCGGTCCAGTCGGCGAGCCCATAGGCGAGGATGCCGCTGCGCGCATTCGCCGGACGCCGTGTATTGAGCAGGCGCAGCAGCTCGCCGCGGACCGACTCGGCCAGCGCCCGGTCGTCGAACGCTGGACGTTCGTCGGCCTCGGCGCTGAGGCGCTCGAACAGTGGCGGCAGGGCTCCGGACATGTCGGCGCTCGGTCACTTGACCAACTGGTTGGCGGCCAGGTCCCAGGTCGAGGCAGCCGTGCCTTCCTTGGTGCCGTCGTCCTTCTGCGCGGTCAGCTCCCACTTGATCTTGGTGAAGTTCAGCGACAGGGTTTCCACCGGCTTGCCGCCGGCGCCGCCGCTGACGCTGACGTTGGAGAGCACCACGTTGTTCAGGGTGTAGACGATGAAGGGCATGATCTGCCCGTTGCCCTCGGCGGCGTTGCGGCCGATGGTGATGGTCGCCTCGGCGATCGGCTTGCCGGCGCAGCAATACTCGTTGAGGGTCGGGGTCGAGGTGTCGATGAACTTGGTGAGGGTGAATTCGCCGACGTGGGGTTTGCCGGAGGTGCGTTCCGAGTTGCTGACGTCGTTGGTGACCTGCATCGCCACGTTGTGGCTGTAGGACATGATTTCGATCTTGTTTTCGTAGCCGACGAGCAGGCTGTCGCCTTTGATGTCGCTGCCGAAATCGAGAATGATCGCATCCATCGCATCTGACTCCTGGAGAGGGGCTGTCTGGAACGGGAAGGGCGCCCCGCCGGCGCTGCCGGCGGGGGCGAGCTCACGCCGCTACCGGCGGCGGCAGGTTGGCGACCAGGCGGATCGACGCGCTGAGTTCCTCGAGCTGGAAGTGCGGCCGGAGGAACACCGTGGCGCGGTAGGCCCCCGGTTTGCCGGCCACCTCGCTGACATCCACCCGCGCCTCGCGCAGCGGGTACTGCGCCTTGATTTCCTGCGGTGCGTTGTCGTTGATCAGCACGTAGTCGGCGATCCAGTTGTTCAGGTAGGTCTGCACGTTGTCGCGGGTCATGAAGCTGCCGACCTTGTCGCGCATGATCACCTTCAGGTAGTGGGCGAAGCGCGATGCCGCCAGCACGTACGGCAGCATCGCCGACAGGCGCGCGTTGGCGTTGGCCTCGTTGGTGTTGTAGAGCCTGGCCTTGTTGGTGGTCTGGCCGCCGAAGAACACCGCCACGTCGCTGTTCTTCTTGTGGCACAGGGAAATGAAGCCGAGATCGTTGAGTTCCTTCTCGCGGCGGTCGGTGATCGCCACTTCGGTCGGGCATTTCAGCGACAGGTCGCCGGAGCTGGTGCGGAACGTGTGCGCTGGCAGGCCCTCGACCGCGCCGCCGCCTTCCGCGCCGCGGATCGCCGCGCACCAGCCGTACTTGGCGAAGGCCTCGGTGATGCGCTGCGCCAGGACCCAGGCGGCGTTGCCCCAGAGGTACTTGGAGTGGTCGGTGCCGTTGACGTCCTCGACATAGTTCATGCCTTCCACCGGGCGCGTCTCCGGGCCGTAGGGCAGGCGCAGGAGGAAGTTCGGCAGCACCAGGGACACGTAGCGCGAATCCTCGCTCTCGCGGAAGGCGCGCCACTTGATCAGCTCCAGGCTCTCGAAGATCTTGGTCAGGTCGCGCGGTACGGCCAGTTCGGTGAAGCTGTTCATGTCGAACAGGCGTGGGCTGGCGGCGGCGATGAACGGCGCGTGGGCAGCCGCGGCGACGTTCGACAGCTTCTCCAGCAGGCCGATGTCCTGCGGATGGCGACCGAAGGTGAAGTCGCCGATCAGCAGGCTGAAGGGGTGTCCGCCGAAGGTGCCGTATTCCTCTTCGTAGATCTTCTTGAACAGTGCGCTCTGGTCGAACTCGACCGCCTTCTCCAGGTCGTTCTGCAGTTCGTTCTTGCCGACGTTCAGCAGGCGCAGCTTGAGCCGCGCGCTGGTCTCGGTGTTGCTCACCAGTTGGTGCAGGCCGCGCCAGGAGGCTTCCAGCTTCTGCAACTCGGGGTGGTGGATGATCTGGTTGAGCTGGTCGCTGATCAGCGCATCGATCTGGCTGATGCGGTCGTTGATCATCGCCACGGTGTCCTTGTCGACGGCCATGCCCTCGTCGAGGACCTGGGTGGCGAATTCCGCGAGCATGTCGCGGGCATAGTCCTGCTGGCTGTCGTCGTGGGCCATGCGGCCCTTTGCGATGATCTCGTCGAGCAGGGACAGGGTCTGGGTCGAACTCTCGCCGGATTGTTCGGCGGCGGATGACTTGGGCATGGCGGCTTCTCCGGGAAGAGGGTCAGGCCGGCTGGTCGGCCGGGGGTTCGCTGTCGCCGGCCGGGGCCGCTTCGGCTTCCGGGCGGGCCGCTTTGATTTCCTGCAGGCCTTCGGTGTTGGCCACCACGTCCTGCAGCAACTGGTCGAGGTCGTCGTTGCCGTCGAGCTTGGTCAGCAGGTCGCGCAGGCGCTGGCGTGCTTCGAACAGGCGACGCAACGGGACCACCTGCTTCACCAGGTTGACCGGGTCGAAGTCCTCGATGTGGTTGAAGCGCAGCTCGACGTTCAGCTTGCTGTCGTCGCCGCTGATGGTGTTGTCGACCTGCAGGGTGGCGCGGGGAGAGATGGAGGAGAGGATCTCGTTGAAGTTGTCGCGGTCGATGTCGACGAAACGCCGTTCGACCAGCTTCGCCGGCGGGGTATCCGGCTTGCCGGAGAGGTCGGCGAGGATGCCGACCACCAGGGGCAGCTCCTTCTTCTCGATGGCGTTGCCGATCTCGACGTCGTAGGTGATCTGCACGCGCGGCGGGCGCACCCGGTCCAGCTTGTGCTGCGTACTCTCGGCCATGGCGGCTGACTCCGATGCAATGGTGGGGGCGCAATGCATCGGGGGATGCCCTGATCATCGCAGTCCCTTGCTGGATCACAGGCATGACAGGGAAAACGGCGCAGAACCTGTCCTTGGCGATCCCTCTGGTCCGTCACTGGCGACGAACTACAAAAGACGCTAGAACAGGTCTATGGATTTGCAAAATAAAATTTTCGTTGGACTCCCATGAAGCACGGATGTTTCACCATATGTCGGAAATTCTCCCTGCCGCTGGCGATCCTGGCGCTGGCCGGCTGCTCGTATTTCTTCGCGCCGCGGGTCGAGTTGCAGCGGCTGACCCTGGATGTCGCCGCGCGCGCCAACGACGACTCGCCGATCGCCGTGGATTTCGTCGCGGTGAAGGATGCGGAGCTGTTCAAGGAACTGGCCGGACTGCCGGCCAGCCAGTGGTTCGCCAATCGCGAGCAGTACCGCCGCGACTACCGGCAGCAGTTCGCGGTATGGAGCCTGGAGCTGGTCCCGGGGCAGTTCATCGAGTCGGAGTCCTTCCCCTTGCGCGGCGACCGCGCAACTGGACTTTTGGTCTTCGCCGGCTATAACACACCCGGCGCGCACCGCTTGCGCCTCGACCAGCAGCAGCGCGTCTGGCTGCGTCTGGATACCCGGGAAATGCGACTGGTCAACGATCCCGCCACGCGTTAGCGGAGGGGCAGGCGAGCGACCGTCGTGCACGACAACGTAGGACGTCGAAGGGGAGTCGTATGAGTGTTCTGCCTGACGCGGTGTGCTGGCACGAAGGGATGCAACTGCTTCCCCAGCATTTCCAGTTGCAGGGATTGCGTGCCGAGGCGCTGGCGGCGCGCATCGGACAGGCCTGCAACCCTTGGTTCTGGGGAGTGACCGCCCTGGAACTGGACCCCTCGGCGTTGTGCGCCGGCCAAGTGCGGGTCCTGCACCTCGAAGCGATCCTGCCCGACGGCCTGCCGGTGAGCGTGCAGGCTGGTGTCGACGCGCCGCTGGAGTTCGATCTGGAGACAGCGCTGGCGGCCGCCGAAGGGCCGCTGCTGAACGTCCACCTGGCGGTCAGTCCGCTGTGGCGGGCGGGTCAGTTGCTGCCGCTGAAGGGCCGTCTGCAATCGCGGGTCGGCGCGCCGCTGCCGGACCTGGCCAGCGGCGAGCACCCCGAGCCGATCACCGTCTGGCGAGCGTCGCTGCGGCTGGTCGGCGACGACGGCAAGGCCGACTCCGTGTGCCTGCCGTTGCTGCGCGTGGCGAAGGAGGGCGGCGCCTACGTCAGCCTGCCCTACGTCCCGCCGACGCCACTGATCCTGCCGGAGTCGCCCCTGGGCAGACGCGTGCAGTCACTCTGCGCGCGGGCCCGGGAGAAGGCGCTGTTCCTCGGCGGGCGCCTGCGCCTGGCGCAGCAGGCGGGCAACCAGGACGACGCGGTGGAAATCCGTCGCCAGCTTGCCGCGCTCTGGACCCGCCTGCCGGAGGTCGAAGGCCTGCTGGCAAGCCGTGCGGCCTCGCCGCTGGCCCTGCACGGCAGCCTGCTGGGCCTGGCCGGTGCCTGGGCGGCGCTCGATCCGCTGGCCGGCGTGCCGGCCTTCGAAGCGCTCGACTTCCTCGACCTGCGGCGTGGCTACGAGCCGCTGCTGGACTGGTTGGAGCGCGCCATCGAGTCGATCCGCGCGGGCTACCGCTGCCTGCCGTTCGAGCAGGAGGAACAGGTATTTTCCGTGCGCCTGCCCGATCCGGCGCCGCGTCAGCGCCTGGTGGTCGGCCTGCGGATGCCCGCCGGCGCCGGCGAACAGGCGGCGGCTGACTGGCTGGAGCGCGCCATCGTCGCCTCCGACCCGCACCTGCCGTTGCTCGCCCGGCAACGCATGAGCGGACTGGCGCGGCAGCCGATGAATCGCCAGGAACAGGTGGCCTACAGCGTTGGCGACGACACCCGTTTGTTCGTCGTGCAGGGTGCCGGCGACTGGTTCGATGCCGGCCAGCCGCTGCGCATCGTCGCGCCGGTCAGCGGGGTCGCCAGCAGTCCCTGGCAGATCGTGCTGTTCGTCGCCGACGGCAGCGACAACACCTAGACAGGAAGGAGCCGCCAATGCCCGAAGGGAGTGCAGGGCCTTTTTCCCAGGCGTACCAGGAGCAGCCGCTCAGCACGGCATTCCGCCAGGCCTGGCAGGAATGGCTGGAGGCCTGGGGCGCCCTCGACCGGGACGCCCAGGATGTGCCACGGATGGTCGAGCGCGCCCTCGAACTGTCCACCCGCATCACCCGGCGTCTGTGGCGCAGCGCCTTCGCCAGCGTCGGCGACGCGGCGGGCGTGCAGGTCAAGGCGATGGTCTATGCCTTCGTCGCCCTGGTCGACGAGACCCTGGTCTTCAGCGCCTGGCCGGGGCAGGGCGCCTGGCAGGACAAACCGCTGGAGTCGCATCTCTACGGCAGTCGCCAGGCGGGCGAATACCTGCCGCTGGCGATCAAGCGCCTGCTCGACGAACGCGCCCCGGCCAGTCGCGACCTGGCCAACGTCTACCTGCAATGCCTGATCCTCGGCTTCCGCGGTCGCCTGCGCGGGCCGCGCGGCGAGGCGCTGCACGAGAAGTGGCGGCAGGCGTTGTTCGCCTTCGCCTGGCAGCGCGAGGCGGACGCCGCCGACCTCGGCCGTCGCCTTGAGCAGCCCGCCGCTGCGCCGCCACGGCGTCTGCCGGTGCGCGCAGCGCTGCCGGACGGCTTCCGCCTGGGCCTGGCGGTGCTCGGGCTGGTGCTGTTGATGAGCGGTATCGGACACCTGTTCTGGCGCGACATCCAGCACGAAATGGCGGCGGTGACCCACCTGGCCGATGCGGAGCAGGCGCCATGAGCGGCGCGACCCTGTTCATGCTGGTTCTCCTCCTGGTGCTGCTGGCGCTGCTGCTGGGGGCGCTGGGCTGGTGGTGGCGAACCCGCGGTGGTACGGAGATCCGCAGCTTCTACGCGGCGGTCCGGCAGATGGAGCGCGAGCAGGGCTGGCAGGGCCGCTACGAAGCGCCCTGGCTGCTGATGCTCGGCAACGAGACCGAGGGCGAGCAGTTGTGCGCCACCTGGCGCCTGCTGCCGGTGGCGCGTCCGGCCTGGTTCGGCCGCTGGTGGTCGGACGGCGAGGGGGCGATCCTGCTGGTGCCCGAGTCGGTGTTCCTGCCCGACGAGGGCCTGCGCCGGCAAAGCGGCGCCTGGCTGCGCCTGTTGCGTCTGTTCCTGCGCCTGCGCAGCAGGCGCGCGCTGGACGGGGTGGTCTGGAACATTCCGCTGGCGCGGTTGCAGGATGGCGAGCAGGCGGCCAACCTCGGCCTCGCCGCGCGCCGTCGCTACGTGGAACTGACCCAGCGCCTTGGCCTGAGCCTGCCGGTTTACGTGGTGATCACTGGCCTGGAAGACCTGCCGGGTTTCCAGGAACTTCTCGCGGCGCTGCCCGAGGAGGCGCGCGAGCGCGCCCTCGGCTGGTCCTCGCCGTTCGCCGCCGAAGCGGCCTGGCAGTCGCGCTGGTGCGAGCAGGCGCTGGAGGAAATCACCGCCACCCTGACCGAGTCGATCGTCGAACTCGGTACCTTGCGCGGCCAGGTGGACAATGAGCTGTATTGCCTGCCGCCACGCCTGGAAAGCCTCCGCGGTTCGTTGCAGGCGCTGCTCGAACCGGTCTTCCAGGGCAACGCCAGGGGCGAGGCGCCGCGCTTTCGCGGTCTCTACCTGAGCGGCAGCGAGGCGGCGGGCGCGGCAGCCGACGATGTCCTGCCGGCGGTCGACGCGCCGCGTCGGCGCAGCAGCTTCGCCAGCCAACTGTGGGCACGGCGGATCCTTGCCGAGGAAGGCCTGGCCCAGGCGGTGCCGCGCATCCTCCAGCTGCGCCAGCGCTGGCAGCGCGGGATCGGCCTCGCCGCGTTGTGCCTGTGCCTGCTCTGGGGCGGCCTGATGACCTGGGTCTGGCGCGACGCGCTGCGCGACGCCGGTGAACTGTCGCAACTGCTGCATGGCGCCAGTGAGCGCTACCAGCCGCTCGACGACGACACTCGGCGCGCCGCCCAGGTCCGGCAGAACGTCCAGGCCTGGTGGCAACTGGTGTCACAGGCGCCGCGCTGGCGCTTCACTTCGCTGGCGTTTCCCAGTTCCTGGTTTTCCTCCCTGGATGCACGTATCGACAACGCGTATCGCCGCGTTTCCGAGCGCCTGCTGGTGCGACCGCTGCGCAGCCTGCTGGAAGGCGAGGCGAGTGACCTGCGGGCGATCCGCAGCGATGGCCAACCCGGCCTGAAGGAGGGCGACGACCCCAGCCAGTGGAAGGACTACCTGGCGGCGAAGGACCTGGTCGCCCGCGCCACTACGCTGGAGCGCCACAATCGCTTGTTCGCCCAGGCCATCGACAACCGCAGGACGCCGCTCGACGACCTTCTGCAACTGAGTAACGATGCCTTGGGCAGCAGCTACAACGCCGGCAGCCTGGCGCGCCTGGCCTATTACAACCGCATGCTGTTCGCCGAGCGTCCGGCCGATCTCGCCGCCCTCGACCTGGGCCGGGTCGCCGCCACGGCGGCGGATAACTTCCATGACCTGATGGCACGCTGGCTGAACGCCTACTTCCTCACCGACAGCCTGGAACGCACCGGCAATGCCCTGACCCAGGAACTCGCGCAGCTCGGCCAGGAACGAGACGCCACGGCGGCCCAGTTGCTGGGGATCGGCGAATTGATCAACCACCTGCAGCAACAGGTCAACCGCATCAACCTGATCTGGGGCAATGGCGTCGGCCAGGATCTCGTCCCTGGCTACCAGAACCTGCTCAAGAGCGCCCAGCAAAGCAGCTTGCTGGGAAACCGCGTGGAGGAACTGCAGAACCTCACCGTGCAGTTGCAGCAGCAGTTTCGCAGCGAATGGATCGCGCCTCCGGAGGCTGCCGGCGACGGCCTGCTGGTGAAACAGGGGGCGACGCTCAAGCTGGCCGATGACCTGCTCGGTCTGAAACGCGCCATCGATGACCTGAAGACCAAGGACTTCGTCTCCGTGGCCCTGGCGGACAAGACACTGGCGGACCACTCCTTGCTGAGCATCGACGATATCGGCGTGACTCAGGCGTTGAGCTTCTTCAACGACTTCACCGGCTACTACGAGAGCACCCTGCCATCGCTCAACCCGCGCTATCGCTATTCGGTCCTGCACGCCGCCGCCAGCGCGGCGACCGAGGCCATGTGGCAAAGCCTCGGGCCGCGCAGTCGTAGCCTGGCCAGTCGCAATGCCTCGCGTTTCGACGTGCAGGTCAAGCAGGTCCAGGTGTTGCAGGCGGCGCTGCTGGAGTTGCAGGACCTGCAGGCCGGCGCGCGCCTGCTGCTCAGCCTCAACGCGCTGGCCGTGGCCGATATCGGCCAGGCCCTGCGCGACATCGACGAGCAGGCGGTGCTGCGCGAGCCGGTCGATTTCAGCCGCTGGTCGGGCGCGCCGAATTTCGGCCTGCAGATGTTCCGCGCCCAGGACAGTGCCGAGCTGAAGCAAAGCCTGAACAGCCAGTTCAATGCCATGGCGGCCGTCGCCGAACGCCACGCCCCGGCGCTGGAGTGGTTGCAGGCGCAGCAATCCAGCCTGGCCACCGCCGACTACAACGCGTTCGTGCGCTTCAGCGCGCTCAACGCCGAACTGCAGAAATTCAAGGCCGACAACCCGGCGAGCACCGCGGCGCAGTTGGCGAAGCTGGTGGGTAACGATTTCAACCAGATGGACATCGGCAGTTGCGCCGACATTCTCAACGGCGTGCTCCTGCCGTCCAGCCGCAGCGACCTGGCGACGCGCCTGGTGGACCTGCGCCAGGGCGCGCTCGGGCGCTGCCAGTCGTTGCAACAGCAGCAGGCGGCGCAGGCCTGGAAGGACCTCGCCGACTACTTCAACCAGTACCTCGCCGGACGCTTCCCGTTCGCCTACAGCCTGGAAGCGGCCGATGCCGAGCCGGGGCGGGTGCGGCACCTGCTGAAACTGATGGAGACGCGCTTGCCGCAGGTGCGCGAAGGGCTGGCCCAGGTTCGCTCGCCGGACCTGCCGGCCGCCGAGGACTTCGTCCGCCGCCTGGAGCAGGCGCAGCGCTGGCTCGGCCCGCTGTTCGAGCGCGACAAGTCGGGCCTGCTCGGCGTCGCCCTGGACATCGACTGGCGCAGCGACCGCAGCCTGGAACGCGGCGCCGACCAGGTGATCGCCTGGAGCCTGTACTCGGGCGACCAGGAAAGCCGTTTCCCCGGCGCGCAGGACAAGGGCCTGACCTGGAATGTCGGCGATCCGCTGAAAATCATGCTGCGCTGGGCGAAGAACGGCTCGCAGCGTCCGGCAGACGACCCGCGCCAGGCCAGCCTGGCGGTGGCCGACCTCGAGGCCGGCTGGAGCTACCAGGGCTCCTGGGCGCTGTTGCGCATGATGCGCGCGCACTTCTCCCGGCAGCGCCCGCCGAACGTCGACTACACGGAGTTTCCGCTGGTCCTGCAACTGCCGGTGTATGCGCCCTACAGCCCGGAAAACGAGGCGCGGATGTTCCTCCGCCTGTCGTTGATGAGCCTGGGCGGCAAGACCCCGCTGTCCATCCAGCCGCTGCCGGTGCGCGCGCCGCAATCGCCGTTCGCGACGCTGTTGCCGGCCACCGTCGCCAGCACGGGAGGTACCCCATGACCCTGCCTCTTTCCGGCAACGCCCTGTCCCTGGAAGTGCTGCTCGAACCGATCGACCCCGGACAGCCGTGCGGCCCCAGCCTGCGCTACGACCCGGACTACGACCGCCTGCGCGAGTTGCGCCGGGAGGATGACAGCAGCCTGCCGACCGGCGTCTGGCAGGCGGAGGCCAAGCGCGCCGACTGGGCCGCGGTGGAGCAGTTGGCCAGCGATCTGTTGCAGCGGCGCAGCAAGGACCTGATGCTCGCCGCCTGGCTCGGCGAGGCCTGGCTGCAACGCGGCGGGCTGGGCGGATTGCAGCGCGCGCTGGTGCTGCTGGCGGAACTCTGCGAGCGCTACCCCGAGGAGGTGCATCCGCAAGCCCAGGACGGCGACCAGTCGTGGCGGGTGCCGCCCATCGACTGGCTGTTGCGCCGCTATGCCGAGCTGCTGCACACGCGCCTGCCGCTGATGGGGCAGGGCGCGTTCGCCGAGATCACCCTCTATGCCTGGCAGAGGTTGCAGCGCCAGCAGGTCGCCAGCGGCGACAGCAAGAGCGCCAAGGCGGCGCTGGAAGCGGCGCAACTTCAGCAGAAGAAGCTAGACGAAGCGTTGCGCGCGGAGCCCCTGGTGCAATGGCAGCGCAAGCAGGCCAGCCTGCTCGCCTGCCAGCAGCAACTACTGCGCCTGGAACAGTGGTGCGACCGCTGCCTGGGCGAACTCGCCCCCAGTTGCCAGCCATTGCGCGAGGTCATCGCGCAATGGCTGGCCTTGCTCAAGGAGTTCATCGCCATGCACCCGCAAGCGCCGCTGTCCGAAGAACAGCCCCCGGTCGCGGAGGCGGATGCCAGCGAAGGCGACGCGGACGGCGAGGAAAGCGTCCCGGCGAGCGCGCCGAGCGGGCCGGCTGGCGCGCCGACCAGTCGCGAGGACGCCTACCGGCAATTGCTGCTGATCGCTGACTACCTGGCGCGCACCGAGCCGCACAGCCCGGTTCCCTACCTGATCAAGCGCGCGGTGGAGTGGGGCAACAAGCCGCTGAGCGAGTTGCTGGCGGAGCTGATCAATGCGGACTCGGAGGCGCGCCGAGTCTGGTCGCTGCTTGGCGTACTGCCCTAATGAGCGGGGTTATATTTTTTATTCGAATATATAAATACGAATTCAGAATTTTTTAATCTATGGGTTCCTGGGGCAAGATGGGCGCACATTCCCCGGCTCGGAACCCAGCATGTCCGTCATCACCCATCCCCACGCCCGCGAGCTGACCAAATCGGCGCGCGCCACCGTGCTGGTGTTCAACGACCCCCGTTCCCGCGAGCTGCTGGAGCGCATCGAGCGCCTGGCGCCCAGCGAGGCCAACGCGCTGGTCATCGGCGAGACCGGCACCGGCAAGGAGCTGGTGGCGCGCCATATCCACGCCCTCAGCGGACGCAACGGCGGCCCGTTCGTCGCGGTCAACTGCGGTGCTTTCGCCGAGAGCCTGGTGGAGAGCGAGCTGTTCGGTCACGAGAAGGGCGCCTTTACCGGTGCGTTGCAGAGCAAGGCCGGCTGGTTCGAGGCAGCCAACGGCGGCACCCTGTTCCTCGACGAGATCGGCGACCTGCCGCCGAGCATCCAGGTCAAGCTGCTGCGCGTGCTGCAGGAACGCGAGGTGGTGCGGCTCGGTTCGCGCCGGCCGATCCCCATCGACGTGCGGCTGGTGGCGGCGACCAACGTCGACCTGGCTGACGCGGTGGTCGCCGGACACTTCCGCGAGGACCTGTTCTACCGCCTGCACGTGGCGACCATCCAACTGCCGCCGTTGCGCGAGCGCCGCGGCGATATCCTGCCGCTGGCCGAGTACTTCATCGTCGAGCACTGCCGGCGCCTCGGCTACACCAGCGCGAGCCTGAGCCCGGAAGCCGAGCGCAAGCTGCTCGGGCATTCCTGGGCGGGCAATATCCGCGAGCTGGAGAACGCCATCCACCACGCGCTGCTGGTCTGCCGCAACCGTCTGATCCAGCCGGCCGACCTGCACCTCATCGACATGCGTGCGCGCCAGGAGCCGAACGGCTTGCGCCGCGCTCCCGAAAGCGCCGCCGGCTCGGCGTTGGAGGCGGCGCTGCAGGCGCTGTTCGAGGAAAACCGCGAGGATCTCTACGAGCACATCGAGGAAACCGTGTTCCGTGCCGCCTATCGCTTCTGCCACGGCAACCAGTTGCAGACCGGACGCCTGCTGGGGATCAGCCGCAACATCGTGCGCGCCCGCCTGGAGAAGATCGGCGAGCTGGAAACCTCGCCACGGCACAACGTGGTCTCGCTGGTGGGCAAGTGAGCGTGGCGCTTTACAGTCTTTCACAATTCCCCCACAAAACCGGCAAGAACCCGGACGGCGGCTGTTCTACAACGGAGCGGTGAATCTCGTTGGCCGGACCAGGGACGTCGCCATGCCTCGCTCCGCTCGCCTGTGTCGCTCGCTCCCGGTAGCCGCTTTCCCGGCCGCGCCGAGTCCGCCTGGTCCTCCAGTCACAGCAACCTTGGTTTCCCGACCCGGCGAAGAGGATCGCTGCATGCCGTACTGTTCGCCGGAACAACTCGCCGACCTAGGCCCGCTGCTGGATTGCCTGCGCCGCTGGCCGCGCATCCGCGAGCCGCGGCCGGGGGTGTTCTACCTGGGCGACCAGCCGTTCTGCCAGTTCCATTCGCGCAATGGCCAGCGCTGGGCCGACGTCAAGCGGCGCAAGGGGCGCCTGCCGCCGTTCGTTCTGCCGCCGGGCGACCAGCATTCGGCGCGGGCATTCCAGATATTCCTGCTCCAGGCCTACAAGCTGAACTGAACTGTTGCCCGGGCAACAGTCGGACAGCAGCGCTGTTGCGTGGCTGACAGGCCGAGGCCGGAAACCCGCCGCAACTGCCCGGAAAACGCACATTTCCCCGTTGGTACGGCCCTTGCTCCAGGGCACTGCACCTAGCGCAACAGTCCACAGGGAAATCCCATGACCAGCCCCTTCAAAGTCGTCGCCGTCTCCGGCGGCACCTATCGCCCGTCCCGCACCCTGGTACTCACCCAGGCCCTGATCGCCGAGCTTGGCCAGTCGTTGCCGATCGACAGCCGGGTCATCGAGCTGACCGACATCGCCGCGCCGCTGGGCGCTACCCTGGCGCGCAACCAGGCGCCGGCGGAACTGCAGGCGGTGCTCGACGAGATCGAAAGCGCCGACCTGCTGCTGGTCGCCTCGCCGGTCTACCGTGGCTCCTATCCGGGCCTGCTCAAGCACCTGTTCGACCTGATCGACCTCAACGCCTTGATCGACACCCCGGTGCTGCTCGCCGCCACTGGCGGCACCGAGCGCCACGCGCTGGTCCTCGACCACCAGTTGCGCCCGCTGTTCAGCTTCTTCCAGGCGATCACCCTGCCCATCGGGGTCTACGCCAGCGAGGCCGACTTCGACAACTACCGGATCGTCAGCGAGCCGCTGAAGGCGCGCATCCGCCTCGCCGCCGAGCGCGCCGCGCCGCTGTTCGGCGGACGCTCCGAACTGTTGAAGATCGCCTGAGGTGCGCCGATGAACGTGTTCTGGTTCCTCCCGACCCACGGCGATGGCCACTTCCTCGGCACCAGCCAGGGCGCGCGGCCGGTCTCGCTGCCTTACCTGAAGCAGGTGGCACAGGCGGCCGACAGCCTTGGCTATCACGGCGTGCTGATCCCCACCGGACGCTCCTGCGAGGACTCCTGGGTGGTGGCCTCGGCGCTGGCGCCGCTGACCGAGCGCCTGCGCTTCCTGGTGGCGATCCGTCCGGGAATCGTTTCGCCGACCGTCTCGGCGCGGATGGCGGCGACCCTCGACCGCCTGTCCGGCGGGCGCCTGCTGATCAACGTGGTCACCGGCGGCGATCCCGACGAGAACCGCGGCGACGGCATCCATCTCGGCCACGCCGAGCGCTACGAGGTCACCGACGAGTTCCTTCGGGTCTGGCGGCGCGTCCTGCAGGGCGAGGCGGTGGACTTCCACGGCAAGCACATCCACGTGGAGAACGCCAAGGCGCTCTATCCGCCGCTGCAACGGCCGTATCCGCCGCTGTACTTCGGCGGTTCCTCGGAGGCCGCCCACGAACTGGCCGGCGAACAGGTGGACGTCTACCTGACCTGGGGCGAGCCGTTGCCGGCGGTGGCGGCGAAAATCGCCGACGTGCGCCAGCGAGCGGCTCGCCATGGGCGTACGGTGAAGTTCGGCATCCGCCTGCATGTGATCGTCCGCGAAACCGCCGAAGAAGCCTGGCGCGCCGCGGACAGGCTGATCGAACACATCTCCGACGAAACCATCGCCGCCGCGCAGCAGTCCTTCGCCCGTTTCGACTCCGAAGGCCAGCGACGCATGGCCGCGCTGCACGGCGGCCGCCGCGATCGCCTGGAGATCCAGCCGAACCTCTGGGCCGGGGTCGGCCTGGTGCGCGGCGGCGCCGGCACCGCGCTGGTCGGCGATCCGCGGCAGGTGGCGGAGCGCATCGGGGAATACGCCGAGCTCGGCATCGACAGCTTCATCTTCTCCGGCTATCCGCACCTGGAAGAGGCCTACCGCTTCGCCGAACTGGTCTTCCCGCTGCTGCCCGAACCCTACGCCAGCCTGGCCGGCCGTGGGCTGACCAACCTGACCGGGCCGTTCGGCGAAATGATCGCCAACGACGTGCTGCCGGCTCGCGCCGGCGCTTGAGCAGCCGGGCCCCCGAGGAGAAACCCCCTGTGAATGCGAAGACCCGCCCCGAGGCGCAAACGCCGTTGCAGATCGCCCGGCGCCTGGCCGCCGATTTCGCCGAGAACGCCGCCGAGCGCGACGTCGCCGGCGGTACCCCGAAGGCCGAGCGCGACGCGTTGCGCCGCAGCGGCCTGTTGTCGCTGATCATCCCGCGCGAATACGGCGGCCTGGGGGCGAGCTGGAGCGAAACCCTGCAAACCGTGCGCGAACTGGCCCGGGTCGACAGCTCGATCGCCCACGTCTATGGCTTCCAGCACCTGATGCTGGCCACCGTGCGCCTGTTCTCGCGGCCCGAGCAATGGCAGCCGTGGTTCGAGCTGACCGCGCGCAACCGCTGGTTCTGGGGCAACGCGCTGAACCCGCTGGACAACCGTACCGTGGCCCGGCGCTTCGACGGCTGGCGCGAGTTCTCCGGGAAGAAGAGCTTCTGCTCCGGCGCCCGCGATTCGGAGATGCTCATCGCCTCGGCACTGGACGGCGAGGGCGGGGCGCTGCTGATTGCCGCCATCCCCACCGCGCGCAGCGGTATCAGCCTGGGCCAGGATTGGGACAACATGGGCCAGCGGCAGACCGACAGCGGCAGCGCGATCTTCGAGCGGGTGCGGGTGGAGGAGAGCGAGTTGCTGCTCGATCCCGGGCCGCTGAGCACGCCGTTCGCCTGCCTGCGGCCGCTGATCGCCCAGTTGATCTTCACCGAGGTGTTCCTCGGCATCGCCGAAGGCGCCTTCGAGGAGGCTCGCCAGTACACCCTGCGCGAAGCGCGACCGTGGTTCCGCTCCGAGGTCGCCGAGGCCAATGCCGACCCCTATGTGCTGGCGCGCTACGGCGAATTCTGGGTCGGCCTGGAAAGCACCCGGGCGCTGGTCGAGCGCGCCGCGCAGCGCCTCGACGCCGCCTGGTCCAAGGGCCCGGCGCTGGACGCCAGCGAGCGCGGCCAGTTGGCCCTGGCCATCGCCGCCGCCAAGGTCGCCGCGACGCGCAACGGCCTCGACCTGTGCAACCGCATGTTCGAAGTCACCGGCGCCCGCTCCACTCACGCCGCCCTGCGCCTGGACCGCTACTGGCGCAACCTGCGCACCCAGACCCTGCACGACCCGCTGGACTACAAGATCCGCGAGCTGGGCGACTGGGCGCTGAACCAGTCACCGCCGCAACCGACCTTCTACTCATGAACGCTTCTACCCATACTCCCGACCGGCTGCTGACGCTGCCACGTTCGCCGAACCTGGCGACCTCGATCCGCGCCACCGCCCAGGTCTTCGAGGATCCGAAGTGCCAGGCCCTGCTCGAACACCTGCGCCAGGTGGCGCCGAGCGAGGCCAGCGTGCTGGTGATCGGCGAGACCGGCACCGGCAAGGAACTGGTGGCGCGGCATATCCACAACCTCAGCGCGCGGCGCACCGGTCCGTTCGTGGCGGTCAACTGCGGGGCCTTCTCCGAGTCACTGGTGGAAGCCGAGCTGTTCGGCCACGAGAAGGGCGCCTTCACCGGCGCCCTGGCGGCCAAGGCCGGCTGGTTCGAGGAGGCCAACGGCGGCACCCTGTTCCTCGACGAGATCGGCGACCTGCCGATGCCGATCCAGGTCAAGTTGCTGCGCGTGTTGCAGGAGCGCGAGGTGGTGCGCCTGGGGTCGCGCAAGAGCATCCCCATCGACGTGCGCGTGCTGGCGGCGACCAACGTGCAACTGGAGCGGGCGATCAATGCCGGGCACTTCCGCGAGGACCTGTACTACCGGCTCAATGTCGTCAGTCTCGAACTGTCGCCGTTGCGCGAGCGACCCGGCGACATCCTGCCGCTGACCCGCCACTTCATCGCCGAATACAGCCGTCGCCTGGGCTACGGCCAGAGCCAGTTGAGCCCGGAGGCGGCGCAGAAGTTGCGTGCCTATTCCTGGCCGGGGAACATCCGCGAGCTGGAGAACGTCATCCACCATACCTTGCTGATCTGCCGCGACGGGCTGATCCGCGCGGATGACCTGCACCTGTCCAACCTGCGCCTGGAGCGTGGCGAGGAGCTAGCGCGCGGGGGCCCGGCGAGCGGCGCCGCCGAGCACTTGTTGCAGCAGGCTTTCCAGCGTCTGTTCGAAGAGCAGGGCGAGAACCTCCATGGGCGGGTCGAAGATGCCCTGCTGCGCGCGGCGTACCGTTTCTGCCACGGCAACCAGGTGCATACCGCCAACCTGCTGGGACTCAGCCGCAACGTCACGCGCACGCGGCTGATCGCCATCGGCGAACTGGTGGTGAACAAGCGCGGTGGCCAGCGGATCGATGGCGAGCGGGCGGTGCGGTTGTCGATCTGAGTTCAGGCGCTCGGGATCGCGGCGGGTAAGCGCAAGCGGTTATTCGGCCAACCTCCCGCGACTATCCGCCGTGCCGGCGCTGCGGCATTCGCCCAAACCCAGCCGGGCGCAGTAGACTCGGCGCTTTGCGGAGCGTCTGGCTCCGCGCTCTGCGCCAGGTGGAACTGCCCGATGCCCGATACCTCTCCCGATCTGCCGGCCATGTCGCCGCTCGCCGTCTATCGCCAGGCCGTGGAACAGCGCGGTTTCGCTCCCGACGAGGCGCAGCGGCGCGCCGCCGAGGCGCTGGAGCGTTGTTTCCAGGCCCTGCATGAAGCTCACCGCCACGGCGCGATCCAGGGCGTCTACCTGTGGGGACCGGTAGGACGCGGCAAGACCTGGCTGATGGATCACTTCTACCAGTGCCTGCGCGTGCCCGCGCGGCGCCAGCACTTCCACCACTTCATGCAATGGGTGCACCAGCGCCAGTTCGAACTGACCGGTACAGCCGACCCGTTGCGCGCCCTGGCCCGCGAGTTGGCGCGGGACGTGCGGGTGCTGTGCTTCGACGAGCTGTTCGTCAGCGATATCGGCGATGCCATCCTGCTCGGCAGCCTGCTGCGCATCATGTTCGAGGAGGGCGTGGTGCTGGTGGCCACTTCCAACCAGCCACCGGAGCAGTTGTACGCCGACGGTTTCAACCGCGAACGCTTCCTCCCGGCGATCGAGGCGATCCAGCGGCACATGGCGGTGGTCGCGGTGGATGGCGGCCAGGACCACCGCCTGCATCCCGGCCGGGCCGAGCAACGCTACTGGGTGGTGGAGGCGGGGCAGGCGAGCGGTTTCGCCGAACTCTTCGCGCGCCTGAGTGCCGGCGAAGCGGCATCCACGCAGCCCTTCGAACTGGGGCACCGCCCGCTGGCGGTGCACCGGCACAGCGAATCGGTGCTCTGGTGCAGCTATGCGCAGCTCTGCGAGGCGCCGCTGTCGGCACTGGACTTCATCGGCCTTTGCGACCGCTACCGGGCGATCCTGATGGACGACCTGCCGTGCCTGAGCGCCAGCCAGCGCGAAGGCCGCATAGCCCGTGGCACCGAGGACGGCGCGCAACTGGTGGAGGCGGGGGATCGCGAATTGCCGCAGTTGTCGGTGCACGACGACGGCGTGCGGCGCTTCATCGCCCTGGTGGACGAATGCTACGACCGCAAGGTGCCGCTCTACCTGGAGGCCAGGGTGCCGTTGGAGGCACTTTATACCGAGGGCTACCTGGCCTTCGCCTTCCGTCGCACCCTCAGCCGGCTGCGCGAGATGCAGCTGGCACGCTTCGGCAGCGACAGCGCCGGCTAGCGCCGCGCCGCCGAAGCGGGAACTGCGGATGGCCGCCCGCGCTCATCCGCCGGCCAGGCCGAGGCTCAGTAGCCGTGCCGGCGCAGCAGCGCGTCCATGTCTTGCGCCGCCGGGCGGCCCTGGAACTTCAGCAGTTCCGAGGTGCGGTTGGTGAAGAAACCGTCGACGCCGGCCGCGCCTAGGGCCTTGAAGTCTTCCGCCGAGTCCACCGAGTAGGCATGGATGAACAACCCGCGCGCGTGGGTCATGCGGTTCATCCAGGGTTTCACCAGGTCGGCGTAGCTCTGTTCGCCGCGTTCGCTGAGGGTCGCCGAGGGCCCGGTGCCCAGCGCGCCGTGGGCCTTGGCCCAGTCCAGCCAGGCGCCGAACTCGGCTTCGGACTTCACTTCCTGCCTGGCGTAGAAGGCCGCCTTGTCGGTTTCCCCGGATTCCTTGAAGGTCACTGGCGAACGGGCTTCCAGGTAACCGTCGCCGAGCCACAGCAGGAGAATCTTCGGCACTTGCGGCATGCTTTCTTGCAGCAGCTCCAGGCTGCTCTTCTCGAAGGTCTGCAGGATCACCCGGCCATTGCCGTGGGCCACGTCGACATGCCCGGCGGCGGCGCGCTCGCGGGGTTGCAGCCAGCCGCGGCGTTCCAGCAGCTTGCGCAGGTCGTCTTCGATGCCGGGGAATTGCGCCGGTACCTTGGTCTCCAGGTACAGGCCCGGCTTGTTGGCGCCGCCCTCGGCGATGTCGAGCATCTCGTCGAGGGTGAGGATGCGCAGGCCGACGAAGCCGGGCCGGGCGCGCTCGGGGAAGGCGCGATTGAACCAGGAGCCGGCGTCCAGGCGCTTGAGTTCGGCGAGAGTGAAGCTGCTCACCGGGTCCTTGGCGCGCTCCGGGAAGACCTCGGCGACGTCGGTGGTGCGCTCCAGGGTGTCGTCGTGGAGGGCGACCAGCACGCCGTCGCGGCTGCGCTGCACGTCGGCTTCCAGGTAGTCGGCGCCGAGGTCGCGGGCCAGCAGGTAGGCCGCGGCGGTTTCCTCGGGGGCGTCGTACGAGGCGCCGCGGTGGGCGATGACCGCCGGCCAGGGCACGCCGGCGGCGGCGCTGAGGGCCTTGCCGGACGGCTCCGCGGCCTGGGCGGCGAGCCCCGCCGTCAGGCCGAGGAGGCCCAGGGTCTTGAATGTTCCTTGCCAGAATCTTTGCCGCATGAGGCGCCTTTCCTTCTTTCTTTTTCACGGGATTGCCGACCAGTCTGGCGTCGCCGGATGACCGGAGGACGACAGATACAGGTCTGTCCGGCGCGGGGAAAGATGCGCTGTCGCGGCGACGCTGGTTCCTGTCGCCCTCGGCAAAGCGCCAGCCCTCCCAGGCCGGGAGGGCGGATTCTACAGGCGTTTGTTCAGCAGGCGGGCCAGGCGGTCGCCGCCGAACTGGATCAACGTGACCAGCAGCACAAGGACGATGATCACGGTGAGCATCACCTGGGTGTCGAAGCGCTGGTAGCCGTAGCGGTAGGCCAGGTCGCCCAGGCCGCCGGCACCGATCGCGCCGGCCATGGCCGAGGAATTGATCATGGTCACCAGGGTGATGGTGAAGCCGCCGACGATGCCCGGTCGCGCCTCCGGCAACAGTACGTTGCAGATGATGTGGCGGCGTTCGCAGCCCATCGCCTGGGCCGCCTCCACCAGGCCGTGGTCGACTTCGCGCAGGCTGACCTCGGCGATCCGCGCGAAGAACGGCGTGGCGGCGATGGTCAGCGGCACCACCGCGGCCCAGACTCCATAGCTGGTGCCGACGATCATCCGGGTAAAGGGAATCAGCGCCACCATCAGGATCAGGAAGGGTACCGAGCGCAGCACGTTGACCAGACCGCCCAGGATGCGATTGAGCAGGCGCGCCTCGAAGATCCCGCCCGGCCCGGTGGTGACCAGCACCAGGGCCAGCGGGATACCCACCAGCAGGACGATGGCGGAGGACGCGCCGATCATCAGCAGCGTATCGAGGAAACCTTGCCAGAGCCGTTCAAGCATGGGCGACATGGCCGAGCACCTCCACCTTGTCCGCCACCAGCGCGGCCTTGGCCAGCACGCCGGGAAGCTCGCCGGGCGGCGCGCCGACCTGTAGCAGCAGGCGCCCCAGGGCGCGGCCCTGGATACGCTCTATGCCGCCGTGGAGCAGGTCGACGCGCTGGCCGATGGCCCTGGCGATGGCCAGCAGGTCCGGTACCCGTCGGCTGGCGCCGGTGTACTGGAGATCGAGCAGCACCGGGTCGCCGGCGCCGGGAGCCTGGCGCAGGCGCGCCTGGAGGTCGGCCGGGAGGGCGGCGCGCAGGCTGCCGAGCAGGCTTCGGGTGACGGCATGGCGCGGATCGCCGAAGACTTCCCAGACTTCGCCCTGTTCGACGATGCGGCCGCATTCGAGGACCACCACGCGGTCGCAGATCTCGCGGATGACCGCCATCTCGTGGGTGATCAGGACGATGGTCAGGCCCAGCCGGCGGTTGATGTCGCGCAGCAGCGCGAGGATCGCCTGGGTGCTCTCCGGGTCCAGCGCCGAGGTGGCTTCGTCGCAGAGCAGTATCTGCGGCTGGTGCACCAGCGCGCGGGCGATGCCGACGCGCTGTTTCTGCCCGCCGGAGAGCTGTGCCGGATAGGCGTCGCGTTTTTCCTCCAGGCCGACCAGTTGCAGCAGCCCGGCGACCCGCTCCTCGATCCGTGCCCGGGGCACCCCGGCCACCCGCAGCGGCAGGGCGATGTTCTGCCGCACGGTCTTGGCCGACATCAGGTTGAAGTGCTGGAAGATCATGCCGATGCGTCGGCGCAGGGCGACCAGGCGCTGGCCGTCGTAGCCGCCGATGTCTTCGTCGTCGATCAGCACCTGCCCCTCGCTGGGACGCTCCAGGCGATTGAGGGTGCGGATCAGCGAGGACTTTCCGGCGCCGCTGCGGCCGATGATGCCGAACACTTCGCCGCGGCGGATTTCCAGGTCGATCTCCCGCAGGGCCTGGACTCCACCGGGGTAGCGCTTGCCCAGGCCGTGGAGACGGATGTGCGGCGTGGAGGCGCGCGTGTCGGGCGCCGTCGGGAACGGTTCGAGGGGCAGCAGGCTCGGGGGAACGGTCATGGCCGTCACTCCCAGCCCGGCTGGTACAGCGTGCCATGGGCCTTGTCCAGCGCGGCGCGGACCACCGGTGAATGCTGGTAGATGTCGACGAAGCGCGCCAGGCGGCCGTCGCGGTCCTGGTAGTCGCCGCGGGTGACGAACTGGATCACGTATTCCCGGTTGTCGATCCCGTCGAACAGCAGTGCCCGGGTCGGGTCGATGGTCCCGGCCAGGCGCAGGTAGTGCGGGTAGCCCTGGGCCAGGTCGAAATCGTCGAGGGCGCGCGCCAGTTGCACCGCCTCCAGCTCGGTGATGCGGATGTCCTTCGGGTTGTCGACGATATCGTCGAGGGTCGCCTTGTAGCCGACGCCGTCCCTGAGCTTCAGCAGGCCGGCCTTCTGTAGCAGTTGCAGGCCGCGGCCGCCATTGATCGGGTCGTTGGCGATGGCCACGCTGGCGCCTTCCGGCAACTCTGCGAGGCTGGCGTAGCGCTTCGAATAGAGCCCGACGTTGTTGATGATCCCCGGCGCGAACGGCTTCAACTGGAAGCCGCCTTCGCGGTTGGCGTTTTCCAGGAAGGGCACGTGCTGGAAGTAGTTGGCGTCGATGTCGCCCTGGGCGAGGGTGATGTTGGGGGCGTTCCAGTCGCTGAACTCGACCAGTTCGACCTTCAGTCCCTGCTTGCCGGCTTCGCTCACGGCGACTTCCAGCGGCGGGGCGAAGGCGGCGGTGGTGCCGATCTTCAGCGGGGCGTCGGCGGCCTGGGCCGGGCCGCTGCCGAGGAGGACGGCCAGGCTCAGGGTTTTCAGGGTGTTCAGCATGGTGGGCTCCTGAACGAAAGGGAAAGTGGGGTCAGGCCTGGCGCTGGCGTGCGGCCGGGGGCTGGCGGAAGGCGGCGCCGGCGTGTTCCGCCTGCAGGCGCGCGCGGCCGCCGCCGAAGAGCTTCTCCCGCAGGGTGCCGGGGGCATAGGCGGTCTTGTAGCTGCCGCGTGCCTGCAACTCGGGCACCACCAGGTCGATGAAGTCGGCGTAGCTCTCCGGCTCCACGGTGCGGGTCAGGTTGAAGCCGTCCAGGCCGGTATCGGCGATCCAGCCTTCGAGGTCGTCGGCGACCTGGCGCGGGTCGCCTACCAGGGTCACGTAGCGGCCGCCCAGGGCCAACTGGTCGAGGAGCTTGCGCACGGTGGAGTCGGTGCGCGCCACGGTGAGGTTCTTCACCACCGACTCGATGGCGTTGTTCTTCTCGTAGCGGATCGGCTCGTCGAGTCCGTAGCGCGACAGGTCGATGCCGCTGGAGCTGGCGAAGTGCGCCAGGCCGGCCTCGGGGCTGGCGTAGCGGCGGTACTCGGCATGCTTGTCGCGGGCCTCGGCCGCGGTGGCGGCGACGATCACGTTGATGCCCATGAAGATCCTGATGTCCTCGGCGCGACGGCCGGCGCCGACCACCGCCGCGCGGATGCGCTGCACCAGCTGGCGGGTGGCCTCGCGGGTCTGTCCGGAGACGAACACGCATTCGGCGTGGCGCGCGGCGAAGGCCAGGCCACGCTCCGAGGAGCCGGCCTGGAACAGCACCGGGGTGCGCTGTGGAGAGGGCTCGGCGAGGTGGTAGCCCTCGACCTGGTAGAACTCGCCATGGTGGCGGATCTTGTGGATCTTCTCCGGCCGCGCGTAGACCCGTCGCTGGCGGTCGGCGAGCACCGCGTCGTCTTCCCAGCTGCCCTCCCAGAGCTTGTAGAGGACCTCCAGGTACTCGTCGGCGCGGTCGTAGCGGCGGTCGTGCTCGATCTGCGCGGACTGGCCCATGGCCTTGGCCGCGCTTTCCAGGTAGCCGGTGACGATGTTCCAGCCGATCCGCCCGTCGCTCAGGTGGTCGAGGGTCGAGAGCCGCCGGGCGAACGGGTAGGGCGCCTCGTAGGTGAGGTTGGCGGTGACGCCGAAACCCAGGTGCTCGGTGACCCCGGCCATGGCCGAGACCAGCATCAGCGGGTCGTTCACCGGCAACTGGACGGCTTCGCGGGCGGTCACCTCGATGCCGCCCTGGTAGACGTCGTAGACGCCGAGGATATCGGCGATGAACAGGCCGTCGAACAGGCCGCGCTCCAGCAGCCGGGCCAGCTCGGTCCAGTGGCGCAGTTTGCGGTAGTCGCTGGAGCGGTCGCGCGGGTGGGTCCAGAGGCCGTGGTTGATATGGCCGACGCAATTCATGCTGAAGGCGTTTAGGAGAATCTGCTTCTTGCTCATGGCGGTTCCTTCGGCGTTCAGAGCGTGCCGCGGCGTGGCGGCAGGCGGCCGTTGAGGTAGTAGTCGCCGACCGCGTGGTACTTCCAGCGCACCGGGTCGTGCAGGGTGTGTACGCGGGCGTTGCGCCAGTGGCGGTCGAGACCGAGTTCGGCGAGACAGGCGCGGCTGCCGCCAAGCTCGATCAGCTTGCTGCCGGCCAGCAGGGCGACCTCGGTGGTCAGCGCGCGGGCTTCGGCGACGGCGATCGAGGCGGCCGCCACGCTTTCCGCGTCCGGCTCGGCGGTGGCCCGGTCGAGCACCCGCCCGGCACGCTCCAGCAGCGCTTCGGCGGCGTGCAGGCGGATCGCCAGGCGGCCGATCTCATGGATGGTCAGTGGGTCGGCGCTGGCCTTGTCGACGCCGGAGTCGACCCAGGGCCGGGCGCGCTCGCGGACGAAACGCAGGGTGTCCTCGAAGGCGCCGCGGGCGATCCCGGCGTCGATCGCCGCGTGGAGGATCTGCGCCAGCGGGCCGACGGTGGTCGGGCGCTCGAAGGCGTCCTGGAACGAGACCACGTCCTCGGCGGCCACCGCTACCCGGTCGAACAGCGCCGAACCGCTGCCGGTGGTGCGTTGACCGAAGCCGGACCAGTCGTCGACGATTTCCAGCCCGGCGCTGTCGCGCGGGACGAAGGCCAGTTGCTGGCGGCCCTCGTCGTCCACCGCCAGGGTCGGCACCCGCTGCGCGTAGAGTGCGCCGGTGCAGTAGAACTTGCGCCCGTCCAGGCGGTAGCCGTCGCCGTCGGCGCGCAGGCGGGTACGGCGCTCGCTGGCGGTACGCGTGCCGATCTCGGCCAGGGCGTTGCCGAAACGCTCGCCGGCCAGGGCGGCGCCGAACAGGCGACCTTTCTGCGCCGGCGAGCCGTTCACCCGCAGCACTTCGAGGGCGTAGAAATGGTTCTGCGGAATCTGCCCCAGGGAACTGTCGGCGGCGCTGACGATCGCCACCACCTTCGCCAGGGTCACCCGCGAGACGCCGGCCCCGCCGTATTCGCGGGGCACCGCGATGCCCCACAGGCCGGAGCGGGAGAACAGTTCCAGTTCTTCCAGCGGCAGGCGCCGCTCGCGGTCGCGCTGGATGCTTTCGCGGGCGAACAGGGCGGCCAGCTCGCGGGCCGTTTCCAGGGCTTCGTCGTCGCTGCCGATGCGATGGGCAGCGGCCGTGGGATTGTCGCGCGTAGCGTGTGCGAGGCTCATCGGGCGCTCCTCAGATCCATGAGTGACGCGCCGGACGGGCGCCGTTCAGGTAGTAGTCGCCGACCGCGTGGACTTTCCAGCGCACCGGGTCGTGCAGGGTATGGGTGCGGGCGTTGCGCCAGTGCCGGTCGAGGTTGAACTCGGCGAGCGTGGCACGGCTGCCGGCCAGCTCGAAGAGCTTCTCGCTGGCGGCCAGGCTGATCTCGGTGCTCAGCACCTTGGCCTCGGCCACGGCGATCGAGGCGCGTGCCGCCGACTCGGCGTCCACCGGCCGCGCGGCCACTTCGTCGAGGACCTGGCCGGCCTTCTCCAGCAGGGCGTTGGCGGCGTGCAGCTCGATTTGCAGGCGGCCGACCTCGGCGATGCTGTAGAGCTCATCGCTGGCGCGTTCGACCTGGGCGTCGATCCAGGGCCGGCTGCGTTCGCGGACGAAAGCCTGGGCGTCGTCCAGCGCCGCCTGGGCGATGCCGGCGTCGATGGCGGCCTGGATCAGTTGCGAGACGGCGCCCTGGAGGCTCGGGATCTCGGCCAGCAGGCCGTTGTGGATCAGCATGTCGCCGGCTACCGGAACCTCGTCCAGCAGTACCGTGCCGCTGGCGGTGGTGCGCTGGCCGAAGCCGGACCAGTCGTCGACGATGCGCAGGCCGGGAGCGCCGCGCTCGACGAAGAGCATCACCGCGCGCTCCTCCTCGTCGATGGCCTTGACCGCCACCCAATGGGCGAACAAGGCTCCGGTGGAGTAGAACTTCTCGCCGCTGACCCGGTAGCCGTCGCCGTCGCGACGGACCCGCGCCTTCAGCTCCAGGGTGTGGCGGGTATTGCGCTCCGGGCCGGCGTTGGCCAGCCGGCGGCCGTCGAGGATGCCACGGAACAGCTTGCGTTTCTGCGCCGGGCTGGCGACGTTGTCGATCACGCTGAGCAGGCCGAACTGGTTCTGCGGAATCTGTCCGAGGGCCGGGTCGGCGGCACAGATGACACGGAACACCTCGGCCAGGGTCACATGGGAAACCTGCGCGCCGCCATGGGCGCGGGGAATGCCGATGCCGCCCAGGCCGAGGCGGGTGAAGAGTTCCAGTTCCTGCCAGGGCAGGCGTCGTTCGCGGTCGCGTAGCGCCGCTTCGCGACGGGCCAGTCCGGCTACCTCGTGGGCGGCCTGCAACGCCTGGGCGTCGTTCTCGATGAGGCGTGCCGGGAGTAGCCGGGGCGCCTGGTCACGAAGATCCTTGGGTGCGGTTTCGTCGGTCATGGTTCAGCCTTGCAGCGTGGTGGTTCCGCCAGCGGCATCGGTGTGGCGCGGCTCGCGGGTTCGGTGGTGCGGGTGGAACGCCTGGAGGAGGGAGGGGAAACAGGCGGTAACGACATGCTCGCTGGGCACCTCTGGCAGTTCGGATAGGTGGCTGGCGCGATCGCCAAGCCTCTGCCGGGTCTGTTTGCACAAGCCGTGCCGTTTGCTAATCCATAGAAAAATCAAAGAGTTGGAGGTTTTCTCCAACAGTTTCTGCTGGTCCGCGGGCGCTGCCTGTTGCTCCGCTGTTGCCAGGGCAACAGTTACCGGCGGATTACAGCCGGATGCCGCGCGCCAGCGCCGTGCTGCTAGGGTGATAGGGTTTCGCGCGCGGCGGCCTGGCGCGCGCCCACCCACTCGGATCGTCGAAGGAACTCCCATGCAGAGCGCTAACGCTTCAGAACTCACCACCGACATCGCCGTGATCGGCGGCGGCGCGGCCGGCATCGGCGTGATCGCCAGCCTGCTGAAACGTTCGCCGGGGTTGCGTATCAGCCTGATCGAGCCGGCGGACACCCACTACTACCAACCGGGCTGGACCCTGGTCGGTGGCGGCGCCTACGCACAGGGCGACACCGCGCGGCCGATGGCCGGGCTGGTCCCGCCCGGCGTGGAGTGGTTGCGCACCCGCGTCGAGCGGGTCGACCCCGAGGCGCGCCGACTGTTGCTGGAGGGCGGCGACAGCCTGGAATACCGCAACCTGATCGTCTGCCCCGGCCTGCGCCTGGCCTGGGAGCGCATCGAGGGCCTGGAGGAGACCCTGGGGCGCAACGGCGTCACCTCCAACTACCGCTACGACCTGGCGCCCTACACCTGGGAGCTGGTGCGCGGCCTGCGCGGCGGCAAGGCGCTGTTCACCCAGCCGGCGATGCCGATCAAGTGCGCCGGGGCGCCGCAGAAGGCCATGTACCTGTCCTGCGACCACTGGCTGCGGGAGGGCGTGCTGCAGGACATCGAGGTCGAGTTCGACCTGGCCGGCGCGGCGTTGTTCGGTGTCGCCGATTTCGTTCCGCCGCTGATGGAGTACGTGCGCAAGTATTCGGCCGAGCTGGCGTTCAATTCCAACCTGGTGAAGGTCGACGGCGCGGCGCGCAAGGCCTGGTTCGAGGTGAAGGACGCCGACGGCAACACCAATCTGGCGGAAAAGGACTTCGACCTGCTGCACGTGGTGCCGCCGCAGCTGCCGCCGACCTTCGTCGCCGCCAGCGGCCTGGGCGACGCGGCCGGCTGGTGCGAAGTCGACCCGGCGACCCTGCAACATGTCCGTCATGGCGAGATTTTCGCCCTCGGCGATGTCTGCGGCACCGCCAACGCGAAGACCGCGGCGGCGGCGCGCAAGCAGATCGTGGTGGTGGCCGAGAACCTTCTCGGCCTGCGCAGCGGCCGTGGCCTGCCGCTGCGCTACGACGGCTACGGCGGTTGTCCGCTGACCGTCGAGCGCGGCCGGGTGGTGCTGGCGGAGTTCGGCTATGCCGGCAAGCTGCTGCCGACCTTCCCGCTGGAGCCCACCGCGGCCAGCCGCTTCGCCTGGCTGCTCAAGCGCCACGTACTGCCCTGGGTGTACTGGAACGCCATGCTCAAGGGCCGGGAGTGGCTGGCGCGGCCGGGGCGCTAGACCGGGCGGCAGCCCTCGGCCTGACCCTCCGCACGGCCGGCCTCAAAGCTCGTGGGCGAACGGCAGGTCCGGCCCCACCCGCGAGCAGGTGACCGCCGCCGCGCGGATGGCGAAGGCGAGCATCGCGTCGATCGCTTCCCGCGACAGCGCGGCTAGCCCGGCCGGGCTGTCGGCGTCGAGGCGGCGGAGGTAGGCGAGGGTCGCCGCCTGGAAGGTATCGCCGGCGCCGACCGTATCGCGCAGTGGCAGGGCGGTATCCGCCGGGCGACTCCAGCTGCCGTGGGTGCAGTGCACGCTGGCGCCGGCCCCGCCGTGGGTGACGAAGACCAGCCGGCAGCGCGGGTTCAGCCAGCCGCGGGCCACCTCGCCGGGGTCGCGCCCGGGGTAGAGCAGGGCCAGGTCTTCCTCGCTGGCCTTGATCAGGTGCGCATGACTGGCGAAGGCCTCGACCCGGCGCCGCCAGAGGTCGATGTCCGGCTGCGGGTCGAGGCGCACGTTGGGATCCAGGCTGACCAGGCGCCGGCCGCTCTCGCGCCGGACCAGCGCCAGCAGGGTGTCGGCCACCGGTGTCACCACCAGGGTATAGGAGCCGACGTGCAGCCCGCGTATCCGCCCATCCAGCGTCGGCAGGTGTTCCAGGCGCACCTGGCGGTCGGCGCAGCCGTCGCCGCGGAACTGGTATTGCGCCGAGCCGCTGGCGTCGAGGCCGACCATCGCCAGGGTGGTCGGGGCGTCGCTGGGCACCAGGAAGCCGCAGTCCACGCCTTCTTCTTCGAGCACCCGGCGCAGCCGCGTGCCCAGGTAGTCGCTGGACAGCCCGCCGAACAGCGCCGCCTCCACGCCCAGCCGGCGCAGGCCGACGGCGACGTTGAACGGCGAGCCGCCGGCGATCGCGGTGAAGCCCAGCTCGTTGCTGCGCGCAGCGCTTTCCAGGCTGAAGACATCGAAAAGGGCCTCGCCACACACCAGGTACATGCAGATCTCCAAAACGCCAGAAGAGGAAGGAAAGCGACCATTATCGCGGAGGCAGGTGCTCCAGGTAACGCCGGTAGGCCTGTTCGTAGGCCGCCTGTTGTCGCGCCTGGGGCTGGGTGCGGGTCGACTCGTCGAGCGCCACGCAGCGACGGCACAGGGCTTCCAGGCTTTCACCGGCGCCGCTTTCGCGGCCCAGGCTCCAGGCCGCCTGGAGCGCCGCGCCAAGGGCGGCGGCCTCGGTCTGCCGCGGACAGACCAGCGGCAGGCCGAGCAGGTCGGCGAGCGTCCGCCGCCACAGCGGGTTCTTCGCCGCGCCGCCGACCAGGCGGATTTCCTCGCCCGGCAGGCCGCTGGCGCGCAGCAGGTCGAGGCCGTAGCGCAGGCCGAAGGCGGTGCCTTCGAGCACCGCCCGGCAAAGATTGGCGCGGCTCAGGTTGGCCGCGGTCATGCCATGCAGGCTGGCGCTGGCATGCGGTAGCGCCGGAACCCGCTCGCCGTCGAAGAACGGCAGCATCAGCAGACCCTCGGCGCCGACCGGCGCCTGGGCGGCCAGCCGGGAGAATTCGTCGAGGTCGAGGTGCAGCAGGTCCTGTACCAGGCCGCAGGCGCCGGTGAGGTTCATCGTGCAGGCCAGCGGCAGCCAGCCGCCGGACGAGGCGCAGAAGGTCGCCAGCTCGCCGTGCGGACTGACCAGCGGCCGCTCGGCATAGGCGCTCAGGGTGCCGGAGGTGCCCAGGCTGGCGGTGAGCAGGCCGGGGCGGATGTTGCCGGTGCCGATGGCGGCGAGCATGTTGTCGCCGCCGCCGCCGGCGACCCGCGTGTGGGGAGCCAGGCCGAGGGCGGCGGCCGCTTCGGGGCGCAGGTTGCCGATGCAGGCGCCGGGCTCGATCAGCTCCGGCAGCGCCGCCGCCAGGCGTCCGCCCGGCTCGACCAGCTCCAGCACGTCGCTGGCCCAGGTGCGCCGGCGCACGTCGAAGTAGCCGCTGCCGGAGGCGTCGCCCGCTTCGCTGCAGACGCGGCCGGTGAGCCAGTGGTTGAGGTAGTCGTGGGGCAGGAGGATGTGCGCGACGCGGGCGAACAGCTCGGGAAAGCGGCGCCTGCTCCAGAGCAGCTTGGACAGCGTGTAGCCCGGCGCGAGCACCAGTCCCAGGCGTTCCAGCGAGCCGGCCGGGCCGCCGAGGGCTTCCAGCAGCTCGCGGTTCTCCGCCGCGCTCTCGGTGTCGCACCAGAGCTTGGCCGGGCGCAGCGCCCGGCCCTCGGCGTCGAGCAGGAGCAGCCCATGCTGCTGGGCGGAAACCGCCAGGGCGCGGACCTCGCGGCCGTCCACCGCGGCTTCTTCCAGGGCCATGCGTACCGCGCTGGCCATGGCTTCCAGCCAGTCCGCCGGGTCCTGCTCGCGGCGTCCGTCGCGGCCTTCCGGCGGGCGCTGCGCGGCGCTGCCCAGGCCCAGCGTGCGGCCGCTGCCGGCGTCGAGCAGCAGCGCCTTGCTGCCTTGGGTGCCGCAATCGATGCCGAGGAACAATCCGTGCATGCGGCCCTCCGGAGTCATTCGCCGAGTACCTGGCGCAGGGTTTCGCTGACGCCGTGTCGGCGCAGGCTGTCGTAGAGCCGCTCGAAGGCCTCGACGAAGGCCGCCGAGGCCGGGATCGCCGGGCCGAACACGGTCTCCACGCCGAGCAGGCGCCGGCCCAGGCCGTGGCGTTCGGCAACCAGCGCCTGGCATTCGGCGGCGCGCGGATCGGGAATCGGGTAGCGTTCGCCATGCTCGTCGACCCCGCCCAGGTACAGCGCCCAGGCCGCCACCACCAGGGCCACCCGTTCCAGCGGCCGGCCGGCGGCGATCAGCCGATTGGCGGTGGGGACGATGAACTTGGGAAACTTCGACGAGCCGTCCGAGCAGACCCGTTCCAGTTGGTCGGCGATGGCGCGGTTGGCGAAGCGCTCGACCAGGCTGTCCTTGTAGCGTTCCAGGTCGATCCCCGGTACCGGTGCCAGCAGCGGGGCCACGTCGCGGTCCATGAAGGCCCGCACGTAGCGGCGCAGCAGCGGGTCGCCGAGGGTCTCGTGGACGAAGCGGTAGCCGCGCAGGAAGCCCAGGTAGGTGAGCGCCAGGTGGCTGCCGTTGAGCAGGCCGATCTTCATCTCCTCGTAGGGCGTGACGTCGTCGGTGAACTGCACGCCGACCTTTTCCCAGGCCGGGCGCCCAGCGCTGAAACGATCTTCCAGCACCCATTGCACGAAGGGTTCGCAGACCACCGGCCAGGCGTCTTCCACGTCGTGCCGTTGGGCCAGTTGGCGGCGGTGGGCGGGGCTGGTCATCGGGGTGATGCGGTCGACCATGGCGTTGGGAAAGCTGACGTGCGTCGCGATCCAGCGCGCCAGCCCCGGGTCGAGCCGTTCGGCGAAGGCCAGCAGCGCCTTGCGCGCCACCTCGCCGTTATGCGGGAGGTTGTCGCAGGACATCACGGTGAACGCCGGCACGCCTGTGTCGCGGCGCCGCCGCAGAGCCTCGCAGAGAAAGCCGAAGACCCCGCGCGGGGTCCGCGGGTTGGCCAGGTCGTGGCGCACCAGCGGCAACTCGGCGAGGAACTCGCCGCTGCCATCGTCGATGCAGTAGCCGCCTTCGGTGATGGTCAGCGAGACGATGCGGATGGCCGGCTCGGCAAGTTTTTCCAGCAGCGCCTCGGCGCCGTCCTCGGCGAGCAGCATGCCGCTGATGGCGCCGATCACGCGGACCTCGGTGTCCGGTTGGTCGCCCAGCTCGTAGAGGGTGTAGAGGTAGTCCTGGGCGGCCAGGGCGTCGTGCATGGCGCGGTCGTCGCTGCGCAGGCCGGCGCCGCAGATCGCCCAGTCGAGGGCTTCGCCGCGGTTCATCAGGGCGTCGGTGTAGGCCGCCTGGTGCGCGCGGTGGAAGCCGCCGACGCCGATGTGGACGATGCCCTGGCGCAGTTGCGCGGGGTCGTAGGACGGGCGGGCGACAGCGGTCGCCAGCAGGGGGAGGTGCTGCCGGTTGAGTTTCATCGGTGGGTTCCCGCTGGCGGCTTCAGGCCGCCTGTTGCAGTCGTTTGTCGAGGGCCTGGCCGTTGCTGTCGAACAGGTGGCAGTGCGCCGGATCGAAGCCCAGCTCCAGGGGGGCGCCGTAGTCCGGTGCGAAATCGCCGCGCACGCGCAGGGTGAGCATTTCCCCCGAGTCGGCGCGGACATGGCAGAAGCTGTCGCTGCCCAGGCGTTCGCTGACGTCGGCGGCGACCCGCAGCAGGCCCTGGAAGGCATGGCCCGGGCGGGCGATGTTCAGGTGTTCCGGGCGGATGCCGAGGGTCACCGGGCTGCCGGTGGCCAGCTCGCCGGCGCATAGCGGCAGGCCGACGCGCGCGCCGCATTCGAGGGCGACCTCGCAGCGCTCGCCCTGGTTGCGGCTGAGATGGCCGCGCAGGAAGCCCATCTTCGGCGTGCCGAGGAAGCCGGCGACGAACAGGTTGGCCGGATGGTGGTAAAGCTCCAGCGGCGAGCCGACCTGCTCGACGCGCCCGCCGTTGAGCACCACGACCTTGTCCGCCAGGGTCATCGCCTCGACCTGGTCATGGGTCACGTAGATCATGGTCGCCGCCAGTTCCTGGTGCAGCCGCGCCAGTTCCAGGCGCATCTGCACGCGCAGGGCGGCGTCGAGGTTGGACAGCGGTTCGTCGAAGAGGAATATCTTCGGGTTGCGCACGATCGCCCGGCCGATCGCCACCCGCTGCCGCTGGCCGCCGGAGAGCTGGCGCGGCTTGCGCTCCAGCAGCGCTTGCAGTTCGAGGATGCGTGCGGCGGCGTCGACCTTGGCGGCGACCTCGCGCTTGTCGACGCCGGCCAGGTCGAGGGCGAAGGAGAGGTTCCTGCGCACCGTCATGTGCGGGTACAGCGCGTAGGTCTGGAAGACCATCGCCAGGTCGCGTTTCGCCGGCGGGGTGTCGGTGATGTCCGTGCCGTCGAGGGCGATGCTGCCGCCGCTGGCCTCTTCGAGGCCGGCGATCAGGCGCAGCAGGGTCGACTTGCCGCAGCCGGAGGGGCCGACGAAGACTACGAACTCGCGGTCGCGGACGTCGAGGTCGATGCCCTTGATGATGGCCTGGCCGTCGAAGCCTTTCTGCAGGTTGCGGATCTTGAGATCAGCCATGGCGGAATACCTCCGTGGACGAAAGGATGGGGATGCGCTTCATTTCACGGCGCCGAAGGAAAGGCCGCGTACCAGCTGCTTCTGGCTGATCCAGCCGAAGACCAGGATCGGCGCGCAGGCGAGGGTGGAGACGGCCGAGAGCTTGGCCCAGAACAGTCCTTCGGGGCTGGAATAGGAGGCGACCAGGGCGGTCAGCGGGGCGGCGGCCGAGGAGGTCAGGTTGAGCGACCAGAAGGCCTCGTTCCAACACAGGATCAGCGACAGCAGCAGGGTCGAGGCGAGCCCGCCGCGGGCGATCGGCAGCAGTACGCGGACGATCTCCTGCCAGGTGCCGGCGCCGTCCAGGCGCGCTGCTTCGAGGATGTCCACGGGGATGTCCTTGAAGTAGGTGTACACCATCCAGACCACGATCGGCAGGTTGATCAGGGTGTAGACGATGATCAGCGCCAGCCGCGAATCGAGCAGGCCGAACTGCTTGGCCAGCAGGTAGATCGGCATCAGTACGCCGACCGGCGGAAGCATCTTGGTCGACAGCATCCAGAGCAGCGTGCGCTTGGTGTGGCGGGTCTCGAAGAAGGCCATGGAGTAGGCCGCCGGCACCGCGACGAGCATGCACAGGAGAGTCGCCGAGGAGGAGATCAGCAACGAGTTCCAGGCGTAGGCGAAGTAGTCGCTGCGCTCGTTGATGTGCAGGTAGTTCTCCAGGGTCGGCTGGAAGATGAACTGCGGCGGCGTGGCGAAGGCGTCGATCTCGCTCTTGAAGCTGGTCAGCAGCATCCAGAAGATCGGGAAGAACAGCAGCAGGGCGATGCCCCAGCAGAGCAGGCCGAGCAGGGCATTGCGCAGGCGGCGGGATTGCTTGAGTGTCAGCATGGCGGGTTCCTCAGCTGCGCTCGGTAAGGTTCTTGCCGATCATCCGCACCAGCACGATGGCGGCGATATTGGCGATCAGCACCGCGATCAGGCCCCCGGCCGAGGCCATGCCGACATCGAACTGCAGCAGCGCCTGGTTGTAGATCAGGTAGGCGAGGTTGGTCGATTCGTAGCCGGGGCCGCCGCTGGTGGTGGTGAAGATCTCGGCGAACACCGAGAGCAGGAAGATCGTCTCGATCATCAGCACCACCGCGATGGGCCGCGCCAGGTGCGGCAGGGTCAGGTGCCAGAAGATCGCCAGCGGACCGGCGCCGTCGAGGCGGGCAGCCTCCTTCTGCTCCTGGTCGAGGGACTGCATGGCGGTCATCAGGATCAGGATGGCGAAGGGCAGCCATTGCCAGGAGACGATGAGGATGATCGACAGCAGCGGATAGTGCGCCAGCCAATCCACCGGCTCGGCGCCGAACAGGCGCCAGACGGCGGCGAGGATGCCCGAGACCGGGTGGAAGATCAGGTTCTTCCAGAGCAGCGCGCTCACCGTCGGCATGATGAAGAACGGCGAGATCAGCAACACCCGCACCGCGCCGCGGCCGAAGAATTCGCCGGCCTCCAGCAGCGCGGCGATGAGCACGCCGAACGCCACGCTGATCGCCAGCACGCTGCCCACCAGCAGCAGGGTGTTCAGCGCGCCGGGCAGGAAGCCGGCGTCGGTGACGAAGAAGGTGAAGTTCTCCACGCCGACGAAGGCATTCTCGCCGGGATACAGCAGGTTGTAGCGGATCAGCGAGAAATACAGGGTCATGCCCAGGGGCACGATCATCCACAACAGCAGCAGCGCCACCGAGGGGCTGACCAGGAGCCAGCCAGGGCCGCGCCGGCGGCGCTGGAGACGGCGGCGGGCGGGACGGGCCGGGAGCGGGGTATCGAGGGCCGAGGTGTTCATGGCGACTCCGTCTGGATCTTCAAGGACAAGCGCTCGAGCAGCGCCGCGCCGGGCGCGGCTGCGCCCGGCGGCGGACTACTTCGGATAGCCGGCGCGCTTCATCTCGCGGGCGGTGCTCTGCTGCGCGGCGGCGAGCGCCTGGTCGCTGCTCATCTGCCCGGTGAGGGCGGCGGAGAACAGCTTGCCGACCTGGGTGCCGATGGCCTGGAACTCGGGGATGGTGACCAACTGGATGCCGACATAGGGCACCGGCTTCAGCGTCGGATGGTTGGGATCGACGCGCTTCAGCGATTCCAGGGTGACCCGTGCGAACGGCGCGGCGGCCAGGTAGGCCTCGCTGTAGGTCGAGGTGCGGGTGCCGGGCGGCACGTTGGCCACGCCTTCCCTGTCCGCCACCAGCTTGCCGTACGCCTGCGAGGTGGCCCAGGTGGCGAAGGCCTTCGCCACGTCCTTGGCGCGCGAGCTGGCGGGAATCGCCAGGGCCCAGGAATACAGCCAGGAGGCGCCCTTGTCGGTGACTTCCCGGGGGGCGAAGGCGAAGCCGGTGGCGTCGGCGACCTTGCTCTGGCTCTTGTCGGTGACGAACGAACCGGCGACGCTGGCGTCCACCCAGATCGCGCACTTGCCGCTGTTGAACAGCGCCAGGTTCTCGTTGAATCCGTTGCTGGAGGCGCCGGGCGGGCCGTACCGCTTGAGGGTGGAGACATAGAAGTCGAGAGCCTTCTTCCATTCGCCGCCGCTGAATTCGGGCTGCCATCGCTCGTCGAACCAGCGTGCGCCGAAGGCGTTGGCCAGGGTGCCGATCAACGCCATGTTCTCGCCCCAGCCGGCCTTGCCGCGCAGGCAGATGCCGTACTGGCCCTGATCCGGGCGGTTGAGCCTGGCGGCGAATTCGCCGAGCTGGGTCCAGGTCGGTTGCTCGGGCATCCGCAGCCCGGCCTGCTGGAACAGGTCCTTGCGGTAGTAGGTGATCGAGGCTTCGGCGTAGAACGGCAGGGCGTACAGCGTGCCCTTGACGGAGAGACCGTCGCGCACCGAGGGCAACAGGTCGTCCAGGGCGTAGTCGGCGGGCAGCCCGCTCATCGGCTCCAGCCAGCCCTTGGCGCCCCACAGCGCGGCTTCGTACATGCCGATGGTGAGCAGGTCGAACTGTCCGCCCTGGGTGGCGATGTCGGTGGTCAGGCGCTGGCGCAGGACGTTCTCTTCGAGCACCACCCATTTCAGCGCGATGTCCGGGTGGCTTTCCTCGAACACCTTGGACAGGCGTTGCATGCGGATCATGTCGTTGTTGTTGACCGTGGCGATGGTCAGGGCCTCGGCGCCCTGGGCCAGCAGGGGCAGGGCGAGGCAGGCGGCGGCCAGGCAGGCCTTGATCGAGTCGTTCATCGGTGAACTCCTCTTCCGGGCCGGCGGGCGGCGCGGAAGACATTATTGTTTTTGTGTCGCTCGCTGCCGATTACACAGGCGCGTCACGCAACCGACAAAGCCTCGACTGCACTTCGACCGATACTTTTTTGCACCGCCGGGTGGGGCGCTGGCGGCTCAGAGCAGGTTCTGCTCGGTCAGCCGCTGGGTCACCAGGCGCCGGTAGCCGGTGGGCGTCATGCCCTTGAGCTGCTGGAAGCGCCGGTTGAAATTGGACAGGTTGCTGAAGCCCGACTCGAAGCACACCTCGGTCACCGGCAGCTCGCTGCGGGCCAGCAGCTCGCAGGACTTGCTGATGCGCAGGCGGTTGACGAACTCGACGAAGCCGCGCCCGGCGGCCTGCTTGAAGAAGCGCGAGAAGTAGGTGGGGGTCATGCCCAGGTGGGCGGCGACCTGCTCCTGGGTGAGGTCCTGGGCGTAGTGCTGGAAGATGTAGTCCACCGCCCGGTTGATCCGTTCGACGTTGTGCTCGTCGGCCAGTTGCGAGGACGTGACGGTAGAGAGCAACTGGTAGTCCTCGCATTCGGCGAGCTGTTCCATGAGGATAAAAAAGTATCCCAGGCGGGTCATGCCGCCGCTGTCGGCGATGCGTTGCAACAGTCGCCGGCTTTCGCCGATCAGCGCCGGGTCGCGGAACTCGATGCCGTAGCGCGCCCGCGCCAGCAGCGGGGCCAGGCGGTTCAGCTCGGAGAATACGCCGCTGCCGTCCTCCAGCACCTCGTCGGTGAAGTTCACCAGCATGTCGCGCCGGGCCACCACCTCGTCGGGCTCCACCTGGCTGATCCAGTTGTGCGGCAGGTTGGGACCGGTGAGGAACAGGGTGTCGGGGGCGAAGTTGCCGATGTAGTCGCCGATGAATACCTTGCCGGAGCTGGCGACGATCAGGTGCAGCTCGTATTCCTTGTGGAAGTGCCAGCGCACCAGCGGGCTGGGGAAGCCGTGCTGGCGGTAGATCAGCGAATGGCCTTCGTGATCGTCCATCAGCTCGTAGGACGGATCGGTGACTTTGCTGGCTCTGGGCATGGGCGCGGGCCGACCGGGGGAACGAAGGCACATCCTAGCCCGAAGCGGCGGGGCTGTGCAGGGGACCACCCGCGAGCCTCGCTCCCCTGCGTGGCGCCGGGTGGCCGCAGGGGCGGGTAGCGGGCCGTGGCTCTATCCGCCGCCATCCGCTTCAACGCCGCGCCGTGACCTGCGGCGTGGCGCCGGGAACCGCCAGGTTCACCGCCTTCTCCTCGCGCGGCGTACCTTCGGGCACCCAGTCGTAGGCCACCGGCAGCGCGCGGTAGACCCAGTTGCTCCGGGCGTCGCCGCGCGGCGCCTTGCCGAAGTAGGGGCTGACGTACTCCCAGACGATCTCGCCGCCGGGCGTTACCTGGAAGAAGCGTCCGTTCTGCCCTTCGTCGATCAGCGTATTGCCGTTGGGCAGGCGCCGCGCGCTGCTGATGAAGGCGCTGTAGAAGGCCCAGCCGGGCTGCTGCGAGTCCTCGGCAGTGTATTGCCAGACGATCTGCTTCTTCAGCGGGTCGATTTCCAGTACCCGCGAGCCGGAGACCAGCCCGCGCTGTACCGAGGGGTAACCGGCGTCACCCTGGTTGTCGAACACCAGCAGGTTGCCGGCGCCCGGCAGGCCCTCGGGAATGAGGTGGGCGTCGTGCTGGCCACTGATCTGGTCCACCGGGCGCGGCAGCTTACGGGCGCTCTTCGGGTCGATCGGCGGAAGGTTCGGGCCGAGGCGCCAGACCACCTTGCCGCTGGCCTTGTCGACGATCGCTATGAAGTTGGCGTTGCGTGAGTCGAGCAGCAGGTTTTCCGGGGCGAAGCGCCGGTCGCCGGCAGCGTGCCAGCGGTTCTCGCCGAGCGGGGCGAGGTTGTTGATGTGCAGGTAGTCGGGGTTCTCGCTGGCCCGTACCCGCTTCAACTGGTCGGCGGTGAATCCGAATTCGTCGAGATGCTCCGAAGCGGTCCAGCTCCAGGCCAGCTTGCCCTGCGGCGTGACCTCGTAGATCACGTCATCGATTACCCGGGGCACGGCGAAGCCCTTCACCGCGTGGACCTTGTTCGCCAGCAGCAGGGTGTTGCCGTTGGCCAGCCGGCGCTGGTCGTGGTGCTGATGGGCGGCGCCGCCCGGCGCCTGGTCACCCCAGCGCCAGACCTCCTTGCCATCCCAGTCCAGCTCGCCGAGGGCCTGGTTGGCCAGGCCGTTGCCGGGCGAGGCCAGCTTGTCCGGAGCGGCCAGGTCGGCCAGTTGCAGCAGCACATGGCCGCGCTTGCCGCCGTTCAGGGCCGGGTCGATCACGGCGGCGGGGAAGCCGGGGTAGTCCCAGCGCTTCACCTCGTTGCCGTTCATGTCGATCAGGTGGGTCTTGCGGTCTGCGCCGCTGAAGATCACGTACTGGTTGAAGGCCTTCTGCGGGTCGTAGCGGGTAACTCCGGTGGGGTAGACGCTGGGCGCGGCATGGGCGCCGGCGGCGAGCAGCGCGGCGCTGAGCAGGAGCATCGGGAATCTGGGCATGGCGGGTTCCTCGGCGATCGGTTCAGAAGTCGTAGCGGGCGGTCACGCCCAGGGTGCGCGGCGTGCCGAGCACGCCGGCGTAGCCGCCGTTGGCGGAATTCCAGAGGCTGGTGAAGTAGGTCTTGTCGAAAGCGTTCTTCAGCCACAGGGACAGGTCCCACTGGCCGTCCCCGTAGTCGCCGCGCAGGCCGGCGGAGGCGTTGACCAGGGCGTAGCTGGGGATCTGTCCGTATGCGGAATCGTCGATGGTGCCCACCGCCCTGGAGCGGAACGCGTAGCTGGCGGTGAGGTAGGGCTCCAGGCCATCGTCGAGCTTCCAGCGATACTCGCCATTGAGGTTGGCGATGTACTTCGAGGCACCGACCACCTGGTGCCCGCTGAGGTCGCAGGACGCCGGGGCGCCGGTCTGGAAGGCCACCTCGGGGGCGCACGGGGCGTTCTTGTAGGACAGGTAGCGAACGTCGTTGTAGGACGCATTGAAATTCAGGGTCAGGCCGCGGATCGGCAGGGCCGTCGCTTCGAACTCCAGGCCGCGCGAGCGCACATCGCCGGCATTGGTCAGGTACTGGGTGCGGTTGGCCTCGTCGTAGGCATTGGCCTGGTAGCCGTGGACCACGGTCCAGAACAGGTTGCCGTTGAGGATCAGGCGGTTGTCGAGGAGGGTGGTCTTCAACCCCAGCTCGGCATCGTTGGCGCGCTCGGTGCCAATCAGCAGCGAGTCGGCACCGGCGCTGGGAGCGCTGGCCACGGTCAGGTTGACGCCGCCGGATTTCTCGCCGTGGGACAGCGAGGCGTAGCCCAGAACCTGGTCGCTGAAGCGGTAGCTGAGGCTGAGCAGAGCGGACGGACTGACGCTGTGCAGGCCGATGTCGCCGCTGTCGTAGGCGCCGACCCTGCCGTTGCGCGCGGCCGCCGCCGCGCCGCTCACCGCGGCGCCGCCGAGCGGGGCGTAGCGTTCGACCCAGGCGGACTTTTCCTCGTAGGTGCCGCGCACGCCGGCGGTGAGGTCCAGGCGCTCGGTTAGGTGCCAGGTGCCCTGGGCGAACAGCGCGTAGCTGTCGGTGTCGATGTGCCCGCGACCGCGGGTGCTGACGTCGCTCAGGGCGCCGGCGGGGGTTCCGTTCCAGATGTCTGCCCTGGGCCCGTAGTCGGTGAAGGACTTGTTGTCGAGGTCCTGGCCGAAGTAGTAGGCGCCGAGCACGTAGTCGAAGAAGCCGCCGCTGGGCGAAGCCAGGCGGATTTCCTGCGACCACTGCTTGTCGCGCACCGAGACTCCGGCGTTATAGGCCGCCGGTACGTCCAGGCCGTCGTCGTTGCGCGGCGTGAAATCCCACCAGCGGTAGGCGCTGATGGAAGTGAGGGTGAAGTCGTTGGCCAGCTTCCAGTTGGCTTCCACCGAGGTTCCGCCCTGGAACACCGTGACCTGCTGGTCCGAGTCGAAGTTGACCTTGCGCCGATGGCCGTCCACCAGCGTCGCGCCGGCCGCAGCGGCGCGCTGTTCGTAGCGGTTCACGCCGTTCACCGTGGGGCCGCTGCTGAACAGGGTAAGGACACCATTGTCGGAGTCTTCCTCGTTGTAGTCGCCGATCCAGCGCAGGCTGAAGTCGTCGTTCGGCTTGAACAGCAACTGCCCGCGGAAACCCTGGCGTGCGCCGCCGTTGAGGGTATTGCCGTCGTGGAGGTTCTTCACGTAGCCGTCGTCGCGGGTGCGGTAGGCCGACAGGCGCCCGGCGAGGGTCTCGCCGAGCGGTCCGGAAATCGTGCCCCTGGCCTGGAAGTAGCCGTCCTCGCCGCCGGATATCTCAACGCTGCGCTCCGGAGTGAAGCTCGGCGCACGGGTGCCGATGTTGATCACCCCGGCCGTGGTGTTCTTGCCGAACAGGGTGCCCTGCGGGCCGCGCAAGACCTCCAGCTGCTCGATGTCGAGAAGGTCGAACGAGGCCATGCCGGGGCGGCCGAGGTAGACGTTGTCGAGGTACAGCCCGACGCTGCCTTCCAGGCCGTCGCTGGCCGGGTTGTTGCCGAGGCCGCGGATCGACACGCTGGACTGGCGCGCGTGGACGTAGGCGACGTTGGTGCTCGGCACCAGTTGCTGCAGGTCCTGCACCCGGTAGATGCGCTGGCTCTCCAGGGTTTCGCCGCCGAGCACGCTCATCGCGGTGGGCACATCCTGGGAGTTTTCCACCCGTCGCCGCGAGGTCACCGTGACGGTCTGCAGGGTGGTGGCCGGCTGCGCCTGGCGCGCCTCTTCGGTGCCCGCGGGGGTGTCGTCGGCGCCGGCCAGTTGCGCCCCTCCGGCGCAGGCCAGGCAGATCGACAGGGGCAGCAGGCGACGGCGGAACGGTGCGCTGCGGGACGACGGGATGGAGCGGTACGCGGGTCGGCGATTCATGTGTGGGTCCTGGATGAAGGGGTGACTGCTAATTCCGTATGGTTATTTATTTATGTTTTATATTGCTTTTACGGAATAAGAGATTGCCTTTATAAAAAGCCCACGCCGTCCCCGGCAATTGCATTCGCCCGATATTTTCCATGTAGAAAATGCATATCGATCTCCGCCAGCTCCGCCACTTCATCGCCCTTCACGAGCACCGCAGCTTCGTCGCCGCGGCGCTGGCGGTTAACCTTTCGCAATCGGCCTTCAGCCGCAGCATCCAGGCGCTCGAACACAGCGCTGGCTGCCGCCTGGTGGACCGCGCGGCCAAGGACCTGCGTCCGACCAAGCAGGGCCTGATCGTCCTCGAACATGCGCGCCGGCTGGTCAGCGGCGCGCACAACCTGGCCAACGAGATCGCCCTGTTCAACGGCCTGGAGGCCGGCGAACTGCGCTTCGGCGCCGGGCCGGCTCCCGCCACCTGGCTGGTGCCGCGTGCGGTGGGGCGCTTCAACGTGCGTTATCCGAAGGCGCGGGTGAGTTTCCAGGTCGAACACTGGCAGGCGCTGAACCGCCGCCTGCAGGCCGAGGAGTTCGAGTTCTTCGTCGCCGACACCCGGCATTTCGAGGCCGACCCGCAATACCGGACCTCGCGCCTGCGTCCCCGGCGCTGGCATTTCTGCTGCCGCGAGGGGCATCCACTGGCCGCTCGCGAGAGCGTTTCCGCCGAGGAGCTGTTGAGCTTCCCGCTGGCGACCAACATCAGCCCGCCGAACATCCGCAAGGTGCTGGTGGACCTCAGCGGGCGTCCCGACTTCCGCCCGGCCATCGAGTGCGAGAACGGCCATAGCCTGCTCGGCGTGGTTCTCGCCTCGGATGCCATCGGCATCAGCAGCGGCCTCGGCGACCTGGCGCCGCCGGGACAGGGAGGCCTGCGTCCGCTGCGGGTGCGCGAGCTGCCCGACGACCTCGACGAACTGCATACCCGCTACGGCATCGTCAGCCGCGCCGGCTACAGCCTGTCGCCGCTGGCGGAGGCGATGATCGACGAACTGAAGCGGGTCGACGACGCCACCTGAATTGCGTCGCACGCATGCCAACTATGTTCCGAATGCGCTTGCCGCCGGACGCGGCGGACCGCGAAATGAAGCGTCGTTTCCTTTTCGCGAGCCGTCATGAGCCAGCCCAAGCCGATCCGCAACGTCCTCTACATCATGTGCGACCAACTGCGTCGCGATTACCTGTCCTGCTACGGCCATCCCTATCTGCACACGCCGAACATCGACCGCCTGGCCGCGGAGGGCGTGCGCTTCGCCCGTGCCTATACCCAGGGCACCATCTGCGGGCCGTCGCGGATGTCCTCGTACACCGGGCGCTACGTCAGCAGCCACCAGGTGGCCTGGAACGCGGTGCCGCTGCCGCTGGAGGAGCTGACCCTGGGCGACTACCTGCGCGCCGCGGGAGTCCGCACCGCGCTGGTCGGCAAGACCCACGCCACGGCCAACCTGGAAGGCATGCGGCGGCTCGGCATCGATCCGGCCAGCGCGCGCGGCGCGGCCCTCGCCGAAGCCGGCTTCGAGCCCTACGACCGCAATGACGGGGTCTACCCGGATGACCCGGCCTTCGCCGACAAGCGCGAACGCGCGCCCTACACCCACTACCTGCGGCGCCTCGGCTTCACCGGCGACAACCCCTGGCACGACTGGGCCAACTCCGCCGCCAGCGCCGACGGGGAAATCCTCAGCGGCTGGCGGATGCGCCATGCCGGATTGCCGACACGCTTGCCGGAGGCGCACAGCGAGACCGCCTATACCACCCGTCGCGCCATGGATTTCATCGACGAGCAGGGCGAGCGTCCCTGGTGCCTGCACCTGTCCTACATCAAGCCGCACTGGCCCTACATCGCGCCGGCGCCGTACCACGCGCTGTACCGCGCCGACCAGGTGCTCCCGGCGCTACGCGCGGCGCCCGGCGAAGAAAGCGACCACCCGGTGTACCGCGCCTTCCGCGAACATCGCGAGAGCCTCAATTTCTCCCGCGAAGACGTGCGCCGGCAGGTGATACCTACCTACATGGGGCTGATCCGCCAGGTCGACGACCAGCTCGGCCGGCTCTTCCAGCACATGCGCGCCAGCGGGCGCTGGGACGATACCCTGATCGTCTTCACCAGTGACCATGGCGATTTCCTCGGCGACCACGGCCTGGGCGAGAAGGAGTTCCTCCTCGAGTCGGCGGTGGGCGTGCCGTTGCTGATCCGCGATCCGCGCCCCGAGGCGGACGCCACCCGCGGCCGGGTGGAGGAGGCGCTGGTGCAGTCCATCGACGTACTGCCGAGCATCCTCGAAGCCTTCGCCGTCGAGCCCGCCAGCCATCGCATCGAGGGCCGTTCGCTGCTGCCCTTCGTCCATGGCGCGCCGCCGGCGGACTGGCGCCGCTACGCCATCGCCGAGTACGACTACGCCTTCCAGGCGCCGGCGCGGGAGCGCCTGGGCCGACCCATCGATGCCTGCCGCATGTACATGGTGCGCAGCGAGCGCTGGAAGTACATCGCCTACGACGGCTTCCGCGCCCAACTGTTCGACCTTGCCAGCGACCCCGGCGAATTGCGCGACCTCGGCGCCGACCCGGCGCATGCGGCGGTGCGCGAGGCCCATGCCGGGATGCTGTTCGACTGGCTGCGCGGGCTGAAGCGGCGGACTACCATCAGCAACGCGGAGATCGACCTGCGCGGCCAGGCGTTCCGCTACGGCGAGCCGGAAGGCGGGCGCCTGGTACCGATCGGTCTCTGGTGATCAGCGGCTGGCCTTGCGATAGGCCCCCGGCTGCTGTCCGGTGGCCTTGTGGAAGGCACGGGTGAAGGCGGCGGTGGACTGGTAGCCGACCGCCGCCGCGACCTCGGCGACGCTGGCGTCGGCGCGCAGCAGGGCGCAGGCGCGGTGCATGCGCAGGGCCAGCAGGACCTGCCCCGGCGACTGACCGCTGAGTTCGTTGAAGCGCTTGAAGAAGGCCGAGCGCGAGAGTCCGGTGCGTTCGGCCATCTGTTCCAGGCTCCAGGGCTGTTCGGGTGCCTCGATCAGCGCTTCCAGCAGGCCGGCGAACTGCGGCTGGCGTGCCAGTGCCACCAGGCCGCCGAGGGTCGGGTTGTCGAGCACCTGCTGGCGCAACACGTAGAGGAACAGCAGGTGGCTGAGGCGCTCCAGCAGAACCGGCGACGGCGCCGGCTGGCGGCGGCACTCGTCGACGATCAGGGCGAACAGGCGTCGCGCCGCGTCCAGCGCCGGATCGCCGGCGCGCAGGATCAGCCAGTCGGGCAGGGCGTCGACGATCAGCCCGGACAATCCCGAATGGAAGTGGAAGAACCCGCAGACCAGGCCGGCACCGTCTGCCGCGTTCCACTCCAGCGCCTGCATTTCGCCACGCGGCTGGCAGCGCGCGGCCTCGGCGGTGGCCTCGCTGGACAGGCGGAACTCGACGTCGCGCAGGAAGAACAGCGCGTCGCCGCTGTCCAGTCGCCAGCCCCGGGCGCTTCCGGCGACGTGCGCCCAGCAGTGTCCCTGCACCACCAGGTGGAAGCTGGCACGCGCCAGACCGTGGGTGGAGGCATGCCAGCCGCCGCAGTAGCGACCGACATGGAACAGGCTGGTGTCGACTTCGAGGCTGTCTAATAACCAATCGACAAGGGGGTTGGACGAATTCATCTAAGGGAAAGACTCAAGAGCAAGTGATAGCGACTTTAGAATATTGAATGGATTTCTTATTACCAAGAGACTTCTTCGACACCTCAACCACCGGAGTCGAAAGCATGTCACGCGTTCCCGTGCTCACCCTGGAAAACGCCCCCGAGGCGGCGCGTCCGTTCCTCCAGACCGCGCTGAACAACTCGGGTTATATCCCGAATCTGCTCGGCGTGCTGGCCAATGCGCCGGCCGCCCTGGAAACCTACCTCACCGTGTCCGGGCTGAACGCCAAGGCCAGCCTCGGCCTGCCCGAGCGGGAAGTGGTGCAACTGGTGGCGGCCACCACCCATGGCTGCGACTTCTGCGTTGCCGGGCACACCGCGGTGGCGCGCAACAAGGCGCGCCTGCCGGAGCCGGTGATCGAGGCCCTGCGCGCCCGCGGCGAACTGCCCGATGCCCGCTACGAAGCCCTGGCCGACTTCACCCGCGCGGTGATCGCCAGCCGCGGTGCGGTCACCGACGAGCAGTTCGAAGCCTTCCGCGCCGCCGGTTTCGACCAGGCCCAGGCCCTGGAAGTGATCCTCGGGGTGAGCCTGGCGACGCTCTGCAACTTCGCCAACGTGTTCGCCCGCACGCCGCTCAATGCCGAGCTGGAGCAATATCGCTGGACCAACCCGCAGGCCTGAGCCTGCGCTTGCCGGGCGGCATGCCGCGCCGGCGCAAGGAGTGACGACCATGCTTGACCCGACCCTGAGCGACTGGCTCGACCGCCAGGCCGACGCCCTCGACCGCGGCGACGCCGATCCCGCCGCGCTGCTGCCGCGCCTGGCCGCAGCCGGCGTGCTCGGCGTGGCGGTGGAGGAACGCCTCGGCGGCGCCGGCGGCACGCTCGCCGACGCGGTGGAGCGGGTGGCCGCAGTGGCGGCGCGCTCGCTGACCGCGGCGTTCGTCTTCTGGGGCCAGCGCGCCTTCATCGAGTACCTGTTGCAGAGTCCCAACCAGGAACTGCGCCAACGCCTGCTCGGCGACCTGCTGGCCGGCCGCCTGGCCGGCGCCACCGGGCTGTCCAACGCGATGAAGTTCCTTTCCGGGATCGAGGCGCTGCAGGTGGTGGCGCACGCGGAGGAGGCCGGCTGGCGCCTGGACGGTCGCCTGCCGTGGGTGACCAACCTGCGCAGCGGCGATTTCGTGGTGGCGGCGGCGATCGAACACGGGGAGGGCGGCAAGCCCTTCGTCCTGGCGATTCCCGAAGGCCTCGCCGGCTTGCAGCGCTCGGCGGACCTGCGCCTGCTCGGCCTGCAATGCAGCAACACCGCCGCCCTCGATCTGCGCGCGGTGGCGGTCGGGCGCGACTGGCTGTTGCACGACGACGCCCGGCAGTTCCTGCCACGGGTGCGCCCGGCCTTCCTCGGCCTGCAATGCGGCATGGCCATCGGCCTGGCGCGCCGCGCACTGGACGAAGTGCAGCGGCACCTGGGCGGCAGTCGTTCGCTGCTGGATGGCGAGCTGGCGGCACAGCGCGAAACCCTCGACGGGCACGTGGCGGCGCTGCACGCCGGACTGGCCAGCGGCGAGTTCGCCAGCCAGCCGGCACGCCTGTTCCGCATCCGCATCGGGCTCGCCGAAGCCGCCGCCAATGCCGTGCAACTGGAGTTGCAGGCCAGCGGCGGCAAGGCCTACCTGAGCGAGCACGGCGCCGGTTTCGCCCGCCGCTGGCGCGAGTCGGCGTTCGTCCCGATCGTTACGCCGAGCCTGGTGCAACTGCGCGCCGAACTGCAACGCCAGGCCGAGGCCAAGGCATGAGCGAGGCGCTCCTCGACGCTCGCGGGATCGCCCTCGGCTATCCGCGCGGTGCCGGCTGGCAGGCGGTGCTCGGCGATTTCGAATTGCGCCTGGGCGCCGGCGAGGTGGTCTCGATCCTCGGTCCCAGCGGCGTCGGCAAGTCCAGCCTGCTGCGCGTGCTGGCCGGCCTGCAGGAGCCGGCCGCCGGCAGCGTGCGGGTACTCGGCGAGCCCCTGCGCGGACCGCATCCGGGCGTCGCGGTGGCGTTCCAGGACCCCAGCCTGCTGCCCTGGCTGAACCTGGAGAAGAACGTCGCCTTCGGCCTCGATTTCGCCCGCCAGCCGCACCTCGACGCGGCCACCCGCCAGGCCCGCGTCGACCAGGCGATCGCCGCGGTCGGCCTGGAACATGCCCATGCCCGCTACCCGGCGCAACTCTCTGGCGGCATGGCCCAGCGCACCGCGCTGGCCCGCTGCCTGGCGCGGCAGCCGAAAGTGCTGCTGCTCGACGAACCTTTCGGCGCGCTGGACGAAGTGACCCGCGCCGACATGCAGCAGCTGCTGCTGCGGGCGATCCACGAGCGCGGCACCGCCGTGGTCCTGATCACCCACGATATCGACGAGGCCCTGCTGCTCTCCGAACGCATCCTGCTACTGGGTGACAGCCCGGCGCGGACCCTCGGCGAGTGGCGCATCGACCTGCCGCAGCCACGCGCGGAGCTGGTCGAGGAACTGGGCGCGTTGCGCATCGAGATCCTGAAAACCCTACGGCGGGCGAGCCGCACCCATGCCCATCCCATCGCTCAGCCGGAGGCCTCCCATGTGCCTGGACGACCCGACCCATTCCCGACGTGACATCCTCAAGCTCGCCGCGCTACTCAGCGCTGCCGGCGCGTTGCCGCTGCTGAGCAGCCTGCAGGCGCGTGCCGCCGCCGAACCCGACGCGCCGGTGCGCATCGGCTACCTGCCGATCACCGACGCCACGCCCTTGCTGGTGGCCCATGCCAACGGCCTGTTCGAGGCCGAGGGCATCCAGGCCGAACGGCCGGTGCTGTTGCGTAGCTGGGCGCAGGTGATCGAGGCGTTCATCTCCGGCCAGGTCAACGTCATCCACCTGCTGTCGCCGATGACCGTCTGGGCCCGCTACGGCAGCAAGGTGCCGGCCAAGGTGGTGGCCTGGAACCACGTCGGCGGCTCGGGGCTCACGGTGGCTCCGGAGATCGCCGACGTGCGCCAGCTCGGCGGCAAGAGCGTGGCGATCCCGTTCTGGTACTCGATCCACAACGTGGTGTTGCAGCAACTGCTGCGCGACAACGGCCTGCGCGCGGTGAGCCGTGCGGTGGGCGCGGCGCTGGCCGCCGACGAGGTCAACCTGGTGGTGCTGCCGCCTTCGGACATGCCACCGGCGCTGGCCAGCAAGCGCATCCACGGCTACATCGTCGCCGAGCCGTTCAACGCCCTGGCGGAGAACCTCAAGGTCGGCCGGGTACAGCGCTTCACCGGCGATGTCTGGCGCAACCACGCCTGCTGCGTGGTGTTCATGCACGAACACGACCTGGAGCGGCGGCCGCAGTGGTCGCAAAAGGTGGTCAACGCCATCGTCAAGGCCCAGCTATGGACTCGCGAGCACCGCGCCGAGGCCGCACAGTTGCTGTCCAAGGCCGGAGCCAACCGCTATACGCCGCACGCACCGGAGGTCCTCGGCCGGGTGCTGGCGCCGGGCGCCGAGGAGCAGCAGGCCTATCTCGCCAGCGGCGCGATCCGCCACGCCGACTGGCAGGAGCGGCGCATCGACTTCCAGCCCTATCCCTATCCGAGCTATACCGAGGAACTGGTGCGGCGGCTGAAGGACACCCTGATCGAAGGCAATAATGTCTTCCTCGCCAGCCTCGATCCGCGCCAGGTGGCCAGTGACCTGGTGGACGACCGCTTCGTCCGCCAGGCCCTGGCAGAGGTCGGCGGGTTGCAGGCGTTCGGCCTCGCCGAGGGCTTCCAGCGCAGCGAGGAGATCAGCCCGTGAGGCAGACGCTGCGCCAGGGCGCGCTAGGCGTCGCCGGGCTGTTGACGCTGTTCGCCCTGTGGTGGCTCGGCGTGGCCCTGTTCGGCGCCGCCGACGGCCTTTCGGCACGCTTCTCGCCGCAGGCGACGTTGCTCAGCCTGGGTGAACTGCTGGAACGCCGCGAACTCTACGAGCACGTGCTGGTGAGCCTGAAACGGGTCCTGCTGGGCTTGTTCCTGGCGCTGCTGGTGGGAGTGCCGCTGGGGCTGCTGGTGGGCGCCTCGCGCAACCTGGAAGCGGCGACCACTCCGGCGTTCCAGTTCCTGCGGATGATCTCGCCGCTGTCGTGGATGCCCATCGCGGTGATGCTGATGGGCGTGGGCGACCAGCCGATCTATTTCCTGCTGGCCTTCGCCGCGCTCTGGCCGATCCTGCTGAATACCGCCGCCGGCGTGCGCCAGCTCGACCCGCGCTGGCTGCAACTGAGCCGCAGCCTCGCCGCCACGCCCTGGGAAACCCTGCGCCGGGTGATCCTGCCGGGCATCCTCGGCCATGTGCTGACCGGCGTGCGCCTGGCCATCGGCATCCTCTGGATCGTCCTGGTGCCCTGCGAGATGCTCGGCGTCAGCGCCGGGCTCGGCTACTACATCCTCGACACCCGCGACCGCCTGGCGTACTCCGAGCTGATGGCGATGGTGCTGCTGATCGGCCTGCTCGGCTACCTGCTCGACGCGGCGGCGCGCGGACTCTACCGGCGCTGGGCGCACGGGGCGCTCGGGTAGGACGAGGTACCGGTGCGCTGGCGGATAGCGCCGGGGCGCTATTCGCCCTACGGGTTACGAGGAGCTCGGGTAGGGCGAATAGCCGCTCGCGGCTATCCGCCGGACGGGGTACCGGTGCGCTGGCGGATAGCGCCAGGGCGCTATCGCCCTACGGGATTCGGGATTCGGGGCTCGGGTGGGGCGGGCGAATGTGTTGATCCACCAACACTTGCCCAGCAGTTGCGCCCGCACAGCGACAGGGGCTTGCCACCCAGGCCTTGTCCGGCGCGGCCCCGCGGCCCGGCACGGGCTGTGCACGGGGTGCCGGATGCACAGGCAAGCCAAGGAGTCCCCATGCCGCGCGAAATCCGTCTCAACGCCTTCGAAATGAACTGTGTCGGCCACCAGTCGCCCGGCCTCTGGGCGCATCCGCGCGACCGCTCCTCGCAGTACAAGGACCTGGAGTACTGGACCGACCTGGCGCGGTTGCTCGAACGCGGCCGTTTCGACGGACTGTTCATCGCCGACGTGCTGGGCATCTACGATGTGCTCGACGACAATGGCGACGCGGCGATCCGCCAGGCCGCTCAGGTACCGGTGAACGACCCGCTGGCGCTGATCACGCCGATGGCCGCGGTGACTCGCCACCTGGGCTTCGGCCTGACCGCCTCGCTGTCCTTCGAGCATCCCTATCCCTTCGCCCGCCGACTCTCGACCCTGGACCACCTGACCAAGGGCCGGATCGGCTGGAACGTAGTGACCTCCTACCTGGAAAGCGGCGCGCGCAACCTCGGCCAGCAGGCCCAGCTCGACCACGACCGCCGCTACGACTATGCCGACGAATACCTACAGGTGCTCTACAAGCTCTTCGAAGGCAGTTGGGAGGACGGCGCGGTGCTCCGCGACCGTCGCCGAAGGATCTTCAGCGACCCGGGCAAGATTCACGAGATCCGCCATGTCGGCGAGCACTTCCAGGTACCCGGCATCCATCTCTGCGAACCGTCGCCGCAGCGCACGCCGGTGCTCTACCAGGCCGGCGCGTCGAGTCGTGGCAAGCGCTTCGCCGCCGAGCACGCCGAGTGCGTGTTCGTCGCCGCGCCATCGAAGACCGTGCTCAAGCAGGCGGTCGCCGACATCCGCCAGCGCGTCGCCGAGGCCGGCCGCGATCCGCGCAAGGTACTGGTGTTCAACCTGCAGACGGTGGTGCTGGGCGAAACCGACGCCAAGGCCAGGGCCAAGTTCGACGAATACCGCGCCTTCGTCAGCTACGAAGGGGCCCTGGCGCTGATCTCCGGCTGGGCCGGGATCGACTTCGGCCAGTATCGGCCGGACCAGGTGCTGCGGCACATCCACACCAATGCGATCCAATCGGCGGTGGAAGCGTTTTCCAGCGCCGATCCGACGCGCACCTGGACGGTCCGCGAGCTGGCCGACTGGGTCGGTATCGGCGGCTTCGGCCCGCTGTTCGTCGGCAGCCCGGCGACCGTCGCCGACCTGTTGCAGGAGTGGGTGGCGGACACCGACGTGGATGGCTTCAACCTGGCCTATGCGCTGGCCCACGAAACCTTCAGCGACGTGGTCGAATTGCTGGTGCCGGAGTTGCAGAAGCGCGGGGTGTACAAGACCGAATATGCGCCGGGGACTCTGCGCGAGAAGTTGTTCGGCGACGGCCCGCGTCTGCCGGATTCCCATCCGGCGGCCGGCTATCGCGACCTGCGGGCGCTCTGGGAGAAGGAGGCCGGGCGCAACGCGCTGCCGGCCTGACCTGGGCGGACGGCGGATGACGCCAGTGGCGATATCCGCCCCAGGGCCCGGGACGGCTCCTAGAGCCAGGCGTGCCGCGGTGGCTTCACCCCATTCAACTGGTAGTTGCCGATGGCATGGTATTTCCAGCGCACCGGGTCATGCAGGGTGTGGGTGCGGGCGTTGCGCCAGTGGCGGTCGAGATTGAGTTCCTCCAGGGTCGAGCGCGTGCCGGCCAGTTCGAACAGCCGGTTGGCGGCGAGCAGGGCGGCTTCGGTGGTGAGCACCTTGGCCTCGGCCACCGCGATCGAGGCGGCGGCCACGCTCTCCTCGTCGGGGGCGGCGAGCGCCGCTTCGATGGAGTCGGCCGCCAGGTCGAGCACGGCTTCCGCGGCGCGCACGCGGATGCGCAGGTCGCCGACCTGCTGGATGGTGTAGGGGTCTTCCCAGGCATGCTGCTGGTTGGCGTCTATCCATGGCCGCGCGTGGCGGCGCACCTGCTGCACGGTCTCGGCGAGGATGCCACGGGCGATGCCGGCGTCGATGGCGGCCTGGATGAACTGCGATACGGCGCCGGCGGCGGTGGGGCGGTCGAAGGCGCGGTGCACCGGGATGACGTGCTCGGCCGGCACCCGCACGTTGTCCAGGATGACGGTGCCGCTGGCGGTGGTGCGCTGGCCGAAGCCGGACCAGTCGTCGATCACCGTCAGCCCCGGCGCGTCGCGCGGGATGAACGCCAGGTGCGCGCGCTGCTCGGCGTCGAGGCCGACGGCCGGTACCCAGTGGGCGAGCAGGGCGCCGCTCGAATAGAACTTGCGGCCGTCGATGCGGAACCCGTCGCCATCCGCCAGCACTCGTGTCTGGAATTCGGCGACGGTACGGCTGTGGCGTTCGGAGAAGGCGTTGCCGAAGCGCACGCCGTCTAGCACCAGGCCGTAGAAGAAGCGTTTCTGCTCCTCGCTGCCGTCCAGGCGCAAATGGTCGAGCACCGCCAGGTGGTTCTGCGGCAACTGCGCCAGGGACGGGTCTACCGCGGCGATGATCTTCAGTACTTCGGCCAGGGTCCGGTAGCCGACCTCGGCGCCGCCGTAGGCGCGCGGTACGCTGATGCCCCATAGGCCGCTCTGCGAGAAGGCTTCCAGTTCGGCCACCGGCAGCCGGCGCTGGCGGTCGCGCAGCGAGGCTTCCTCGGCGAACAGCCCGGCCAGTTCGCGGGCGACGCGGATCGCCTCGGCGTCGTCGGCGATGCGCCGGGCCGGGGTCCGTGGCAGCGGTTGCCGATAGGGATCGGCGGCGTTCTTTTCCAGTGCGCTCATGGCAACTCCTTGCGATGGGATGGGCGAGGTTCAGCGGGACGCCGTGGCCGGACCGCTGCCGATCTGCCAGACGTAGGGCGGCTCGCTGCCGTTGATCTCCCAGTCGCCGACGATCCGTTGCTTGTAGATCAGGGGATTGTGCGAGGCGGCGGTGCGCGCATTGCGCCAGTGGCGGTCGAGCTGCTTGCCGCGGCCGACGGCGGAAGCGCCGCTGGCGTCGAACAGCTCGCTGGTGGCCTGCAACACCAGTTCGGCGACGATCGCCTGGGCCTTGGCCGATTCGATCTCGGCGGCGACATTGGCCTCCTTCTCCGCCTGCGGGTCGCCTACGAAGCGCGCCAGGTAGGCACGCTGGGCCGCTTCGGCGGCGCGCAGGGTGGCCGCCTCGGCGGCGTAGACGCGCGCGGCGATGCGCCCGACCACCTGCTGCACCTGGGGATCCTGGCTGACTCGCGGGGCATTGCCGTGGCTGTAGATACGGGTCCGCCCGCGCACCTCGGCGGCGACGTCGCGCAAGGCGGCGCGGCCGGTGCCGGCCAGCACCGCGAGCAGGACCAACTGGTAGAACGCGGTCTGGTACTTGAAGCGGCTGGCGAAGTCGATGAGGTTCTCTTCCTCCACCTCGGCGTCCTCGAACAGCGACGTGCCGCTGCCGGTGGTGCGCTGGCCGAAGCCGTCCCAGTCGTCGCTCTGGCGCACGCCGGGCTGGTCGGTGCGGATCGCCGCGATCACGTCGGCGCCGGTGTCGTCGCGCTGGGCATACAGATCGATCCAGTCGGAGAAGAGGCTGCCGGTGCTGTAGTACTTGCTGCCGTTCACCACCCAGCGACCGTCGTCCTTGCGCGAGACGCGGGTGAGCACTTCGCCCAGCCGTACCGAACCGACCTCGGTCCAGGCGCAGCCGACCAGGTCGCCCTCGACGAAGCGCCGCAGCCAACGGTCGCGGCCAGGGCCGGGCTCGGCATTGAGACGGTCCTCGACGAAGGCGAAGTGGCCGCGCAGGGCCTGGGTGATGTTGGAGTCGGCCTCGGCCAGTTCGATCAGCAACTGAACCAACTGCGGCAGCGAGGCGCCGGCGCCGCCGTGCTCGCGCGGCACGCGCACGGCGCCGAAGCCGGCCTGCTTGAGCCAGGCGATCGCCTCGTGGGGCAGTTCGCGTTGCCGTTCGCGCTCGACGGCGCCTTCGGCGATGCGCGCGAAGATCGGTCGGAAACGCTGGGCGAGCAGTTCGTAGTCGGCGCCTTCGGAGAGACTGGCGGCGGTGGCTTCGGGATGGACGCGGGCGTTCATGCGGACTCCTGGTAGGCAGCGGGGCCGTCCGGTCGACGGCTACCCTGGAGTCCGGGCCGTTGCACAGCCTGTGCCGACCCGCGCAGGCCACTGGTTGCGCGGGTTCGCGCGAGCAGGAGGTGTTGCCGGGGCGGCAGCCTGTTGCGCGGCTGCTGCCTGGCGGACAGTGGGGGAGGTGGCGGCAGGTCCCTCTCCCGGCGGGAGAGGGACAGGCGCTTCAGAAGATGTAGTCGGTGGTGAGGAAGTTCGACGCGCGGTTGCGGATGATCTCGCTGACCAGGGTCTTGTTCGCCTCGGTGTCGCGGGTCGCCACCAGGGTGCGGATGGAGAACACCCGCAGCGCGTCATGGACCGACAGGGTGCCTTCCGCCGAATTCTTCCGGCCGTTGAACGGGTAGCTGTCCGGGCCGCGCTGGCACTGGGCGTTGACGTTGATCCTGCCGACCTGGTTGGCGAAGGCGTCGACCAGCCGGCCGATCTGCGCCGGGTCGTTGCCGAACAGGCTCAACTGCTGGCCGTAGTCGGAGCGCAGGACGTAGTCGATCACCTCGTCCAGCTCGCGATAGGGCACCACCGGCACCAGCGGACCGAACTGCTCCTCGTGGTAGAGGCGCATGTCCGGGCTCACCGGACTCAGCAGAGCGGGGTAGAAGAAACTTTGCCGATGCTCGCCGCCGCCCGCATTGACCACTCGTGCGCCCTTGGCCAGGGCGTCGTTCAGCAGGCCTTCGAGATAGTCGACCTTGCCCGGCTCCGGCAGCGGCGTCAGCGCCACTCCCGGTTCCCACGGCATGCCCGGCTTGAGGCTGGCCAGGCGCGCGCTGAACTTGTCGAGGAACGGTCGCAGCACGCTTTCGTGGACGAACAGGATCTTCAGCGCGGTGCAGCGCTGGCCGTTGAAGGACAGCGCGCCGGTGACCGCCTCGTTCACCGCGTTGTCCAGGTCGACCTGCGGCAGGACGATACCCGGGTTCTTCGCGTCCAGGCCGAGGGCGGCGCGCAGGCGGTGCGGGCGGGGGTGCAGCTTCTTCAGGTCGCTGGCGCCAGAATGGGTGCCGATGAAGGCGAACACGTCGACCTTGCCGCTGGCCATCAGCGCCGACACGGTTTCCCGGCCGCGCCCGTAGATGACGTTGATCACTCCTGGCGGGAAGCTGTCGCGGAAGGCTTCCAGCAACGGGCGGATCAGCAGCACGCCGAACTTGGCCGGCTTGAACACCACCGTATTGCCCATGATCAGCGCCGGGATCAGGGTGGTGAAGGTTTCGTTCAGCGGGTAGTTGTACGGCCCCATGCACAGCGCCACGCCCAGCGGAACCCGGCGGATCTGGCCGAGGGTGCCCTGTTCCAGTTCGAAACGGCTGGAGCGGCGGTCGAGTTCCTTCAGCGCTTCGATGGTATCGACGATGTAGTCGCAGGTGCGGTCGAACTCTTTCTCGGAGTCCTTGAGGTTCTTGCCGATTTCCCACATCAGCAGCTTGACCACCGCCTCGCGTTGCTCGCGCATCCGCGCCAGGAAGCGTTCGACGTGCTGGATGCGCTCGGCCACCCGCAGGTTCGGCCACAGGCCCTGGCCGTGGTCGTAGGCCCGCACCGCGGCGTCGAGCGCGGCGAGCGCGGCGTCGGCGTCGAGCAGCGGGGTGCTGCCGAGGATCACCTGGCGCTCGCCGTCGGCCTCGGCGAGGAATACCGGGCTGCGTACCGGCGCCAGCGGGCCGTCCCAATGTCGCAGTTGGCCGTCGACCAGGTAGTCGCGCTGCTCGATGGGGGCGTCGGGGCGGTACTGCTCGGGAATGGCGTCGAGGCTGGGAAACAGCGAATCGAGGTGGAGCGGGGCGGTCATGGCGGGGCCTCGAATGACGTGGATGAAAGGCGTGGGACTGTTGTAGCGCGGTCCGGATCGAAGGTAAATCGTTTCAGCAGGAAAACCGTCGCGCCCTTGCCGGAAATCAGCCTTTGCTCCCGCTTCGTGGGGGCGGGAGCAAAGGCATGGCGCCGGCTGGCTTCAGGCGTCGGCGGTAGGCTCTTCGCGGGGCCGCGCCGGCGGTGGCTCAAGCAGTTCCTGCTGCTCGGCATAGCGCTGGCGGATATCGAAGTCGCGCGGCCAGCGCGAGGCTTCGTGGTCGGGGCGTTGCATTGGTTCGGTCATGGCTGAACTCCGGTCGGGCTGGTGCTCAGAGCACCAGCGACAGCAACAGGATGAAGACCAGGCCGACCACGGAGAGGATGGTCTCCATCGCGGTCCAGGTCTTGAAGGTCTCGCTGACGCTCATGTTGAAGTACTGCTTGACCAGCCAGAACCCGGCGTCGTTGACATGGGAGAGGATCAGCGAGCCGGCGCCGGTGGCGAGCACCAGCAACTCGCGGTTGACGCCGGGAATCAGGTCGATCACCGGCACCACGATGCCGGCCCCGGTGATGGTGGCGACGGTGGCCGAGCCGGTGGCGATGCGGATCACCGCGGCCACCAGCCAGGCCAGCAGGATCGGCGAGATCTGCGCGTTCACCGCGAGATGGCCGATGACGTCGCCGACCCCGCTGGCCACCAGCATCTGCTTGAAGCCGCCGCCGGCGCCGATGATCATCACGATGGCGGCGGTCGGTGCCAGGCTCTGGTCGAGCAGCCTGAGGATCTTCTTCGAGTCGAAGCCACGGGCGTAGCCGAAGGTATAGAGCGCCACCAGCAGGGCCAGGAGCAGGGCGCTGATCGGATGGCCGATCATGTCCATCCAGGCGCGGAACGCGTGGCCATCGGGGAAGGCGACGTCGGCGAAGGTCTTCAGCAGCATCAGGAACACCGGCAGCAGCACGGTCGCCAGGGTCACGCCGAAGCTGGGCAGGTCCTGGGTCTCGGGCTCGTGGGCGATCTGCTCGACCAGTTCCGCCGATGGCGTGCCGGGTATGTAGCGCGAGACCAGCGCGCCGAACAGCGGGCCGGCGATGGCGGCGGTGGGCAGGGCGACGATCAGGCCGTAGAGGATGGTCTTGCCGATGTCGGCGCCGAACACGCCGATCGCCAGCAGCGGGCCGGGATGCGGCGGCACCAGACCGTGCACCGCGGAAAGGCCGGCGAGCAACGGGATGCCGATCTTGATCAGGGACACGCCGCTGCGCCGGGCGACGATGAACACCAGCGGGATCAGCAGGATGAAGCCGATCTCGAAGAACAGCGGGATGCCCACCAGGAACGCGGCGAGCATCATCGACCAGTGCACCCGCTCCTTGCCGAAGGCGCGGATCAGGGTGCGGGCGATCTGGTCGGCGCCGCCGGAATCGGCCATCAGCTTGCCGAGCATGGTGCCCAGGGCGAGGATCACGCCGACGAAGCCGAGCACGCCGCCGAAGCCGTCCTGGAAGGATTTGACGATTTTCTCCACCGGCATCCCCGAGGTCAGGCCGAGGAAGCCGGCGGCGATGATCAGGGCGATGAAGGGATGCACCTTGAAGCGGGTGATCAGCACGATCAGGCCGATGATGGTCACCAGGGCGTCGAGGAGCAGGTAGGCATCGTGTGACATGCCGAACATGGAGGGCTCTCCTTTTGTCGTTGTTCTACCGGAGTTGCTGTTTCATTGAAGCGCTTTTTCGGGGTAGCGCTATCTTTGTCGGACAAGCGAAAGAATTCAGGCGGCGGCGTGCTCCAGCCACCAGGCGTGGGCGGCCTGCGCCAGGCATTCCACCGGCAGGGTGGCGTCCAGGCGCAGGGTCAGGGGTTCGTCGAGCGGCGGCTCGAGGGCGGCGAACTGGCTGTCGATCAGGGTCGCCGGCATGAAGTGGCCGGGGCGCTGGGCGACGCGCTCGGCGGCGACCGCCGGGGTCAGTTCCAGGTAGACGATGCCGAGGCCGGGCACCGCGCGGCGCAACCGGTCGCGGTAGGCGCGCTTGAGGGCGGAACAGGTCAGTACCGGCAGCTTGCCGGCGGCCACCGCCTGGCGCAGCCGCTCGGCGAGGGTGTCCAGCCAGCCGGCGCGGTCGTCGTCGGTGAGGGGGATGCCGGCGCTCATCTTGCGGATGTTGGCGGCGGGATGGAAGCTGTCGCCTTCGATGCCGTGGGCGCCGCTGCGCTGGCAGAGGGCCTGGCTGACGCTGGACTTGCCGCAACCGGCGACACCCATGATGACCAGGGCTTGGAGGGGTGGATGCATGGAACACCTCAAGCGTGAGACAGCGCTGTCTTTGCGACCTGGAAAAAATCGCGCGAGCCCGGCTCCGCCTTCTTGTCGTTGTGGTCTGTCGAATCCCGCGCGGGCAGTGGCGGACAGGCCGCCTCAGGCGATTGCCCAGGTCGCGAGACAGCGCTACCTTAGTGCCTGGAATTTTGTTTGGCAAGCAGGCCACGATGAGCATCACCAAGAACGACAAGAACACGCGAACCACCGGACGTCCCACCCTCAACGAAGTCGCGCGCCGCGCCGGGGTCAGCCCGATCACCGCGTCGCGCGCGTTGCGCGGCGTCGCCAGCGTCGCCGAAGAACTGGCGCAGAAGGTCCGCGACGCCGCCCGCGAACTCGGCTACGTGGCCAACCCCGCGGCGCGCGCGCTGGCCTCGGCGCAAAGCCACAGCGTGGCGGTGCTGGTGCCGTCGCTGGCCAACCTGCTGTTCATCGAGACCCTCGAGGCGATCCACGCGGTACTGCGGCCGCAGGGCCTGGAAGTGCTGATCGGCAACTTCCACTACTCGCGCAACGAGGAAGAGGACCTGATCCGCAACTACCTGGCCTACCAGCCGCGCGGCCTGCTGCTGACCGGCTTCGAGCGCACCGAGAGCGCCCGGCGGATGATCGAGGCCAGCGGCATTCCCTGCGTGTACATGATGGACCTGGACTCCGGCTCCGGGCTCAATTGCGTCGGCTTCTCCCAGTTGCGCGCCGGCGAGGCCGCCGCCGAGCACCTGCTGGCACGCGGCCGCAGGCGCCTGGCTTACATCGGCGCCCAGCTCGACCAGCGCACCCTGCTGCGCGGCGAGGGGTTCCGCCGCGCCTTGCAAAAGGCCGGCTGCTACGACCCGGGGCTGGAAATCCTTACGCCGCGGCCGTCCTCGGTGGCCCTCGGCGGCGAACTCTTCGTGCAGTTGCTGGCCAGCCAGCCGCAGGTCGACGGGGTGTTCTTCTGCAACGACGACCTGGCCCAGGGCGCGCTGCTGGAGGCCCTGCGCCGTGGGGTCAAGGTGCCGGAACAGATCGCCGTGCTCGGTTTCAACGACCTGCCGGGTTCGGACTGCACGGTCCCGCGCCTGAGCAGCATCCGCACCCCGCGCGAAGCCATCGGCCGGCGCGCGGCGGAGCAGTTGCTGGCGCTGATCGCCGGCAAGGAGGTGCGCGATAGCGCGCTGGACATGGGGTTCGAGCTGATGGCGCGGGAGAGCACCTGAACCCGCGGCCCGACGGTGCGGCCGTTCAGGGACATGTCGAGGGCTGGGCAGCGCCGCCGGGCGTAACGGCTTGCCAGGTAGGGCGGATAGCGCCGCAAGCGCTATCCGCCGTTACGCCGGGTTTCACGGCGGATAACCGCGAGCGGTTATTCGCCCTACGGGGGCGTGTCGAGGGTTGGGCAGCGCCGCCGGGCGGAACGGCTCGCCGGGTAGGGCGAATAGCGCCGCGGGCGCTATCCGCCGTTACGCCGGATTTCACGGCGGATAACCGCGAGCGGTTATTCGCCCTACGGGGGCGTGTCGAGGGCTGGGTTGCGCCTCCGGGCGTAACGGCTTGCCGGGTAGGGCGAATAGCGCCGCAGGCGCTATCCGCCGTTACGCCGGGTTTCACGGCGGATAACCGCGAGCGGTTATTCGCCCTACGGGGGCGTGTCGAGGGCTGGCAGCGCCTCCGGGCGTAATGGCTCGCCGTTACGCCGGTGTCTCAAGCCACCGCGTAGTAATGCTTGACGAAGCCGCCGTCGGCAACCTCCCAGAGCACCGGGGTGCCCTTGCTGACGAACCAGCTGTCGCCGGCCTTGTAGAGCGTGCTCTGGCCGGTGGACTCGTCGGTGAGGCGGACCTCGCCGCTGACCACCGTGGCCTGTTCGCTGAACGGATAGGTCATGCGGAACTTGCCGGCGGTGGTGCCGAAGTAGGCGGCGCTGACCGGGTCGGTGGGGGCTCCTGCGGTCATCTTGCCGAAGGCTTTCACCTCGCCTTCGAGGATCTCCGAGCCGAGGTCGGCGACGCTGCCCCAGGCGTCCAGTTCGTCGAGGGTGATGCCGTGGCGGATAACGGTAATGGCCATGGGAATGCTCCTTGTAGAGTGATCGGTAGGTTTCAGCGCCGGCCATTCCAGTAGCCGGAGAGCTGGTGCCAGGTCTTGCCTGCGCTGAGCAGCAGCGGGCGGAAGTGGTCCTTGCCGTGGATCGGGATGCGGCGCACCGAGCTGAGCAGGTCGTAGCGCGCCGAGCCTTCGCTCATGCCTTCGGCGAGGACCTTGCAGACGATGTGGCTGGGGGTCACGCCGAACCCGGAATAACCCTGGACGAAGAACGCGTTGGGCCGCCCCGAGAGGCTGCCGATCTGCGGGAACAGGTTGGCGCTGCAAGCCATCGGCCCACCCCAGGCGAGGTCGATGCGGACGTGCTCCAGGTAGGGGAAGATCTTCAGCATCAGCTTGCGGTTCCAGGCCTTGAGGTCGCCGGGGATGCGTTCGACGAAGGGTGTGGCGGCGCCGAACAGCAGGCGGTTCTCGTTGGTCACCCGGTAGTAGTCGATGACCGGGCGGATGTCGCTGTAGGCGCCGCGGATCGGGCTGATCCGCTGGATCAGTTCGTCCGGCAGCGGCTCGGTCATCATCTGGAACGCGTAGGTATTGATGGTGGTGCGGTGCAGCTCGGGTTCGAGCCGGTTGAGGAAGCTGTCGCAGGCCCAGAGCAGCTTGTTCGCGGTGACCGAGCCCTTGGCCGTGCGCACGCGGATGCGCTCGCCGTATTGCACCTCCAGCGCCGGGCTGTATTCGAATATCCGTGCGCCGAGGCCGGCCAGTGCCTTGGCTTCGCCGAGCAGCAGGTTGAGCGAGTGCACATGGCCGCCGCCCATGTGCAGCAGGGCACTGCCGTAGGCGTCCGAGCCGATGATCTGGCGCACCTCGGCACCGTGCAGGTAACGGATCTCATGGGGCGAGCCGAGCGACCGGAATTCCTTTTCCCAGGCCTGCAGGGTCTTCGCCTGGCGTGCGTTGAAGCCCATGTAGCCGTAGCCATGGCAGAAGTCGGCGTCGATGGCGTACTTCTCGATACGGCCCTTGATGATGTCGGCGCCGAGGTCGCTGATCTCGAAGATCGCCCGCAGGCCGTCCTCGCCGACGTCCTTGCGGATCTTCTCCAGGTCGTGGCCGATGCCGGCCATGATCTGCCCGCCGTTGCGCCCGGTACCGCCGAAGCCGAGGTGGCGGGCCTCCAGCACGACGATGTCGGTGATGCCGTGCTCGGCCAGCTCAAGCGCGGTGTTGATCCCGGAGAAGCCGCCGCCGATCACCACCACGTCGGCGTCCAGGTCGGTTTCCAGGGAGGGGAAGGACAATTCGTACTTCTTGGTCGCCGTGTAGTAGGTCGGCGTCTCGATGTTGATCATGGATGCGGCCTGGCAAGGGGTGGATGTACCTATTAGACGCTCCGTGGCCGCCGCGGTCTTGTTCCTGTCTGCCGCCGGCTTGACCGGCCCTGCCAGGCGCGCTTCAGCCCAGCGTGGCGATCACCCGTGGCGCGACGAAGTCGATGAAGGCGCGCAGCTTGGGCGAGACCTGGCGGCCGGACGGCCAGAGCAGGAAGAACCGCGCGCGGCGCTCGCAGAAGGTGTCGAGGACGCTGACCAGGCGCCCTTCGCGCAGCGCCTCGCGGATCGAGAAGTCCGGCAGGCAGGCGATGCCCTGGTCGCGCAGGGCGAAGCAGACGCGGGTCTCGATGTTGTTGCAGACCATCGACACCGGGATCTGCGGCGGGGCTTCGCCGTCCGCGCGGTGCAGCGGCCATTCCTCGAGGCGGCCGGTATTGGGGAAGCGGTAGTGCAGGCAGGTGTGCCGCAGCAGGTCTTCCGGGCAGCGCGGCGTGCCGTGGCGGGCGAAGTAGGCCGGCGAGCCGACCAGCTTCAGCTGGAACTCACCCAGTTCGCGCATGGACAGCCGCGAATCCACCGGCTGGCCGGTGCGCAGGACCACGTCGAAGCCTTCGTCGACGACATCCACCACGCGATCGCTGAAGTCGAGGTCTAGCTCGATGTCCGGATAGGCCTGCATGAAATCGGCGAGCGCCGGCAGGACCAGCCCGCTGACCAGCGGCAGGCTGACCCGCAGGCGCCCGCGCGGGGTCTCGCGGCTTTGCGACAGCTCCAGCTCGGTGGCTTCGATCTCGGCCAGGATGCGCCGGCTGCGCTCGAGGAACAGGCTGCCTTCGGCGGTCAGGGTGATGCTGCGGGTGCTGCGGTGGAACAGGCGCACGCCGAGCTTCTCTTCCAGGCGGGCGACCCGCTTGCCCACCGCCGAGGCGCTGACGCCGAGGGTCCGGGCGGCGCCGACGATGCTGCGGGTCTCGGCGACGCGGACGAAGACGGTGAAACCGCTGAGGCTGTCCATGCAAGGCTCCGATTACGGACATGATGGTCCGGATAGAGCGGAACTCTATCCGTCTTTTTCCGCTTTTGCAGCGCTCTTAGCCTGTCCGCATCCTTCATCGTCCGCGGAGAGTCCTGCATGTCAGGTTTCGAACGAGGGCCAGGGCGCAGCCTGGCGGAACATGTCGATCAGGCGATCGAGGCGGCATTCGCCGACCAGCGCCTGGTGGGAGCGGTGGTACTGGTGGCGCACCGGGGGCAGTGGCTCTATCGACGGGCTGCCGGCCTGGCCGACCGCGAGGCCGGCCGGACAATGGGCGAGGACAGCCTGTTCCGCCTGGCCTCGGTGAGCAAGCCGATCGTCAGCGTCGCCGCCCTGAGCCTGGTGGACGAGGGCCGGCTGGCCCTCGATGAGCCGATCGCCGACTGGTTGCCGGCGTTCCGTCCGCGCCTGGCCGACGGCCGCGAGGCGCGCATCACGCCGCGGCAGTTGCTGAGCCACAGCGCCGGCCTCGGTTATCGCTTCCTCGAAGCCGAGGCAGACGGCCCCTATGCCCGCGCCGGGATTTCCGACGGCATGGACCTGCCGGGCTTCGACCTGGCCGAGAATCTCCGTCGCCTGGCCTCCGTGCCCTTGCTCTACGAGCCCGGCCGCGCCTGGGGCTATTCGCTGGCCACCGACGTGCTCGGCGCGCTGGTGGCGCGGGTCGACGGGCGGCCGCTGGCGGAAGCGCTGCGGCAGCGGGTCGGGATTCCGGCCGGCATGCGCGACAGCGGCTTCCTCTGCGCCGACGCGCAACGCCTGGCGGCGGTCTACGTCAGCGACCGGCCACGCCCGCGGCGGATGGCCGAGCGGGAGACCGTCACGCCGTTCGAGGACTGCGTCGGCATTCGCTTCGAGCCGCGTCGGGCCTTCGAGCCGTCTGCCTATGCGTCTGGCGGGGCGGGGATGATCGGCAGCGCCGGCGACGTGCTGCGCCTTCTGGAGGTCCTTCGCCAGGGCGGCGCGCCGTTGCTGACGCCTGGCCTGGTGGAGGAAATGGGCCGCGACCAGGTACCCGGCCTGGAACTGCCGGCCAATCCCGGTTTCGGCTTCGGCCTGGGCTTCTCCGTGCTGCGTGACCCGGCCATCGCGCAATCGCCGGAGTCTCCCGGCACCTGGCGCTGGGGCGGCGCCTACGGGCATTCCTGGTTCGTCGACCGGGCCCGCGAACTGTCGGTGGTGGCGCTCACCAACACCCTGTTCGAGGGCATGTCGGGACGCTTCGTCAACGACCTGCGCGACGCCGTCTACCGTTCCGCGGAGCTGCGCTGATGGGACGCCGCGAAGCATTTCCGGAGAACGCCGGGGCCGCTGCGTCGGCCGTGGCGCCGCGGCTGCCGCTGAGCGCGTTGCTGGCGATGGCGATGTCCGGCTTCGTCGCCATTCTCAGCGAAACCCTGCCGGCCGGCCTGCTGCCGCAAATCGGCGCGGGGCTGGCGGTCAGCGAGGCGCTGGCCGGGCAACTGGTCAGCGTCTACGCCTTGGGTTCGCTACTGGCCGCGCTGCCGGCGGCGAGCCTGACCCAGGGCTGGCGGCGGCGCCGGGTGCTGCTGCTGGCGCTGCTGATCTTCTTCGTCTGCAACAGCCTAACCGCCGTTTCCTCGGATTACCGCCTGACCCTGCTGGCGCGCTTCGGCAGCGGCGTCGCCGCCGGCCTCGCCTGGGGCCTGCTGGCCGGCTACGCGCGGCGCCTGGTGCCGCCGGAGCAGCAGGGGCGGGCGTTGGCGGTGGCCATGCTCGGTGCGCCGCTGGCGCTGTCGCTCGGCGTTCCGCTGGGCACCTGGCTGGGCGGCCTGCTCGGCTGGCGCTGGGCCTTCGGCCTGTTGTCGCTGACCGCGCTGCTGCTGGTCGGCTGGGTGCTGCGCAGCGTGCCGGACTTCCCTGGCCAGCCGGCCGGGCGGCGCCTGCGTCTGCTCGGGGTGCTGCGCACGCCGGGCGTGCGTCCGGTATTGCTGGTGATCGTCGCCTGGGTGCTGGCGCACAACATCCTCTACACCTATATCGCGCCGTTCCTCGCCAAGGTCGGCCTGGGCGCCTCGGTGGACCTGGCCCTGCTGGTATTCGGCAGCGCCGCGGTGGCGGGAATCTGGCTGGTCGGCGTGCTGGTCGACCGGCACCTGCGGCGGATGGTCCTGGCCAGCCTGGCGCTGTTCGCCGTGGCGGCGCTGGCGCTGTGCCTGGGCGCTCGCTGGAGCTGGCTGGCGTTCGCCGGCCTGGCCCTCTGGGGGCTGACGTTCGGTGGCGCGGCGACGCTGCTGCAGACTGCTTCGGCGGACGCCGCCGGGGAGGGCGCCGACCTGGCCCAGTCGATGATCGTGGTGGCCTGGAACCTGGCCATCGCCGGCGGCGGAGCGTTGGGCGGCATGGTGTTGCAGCGCTGGGGCAGCGAGATGCTGCCCTGGACCCTGCTGCCGCTGATCGGCCTGGCCGCGGCGCTGGCCTGGGGCAATGCCGCGCACGCGTTCCGCGTCGGCCCGCGCGGTTTCCCCAGGGCATCGTCCGAACGCCGGAAAGCGGCGGAATAGAGGGGCGCCGCCGGGCGAGGCAAAAAACGCGACGGGTCTTAGAACGTTTATTCACTTGGGTTATTTGGATAGGCCCGATTCGAATATCCATCGCGTCGAAATACCTGTCGCGACGATGCGCTCCTCCGTCATGCAGCGGAATCCGCTGTCATTGCGCCGAACGCCTTCGCTGCCTCGCCGGTAGCCGCCATGCAGCGCCCGGCGCGGCTGTTGCACCGGCATCTTGCCGGTGCGCCGGCGCTGCCTAGAATCGGCCCCAGTCGCACTTACCCCCGCTTCGCCTACAGGAGTTACCGCCATGATGAACGCCATGCAGATGCCGATGAACATGAATGCCGCCATGCCGATGATGCCCATGATGGGCATGCCGATGATGATGGCGACCATGCAGTGCGAAACGATGGACGACGGCATGCTGTGCAAGATGATGCCGGCGATGGGCATGGACATGGGCCAGTTCCGCAACAGCGCCGAGATGATGGCGATGATGATGAACTGCGGCATGCCCATGATGATGCAGTGCGGCAACCTGGCGATGATGGGCATGTCCCAGGCCTGCATGGCGATGATGCCGACGATGGGCATGGGGATGGGCATGCCGATGATGGGCATGGCTCCGATGAAGTGCATGATGGAGTGCTCCATGCAGGGCGACGCCATGCACTGCAGGATGATGCCGATGCAGGGCATGGACATGGAGATGTTCAAGAACTGCTGCATGCTGATGGCGAAGATGATGGAGTGCGGCATGCCGATGATGATGAGTTGCAACGGCATGCCGATGATGTGCTGCACCTGCTGATCCGTCGCCGGATGGAAAAGGCCCGCCCGGGATGACCGGGCGGGCCTTTCTTCGTCCATGGCAGCAAGGCCGGGGGTCAGTCCAGGCGCTCCGGGTAGGTCATCACCAGGTACGCCAGGGCTTCGCTATCGGCGGGGTTGCGGTAGCCGTGCGGCTGGTCGGCGTAGAACAGGATCGAGTCGCCGGTGGCGAGCAGGAAGCGCTCCTCGTTGACCCGCACTTCCAGTACCCCCTGCGCCACCACCAGGTTCTCCTGGGTGCCGGGGGCGTGGGCTTCGGCGTCTTCCTGGCCGAGGCCGCGCAGGCGCAGTTCGTAGAACTCCACCTGGCGCGCCACATCGAAGGGGAACAGCGCGCGGCTGGTGAAGGCGCCGTCGGCGCTGACCAGGCGCTTGCTCTGTTGCGCCGGCAGCACGGCGACACCGGCGAAGGCGCGATCGTCGAGGAAGGCTGCCACCGACACCTTGAGACCCTGGGCGATCTTGCACAGCACCTTGATCGACGGCACGCTGCGCCCGGACTCGATCTGCGCCAGCATCGCCCGGCTGACACCGGAAATCCGCGCCAGGGCGTCCAGCGAGAGATTGCGCTTGCCGCGCAGGCGCAGCAGGTTGTGGGCGACGCGCTGGCCAATCAGATCATCGGGTTCGGTATGCACGCCGGCGGCCAGTTCCAGGTGGGCAACGCCATCGCTGGCGGGCAGGTTCATCGGTCAGGCCCGGCGGCTGCGCTCGTCGTGCCTGGCTGGCGGTTGCGGCACGGCGTAGCCGGCCCGCCAGGCGTACACCGCCCACATCATTTCGCCCAGGCGGCGTGCCTGGCGGCGCGAGCGGTAGCGGGCGAAATCGATGACGTTGTCGGTGCGGTCCATGAGGCATTCCTCGGGCGGCGGGTTCGATGGCTGCCAGACTATCCCTTCGCCGCTTAGAGCCATAAATACTAAGTTTTTATTTATTAATTCACTTTTGTGCTTACAAGGAACGCCGAACCGTACGGAGCAGCATATTTATATTCTTTAAAGATATTTAAATTAATTTTCTTATTCCAATAAATTAAAGGCTCTCGCGTACCTGCCGACCAATCGGCGCGCCGCACCGAATCCATGCCGCCTTGCGCGGTATCTCGTGCCTGGCGTGTCCGGGCTTGCGTGGGAGTCAGCGATGTCCGTTTCCCTTCCGGCGCCAGCGCGCGCCGACGTTCCTTTGCAGATCCGTGCCCTCGATGCCGCATTCGGCGCCGAGGTGCTCGGCCTCGACCTCGGGTTGCCCCTGGCCGCCGAGGACTTCCGCCGTATCCACCGGGCGCACCTGGACCACCATGTGCTGGTGTTCCGCGAGCAGCGCATCACCCCGGCGCAGCAGATCGCCTTCAGCCGGCGCTTCGGTGAGTTGCAGATCCATGTGCTGAAGCAGTTCCTGCTCCCAGGGCATCCGGAGATCCTCATCGTTTCCAACATCGTCGAGAACGGCCAGCCCATCGGTCTCGGCGATGCCGGCAAGTTCTGGCACTCCGACCTTTCCTATAAGGAGCTGCCGAGCCTCGGCTCGATGCTGCATGCCCAGGAGCTGCCGGAGGAGGGCGGCGATACTCTGTTCGCCGACATGCACAAGGCCTGGGACAGCCTGCCGGAAGCCCTGCGCAAGGCCATCGAGGGACGCACGGCGGCGCATTCCTATACCGCCCGCTACAGCGAACCGCGCTTCGAGGGCAACTGGCGGCCGACCCTGAGCGCTGCCCAGCTCGCCGAGGTGCGCGAAGTGGTCCATCCGATCGTGCGCACCCACCCGGAAAGCGGGCGCAAGGCGCTGTTCGTCAGCGAAGGTTTCACCACCCGCATCGTCGGCCTGCCGGCTGACGAGAGCGCCCAACTGCTCGCCGAGCTGTATGCGCACAGCGTGCGCCCCGAGCACATCTACCGGCATCGCTGGCAGGCGCATGACCTGGTGTTCTGGGACAACCGCTCGCTGATCCATCTCGCCGGCGGTTGCCCGGCACACCTGCGGCGCAAGCTCTACCGCACCACCATCCAAGGCGACGCGCCGTTCTGACGACGGCACGCGCTTCCCCCTTTTCGCCAGGAGCGTTTCCATGAACCGCATTCCCCGATTCACCCGCCTGGTCGCCGCGCTCGGCCTGGGTCTGAGCCTCGCCACCACGCTGCTGGCCAGCCGGCCGGCGCAGGCCGAGGGCGAGATCCGCATCGCCGAGCAGTTCGGCATCGTCTACCTGCTGCTCAACGTGGTCCGCGACCAGCGCCTGATCGAAAAGCACGGCCAGGCCGAGGGCCTGCAAATCAAGGTCGACTGGACCCAACTGTCCGGCGGCGCGGCGGTCAACGATGCGCTGCTGTCCGGGGCGATCGATATCGCCGGTGCCGGCGTCGGTCCGCTGCTGACCATCTGGGACCGTACCCGCGGGCGCCAGAACGTCAAGGCGGTGGCTTCGCTGGGCAACTTCCCCTACTACCTGCTGAGCAACGACCCGCGGGTCAGGAGCATCGCCGACTTCGGCGCCGGGGATCGCATCGCCGTGCCGGCGGTGGGGGTTTCGGTGCAGTCGCGCTTCCTCCAGTACGCCGCGGCTAAGCAGTGGGGCGACAAGCAGTTCGACCGCCTCGACAAGTACACCGTGGCGCTGCCGCATCCGGACGCCACCGCCGCGCTGGTGGCCGGCGGCACCGAGCTGACCGGGCATTTCTCCAACCCGCCGTTCCAGGACCAGGCGCTGGCCAACCCGAAGGTCCACGTGGTGCTCGACAGCTACGAGCTGCTGGGGCCGAATTCGCCGACCGTGCTGTTCGCCACGGAGAAGTTCCGCCAGGACAACCCGAAGACCTACCGGGCCTTCGTCGAGGCGCTGAAGGAAGCGGCGGCCTTCGCCCAGAACGACAAGGCGGCCGCCGCCGATACCTATATCCGGGTGACCGGGGCGAAGATCGACCGAGCCGCGCTGCTGAAGATCATCGCCAATCCGCAGGTGGAGTTCAGCGTCACGCCGAAGAACACCTATCCGCTGGCGGAGTTTCTCTACCGGGTCGGTGCGATCCGCAACAAGCCGGCCTCCTGGCAGGACTATTTCTTCCAGGACGGCGCGCCGTTGCAGGGGAGTTGAGACGCCGATGAACGCCGCCTCCCGCCAACCTTCCACGCTCCCCGCCGACGCCCTGCTGGCGGTGGACGGAGTCAGCCTCGAATACCGCACCCGCTCGCGCGTGGTGCGGGCCACCCAGCGGGTTAGCTTCGAAGTCGACCCGGCCGATCGCTTCGTCCTGCTCGGCCCGTCCGGTTGCGGCAAGTCGACCCTGCTCAAGGCGGTGGCCGGCTTCATCACGCCCAGCGAGGGCGAGATCCGCCTTCAGGGACAGGCGGTCAGGGCGCCCGGCCCCGACCGTATCGTGGTGTTCCAGGAGTTCGACCAGTTGCCGCCATGGAAGACCGTACGGCAGAACGTGCTGTTCCCCTTGCGGGTGTCCGGCCAGGTGACGCGCGACGAGGCCGAGCGACGCGCCGACGAATGCCTCGAGAAGGTCGGCCTGGCGGGCTTCGCCGAGGCCTACCCGCACACGCTGTCCGGGGGCATGAAGGCGCGGGTGGCGATCGCCCGGGCGCTGGCGATGCAGCCGAAGATCCTGCTGATGGACGAGCCGTTCGCCGCGCTGGACGCGCTGACCCGGCGAAAGATGCAGGAAGAACTGCTGCGCCTGTGGGAAGAGGTGCGTTTCACCCTGCTGTTCGTCACCCACTCCATCGAGGAGGCGTTGGTGGTGGGCAACCGCATCCTGCTGCTCTCGCCGCACCCGGGGCGGGTCCGGGCCGAAGTGCACGGCCACCCGTTCGGGCTGCACAGCCTTGGCGGCGAGCCGCTGCAAGCCGCGGCGCGACGCATCCACCGCTTGCTGTTCGACGAGGGCGGCGAACCGACGGCGGCCGCGACCCTCGACTTCGCCGATATCCGGCTGGCCCATTGAGCAGAGGAATCGATCGATGAGTCGAGTCACGCGCGTTCGCGAAGAATACGAAGTCCAGCTCGAACCCCTGCTGGAGGTCTCCCTGGAGCGGCGCCTGCCCCTGAGCCAGCGTCTCTGGCAACAGGGCTGGCTGCGCAAGGGGCTGATCCTGGCGCTGCTGGCGCTGGCCTGGGAGCTGGCGGCGCGGGTCCAGGGCAACGACCTGCTGCTGCCAGGCTTCCTGCAGACGGCCAGGGCCCTCGGCGAGGGCCTGGCCAGCGGCGAACTGCCGGCCAAGGCGGGGATCTCCCTGCTGGTGCTGTTCAAGGGCTACCTGCTGGGGATCGTCCTGGCCTTCGTTCTGACCAGCCTGGCGGTCTCCACGCAGTTGGGCCGCGACCTGCTCGGGACCCTCACGGCGATGTTCAACCCGCTGCCGGCGATCGCGCTGCTGCCGCTGGCGCTGCTCTGGTTCGGCCTGGGCCAGAACAGCCTGATCTTCGTGCTGGTGCATTCGGTGCTCTGGGCGCTGGCGCTGAACACCTATGCCGGTTTCCTCGGTGTCTCGGAGACCCTGCGCATGGCAGGGCGCAACTACGGCCTGCGTGGCCTGCGCTTCGTCCTGCTGATCCTGGTGCCGGCGGCGCTGCCGTCGATTCTCGCCGGGCTGAAGATCGGCTGGGCCTTCGCCTGGCGCACGCTGATCGCCGCGGAACTGGTGTTCGGCGCGAGCAGCGGCAAGGGCGGGCTCGGCTGGTACATTTTCCAGAACCGCAACGAGCTGTACACCGACAAGGTATTCGCCGGCCTGGCCGTGGTGGTGCTGATCGGCCTGCTGGTGGAGAACCTGGTTTTCGGCAGCATCGAGCGCCTCACGGTGAAGCGCTGGGGAGTGCAACGCTAGGGCGGCGGACGGGTGGAGTGTTACGGCAACTTTCTCGGCAACTGTTGCGCTGGCGCGGCGGCAAAGCGGAGTAACGTCTTGCCCGCACCCACTTCAAAGGATGGAACGAATGTCGCTCTCCGTGGATCTGCTGCTGGCGTTCTCCCTGTTCGCCTTCGTCACCTCCGTCACGCCCGGTCCGAACAACACCATGTTGCTGGCCTCGGGGGTCAACTTCGGTTTCGTCCGCTCCATCCCGCACATCCTCGGGATCAGTTGCGGCTTCTTCATCATGGTGATGGCGGTGGGCTTCGGCCTGGGCACGGTGTTCGAGGCCTATCCGGTGCTGTACACCATCCTGCGCTACGTCGGCGCGGCGTACCTGCTGTACCTGGCCTGGAAGATCGCCACGTCCGGCCCGGCCGGCAACGACCCGGAGGGACGTGGCAAGCCGTTGAGCTACTGGGGCGCGGCGGCGTTCCAGTGGGTCAACCCGAAGGCCTGGGTGATGGCGGTCGGCGCCATAAGCACCTATACGCCGTTGCAGGGCTACTTCACCAACGTGGTGGTGATCTCGACGGTATTTGCCCTGATCAACGCGCCGACCATCGGAATCTGGGCCGGTTTCGGCAGCATGCTGCGCAACGTGCTGCGCGATCCGCGCTGGCTGAGGGTGTTCAACGTAGGGATGGCGCTGCTGTTGGTCGCGTCGCTGTACCCGATCCTCGCGGAAAGCCATTCGGCCTGACCTGTCACCAACCTATCAATTGTATTAGCTCGTAACTCGTCGCCATTTCGTGAAGAGTTTTTCGCTCGGTGCCCAGCCTCGGAAGGGGGAGAGCGATGCAGGAGCGACATGGCTTACCGTTACGCAGCTTTTCGTCGGGCAAGGCGCTGACCGCGGGACGCGCAGTGCGCCCGGAGGTTGCGCAGGAGCGGCGCTACCTGCAAGGCGCCCCGCTGGGGCTGGAGTTGCCGGGACGAATCGCCTTGCGCGACCCGCATTGCGCCTGGCAATGGTTCGAGCCGGAGGCGGCCGCGGAAGCGTTCCCGGCGGCGCACTGGCTGGCGGCGTTCCTGGTACTGCTGGGACGCTACGGCAACGAAGAGATCACCCTGGGCTTTCCCGAGCCGATCACGGTTCGCGGGCGGCAGGCGCCCGCGCTGCTGCGTTCCTCCTACCGGGCGATGGAGTCGTCCGCCGAACGTAGCGCGCGGCTGGCGGAAGAACTCGATGACGCCCGGCGGCAGCTATCCGCCGACGGCCAGGAGCGCGCCGCCCTGGCCGGGCGCTGCGCGGTCCAGGTGCTGGCGGCGCGGCCGACGGCGAGCAGCCCCGGCTGGCTGGCCCTGGTGCTGGCGGCGGACGGCAGCGTCGGCCTGGCTCTGCGCGATCCCCAGTACGACGAATTGCGGCGTATCGCCGGCCATCTCGCGCGCCTGGCGCGCGGCCTGGTCGACGCCCAGGCCTGCGTCGGCCGGCTGCCCTGGCTGGACGCCGACGAAGAGCGCCGTTTGCAGGCCCTGCGCAGCGAGCCCCAGGCCGCCCCGTCGCGCGGCGTACTCCACCATCTGTTCGAGGCCCAGGCGCGGCGCACACCGCAGCGCATCGCCGTGCACGCCGCCGACCGTAGCCTCAGCTATGCCGAGCTGGAGCGCGAAAGCGCCGCGCTCGCCGTGCGCCTGCGCGCCGCCGGGGTGGCTCCGGAGCAGCGGGTCGGGGTCTGCCTGCGGCGCGACAGCGGCCTGCTGGTCGGCCTGCTTGGCGTGCTCCGCGCCGGCGGTTGCTACGTCCCGCTGGACCCGGCCTATCCGGAGGAGCGGGTGGCCTACATGCTCGACGACGCCGACTGCCTGCTGGTGCTGGTCGACGCGAGCACCCGCGAGCGGGTCGCCGCGCTGGGCCGGCCATGCCTGACGCTGGAGGAGGGCGGCGACCAGGCGAACGACCTGGCGCTGCCCGCGAGCGAGGTCGGCGCCGACCACCTCGCCTACATCATCTATACCTCCGGATCCACCGGACGCCCCAAGGGCGTCGCCATCGAGCACGGCAGCGCCCATGCCTTCCTGCGCTGGGCCGGCCAGCACTATGCCGCCGAAGAATGGAGCGGGGTACTGGCGGCGACCTCGGTGTGCTTCGACCTGTCGGTCTACGAGCTGTTCGGCACCCTGGCCGAAGGCGGCACGCTGCACCTGGTGGAAAACCTGTTCAGCCTGCCGGACTACCCGCGCCGCGACGAGATCAGCCTGCTCAATACCGTGCCCTCGGTGTGCGCCGCGCTGCTCGCCCTCGGCGACCTGCCGGGCGGGGTGCGCACGCTGAACCTGGCCGGCGAACCGCTGCGCGGCCACCTGGTGCGACAGATTCGTGGCCAACCCCAGGTACGGCGCCTGGTCAATCTCTACGGGCCGACCGAGGACACCACCTATTCGACGGTGCACGAACTGGACCTGCACGCCGAAGCGCTCGACGAGCCGCCCATCGGCCGACCGCTGCCCGGCACCACGGTGGAGGTGCTCGACGGCTTCGAGGCGCCGCTGCCGCTGGGCGTGGCCGGGGAACTGTACCTCGGCGGCATCGGCCTGGCGCGTGGCTATTTCGGCAAGCCGGAGCAGACCGCCGAGCGTTTCCGCGTCGATCCGGGCAGCGGCGAGCGCCGCTATCGCACCGGCGACCGCGTACGCATGCGCGAGGACGGCGTGCTGGAACACCTCGGCCGGCTCGACGACCAGGTCAAGTTCAACGGCTTCCGCATCGAGCTGGGCGAGATCGCCTCGTGCCTGGCGAGTTTTCCCGGGGTGAGCGAAGCCTGCGCCATGCTCACCGAGGACAGCGCCGGCCTGCGTCGGCTGGTCGGCTACCTGGCGGCGCCGTTCGCCCCGCCGCTCCAGGCGCTGCACGAGCACCTTGGGCAAAGTCTGCCGCACTACATGTTGCCGTCGGCGTTCGTGGTCCTGGCGGAGCTGCCCAAGACGCTCAACGGCAAGATCGACCGCAAGGCCCTGCCGCGTCCCCAGGCGACCGGCGCCGAGCCCCAGGCGCTGCCCAGCGATCCGCTGGAGCAGGCGCTACACCAGGCCTGGCAGGCGCAGCTTGGTGCGCCGCCGCGCGCCGGACAGGGCTTCTACGCCGCCGGCGGCGATTCCCTGCGGGCGGTGCACCTGCTCGCGACGCTGCGCCAGCGACTGTCCCGACGCGTACCGTTGCAGGCGTTCGCCGGTGGCCCGGCGACCCCCGAGGCCCTGCTGGAACTGCTGCGCCAGGCCGCGCCCGAGGGCGACGAGCCGGAGCCGAGCGCCGGCGCCGCCGGGCTGAGCCTCGCCGAACGGCGCCTGTGGGTGGCCCAGCAACTGGCGCCGGAGGACACCTCCTACAACCTGCTGGCCCACCTGCGCATAGTCGGCGCCACGGCCGACGCCATCGAACAGGCCTTGCGCCAGTTGCTGGAACGGCATGTGGCGCTGCGCCGGCGTGTCGAAACGGGCGTCGACGGGCCGCAGCCGCATGCGCTGGCGGCGCATGCGGTGCCCCTGCAACGCCTGCTGGCGAGCGACGCCGTCCACGCCGAGCGGTTGCTGGAGGATGGCGTGCGCCGTGAGGGCGCGCGAGTCTTCGACCTCGCCCACGAGGCGCCGGCACGCCTGCTGCTGGTCGTCACCCGCGACAGCGCGCGCGCCGATCTCCTGCTCAGCGTCCATCACTACGCCTTCGACGATGTGTCGCTGGCGGTCTTTGCCGCGGAACTGAAGACACTGCTCGATGGCGGTCGCCTGGGCGTGCTCGCCAGCACGCCGGAACAGGTTGCCGCCCGCGAGCGCGCGGCGTTGGCCTCGGGACGCCTGGACCGTGTCGCCGAGCGCTGGGCTGAGCGTTTGTTGCCGCTGGCGAAGGCTCCCGGCGCCGCGCCGGCGCGCCCGGAGGAGAGCGGCGGGCGCGCCGGCCAACGCCTCGCCCTGCCGGTTTCCGTCGCCGTCCATGCCGCCTGCCGGGCGCTGGCCGAACGCACCTCGGTAAGCCCGTTCAGTGCTGCGCTACAGGCCTTCGCCGAAGTGCTCGGCGCCGAACTGGGCGTCGACGACCTGCTCGTCGGCGTGGCCCTGGCCGGGCGTTCGCGCCTGGAAATGCAGGGGCTGGTCGGCTGCTTCGTCAACCTCCTGCCGCTGGCGGTCGGCCTGCGTCCGGAGCAGTCCGTGGAGTGGCGCCTGCGCCAGGTCGGCCATGATCTGCTGGAACTGCTCGAACACCAGGACGTGCCCCTCGAATGCGTGACCCAGGCCCTGCGCCAGCGCGGCGCCAGCGGCCTGCCGATCCGCATCGCCTGCGGCGCGCACAACGGTCGGGCGGCCCCGGCGGTGGATGCCGGGGTGCGCGTCGAAGCCGACTTCATCCCGGTGCCTGGCGCGCGCCTGGACCTGACGCTGTGGCTGGAAGACCAGCCGCAGGGTTGGCTGGCCGTCTGGACCGGGGTCAGCGCGATCTTCGACCTGCACCGCATCGAGCGCCTGCACCAGGCCTGGGAGCGGCGCCTGCTGGCGAATGCCGGCGAACCTATCTCGAAACGCATGTCGCCGGAGGGCTGCAACGCTTCCTGACGACCCCGAGCCTCCCACGGAGAACAGCGATGGAACGAACAGCTCCCAGTCTCACCGGTCGCGGCTTCGCCCGGCCGCGCAATCTCAGCCCGCGCAGCAGCGAGGCGCTGGTGCGGCGCCCGGCGGCGGAGCGCGACGGCCTGCCGCTGCTGATCGAGGCACAGGCTCCCGGCCTGTCCCTGGCCGACTGGATTCGCGAGCAGGGCCAGTCCCTGCACGACGACCTGAACCTGGCTGGCGGCCTGTTGCTGAGAGGCTTCGAGGTCGACTCGGCAGAGCGCTTCCGCGCAGCCGCCGCTGCCTTCGCCCCGCAACTGCTCGACTACAAGGAGCGTTCCTCGCCGCGTAGCCAGGTCAGCGGCGAGGTCTACACCTCCACCGAGCATCCGGTGGACCAGCCGATCTTCCTGCATAACGAGCAGTCCTATACCGCCGACTGGCCGCTGTACATCATGTTCCATTGCCAGGTCGCGCCGCTCGAGGGCGGCGCCACCCCGGTGGCGGCCAACCGGCTGGTGCTCCGCCACCTGCCGGACGAATTGCTGGAACGCTTCGGGCGCCTGGGCATCCTCTACGTGCGCAACTACCGCGCCGGCCTTGGCCTGTCCTGGCGCGAAGCGTTCCAGACCGACAGCCGCGCCGAGGTCGAGGCGTTCTGCGCTGAGCACCGGATCGCCCATGCCTGGATCGGCGACGAGCACCTGCGCACCTGGCAGAGGCGCGCGGCGTTCCAACGCCACCCGTATACCGGCGAGCGCCTGTGGTTCAACCACGGCATGTTCTTCCATGCCACCAGTCTCGAGCCGGGCCTGCGCGATGCGCTGCTGCGCAGCGTCGCCGAGGAAGACCTGCCGTACCAGACCTACTACGGCGATGGCAGCCCGATCGAGGCGCAGACCCTGGCGACCATCCGCAGCGCCATAGACCGCGAGACGCGGCGCTTCGACTGGCGCGTGGGCGACGTGCTGATCCTCGACAACATGCTCGCCCAGCACGGCCGCGAGCCGTTCCGCGGGCCGCGACGGATCCTCACCATCATGTCCACGCCGTATTCCAGCCTGGCGCCCGCCGACGTCCCGCCGACACCTCCGCGCCTGGCGCTCGGAGGTGCCGCATGAGCGCCTCGTTCAGCGCGCCGCGCCTGCGCCCCCGGCAGCTCTCGGCCGGCGACCTGGTGGAGGAAAGCCTGCTCGACCCGGCCAACGACTACCTGCGCATCGTCCGCGCGCGCCAGCCGGGCATGGACCTGCGGCAATGGATCGCCGCCGCCGGCGCAGGGCTGCGCGACAGCCTGCTGCGGCATGGCGGCATCCTGTTTCGTGGCTTCGCGGTAGACGGAGCGGAGGGCTTCTCCCAGGCGGTACAAAGCTTTTCGCCGAACATGCTCGACTACCTGGAGCGCGCGGCGGCACGCCAGGAAGTGGCGCACCGGGTGTTCACCTCCACCGAGTTCTCGCCGGACGGCTGGATTCCGCCGCACCACGAGATGTCCTACTCGCACAACTGGCCGAGCTATATCCACTTCTACTGCCAGACACCGCCCGCCACCCAGGGCCGCACGCCCCTGGCCGACGAGCGCCGGGTCAGCGCTCGGATACCCGAGGCGATCAGGCAGCGCTTCCTCCGCCATGGGGTGTGCTACGTGCGCAACTACGGGCCGGAGATCGACCTGACCTGGCAGGAAGGCTTCCAGACCGACAGTCGCGCCGAGGTCGAGGCCTACTGCCGGCAGACCGGTACCCAATGGACCTGGCTCGACGACCAGCGCCTGAATACCCGCCAGGTACGCCAGGCGATGGTGCGCCACCCGCTCAGCGGCGAGACGCTGTGGTTCAACCACGCGCACATGTTCCATGTCTCCAACATGCCGCCGGCCCTGGCCCGGGCCTTGCTCGACGAGGTCGGCGAACAGGGCCTGCCGCGCAACGCCTACTACGGCGACGGCAGCCCGATCGAGGCGGAGGTGCTGGACACCATCCGCGCCGCCTACCGCGAGGAAACCCGCGCGTTCGCCTGGGAGCGCGGCGATGTCCTGATGCTCGACAACTTCATCAGCGTCCACGGCCGCGAGCCGTACACCGGCGAGCGCAAGGTGCTGGTGGCGATGACCGACCTGCATGTCCACCAACCCTGAACCCGTGCGAGGGATAGCCATGAGTGCGTCAGAAGACCTGCAATCCGCTGTGCAACCGGCCGCGAGCGAAGCGCTCGAAGGATTCCCGCTGTCTCCCTTGCAGACCCGCGCCTGGCGCCGCCATGCCGAGCGGCCGGAAAATACGGTTGTCGGCGTGCGCCTGCACGCCCCGGCCGATCCCGTGGCGACGCTGGAGCGGCTGCGCCGGGCGCTGGACGGCGAGGCGCAACTGCGCGTGGCCTACCGGACGATGCCGGGCATGAGCCTGCCGGTGCAGGTACTGGATGGGCGCGCGGCCGATCTGCTGGTCGAGCGCCTGCCGGGAGACGGCGACTGGGCCGGACGCTTCGCGCGCGAAAGCGCGCGTCTCGCCGCTTCGCCCCTGGGCGGGGAAGGCCAGCCGGTACTGGCGCTCGGCCTGCTGCTGGACGCCGCCGGAGAGACGCTCCAGGGGCTGTTGCTGGCGGCGCCGGCGTTCGTCGTCGATGCGGCCAGCCTGGTGGCGCTGCTGCGCCGCGGCCTGGGGCCGGCCGGCCAGGCGAGCGCGGACGAGGGAGACGAGGCGCTGCTGTTCCAGCATTTCTCCGAGTGGGCCAACGAGGCGCTGGCCGGCGAAGACGGCGAAAGCGCCAGCGGTTACTGGCGCGAGCAGGCGGCCGTTGCGGCGGAGAGTCCGCTGGCGCTGGCGGACGACCTGGGCGAAGGCGAGTGGACGGCGCGGCGCCTGCTGCCGCGCGCGCTGCTCGAACGCCTGGCAGCCAACGGCTTGCCGGAGGCGGCCGCCCTGCTGGCCTGGACCCAGGTCGCCGGGCAGTTCCAGGGCGACGAGGGACTCCCGCTGGAAATGGCGCGACTGGTCTCGGGGCGCCTGTTCAACGAGTTCGCCGAGCTGGCCGGACCGTTCGCCGGGGTCGCGCCGCTGTGCCTGGAGAATGTCCGCGCGGGCAGCGTCGGCGAGCGGCTCGACGCCCTCCAGGCGGCGATCCTCGCCCAGGAGGAGGCAGCGGCCCTGCGCGATCCCTTTGCCCCCGACTGGCCGCTCGCCGAGTTGGGCTTCGCCTGGCTGGCGGGCGAACTGGATGGCGCCGGGGTGGCCGAGCTGGATTGCCGTCAGCCGCCGCTGGGCGGGTTCCTCGAGTTGCAGGTGCTGCCCCACGGCGAAGGCAGGCTGGCCAGCCTGCGGGTCCGTCGCGACCATGACGGAACGCTGGCCGGGCGCTTGCTCGACGCCTGGGTCGAATGCCTGGAAAGCATCGCCGCCGATAGGCAACTGCCACTGGCCGGGCTGCCGTTGATCGGCGCGGCCGAGCGCGAGCGCTACCAGGCCTGGCAGGGCGAGCGCGTGGAGCCCGCGCCGGTGGAATCCCTGGTGGCCGCGTTCGATCTGCGGGCCGCCCTGCAGCCGCAGGCGCCGGCGTTGCTGGATGCCCACGGCAGCCTGGATTTCGCCACGCTGCGCGCGCGCAGCGAAGCGGTCGCCGAAGCGCTGCTGGCTGCCGGCGTGCGGCCCGGCCAGGCGGTGGCGGTGATGACCGGGCGCAACCGCGAGGCGATCGTCGCCCTGCTCGGGGTGATGCGCGCGGCGGCGGTGTACACCCCGGTCAATCCGGAGTTTCCGGCGGCGCGGGTGGAGCGGATGCGCGAAGCGGGCGGGATCGTCTTCGCCCTTGCCGATGCCGAGTGCGCCGGGCGCGCCCGCGAGGACTTCGCCGGGGCCTGCCTGGACCTGTCGACGCTGCCGCTTGCCGGCAGCGGCATGAGCCTGCCGGCGCCGGGCGGGCGCGATGCGGCCTACATGATCTTCACCTCGGGCACCAGCGGCCAGCCCAAAGGCGTGGTGGTCGAGCACGCCAGCGCGCTCAACCTGTCCCAGGCCCTGGCGCGCACGGTATACGCGAACGTGGTGGGCGAGGGCCTGCGGGTGACGGTCAACGCGCCGTTCTCCTTCGATTCCTCGATCAAGCAGATTCTCCAGTTGCTCTCCGGCCATTGCCTGGTCCTGGTGCCGCAGGAGGTGCGCAGCGATCCGCAGCGGATGTTGGGGTTCCTCGAAGAACGGCGCATCGACGTGCTCGACTGCACCCCGTCGCTGTTCCGCCTGCTGCTCCAGGCCGGCCTCGACGATGCCCACCCGGCGCTGCCCGGGCGCATCCTGGTAGGGGGCGAGCGCTTCGACGAAGCGTCCTGGGAGGTCGCCGCCGGCTGGTGCCGCTGCCAGGTGTTCAATCTCTACGGTCCTACCGAAGCCACGGTGAACGCCAGCCTGGCGCGGGTCGCCGAGCATGCGCGGCCGACCATCGGCCGCGCCCTGGCCAACGTCGATCTGCATGTGGTCGATGGCCTCGGTCGTCGCAAGACCCGTGGCGCCAGCGGCGAACTGTGGATCGGCGGCGCCGGGGTGGCGCGCGGCTATGCCGGCGACGCCGGCGAGGCGGCCGGGCGCTTCCTCGAGGAGGGCTGGCCGGGCAGCGGCCGCCTGTACCGCAGCGGCGACCTGGTGCGCTGGCGCGCCGACGGTTGCCTGGAGTTCCTCGGGCGGATCGACGAACAGGTGAAGATCAACGGCTACCGCATCGAACTGGGCGAGATCCGCAGCGCGTTGCTGGAACACCCGGCGGTGGGCGAGGCGGCGGTACTCACCGACGAGGCCGATGCGGCCAAACCGGGCGCGGATCGCCGGATCGTCGCCTTCGTCACCGCCGCCGGTGAGACCGCGGACGAGTCCTGGCTGGAAGTCGACCTGCCCAGCGGGCACCGGGTCGCCGGACTGAACCTCAACGAAACCGAGTACGTCTACCAGGAAATCTTCGTCGACGAGGTCTACAGCCGCGACGGCATCGTCCTGCCGCCGGACGCGGTGGTCCTCGACGTCGGTGCCAACATCGGCCTGTTCTCGCTGTACATCGCCAGCCGCGCGCCGCGCGCGCGAGTGGTCGCCTTCGAGCCGCTGGCACCGATCCGCCGGCGCCTGGAGGCCAACCTCGGACGCTACGCACCGCAGGTCGAGGTATTCGGCATCGGCCTGTCCGACGCCGAGCGCGAAGAAACCTTCACCTACTATCCGGGCTACTCGACCTTCTCCGGGATCGCCGAGTACGCCGACGCCAGCGGCGAACGCGACGTCATCCGACGCTACCTGAGCAACCAGGGCGAGGAGGGCGGGGCCAACCTGCTGCTGGACAACATCGACGAAATCCTCGACGACCGCCTGCGCGCCGAAGCCCACCGCTGCCGCCTGCGCCGCCTCGACCAGGTGATCGGCGAACTGGGCCTGGAGCGTATCGACCTGCTGAAGATCGACGTGCAGCGCGCGGAAATGGATGTGCTGCTCGGTCTCGACGATGCGGCGCTGGCCAAGGTCCGGCAGATCGTCCTGGAGGTCCATGACAAGCGCGACGGTGCCACCGCCGGCCGCGCCGATGCCTTGAGCGACCTGCTGCGCCGCCATGGCTTCGAGGTGAGCATCCGTCAGGACGCGCTGCTGGAGGGTACCGACCGTTACAACTGCTACGCGGTGCGCCCGGGCTATGCCGAGTCGCTGGCCGAGCGCATCGACTGGCGCGCGCTCGCGCCGCGCCCCGCCGCGGCCCTCGGCGGCGAGCTGAGCGAGCAGGCCCTGCGTGGCTTCCTCGAGGCGCGCCTGCCGGCCTACATGCTGCCGAGCCGGATCGCCCGGGTCGAACGCCTGCCGCTGACCGCCGAAGGCAAGCTCGACCGTCGCGCGCTGTTGGCGGCGCTGGCCGCCGAGGCGGCCGCGCAGACCCTGGAAGCGCCGGCCAATGCCACCGAGGCGGCCCTGCTGGAGATCTGGAAGAGCGTGCTGAAACGCCCGGCGATCGGCGTCAGCGACAATTTCTTCCAGGTCGGCGGCGACTCCATCCGCCTGATCCAGATGCAGGTCATGGCGCGCGAGGCGGGGCTTGCCTTTACCCTGCGCGACGTGTTCAACCACCAGAGCATCCGCGAACTGGCGCGCCTGCTGGCCGCTCCGGCGAGTCCGGCGGATGCGGCCGCGAGCTCGGCGCCGCGGGCCCTGGAGCCGTTCGCCCTGTTGTCGGCGGCGGAACGCAAGCGCCTGCCGGAGGGGCTCGACGACGCCTATCCGATGACCAGCCTGCAACAGGGCATGCTCCTGCAAAGCGAGGCCAGCGGCGATCCACGGCTGTTGCACAACGTCGTCCTGCACGAGGTGCATGGACGCCTGGACAGCGAGTTGCTGGCGCGCGCCTGGGCGATCCTGATCGGCCGCCACGCGATCCTGCGTACCGGCTTCGACCTGCACGGCGGCCAGGCGCCCTTGCAATGGGTCCACCCGGCCGCTGCGGTCGCCGCCGAGGTGCCGGTGCACGACCTGTGTGGCCTCGATGGGGAAACACGGCGCCTGCGCCTGCGTGCCTGGATCGAGGAAGAGCAGGCCACCCCGTTCGACTGGAGCCGCCCACCACTGGTGCGCCTCGCCGCGCTGGCGCTGGACGAGCGGCGCTTCGCCCTGGGCGTCGCCGAACACCATAGCGTGCTGGACGGCTGGAGCCTGCAAAGCCTGGGGGACGAGCTGCTGGCGGTCTACGCCGACCTTCTCGCCGGTGTCGTCGCGCGGGAAGCGGAAGCGCCCGCGGTAGGCTTCCGCGACTACGTGGCGCTGGAGCGTGAGGCCGAGGCCAACGCCGCCTCGGCGCTGTTCTGGCTCGACTACCTGGCCGGCGCCCGCTACCGGCCGTTGCCCGGCCTGGCGGAGGAGGGACCCCGGCGCATGGCGGCGGTCCGCGTGGACGTGCCGGCCGACAGCCTGTCGCGCTTGCGCGCCCTGGCCGAACGCAGCGGCTTGCCCTTGCGTTCGTTGTTGCTGGCGGTGCATGGCCGAGCGTTGTGCCGCTTCAGCGATGCCGATGAAGTAGTCACCGGCTTCGTCAGCCACGGGCGCCCCGAGGAGCCGGGAGCGGACCGCCTGCTCGGCCTGTTCCTGAACACCCTGCCGTGCCGGCTGTCGGCTTCCGTCGATCTGCTCGACAGCGCCCGTCGCGCATTCGACTACGAGCGCGCGAGCCTGGAACATCGGCGCCATCCGCTGGCGGCGATTCGCAGGCGCAACCGCGAGTTGCGCCTGGACAGCCTGTTCAACTTCGTCGACTTCCACCAGGACGACGCCGCGCCGACGGCGGGAGTAAGGCACGGCGGCATCCTCGACCAGGTGGTGGTGGACGTCGACGTGCCGCTGGCGGTGGACTTCGAGGTGGCCGGCGAGCGCCTCGAGGTGGGCTTCCAGTACGCCGCCGGACGTTTCCCCGCCGAGCGCGCCGAGGCGCTGGCCGACGCCTACCGCGAGGCGTTGCTGGCGCTGCTCGAGGACCCGGCGCAGCCGCCCACGGCGGCCCAGGCCGAGGACAGCGTGGAGCTGCGGCGGGTGCTCAAGGTGTTGTCCCGGGTGCTCGGCCGGCCGCTGGCGGCCGACCAGGGCTTCGCCAGTGCCGGCGGGCATTCGCTGCTGGGCGTGCAGGCGATCGCCGAATTGCGCCGGCTGACCGGCAGGCAACTGAGCCTGGGGCTGTTGCAGGGCGATCCGGATGCCCGCGAAGTGGTGCGCCGCTGCCATGCCGCCGACGCGCCGCCGTTGCCGCCCGCCACCGAGCGCGCCCGGGCCCTGTGGTTGCAGCGCAGCGGGAGCGCGCAGCCGCGCCTGCGCCTGATCGCGCTGCCGCCCGCGGGCGGCAACGCCGGCACTTTCCGTGGTTGGGACGCGCGCCTGCCGGCGGACGTGGAGCTGCTGGCGATCCAGTATCCGGGGCGCCAGGAACGCCAGGACGAGCCATTCGTCACCGATGTAGAGGCCATGCTCTGTGCCATCGACGACGCGCTCCTGCCATTGCTCGACCGTCCGTTCGCCCTGGTCGGCGCCAGCCTCGGTGGCATGCTCGCCTACGAACTGGCGGCACGCCTGGAAAGCCTGCACGGCCTGCGCGCCAGGCAGTTGTTCGTGATCAGCAGCCGCGCTCCGGGGCCGGACCTGGAATACCCGCGCTTCCATGCGATGGGCGACGCCGAGTTGCTGCGAACCCTGCGCGAGTACGACGTGCTGCCGCTGGAAGTGCTCGACGACCCGGAGCTGCGCGAGATCAGCCTGGCCACCCTGCGCGCCGATTCGCGCCTGGCCGCCGACTATCGCTACCGCCCGCGCGAGCCGCTGGCCATACCGATCACCGCGATCCTCGGCGAGCAGGACCCGGGCGTCTCCAGGGTGGCCATCGACGGCTGGCGGCGGCACGCCAGCCGCTACGAGCTGGAGACCCTGGCCGGCGGCCACGGCCTGGTGGTGACGGCGGCGGAGGAGGTCTGCGCGATCCTGCGGCAGCGCCTGGCGCCCGATGTGCCTGGCGGCGTGCCGGCGAACCTGGCAACCTGAACCGCCGGCCCCTGCCGCCCGCCTGGCGGCAGGGGCCGGTGCCGTCCGTCTTCATTCGAGGTTGCCCATGGTTCTGCGCGAATACACCCAACGCCACCGGCTCGACGCCGTCGCCCCGGCCGACTACCACCGCCATCTGCCGGAGCAGGTCGCGCGCGGCCTGCCTTCCGCCGAGCTGGTGGTGTTCCGCGTCGCCGACGAGCATTCCGACACCGCGGCGTTCAGCGCACGCTACGGCTTTGGCCTGGAGGACTGCGCCAACACCCTGGTCCTGCGCTACAAGCGCGACGGCGCCGAAGGCTATGCCGCGGTGGTCAACCTGGGCTCGCGGCGGCTCGACGTGAACGGCGCGGTCAAGGCGCTGCTCGGGGCCCGCCGGCTGTCCTTCGCCGCCCGCGAGGTCGCCACCGAGCTGACCGGCATGCAGTTCGGCGGCATCACCGCGTTCGGCTTGCCCGAAGGCATGCCGCTGCTGGTCGACGCGGCGGTCTTCGAACGGCCGTTGGTGGTGATGGGCGCCGGGGTCCGCGAGACCAAGCTGCTGCTGTCCCCGGCACTGCTGAAAGACCTTCCCGGAGTGGTGGTCGCCGAACTCAGCGAAGCCGGTTGAACCCGGCGCGGAGCATCGCCGCCGCGGCTCTGCCAATTGTGGTAGGTGAAGCCTTCCGCCGTCTCTGCAACCATGCCCCCGCCCTGATCGCGACAAACGCCGGAATGCCCCGTGGTAGACGCTCGCGCCTGTTTTTTCTAAGCGTTCGCGGCGGCCACGGCGCGGTTCGTCGGACAGCCCCTCCGGATGCGTTTCCTACCTTCATCCGAGGAGCGGTAAATGATCAGGATCGACTTTTCCCAGTTGCACCAGGCCCGCGAAGATGCCGCGGCGGCCATGCCGAGCATCGCCGGCAAGAAGATTCTCATGGGCTTCTGGCACAACTGGCCGGCCGGCGCCGCCGACGGCTACCAGCAGGGCTCGTTCGCCAACATCGCGCTGGAAGACGTGCCGAGCGAGTACAACGTGGTCGCCGTGGCCTTCATGAAAGGGCGCGGCATCCCGACCTTCCAGCCATACAACCTGTCCGACGCGGAGTTTCGCCGCCAGGTCGGCGTGCTCAACGCCCAGGGCCGCGCGGTGCTGATTTCGCTGGGGGGCGCCGACGCGCACATCGAGTTGCACGCCGGGCAGGAGCAGGCGCTGGCCGCCGAGATCGTCCGTCTGGTGGAAACCTACGGTTTCGACGGCCTGGACATCGACCTCGAGCAGAGCGCCATCGACCTGGCCGACAACCAGCGGGTGCTGCCGGCGGCCCTCAAGCTGGTGCGCGAGCACTACGCCGGGCAGGGCAAGCACTTCATCGTCAGCATGGCCCCGGAGTTTCCCTATCTGCACAAGAACGGCAAGTACGTGCCTTATCTGCAGGCCCTGGAAGGCGTCTACGACTTCATCGCGCCGCAGTACTACAACCAGGGCGGCGACGGCCTGTGGGTCCAGGAGGCGAACGGCGGCAAGGGCGCCTGGATCGCGCAGAACAACGACGCGATGAAAGAAGACTTCCTCTACTACCTCACCGAGAGCCTGGCCACCGGCAGCCGCGACTTCGTGCGGATCCCGGCGCAGCGCCTGGCCATCGGCCTGCCGAGCAACGTCGATGCGGCGGCTACCGGCTACGTGATCGATCCCGCCGCGGTGAGCAACGCGTTTCGTCGCCTGGAAGCCGCCGGTCACGCGATCAAGGGCCTGATGACCTGGTCGGTGAACTGGGACGATGGCCTGAACAAGCGCGGCGAGCGCTACAACTGGGAGTTCCGCAAGCGCTACGCCAGCCTCATCCATGACGGCGAGGGCGAGGGCGGCGACCAGCGCCCGGCGGCGCCGCAGGGCCTGCGTCTGCTGGAGCGCGGCGAGACCAGCCTGGTGCTGGCCTGGAACGCCTCCAGCGGGCAGCGTCCGATCGATTACTACAGCCTCTATCGCGACGGCGCCATGGTTGGCCAGAGCGCCGCGCTGGGTTCCACCGACAGCGGCCTGACGGCGGACACCCGCTACAGCTATTTCGTCACCGCCACCGATACCCAGGGCAACCAGTCGCTGCCCAGCGAAGGCCTGGAGGTCAGCACCAGCGGCGGGGCGGTGGATCCGCAATTCCCGCAATGGCGGGAGAACCAGGCCTATCGGGTCGACGATGGGGTGACCTACGAGGGGCTGCGCTATCTCTGCCTGCAGGCGCACACCTCCAACAGCGGCTGGACGCCGCCGGTAGCCTTCACCCTCTGGCGGCCGCTGCGCTGAGGGGGCGGGCCGGTCCGCGCTGCGGGCCGGTCCTTTGGCCGGCGAGAGCCACGCACGGGTGGCGCCATATCCATATGCGTTTTCGGTATTTCCGCTTGATCGTTCATGGCGTTTACCATCACAGCATAACTTGTTATAACAAGTGTCCGAGCCACTCCGACAAGCGAATCCGACCATGGGCAAACTGCTCCCGCTTTCTCCCGTGCCGCTGTACAGCCAGCTCAAGGAGCTGCTGCGCGGGCGCATCCTCGACGGCGTCTACCCGCCGCTCAGCCGCATGCCCTCGGAGAACGAGCTGGGCAAGGCCTTCGACGTCAGCCGCATCACCGTGCGCCAGGCGCTCGGCGACCTGCAGAAGGAAGGGCTGATCTTCAAGATCCACGGCAAGGGCACCTTCGTCGCCCGGCCGAAGGCGTTCCAGAACGTCAGCACCCTGCAAGGCCTGGGCGAGTCCATGACGCAGATGGGCTACGAGGTCATCAACCGCCTGCACGGCCTGCGCTACGTGCCGGCCGGCGCGCGGGTGGCCGAGCGCCTGCGGGTGGAAGAGGGCAGCCCTGTGTGCGAGATCAAGCGGGTGCGGCTGGTCAACCGCGAGCCGGTTTCGCTGGAAGTCACCTACCTGCCGCAGGCGCTCGGCGAGCGCCTGGAGAAGGCCGACCTGGTGACCCGCGACATCTTCCTGATCCTCGAGAACGATTGCGGCATTCCCCTCGGCCATGCCGACCTGGCCATCGACGCGGTGCTCGCCGATGCCGACCTGACCCGCGCCCTGGCGGTCGAGGAGGGCGCGCCGATCATGCGTATCGAGCGCCTGACCCATGCCGCCGACGGCGCGCCGCTGGACTTCGAATACCTCTACTACCGCGGCGACGCTTTCCAGTATCGCCTGCGCATCGATCGGCAGAAGGGAGAGCGGGCATGAACACCCTGGAGCAGGAATACGACATCGTGGTGATCGGCGGCGGCACCGCCGGGCCGATGGCGGCGATCAAGGCCAAGGAGCACGACCGCGAACTGCGCGTGCTGCTGGTGGACAAGGCCAACGTCAAGCGCAGCGGCGCCATCAGCATGGGCATGGACGGGTTGAACAACGCCATCGTCCCCGGCCACGCCACGGCCGAGCAGTACACCCGGGAAATCACCGTGGCCAACGACGGCATCGTCAACCAGGCGGCGGTCTACGCCTATGCCAGCCACAGCTTCGAGACCCTGCGGCAGCTGGATCGCTGGGGCGTCAGGTTCGAAAAGGACGAGACCGGCGACTATGCGGTGAAGAAGGTCCACCACATGGGCGCCTATGTGCTGCCGATGCCGGAAGGGCACGACATCAAGAAGGTGCTCTACCGCCAGCTCAAGCGTGCGCGGATCCCCATCGCCAACCGCCTGGTCTGCACCCGCCTGCTCACCGATGCCGAGGGCGCGGTGAACGGCGTACTCGGTTTCGACTGCCGCAGCGGCGACTTCCATGTGATCCGCGCCAAGGCGGTGATCCTTTGCTGCGGCGCGGCGGGCCGCCTGGGCCTGCCGTCCTCGGGCTACCTGATGGGTACCTACGAGAACCCGACCAACGCCGGCGACGGCTACGCCATGGCCTATCATGCCGGCGCCGAGCTGGCCAACCTGGAATGCTTCCAGATCAACCCGCTGATCAAGGACTACAACGGCCCGGCCTGTGCCTACGTCACCGGCCCGCTGGGTGGCTATACCGCCAACGCCAGGGGTGAGCGCTTCATCGAATGCGACTACTGGAGCGGGCAGATGATGTGGGAGTTCCACCAGGAACTCGAAGGCGGCAATGGCCCGGTGTTCCTCAAGCTCGACCACCTGGCGGAGGAAACCATCCAGACCATCGAGGACATCCTCCATGGCAACGAACGCCCCAGTCGCGGGCAGTTCCACGCCGGGCGCGGCACCGACTACCGCCAGCAGATGGTCGAGATGCACATTTCCGAGATCGGCTTCTGCTCCGGCCACTCGGCCTCCGGCGTGTGGGTCAACGAGAAGGCCGAGACCAGCGTGAAGGGCCTCTACGCCGCCGGCGACATGGCCGCGGTGCCGCACAACTACATGCTCGGCGCCTTCACCTATGGCTGGTTCGCCGGGCGCAACGCCGCCGAATACGTCGCCGGGCGCGCCTTCAGCGCGGTCGACCGCGCCCAGGTCGAGCGCGAGCGTGCGCGGATCGAGGCGCCGCTGCTGCGCGAGCATGGCCTGCCGGCGGCGCAGGTGGAGTACAAGCTGCGCCGGCTGGTCAACGACTACCTGCAACCGCCCAAGGTGACCCGCAAGATGGAATTGGGCCTGCAACGCATCCAGGCCATCGCCGAGGACCTGGAGCGGATCAAGGCGGACAACCCCCACGAGCTGATGCGCGCCCTGGAAGTCAGCGTTATCCGCGATTGCGCGGAGATGGCCGCGCGCGCCTCGCTGTTCCGCACCGAGAGCCGCTGGGGCCTGTACCACCACCGGGTGGACTATCCGCGGCGCGACGACGCTGCCTGGTTCTGCCACGCGCACCTGAAGAAGGACGAGCAGGGACGCATGGCCAGCTTCAGGAAACCGGTCGAACCCTACCTGTTCGCCATCGACGAGGGCGAACAGCAGGCCTACCAGCGCCTGCGACTGAGGAACGACGCCGCCTAGGGCCCCACGCCCCGGCGTAGTACCGCTAGACACCGAGCCCGCCGCCACGAAAGCGGGCCAGATCGAACCACGAGGACCGCGTGCCATGGCCTACCGACCCCAGGACATCTTCTTCCGCAGCAGCGCCCCGGTGACCATCGACGAAGACCGCTGCATCGCCGACAAGGGCTGCACCGTCTGCGTCGAGGTCTGCCCGATGGACCTGCTGGCCATCGATCCGACGACCCGCAAGGCCTACATGGCCTACGACGAGTGCTGGTACTGCATGCCTTGCGAAAAGGACTGCCCGACCGGCGCGGTGAAGGTCGAGATTCCCTACCTGCTGCGCTGACGCCCGCTCCCGGCAAGCGAGGCAGAACCCGCCATCCGGCCACTCCCGGACGCCACTCTGAAACACCCCTCGTTTCCCACCACCGTCCGGGTGGCGGAGACGATTCCCATGACCATGATTCGAGGGGAATCCCCATGCGACTGCGTGCAATCCTGGCCAGCCTGGCGCTGGCCCTGACTTCCCTGGGTGCCCAGGCGGAAACCATCCGCGTGGCCATCGGCACTCAGGACACCACCATCAACTGCGCCGCCGGCGGGCTGCTGATCCGCGAGCTGGGCCTGCTGGAGAAATACCTGCCGCGCGACGGCCGCTACAAGGATGCGGACTACCGGGTGGAGTGGAAGAACTTCACCAGTGGCGCACCGCTGACCAACGAGATGGTCGCCGGCAAGCTCGACTTCGGCGCCATGGCCGACTTTCCCGGCACCTTCAACGGTGTGGCCTTCGCCGCCGCCGGCAAGCGCAGCCTGTTCATCAGCGTGCTGTCCGGCAGCACCCGTGGCAGCGGCAACGGCATCGTGGTACCGAGCGGCTCGCCGGTGCAGTCGCTGGCCGAACTGAAAGGCCAGACCATCTCCGTACCGTTCGCCTCCACTGCCCATGGCATGCTGCTGCGCGCGGTGGCGGCGCAAGGCTGGGACCCGCAGCGCGACGTGACCATCATCGCCCAGCCGCCGGAAATCGCCGGTTCGGCCTTGCAGGCGAACAAGATTGCCGCCCATGCCGACTTCGTACCCTTCGCCGAGCTGTTCCCCAATCGCGGCTTCGCCCGCAAGATCTACGACGGTTCCCAGGCCAACGCGCCGACCTTCCATGGCGCGCTGGTGGACGCCGCCTACGCCGAGCGCTATCCGGAGGTGGTGGTGGCCTACCTGCGGGCGAGCATTGAAGCCAATCGACTGCTGGCCGCCGAACCGGAGAAATACAGCGAGCTGATCGAGAAGGTCACCGGCATCGAGGCCGAGGTCAATTACCTGTTCCACGGTCCGCTCGGCCTGCAGACCCGCGACCAGGCCTGGAAACCCGAATACCGCCAGGCGCTGGCGACCTCCATCGACACCCTGAAGCTGCTGAAGAAGGCCGACCGTGGGCTGGACGTCGAGCGTTTCGTCGACGACCGCTACGTCCGCGAGGCCTACCGTCAGGCCGGGCTGGACTACCAGGCGGCGCTGGCAGACTACGCACCGTCGCCGCTGCGCGCCAGCGACGCGCGCAGCGGCCGGCCGATCGAGGAGTTCGAACGGGTAGCGCAGATCTGGGTGAAGGGCGAGGCCAGGGTGCGCCATTACGCTTCGCCGGAGTCGGCCCTGGCCGATCTTGCCGAGCTGAAGGCGCAGGGCAAGGCGATTCGTGCGATCTACGCCCAGGATCGTGACAGCGGGATCAAGCTGCTGGCCAACCAGGCGTGGTTCGTCCGCGACGGCGAGGGTCGTCTCAACGCCTTCCTGCTCCGCGAGCAGGCCCAGGACTATGCCCGCCGCCATGGCGGCGAGGTACGCGACTTTGCCGCCGCCAGCCAGCAGGCGCTGGCGCTCCGCTGAGGCGGGCGTCTTCGGAGTCCGCCCATGAGTTCGCTTCCGATCTCCCGACCCTGGCGCTGGGCCACCCGCGCCGCTTCGCTGGCGGCCTGCCTGGCGTTCTGGCAGCTCGCCGCCGGTCTGCAACTGAATCTGGGCCTGGTGACCTTCGCCAACGTGCCGACGCCCGGCGCGGTGTTGCTGGCGGCCTGCAACCTGGCCCAGTCCAGCGTACTCCTGACGCACCTCGGCGCCAGTCTGGCGCGGGTCTTCGCCGGCTATCTGCTGGCCGCCGCGCTGGGCATCGCCCTCGGCCTGGCGATCGGCCGCTCGGCCTGGGCCGAGGCCTTGCTGCTGCCGCCGCTGGAGGTGCTGCGGCCGATCCCGGCGGTGGCCTGGATTCCCCTGGCGATCCTGATGTTCCCTTCGTCGGAGGCCTCGATGATCTTCATTACCTTCACCGGCGCGCTGTTCCCGATCCTGCTCAATACCGTGCATGGCGTGGAGGCGCTCGATCCGCGCCTGCTGGCTTCGGCGCGCAGCCTGGGGGCGGGGCGCCGGGCGCTGCTGCGCGAGGTGCTGCTGCCCGGCGCCGGACCGGGCATCTTCACCGGCCTGGCGATCGGCATGGGCACCTCCTGGTTCTGCCTGGTGACCGCCGAGATGATCTCCGGGCAATGGGGACTGGGTTACTACACCTGGGCTTCCTACAACATCCAGAACTACGACGAGGTGGTGGTCGGCATGCTGCTCATCGGCCTCTTCGGCATGGGCAGCAGTGGGTTGGTGAAGCGCGTCGGCGCGTCGCTGACGCCCTGGTACGCGGCGGGAGGCAAGGTCCGATGACGACGGCCGGCAACAGCCTGGGGCGCATCCAGATCCGCGACCTGAGCATCCGCCTGGGGCAGGGGAGCGAAGCCTTCGAGGCGGTCCGCGATCTGAACCTGGAGGCGCGGCCGGGCGAGTTCGTCTGCCTGCTCGGGCCTTCGGGATGCGGCAAGTCGACCCTGCTCGGCGCCCTGGCCGGCCACCTGCGGCCAAGCGCCGGCAGCGTGAGGGTCGACGGCCGGAGCGTGGAAGGACCTTCGCCGCAGCGTGGCATGGTATTCCAGCAGCACACCCTGTTCCCCTGGCGGCGGGTCCGCGACAACGTCGCCTTCGGCCTGAAGATGCAGGGCCTGGCCCGCGCCGAGCGCAACCGGCGCGCCATGGAGATGCTCGGACTGGTGGGGCTGGCGGACTTCGCCGGGCGCTGGCCCGGCCAACTGTCCGGGGGTATGCAGCAGCGCGTGGAGATCGCCCGGGTGCTGGTCAACCGGCCGCGCCTGCTGCTGATGGACGAGCCCTTCGGCGCCCTCGACGCGCAGACCCGGCTGAAGATGCAGACCTTGCTGCTGGACGTATGGGCGCGGGTCCGCACCACGGTGCTGTTCGTCACCCACGACATCGACGAGGCCCTGTACCTGGCGGACAGGGTGCTGGTGATGAGCCCCCGTCCGGGACGGATCATCGCCGACCTGGCGCTGGACTTCCCGCGCCCGCGCGACACCCGGCTGGTGACCAGCGCCGACTTCGTGCGCCTGAAACGCCACTGCCTGGAACTGCTCGACCACGACGACGGCCGCCAGTTGCCGCGCCTGACCCCGCTCGGCTTGCCGCCGGGCATCACCCCGGACCGACTGCGGATCGCCATATGACCTGTAAAAACGCCACCCTGCCCGAAATCCTCGAACTGTCGCCGCGCCTGGAGGACGCCGACCCCGGCGTACGCCGCCTGGCGCTGATCGAACTGGCCGACCTGGAGCTGCCGGAGGCGCTGCCGTTGCTGGTTGCGGCCCTGCGCGGCGATCCCGACCCCGGCGTGCGCGGCGAGGCCGCGCGCCTGCTGGAGGCCTGGGAGGAAGACGCAGTGGTCGATGCGCTCTGTGCGGCCCTGGCCGATCCGGTGCCGGCGGTGGCCGATGCCGCCGCGCAGAGCCTTGGCGAACTCAAGGAACCGGCCGCCGGGCGGCGCCTGCTGCCGTGGCTCGGGCATGCCGATGCCTTCGTCCGCGCCAGCGTATTGCGTGCGTTGCGCGAACTGCGCCTGGAGGAGAGCGCCGTGCCGGCCTTGGCCGCCCTCGGCGATCCGCAGGCGGCGGTGCGCCGCGAGGCGGTGGCGGTACTCGGCTGGCTCCGCCACCAGCCGGCCCTGGCCGAACTGGCCAGGCTGGCCAGCGCCGATGTCGACCCGGAGGTACGCCGGGCGGCCACCGGCGCCCTCGGCCTGAGCCGCGAGGTGACGGTGCTGCCGGCGCTCTGCGCGGCGCTGGCGGACGCTCAATGGCAGGTTCGCGAAGAGGCGGCGACGACCCTTGGCAAGCTGGGCCGGGAGGAGGCCGGCGAGCCGCTGCTGAAGGCCCTGGCGGACGACTACTGGCAGGTCCGCCTGCGCGCCGCGCGGGCGCTCGGGCGCTTGCGCCACTGGCCGGCGCGGGAGGCGCTGGAAGCATTGCTCGGCCATCCCATCGGCAACCTGCGCAAGGAGGCCGCCCTGGCCCTCGGCGAACTGGCGGACCCGGCCTCGGCCCAGGCCTTGCGGGTCGCCGAAGGCGACGGCGATCCCGAGGTGCGCAAGGCGGTGCGTATCGCCCTGGCGCAACTGCGGGTGCCGGCATGACCCAGCCGCCGCTGCGCCTGCGCAATTCCGCCAGGGACGGCTGGCTGATGCTCGAATGGGCGGACGGCGCGGTCAGCCGGATCGACCATGCGCGCCTGCGCGCCGCCTGTCCCTGTGCGCAATGCCGGGCGCAGCGCCTGCGCGGACGGATCGTCGCGGCGGAGCAGGGCGTGCGCCTGCGCGATATCCGCCTGCAGGGCTACGGCGTGCAGTTGCTGTTCGACGATGGCCACGAGCGCGGTATCTACCCCTGGTCCTATCTGCGCGACGAACTCTGAGGCGGGTATTGTTCCGCTCCCGGCAACAACGTGAAGCGCGTTCATGGGTTTCAGATTGTTGCCAATCCCTGCGTTGTCCCCGTCCCGCCACGGCCACCACCCGGGTGACCCGCTCGAAGGCCCGCCGCCTGGCTTCGTTGTCGTTTCCGTAACACTGTTTTCCAGCCTGAAACGTTTCAGCTTTACTTGCAAAGATCTTATCATTCGCAAATTAACCATTGTTCTGCTTGGCTCAGATCATGAGTCCTCTTCATAAACCCTTGCTCCTTGCAAGGTTATCGAGGAAGTAGAGCGGTCGCTGCGTGCGGCCAGTCGACCATTCGCAACGAGGAAGCGTTCGCGTGAAATCCCATCTTCTCCGCCCGGCCCTGCGCCCCGTGGCCGGCGGCCTATTGTCCGCCTCCCTGCTGTGCAACGCGGTGCACGCCGCCGAGGCGTTCTCGCCGAACTCGAAATGGATGCTCGGCGACTGGGGCGGCAAGCGCACCGAGCTGCTGGAGAAGGGCTACGACTTCAAGCTGGAGTACGTCGGCGAGGCGGCGGCCAACCTCGATGGCGGCTATGACGACGACAAGACCGGACGCTACACCGACCAGTTCGCCCTGGGCGTGCACATGGATCTGGAGAAGATCCTCGGCTGGAAGGCTACCGAGTTCCAGTTCACCGTCACCGAGCGCAACGGCAAGAACCTTTCCAACGACCGCATCGGCGACCCGCGTGCCGGGCACATCAGCTCGGTGCAGGAGGTCTGGGGCCGCGGGCAGACCTGGCGGCTGACCCAGCTGTGGCTCAAGCAGCAGTACTTCGACGGCGCGCTGGACGTGAAATTCGGCCGTTTCGGCGAGGGCGAGGACTTCAACAGCTTCCCCTGCGATTTCCAGAACCTGGCCTTCTGCGGCTCGCAGGTGGGCAACTGGGCGGGGAGCATCTGGTACAACTGGCCGGTCAGCCAGTGGGCGTTGCGGGTGAAGTACAACTTCGCGCCGGACTGGTACGTGCAGGTCGGCGCCTACGAGCAGAACCCGTCGAACCTGGAGACCGGCAACGGCTTCAAGATGAGCGGCAGCGGGACCAAGGGCGCGTTGCTGCCGGTGGAGCTGATCTGGCAGCCGAAGGTCGGCGCCGAGCAACTGCCGGGCGAGTACCGGCTGGGCTACTACTACAGCACGGCGAAGGCCGATGACGTCTACGACGACGTCGACGGCCAGCCGCAGGGGCTGACCGGCAACGACTTCAAGTCGCGCGGCAGCAAGCATGGCTGGTGGGTGGTGGCGCAGCAGCAGGTCACTTCGCACAACGGCGATGCCTCGCGCGGGTTGAGCCTGTTCGCCAACCTGACGGTCCACGACAAGGCGACCAACGTGGTGGACAACTACCAGCAGCTCGGGATGGTCTACAAGGGTCCGTTCGACGCGCGGCCGAAGGACGACATCGGCCTGGGCATCGCGCGCATCCATGTCAACGACGATGTGAAGAAGCGCCAGCGCCTGGTGAACCAGGTGAACGGCATCGACGATTACGACAACCCGCTGTACCAGCCGCTGCAGGACACCGAGTACAACGCCGAGCTGTACTACGGGGTACATGTGACCGACTGGCTGACGGTGCGGCCGAACCTGCAGTACATCAAGCAGCCGGGCGGGGTCGACGAGGTCGACAACGCGCTGGTGGCGGGGATCAAGATCCAGACGGTGTTCTAGGCTGTTGCTTCGGACAACCGCGATTCGGTCATGGCCAGCGGCCATTTCTTCAGCGCCGCCCAACGCGGCGCGGCGGGCTGAACAGCCCGGCGTGCAGAACGTAATAGGAGAGTAAGCAATGCCTGTCATCAACCCCGAAGGGAGTACCGGACGATGAGCGAAGGTAACCGCAGTCGATCGCGCCTGCTGCCGAGCCTGCTCGGCCTGTTGATCCTGCTGTCCGGCCTGGCGCTGCTGGCCGGCGGCATCAAGCTGGCGAGCCTGGGCGGCTCGCTGTACTACCTGCTGGCCGGCATCGGCCTGGCCCTGAGCGGACTGTTGCTGCTGCTGGGCAAGCGTGCGGCGCTAGGCCTGTACGCTCTGGTGCTGTTCGCCAGCACCGTCTGGGCGCTGTGGGAAGTCGGCCTGGACTGGTGGCAACTGGTGCCGCGCCTGGCTCTGTGGTTCGTCTTCGGCCTGCTGCTCTGGCTACCCTGGTTCCGCCGCCCGCTGCTGGCCGACGGTCCGGCGCCGCTGGGCACCGCGGCGCTGGGCGTGGCGGTGGTCCTGGCCGGCGCCGCCGCGGTGGGCAGCCAGTTCACCAATCCGGGGCAGATCGTCGGTCGCATCGACCGCGACAGCGGCATGACCAGCACCGCCCCGGCGATGCCGGACGGCGACTGGCAGGCCTACGGGCGCACCGAGTTCGGCGACCGCTACTCGCCGTTGAAGCAGATCACCCCGGCCAACGTCGGCCAGCTCGAGGAAGCCTGGCGCATCCGTACCGGCGACCTGCCGACCGCCGACGATCCGCTCGAACTGACCAACGAGAACACCCCGCTGAAGGTCAACGGCATGCTCTACGCCTGCACCGCGCACAGCAAGGTGCTGGCCCTCGACCCGGACACCGGCGCGGAAATCTGGCGCTTCGATCCGCAGATCCAGAGCCCGGTAGGCTTCAAGGGCTTCGCCCACATGACTTGCCGTGGCGTCTCCTACTACGACGAAGAGCAGTACGCCAGGAGCGACGTCGGCGCGCCGCCGGCCGCGCTCTCCGAGGCCGGCAAGGCGGTCGCCGCCAGTTGTCCGCGGCGCCTGTTCCTGCCCACCGCCGACGCCCGCCTGATCGCGATCAACGCCGACAACGGCAAGGTCTGCGAGGACTTCGGGGTCAAGGGCGCGGTCGACCTGACGGCCGGCATCGGTCCGTTCACCCCGGGCGGCTACTACTCCACCTCGCCGGCGGCGGTCACCCGCAATCTGGTGATCATCGGCGGCCACGTCACCGACAACGAGTCGACCAACGAGCCGTCCGGGGTGATCCGCGCCTTCGACGTGCACGACGGCAAGCTGGTGTGGAACTGGGACAGCGGCAACCCGGACGAGACCGAGCCCCTGGCTCCCGGCAAGTTCTATACCCGCAACTCGCCGAACATGTGGTCGCTGGCCAGCGTCGACGAGAAGCTCGGCCAGGTCTACCTGCCGCTGGGCAACCAGATGCCCGACCAGTGGGGCGGCAACCGCACCCCCGGTGCCGAGAAGTTCAGCGCCGGCCTGGTGGCCCTCGACCTGAACACCGGCAAGCTGCGCTGGAACTACCAGTTCACCCACCACGACCTGTGGGACATGGACGTCGGCAGTCAGCCGACCCTGCTCGACCTGAAGACCGCCGATGGCGTCAAGCCGGCGCTGATCGCGCCGACCAAGCAGGGCAGCCTGTACGTGCTGGACCGCCGCGACGGCACGCCGATCGTGCCGATCCGCGAAGTGCCGGCGCCGCAGGGCGCGGTGGAGGGCGACCATACCGCGCCGACCCAGGCGCGTTCCGACCTCAACCTGCTGCGCCCGCCGCTGACCGAGCGCGACATGTGGGGCAGCAGCCCGTTCGACCAGATGCTCTGCCGCATCCAGTTCCGCTCGCTGCGCTACGAGGGCCAGTACACCCCGCCGTCGGAGCAGGGCAGCCTGATCTATCCGGGCAACGTCGGGGTGTTCAACTGGGGCGGGGTGTCGGTCGACCCGGTGCGCCAGATCCTCTTCACCAGCCCCAACTACATGGCCTTCGTCTCGCAGATGGTGCCGCGCGACAAGGTGCCCAGCGGAAGCAAGCGCGAGGGCGAGACCAGCGGCGTGCAGCCGAACACCGGCGCGCCCTACGCGGTGATCATGCATCCGTTCATGTCGCCCATCGGCCTGCCGTGCCAGGCGCCGTCCTGGGGTGACGTGGCGGGTATCGACCTGACCACCGCCAAGGTCGTCTGGCAGCACAAGAACGGCACCAGCCGCGACAACACCCCGGTGCCGATCGGCCTCACCGTCGGCGTACCGAGCATGGGCGGCTCGATCACCACCGCCGGCGGCGTGGCCTTCCTCAGCGGTACGCTCGACCAGTACCTGCGCGCCTACGACGTGAAGGACGGCAAGCAGCTCTGGCAGGCGCGCCTGCCGGCCGGCGGCCAGGCCACGCCGATGAGCTACACCGGCAAGGACGGTCGCCAGTACGTGCTGATCGTCGCTGGCGGACACGGCTCCTTCGGCACCCGCATGGGCGACTACATCATCGCCTACGCCCTGCCCAGGCAATGACCCGCCCACCGGGAGCCCACAGCCGGCTCCCGGCCTTCCGGGCTTCGGCCCGGAAGGGGCTTTGCCAAGGGGAGGCGCGTTCCCGCCCTTGGCAAAGCCCCTTCGATACCTTGCGACCCGCGGAACCCTGCATGCCGTCCCGACCCCGTCCCAGCTTCGTCTCCCACCTGTTGCCCGGCTCCCTCGCGCTCTGCGGCCTGGCCATCGCCTGCGCCGCCCAGGGCGAGGAGCGACGCAGCCTCGAACCCATGGTGGTGACCGGCAGCTACAACCCCAGCGACACCTTCGACCTGCCGTTCTCGGTGGATAGCATCGAGCGCCGGCAGATCGCCGACGGCCAGCTCGGCATCAACCTCTCCGAAGTCCTGCCGCGGGTACCCGGCCTGGTGGTGCAGAACCGCCAGAACTACGCCCAGGACCTGCAAATCTCCTCGCGCGGCTACGGCGCCCGCTCGGCCTTCGGTATCCGCGGGCTGAAGCTGCTCGCCGACGGCATCCCGGCCAGCACGCCGGATGGCCAGGGCCAGGCCGCGACCCTCAACCTCGACGTCGCCGAGCGCATCGAGGTACTGCGCGGGCCGGCCTCGACGATCTACGGCAGCAACGCCGGCGGGGTGATCCAGATGTTCTCCCGCGACGGCCAGGGCGCCCCGCGGGTCGGCGCGGAAACCACCGTCGGCAGCGATGGCCTGAGCCGCAACCACCTGTACACGGAAGGCGAGGGCGACGGGGTCGGTTTCCTGGTGGATGCTTCGCGGATGGACACCGACGGCTACCGCGACCACAGCGCCGCGCGCCGCGACCAGACCTTCGCCAAGCTCAACTTCAGGCCCGACGCCGACAGCCGCCTGGCGCTGATCTACAGCAGCCTGGAACAGAACGACACTGAAGATCCGCTGGGGCAGACCTGGGACGCCTACAAGCACGACCCGCGCTCCGTCACCGCCAACGCCGAGCTGTACGACACGCGCAAGAGCATCGACCACCAGCAGGCCGGGATGAACTACGAGCGCTACTTCGGCGAGGCGACCTTGCAGGTCAACGCCTACGTGGGCAAGCGCAGTGTCGTGCAGTATCAGGCGATACCCAAGCAGATAGGATGCGAGAGTAATCCGCGTTGCCAGAGGAATGGCGCGGTGATCGACTTCGACCGCGACTTCCACGGTGGCACCGTGCGCTGGCTGCAACCGGTACGCCAGGCGCCGGGCGAGCTGAACCTGACCGTCGGCCTCGACTACGACCAGAGCCGCGACGACCGTCGCGGCTACCAGAACTTCAACGGCGACCAGCTCGGCGTGAAGGGCAAGTTGCGCCGCGACGAGGTGGACACCGCCACCAGCCTCGATCCCTACCTGCAGGCGAGCTGGGCCATCGACGCCTGGACCCTGCAGGCCGGGGTGCGCCACAGCACCATGAAGATGGAGGTCGACGACCGCTACCTGAGCAACGGCGATGCCAGCGGCTCGCGGCGCTACCGGAAGAACACCCCGTCGTTCTCGGTGATGTACGCCTTCACCCCCGACCTGCACGGCTACCTCAGCGCCGGCAAGGGCTTCGAGACTCCGACCCAGGCGGAGATGGCCTATGCGCCGGTGGCGGCGAACGCGCCGGACGTCTTCAACTTCGGCCTCAAGCCAGCCACCAGCAGCCAGTACGAAGCCGGGCTGAAGGCGCGCCTGTGGGGCAATACGCGGGTCAACGCGGCGATCTTCCAGATCCGCACCGAGGACGAGATCGTCGTCGCCAGCTCCCTCGGCGGTCGCACCAGCTACCAGAACGCCGGCAAGACCCTGCGTCGCGGCTTCGAACTGGGCCTGGAGAGCGAACTGAGCGAGCACTGGAACGCCAACCTGGCCTATACCCGGCTATCCGCCACCTACGATTCGGATTTCAAGGCCGGCGGCAAGACCATCGGCAAGGGCAAGCACCTGCCGGGCGTGCCGGAAAGCAGCCTGTTCGGCGAACTGGTGTGGAAGCCCGCGGAGGGCATCAGCATGGGCTGGGAAGGCATGTACCGCAGCCAGGTCTACGTCGAGGACAGCAACAGCGAAAAGGCCGCGCCGAGCTATGCGGTATTCAACTGGCGCACCCGCTTCGAGCAGCGCCTGGGAGCCTGGGCCTTCCACCAGCTGGTGCGCCTGGACAACCTGTTCGACCGCCAGTACGTCGGCTCGGTCATCGTCGGCGACGGCAACCGGCGTTACTACGAAGCGGCCCCCGGGCTGTCCTGGTACGCGGGAGCCGGGGTCGAATACCAGTTCTGAAGTGCCGGATGCGCTTGTTCGCGCTACCCGGCCAGCCCTTGTCAGCGTCGTCAATTCCGATTACTGTATGGATGTACAGTAATCGGAAATCGCCTGCCTGCGCGACAAGGAGCACCGATCATGAGCCACAACCTTGCCGAACTGCCGCTGTCCCGACGCCGCGCCCTGGAGCGCGAGAAACAGGCCTGCCTGCGCCTCCACCTGTCCCGCAATCGTGCCAGCGAACGCCTGGAGCGCGCCGTGCGCGACGAAGTCGAGCGCCTGCTGGGTGCCCGCGAACGCCAGGGGGCCGGCTGGCCGGAGTGGGTCAGCGCGGAGCTCTGCGTGGCGGACGACCCGCTCTTCGTGCGCAAGGTGGTGGCGCGCCTGAAAGCCGTGGTGGACTGGCAACGCCAGCGCGCAGCCTGAGCGTTGCTCGCTTCAGGCCCCGCTGCCGTCGCTCCCGGGCGCGCGATGATGTTGCAGGGCGCGCTGGCGATGGCCGGCGAGGATGTACCGGTAGATCAGTCGTGCGAGCGGCTCCAGCTCCATTTTCTGGCCGTTCAGCGCGGCGCCGCACAGCGCCAGCTTGACCCGCTTGCCGCCGGCCACCGCGCGGGCTTCGGGGCGGGCGAAAGCCCGCGGGTCGAAACGGGCATGGTTGTCGAAGCTCGGCGCCGTGCAGTCGAAGGTGGTCGCGAAGGTGAGTTCCAGCCAGCGCCCGCGCTCGATCTCCAGCGACTGGAAGGTGTACATCGGCACCTGCGGCGCGTTGGCGAAGGCGATGCTCTCCGGCGTCAGGGTGAGCGCGACCTGGCCGTGGCGCCGGTAGAGGAACACGCCCGCCAGGCAGGCGTACAGGCCGCCGCCCAGCAGCAGCGCGGCTGGCAGCCAGAACAGCCATTGGCCACTGGCCAGGCGCCAGGCGTTGGGCAGCGAAGCGAGCCAGAGACCGGTGGCGCCAGCCACCAGGCCAGCGAGCAGGGCAACGCAGGCGGTGCCCCGCGAGACCTCGCGGATCTCGCAGCGGGCTTCCAGCGGCGGCAATTCGTCGAGGGTTTCGTCAGTTTCTTGCATGGGGATTCTCACAGGTCTTGCCGAGCAGGTCGGCGCTGAGCGCTCGGCTCAACGCCAGGGGGGCGCCGAACCAGACGCCCAGCGCCTGGCTCGGCGGTCGTGTCGGAACGGCCCGGCCGGCGGTCCCGGCCCAGGTGCGTTCGAAGCTCTCTCCCAGCGCCGTGCAGCGCAGGCCCAGCGGAGGGTGGGTATCCTGCGGATGGACCTGGAGTCCCTCCGCCCCGGGGGCCGGTGCTTCCAGGCCGGACTGGCCCAGGTAGACGTGGATGGCGTCCACCAGGTTGTCCGGCGCGCGCGCCGGAGCGAGCAGGCAGTGTTCGAGGAACGCCCGTATCGGCGCGCCGGCCGCCGCGCTGCGCAGCAGGGCCGAGGCCATCGCCGGCGCACCGGCCAGTTGTGCGGCGCGGCGGTCGGCGGCGAATTCGCGCAGGCGGCTCCAGTGGTTCACGGCGAGGCCGAAACGTTCGAGGAAGTACCCGGCCAACAGTCGCGCCGGTTCCAGTGCCGCACGTTCGAAGACGTTGGCTTCCTGCTCCTCGATGGCGGCCAGTTGGCTCGCGGCGCCCTGGTAGATCGGCAGGAAGCGCAGGCTGTAATGGGCGTCGCGGCCGGCGAAGTGGGCCAGTTCGTGAGCGATCACTGCACTCAGTTCGGCGCGGTCCAGCAGGCCCAGCAACGGTAGCGAGAGGTATAGGCTGCGTCCTTCCAGATGCTCGCCGGAAGGTTGCAGGCAGACGCGGTTGGCGGTCACGTAGAAGCCGTCGCAGAGACCTACCAACAGGTGCTGCGGGGCTGGCGTGTCGAGGCGCGCCGCCAGCTCGCGCAGTAGCGTCCAGAGTTCCGGTGCATCCTCTTCGCCCAGCCGGCGGCCGATGACATCCAGGGCCGGCGCCGGGCGCAGGCGCAAGCGGCTGATCTTCGCCAGCATTTGCCACGCCGACGCCAGCAGGCCGAGAAGGATCAGCGCCACGCTCAGTTGGGTGCGTCCTTCGCTGACCGGAACCTGGCCGACCCGCCACAGCCCGAGGATCTCGAACGTTCCGGCACAGGCCAGGGCCAGGGCGAGCAGGCCGATCTGGGCGAGGAGCAGGCAGGGCAGCAGGCGTCGGCCCAGCTCGAACCACAGGAGCAGGCAGCGACGCGAGCGCAGTGCGCTGCGTGCGGCGCCGGCGATGCCGGCCAGGGAGACGGCTCCCAATACGGCGACCAGCGCCGCCAGGCAGGCTCCGCTATCGGCGAGGACGGCGGCGAAGCGATTCAGGCGCTGTGCGCTTCGTGTGTCGGCGAGTTGCTCGTCGAGCCGCGCCAGGGCCAGGTCGCGCACATAGGCCCGGCCGTCCACCCGGACGCTGGCCCTCGGCGGCAGCGCCCGCGCTTCGGCGAGCGCGCGCTCGACCCGCTGCTGCGCGGCGCCCAGTCGCTCGGCCTGCTGCTCGGCGCGCCAGGACTGCCAGGCGCCGAGCCCCGCCAGCAGCGCTGGAACCAGCACCAGGCAAAGCAGCAGCCTTCGCGGATGGACCGTGCCCTTCACTCAGCCCTGGCTGCGCAGTTGTTGCAGGTAGCGCTGGGCGTGGGCGGCCTGGATGTAGGCGTCGAGGATCGCCGCCATGTCGTCGCAGTCCAGCTTCTTGCCATCGCTCTGCAGGCCGGCCGACATGATGGTGATGCGCGGGTCCTTGCCTTTGAAGGCCATGGCCTGGGAGGCGAACACCTGGCGTACGGCGCGATGGGTCGGCAGCGGCGTTTCGGGCCGCAGGTGGAGGGTCTGGGTGGTTTGCAGCATGTCGGCCTTGACGCTGAAATCGATGACGTCGGCCAGCTCGACCGGAGCCGACAGGCTGTCGGCCCAGAGCTGGGTACGGGTCAGGCGCATGAAGGGGGTCTTGCCGGAGTTGCGATGCTGGTAGCCGAGGAACAGCCCGAACAGGCCGAGCAGCAAGCCGACGACGCCGACCCCCGGCTTGCCCTGGGAGAACCACATGCCGGTCATGATGAAGGGCACGATGCTCAGCAGCGGACCCAGCACCACGTACTTGCGGGTATTGGTGAACTCGGTGGCCGGCGGTACGTTGGCGATCACCCGCTCCAGGTGGGCGATGACCTCGGCGGTCTTCGCCTGGTTCAGCTCTTCGTGTTCGGCACCGAGGGTTTCGGCGAGGTTGGAGACGAGGTCCCGGGGTTCCTGGTTGCTCATGGAAATATCCTTGGAGTTGGGAGTGAAGAGGAAGCACTGGGCGGGATCTCGCCCAGTTGGCGGAGCCGGGCCTGGGCGCGGGCGATGTCCAGGTAGAGGTCGATGACCTCCGCGGCTTCCAGTAGCGACAGGTTGCGACCGTTGAGGCGCCAGCCGGGGGACAGCAGGCGAACCCGTGGGCCGTCCCGGCATTCGCTGACGGCACGCGCGGCGAACGGATCGAGCGGGCGCGTGGATGGTGCCGGTAGCGCCTTGCCGTGCAGTTCGAGGACTATCGCGGAGAACCAGACCCCGTCCTCCAGGCGCAGGTCGGCGACCTCCAGCAGGTCCAGCGGCGCCGACAGGCTGCGGGCGCGCAGGCGCCCCTGGCCGAGGACGAGGAACGGCGCGCTCCTGGCGTTGCGCTGCAGGCAGGCCAGGCACATGAGGAGGGCGGCCGCCGCCAGCAGGCACAGCGCCGCCGCCTCATGGCCGGGACCGGGGTGGTCGCGCAAGGTCCAGGCGCCGCCGAGCAGCAGCAGGCCGAGCAGGGCGGACAGCGGCGCCGCGCCACGGGCGGCGCCGATGCTTATCCGGTTGGGGACGCTGGCGACGAAGCGCCGCAACTGCGTGGCTTCGTCGCCCCTTGTCCCGGCGGGGCAGGGCGTTTGCGCGCCCGGCGGGATCACCGGCTTTCCCCGTGGCCTGCATCGAGCAGGCGGTTGAGCCACTGCGTGTCGTCGGCGCTGACGATGCGCCTTGCCTGTCGCAGCAGATCGTCGTCGAGCGCCAGGGAAAGGTCCGCGATCCGCTGGAAGGTCGGCGGGTGACTGTCGAAGGGGTGTTCCAGGCGGCGAGCGCTGTCGTGTTCGTCCAGTTCCAGGGAGTTCCCGCGCAGATGGTCGGTCAGCGCATGCACCAGGTTGCGCGTCTGCGGGCTGGCCAGCAGGCGTTCGATCAGTCCTGCAAGGGCGCAGGTGCGTAGCAGCGCGATGGCGAAGACCCGCGCGCCGGCTACCCGCGCCCCGACCTTGTCGGCGGCCAGTTCCTGGCGGCGATTCCAGTGCAGGTAGGCGCGCTCGAAGCGATCGAGGAAGTACAGCGCGGCCCACAGGCCCGGCTTGCCGAGCAGGCCGACATGCCCATCCTCGGGGGCGGCGATGCGTTCGATGCGCAGGCGCACCTGCCGCTGCAGGAGCGACAGGGATGCACCGTGGGCGGTGTCGCCGGCGGCGAAGTGGCCCAGTTCGTGGCCGATGATCGCGGCGCTTTCGGCCTCGCTCATGACCGAGGCATAGGTCAGCGGGATGTACAGGGTACGCCCCTCCAGCGGAATGCCGCGGGGCGCCAGCAGGACCTTGGCCTGGGTGACGAAGTAGCAGTGCTCGATGCCGGTGACGACATGGTCCGGTAGCGGCGCTCCGGCGCGGTCGGCGATCTGTCCCAGCCATTGCCAGAGGCCGGGCGCGGCGACCCGGTCGAGTTCGCGGCCGAGCAGGTGGAGCACCGGTTCCTCCAGCGGCAGCAGTTCGCCGCGCAGGCGCCGCAGCATGAGCAGGGCGCCGAGGAACAGCAGCCACAGCGGCAGCGAGAAGAGCAGGGCGACGAAGCCGTGGCTGTGCCAGTGGCTGTAGCTCCACAGCGCTTCGTAGAGCAACTGGCTGGCCAGGGCGGCGACCAGCAGGCCAGCGTGCAGCGGGACCAGTCGACCGAGGCGCCGCCAGGCCGGCGCGAGGTGGCCGAGCAGGTAGGCTTGCGAGCGCATCGAGCGGCGCCCGTCGTATTCCAGTCTCGCCAGCAAGGCGGCCGCGACCAGCGCCGACGCCAGCGCGCAGAGCTTGCCGATAGCGGCCAGCCAGCCGCGCAGAGCCAGCCAAGGATGGTCGCGGCGGATGGCCTCGGCGTCTTCGGCGAACTGGTGAAGATGACCTTCGACGCCATAGGCCGGACGGAACAGGTGACGGGGAATGGCGCCGGCGGCGTCCGGGTCGTTGCGCACCGAGGCGCTCCAGTCGCGCATGAACTGTTCGTCGCGCAGGGTCGAGTCGACCCGGAAGGCCTGCACGGCGGACCAGGCGTAGAGCGCCAGGGGAATCAGGAAGAGGAATGCGAGCAGCCTTACCCGCAGCGTATCGTGGCTCATCCGCGTTTATTTCTGCTCGAGGTAGTCGGTCAGGAATGCCTGGGGCTCGCCTGCGGACGACAGCGACTCGCTATAGGCGACCTGCCGCGTCTGCTGTTCGCCGGGCAGGTAGAGCTCGCCCCAGCCGTCGCGCACGATCAGGATCACATACTTGCTGCCGTTCAGTTCGGTGGAGTAGCGACTGTCCCTGGCGCTCTTTTCCACCTTTACCTTGTGGATCAGGCGGTCCCAGTCGTGGTCCAGACCTTCGACCTGCAACAGCGCTTCGCCGGCCGCCGCTTCGCCGATACGCAGGGTCCAGACCTTGAGCCCCTGCTGGCCCTGGTAGGCCACCACCTTGTCGGCGACTGGCGGCCGCGCCTCTTCGGCCTGCGCCGTGCAGGATCCCCACGCCAGTGCGCCCATCAGCAGTGCCGCAGTCCACTTTGCTATCATTCTCGCCCCCTTTGGCAACGCGATGTAAAAGGGGCGCATCTATTAATACAGGCGCGAGCCACGAACAACCGAGGCGGCCGCCGCTCACAGGAAAAGCGTCGTCGCCCACAGGTTCGGTTCGATCAGCGCACGGAACCATCCTGGAAAGCCGCTGCCTGAACCGGTTCAGATGGTTGCGTCCCACCGATACCTACGCCATGGAAAGCTGGAATCCCTACCACGACACGGAGCTCTATTTCGACGCTCCTTCACCCCTGAGCCAGTCGCAGATCCTCGACGCGCGCGAAATGCTCGGCAGCGCCACCGGTCACTACCAGGCGCGGACGGTGCGCCCGTCGATGCAGTATTTCGATTGCGACCTGAGCTTCACCGAGCCGCTGCGAACCCACAAGGTGCTGCCGGAAGGCCTGTGCATCGTGCAGATGTTCGACGGCCAGTGGCGGCACAGCGTCGACGGCGGCGAGCCTTATCTCTACAACCTGGGCGGTCCTTCGGTGCTCGGCACCGGCGAGCCGATGGAGGCCTTCGATATCCTGCCGGCGGGCAGCCGCGTGCGCCTGGGCGGGCTGCGGATCGCCGCCAGCTATCTGGAAGAGGAACTGGAAACCGGCGATGGCGCCTTGCGGCCGCTGGCGCGGCTGAAGGGCGACGGCGCGAGCTTTACCCAGTTGTCTCGTTGCGGCGCCATCACCGCCCTGTTCGAGCGCCTCTACCAGAATCCATACCGCGGCGCCCTCGGACGCCTGCACGAAGAGAGCCTGACCCTGGGCCTGCTGGTGGAGCTGGCCGCCTACCTGGGCGGCGCGGACCTTCGTCGCGCGCGCACCCCACGCGCCCAGCGCGACCTGGCCCATGAAGCGCGCCGCCTGCTGGAGGCGAACCTCGGTGAGCCGCCGGCCAGCCTCGAACTGGCGCGCCAACTGGGGGTCGGCGAAACCACCCTGCGGCGGATTTTCAAGAACGAGTTCGGTCGCTCGATGTTGCAGTACGTCCGCGACCGGCGTCTCGAGATCGGCCGGCAGATGGTCCGCGAGGGTCGCTGGCAGATCGCGCAGATAGCCTATCGCCTGGGTTACTCCAGTCCGGAAAACTTCACCCATGCCTACCGCGCGCGCTTCGGCCATCCGCCGGGGCGCGAGTGAGGCGGACGCGGTTCAGAGCGAACGCTGGTCGACCCGCGCGGAAAGCTGCTCGGCGCTTTCCTTGCGCTCCGAATAGCGGTCCACCAGGAAGTCCGTGCGCTCGCGCAGGAGCAGGGTGAACTTGAACAACTCCTCCATCACGTCGACCACCCGGTCGTAGTAGGGCGATGGCTTCATCCGGCCCGCTTCGTCGAACTCCAGGTAGGCCTTGGGAACCGAGGACTGGTTGGGGATGGTGAACATGCGCATCCAGCGACCCAGCACGCGCAACTGGTTGACCACGTTGAACGACTGCGAGCCGCCGCAGACCTGCATCACCGCCAGGGTCTTGCCCTGGGTCGGGCGCACCGCCCCGAGTGCCAGGGGAATCCAGTCGATCTGCGCCTTGAATACCGCGGACAGCGCACCGTGGCGCTCGGGCGAGCACCAGACCTGGCCTTCCGACCACTGCACCAGGTCGCGCAACTCGCGGACCTTGGGATGCTCCACCGGTGCATCATCGGGCAATGGCAGCCCGGAAGGGTCGAAAATCCGCGTTTCGGCACCGAAGCGTTCGAGCAGGCGTGCGGCCTCCAGCACCAGCAGGCGGCTGAAGGAGCGCTCGCGGGTCGAGCCGTAGAGCAGGAGGATGCGCGGCCTGTGCCCGGAGACGGGGGGCGGGTCGCCGAGCAGCGCGGGATCGAGGTTGGGTAGTTGTTCGGACATGCTTCCTCCGGTCAGAGCGAGCCGATGCGCTCCAGCTCACGCTTGAGCTGGTCGCGATCCAGGGTAGCGAAGGGCAGGCCGAGGAAGGCTCGGCAACGCTGTTCGATGCGTGCCAGGGTGGCGTGGAACGCCGCATCCCGCAGGGCTTCGTCGCCATCCAGGGCGGAGGGATCGGCCAGGCCCCAATGGGCCTTCAGCGCTGCGCCGAGATACAGCGGGCAGGCTTCCCCCGCGGCGGCGTCGCAAACGGTGATGACGATGTCCGGCGGTGCGCCTTCGAAGGCTTCGCTGCCCTTGCTGTACAGGCCGTGGGTGGCGATGCCGGCCTGTTCGAGGGTCGCCAGGCTGCGCGGATGCACCCGCCCGCTGGGCTGGCTGCCGGCGCTGCATGCCTCGAAACCCGGCGGGGCCAGGTGGTTGAACATGGCTTCGGAAAGAATGCTGCGGCAACTGTTGGCCGTGCACATGAACAGGACTCGCATGGGATGCTCCTGCCGCCGTCGCCGGCGGCCGTCAGATGGCCAGGCGCAGGGCCAGGGCCGAAAGGGTCGCCAGCAGGACCGGCAGGGTCAGCAGGGCGCCGACCCTGAAGTAGTAGCCCCAGGTGATGCGCATGCCTTTGCGCGCCAGCACGTGCAGCCAGAGCAGCGTCGCCAGGCTGCCGATAGGGGTGATCTTCGGACCCAGGTCGCAGCCGATGACGTTGGCGTAGATCATCGCTTCGCGCACCGCGCCGGCGGTGTCGCTGGCCTGGATCGACAGGGCGCCGAGCAGCACGCTGGGCATGTTGTTCATTACCGACGAGAGGGCGGCGGAAAGCAGTCCGGTACCCAGCGCGGCCGCCCATACGCCGTGCTCGGCCAGGCGGTTCAGGAGCTGCGCCAGGAGGTCGGTGAGACCGGCGTTCTTCAGGCCGTAGACCACCAGGTACATGCCCAGCGAGAAGACCACGATCTGCCAGGGCGCTTCGCGCAGCACCCGCCGGGTCGAGATCACCCGCCCGCGCCCGGCCACCGCCAGCAGCAGTGCCGCACAGGCCGCGGCCACCGCGCTGACGGGGACGCCCAGCGGCTCCAGGGCGAACAGCCCGGCGAGCAGGACCAGCAGCATCCAGCCACCGACGACGAAGGTCGCGCGGTCGCGGATCGCCGCCCGCGGCGGCTTCAATTGCTCCAGCGCATAGACCGGCGGCAGGTCGCGGCGGAAATAGAGGAACAGCACCAGCAGGGAGGACGCGACGCTCACCAGGTTTACCGGCAGCATGACCGCGGCGTACTCGCCGAAGCCGAGCCCGAAGTAGTCGGCCGAGACGATGTTCACCAGGTTCGAGACCACCAGCGGCAGGCTGGCGCTGTCGGCGATGAAGCCCGCCGCCATGACGAAGGCCAGGGTCGCCGCCGGGCTGAAGCGCAGGGCCAGCAGCATCGACATCACGATGGGCGTGAGGATCAGCGCCGCGCCGTCGTTGGCGAACAGCGCCGAGACCGCCGCGCCGAGCAGCACGCAGAAGGCGAACAGGCGCCGGCCGTCGCCGCCAGCCCAGCGCGCGACGTGCAGCGCGGCCCATTCGAAGAAGCCGGCCTCGTCCAGCAGCAGGCTGATGACGATCACCGCGATGAAGGTGGCGGTGGCATTCCAGACGATGTTCCAGACGGTCGGGATGTCGCCCGGCGCGACGCTGCCCAGCGCCAGGGCGAGCAGGGCACCGATGCTGGCGCTCCAGCCGATGCCGAGGGCCCTGGGCTGCCAGATGACCAGGACCAGGGTGAACAGGAAGATGGCGAAGGCGATCAGCATGGGGCGGCTCGCGCTATTGGCAGCAGGCGGAGGCGCGCTGCGGGCGGCCGTCCATGTCGCGCAGGCGCGCTGCGTCGGCTTGCAGCCAGTCGCCGTTGGCCCGCAGGGTCACTTGCAGGACTTCGTGGATCCAGGCCGGCAGCGCAGGGTTCAGGCGGTAATACACCCACTGGCCCTGGCGACGGTCGAGGAGCAGCCCGGCACTGCGCAACTGGGCCAGGTGGCGGCTGATCTTCGGCTGGCTGTCGGCGAGGGCGCACATCAGTTCGCAGACGCACAGTTCGCCCTGGTCGACGATCAGCAGGGTGGCGCGAACGCGCGTCTCGTCGGCCAGGCACTTGAACACTTCGGCGGGGCTGGGCATCGCTGGGCCTTCCTGGATATATGGAAAGCTGAATATACGGATATCCGTATGTATTGCAAGCGCCCCCGCTCCCGCCGGCTAGCGGCGAGCGGCCTGGACTTCCTCGCTCGGCGTGCGCCCGAAGTAGCGCTTGAACTCGCGGCTGAACTGCGAGGGACTCTCGTAGCCGACCTGGTTGGCGGCGGTACTGGCGTTCAGCCCGTCCTGCACCATCAGGCTCCAGGCCTTGTACAGGCGCACGCTCTTCAGGTACTGGAGGGGCGAGGTGAAGGTCATCGCCTTGAAGTTGTGGTGGAAGGTCGACACGCTCATGTTCGCTTCGCGAGCCAGGGTGTCGATGTCCAGCGCACTGGCGTAGTCGGTGTGGATGCGCCGCAGGGCCCTGGCCATGCGCCCGTAGCCGCTGTGCCGGCCGGCCACCGCACGCAGGGCGTTGCCCTGCTCGCTGCGCAGGGCGCGGAAGATGATCTCGCGGACCAGTTGCGGGCCGAGGATATGGCTGTCCAGCGGGCTCGGCAGGCAGCCCAGCAGGCGCATCACCGCATCGGCCATCCCCGCGTCCAGCGGTACCGAAGCCATCGGCGCGCTGGGTGCCAGCTCATTGTCGTCGTCGCTGCCGGGAGCCTCTTCCATCTGTAGCAGCAGTTCCTTCAAGGTGCCGATATCCACGTCGACGCTCACTCCCAGCAAGGGTTCGGCGGCGGAGGCGTGGGTTTCGCATTCGAACGGCAGGGGCACCGACATCACCAGGTAGCGTTCGGCGTCGTAGCGGTAGGTTTCGCCGCCGAGGAAACCGATCTTCTGGCCCTGGGCGAGGATGCAGATGCGCGGCTCATAGAACACCGGGCTGCGCGGATAGGCCTGTTCGGCGCGCATCAGGCGAACCCCGGGGATGCGGGTGGCGTCGAAACCCGGTTCGTCTTGCAGGGTGGCGATCAGCGACGCCATGTCGGTGGAAGTAGTGCTCATGCCTTGGCTGTTTCTCCAGGAGGGGAGGCAAACGTAGCAACCCCGTGCGCGCCTGGGCAGTGGCGGCACGCAACATCGGCACGAATGGGCAAGGCTTCGACAGGAATGGACATTCTGCGGCGGCGCCCATCCGGCGAACAATTGCCCCCCGAACGGACCGCCGCCAGCAAGCCGTCGCGGCCCGCCATCCTGCGAAGAGGACACACCGATGACCCTACAGATCCGCGGCTACGCCGCCCAGTCCGCCAGCACCCCGCTGACCGCCCATCGCTTCGAACGCCGCGCGCCGCGCGCCGACGACCTGGTGATCGACATCCTCTACTGCGGCGTCTGCCACTCGGACCTCCATCAGGCGCGCAACGAATGGCACAACAGCCTGTACCCGCTGGTGCCGGGCCACGAGATCATCGGCCGGGTCGCCAGCGTCGGCGAGGCGGTGAGCGGTTTCGCGGTCGGCGAACTGGTCGGCGTCGGCTGCATGGTCGACTCCTGCCGGCACTGCGAGGCCTGCTCCGAGGGCCTGGAGCAGTATTGCGCGGAATACCCGACCCTGACCTACAACGGCCGCGACCGCCACGACGGCCTGCCGACCTTCGGCGGCTACTCGGAGCGCATCGTGGTCTCGGCCAGGTTCGTCCTGCGCATTCCCCAGGGGCTCGATCCGAAGGCGGCGGCGCCGCTGCTGTGCGCCGGGATCACGTCCTACTCGCCACTGCGTCACTGGAAGGTCGGCCCCGGCAGCCGGGTGGCGGTGGTCGGCCTGGGCGGCCTCGGTCACATGGGCCTGAAGTTCGCCAGGGCGCTCGGTGCCGAGGTGGCCCTGTTCACCCGCTCGCCGGGCAAGGAAGAGGAAGCGCGGCGGCTCGGCGCCGACCAGGTGATCCTTTCCACCGACCCACAGCGGATGGCCGCCGTCGCCGGACGCTTCGACCTGATCCTGGACACCGTGCCGCACCAGCACGACCTCAATCCCTATCTGGCGACCCTCAAGCGCGACGGCACCCTCGTACTGGTCGGCCTGCTCGAGCCGCTGGAGCCGGCGGTGCACGGTGCGCAACTGGTGATGGGACGCCGCTCGATCGCCGGCTCGGCCATCGGCGGCATCGCCGAGACCCAGGAAATGTTGGATTTCTGCGCGGCCCACGGGATCGCCTGCGACATCGAGATGATCGAGATCCAGCAGATCAACCAGGCCTACGAGCGGATGCTGGCCAGCGACGTGAAGTATCGCTTCGTGATCGACATGGCCTCCCTGCCGAAGTCCTTCTGAGACGGGCCGTCGGCGCCGGCGGGCTCAGCAGCCCTCGGCGTCGACCAGGAAGGTCTCGAAACGCACGCTTTTCGCCCCCAGCCGCCAGACGCCCGCGCTCAGCGGGCCTTGCGCGTCCTCCCGGGCCTGCCAGGCGCGTTCGCAGTCCTCGCGTGAACGCCAGCAGGTGTAGTTCAGCACGTGCTGGCCGTCCTCGCTGGGGTGCAGGCTGGCGGACAGGTAGCCCGGGCAGTTCCTGAAGCAGCGTTCCAGGCGTTGCAGGTGCGCGTTCTGTTCCAGCGCCAGCGACAACTGGCTGGCGGGTTCCACCTCGATATCGATGAGTTGCGCGTAGCACGGCGACCGCTCGCTAGCGGCCGGGCACTGATCGTCGGTGCAGCAGTAGGAGGAGGGGATGAGCATGGCGGGTTACTCCGGGTGACTTGTGTCGAGGGCCGGCCCAGGGTAAAACCTCAAGCAAACTTGAGGTCAAGCCAATCATGAAGAATTCCTGCGCATCTCGTGAACTGAGCGTCGGCGAACTGGCCAGGCGTGCCGGCGTGGCGGTCTCCGCCCTGCATTTCTACGAAACCAAGGGGCTGATCAGCAGCCAGCGCAACGCCGGCAACCAGCGGCGCTTCAGTCGCGAGACGCTACGCCGGGTGGTGGTGATCAAGGTCGCCCAGCGGGTCGGCATTCCCCTTGCGGAGATCGCTCGCGCCCTGCAGACCCTGCCGGCGGGGCGCAGCCCTAGCGCGGCGGACTGGGCGCGCCTGTCGGCGCAGTGGAAGGAGGATCTCACCGAGCGCATCGACAAGCTGCTGCTGTTGCGCGACCAACTGGACGGCTGCATCGGTTGCGGCTGCCTGTCGCTCCAGGCCTGCCCGTTGCGCAACCCCGGCGACCAGCTTTCCGCCGAGGGGCCGGGAGCGCACTGGCTGGACGCCGAGGGCCGCGAGCACGACGGCTAGGCAGCGGTCAGCCGTGGTGCTGGCGGTCGGCGACGGCCGGGCTGTCCTGCAGGTTGTCCGGCGGGATCGCCAGGGCGCGTAGCGATCCGGCCATGATGTCGCTGAAGGTGGGCGCCGAGACCAGGCCGCCGAAGTAGCCGATCCTGGTCGGCGAATCGATCATCACCGCCAGCACCAGTTGCGGGTCGGACGCCGGCGCCATGCCGACGAACAGCGAACGGTAGGACTTGTCCGCGTAGCCCCGGCCCGAGGCCTTGCGCGCGGTGCCGCTCTTGCCCGCCACGTGGTAGCCCGGCACGCGGGCGCGGACCACGCCCTTCGGGTCTTCCACCACGGTTTGCAGCATCGCCCGGATGCGCCGTGCGATCTGCGGGTCCATCGCCTGGCGCACCTGGTTCTGCGGGTTGTCGCGGAGCAGGCTGAGCGGCACCAGCTTGCCGTCGTTGGCGAACACCGAGTAGGCCTGGGCCAGCTCGGCGGTGTTCACCGCCAGGCTGTAGCCGAACGACATGCTGGCGGTGGCGATGTTCGACCATTTCTCGTGGAACGGCAGGTAGCCCGGGTTCTCGCCGGGGAAGCCCAGCGACAGCGGCGCGCCGAAACCGACCCGGCCGAGCTGTTCGAGGATCGGCTTGGGTCCGATCTGCAGGGCGACCTTGCTCATGCCGATGTTCGAGGAGTTGATCAGCACTCCGGTCATGGTCAGTACGTCGCGCCGGGCGACGTCGTGGATGGTGTGCCCGTCGATGGTCATCCAGCCCGGTGCCACGCTGACTTGACTGTTCTCGTCGAACTTGCCGGAGGCCAGCGCCGCCGACATGCTGAACGGCTTGATCACCGAGCCCGGCTCGAAGGTATCGGTGAGGGTGCGGTTGCGCATGAAGGCCGGGGCGAAGCTGGCGCGGTTGTTCGGGTTGTAGGAGGGGAAGTTGGCCATCGCCAGGATCTGCCCGCTCTTCGGGTTCACCAGGACCGCCGAGCCGGAGTGCGCGCCGAACTTGAGCACGGCCTTTTCCAGCGCCTTGTAGGCGATGAACTGTAGTCGCAGGTCGATGCTCAGGGCCACGTCCTGGCTGGCCTTGGGCGTCTTCAGCACCTTGATGCTGTTGACCAGCGAGCCGCGCGGGTTGATCGCCACCTCGCGTACCCCGTCCTTGCCGCTCAGCCAGTCGTTGAAGCCCAGTTCGGTGCCTTCCTGGCCGCGGCCGTCGATGTTGACCAGGCCGATCAACTGCGCGGTCAGCTCGGAACTGGGGTAGAAACGCTTGTATTCCTTGATCTGGTGTACCCCCGTTATGCCCAGGGCCATCACCTCGCTGGCCTCGATCGGCGACAGGCCGCGCTCGAGGTAGAGGAAGCGCTTGTTCGGGTTGGCCTGGAGCTGGGCCAGCAGCGGCGCCGCGGGGCGGTGCAGGGCGCCGGCCAGGCGCGGCACCTCGTCGAGGTGGGCGGCCATTTCCCTGGGGTTGCACCAGATCGACGCGACTTCGGTGGATACCGCCAGCGGCTCGCCGTTGCGGTCGGTGATCATGCCGCGGGTGACCGGGATCGGCAGGTCGCGGATCGAGCGAAGGTCGCCCTGGTCGGCGAGGAATTCGTGGTCATGGACCTGGAGATAGACCAACCGTCCGGAGACGGCCAGGGAGGCGAGGACGAACAGGGTGACGACAAGGATGAAGCGGTAGTTTCGGCGTTGACTGCTCATGCAAGGGCACACTGGGGAAGAGGGAGAGCGGAAGCCCGTCCGGGGCAGTGCTGAAACATCCTGTTGCAGTTGGCAACTGTACCGTCACCCGCCACCCGCCGGTCAAGCCCTTTGCCGCCGTCTAGAGCACCAGGCGCATCGCGCAGCGGCTGTCGGCGGCGAAGCCGATCTCCTGCTCGTGGCCGAGGATCGCGCGCAAGCGCTCGCCGGCTTCCTGCCAGGTCAGCCGCTGGAAGCCCAGGCGTGCGTAGAATGGCGCGTTCCAGGGCACGTCGCAGAAGGTCGTCAGGGTCAGCGCCCGGCAGTGGCTGGCGTGGGCGTAGGTCACCGCGCGCTCCAGCAGGCGGCGGCCCAGGCCCTGTTGCTGGTGGGCCTGGGCGATGGACAACTCGGCGATGTGCAACTCGTCGGCGCAGCGTTCGGCGGCGAGGAAACCGACCGGCTGGCCATCGGCGTCTTCCGCCAGCCAGTGGCTGCCGCGCTCGATCAGGCGGCGATGGAAGTCCACCCCGGCGACCCCGGCGTCGGCGATCCAGGCCAGCTCGGGCAGCAGGCGGAAGCTTTCCCCGGCTGAGCGCTCGATGGCCGGGAGCAGCGCGGCGTCCTCGTCGCGGCTGGTTCTGATGCGGTAGTCCATTGGCTTTTCACTCCATGAGCAGGCCGTCGAGCAGCACGTCCAGGGCCTGGCAGGCCCTGGCCAGGCTCTCCGGCGGGTGTTCGGCGTTGGCGATACGCAGGGCGGCGTCCACCAGCGCGCCGTTGAGCAGCCAGGCCAGGGCCTCGGCGTCGGTGCGGCGGACGCGCCCGCTGTCCATCAGTTCGCGCAGTTGCCCGGTCATCGAGCTTAGGCAGCGCAGTTGGCTGGCCTCGCTGCTGGGGCTGCCGAGGATGGCCGGGGCATCGCGCAGGACGATGCGCTGGATTTCCGCTTCCAGGGCCATTTCCAGGTAGGCCCGGTTGTAGGCACGGAAGCCGCTCCAGAGGTCCTCGCCGGCAGCCAGGATGGCGCCGAGGCGAAGATTCATCTCGTCGTCGATCTGCTGCACCACCGCGGCCAGCAGGCCTTTCTTGTCGCCGAAGTGGTGATACAGCGCGCCGCGGGTGAGGCCGGCGCTGGCGGTCAGTTCGTCCATCGAGGCGCCGGCGTAGCCGTTGTCGGCGAACGCTCGGCGCGCGGCGTCGATCAGCTTGGCGCGGGTTTCCTCGATCATCTCGGCGCGAGGCTTGCGGGCCATGCGAGGTCTCCGGGTGGCGAAGGGGCTTCAGGATAATTGACATACGCTGCGTATGTCTCCATGATTTTTGACATACGCAGCGTATGTTAATTTCGTCTTCTCCCGTCGTCGCCGGTTCCGCTGGAGCCGGCCAGCCGAGGCTTTCCATGAGCAACCCCTATCTCGAACTGTTCGCCGCGCCCGGCGCCAAGGGCTTTTCAGCCGCCGGCCTGCTGGCGCGGATGCCCCTGTCGATGACCGGCCTGGGCATCGTCACCATGCTTTCCCAGGTGCATGCCGACTACTGGCTGGCCGGTACCGTGGCGGCCACCTTCGTGTTCTGCAATGCCTTGCTCGCGCCGCAGGTATCGCGCCTGGTGGACCGCTTCGGCCAGGGCCGGGTGCTGCTCCCGGCCGCGCTGGCCAGCGCCCTGGCGATGAGCGCGCTGTTGCTGTGTACGCACTATCGAGCGCCGAATGCCTGGCTCTACCTGTTCGCCTTGCTCGCCGGGGCGATGCCGAGCATGCCGGCCATGGTACGGGCGCGCTGGACCGAGCTGTACCGGGGCTCGCCGAAGCTGCACACGGCGTTTTCCTTCGAATCGGTGATGGACGAGGTGTGCTACATCATCGGGCCGGTGCTGGCGGTGAGCCTCAGCGTCGGCTGGTTCGCCGAGGCGGGGCCGCTGCTGGCGACGCTGTTCCTGGTCGCCGGGGTGAGCCTGTTCAGCCTGCAACGCGGCACCGAACCGCCGCTGCATGCCCATCCGCGGCGCCGCGCCGGCAGCGCGCTGGCCTATCCGGCGGTACGCGTGCTGGCGCTGGTGCTGGCCGCCATCGGGGTGATCTTCGGCGCGGTGGAAGTGGTCAGCGTGGCCTTCGCCGAGGCGCACGGCAACAAGGCTGCGGCAAGCCTGGTGTTGTCGGTCTATGCCGTCGGCTCATGTCTCGCGGGATTGCTGTTCGGGCTGCTGCGCTGGCGCCTGGCGCTTTCCCGGCAACTGCTCTGCATGGTTACGCTGATGGCCCTGAGCCTGATGCCGCTGCTAGGGGTGGAGAGCATCCTTGCGCTTGCCCTGACCGTGCTGGTGGCCGGCTTCAGCGTGGCGCCGACGATGATCCTGGCCATGGGCCTGGTCGAGCGCGCGGTGGACCCGGCGCGCCTCACCGAAGGCCTGACCTGGGCCATCACCGGGCTGGGCATCGGCATGGCCTTGGGCTCGGCGCTGGCCGGTTGGGTGGTGGAGGGCTACGGCGCCGCCAGCGGTTTCCTCGTCGCGGTCGGCGCCGGCTGGCTGGCCTGGCTGCTGGCCCTGGCCTGCTTCCGGGTGCTGGCTCAGGACGAGGCCGGAGACTGCGCGGTGTCCGGCTGAGCCGGGAAGGCGTATTCGCGTTCGACCCGGGCGATCCGCGCGCTGAAACCGGCGTACCAGTCGCGCCGGCCGCGCGCCTGGGCGTCGCGGTGCTCCGCGTGGCGGCTCCAGGCACGGATCGCCGCCTCGCTGTCCCAGTAGGAGACGGTGATGCCGAAACCGTCGGCGCCGCGGACCGACTCCACGCCGAGATAGCCCGGCTGGCGGCTGGCCAGTTCCAGCATGCGCTCGGCCGCTTCGGCGTAGCCGTCGTCGACGGCGCTGCGATGGGAGCTGAAGATCACTGCGTAATAAGGTGTCGGGCCGCGCCGGGGGCGGTCGCGGCGCTGCGTCCGGCACGCCTCGACGAATGCCTTCGGCAGTGGCGGCAGGACGCCGGCCAGGGCTGCCCGCTCGGGTTGGAACAGGGTGGCGACGAAGAACGGATGCTGTTCCAGCTCCACCGCGCGGATCGCTCCGTCGGCGCTCCAGGCGCTGGCCCGCAGTGCGCCGCCGGTAAGTTCCGCGGCGAAGCGCGGGGCGATTGCGTAGCGGCAATGGTAGTCCGCCTCGATCCAGTCGGCGGCATACGCCAGGGCCAGGCGCGAGCCGCGCAGCAGGCGGACTTCCTCGCGGGCTTCGAGCAGAGCGCAGGGCAGGGCGGCGATCACCGCCTGGTCGCTGTGCGGATGCTCCTCACCATGGGTCGCCGCCTGCCAGCCGAGGGCGTTGCGGGCGAACTCGAGGATCGTGTGCTGGAAGCCGGCGCAGGTACCGAGGAACGGCCGGCGCCGGCCCCGGGCATGGGCGATCAGGCGCAGCACCGCGTCGGCGTCGCGATAGGGGCTGCCCGGCACGCACCAGAACCCGTCATAGCGCTCCAGCGCCGGCTCGGCGGGCAGGCGGTCGCTGGCCAGCCAGTCGAATGCGATCTCCAGGCCGAGTGCCTCGCCGGCCAGGCGCAGGGCCAGGGGAATCGCCCGGTGGGCGGTGATGTGCGGGTCGTGGTCGCCGACCAGGGCAATGCGCAGCGGCGCCGCGGGAGGGGTGGACATCCGTTTTCGCTCCAGTTTCGCCACGCCGGTTGGCGGGCCCTGGCGCTCACTCTATAGTTGCGTTTCCGCACTCGATATCGGCGCCAATGCAAAAGATGAATGCACCGCTGCAATATCGCCTGGACCATGCCGATCTTGCCCTGGTCCTCGCCCTGGTTCGCGGCGGCAGCCTGGCGCGGGCCGCAGAGTTGCTCAGGGTCGATGTGTCGACGGTCTTCCGGGCCATCCGCCGGCTGGAGAAGAACCTCGGCAAGGCATTGTTCGACAAAAGCCGCAGCGGCTACCTGGCGAACCAGACCGCCCGCCGTCTGGCGCAGCAGGCGGAACTGGCGGAGCAGGCGCTGGAGGCGGCGCGCATCGGCCTCGAACTGGAGCGCGAGGTGCTCAGCGGTACCGTGCGCATGACCTGCTCCGACGCCGTCCTGCATGGCCTGCTGCTGCCGGCGCTGGCGCGCTTCATGCCTGGCTATCCGGCCCTGCAACTGGAGCTGGCGACCTCCAACGACTTTGCCAACCTCAGCCGGCGCGACGCCGACATCGCCCTGCGCATGACCCGCACGCCGCCGGAACACCTGGTCGGGCGCAACCTCGGCGAGGTGCGCTACGTGCTCTGCGCCAGCGAACGCTACCTGGAGGGCCGCGACGCGACGGAGCCCGCCATGCTGCACTGGATCGCCCCGGACGATTTCCTTCCCGACCACCCGAGCGTGGTCTGGCGTCGTCGACACTATCCCGGGGTGCTGCCGGCCTACCGCTGCAACGGCGTGCTGGCGGTCGCCGAGATGGCCCGCGCCGGCCTCGGCCTGGCGGCGATCCCTGCCTACCTGCTACGCGACGGCGACGGCCTGCGGGTACTGGACGCCGACCTCGAGGGCTGCGCCAGCGCCCTGTGGCTGCTGACCCGTCCGGACTGCCGGGCGTTGCGCTCGGTGGTCGCGTTGTTCGACGAGCTGGGGCGGCATGTGCGATTGGGAGATGAGTGAAGGGGTGGCCGTGCCTGGTATGGCAACCCTCTCCCGCGAGCGGGAGAGGGGCTGGAATGGCAGGCCTGGCGCTCAGCCGCGATCCGCCGCGGCCGATCCCGGCGGCGGAATGTCGCCCACCGCCGCCGCGCCGGTGTCCTTGCGCAGGCGCCTGACCTCGTCGACGCTGACGCTTGGCGCCTGGTTGCCCCAGCTGGTGCGGATGAAGTTGACCACGTCGGCGATCTCCTGGTCGTTCATCCGCCAGCCGAACGGCGGCATGGTGAAGCTCGACGGTGCCTGGTGGGTGGCCGGCAGGGTGCCGCCCTTGAGCACGATGTGCACCAGGGAGGTCGGGTCGCTGCCGGTCACTACCGGGTTGCCGGCCAGGGCCGGGAAGACCCGCGCATAGCCCTTGCCGTCGGTGCGGTGGCAGGCCCCGCAGTTGTCGACGTAGAGCGCCGCGCCGGTCTTGCTGTCATCGCCGTGGAACAGTGCCTGGGCCACGCTCTCGTCGTAGACGTGCGGCTGGTCGGCGGGGTCCGCCGGCGGCAGCGACTTGAGGTAGCGGGCGATGGCGGTGAGGTCGGCGTCGGTCATGTACTGCATGCTGTGCACCACCACGTCGGACATGCCGCCGAACACCGCGCTGCGCTCGCTGCGGCCGGTACGCAGGAAGCTGACCAGGTCGGCTTCGCTCCAGCTGCCCAGTCCGGTCCGGTGGTCGCCGCGCAGGCTCTTGGCGATCCAGTTCTCCAGCGGCGCGCTGCCGGACAGGTAGGCCGCGCCATCGCTCGCCGCCAGGGCCTTCTCCTGCATGCCCAGCCCACGCGGGGTATGGCAGGCGCCACAGTGGCCAAGGCCTTCGACCAGGTAGGAGCCGCGCGCCAGCACCGGGTCCTGCCCGGCGGCGGCCTGGAAGTCCTTCACCTCGGGAGCGAAGGTCCAGCGCCAGAATGCCAGCGGCCAGCGCATCGACAGCGGCCAAGGGATGTCGCTGGCCTTGTTGGGCTGCTCCACCGGCTCCACGCCATGCATGAAGTAGGCGTAGAGGGCGCGCATGTCCGCTTCGCTGACTCGCGCGTAGGACGGGTAGGGCATCGCCGGGTAGAGCGTGTCGCCGGACCTGGCCACGCCGTGGCGCACGGCACGGTCGAAGTCCTCGAAGCTGTAGTCGCCGATGCCGGTCTTGCGGTCCGGGGTGATGTTGGTCGAGTACACCGCGCCGATCGGCGTTTCCATCGGCAGGCCCCCGGCGAACGGCTTGCCGTCCCTGGCGGTGTGGCAGGCCACGCAATCGCCGGCGCGGGCCAGGTATTCACCCTGCCTGACCAGGGCCGGGTCCGGCGCTGCGGCGGCCTGGGCGATGCCGCAGGCGAGGGCGGAGAGGGCGAGGAAGGCTGTCGGTTTCATCGTTGCGCTCCTCATGCCTGCACCAGCGGACCGGGGTTCTTCAGGTATTGCTCGCGGATCGCCTTGGCCGACCAGTAGGCCAGCGCCGCCACCAGCCCAGTGGGGTTGTAGCCGGTGCCCTGGGGGAAGGCCGAGGCGCCCATGACGAAGACGTTGTGCACGTCCCAGCTCTGCAGGTAGCGGTTGAGCACACTGGTCTTCGGATCGCTGCCCATGATCGCCCCGCCGAGCAGGTGGGTGGTCTGGTAGACCCGTGTATTGAAGTGGTCGCCGAAGTTCTTGACGCTCACCGAGATGGCCTTCGGGTTCATCGCTTCGGCGATCTTGCGCATGTGCTCGGTGACGTAGCGGCTCATGCGGATCTCGTTGTCCTTCCAGTCGAAGGTCATGCGCAGCAGTGGCTGGCCGTAGGCGTCCTTGTAGGTCGGGTCGAGGTCGAGGTAGTTGTCGCGGTAGGTCATGTTGCTGCCGTGGGCGTCCATCGACACGGTGTGCGTGTAGGCGTCCTTGACCGCCTGTTTCCAGCCGCTACCCCAGCTCGGCGTGCCGGGCGGCACGGCGAGGCCGCCGATCGGCTTGGAGCCGGCCTGGTTGACCCACATCGGCGAGCCGCCGACGAAGCCCAGCGGTCCGTGGTCGAAGTTGTCGGCGTTGAAGTCGTCCACCGCCACGCCGCCACCGCCGGTGCCGACGAAGGGGTTGGTATGCACGTCCTTGTCGAAGAACGCCTTGATGGTGGCCATGTTCTGGTAGGCGAAGTTCTTTCCCACCACGCCCTCGCCGGTGCGCGGGTCGTAGGGCTTGCCGATGCCGGAGAGCAGCAGCAGGCGCACGTTGTGGAACTGGAAGGCGCTGATGATCACCAGCTTCGCCGGCTGCACGATCTCGCGCCCCTGGGCGTCGACGTAGGTCACGCCGGTGGCCTGCCTGCCGTCGCTGTCGAGGTTGACCTTGAGCACGTTGCAGTTGGCGCGCAGTTCGAACAGCGGGGTCTGGCGCAGCGCCGGCAGGATGTTCAGGTTCGGCGAGGCCTTGGAATACATGTAGCAGGCGTAGCCGCTGCAGAAGCCGCAGAAGTTGCACGGCCCCATCTGCACCCCGTAGGGGTTGGTCCAGGGCCCCGAAGCGTTGGCCGCCGGCAGGTCGTAGGGGTGCAGGCCGAGTTCCTCGGCGGCCTTGCGGAATAGTTGCGCGGAGTACACCTGGCGCAGCGCCGGCAGCGGGAAGTCGTCCGAGCGGTCGGCGGCGAACGGATTGCCCTTGCCGACCACCTGGCCCTTGACCGTATGCGCGGTGCCGGAGGTGCCGAAGACCTTCTCGGCGAAATCGAAGTGCGGCTCCAGCTCTTCGTAGCTGACCCCGTAGTCCTGGATGGTCATGCCTTCGGGGATGAATTTCTTGCCGTAGCGTTCCTCGTAATGGCTGCGCAGGCGCAGTTCCTCGGGCATGATCCGGAAATGCACGCCGGACCAGTGCAGGCCGGCGCCACCGACGCCGTCGCCGGGAAGGAAGGCGGAGAGCTGACGGTAGGGCAGCGCGGTGTCGTTGATCCCGTGGCGGATGCTCACGGTGCTCTTGGAGAGATTCTGGAACAGCTTGCCGCGTGTGTTGTAGGTCAGCTCGTCGAGGGTGTTCGGGTAGGCGCCGTCGGGATAGGTATCGCGGTTCTCGCCGCGCTCCAGCGCCACCACGTTGAGCCCGGCCTCGGTCAGCTCCTTGGCCAGGATCGCTCCGGTCCAGCCGAAGCCGACCACCACCGCGTCCACCGGTTTGAGTGTCGTCGCCATGTTCAACCCCTCTCGCCGGAAATCGCCACCGGCGGGAAGGGATACTTCTCGCCGCGGTCGGCCCAGTCCATGAAGTCGGCGCGGGCGCCGGGGAAACCGACCAGCTTCCAGCCCACCAGGCCGCGATTGCCGCCGTGCTGCGGATCGGAGAAGAAGCCTTCGTGGGTGTTTTGCAGCAACTGGCCGAAGAGCAGCTTGGCCGGCAGGTCCTGCAGGTCGATCTGGCCGGCTTCCAGGCGTTGCAGGATGTCGTCCTGCGCCGACGGCTCCAGCTCGGCGAACGGCTTGCCCTGGTTGGCCTTGCTCCAGCGTTCCAGGGCGGCGATGCCGACCCGGTAGATGTCGCGTGGCACCAGCTTCAACTGATGGCCGAACTCCGGCGCGGCGTCGGTGACGAACGGCCCCTGCATGTACCAGAGTGCGCCGTGCCCGTAGGGGGTTTCCATCTGTCGGTCGATGAACTCCGGCACCCCGGCCTCGATGGCGCCGGGGCCGTTGTCGTCGCTGGGGATCAGTCGCGCCACCGCGGCGTTGACGAAAGCCCATTCGGTGTTGGTGAAGAAGCGAGGCTGGTAGCGTTCGCGGGGTTTGTCCTGCTCGGCGGCGGGCGTCTGCATGGCATGGCCGACGCCATAGCCGGCCAGGGTCACCGCCGGGATCACGGTCAGGGTCTTGCGCAGGAAGTCGCGGCGGCCGTTGACGGCCTTGTCATCGGGCATGGTGGGGTCCTCTCTGGATCATCACGGTTTCGTCTTTCTGATAATGATTAGCAGGCTAATTATAAGTTCATGTGTCACGTTGAAAAAACGTTTCAGCAAGGATTCAGGCAGGCCAATACCGGCAAGTGAAGCAGAACGGCGCGCCGGGCGTCGGCCCGGCGCGGCCTTCAGGCGCCTCGCCGTCGCGCCCAGGCCGAAGGATTGACCAGGTTCAGCGGCCGCTCGCCGGCGAGGGCGGCCAGCAGGTTGTCTACCGCGCAGCGGGCCATGGCTTCGCGGGTTTCCTCGGTGGCCGAGCCGATGTGCGGAGTGGCCACCACGTTCGGCAGGCGCAGCAGCGGCGAGTCGGGAGACAGCGGCTCGCGCTCGAACACGTCGAGGCCGGCGGCGCGGATCCGCCGCTGGGCCAGGGCCTCGATCAGGGCCGCCTCGTCGACCACCCGGCCACGGGAGATGTTGATGAAGATCGCCTGCGGGCGCATCCGGGCGAACTGCTCGGCACCGATCAGGCCTTCGGTGGCGGCGGTCAGCGGCAGGGTCAGGCAGACGAAGTCGGATTCCTCGAGCAGCGCGTCGAGGGGGCGGTAGCTCGCTGCGTAGCGTTCTTCGACGTGGGGCTTCGGGCTATGGCTGTGGTACAGCACGCGCATGCCGAAGCCGTGGTGCCCGCGCCGGGCCAGGGCCTCGCCGATGCGGCCCATGCCGACGATACCGAGGGTCTTGCCATGCACGTCGGTACCGAACTGGGCGGCGCCGACGCTCTTCTTCCATTCCCCGGCGCGCACCCAGCCGGCCAGTTCCACTACCCGCCGGGCTGTCGCCAGGATCAGCGCGAAGCCGGTGTCGGCGGTGGTCTCGGTGAGCACGTCGGGGGTATTGCTGAGGAGGATGCCGCGGCGGTCGAGGTAGTCGATGTCATAGTTGTCGACGCCCACCGAGACGCTGGCGATGGCTTCCAGTCGCGGTGCCAGGTCGAGCAGTCCGGCGTCCAGGCGCAGGCTGGCGCCGAGCAGGCCGTGGGCCTCGGGCAGGGCGTCGCGCAGGCGGGCCAGGCCGTCGCGGCCGGGCTCCTCGACCAGGAGCACCTCGACCCGTTCGCGCAGGCGTTCCATCAGGGGCGCGGAGAGACGTTTGTAGAGAACCACTTTCTTCATCGGATGCTCCGGAGTCGGTCAGGGGTGGGCCGGCGCCGCCCGCCGCGAGGCGTGCGCGCGAGCGGCATCGGGCTCGCGCTTGTCGGCGTGCGGGTTGAGGAACACGGTGAGCAGCACCGACAGCAGCAGCGCTCCGCTCATGAACAGATAGGAAGCCCCGGGCCCGCCGGTGATGCCGTTCAGGTAGCCGACCAGCCAGGAGCCGGAGAACGAGCCCAGCGCGCCCATGCTGTTGATCAGCGCCATGGCGCCGCCGGCGACGTTGGCCGGGAGGACTTCCGGGACGATGGCGAAGAACGGTCCGTAGGGCGCGTACATGCAGGCCCCGGCCAGCACCAGCAGGGCGTAGGACAGCCAGAAGTGCTCGCTGCCGAGGGCGTAGGAACCGTAGAAGGCGATGGACGCGATGAGCAGCGGCGGCCAGACGAAACGCTTGCGTTTCTGCAACCGGTCCGAGGCCCAGGACACCCCGAGCATGGCGATCACCGCCGCCAGGTAGGGCAGCGCCGACAGCCAGCCGGCTTCTATGATGTCGATGTTGGCGCCGTGCTTGAGGATCGACGGCAGCCAGAGGACGAAGCCATAGACGCCGATGCTCCAACAGAAGTACTGCAGCGAGAGGACGATGACCTTTGGCGAACGGAACGCCTCGCGGTAGTTCTTCACTGGCTTGATGCCCTGCTGCTCGGCGGCCAGGGCGTCTTCCAGGTCGCGTTTTTCCGAGCCGCTCAGCCAGGCGGCCTGGCGCGGGCGGTCATCCACCAGGCGCCACCAGATGAAGGCCCAGATCACCGCCGGCAGGCCTTCGATGATGAACATCCAGCGCCAGCTGAAATGCTCCACCAGGTAGCCGGAGACCACCGACATCCAGAGGATGGTCACCGGGTTGCCGAGGATCAGGAAGGTGTTCGCCCGCGAGCGCTCGGCGCGGGTGAACCAGTGGCAGAGGTAGACCAGCATCGCTGGCATCACCGCCGCCTCGACCACGCCGAGGAGGAAGCGGATGCCGATCAGCAGATAGACGTTGGCGACCATCCCGGTCAGGGTGGCCAGTCCGCCCCAGAGGATCAGGCTGACGAAGATCAGCTTCTTGACGCTGCGCTTTTCCGCGTAGATCGCCCCCGGCACCTGGAAGAAGAAGTAACCGAGGAAGAACAGCGCGCCCAGCAGCGAGGACAGCCCGGGAGTGATCCGCAGGTCGTCGGCCATCCCGGAGGCGGCGGCGAAGCCGTAGTTGGCGCGGTCCAGGTAGGCCAGGCTGTAGGTGACGAAAACGATCGGCATGATGTACCACCAGCGGCTGCTGGCGAGGCGAGGCATGGTCATGGTCGGGTATCTCCTGAGCTTGTCTTGTTCTTGTCGCAACAGGTGCCGCGTGGGCGGCGGGTTCAGGCGCTCCTGCGGCGCTCGCGGTCGAGCAGTTGGCTGCGTTTCGGCAGCCCCTCCATGTCGCCGCGGACCTGTACCGCGCGGCTGCCGATCCAGTTGCCGCGCGCCACCGCGTCGGGCAGCGGCAGGCCTTCCAGCAGCGCGCTGACCACCCCGACCGCGAAGCCGTCGCCGGCGCCCACGGTGTCCACCACGGTCGCCACCGGCACGCCGGGGACCAGCCCTTCGCCGTGGGCATCGCGATAGTAGGCGCCGCTCGGGCCGAGCTTGATCGCCACCGCGTCGACGCCCATGTCCAGGTAGAACGCGGCGATATCCGCGGGTTCCTGCCAGCCGCTGAGCAGGCGGCCTTCCTCCAGGCCCGGCAGGACCCAGTGGGCATGCGCGGCGAGGGCGTTGATCTCGGCGATCATGCGGCGCTCGCTGGGCCACAGCGAGGGCCGCAGGTTGGGATCGAAGGACAGGCTGGCGCCCTTGCCGCGCATGCGCCGCATCAGTTCGTGGGACAGTTCGCAGGCACTCGCCGAGAGTGCCGGCGGAATGCCGGTGGCGTGCAGGTGGCGGGCGCCGAGCATTTCTTCGCGGATATGGGCGAGGCCCAGCCGGCTGGCCGCCGAGCCGCGGCGGAAGTACTCGACCCGCGGGTCGGCACCATCGACCTCGCGGGACTTCATCTGGAACCCGGTGGGCGCTTGCGCGTCGACCTCGACGAAGCGGCAGTCGAGGCCCTCGCGGGTCAGGCTGTCGAGTACGAAGCGGCCGAGCGAGTCGTCGCCGACCCGGCTCAGCCAGGCCACCGCGAAGCCGAGGCGGGCGAGGCCGATGGCGACGTTGCTGTCGGCGCCGGCGATGCGCTTGCCGAACTGCTCGACCCGGTCCAGTTCGCCGGGCTGTTCGGCGACGAACATGGCCATGGTCTCGCCGAAGCAGAGGATCTCGAAGTCAGCCATGCTGGCGTTCCTCCTGGGGCTGGCTGAGGCGGGCGAGGGCGGCGATGTGCCGGCGGCTGAGACTGAGCAGGTCGTCGCCCTGCAGCGGGTATTCGATGGCCCGCGCCACGCCTTCCGGGAAATGCTGCAGCAGGCGCTGCCAGTACTGCAGGTCGGCGGCCGACGGCGGCACCGCGACCAGCTTGCCGTCGCGGTTGCGGATCACCGCCTTGCAGTGCACGTAGCCGACATAGCGGCCAAGGCGCAGGGCGGCTTCGTCGGCCGCCTGCTCCTGCCAGCGCCAGTTGCCGATGTCGAAGGTCATCGCCAGGTTCAGCTGCTGGCGTTCGGCGAGGCGGAAGAAGCGTTCCAGCACCTCGATCCGGCCGCCCTGGGGCGTCTGGTCGTTCTCCACCAGCAGTTGCAAGCCGTGGCGCGCCAGGCGCCGGCCGAGGGCGGCGAGATCGGGCTGTTCCGGCAGAAGGCCGAGCGAGACCTTGAGCCATCCGGCTCCGCAAGCTTCGGCGCGGCGCAGGGTCGGCTCCAGCTCGGGGTTCAACTGGCCGTCTTCGCGCCACAGCTCGAGGGGTGAGGAGAACACGCACTCCAGCCCCTGCAACTGGATGGCGGCGGTCAGCGCCTCGGTATCCGGCGGGCCGGCGAAGAGTTCCTCGCGCAGTTCCACGCGCTGCGCGCCGGCCATCGCCAGCAAGGGCAGGAAGCTGGCCTGGCCGCGACTGCGAACGAGGTCCGCGCCATAGCTGGAAAGACTGATGGAGACGGGGTGAAGGGACATTGGCGATCCTCTGAAACCGGTTTCATTTCAAGCCGTGCGAAAGCCGCCGGCAACGCGCCGGCGGCGGGCCGCTAGCCGCGTGGATGGGTCGAGCCGCGAACGATCAGTTGCGCCGGGAAGGTCACCCGGCGCGCCGGCTCGCGGTCGCCTTCGAGTCGCGCCAGGAGGCGCTCGAAGGCGGTGCGGCCGATTTCGTCGGTGGGTTGGGCGAGGGCGGTGATGCCGCTGCCCACCAGTGGGTACCAGTCGAGTTCGTCCAGGGCCAGTAGGCCGACCTCATCGAACAGCCGGCAGCCGAGGTCGCGCAGTTGGCGGGTGGCGCAGAGGGTGGCGACGCCGTTGCAGGTGAACAGCGCCTTCGGCCCGGGGCCGCTGGCCGAAAGGAAGGCGCGCAGGCCGTCGCGGAAGAAGTCGTCGGTTTGCAGGACCTGGCCCTTGAGCGCCGGTCGCCGGCCGATGGAGGCATTGAAGGCCTGGACCCGCTCGATCCGCGAGCTGGTGCCGTCGAGCGGTTCGGTGACCAGCAGGATGTCGCGGAAGCCGCGGTGCTGCAGGTGGTCGAGGGCCTGTTCGACGGCGTCGGCGTTGTCCAGGCCGACCAGGTCGGTATCCAGCTCGGCCAACTGGCGGTCCACCAGCACCATCGGCAGTTCGCGGTGCAGGGCGCGCAATTCGCCGGGATGGTGGCCGAGGGTGTTCACGATCAGTCCTTCGACGTTGTAGGACTGCAGGGCGGCCAGGTGATGACGCTCCTGCTCGTCGTCGCGGTCGGTATTGCACACCACCAGGCTGTAGCCGTGTTCGCGGCAGGCGGTTTCCACGCCATGCATGACGGCCACGGAGTAGGGGTTGAGGATGTCCGCCACCAGCATTCCGATCAGCCGTGTGCGCCCGCGCTTGAGGCCTCGGGCCATCTGGTTGGGGCGGTAGTCGAGCTGGTCGATGGCGCGCTCGATGCGCCGGGCGGTGGCATCGGCGAGCAACTGGCGGTCGCCGCCGATATAGCGCGACACGCTGGCCTTGGAGACGCCGGCGGCCTCGGCCACCTGGTTGATGGTGACGCGGCCACGGCTGGGCAGTACTGAACCATTCACGGACCTGGTACCTCTTGGTGCTGTTCTTATTGGTGTGTCCGGCTGGTCTTCGCCAGCGGATGCCAGGAGTTGAAACCGGTTTCAGAAAATACCAGAAGGCCGATGCCCGTCAACGGGAAAAAAACGCCTACCGGGGCCGAGCCAGGCATGAGGCCAGGACGTTGTTCATGAAAACCGAATAATCGTTTCGAATGATGGTTTGCAATTATTAATGTCGAATGGAATGAATGTGCCATATCTCCATAAATAAAAAGGAAGTTTGTCCAATACTTAAGAAACTACTTTAAGAAGGTTTTGTCGGTAGAAAGCGATCAATCAGGCGAGCTTCGCTGACATGAAAAGCACCCGGCCGACCGTCTGAAGCAGTTCTCATTTATCGGAAAACGAAGGTGGCGCGCTGAAACTTATGCGCGCCTGGCGGTCTTTATCGACGACCTGACCGCCCGGTCGCGTCATCACGCTCACCGATCGTTGCGGGTCCTGTCGAATGCCGCCGTTCCGTCGCAGCAGGATTTTTCGACAAGACCCGTCCGGACCCACTTCCCGGCTAAGGAATGACAGGATGAGCGCCGCCCTGGAGCGATTGAATCATCTGAACCTGAATCACTTGTATGCCTTCGTCGCCGTCGCCGAACACAACAGCTTCACCGCCGCGGCGGAGGCCCTGGGCTTGTCGAAATCGCTACTCAGCGAGCAGTTGCGACGCCTGGAGGCCGACCTCGGGATCCAGTTGCTGACCCGTACCACCCGTCGCATGACCCTTACCGATCGCGGCGAACTGCTGTTCGGCGTGGCCCAGCGCATGCTCGGCGAGCTGGACGGCGCGCTCTCCGATGTGCGCGACCTGCAGGGCGAGCCCAGTGGCCGGTTGCGCATCACCGCGCCGCAGGACTTCGTCAAGTGGCACATCAGCAGCGTTTCCGCGGCGTTCATCCGGCAGTTTCCCAAGGTCCAGGTGGAAATGCTGGCCGATGACCAGTTCAGCGATCTGGTCGGCCAGCGCATCGATCTCGCAGTACGTATCGGCTGGCCGCGCGACTCCGGCCTGCATGCCAGCAAGCTGTGCGACTTCCAGCAGGTTGCCGTGGCGACGCCGGGATACCTCGCCGGCCTGCCGCCGGTGCTCCAGCCGCACGACCTGGCGCGTTGCGAATGGATCGGCCATACCCGCCTGAGCACGCCCTGGACCTGGACCTTCGAACGCCAGCGCGAGCGTGCCACGGTACAGACCCGAGGGCGCCTGCTGGCGAACAACACCCTGGCGGTGTACCGCCTGGTGCTCGACGGTGCCGGCGTCAGCGTGCTGCCGAGCTTCCTGGTAGCCCGCGAGATCGCCCGCGGACGGCTGGTCCGGCTGCTGCCCGGTTGGCGCCTGCCGCAGGGCGGCATCTATGCCCTGTACCCCTCGGCGCGCTACATGCCGGTGCGGGTCAGGGCGTTCATCGAGTCGCTGCGCGAGCATCTCGGTCGCGAGCCGTTCCGCCTGGCGCAGAGCGAATGAGGCCGGGCATCCGTGCTGGGGGGGCTGTAGGGCGAATAACGCCACAGGCGTTATCCGCCGCCGACGTCACGGATAGGCGGCGGATAACCGCGAGCGGTTATTCGCCCTACGGATCGGGCTTCGGCAGCATCTCGGTCGCAAGCCATTCCAACTGGCGTAGGGCGAATAACGCCACAGGCGTTATCCGCCGCCGACGTCATGGATAGGCGGCGGATAACCGCGAGCGGTTATTCGCCCTACGGCCCCAGGCTGCCCAGGTAGCCGGCGAGCGCCTGGATGTCGCTATCCTCCAGGCCGCCGGCGACCGCGCGCATGGTCGCGCTGTTGCCGCGCTTGCCGTCGCGGAAGCCGTGCAACTGGGTTGCCAGGTATTCCGCCCATTGCCCGGCCAGGCGCGGCGCCTTCAGCGCCGCCAGGCCCTGGGCGGCGGGCCCGTGGCAGGTGACGCAGGGCGGTACGCCGCGCTGCGCCAGGCCGTTCTCGAAGAGCTGGCGGCCGCGTTCGCGTTGCCTCGGGTCGGCCAGGGTCTGCTCGCCGGCACTCATGCGCTGGGCGGCGAACCAGGCGGAGACGTTGACCACGTCCGCCGCGCTCAGCTCCTCGCCGCGGCCGTTGGTGGCCGGGTTGCGCCGGCGCTGGGTCTTGAGGTCGTAGATCTGCTTGTACAGGTATTCCCGGTCGAGCCCGGCGAGCTTCGGGTAGCTGCGGTTCGGCCGCGGCCCGCCGTTGCCGTCGTCGTCGTGGCAGCGCGAGCACATTTTCTGCGCCATCGCCTTGCCGCGCGCCAGGTCGGCGGGCGCGTCCGGGCCCGGCACGGCGGCGGCCAGCGGCAGGGAAAGCAGGGCCGAGAGGCAGCCGGCCAGCCAGCGTTTGCGCTCAGTCATGCTGCCAGGGCCCCCGCAGCCAGCCGTGGATGTCGTAGTCGGCCATGCAGCGCTGGACCATCGCCTCGCAGTAGGCCAGGTGCCCGCGACGGCTGGCCCAGGCCAGCGAGTCGAGGCGGATCTGCTCGGCATTGCCGGAATAATGGCTCTCATAGACCGCGTGGCGCGCGCCGAACTCGCTGCCGGTGGCGTCCCAGATCAGCTTGAACAGCTTCAGGCGCTGCTCCGGCTCCAGCTCGGCACCGCGGTAGTAGCTGTCCACCAGCCGCCGCGCCTCGCCGTCGCGCAGGTCGGCGGCGCCCGAGACGGTGACCAGCGGGGCGCCGCCGAGGGCGCTTTCCAGCAGCTCGCGGACCCGCTTCCAGATCTGCGGCACCTGGATGCGCAGGGCATTGGCGTACTCCAGGCGCGGCACCGCCGACCCGGCGGCGTTGCGCTCCGGGTCGCGGGCCATGGCGGTGGTCAGCGCCTGCAGCAGGTGCTGCAGGGCGATCAGCTCGCCGAGGGCAGCCTGTATCCCGCGGAAGCCCTGGGTGCCATTGGCGCGCACGCCGAGGGAAAGCAGGCCGATCATCAGCTCCAGCTTCACCCCGAGGCGGATGCCGGACTGGAAGTTGTACAGGTTGGCGAAGCCCGAGTCGGCATAGAAGCCGGTGGCGCGGCGCAGGTCGCGGTAGACCAGGACGTCCTCCCAGGGAATCAGCGCCTTGTCGAACAGCAGCACGCTGTCGTTCTCGTCGAAGCGGCTGGACAGCGGATAGTCGAAGGGACTGCTCGCGCGCTCCTCGTAGGATGGCCGGCACATCAGGCGCAGGCCGGGGTTGTCCATGCGGGCGAAGAACACCAGGGCGAAGTCCTCGGCCTTGCCGGCTTCCATCTGCGCCGAGGCGACCGGGGCGACGAAGGTGGCGTTGGTGATGGCGCTGCCGGTGGCGAGCATCTTCGCCCCGCTGACGACGATACCCTGGTCGGTCTCGCGTTCGACGTGGACGAACACGTCGCGCATCTCGTGGATCGCCTTGCTGCGGTCCAGCGGCGGATTGATGATCGCGTGGTTGAGGAACAGCCCGCGGTCGGCGAAGGCGCGGTGCCAGGCGCAGGCGTTCTGCCGGTAGTCGCCGTAGAAGCCGGCGCCGGCCTCCAGCCCGGACATGAACGCCGCCTTGTAGTCCGGGGTACGCCCCATGAAGCCGTAGGTCATGCGCGACCAGCAGCCGATCGCCTCGCGCGCGCCGAGCAGGTCCTCGGCGTTCTGCGCGGGGGTGAAGAAGCGGTGGCTGCGGCGGCCCTGGGCATCGACCCGGGTGAGGACGTCGCGCTGCTCGCCGTGGAGGCCGTCGTAGAGCCCGGCGATGCTGCGGCAGGCGTTGCGGAACGCCCTGTGCCGGGTGACGTCGGCGACCCGTTCGCCGTTGAGGTAGACCTGGCGACCGTCGCGCAGGCTGTCGAGATAGTCGGCGCCGGTCATCAGCGCGTTGGGGACGGAATGGCTCATGCTGGTTCCTTGTCGGGACGCCGGCCGTGGCGCGCACGGCCGGCGGGGCGGTCAGTCGCGCTGCAGGTGCGGGTTGCGCAGCGCCGGCTCGGCGTGGATATGCACCCGCCGCAGGTGGCGCGGCGCGCGGTGGACGAAGGCCTCGCGACCGTGCAGCAGGGTCAGGTTGTCGGCGATCACCAGGTCGTCGCTGCGCCAGCGGTGGGCGTAATGCGCCTGCGGGTGGTACAGGCAGCGGCGCAGGCTGGCGAGCAGTTCGCCGCGCTGTTCCGGGGCGATGCCGTCGTAGTGGAACTCGGAGGGGTTGATGAAGCTGGCGTCGCCCTCGACCGGCGGTTCGCAGAAACGCAGGATGGGGAATTCGCGGCGCGGGTGGCGCTCGACTATCGGCGCCGCCGAGCGGCTGCTGTAGTGCGCCGCGCTGCGCTGGTACCGGCCGCTGGCGCGGCGCCAGAGTTCCAGCTCGCTACTGTCGGCCAGTTGCAGCGCCGCCGGGGTCGAGCTGAAGGTGGTGCGGCCGCCGTCGCTGTCGCCGGGCGCGTCGACACAGTGGAACACCTGGAATTCCGGGACCGTCTCCAGGTACATGCCGTCCCAGTGCAGCGGCACGTAGTTGTTGGCGAAGATGTGGTCCTCGGCGCCTTCCTGTTCCACCAGCTCGAGCACCGCGCCGAACGGCCACAGCATGACTTCGCCGAAGTCGTGGCAGTAGCGGGTCAGGCTCTCGGCGTCGGCGAAGGCGGCGAAGCCGCGCAGGAGCAGCAGGTGGTGGCTGCGAGCCAGGCCCTTGAGCCACTGCGCCGGCAGCTCGCCGACGTGCATGCCGGGGCGGCCGGACTCCAGCAGCAGGCCGAAGCGCGGCTGGTTGCCCTGTTCGTCGCGCAGCGGCGAGAGACGTACCGGTTGATCGCTGAGATAGGCGTTCATCGTCTGGCTCCTCGGGCTCAGGCCACGGCGGCGCGCCGGGCGGCCCTGGCCGGCAGGCGGTAGTGACTGGGCTGGCCGTTGATCTGCACCAGCTCGCCGCCGAGTTCCAGCACCTCGCTGCGCTTCATCAGCACGAAGCGGTCCTCGGTGTTCACCGCCACGCCGTGCCAGGGCGTCAGCCAGTCGTCGCGGGTCGGCATCATGTGGATGCCGAACTTCAGACTGTCCGCCGGCTGCGGATGGATGGACAGGCGGATCGCGCGGGGGAACTGGTCGGCCAGCAGCGCGCCCCAGGCCCAGCTGCGCTGGATCACCCCGTAGGCGCGCTCCTTGGCGTCGCGTTGCAGGGCAGTCTTCGAGCCCTGGTAGTCGGGGGTCAGGCCGTCCTCGTAGAGGAAACGGGTGATGGCGCGGTACAGCAGCAGGCCTTCTTCGCTGGCCAGCAGGGTCTCGCGGATGCTTTCCAGCGGCTCGGCGTAGCCGTCGATCAGCAACTGGCGGAGCTGCTCGTGGTTGTCGCGCTGGGCCTCGAAGGCGCGTACGTCCTCCAGGTTGAACACGCCGATATGGGTGGCGCCGATCTCCTCGATCATCAGGCGCAAGGCATCCTGGTAGGCGCTGATGTGCGCATCGCCGATCCTCACCAGGTCGCCGAAAACCCGGCCGTCGGAGCAGACGGTGATCTTCGCGCCCGGTGCATAGAACAGCTGGATGCGCTGGCACAGGTGGTTGAGGAACGACAGCGACAGGCGCTCGGCCATGTCCGGACGGCTGTCGAGGACCTTGCCGGGGTTCGGCGACTTGGCCGGAAACGCCGGCAGGACGAATTCGATGGGCTCGCCGGCTTCGATGAAGGCGGCGATGCGCGGCAACTGGACCTGTTCGATGCGGCGGATCTCGTCCGCTTCGCTGGCGCTCTGGCGATGCTCGGGGTAACGGCGGCGATAGAGCAACAGTTCTTTCAATACGCGTGCGGGAAGGGTGTCTTCGGCGATGGCGTACATGCAGGTGTTTCCTCCTTGTGGGCGGATGCCGGCGGGGCCGGCAGCGGAAGGCGACATCCTGTGGACTCGCCGCCGGGGGATAAACCGGGGAAGGCCGGAAACACTGTTCGCTGAAGCTTGACGATGGGCGCCGGGCACGGGCGGGCCGCCGGCGTTGTCGCGTATCGCGGGGAGGGCTGAAGGAAGCGGCCGCCGGCGGGCGGCCGCAGGGCGGTCAGTCGGCGTTCTCGCCGCACAGGTCGAGGGCGAACCAGCGTTGCGCTTCGTCGCGTCCGAGGCCGGCGCCGAGCAGGCCGAAGAGCTTGCCCAGGGCCGCCTCGCGGGTCATTCCGCCAGCCGAGAGCAGGCCGGCGTCGCGCAGGCGGCTGCCGGCGGCGTAGACGCCGAACTCGACCTGGCCGTAGGCGCACTGGCTGACCGCGGCGAGCAGCACGCCGCGGGCGTGGGCTTCGCGCAGCAGCGCCAGCAGCTCCTCGTCGTCGGACGGGCCGGTGCCGCTGCCATAGCATTCCAGCAGCAGCGCTTCCACGCCGCTGTCGAGCAGCCCGCGCAGGTGCGCGGCGCGCAGCCCTGGATAGAGCGGCAGCACGGCGAGGTTCACTTCCCGGCGCGGCTGGCGGTAGCCGAGCGCCGCAGGCACCGGCGCATGCTCGGCGTGGCGCGGTCGCGGCAGTTCGGCGAAGGCGTCGAACGCGTCGCTGCGCAGCTTGCTGACTCGCGCGCCGTGCAGCAGGGCATCGTTGAAATAGACCTGTACGCCGCGCGCGTGGCCCTCCTGGAGGACGCGCAGGGCGCCGACCAGGTTGTCCCAGGCATCGCTGCCCGGCGCGCCGGCCGGCAGCATGGAGCCGGTCAGCAGCACCGGGATCGGCAGGTCGAGGAGCAGGAAGGACAGCGCCGCGGCGCTGTAGGCCAGGGTGTCGGTGCCGTGCAGGAGCAGCACGCCGTCGTGGCCGGCGTCGAGCGCGGCGACGATGGCGTCGCGCATCGCCAGCCAGTTGCCCTGGGTCATGTTGGCGCTGTCCAGCGGCGGTTGCAGTTCGGCGAAGCGCCAGCGCAGGTCCGGGGCGTCGCCGAGGCTTTGCAGGTGGTCGCGCATGCGCGCTTCGAAGCCGCCGGCCGGGGCCAGACCCTGCGGGGTCTGCAACATGCCGATGGTGCCGCCGGTGTAGAGCACGAAGAGGTTCTTGACTGGGAGCATCCGTAATCCTTGTGTCGGGCCTTTTCGCGCCGGACGTGCGAAGAGGGGACACCATTGTGGCGCAGGCGCCGCTCCGGGGGGAGGGCGCCTGCGCGAGACTCAGCGATTGCCGCTCGGCAGCGGCTCGGCGTCCGCCTGCGCCGGGGGCTCGGCGCGCTGGCCGGCGGGCCAGGCTTCGCGGTCCAGGTCGAGGTCGGCGAACTGCGCCGAGTCGAACACCGGTTGCTTGATCCCGGCGCGGCGCTGCACGTCATAGTCGCGCATCACCCGCAGGCCGACCTTGAACAGCAGGGCCAGGGCCATCAGGTTGACGAAGGCCAGGCAGGTCATGGTGATGTCGGCGAAGGCGAACACGGTGGACAGGTCCTGCACCGAGCCCCAGACCACCAGGGCCAGCACCAGCGCGCGGTAGCCGATCAGCACCAGGCGGTTGCGGCTGAGGAACTGCAGGCTGTTCTCGCCCAGGTAGAAGTTGTAGAGGATGCAGGTGAAGACGAACAGCGACAGGGCCACGCTGACGAACACCCGGCCCCAGTCGCCGACCACCGCGGCCAGGGAGTTCTGGGTGAGGACGATGCCGTCGCCTTCGAAGCCCGGGGTGTAGAAGCCCGAGAGCAGGATCAGCAGGGCGGTGCAGGTGCAGATCACGAAGGTGTCGAGGAACACGCTGAAGGCCTGGACCACGCCCTGTGCCGCCGGATGGCGCACGGCGGCGACCGCGGCGACGTTCGGCGCGCTGCCCAGGCCGGCCTCGTTGGCGAAGACGCCACGCTTGACGCCCATCACGATGGCGCTGCCGAGCAGGCCGCCGAACGCCGGGTCTAGGCCGAAGGCGCTCTTGACGATGGTTTCCAGCATTGCCGGGACGTGCTCGATCTGGCTGGCGATGACGTACAGGGTGACGCCGATGTAGGCCAGGGTCTTGATCGGCACCAGCAGGTCGGAGACCGCGGCGATGCGCTTGATGCCGCCGATGAAGACCACGCCGAGCAGCACCGCCAGGGCGATCCCGGTGTGCTGCGGGGCGAAGCCGAAGGCGTTCTGCAGCGAATGGGTGACGGTGTAGGACTGCAGGCCGTTGAAGGCGAAGCCGTAGGTCACCAGCAGGAGTACCGCGAAGACCACCGCCATCGAGCGCAGCTTCAGGCCGTGCTGGATGTAGTAGGACGGGCCGCCGCGATACAGGCCGTCGCCGTCGCTGCGCTTGTAGACCTGGGCCAGGGTGCATTCGAAGAAGCTGCTGGACATGCCGACCAGCGCGGTGACCCACATCCAGAACACCGCCCCCGGACCGCCGAGGGTCACGGCGATGCCGACCCCGGCGATGTTGCCGGCGCCGACCCGGCCGGCGAGGCTCAGCATCAGGGCCTGGAAGGAACTGAGCTGGCCGGCCTGGCCGCGCAGCGATTCCCTGAATACGCCGAACATGTGGCCGAAGTGGCGGAACTGGACGAAACGCGAACGGATCGTGAAGTAGGCACCCAGGCCGACGATCAGGACGATGAGGACTTTTCCGGAAAGGAAATCGTTGAGCATTTCAAGCATGGAGGTCTACCTCGGTTCTTATTCTGGTACCGGCGTGCGCTGCGGCAGCGCCTTGGTGCGCGGCGCATGTTTGGCCATGACGCACCTGGTTACAATTTCGCGGGTTGCTCCTGCTTGATGCGACCTGATGCTAGAATCGCGTCCATAGCATCAGTTTTGGAGCCATCGATGTCCGAGCACCTGGGCGCCAATCTCAAGCTGCTTTGCAGCCATTACCGCTCGATTTCCGAGGTTTGCCGGCAATTGGCGATCAATCGCGCACAGTTCAACAAGTACCTCAGCGGCCAGAGCCAGCCGACGCCGTACAACCGCAAGCGGATCGGCGACTTCTTCGGCGTCGAGGACTACGAGCTGGGCTTGCCGCCCGAGCAGTTCGCCCGCCTGATCGGCGCCCGCACCAGCGCCCAGCCGCGCCAGCCCAGCAACGACCCGCTGTTGCGGCTGCTGCAACCGCTGCGCGCCGAGGCCGGCGACCTGAGCCGCTACTGCGGCTACTACTTCGAATATGCCAACTGCATGTCGGTGCCAGGCAGCATCCTGCTCTCCCTGGTGCATCTCTACGAGGAAGACGGCGTGTTCCTCTTCGAGCGCCAGGAACGCCAGGAGCGCACCAGCAGTACCGACGTGCAGGCGGAGGAGTGGGCGCGCTGCCGCTACCTCGGCGCGGCCTTCCAGTTGCAGGACCGGGTGTTCCTGATCGACTACGAGTCGCTGACCCTCAACGAGATGAGCCAGACCATCCTCATTCCCAGTTTCAAGAGCCGTATCACCCGCCTGAACGGCCTGAAGATGGGCGTTTCCAGCGGTGACCGGCGGACCCCGGCATGCAGCCGGGTGGTCTGGGAGTACCTCGGTGCGGAAATCAACCGGATCAACGCCTACCGCCAGGTGCGCCTGTACCGCCCGGACGATCCGCGGATCGACGAGGATATTCGCCAGCGCCTGGCGGCGGGGAGCTTGCGGCATGGGTTGCTGGAGACGGAGTGAGGGGCGGGGGATCGCGCAGGGCGGTGAGACCTGCTGACGACCCGGTTCGCGGCCACGAAAAAAGCCCCCTTGCCCGACGGGCAAGGGGGTAATGTGCGCCGGTGGTTGGCCGGCTACCGAGGTTCGCGGGAATCAGATGTGCAGGGCGTGTCCCAGCGCGCGCAGGGCGGCTTCCTGGACCGCTTCGCCGAGGGTCGGATGGGCGTGGATGGTGCCGGCGATGTCTTCCAGGCGGGCGCCCATCTCCAGCGACTGGGCGAAGGCCGTGGACAGTTCCGAGACCGCCTTGCCCACCGCCTGCCAGCCGACGACCAGGTGGTTGTCGCGACGCGCCACCACGCGGACGAAGCCTTCGTTGGCCTCCAGGGTCATGGCGCGGCCGTTGGCGGCGAACGGGAAACTCGCCACCAGGCAGTCCAGGCCGGCATCCTTCGCCTGCTCCGGGGACAACCCGGCGACCACCACTTCCGGATCGGTGAAGCACACCGCGGGGATCGCCACCGGGGCGAACTGGCGACGCTTGCCGGCGATCAGCTCGGCGACCATCTCGCCCTGGGCCATGGCCCGGTGCGCGAGCATCGGCTCGCCGGCGAGATCGCCTATGGCCCAGACATTGCGCATCGAGGTGCGGCACTGGTCGTCGACCTTCACCGCCCGGCCGTTCATGTCCAGGCCCAGGCTTTCCAGGTTCCAGCCTTCGCTGCGCGGCTTGCGGCCGACCGCCACCAGTACCTGGTCGGCGGCGATCTCGCGCTCCTCGCCGGCGCCGTCGCGGACCCGCACGCCGTTCTCGCTCGGGCCCAGCAGGCTGTGCCCGAGGTACAGCTCGACGCCCAGCCTGCGCAAGGCCTGGGCCACCGGCTTGGTCAGTTCTTCGTCGTAGCCCGGCAGGATGCGTGGTTGCGCTTCCACCACCGCCACCTCGACGCCGAGCTTGCGGTAGGCGGTACCCAGCTCCAGGCCGATGTAGCCGCCGCCGACCACCACCAGGCGCTTGGGCAGGCTGCCGGGCGCCAGCGCCTCGGTGGAGGAGATCACCTTGCCGCCCAGCGGCAGGATCGGTAGCTCGACGCTCTGCGAGCCGGCGGCCAGCAGCAGGTGCTCGCACTCGATGCGCTGGCTGCCGCCGCCGGCGAGTTCGACCGCCACGCTTTTGCCGTCGAGGATCCTCGCCCAGCCCTGGACGACATCGACCCCGTGTTTCTTCAGCAGCGCGGCGACGCCGCTGGTGAGGCGGTCGACGATGGCGTCCTTCCATTCCACGGTGCGGGCGATGTCGATGCTCGGCGCCTGTACCTGGATGCCCAGCGCCGACCGGCCGGCATAGTGGCGGGCCTTGAGGTATTCCTCGGCGGCGTGGATCAGCGCCTTCGACGGGATGCAGCCGACGTTCAGGCAGGTGCCGCCGAGGGCGGCGCCCTCCACCAGTACGGTGGGAATGCCCAGTTGCCCGGCACGGATCGCCGCGACGTAGCCGCCGGGACCGCCGCCGACGATCAGCAGGGAAGTCTTCAGGATCTGGCTCATCGCTTACTCCAGGAACAGGGTGGCAGGATGTTCGAGCAGGCCGCGCACGGCCTGGATGAAGGCCGCCGCGTCCATCCCGTCGACCACCCGGTGGTCGAAGGAGGAGGAGAGGTTCATCATCTTGCGCACGACGATGTTGCCGCCGACCACCATCGGTCGCTCGACGATGCGGTTGACGCCGACGATGGCCACCTCCGGATGGTTGATCACCGGTGTGCTGACGATCCCGCCGAGCGCGCCGAGGCTGCTCAGGGTGATGGTCGAGCCGGACAGCTCCTGGCGTTGCGCCTTGCCGCTGCGTGCGGCTTCGGCCAGGCGCGCCACTTCGCTGGCGTTGCCCCAGAGGTCGCGCAATTCGGCGTGGCGCAGCACCGGCACCATCAGGCCGTTGTCGCTCTGGGTGGCGATGCCGACGTGCACCGCGCCGTAGCGGGTGACCACCTCGGCCTCGTCGTCGTAGCGCGCGTTCAACTGCGGGAAGTCGCGCAGCGCCACGACCATGGCGCGGACCAGGAACGGCAGCAGGGTCAGCTTGCCGCGCTGGCCACCCCATTTCTGGTTGAGATGGGCGCGCAGGGCTTCCAGATCGGTGACGTCGATTTCCTCGACATAGCTGAAATGCGGGATGCGTCGCTTGGCGTCCTGCATCTTCTGGGCGATCTTGCGACGCAGGCCGATCACCGGCACCGCCTGTTCGTCGTGTCGCTCGGCATACCCCTGCGCGGCGGCGCCGCTGCGCGCGACGCTGCCATCCTGGGTCAGGTAGGCATCGAGGTCCTCGTGGAGGACGCGTCCGGCGGGACCGCGGCCCTGCACGAACTGCAACTCGATGCCCAGGTCGCGGGCGCGCTGGCGCACCGCGGGGGAGGCCAGCGGGCGTTCGCCGGGCTGGCGCCGCTGCCGTGGCGCCTCGCTGTCGCGCAAGGCGCGCGGCGCTTCGGCGGCGGCTTTCGGCGCCGCGACCGGGGCTTCCTTCGGTTTCTCCGGGGTGGCGGCGACGGGCGCGGCCGGCGTCGCCGCGGCCGGACTCTCGGCGAGGTTGCCGGCACCTTCCACCTCCAGGCGGATCAGTTCGCCGCCCACCGCCATCACCTGGCCCGGCTGGCCGCCGAGGGCGAGGATGCGTCCGGCCACCGGCGAGGGAATCTCCACCGTGGCCTTGTCGGTCATCACCTCGGCGAGGACCTGGTCTTCATTGACCGAGTCGCCGACCTGGACATGCCACTCCACCAGTTCGACCTCGGCGATGCCTTCCCCGATGTCCGGCATCTTGATCACATGGGTACCCATTCAGACCTCCATCACACGCTTGAATGCCGCGCCGACGCGCGCGGGGCCGGGGAAATACGCCCACTCCTGGGCATGCGGGTAGGGGGTGTCCCAACCGGTGACGCGCTCGATCGGCGCCTCCAGGTGGTGGAAGCAGTGCTCCTGCACCAGCGACATCAGCTCGGCGCCGAACCCGCAGGTGCGGGTCGCCTCGTGGGCGATGACGCAGCGGCCGGTCTTCTTCACCGAGGCGACGATGGTTTCCAGGTCCAGCGGCCAGAGGCTGCGCAGGTCGATGATCTCGGCGTCCAGGCCGGTCTCGTCGGCCGCGGCCTGGGCCACGTAGACCATGGTGCCGTAGGTCAGCACGGTCAGCGCCGCGCCGGGGCGGACGATCGCCGCCTTGTCCAGCGGCACCTTGTAGTAGCCGTCCGGCACCTGGCTGGCCGGATGCTTGGACCAGGGCGTCACCGGGCGGTCGTGGTGGCCATCGAACGGGCCGTTGTAGAGGCGCTTGGGCTCGAGGAAGATCACCGGGTCGTCGTTCTCGATGCAGGCGATCAGCAGGCCCTTGGCGTCGTAGGGGTTGGACGGCATCACCGTGCGCAGGCCGCAGACCTGGGTGAACATCGCCTCCGGGCTCTGGCTGTGCGTTTGCCCGCCGTAGATGCCGCCGCCACAGGGCATGCGTACGGTCATCGGCACGATGAAGTCGCCGGCCGAGCGATAGCGCAGGCGCGCCGCCTCGGAGATCAACTGGTCGGAGGCCGGGTAGACGTAGTCGGCGAACTGGATCTCCACCACCGGGCGCAGGCCGTAGGCGCCCATGCCGACCGCGGCGCCGATGATGCCGCTCTCGGAGATCGGCGCATCGAACACCCGCGAGGTGCCGTATTTCTTCTGCAGGCCTTCGGTGCAGCGGAACACGCCGCCGAAGTAGCCGACGTCCTGGCCGAATACCACCACGTCGTCGTCGCGCTCGAGCATGATGTCCATCGCCGAGCGCAGCGCCTGGATCATGGTCATGCTGGTGACCGTCTGGGCGTTCTCGTGTTGCGGGTTCATGGCATTCATACCCCGAGCTCCTGGCGTTGCCGGCGCAGGTGCTCCGGCAGTTCTGCATAGACGTCCTCGAACATGCTGGCGGCGCTCGGCACCCGGCCGTCGATCAGGGTGCCATGGCTCTCCGCCTGTTTCTGCGCGGCCAGCACTTCGGCTTCGAGGGCCTTGTGGGTGGCTTCGTGCTGTTCCTCCGACCAGATGCCGAGGCCGATCATGTGCCGCTTCAGGCGGGCGATCGGGTCGCCCAGCGGGAAGTTGGTCCAGTCGTCGGCGGGGCGGTACTTGGACGGGTCGTCCGAAGTCGAGTGCGGGCCGGCGCGGTAGGTGACCCATTCGATCAGGCTCGGCCCGAGGTTGCGCCGGGCGCGCTCGGCGGCCCACTCGGAGGCGGCGTAGACCGCCAGGAAGTCATTGCCGTCGACCCGCAGCGAGGCGATCCCGCAGCCCACGCCCCGGTTGGCGAAGGTGGTGCCTTCGCCGCCGGCGATGGCCTGGAAGGTGGAGATCGCCCACTGGTTGTTGACCACGTTGAGGATTACCGGCGCGCGGTAGACATGGGCGAAGGTGAGGGCGGTGTGGAAGTCCGACTCGGCGGTAGCGCCGTCGCCGATCCAGGCCGAGGCGATGCGCGTGTCGCCCTTGATCGCCGAGGCCATGCCCCAGCCGACCGCCTGGATGAACTGGGTGGCGAGGTTGCCGGAGATGGAGAAGAAACCGGCCTCCTTGCTCGAGTACATGATCGGTAGCTGGCGGCCCTTGAGCGGGTCGGCCTCGTTGGAGAGAAGCTGGCAGATCATGTCCACCAGCGGGTATTCGCGGGTGATCAGGATGCCTTGCTGGCGATAGGTCGGGAAGCACATGTCGCCGTCGCGCAGGGCCAGGGTGTGGGCGGTGGCGATGGCTTCCTCGCCGAGGCATTGCATATAGAAGGAAAGCTTTTTCTGCCGTTGCGCGGTGAGCATGCGCGCGTCGAACAGGCGGGTCTTGAGCATCGCCCGCATGCCGCGCAGCAGTTGTTCGTTGCTGAGCTGCGGATTCCAGGGACCGACGGCGTGGCCGTCGTCGTCGAGCACGCGTACCAGGCTGTAGGCCAGGTCGCTGGTCTCGGCGGGCTCGACATCCACCGGCGGCTTGCGTACCTCGCCGGCGGGGGACAGGTGCAGATAGGAAAAGTCGGTCTTGCAGCCAGGACGCCCGGTGGGCTCCGGGACATGCAGACGCAACGGCTCGTAATCACTCATGACAGGCCTCCGGCCCGGTCCGGGCCAAACGGTTGGAGAGATCAGAAACGGGCGAACGGCGCTCGAAGCGGCGGACTGGGCGGATGGCGGGTTCCCGTCCTGTGGGTGGGGGCGGGTTGCAGGCATGCCGGGGTACGGCAGGCGCGGTCGTACTGGGTGACGTCACTCATGGTGAGGCCCTCGGGTTTTGTTTTTGTAATTTCAGTATAGGCTTCGGGTGCTAGTTTTTTGCTCCAAATTGACTAAGGTATTCCGGCAGTATTGGGTTGTTTGAACTACAAGAATTGCTAACAAGAGAAACAACGCACCATGGCTGAACTCGACCGCATCGACCTGAAAATCCTCCGTGCCCTGGCCGACGACGGCCGCCTGAGCTGGCGCGATCTCGCCCAGAAGGTCGGCCTGTCGCTGACGCCGACGCTGCGCCGGGTACGCCGCCTGGAAGAGGAACACTACATCCAGGGCTACTTCGCCCGGCTCGACGAGGAGCGCCTGTCCGGGGCGATGAGCGTGTTCGTCTCGGTGTCCCTGGAAAAGCAGACCGGCGACTACCTCGCTCGCTTCGAGGAACGCATCGTCGATGCGCCGCAGGTCATGAGCTGTTTCCAGATGACCGGCGATGCGGACTACATGCTGCGGGTTGTGGTCAAGGATCTCGCCGCCTACCAGGCGTTCCTCACCAATACCCTGACCTGCATTCCCGGCGTGGCTGGCATCAAGTCGGCCTTCGCGCTGAAGTCGGTGATGCTGCGCTCGGCCCCGCCGCTCTAAGCATAGACCCTGTCTATCTGCGTAACGTTACGCTATTCTGATTGCGTAACGTTACGCAGATAGAGGCGTTCATGAAAGCCAGCAAACCCGGGCCCAAGCCGAGCGGCAAGGCCAAGTCGGCCGCCCAGCGGATGCGCGAATACCGCGCGCGCAAGGCCGAAGAGGCCCTCGGCGCCGAGCATTCCGACAAGGAGCGCGAGCGGCAGATCCGCCGTGAGGCGCGCGCCGAACTCGAACGCGTGAAGCTGGAGCAGCAGCGCCGCGAACACACCCTGCGCAAGGAACTGGAAGCCTGCCAGACCGAGATTGGCCGCCTGCTCGGCCTGCTGCGCCGGCACGGCATCGATCCGCACCCGGGCAACTGATCAGCCGGGCGTGTCGAGGAAGGCCAGCAGGGTCGCTTCCTCGGCACTCAGCCAGCGGCGCTTGCGGGCGCGCCTGAGCTGGCCCAGTTGCCCGGCCTGGTAGGCCTCGATGATCGCCGGGTGGATGTAGCATTGCCGGCAGATCGCCACGCTGTTGCCCAATTCGGCGGCGACCTCCGCCACCACCGCGCCAAGCCCGTCGGCTTCGGCACGTCGCAGACGCTCCAGCGCCAGCGCGCTGCCGGCCCAGGTACGGTAGTCCTTGGCGCTGAAATCCTCGCCGGTATGCCGGCGCAGGTACTCGTTGATGTCGTGGGAGCCGATGCGGTGCGGCTGGCCGTCCTCGTCCAGGTACTGCAACAGGTCCTGGCCGGGCAATTCCAGGCAGCGCCGCAGCACCCGCGCCAGGCGCGGATGCTCCAGGCTGACGTCGTGCTCGATGCCGCTCTTGCCCTTGAAGCGGAACCGGATGCGACTGCCGTTCACGTCGACGTGCCGGGTACGCAGGGTGGTCAGGCCGTAGGAGCGGTTGTCGCGGGCGTAGCGGTGGTTGCCGACGCGGATCAGGGTGGCGTCGAGCAGCGCAACCGCCAGGGCCACCACCTTGTCGCGACCGAGGCCGGGCAGGCGCAACTGGGCGTCGATGTGCCGGCGCAGCCCCGGCAGCGCCTGGCCGAAGCGCAGCAGGCGCTCGTACTTGTCGGCATCGCGTACCTCGCGCCAGCGCGGGTGGTAACGGTACTGCTTGCGCCCACGGGCGTCGCGGCCGGTGGCCTGGAGATGGCCGTTGGGGTCGGGACAGATCCAGACCTCGCGATAGGCCGGCGGAATGGCCAGCTTGTCCAGCCGGCGGATCTCCTCGGCGTCGCCGATGCGCTGGCCGTCGGCATCGAAATAGACGAAGCGCTTGCCCTGCCGGCGTCGACGGATGCCCGGCTGGCGGTCGTCGACGTAGCAGAGGCCGGCGGGCAGGGCGGGGATATCCGGTGGCGCTGCGCTCATGCTTGGGTTCCGAAGGAAAGCTTGCCTGTTTAGGCCGCTGCGCCCGCTGGAACGTTCAACCGCGCTGCGCTTGCTCCTGCTCGTAGCCGAGGGCGCCGGCGATATGGCGGCCGGCGATGTAGCCGAAGGTCAGCGCCGGCCCCAGGTTGATGCCGCCGGAGGGATAGTGGCCGGCGAACAGGCTCGCCATGTCCGCGCCCGCCGCGTACAGGCCGGGGATCGGCTGCCCGCCGCCGTCCAGCACGCGGGCCTGGGCGTCGGTCTTCAGCCCGGCGAAGGTGCCGAAGCAGCCGGGCTCGACCTGCACCGCGTAGTACGGTCCGCGTTCGATGGGGGCGACGCAGGGATTCGGCCCCGGATACGCCGGGTCGCCCTGCTTGCGGTTGAATGCCGTGCCGCCGCGGCCGAACTCTGGGTCGCGGCCCTCGCGGGCGTGGCGGTTGTATTCGGCGACGGTGGCGGCCAGGCCGGACGGGTCGATGCCGCAGCTCCTTGCCAACTGATCCAGGCTGGTCCCGCGCTTGAGATAGCCGCTGCGCAGGTGCGCGGCGATCGGCAGCGGCGCCGGACGCACGTAGCCGAGGCCGTAGCGACGCAGGAAGCGCCGGTCGCAGACCAGCCAGGAGCGTGCCGGCTGCCCGGGCGGGGTGGCCTCGAGCAGGGCGGCGACATAGTCGTGGTAACCGTGCGCCTCATTGACGAAGCGCCTGCCGTTGGCCAGCACGCCGATCAGCCCGGGCTTGCCGCGCTCAATGATGTGCGGGAAGTGCCCGGTCTCGCCATCGCCGTGGGGAACTCGCGAGACCGGCGCCCAGGCGATCGGCGAGCGCAGGTCGTCGGCCACCCGGCCGCCGGCGCTTTCCCCCAGGCGCAAGCCGTCGCCGTTGCAGCCCGGCGGCGGCAGCGGCAGCAGGGTGTCCAGGGTGGGGGCCAGCTCGGCGCGGCGCTGCGGATCATGGGGAAAGCCGCCGCAGGCCAGGACCACGGCGCCTGCCTCGATGCGCAGGAGTCCCTCGGCGCTCTCGACCAGCGCGCCGACCACCTTGCCGTCACGCAGCAGCAGTTCGCGGGCTGGCGCCGATTCGATCAGGCGCACACCCAGGGCTTCGGCGGACTTGGCCAGGCGCGCTACCAGGGCCACGCCATTGACCAGGTGCATGGCGCGACCGTAGCGCAGCAGGTGCCAGAGGTGGCTGGAAAAGCGCCGGGCGACATGCAGGAAGGCCGGCAGCGAGCGGGTCAGGTCGAGGAAGGCGGCGAGGTCGGCGCCGGCCATGATCGGCATGCCCATGAACGAGGTCTCCCGCAGGGTCTTGCGCAGGCGCGGCAGCAGCGGGCCCAGTTGCCGTGCGTCATAGGGCGCGGCGACCAACTGGTGGCCGCCCTCGGCGGCGCCCGGCGTGTCGCCATGCATGTCCGGGATGCCGTTGCCGTCGACGAACCGCAGGTGGGTGTGGCGCTCGAAGAAGGCCACCATGTGCGGGCAGGCTTCGAGGAAGGCGTCGATCCGCGCGGCGTCGTAACGCTCGCCCAGTTCGTGGCGCAGGTAGGTACGCGGTTGCTCGATGTCCTCCTCGATACCGGCGCGACGCGCCAGCGGGTTGCGCGGCAACCAGGCCCAGCCGCCGGACCAGGCGCTGGCGCCGCCGAACACCGGGTCCTTCTCCACCAGGACTACCCGGCGCCCGTGCCAGGCCGCGGTCACCGCCGCCGCCAGCCCGGCGGCGCCGGAGCCGACGACCAGCACGTCACAGGTTAGCGGGGTGGTCTCGACGGCCGCAGAGGTCATGGCTTCTCCCTTTTTCAATATTTCGGAACGATGTTCCATATTCTAGGGAGGCAATGCCCGCGTACCAACCCGCTCAGCGAAAGGAGCGGGCGATCATCGGCCAGGTCGAAGCGAGGTCGGCCGCCCGTTAGGGAAAAGGGAGACGGGAGGGGAAAGGCCCGGCGCAGGCGCACCGGGCCGAGGGCGTCAGCGCGCTTCGCCGCCGCCCTGGACCGCGGCGGTCTTCTTGCGCACCGGGAAGGGAAAGTAGAGGGCGCGCAGCAGCGCGACGCGCTTGATCACTTCGCCGATCAGCAGCGAGACGATCACCGAGATCACCAGGGCGACGCTGGCAGCGGCCGGTTCCGACAGACCCAGGTGGACCAGCAGGTTGAAGGTCTTGTGCTGGATCTCGCCGTGGAAGATCAGCAGGATCAGGGTCGACTGGCCGATGTAGGTCATCGCCTTGCCCAGCCAGTCGATCTTCATCATCAGCCCGGACAGCGCCCAGCACAGGTAGACGCCGCTCACTGCCTGGACGGTGGCCCAGAACCAGTGGTCGTAGCGGCGCTGCGCCATGTCCACCACCGTCGGGTAGTAGAGGAAGCTGGCGGTGGTCACGGCAAGGGCGATGCACAGGGTCAGCAACGAACTCTGGTGGCGACGCAGGACGTCGCGCAGGACATAGCCGAACATGAAGTGGGCGCTGCTGATCAGGGTGATGTCCAGGCTGAACGGCAGGCCCGGCAGCAGGTACTGTTCGCCGCCGAACTCCACCGGGATCTGCCAGAACGTCTTGAGGAACAGGATGCCCAGGCCCAGTTGCACGGCCAGCAGCACGCAACTGGCGGCGAGGGACAGGCCGAGACGCTGGATGACGCGCAGCATGAACCAGGCGAACAGGGTCGCTACCCAGAAGTGCGGCAGGTACCAGAGCGCCTGCCAGGGCAGGGTGTCGACCGAGGCGTACAGCACTCCGCCGATGTCCGGCAGCAGCGGCTGGCCGCGCAGCAGGTCGCGGAGGATGACGTAGCCGAGCATGGTCACGAAGAACGGCTTGAGGAGGGCGTCGGCCTTGCGCAGGGCCATCTCGCCGAAGGGTTGCTCGGTCCTGAAGAACACCCCGGAAATGAAGAAGAACAGTGGCAGGATGAACGGAGAGAGCAACGGATAGAGCACGGTCGGCGAACTGGCGACGAACCAGCTGTGCCCGAAGACGATGATCAGGATGCCCACGCCGCGGGTCACATCCATCTGAATCCAGCGTTTTTTCACTTTGCAACTCCCGCTTGACGCGCTAACTCACAGTGGTTGTTCGAAGGCCCCCAGGGCCAGGCTCCCTACCCGGAGCCATGGGTCAATCGGTGCGCCAGGGCCGCAGCCAGAGCGCCATGCCGAGCAGCGCCAGGCAGCCGGCGACGGTGCCCAGGCCCAATTGCAGCCAGATACCGTCGATGCGGAACAGCAGGCCGGCGGCGAGCGCCATGGCCAGGGCGTTCAGTAGCCACAGCCGGGCCCAGGGCAGGGCGCCGAGCAGGGCCTGGCGACGCATCAGCAGCAGCGCGGTGCAGAGCACCCCGCCAAGGGCCGCGAGGGGAATCCCCGGCAGTCCGAAAATCAACGGCAGGACCGCCAGCAGCGCGGCGTTCAGCGCGCTGCCGAGCAGCTCGCAGCGCAGCGGCAGGCGAGTATCGCCGGCGGCGTAGGCGTAACGCGCCAGCAAGGCATTCCAGGCGCCGAACACCAGTGGCACGGCGAACCAGGCCAGCAGCGCCGGCAACGGCGAGCCGGCGGTCTGCCGCGGCAGCAACAGGGCCACCAGGCCGGGTGCGGCAGCGACCAGCCCGACCCCGGCCGGCAGGGTCAGCAGGCTGGCGGTCTCCAGGCCGCGGCGAAGCAGGGCCAGACGCTCGCCACCCTGGCGTCGGCTCATCATGCCGAGCAACACCTGGTTGAGGCTCATCAGGGCGATCAGCGGCAGGTTCATCAGCTTGCGCGCCAGGTTGACCCAGGTCACCGCGCCTTCGCCGAGCAGCGAGGCCACCAGCCGCTCGACCAGCGCCAGGCCCTGGCTGGCGGCGTTGCTCAGCAGCAGCGGAGCGATGCGCCCGCCAAGCTCGCCCAGTTCGACGCCGGAAAGGCGCCAGTGCCAGGGCCGCCAGCCCTCGATCCATAGCGAAGGTAGCAGCACCAGCGGCATCAGCAGGCTGCCGAGCAGGCAGGCCAGGGCCAGTTGTTCGGGCTGGCTGGCCTGGCCGTGCAAGGCCAGGTAGAGCACCGGCGGCAGGTTGAACAGCAGCGAGCCGAGTCCGGCCAGGACGAAGCGCTCGGCGGCCTGCAGGGGAATGCTGAACAGCGCATGGAGCATCAACCCCGGCACGCACCAGGCGAGGATCCGCAAGTTGGCCGCGGCCTGGGCGCTGGCCGTCTCGGCCAGGCCCGGGCCGAGCAAGCGCACCAGCCAGGGCGCCGCCGCCAGCAGCAGGAGGCTGAGCGCTACGGCGATACCGAGCAGCGCCGGGAGGATCGCCGCCAGCCAGTCGAGGCGACGTTCGCCCTGGCGTTCGAGGAACAGTGGCAGGGCCGCCGCGCTGAGCACGCCGCCGGCCAGCGACATGCGCAGGGCCTCGGGCAGGAACAGGGCGATGAGGAAGGCGTCGCTGCGCTCGCCGGCGCCCCAGGAGGCCACCAGCAGCCATTCGCGGGCGAAGCCCAGGCACAGGCCGAGCAGGGTGGCCAGGGTCAGCCAGAAGGCGGAGCCGAGCATCTCAGGCCTCGGCCCCGCGCTCGAGCTGTCGCTTGAGCTTGCGATAACCCACCGCCCGCGGTTGCGGCTGGCGTTCCGGGAACAGCCGGCGGGCTTCCAGCAGGTTGATCCCGACCAGCAGCCAGAACAGGCCGATCATCACCACGGCGAAGCTGAAGTAGTGGTCGAACAGGCCGCTGACCAGCGCCGCCAGGATGCCGCCTGTGCTGCCCAGCCAGATCGCGTTGTCGCGGGTCAGGCGGATCGGGCCTTTCTCCGGACGGGCTTCGCGCCACCAGCGCCAGGTCACCGCGATGAACAGCAGCATGCCGCCGAGGCCGACCTTGTACATGAAGTTCAGCCACAGGTTGGAGATGCCCAGGAGGTCGGTGCCCGGCACCGGCGGGTCGACCTTGAAGCCGATTCCCAGCGGATAGCGGGCGACGGCCTTGGGGAACATCCGGTATTCGTCGAAGCGCACCTCGGTACTGGCGTTCTGCGGCGAGAAGATGGTCGCCAGGCGTTCCTGCAACGGCGGGTAGCTGAGCACCAGGACCACCACCAGGCCGACCCCGAGCAACAGCAGGCGGCCGGTGTAGGGCACCTTGCGCAGGGACATCCAGAACAGCACCACCGCCAGGCTGAGCATCGCCCCGCGGGAACTGGCGAGGAGGATCGCGGCGGCGCCGAGGACCGCCACGGCGAGGCCCAGGCCGCGCCGCCAGCCCTGGTTGGCGACCCCGTAGCAGAACGCCAGGGGCAGCAGCAGGGCCATGATCCCGCCGGTGGCGTTGGGGTGCATCCATGGCGAGCCCATCCGCGAGGAAAGCGCCTCCAGGCCGAACTTGAGGGTGTCCAGGTTGGCGTAGTTGAACATCGCCAGGATCGGCGCCATCCCCGACGCCGAGCGGTAGCGGATGAACACCGCGATGGACATCAGCAGCATCGCCAGGGTGCCCAGCAGCAGGGCGATGACCAGGGTCTCGCGGTTCTTGCGCTCCACCAGCAGGCGTCCGGCGAGGAACACGATGGACAGGTTGAGCAGCCAGCGCAGCCAGTTCGACAGGCCGCTGGCCTCGGCCTTGATGCTGACCTGGCCGACCACGAACGGCAGCACGGTGAACAGCATCAGCCACAGCAGCATGCGCTCGGTGGAGCGGTAGCGCAGCGCCGGCGCCGGCGGCAGGCGCGAGAGGAAGATGTGCCAGAGCACCGCGCCCCAGGTCAGGGCGAGGATCGCTTCGCTGACCGTCGAACGGATCCCCACGTTGACCGTGGAGTAGGGCATGAAGGTCGCCACCAGGGCGAACAGCAGCAGCCCCCAGAACGGGAAGCGCAGGATGGTGACCGCGGCCGCCAGGCCGACCATGGCGGCGCCGGCCTTGGCCGGGCTGAGCATCAGCAGCGCTCCGCCGAAGGCCAGGCCGAAGACGACAGCGACGAGGTTTCCCAACGACATTCTCAACTCAGTTCCTCGATCAGTGCGGCCAGCCGTTGCCGGTAGGCTTCGCGGTTGAAGCGCGCGGCCCAGGCGATGAGTTCTTCCGCCGAGGCTTCGCGCGGCGCATCGGCCAGGCGCAGCATCAGGCGTTCCAGGGCGGCGCCGTCGCTGGGCGAGAAGCGCGGCGCCGACGGCGGGGTGACTTCGTCCAGCGAGGTGCCGCTGGCCACCGCCACCGGCGTGCCGACGCTCAGCGCCTCGACCACCGGCAGGCCGAAGCCTTCCGCGTAGGACGGTTGCCAGAGCCGCTCGGCCTGGCGGTACAGCGCGTGCAGTTCGGCGTCGTCGAGCCCGCCGAGCGCGTGCAGGCCGGGCAAGCCGCGTTGTTCCTCGGGCAGGTGGTCGAGGCTGCCTACCAGCACCAGCGGCGGCACGCCGGGCGTCTGGGCGCGCGCCCGGGCCCAGGCGCTGACGAACCAGGGCACGTTCTTGCGCAGTTCGCGGGTACCCACCAGCAGCCAGTAGCGTGGCGGCAGGCCGCGTGCCGAGAGGTCGGCGGGTTCGCCGGCGAAGCCGTCGACCTGGTTGGGCAGCACCCGGACTTTCCCGGCGACCCCGGGAAACAGCCGCACAGCCTCGTCGGCGCTGTACTGCGAAGGGGTCCAGACACGGTCGGCGACACGCAGCGCATAGGCGATCGACAGGTAGTCGCTGACCCGATAGACCAGTGCCTTGAGGCGGTTGGCGTGGTAGTTCTTCAGGGTGATCTGGAACAGGTCGTGGATCAGCAGCGCATAGCGCACGCCCGGCGGACGCGGCGGTAGCGGCAGGCCCATGTTGAAGGTGCTGATGTACAGGTCGATGTCCTGTTCGCGCAAGGCGCGTGGGAGGAACCCGGCTTCGAAGCGCAGGCGCTGGTGCGGCTGGTGCATCGCGGTGCGCGGGCAGCCCCACGGCGGGCAGACCGCCCGCTGGCGCAGCGGGTCGTCGAGAGGGGCCACGGTGAAGCGGGTCACCTGCGTGCCGGGCAGGCTTTCCAGGGCCTGCTCCATGGCATAGACCTGGCGGCTGATGCCCGAGTGCGGCGAGCTGCCGACGGTGCGGTAGTCGAGTCCTATGCGCATGCCGGCGCTCCTTCGGCGAGGCCGGCGTAGACCTGTTCCAGTTGGCTGGCGGCGACGCTCCAGTCGTGCGCGCGACGTACGTAGGCGCGGCCGTTCTCGCCCAGCGCGCGGGCCTGCGCCGGGTCCTGCAACAGGCGCACCACGGCGTTGGCGAGCTGCTCGGCGGATTCGCCGCCGAGGTAGTCCTCGCCGTCCCGCAGTTCCAGGCCGGAAACGCCCTGCGCGGTACTCGCCAGCGGCAGCCCGGCGGCCAGGGCCTCGAGCACCTTCAGCTTCGAACCGCCGCCATGGCGCAGCGCGGCGAGGAACACCGAACTGCTCGATTGCAGTTGCAGCAGGTCGGGAACGAAGCCTTGCCATTCGATGCGCGGATCGCTCCAGCGTTGCGCCCACTCCGCCGGCAGCGCATAGCCGCAGACGCTCATGCGCGCCTCGGGGCAGTGTGCCCAGACCCGCGGCAGGATCTCGTCGAGCATCCATTCCACGGCATCGACGTTCGGTGCGTATTCGTAGTTGCCGAGGAACAGCACGCGCTGCGCTTCGGGCGTCGGCCGGGCGGCGGCGAAGTGCTCGCAGTCGACCCCGTTGACCACCACTGGCACCGGGCGCCCGAGCATCGCGCCGAGCTGCCGCGCATCTTTCTCGGTCACGGCGACGACCGCTGCCGCCTGGCTCATCACCCGGCGTTCCCAGCGGCGGTAACGCCACTGGTCGTAGCGCACGAAGGGCAGCGCCCAGCCCGGCAGACGGTCGTAGGTGGCGGCACCGAGGGACGACTCGACGTTGTGCTCGGTGAGCACGAACGGCTGGCCGGCGTTGCGCAGCGGTCGCTCGTAGGGCTGGAAGCTATAGCTGTGCTCGACCTGGACCACGTCCCAGGGCTCGCGCAGCAACTCCGTGGCGGTGCGTTGCAGCTCCGCCGACAGGCCGTTGACGCTGGCCAGCAGCGGGTAGGGCGCGAACAGCGCGGCGAGCAGCGTGGAGAGGCTGCGCAGCGGTCGGCGCGGCAGCACGACCAGGCGTTCGAGGAAGGGCTCCAGGGCCTGGCGGTCCTCGGCGCTCACCGGCTGCTTGCTGTGCAGCAGCACTGTGATCCGGTGGCCGCGTGCCGCGAGGCTGCGCAGCAGGTGGTACTGGCGGGTCTTGCCGCCGCTGGTGGTGGGCCAGGGCGAGTAGGGCAGGATCCAGAGAATACGCATGGGTGGCTTCACTCCCAGACCAGCATCTGCAGGCTGGACTTCACCGGGACTTCCAGGCCGTCGCTGCCGCTCAAGGGCGTGACCTTGCCGCTGAGCGGATCGTGCAGGGTGGCCTCCTTGAGCTTCGGTAGGCGCACGTTGCCGCCGCGGGCCGACCAGAACAGCCAGACGTTGCGACCGTCCTCGCGGGTCCAGCCGATGCTGAAGGAACCGTCGGGCAGGTCCTCGGTGACCGGCGGGTCGGCCGGGCGCAGCTTCGGCCCGGTGACCTTGAGGAAGCGTTGCAGGGCCAGGTAGACCGGCTTGGGGTTGGCGTCCAGGTCGAGCAGGCCGTAGTCGCGGTCGCGCACGCTGGCGCGCTGGTCGAGATCGCTGAGGGTGAAGAGGAAGATCCGGTCGTAGTCCAGCGCACTCATCAGCGCCAGGCGACGCAGCACGTAGTCGGCCTGGCCTTCGACGCCAATGATGTCCTGCAACTCCTTCGGCCCCTTGTAGGCCGACCAGCCCCACTCGGTGCTCCAGATCGCCGGCACGCCGGCGTTGCGCAGGGCGCGGTTGATCTGGTTGGCGTGGGAGACGAAGTCCAGGTTCCACGGGTAGTTGCCTTCCGGCAACTGGGTATAGGGGTGGTAGGTGGCGATGGTGCCGAGGCTCTCCACGCCCAGGTGGCCGAGGGCATCGAACATGGTGCGGCCGTCGGGCATCTCGCTGAAGAAGGCCATGCCGGCGGAAACCACCGGCTTCTCCGGGTCGACCATGCGCAGGGCGATGGTGCTGGCCTGGAGCAGCTTGGCGTAGCCTTCCGGATCGGCCTTGGGCCGCCAGAAGCCGATCAGGTTGGGCTCGTTCCATACCTGCCAGGCGGCCACGCTCGGGTAGCGCTGCGAGAGCATCGCCATGCGCCGGGCGAAGACTTCCGGGTCGCGCGGCGGATACTGGTCCTGGAAGGGCGAGTAGAACGGCGCGGTGGTGATGAAGCGGGCCGAGCCGACCAGGTAGAACACCGACTTCAGCTGGCGCGCCTCGAGATCCTTGACCAACTGGTCGAGGGAGGCCAGCTGGTACTGGTCCTCGGCGGTTTCCAGGCGGTCCCAGTGCAGGTCCAGGCGCACCCACTCCAGCCCCAGGTCCTGCAGGCGGTCGATCTGCTTGTTGTAACGCTCCGGGCTGAACCAGAGGAACTGCGCGTTGACCCCGAGGAAGTCTTTCCAGACCACCGCGCGAGGCGCCTTCAGTACCTGGATCTCGGCGTCGGCGGGACGCCCCCAGAACACCAGCAGCAGTACCACGGCGAGCAGCAGCGCGCTGCCGCCCAGATAGAGTCCCTTACGTGCCATGAACGGTTCCCACCATGTCGTTGAACAGTGCCTGGAAGCGCAGCGCGGTGCGCGGCCAGGTCCGCGCATGGCCGATCGCTCCGGCGCGCTCGGCCCAGGCCTGTGCCAGGCGGGGTTCGCGAGCGAGGTTCAACAACTGTTCGGAGAGGGCTGCCACGTCTCCCTGAGGGTAGATGGCGCCGTTGCCGCTGGCGACTTCCTCGGCGAAGGCGCGAGCGTCCGAGGTGATCGCGCCGCGCCCGCAGGCTGCCGCCCAGGACAGGGCGCCGCTGGTGCCGCGCTGCTGGCCGAGCAGACCGAGTTTCTTCGACTCGCGGTACGGCAGGACCATCACGTGGTGGGCCTGGATAGTACGCGGGATGTCCGCGGCGGCCAGGTTCAGGTTCCAGTCGATGGCGTCGGCCAGGCCAAGCTCGGCGATCTGTGCCTTCAACTGGTCGAGGTAGTTGCCGCCGGCGCCGAAGGCCATTTCCGCGGCGGTGCCGCCGGCCAGGGTCAGGCGCACGCGCTGGCGCATCTCCGGCGCGCTGGCGAACAGGTCGGCGAGGGCCTCGAGCAGGTCCTCGATGCCTTTGCCGCGATAGATGAATCCGAAGTACAGCAGGCGCAGGGTGTCCAGCGACGGCAGCGGCACCGTGGCGATCTCCAGGTTGCCGTGGTTGATCACCTCGACCCGCCCGGGCGGCAGGCGCATCCGCCGGGCCAGGCACTCGCCGCCCAGGCCGGTGAGGGTCACCAGGCGCGTCAGGCCCTGGGCCACGGCACGCTCTTCGCGCAGGGTCAGCGGGTCGGCGAGCACCACGGCGGCCTGGGGCAGGGGAGAGGGCAGGCGTTCCAGCAGGTTCAGCGGCCAGGGCAGGCGCTCGCGGCGCCAGACCATGCGCTCCGGATCGTGCACCGTGGCGCTCAGCGGCAGGCGCGGGAAGCGCTTGCGCAGCTCGCGCAGGGCGATGAACTCGCCCAGGCGGCCGCCGCCGAGTTCGGCATGGACCAGGTCGAAGCCGTTCCAGTCGACGCTGTCCAGCCGGCTGGCGATATTCGCGCTGTCGGCCGCCACGCCGGCGAGCGGCGTGGCTACTTCGATGCCGAGACCCTGCAGGGCGTTGCGGAAATGACTGGCGTAGTCGGCGATGCCATTCTTTTCCGGCGGCAGGGGCGCGAGGAGGGCGATCCGCATCAGAACGCGCTCCGGTAGCGGGCGATGGTCTGCAGGACCTTGCTCGGCACCTCGAAGCGGCGCCGGTTGATGATGATCCCGTCGACCTTGCCGAACGCCGTGGTGAGGATGGTCAGCGCATGCTCGACCACCGGCACGGTGCTCTTCTGCGCCTCTACCACCAGGGCGATCAGGTCGGCGCGGCGCAGGGCGATGAAGGCCTCGCGGCTGTCCAGCAGGGCCGGCGCGTCGAGCAATACCACTTCACCCGGCTGGGCCGGTTCGCCGCCGATCCGCACGCGCACGCCGTTTTCCTCCAGCAGGCGGCGCAGTTGCTCGATGATGAAGGTCACGCCTTCACCGTGGCGCGCCGAGGTCAGGCCCAGGGTCAGGCCCTTTTCCTCGATGCGCGCGTAGGGCAGCAGCCCGTACAGCCGGTAGATGCTGGCGGTGAAGGCGTTGCTGCTCTCCGCGGTGCTATTGCTCAGCTCCGGCAGGGTGGTCCACAGCGGCAGGCCGAATTTCTCCTCGACCAGGCCGCCGTCGTGGATGCGCTGGTCGAGCAGGTAGCAGAGATAGACCACCAGCAGGCCGACGGCGAGGCCGAAGGGCACGGCGAGGAACAGCATCAGCAGGGTTTTCGGGAAGATCCGCCCGGGGTTGTAGGTGGCTTCCTCGATCACCGAGATGTTGCTGATCTGGCTCTTGTCCAGTTCACGGTCGATCCGCGATTTCTCCAGGCTGTCGACGTACAGCGCGTAGTTGCGCTCGGTGGCGTTCAGCTCGCGCTGCAGCCGCGCCAGGGTCGGCTCGATGTCCAGCGCTTCGCGCCGTTGCGCCTCGAGTTCAGCGAGCTGCTTTTCCTGCTCCGCGAGCTGGGTGCGCAGGGCCGCGTTGTTGCTGGTCTCGTCCAGCAGGACCCGTTCCAGGTGAGTGGTCAGGGTGTTCGGCGCGCGGTCCTCGGAACTCTGCACGGTGGCGCCTTCGTCCTGGACTTCCTTCTCCAGGGCACGGATCGAGGCGTCCAGGGCCTTCACCGGCGGCGCATCGTCGGTGTAGGTGCGCATCATGTCGGCGCGTTCCAGGCGCTTCTGGTTGAGCAGCCGGCGCAGGTCCTGCTGCGCCGGGTTCAGCGCGATCTGCCGCACCGTGACGATCTCCCTGGGCAGCCCCTTGAGTTGCTGGCGGGTGGATTCCAGGGCGCTGTCGGAGGAGGCGATCAGGCGGATCGAGTTGAAACGCTCGCCGCGCAGCACGTTGATCCGCTCGGACAGGTCCTGCAGGCGGTCCTCGATGCTGGATGCGCCGATCTCGTTGAGGTGCTTGAGGATCTGCGCCTTGTAGCTCTTGATCTGCGCCGCGCTGTCGGCAGTCTGCGCCTCGTAGAAGGCGTACAGGCTCTTGCGGCCGAGCGCCTGGGTGCGCTCTTCCATGTAGATCTCGATCCAGGCCTTGACCACTTCCTGGGCGACTTCCGGCTCGCTCCAGGTGAAGCTGATCTCCATCACCGTCGAGCCGGCCGCATGGGTGACCTCGAATTTCTTCTCGAGGTCCTTGGCCAGGCGCTCGACCGCGGTGGTTTCCTCGATCACGCCGAAGGTTTCCAGGGTCACGCGAATCCCGTCGAACACCGCGCCGATGGCCTTCTTCACATAGAACTTGGTGCGCTTCCACAGGCCCTCCGGCGGCGGCCGGTTGGCCAGCACCTCGAGGTAGCGCTCGGCCACCTGACGGACGATCGGCCGGCCGGTGAGCAGGCGTTCTTCGTCGACGATAGGGTCGCGCTGGGTGCTCGGCATCACCAGCGCCTGGCGGTTGCTGATCTCGATCGGCAGGGTCGAGTCACGGCCCGGCTTGACCAGCAGGCGTGCGTTGGACTCGTACTTGGCCGGCAGCAGGAAGGCGCCGAGGACGATGATCACCACCGCGCTGAGGGCCGCCAGCTTGAACTCGCGCTGGTAGATGAACAGCAGGCGCAACAGATCACGCAAGGAACGAATTTCTATCATGGCGATGTCGCTCCTCAGCGATCGTTGTTGACGGTGTAGCTGACGCCGACGCCGATGGACTTGGCGAAGGGCAGCAACTGGTTCAGGTAGACGTCGACGCCCTCGATACGGTCGCCGACCATCGACTTGGGCACGAAGACGATGTCGCCACGCTGCATGGCCAGGGGCTTGCGGCCTTCCGGCCCGATCTTCATCAACTGGCTGAAGTCGAGGAAGTAGGCGTGGTAGCGGCCTTCCGAGTCCTCGCGCATGAGCGCCACGCGGCGGGCGTCGCCCACCGGCAGGATGCCGCCGGCGCCGAGGATCGCCTGCTCCATATTGTTGGCGGCGGGGATCGGCACGGCCGACGGGTTGCGCACCGCGCCGCCGACGAACACCGTATTGCCCGGCGCCTGGTTGATGTTCACCGTGACCCGCGGCTCGCGGTAGATCGGCGCGAGCTTGGTGGTCAGCTCGTTGGCGATTTCCTGCGGCGTGCGGTGCGCGGCCTGGATGCGACCGATGAACGGATAGTAGATGCTGCCGTCGTTGAGCACGGTGTACAGCGTCAGTTCATAGATGGTGGCGACGTTGAACGCCGAGAGGGTCGGCATCTCCCCGGCATCGCGGACGATCCGCAGGGTGTCCCCGACACGCACCCGCTCCATCGCCGGCGGTAGCCTGGCGAGTTCTTCCAGGGCACGCTTGCCGCTGTCCACGGTGTCGCTGTCCGGTGCGGGAATCCGTGCGGGGGTGTTGCATGCGGCCAGGGCGAGCATGGCGAGCATGAGGAGGGTGCGTTTCATGAGGGAGCACTTCCTGTAGGTCATGATGTTCACTTCCAGTAGCCTGGAAACATGCTGATGCGGCGCTTGAGGGCGACCGGCAGGTGGCGTTCCAGCTGGCCAAGGCGGTAGCCGAGCAGCTTGAACGCGCTACGCAGCGCTATTTCAGGTACGCGATACAGGGCACCGGCGGCACGCAAGGCCTGTATCTCGGCGAGGACATAGCGCTTGCCCTCGCCACCCGCGCCGCCGAAGGCGGCACGTATCCAACGCTCGCGGCCGTAGAACACGCCGATGTCGAAATAGCGGCGGAACTCTTCCAGCAAGCGGTAATCGTGGGAATGGTAGACCTCGGCGCTGGCCGCGTAGCGCACCGCGTAGCCGGCCTGCAGCAGGCGCGCGGCGACGTAGGCGTCCTCGCTGCCGATGACGTCTTCGGGGAAGCCGCCGACGGCCGCCAGGGCGTCGCTGCGGTAGGCGGAGAACGAGTCGGAACTGAAGCAGGTCTTGATCCCCAGTTCCGAGGCGTCGGCCAGGCGCTTGCTGCGGCTTTCCGGCGGGTAGTTGAAGCGCCGCGCCTGGGCGCCGAGCAGGCCGGCGCCGGGGTGCGGCAACTGGCGGCCGTAGGCCACGCCGATGTCGGCCTCGGCATAGAGTTCGTCGAGCAGGTTGGCGAAACTGTCGGGCGAGGCGGGAATGGCGTCCTGGGTCAGGTAGATCAGCGCGTCGGCCTCGACCTGCTGGCTGGCCCAGCGCCGCGTTCCGCCGTGGTTGAAGCTGGCCGGCTCGATGACCTCGACCCGCGCGCCGAAGGCGCGGAAGCGCTCCACCGTGTCGTCGCTGGAGCGGCTGTCCACCACCAGGATGCTGTCCGGCTGCCGCCGTTGCGCGACCAGGGCCGGCAGCAGCCGGTCCAGGTGCGCGCCGGCGTTGCGCGTGGGAATGACCAGGGCGCAGCGCATCAGGCTTTCTTCTCGTCGCTGGCGGGGGCGCGACCGTAGATGTCGTTGAAGCGGACGATGTCGTCCTCGCCGAGGTACTCGCCGCTCTGTACCTCGATCATCACCAGGTCGATGATCCCTGGGTTGCTCAGGCGGTGGCTATGCCCGGCGGGGATGAAGGTGGATTCGTTGGTGTTGAGGAGAAACTCGCGCTCGCCGTTCTCCACCAGCGCCATGCCGCTGACCACGATCCAGTGCTCGCTGCGATGGTGGTGCATCTGCAACGACAGCGAAGCCTTGGGGCGCACCACGATGCGCTTGATCTTGAAGCGGCGGCCTTCCTCGAGCACGGTGTAGGTGCCCCAGGGCCGGCTGACCGTGCGGTGCAGGCGGAAGGCGTCGTGGCCGCGACGCTTGAGTTCCTGGGCGACGAACTTGACGTCCTGGCTGCGCGCCGCGTCGGCCACCAGCAGGGCGTCGGGGGTGTCGACGATGATCAGGTCGTGCACGCCGACGGCGCCGACCAGGCGCTTCGGCGAATCGATGTAGCAGTTGCTGACGTCGTGCAGCACGCTTTCGCCGCGTACCTGGTTGCCGTTCTCGTCCGCCGCGCTGAGTTCGCGCAGCGCCTGCCAGGAGCCGATGTCGCTCCAGCCGATGGAGCAGGGCACCACGGCGACCTTGTCCGAGCGCTCCATCAGCGCGTAGTCGACGGAGATGTCCGGCGCCTCGGCGAAGGCCCCGGCGGCCAGCTCGCGCTGGCGGCACTGGCCGTTCTCCAGGCTGCTGCCGTCGGCCAGGGCGGCGCGGGCGGCGATCAGCACCTCCGGCGCGTGGCGCTCCAGTTCCTGCAACACGGTGGCGGCCTGGAAGCAGAACATGCCGGCGTTCCACAGGTACTTGCCGCTGTCCAGGTAGGACTGGGCGGTGGCCTGGTCGGGTTTCTCGACGAAGCGTGCGACCCGGAAGCCGTTGCCCAGCGGGGCGCCCTGTTCGATATAGCCGAAGCCGGTCTCGGCGCGCTCCGGGGTGATGCCGAAGGTCACCAGGTAGCCTTGGGCCGCGAGTCCGCGAGCCTCGGCCACCGCCGCGGCGAAGGCCTGCTCGTCGCGGATCAGGTGGTCGGCGGGAAGGATCAGCAACTGCGCCTGGTCGCCGAAGTGCTCCTGCACATGCAGCGCGGCGGCGGCGATGGCCGGCGCGGTATTGCGTCCCACCGGCTCCAGCAGCAGGTCCTGGGCCAGGCCGCTGCGGTTGACCGCGCGGTAGTCGTCCAGGGTACGGAACAGCAGATCGCGGTTGGTCACCGTGAGCAGGCGGGCGACGTCCGGCAGCCCGGCGATACGCAGGAAGGTCTTCTGCAACAGGCTCTGGTCATCGGCCAGGCGCATGAAGGGTTTCGGCATGCTCTCCCGGGAAACCGGCCACAGGCGGGTCCCGGAACCGCCGGAAACGATGCAGGGGATCAGCGGGGCGACGGCGTTCATCAGTAGACTTCCTTGGTCAGGAGTACGGCTGGCACCGTACGGAACAGGATGTAGAGGTCGAACCACACCGACCACTTGGCGATGTATTCGAGGTCGTATTCCACGCGTTTCTTGATCTTGTGCAGGGTGTCGGTCTCACCGCGGTAGCCGTTGATCTGCGCCCAGCCGGTGATGCCGGGCTTGACCCGGTGGCGCGAGCTGTATTCGCTGACCGCCTCCTCGAAGGGAATGCCGGCGGCCTTGGTCGCCGTGGCGTGGGGGCGCGGGCCGACCATCGACATGCTGCCGGCGAGCACGTTGAACAGCTGCGGCAGCTCGTCGATGCTGGTCTTGCGGATGAAGCGGCCGACCCGGGTGATGCGGTCGTCGTCGCGGGTGGTCTGGCGTTCGGCGTTGGCGTCGGTCCTTTCCGTGTACATCGAGCGGAACTTGAAGACCCAGATCAGCCGGTTGTTGTAGCCGTAGCGTTTCTGCCGGAACAGTACCGGCCCCTTGGAGTCGAGCCTGATCGCCAGGGCCACCAGGGCCATCAGCGGGGCGAAGAGGACCAGCGCGATGCTCGCCAGGACCAGGTCCTCGCAGCGCTTGATCAGCGGCGACCAGCCGCGCAGCGGCAGCTCGGACGCGTTGAACATGGGGATCCCGGAAACGTCGACGATGCGGTTGTGGGCATGCCGGAAGGCAGCCATGTCCGGCACCAGCAGGACGTTCACCGGCAATTGCCGCAGGCGGTGGACGATGGCGCCGATGCGCCCCTCGGCGAACCAGGGCAGGGCGACCAGCACCTGGTCGACCTGTTCCTGGCGGATCAGTTTCTCCAGGTCCTTGGTGTTGCCCAGCAGCGGCAGCGAGTTGTAGTTCTCCGGGACCCGCTCGGAGCGGTCGTCGATGAAGCCGATGATGCCGGAGCGGATGTCGTGGTTGCGTACCAGGTATTCGGCCAGGTGCATGCCGCTCTCGGTGAAGCCGAGGATCACCGTGCGTTGCAGGTACATGCCGCGTTTCATCCAGGCCCGGTACAGGCGCAGCACCAGCAGGCGCTGCACGCCGAACAGCAGCAGGCTGCCGGTGAACCAGAAGATCACCAGCTTGCTGCTGAGGTAGGGAAACAGGCCCAGGCCCTGGTACATGAACAACAGCAGGCAGAACGCCGAGGCCCAGGCGAAGAACATGATGCGGAAGCGCAGGCGGTTGCTGAAGATATCGTCGGAGTAGACGTCCAGTGCCTGGAACATGATCACCGTGAGCGCGCCGAAGAACAGCAGCAGCCCGAGCATGTTGCTGCGCAGCTCCACGGGAACCAGGCCGGGGTAGTACAGCAGGAACAGCGCCGGGGCGATGGCGGTGAGCGCGTGTACCAGCTTGGTCGCGACCAGGAAGTACTCGATGAATCCAGCCCGTGTCAGCGACAGGCTATCTACCGACTTCGAATGCATGTTGTTTGCTCTGCCGATCACGGGCAGTCCATTGAGTGGATAGGGAAGAGCAAGGCGGTGAAGCGTCAATTTAGTGACTATTTTTCATTTGCCACGCGGTTTAGTCATTTTCCCGTCGAATAGGTTCATTCGTCGATAGTGGCTTTGTGATAGCTATCTTAGCATTCCCAGGGAAATATCCGTAGTCTGGGTAAGTTTTTTTAGTCAATTTATTGACGTATTTCTGGCGCCAAACTTTTATCCAAACAGTAGACGAGGAAATCTGACGCTGCCAATCCGCGAGCGCTCTGGCCTGGGAAGCGAAGCGGGGTGAAAGGTGAGGGCAGGCCGCTCGGCCAGGTGGCCAGCCGCCGGTTCGACGACCCGCCTGTTCACTGGCGCTGCGGGCTGCCTGGGCAGGATGCGCCTGCGGTTCCATGACGCAGGATGGCCGTTCGAGCGTGCCGATCCAGCTTGGGGCCGTCTTGGCGGACGCTACCCTCGTCGAAGGCGGAAGAGGTTCGAGCCCGCGGCGTGCGCGGACCGGGCTACCAGAACCAGCCGCCGCGCGACAGCTCCTGCTGGCAACTGCGGTACTGGGCGCCGAACAGCGAGGCGCGGGACTGGACCTTCTGCGAGACGTTCTTCAGCCATGGCTTGGCGTCGTAGCTGCGGTTGCGGTAGCCGCCCCAGCCCTCGTGGTAGTTCAGGTACTGGCCGTAGGCGTCCCACTTGGAGACGCCGTTGACCCGTTGGCTCTTCTGGATGTACCAGCCCATGAAGTCCAGGGCGTCGGCGAAGTCGTCGCGGCTGGCGCCCCAGCCGCCGGCCTCGCGCTTGTAGTCGGCCCAGGTCTCGTCCTTGGCCTGGGCGTAGCCGTAGGCGGAGCTGACCCGGCCCCAGGGGATGAAACCGAGGAAGTAGTAGCGCGGCGGCAGGGCGTCATGCTTGAAGGAAGATTCCTGGTACATCATCGCCATCGGCACCTGGACCGGCGCGCCCCAGCGCTGCTGCATCTTCAGCGCCGCCTCGTGCCATTTCGGTTTTTCGCGGAAGATCTCGCAGAGGTTGTCGGGATTGGCGGGGGGCTTGGTGGCGCAGCCGGCAAGAGCCAGGAGCAGGGCCGGCATCGAGAGCCGCAGCATGAAAGGGGTCCTTTGGCAGACGTCTGGGTCGCTTAACGCTGGCGCTTTATACCCGCTTTCCGGCACTCCATGCATCCCCAGGCCGATTCCCTGCCTGCGGGGGGCGTCGGCGCTTCCTCAGGTCGGCCTGGGCGTCTCGGCCTGGCCGGGGGCTCCCTCCAGGCGCGGCCCCCAGTCCTCGACCTGGCCTTTTTCCAGGCGCCGCTCCAGGGTGCGCCGCCAGGATGGCGTCAGCGGCAGCGCCAGGCACTGGCGCAGCAGCTCGGCGTCGGCCCGCCTGTCGAACAGCACCTCGGACAGGCGCAACAACGACCAGTCCGGATGGCGCCGTTCGACCAGTTGCAGGATATCGCCAGCCGCCACCACGCCTTCCTCCAGCACCCGGTAGTACCAGCCGGTGCGCCCGGACTCCTGCACCCTCAGGGACATCCCGGCGACCTCGAAGCGGTCGTTGAGCTTCCAGCAGGGCATGCGCCCCTGGGACACTTCCAGCAGCGCGGTCCCGGCCCGCACGCGGTCGCCGAGGCAGACGTCGGCTTCGCTCCAGCCGCTGGTGCTGAAGTTCTCGCCGAAGGCGCCCGCCTGCATCAGCAGGGGGTGTTCGCCCAGTTCGGCGATCCAGGCGGCGTAGTATTCGCGTGGGTAATGGTGGATCGCTTTCTCGACGCCGCCATGGACGCGCAGGTCGCCCTGTTCGTCGCCTTCCAGGCCGACGGGGGTGACCCTGAGCGCACCGTCGCGCGGAGACTTGGCGATGCCGCTGCGCGAGCCGGGGCGGGTGAAGGGCCGGGCGCAGCCGGTGAGAAGGGCATCCAGGGGTAGGGCAGGCAGGGGCATGGGAGGGTTCTCTAAGATGCAAGATGGTATCGACTAAATACAATATAGAGTCCGCCAAGCCTTCGCCCGCTGTCAAGCCGCCAGACCCTCCGGATGCGTCGATAGCCTCGGCGAGCCGGGGGCATCCAGGCCCCCTAGTTGAGCTGCCGTGGGGTCCCGACAGGAAACCGCAAAGGCGCCGGACGTCGCGATACGACGTCCGGCATCGGCGGCCCTCAGCGCAGCCCGTAGCCCTTGTCGACGATCAACTCCTGGCCGTAGAGCCCGGCGGATTTCGACGACAGCAGGAACATCACCACGTCGACGATTTCCCCGGGGCTGAGGAAGCTGCCGTCGACCAGGCGCTGGTTGATGCTCCGGGTGACAGACTCCGCCTGGGCATCGCTCAGGCCCAGCGACGCCCATATCGGGGTGGCGGTAGGGCCGGGGGAGACGAGGTTGATCCGCACGCCTTTTTCTGCCCATTCCACCGCCAGCGTCCTGGCCTGGGCGATCAGGGCCGCCTTGGAAGCGATGTAGGCGGCGAGCCCGGGGAAGGTCACTTGGCTGAGGAAGGTACCGATGAAGACTACGCTGGCCGGTTTGCTCGTTTGCCGGCTGAGCACGGAAAAGGTGTTCAGCGCCCCGGCGCCGTTGACCCGCCACTGCTGCTCGAACGCCAGGCTGTCCAGGCCGTCGGCGAGCTGGGCGATGCCGGCGTTGGGTACCAGGTAATCGACGGGGCCGATGGACGCGGCACGCGAAGCCAGGGCGTCCAGGTCCCGTTCGCGGGTGACGTCGCCCGCCAGCCAGTGCAGACGCTTGCCGGAGTGGGCGTGCAGGCTTTCCGGCGGTCCTTCGCGCCTTGCCATCGCCAGGACAGTCGCGCCGTGCCCGAGCAACGTTTCGGTCAGTTTCAGGCCGATGCCGGAACTCGCGCCGGTGACGACGGCGAACCGGTCGTTGAATTCACTCATGGGAATCCCTCGTGGGGTGATGGAGATACGGATCTTCGATAGGGATGGATCAACGCGAGAGCGACGGGGCAGGGATGAGGCGGATGCCCTGTACCTGCACCTGGTCGCCGGCGTCGAACCGGGCGTTGGGAGAGCGGAAGCGTTCGGTCGTGCCGTCCTCGTAGCGAACGGTGTAGGCGTTTTCGCTCAGACCGGTTGCCTGCTGGACGGAGGCGCCTCCCAGGGCTCCCAGCGCGGCCCCGGCGATAGCGCCCAGGGGACCGCCGAGGGCCGCGCCGACCATGACGCCAACCACGCCGCCAGCGCCGTAGCCGACCGTTCGGTCCCTATCTGCGGAAATCACTTCGGCGGTGTGGGCGAGGGGAGTCGTGGTTGCCAGGGCCAGTGCGATGAGCGGGAGCATGCGTTTCATGGGAAATCCTGAATGGGAAGGAGTCGCCATTGGCTTTCCATTTCCCATGCCAGGTTTTTTATTGATGTAGATCAATGATTTGAAGGTTTATGAGTCATATTGACACGGTCTTTTTGCGGTCGTAATGACTCCGCATGGAGTCGATTTGACTCTGCGCCGATGACAGCTTCGGGCGCTTCGGAACGGCCTCGTCGATGACGCTCAACGATCGGGGCGAGCGGGGCATTCGACCGTTTGAGCAGGCCCGCACGATCGGGCAAGGACTCCCGAGGAATAGGCAATGACGAGGAGGGGAGGATGCCCAATAGTGACCGCGAACGAATGTCGGCGGCTGCGCTACGGTTGTCGAAATGCCAGACAGGAATAATGACGCTTTGAAACTTCCCTCGATACGGCGAGCCGCCATCGGCGGACATCACGATTCCCCGCAATTGCGCCAGGGGCGTTTCCACAATCTCAGCCCCAGGCCGGCGGACATGCCGGCACCCGGTGCCCGGGTGCTCTGGAACGCGCTTTTCAACAAGCCGAGAAGCACCGTCCCGCGGCAGCCTTTACCCGTGCTCAGCCCGAGTCGTGCCGAGCTCGATGCGACCGTCGATGGCAGTCTGTTCCGCCTGGGTCATTCGACCTTGCTGCTGAAACTGGCCGGTAGCTGGTGGTTGACCGACCCGGTATTTTCCGAGCGCGCCTCGCCGTTGCCGTTCGCCGGGCCGAAGCGTTTCCATGCGCCGCCGGTGGCATTGGCGGATCTCCCGCCGATCCGTGGGGTAATTCTTTCCCACGATCACTACGACCACCTGGACCGCGCCGCGATCAAGGCCCTGGTCCCGCTCGTCGAACTGTTCCTGGCGCCGCTCGGCGTAGGCGACCGCCTGCTGGCCTGGGGCGTACCGCCAGGCAAGGTGCGCCAACTGGACTGGTGGCAAGGTATCGAGGCTGGCGGTTTGCGCCTGACTGCCACGCCGGCACAGCACTTCTCAGGCCGTGGGCTACATGATGGGAACCGTACGCTGTGGTGTTCCTGGGTGATCGAAAGCGCCGAACTGAAGCTGTTCTTCAGCGGAGACAGCGGTTACTTCGATGGTTTCGCCGAAATCGGCCGCCGCTACGGACCGTTCGATCTGACCATGCTGGAAACCGGCGCCTACAACGAACATTGGCCGTACGTGCACATGCACCCGCAGCAGACCCTCCAGGCTCACCGGGATCTTGGCGGGCGCTGGCTGCTGCCGATCCACAACGGCACCTTCGACCTGGCCATGCATGCCTGGTACGAGCCGTTCGAACGGATACTCGAACTGGCCACCGAACACGGCGTGCGGGTTTCCACGCCGATGATGGGCGAGCGGATCGACCTGCAAGCACCGCATGCCGGCCGACGCTGGTGGCGCGAAGTGGTCGACAGCGAAACGCAGGTGCAGGGTTACGGCTGTTGCAGAAGCTAGGTCGGCGAGCGATCGCACGAGGGCTCCAGACGGAAGCCGCCATGGAGTCGCTTCGAAATGCGTGATGCTGCTCTAGGTCCTGTGAACCTGTAGATTCGCATAATGTATATTATGTTAAATTAAATGCTATGTTAGAAGCCAGGATGATTCAGTCCTAAAGCGTCAAGGCTAAGGGGCTACCGCGTTGGTTTGTATCTACGGTAGAGCTCCAGAATCGCCTACCTGTTGGCACAGAACAGCCCTTCGATTTACGTCAGCACTCCCCTCGTCCATGCTGCTTTTACGAACAGCCAGAGAAGCCATGTGCGAGGGTCGAGTTGTTCCCACGCAGGTCAGCATCAAGCCCGATCTGGCGCTGTACGGTGGTCGCTAAGCTGCTACCTTCAACGCTCAGGCGTCCTCAGATGTCATTGCCGAGGGCCTGGTGGTTGCGATGATGACGTCGTCCTCTGAGCTCACCGTTGCCAAGTACCCCTCAGATCTCATCTCGTTGACTAACCTCCGGTTTGACTCGGTGTTTCTTACCTTGATCTTCTTGACCTTCGCGCTCACGGTTTTGAAGTCCTCATCGTCGAGCAACCCTAGAGCTGCGGCAACCTCCGGCCACTTCATCCCAGGAAGACATTGTGTCAGCATTTCAGAGCGCTGCTCCGAGGTTAGGCTCGCGTTGCGAACCAGATGTCGCAGCACAGGCATCAGCGGATCAGCAAACCTTTCGCCAGCTTTATTGGCCAGCATAGATACACGGCCGAGCTCTGGAACCGCTTCCGGTTTGCTTTCAATCGTCTCTAGGCTAAGCCCTGACCACATCTGAATTTTCTGTGTGAGTGGCAGCGCTTTGCTTTTGCTCAGAGTGAGCATCGAGTCGAGCTGGAGAGAACTGATATCGATCTCTGCCTTTGCTAGATCCCACCGTTCAACCAGGTACTGGCCTTCGAGATGTGGGCAAGTATTCAGTACGATCTCCCTGACTTCCGAGCTGTATGGCAGAAATGATGAGGCTACCAGCATGACCCACCGCCCTTCAGGTAGCGCTGCTTTTATCATTGATAGGTCTTGAAGCACGACGCCATCGAGCAATATTTTGAGCACGTCATTACTGATACTGGTGGAGCTCAGAAGATACTGTTGCAGCGACCAGTCTGCGCTCGTTGACTGCCACAGCTTGCCCTTGAGAGACGATGCGTTCCGAACGATGAAATCGGTGAACACCGTTTGTAGTGGTCAACCCATCCCGGACAGTGGGTTGAGTTTTTCTTCGGCCACCGCAGGTGGTACCGCTGGACTTCCTGCGCCGTCAGGTAGCCAGTCGGCGGGACCCATTCCGACTTCAGGCTGCGGAACAGACGCTCCATCGGCGAATTGTCCCAGCAGTTCCCCCGGCGGCTTATGCTCTGCTGCATCCGGTAGCGCCACAGTCGCTGCCGGAACAAGCGGCTGGCGTAACTGGCTGAATCCGAATGGAACAGCACCTATTGTGGCTTGCCGCGCTGTTCGTAGGCCATGTCCAGGGCCTTGATCACCAGCTCGGCATCCGGCTTGGCCGAGAACGCCCAGCCGATCACCCGCCGTGCCTGCAGATTCAGCACCGCCGCCAAGTAATGCCAGCGGCCTTGCGCCCAGATGTACATGATGTCGCCACACCACACCTGATTGGGACGCTGGACCGCGAACTCGCGGTTCAGCCGATTCGGGATATCCGGCCGCTCAACCATGGCCTGTCTATAGGCGTGCGAGCCCGGTTGCTTGCTGACCAGGCCCAGCTCACGCATCAACGCGGCGCGCATCGACCCGACGACGTCGAAGACGGTGGACGTAGTAGCAAGACCGCGCCACATCGAAAGCTGAACAGACCACTTCCACCGACTATCGAGTTTGTCCGACATCAAGAGAGCGGTAGCCTTTTTTAGGATCGCTTTCTCCCGCTCCAGCCGGTTGATCCGAGCCTCCAGCTCCTGGATCTTCTGCTGTTCTGGGGCGAGCGCCTTGCTCTTCGGGGTCACGCCGTCGCGCTCCTGCTGGAGCTGTTTCACCCAACGGCGCAAGGCCGACCCAGCGAACGGCAGGCGTCGATATGGCTGTAGCCTTGGTCCAACACCAGGGGCGCGGCCTCTCGCTTGAACTCGGCGGAAAACGTACGTCGTTGCTTGCTCATCAGACACCTCTCTCACGGCAAGGATTGTCGCCTAAATCGGTGTCCGGGATTACAAACTGCCCTTCAAAGCTAGCTATTGGTCGTTCTCTGCCGGTCTCAGATCCGATGCAAATGCTTGGTCTAGTCAAATGCAATCAGGTGGTCAAGTAAGCGCAATTGCGCAGCGGCGAGCGGTAGTTCAGTGCGCTGCGGATGTTCCTCGTTGTAATCCTCTCTCCCCTTCAGGGCCTGACACAAGAAGGGCATAATGGCATAATGCAGCCACCTGCATCGCTTGCTGCCAGGAAGCGATGACGTAGCGATAAGGAAGTCGCCCCGCAATGCTCTTCCCTTGCTTTCCGTCATTTCTTGATATCCGTAAATCATCACTACCCTCTCGATGCAACGACCAGAGTTGCGGGTAGTTCAAGGAGAGACCGTGCGTTCGACTCTGCCACCACTCACTGGTTTGCTGATGCTTGGTCTGGGCGGGTGTGTTTCGTTCCATCCCGCCGGTCCCATCGGCGCACCTTCAGAAACAGCGCAAAGCACCTACCCGCACGCTGTTCAGGTGGAAGAGGTACAGATCACCGACAGGAAAATTACCAATGCTGACTGGCGCCGCACCGTCAGCGCGGCCCTGACCCAACAGATCGGGCAGCATGTCGAGCGCGGTGAGTATTTCGGGCGCTTGATCAGCTTTCCAGCGAAGGTCGAAGGCAATGACGTTGTGTTGAAGTTCAGCTTCTCCTCGCTAGAAGGCAAGCGAACCCCGCATCCTGGCTATATCCCAGGTGCCCTGCTGACACTGACTGCATGGATCTGGGTGAACGGCCCAATCTACGTGGACAAGTACGATCTGGTCGGTGACCTGTTGATCGAAAACGCTGAGGGCAAGGCGCTGGCCAGCAGCCACAAAGCACTGGACGTCCAGCAGAACACAGGCCTCTGGGATCACGACTATGCCGCCTTCTCCCTGGGCAGTGTGCAACTCACTCAACTGGTGGAGTCGCTGCTGAAGGATGCCACTGCGCAGTTGCCCTGCCCTGAGGGGGAGCCTTGTGAAAGCAAGCCGGATTGACCAGGGAACGGTTGCAGTCCGCCAAACCGGTAGTTTCACCATCCAAACAGCAACAACGGCGATTCAAAGCATTAGCCACTGCAAGATCATCCAGAAGGCCGATGGCTACGCCTTTTTCTCACACCCTACCGATAGCACCCCCCAGAAGGAGGCAGCGAGAGCAGGGTCACGCTTCGCGTGACGCGCTATCCCTCCTCGCCCAAGGACGAGGTTTCTCGCGCAAGACTGATGAAGAAATACCACCTCGCGCTATTAGGCGCTCTCTGCCTGCAACTCACCGGCTGCATTTCCTATTCGCACCAGCAGCAGGCAGACGCCAGCGCTTGGCCGATTCCACTGAACTCGGCCAAGCCCACCGTCAGCCTCAAGGTCGATACCGACTATCAGTTCAACGGTACCCCCAGTCAGCGCGGATTCAATCTACCTCGCCTGGAGAGACTGCTGATCAAAGAGTACCAGAGCAGTCAAGCGTTCGAGCAAGTCGCGCTCGGACTCAATACTGCGGACGTCTACGCCAAGGTGAAGGTTAGCAACCATGAAACCGGCAGCATGCTTCTGGCGATCCTCTCAGGCGCTACTTTACTGGTGATTCCGGGAACCTTTGACAATGAGTGGATCATGGAGACTCGTTTCTTCGATGCCAATGGCAAGGAACAAGGACGCGTGGTCAAACGGGAGATAACGACTACCTGGACGCAGCTACTGCTGGTGTTCGCCCTGCCCTTCAACGAATCGACTGATGAGATCTTGGCCAAGTTGGCACGGAGCACTCTGGAAGAAGCAAGTCAGCGCAAGTTGCTCTGAATGACGTTACGGTAGGGGGCATCAGTAGGCCGACCAAAACATCTTGGCGTAAGACTGGGTAGGTGTGATGATCAAGGCAGTCAATGTGCCCGCGTTGCAGTGACCTGCCCCCAGTTTTAGTACCGCTGCCTAGTTAGTAGGCCCTGGGGTTGATATTAATTTTTCCTGCTTCAGCTGCTGCTGGCGAGTTCGCCAACTTGCAGCAAATTCTGCCGGGGTGGGATTGCCAATCGCGCTGTGCGGTCGGTGTGCGTTGTAATCCCGCCGCCAGGCCGCGATGCGGATTCTCGCTTCGGCCAGCGAACAGAACCAGTGCTCATTGAGGCATTCGTCCCGGACTTACCGTTGAACGACTCGATGAAGGCATTCTGCGTGGGCTTACCAGGCTGAATCAGCTTCAGCTTGATGTCGCGCTGATAGGGCATTTGATCCGCCGCCCGTTGCTCAGTGCATCGAAGACGAAGTCCATCGACCAGACTTGGTTTGGTGCGCTCGGCAAACTCAGGCGTTCGCGCTCCACCGCGACGCCATGGCGGCGGCGCCGCCGTTTCACCATCAAGCCGGCAGCGCGGTACAGGCGATAGATCCGCTTGTGGTTGACCTGCACGCCAGCACGCCGCAGCAGGATGTGCAGGCGGCGATAGCCAAAGCGCCGGCGCTCTTGGGCCAGTTCCACCAGTTGGGCTTGCAGCTCGGTGTTTTGCACACTGGCTCGCGGCTGGTAGCACAACACCGAGCGGGACAGCCCGATCAACTGACAGGCACGACGCTCGGAGATGCCGGTTCGCGCCTGCATCTCCTGCACCGCCTCCCGCCGTGCTGTCGGGCTTACCCTTTTCCCCGGGCGACCACTTTCAGCGACTCGATGTCGAGGTGGGCCTCGGCGAGCAATTTCTTCAATCGGCTGTTTTCCAGTTCAAGATCCTTCAACCGTTTGGCGTCCGCCACGGTCATACCGCCAAACTTGGCCCGCCAGGTGTAGAACGAGGCATCACTGAAGCCGTGTCGGCGACACAGTTCCTTCACCGGCACACCGGCCTCCGCCTGCTTGAGGAAGTCGAGAATCTGCTCTTCGATAAAACGCTTTTTCACTGCCGTCTCCTGCTCGGAAAACGGACTCTACTAAGTTTGACGTGGTACTGAAACCGGGGGGCAGGTCACCGCCTCTGCACGGAGCCCACTGCATGAAATGCTGTATCGCCGATACGGGCCCGTCATGAGCAAATACTCATCCTCTCGCTGAATGTCCCGCAGCCATGACGGTCCATCTATGCCGCATATTCGCAGCCTGCCGGCTGCTCTGGCACTCCGTCTGGACAATGGATTGGCAATCAACAGTCGAATGGATAGATCGACGTTGAATGCATTGGGACGACGTCCGCTGTCTTGAGTCGAAACCGGAACATGACATGAAGATGAAATTGTAGGTATGTTCCATTGACGATGACGGCGCTGCTGCAGCAAGCGCCGTCCTGCATTGAATATTCAAAAAGTGCTCTGGCGGGACTCATCTTTCTATTCGAAGATGAAACGAGCAGGCAACCATAGCAGAAGGACGACGGATGTCACCTAGCCCCTCCCCCGACGAGCGTCGGCTTGTATTCGAAGCGCGCCGACTGACCATTGAAGCACTGGTGAAAATCTATCTTGAGCAGGTTTCTTCCTCAAGGAACCTGGTGACGGTCTACCTTCGCCTCATGTTCACGTTGTCACTCGGTGCCCTCGCCGGCGTGATAACTCTATATGGGACCATGCTTCGCTTTGGCACTTCGGCCAGTATCAGCATGATCACTCCCCTGGAGGTGGTTCTTGCTATCGCAGCGCTTGCGGCCCTGGTCACTTCGGCTCTGCTTTCCGCGCGGGCGCTCCAGAAAAGTGCATTCGATGTCGCTCCGCTCTTGCATAACCCATTTCCAAGCGCGGACTCGGTGATCGATTCAATATTCGATGCAGACGATATCGATGAGCGGCAAATACTCAGAAAGCTTTATTTCGCCCTGGACAAGACTGTCGAGCATCAGCCTCCTCTCAGGCTCAGCACTCGTCTGATCACCCTCTTCCTTATTGGCGGTCTTTTCCTGACCGGGGCATCCTTTTTACTGTGAAGAGCGCGTTCGGTCTTTATGGTTATTTATCATCATCGATCAGGGGAGTACTCCAGATCACCAGTTCAAGGGCCGCGGCGATCTGAATGCGATGATCGGCAAGCCGGACGGGCAACAGGTCCTGGGCACGCTCCAGCCGGCGCAGCAATGTGTTGCGATGCGTGCCCAGCGCTTCTGCGGTCTGGGTGACATTGCAGCCATTGGCCAGGAAGGCGTGCAGCGAGCGCTGAAGCACCGAAGGCTCCGTCGCCAGACGCCCCAGGGTGCTCAAGACGAACTGCCTGGCCGCGCGGTCGTCCTGGGTCATCAGCGACACCATCCTCACCTGGTCGATGGTGGCAACGGCGGGTGCGCCCGCCAGGCGGCCCATCAGCCTTTGCGTCGTCAGTGCCTCCAGATGCGAGCGACGGAAGCCATTGACTCCCGTGCCCGGCGAGCCGATTGCCGCGCGAATCCCTGAAAACCGCAGTGCGATGCCTTGCAGCAGGTTCAGGTCCAGCGGTTTCGCCGCATGGCTCCAGACCCACAGGGTCGCGGGGCCGGCGAATACGATCAACGGCGCCGCCGTGCCCGTGAGTTGCGCCAGGGTACGCGCCACATCCTCCAGAAGGCGGATCTCGGCGTCCGGGCTTTCGCACCAGACCAGGCCGGCGTAGTGCTTCTGGAAAAGGCTGTAGCCCAGCCGCCTGCCGAATTGCTCCGTATCCACATCCCTGCCCTCGAGCAGCCGACTGACCAGGCTTCGTTTGTCGATCGGGTCGTCATGGGCCTGGGCGCTCTTTTCTTCGAGGATGATCTGGGTCACCACACGCATGTTGCTGTCGATGAACTCCGAGATGGACCGCGACGAGACCTCCAGGAATTCCTCAAGCACCCTGGGATCCTGCGTCAGGTTGAAGGCCATCTTCATCCATAGCTCCCAGGCGGTGTTCTGTGTCGACCTCGCGACATTCATCAGCAGCTCGGACAGCCCTCTGCGGGCGAGTTCCCTGGCCGTGTCCACCATGTCGGCCGAGACGTAGGGTTGCACCGGTTCTCCGGGGCGCTGCAGATTGGCGTTCGCCCAATGCAGCAACTCTGCGCGGTTGGCGCGCCGGCACGCCGCGAGGATGACCGGGTCCTCCAGCAGCTTGGCATCTTCCGGTGAAGAGAACAGCGCCTGATTGAGGCGCTCGACCCACTCCGGCGGCAGCGTCTGAGCGAGCTCGGCGCCTTTGCGCATGAGTTCACGAACGGCTTCCGATGGGCGTGGCCAGGAGGATGGCGTACTGGTCATGGGCGGTGCAAATCACTCAAAAATCACAGAGGAAATGGTGCAGTTCGTACCTTGGCGCAAGGTTGGGGGGAACCTAGCATGAACTCACTGCCTGAACAAAAAATACAAGGAGGCGCCGTGACGCTCCATGTTCTTTTTTTTGGGGTTTAGCGCAGTGGCAAGCGGGCTTGTTCGCCGGTGCCCGTTGCCCGGGCAGCGACCCGCCTGCGCCAACCGTTCCTTCAATCCGGAGTTCTTTCAATGTCAGCCTCTCGCGATACCTTCAGCCTGCCCGTCGTAACCCGCTCGACTCCAGCGCAAGAGATTGCACTGCTGAGCGACCAGGCAGGTGCGGTGATCATCCGCAACTTCATGACCCCCGAACAAGTCGCACGGATCAACAACGAACTGGACGCTCCCCTGGCCGCGCTCGAGGCCGGCTCCAAGCACCAGCACGAGCTGATCGTCGAGTTCCATGGCCGCCAGACCAAACGGCTCACCAACCTCGTCACCCACAGCAAGACCTTTCGCGAGGAGATCCTTGATGACGACCTCTTTCACGACCTGGGGAACGTGCTCTACGCCGCGGAGTGCGGTGATTGGTGGCTGACCACGGCCCAGTTGATCGAGATCGGCCCAGGCAACAAAGCGCAAATGCTGCACCGCGACATGGCGCAGTACCAACCGTTCGTGGCCATGAATAAACATGCGCCGCGCACCATCACCAACCTGATGCTGGCGCTGACCGATTTCACCGAGGAAAACGGTGCCACGCGCTTGATCCCCGGGAGCCAGGACTGGGATGACTTCGACGATGTAGGAACCCCAGAAATGACGATCCCTGCCCTGTTGAAAGCAGGAGATGCCGTGCTGTTCGGCGGGAAAGTCGTTCATGGCGGCGGGGCCAACGTGACCGCTGACTTCTACCGTCGCGGGCTGACCATCCCGATGCAGGCTTCGATCATCACGCCTGAAGAGGCCTACCCGTTGATCGTGCCGCTCGAACTGGTCAGAACGCTTGCTCCGCGCGTTCAGAAGATCCTCGGCTTCCGCTCCCAGTACCCCAATGGCAGCCCAGGCCTGTGGCAACATAACTACGCAGACCTGGCCGACTATCTCCAGCTCTAGAAGCCTTCCACGCTGGCCGGCCTGGCCCCGAAGGCGCCAGGCCCAACCGCGTCCCCGGACAAGCAAAGAGGCCGGTGAACACTTTCATTCCTGGCGGGGCATTACTCCGCGACGTGAAAACAGCAGCGGCGTGCCGTCGGCGTTGAACAGTGCCGCCGTCAGCGAAAGGCCGTCAGCCGACGGTGCTTCCTGGAAACTGTTTCCACCATCCCTGCTCCGTACCTTCAGTCCGTCAAGCCCGACCGCCAATACCCGAGCGCCAGCCACTGCTATGGATGTGACCGAGCCCTTGCCTTGCGTCGGCACTCTGCGAAAAGCCTTGCCATCGGCAGAGCCCTGCAACAGGGTGCCACGCTGACCACCCAGCAGCAGACGCCCATCGGCCAGCACCGCGCCAGACCACAGGGTGCCCTCATAGCCGGTATCCAGGTAACGCCAGTTCTTCCCCTGGTCGTCGGAGCGCAGCACCTGCCCATGCTCGGCCGTGGCGTACAGGGTGCCGTGGTTGTCGGCAAACAGCCCCATCAGGTTGAGGTCGACCCGCTTGGCTCCTGGAGGCGCTTGCAACGGCTGCTCCGTCCATGTCTTGCCGCCATCCTCGGTGGTCAGCACCAACGACCAGAGCCCTACCGCAACGCCCTGCCGGGCATCGAAAAAATGCACGGCGAACAGCGGCCGGTCTTCTTCGCTCGACAGGCGCTGGACCTGCCAGGATTCCCCGCCGTCGGCGGTGGACAGGATCGCCCCCCAGTGACCCACCGCCCAGCCGTGCCTGGCATCCACGAAGGACACACCCGTCAATGGCGTGGATAGTGGGACCGAGCGTGCCTGGCGCCACTGCCTGCCCTGGTCGTCGGACAACAACACGACACCGTGGTCGCCCACGGCAACCACCCGCTCTCCGGCCCAGCCGGCGGCCAGCATGGTGGCCTGCGTGGCATTGCCCGCCTGCACGGCCGGCACGGTCTGCAACGGCGCGGCCTGGAGAGACATCAGCGGCAATCCTGCTGCGAGCAAGGCCGCGGTGAATGAAACCCTGAACTTCATGCTTCTCTCCTCAGTGCACCAGCGCGCCGATCATGCGCACGGGACGTTTGCGCGGGAACGCCCGCTCCAGCCATACGGCGAAGGCCGGCAGCACGGTCATGGCCATGACCATGTTGACGACGAACATGAAGGCCAGCAGCTTGCCCATGTCGGCCTGGAACTTGAGCTCCGAGAAGGCCCAGGTGGCCACGCCAACGGCCAGGGTGATGGCGGTGAAAATGGTGGCGACGCCCACCTCGAGCAGCGCGTACTCCACCGCCTTGGTGATCGTCTGGCCATGGGCCAGGTGCAGTTGCAGGCGGTTGTAGATGTAGAAGGCGTAATCGACGCCAATGCCCACTGCCAGCACCATCACTGGCAAGGTGGCGATGGTCAGGCCGATCTGCAGCTCCTTCATGAACCAGTAGCCAATGAAGGTGCCGATGGTCAGCGGCAGGCAACACACCAGGACTGCCCGCAAGTCGCGATAGACCACGAACACCAGCAAGGCGATGGCGGCATAGACGTAAAGCAGCATGGGGGTTTCGCTCTTCTCCACCTCTTCGTTGATCGCTGCCAGGACGCCGGCGTTGCCGGAGGCGAGGCGAATCGAAATGCCTGACATCGGATACTCGCTGCGGAAGGCCTTGGCGGCGTCCACCACTCGGTTGATGGTCGTGGCCTTGTGATCGGCAAGGTACAGGTGCACGGCCGACATGCTGCAATCGGTGCGCATCAGCCCGGGGGTTCGCGCAACCTCGGTGGCCAGCGCGGCGTAGTTCATCGGGTCGATGGGCACCGCCGCCATCTTCGGGTTGCCTTCGTTGTAGCCCTCGTTGAACTGACGCATGGTGGTGGAAAAGGACGCGACCGAGAGGACGCCGGGCACCCCCTGCATGGCCCACACGAAACGATCCTGGTACTGGCCCAGGGCAACATCCTCGCAGGCCACCTCGGAAGGAGCCTTGTCGACTTCGAACACCACGCTGAGCCAGTCCAGGCCAATGTCGTAGTTGCTGGCGATGGAGACCGCGTCGCGATTGAAGCGCGAGTCCTCGCGCAACTCCGGCGCACCCGCCTGCAGCGTGCCGACGACGCGGTCATGGCTTTGCCAGATCGCCGCCAGGAACACCGCCAAGGCTGCGCCGAGCACCCACTGCGCCTTGCGTGGCTCGGCGAGCCGGGCCAGGCCCCGCAGCCAACGGCTGCGACGCTGCCGGGAAACCTCCTGGGCGGCTGCGTACTTGTCGTCGACGCGCAGCAACGACGCCATCAACGGCAGCATCACCAGGTTGGTGACGATCTTGTAGGCCACGCCAAGCGAAGCCGTGATCGCCAGTTCCCGCACCATCGGGATCGGGATCAACAGCAGCGTCACGAAGGAAACCAGCGCGGTCACCAGCGCCAGCGTCCCGGGAACCAGCAACCCGGTGAAGCTCGAGCGTGCCGCCTCTTCGGCGCTCTTGCCGATGGCGATCTCGCGCACGATGAAGTTGATTTGCTGCACGCCATGGGAAACCCCGATGGCGAACACCAGGAAGGGCACCAGCACTGCCAGCGGATCGAGCCCGTAGCCCAACAGGCGCAGGCTGCCGAACTGCCAGACCAGCGAGGCCAGCGAACAGACCAACGCCAGCAAGGTGAAACGCAGCGAGTGGCAATACCAGTACACCGCCCCCGCCGTCAGCAGCAACGCCAGCAAACAGAACTCCAGCACGGCTGAAGCTCCGTCGGCGATGTCGCCGATCTGCTTGGCGAAACCGATGATCTGGATTTCGAAATCGCCGTCTTCGAAGCGCTGGCGGATCTCTTTCTCCAGCCGATGGTTGAAGGTTACGTAGTCCAGATGGGCGCCCTGGCTATCGTACTCGTTGAGTTCCACCGTGATCATCGCGCTGCTCTGGTCCCGGGAAACCAGCGTACCGATGAAGCCGCCCTGGGCAGTGGAATTGGCGATCTTCGCGATGATCCGGTCATCCAGGTGCTCGGGAGAAACCGTTCCGGGTACCAGCGGATCAGCACGAAAACCTTCCTCGGTGATTTCGTTGACGAAGGCGTTGGGCGTCCACAGGGAGCGCACGCTGCTGCGCGATACTCCCGGGAGGAAGGTCACCGCCTGGGTGACGTCATACAGCCGCTTCAGGCCCGGGGCGCTCCAGATATCGCCCTCTCGGGCCTTGACCACGATGGTCAGTCGGTTCGCCCCCAGCAGGTCATTGCGGTAGGCCTCGAATGTCTCGATGTATTCGTGGCCTACCGGCAATTGCTTTTCGAAGCCGGCATCCATGCGCAGCTGTACGGCGAACCAGCCCATGATCAGCGTGAATACCGCCAGGCTCGCCAGCACCAGCCGGCGATGCCTGAACAACACACCTTCGACATATGACAACAGGCCACGTGTCGGGGCCTCAGGTAGCTTTACAGAACCGTTCACGGCAAGCCTCACAAGGTGCGGGAGATCGCGATGCCGACATAATCGCGGTCACGATAAAGCTGGTCGTAGGGCGTCTCACCGCCCATGAACTTCGCGTAGTTGAGGGAAATCTGCCAACTGGCCGGGTTCCGCACGAAGTTCAGGTACAGGTTCATGCTGCTCGCGTCCTCGGTGAAGGTTGCGCTGAGGTTCGGTGTCCGTCCTCCCAGCGACCGTGCATAGAAGACGCCCGGCGTGACCTGCCAGCCCGGCAACAAGGTGCCGTCATAGGTCAGGCTGAAGTCCAGGTTGATCCCTGAAGAGGTCTTGTCGCCACGGGACTTCGGCGCTCTGGCAGGATCCAGCTGCCAGGCATTGAGTCCCGCGGCGAGCGGTTCGCCATTGACCTCGTCATGCAGCCCCGGGTACTTGATGACCACCAGTTCGGTCAGCAAGCTGCCCGTGCTGGCCCCGCTGAAATCCAGAAGCGTCGGGGAATTGGACGGCGTGAAGCTGTACAAGCCGGTCAGGTGCCACTGGAATTTCTTCTCGTCCTTCCAGCATTTGCCGCCGTTGCCGGTACACAGGTCGATGACCGGGTTGAGCATGACCGAGTCCTTCGGCCGGTACGACAGCTCCGTACCGACGGCCCAGTCACCGATCGGCATGTTGGCACTGATGCCGTACATCATCCGGTCTTCCTGGTACTCCCAGGTCGGTGCCGCCGCGAAGGTGTTCGGGTCGAGAATGGCGACACGCAACGATGGCAACTTGTCGTGATAACGCATCACGTAGAAGCCATAGGCGACGTCGCTGTCCTCCGGCTGCCAGCGCAGCGAAAGGCCCCACTGGCCGCTGTCGCGGGCGTCCTTTTCGGAGAATCCATAGTCCCCCCTGCCCTCACCCAGCGCGTTGGTGGTGGACCAGTAGCTGCCTACCGGCGGCAATTCGCTCTTGTTCCAGCGGAATTGATAGTAGGCCTCGACGTTGACACCCGAGCCCAGACCCGACGCGACACTGAGCATCGGCGCCGGCAGCACGGCCTCCTTGAGCTGCACGCCGGGGCGCGCCAAGGCCTGGTAATCGTAGGCGTTGGTATTGTTGATGCCACCGGCCACGAACAGGCTTTCGCCCCAGTTGATCACCTGGTTGCCCAGGCGTGCGCGGACCCGCTGCCCGCCCACGTCGAAGCCTTTGCTCACCCACAGGTCCAGCAGGCGGGCCTTGAACGCGAGGTCGTCGCGAGCGTCGTCGCTCAGCCCGTTGCTGCCGACGCTCTCCGGGGTGTTGAACGACAGCGTGCCGGTGGTATCGGTGGCAGCGAAGTCGCGGATCCAGGTGCCGCGCGCCATGAAGGTGATGTCCTCGGGCATCTTCAGCAACAGCTCATGGGTGCCCTTGAGGTAGTTGGTGAACATGTCGCCGCGGTCGTAGTTCAGGTCGCCCTGGTCGGCCACGCCGGAGCTCTGCGCCAGGCAGCCGGAGGGCGCGTTGTGCCCGGTCGGTCCCTGGTTGATCAGGTTGCAGCCCCGTGACTCGGTACGCAGACCCATGCCTGCGGTGATCGTGGAGTCGAAGGAGCCATTGAGGGTTTCGGTTTCGAACGTGAATCCCATTGCCAGTGGGGTTGTGCACGCGATGACAAGGCCTGAGGCTTTCGTAATTATTTTTTTCATGCTGGCTCTCGATCTGGCGTCGGTTAGCGCTCGCTGATGGCTCGCAGATTGTCGGAGGTGAAGAAGTCACGCTTCAGGCGGGGGGAGCCGTTGTCTTCGGTGAGCCAGCGAATATCGTTCTTGCCCGCACCGATCGAGGTCATGTCGAAGAGGTAGCGGCCATCCGCCAGGTTGTACTGGACCTGGGCCTGGACGTCGCAGGCGCCTGTCTCGTACACGGGAATCGAGAACCCTTCGCGCACTTTCCAGATCTGCCCTTGCTTGTCGTAGTCCACCGCCAGCAACGGGTTCCAGCTGTCCTCGTCGATGTAGAACATGCGCTTCGGCGCCTGATGGCGCATGCCTTGACGGACATTGGCCTCGACGACCCAGACCCGATGCAGCTCATAGCGACGCGACTGCGGCGCGATCGAGTCGTTGCCGGCAAACGTCTCCACCTTGGCACCAGTGTCGTAGGCACCGAAATCGTTGTAAGGCACCAGCAACTCCTGCTTGCCGATCAGCTTCCAGTCGAAACGGTCCATGGTGCCGAAGAAGACGTTCGCCTCGTCGACGGTGTACTGGTTATCCAGGCCGATCTGTGGCGCATCGTAGGAGTACGACGGCATTCGCCGCACGCGGCGCTGGCCGGGGAAGTAGTAGAAGGTCGTGGCCTGTTCGCCGGCCACGGCAGTCTGTACCGCGGACTGGCCGGCCAGAGCAGCCGGCTCGAGGTAGTTGAAGAAGGTCGCATTCTCCAGGCGGCCAACTGACGAGAAGAGCGCACTCCCCTTTTTCCCCCAGGGCGTGAAGAAGAAGGTATCTGTCGACTGACGTAACCATTCCCCCCCTTTGCGTGGAGAAATTCCGGAAATGGTCCGGGGAATTTCGACGCCAACGCCGCGGTAGCGCATCTTCATGTTCCACATCACCTCGGCACCGGTATTCGGCATGGGGAACGGGATGCCCGGAACGTGAGCCTCGTCCAGAGCGAGGCCGGCAGCATCGAGCTTGGCGAAACCAACGTTCTGCCGGGTGTTCTCGACCACGAAGTCCGGAGCGCTACAGGTCCGACGGGTCGGATACACATCCATGCGATAGCCGGGAATCCTCTTGAACAGCTCGACCTGTCCGGGGGACAGCTTGCTCGAGTGTTGCGCGAGATTGTTCGCGTCGATGCTGTAGAGCGGCTTGTCGCCCTTGAACTTCCAGTGCTCTCCTCGCACCTGGCCGTAGCTCCATCCCTCGTCCTGCTGTCCAGGCTGCGTCCAGGCAGGAATGTCCCCGCTTGCACTCGCTGCGATCTCCCCGCCCAAGGGGGTCAGTTTCGACCCCAGCGCCTCGGGGCCCTGGGGCGCCGCCTGGACCGAACAGAGCACGGTCGATACCGCGAGGGTCATGAACAACTGCTGCTGGAAAACACGACGGGTGGGCGCTTCACCTTCCAGCCGTTCAGTTACATCTTTCATTGGATGGCTCCTCACACAGGGCATGGACCGGTTGCTCGACCTCCCAAAGGGAAGAAGTCGGCTCCTGTCGATAATGATCATTTGACCTGATCAATTGACCATGTCGGACGATCATGAGGCAAACCATATGCCAGTTCTCTTTCATGTTTTTTTAATTGTTATAAATCAGGCGGTTATGGAAAAAGTTCTGTTCCAGGCCCAGTGCCCTGTGCACCACCTTGGGAAGTAAAGAAACATGTGTTACCTGGAGATGCTTGGTAACAGGGCACAAGAGAGCTTGAGGGGAACTTTCGTAGATATCGGCTCGGGCATTTTTAATTGTCGTTTCGCCTCGGGTCAGAGGGAGCGATCGGATATGACCGGTCATGAATCGAGCAACTTTATCCGACAATGCACGCTCCGCGGCGGAGCGGGACTATAGCGGATGTAATGCCTGCAAAAAAAAACCGCCCCGAAGGGCGGTAAAAGGCAGGGCCAGGGCCTGCCATGGAGTTACAGCAGAACAGTTCTGCCAGGTTGTCGGATCAGAAAGAAAAACTTGTCGCGCCGTATTGTTTAGCGTGGACGAGGAAACGCTTGGCCGTATACCTTGTTCGAACGCTCCAGCGCACCATAGGCATAGTACAACTGCACCATGGAATAGGACCAAGCCAGGAAGGCCATGGTCATGAAGACCATCTTCGTGTCGTCTCCCGGAATCGGGAAGAAGTCATACCTGAGCGCTACTACCAGGCCCGCCAGCCCGCCAGCGATGGTGGCCAGAGTATGGAGGGCTTCGCCTGCACGGGCCAGTTGCAAGGTGAAGTAGCAAAGATACAAGGTATAGGCTGACCACATGAATACATAGAAATAAGGGAGGAATCCCTTGATGATTCCAGACAGGAAATAGACGCCGGTAGCGGCAAAGCCAGCTACAAAAATGAGGATGTCCTTGGCGGGCGACGGTTTGTAATCGTGGGTAACTGCCATTAGCCCGAGCGTAGCGATAACTGGCACTCCCACCCCTCGCGAAAAGGCGTCGAGAAAGATCGCGATGTTGTAGTTGGCTTGCCAGCCGGTGGCTATGAATGTAGTGAAGTTCGATGCCGAGATACCTACGATCAAGAACTCCAGACCAAGCAAATAGTTTTTCCGCCTGATGAATGCAGCGCCATAAAACAATCCGGAAATCACCAGGAGAATACATGAGAGCAGAGCGAACAAGTCTCTCGGTTCCACGTTAACTGCCCCTTCAGATAGAGTTGTATCGATGCCTTGTGTCTAATCGGTGCAAGGGAGTACGGGCATAACCCCATTAACTCCCCGCATCGTTATCAGCCGTTCAAGGCTTTGTCTTTGCGCACTTTCTTGTCGGTCCATGCATCCAGTAGCCTGGCGGCCGCAAAGGCCGTCTTTATGGCGCACCATTGAAGTGGCTCGGGTAGCATGGATGGCGTCTTGTGTTCCAGCGCCGCTAGCAGCGGAGGCTCTCCACCGCCGATTCGCTCGGCGAAAAGCGCGCCCATGAGCGATTGAGTGGCAAGGCCATGCCCTGAACATCCCGCCGTATAGAAGATGTTCTGCCTGGCCCCTGTCACCCCGACCACGGGGAGGAAGTCGTAGGCCCCGCTGATATACCCGCTCCAGCAATGCCGAATGGCAAGGCCCTGCAAGGAAGGAAAACGCTCGCGCAACACTCTCGACAACGCGGCGTAGGCGGCGTGGTCCGGAACATTGGGTGTCTTCGAGCCGTAGGCATAACCCAATTGCTTCACGGTCAGCAGCAGGGTGTCATGGGCCGTCAGGCGATGACTTTCCATGGTGTAGTGCGGCGTAATGAGGCCTTCACGCTCTTGCCAACCCAGGGACGCCAGTTGCTCCGCCGATAGTGGCTGGGTTTCGATTGCCGAAACCCGGATCGGTGCAACCTTGTTGCGTAGCACTCCCAGCTGAGGCGTGTAGGCGTTGGTCGCCAGAACCATTACAGGGGCGGTGGCGATACCCTGGGCCGTATTGCAGGTAATCACCTGCCCTTCACAGTAGGAAAGCACCGGCGTGCGTTCGTACAATTTCACGCCAGCCTTGATTGCCGCACGACGCAGGCCGTTGACGTACTTTCCCGGATTCAAGGTGCCGCCACGCTGCTCGCTGCCAAACAGGAATGCGGGCGGTATGCCTCGCGCGCGCATCTCGGCGCTATCCACGAAGCGCGTGACAGAGCCCAGCGCGTGGCCAAGCTCCATGTTCGCTCGCAGTCGCTTTTCCTGGCTGGGATGGACGGCGGCCCGGATGATTCCCGAGGGCGTGTAATCGCAATCGATGTCCAGCGCAGCCAAACGCTCTTCCACATAGGTGACGGCCTCGTCATAGAAACCGACGAACTTACGTGCCTGCTCAAGCCCCACTCGCTTGACGAAAACCTCGCATTCTATGCCCATACTGCCGAGCAGATAGCCGGCATTGCGCCCGCTGGCCCCGAAGCCTGCGAACTGCTGTTCCAGAACGATGACGTTCGCTCCACGCGCCCTTAGTTCCAGCGCCGTTGACAGGCCGGCGAACCCGGCGCCGACCACGACTACGTCTGCGTGCTCGTGGCCTTTCAGCGCCGGCTGCAGGTCGTCTGGCTGCTCCACCCATCCGCCAAGGCTGCGGAATCTCATGGGTTCTGCATTGTTGCGTGCCGCTCCGTTGAAGGCATTCATTCACATCACTCCCGGGTTGCCGGACGTTGTTCCTCTCATGGGCCGATCCATGGCAGTGCCGCTAGAACCCCTTCCCCGCCTCGGAAAAGGAGGGCATGCCCAACAGCTCTTGCGGGTCACGCATCTGACCATCGATCTCCACCCAACCCAGTAGCGTGGAACTGGCACTCCACCCCAGCAGACGCTGCATTTGCGAGGGGAGCTGCCGAACGCGCTCGACGGGTATGGAAAGGAAGTGGTTTTCTTCCAGGCGCAGGAAGGCCAGGTCATAGGCCATGGTCAGGCCTGTGCGAGGAGCGTCGGATCTGTTGGCGCCACCGCCGTGATATACCGATCCCAGCCAGAGAAGCGCAGTGCCTGCCTTCATTTCTGCGCCGATGGTTTCTTCCTGGGTGGGCATCCGTTCGTCATCCCATTGATGACTGCCAGGAATGACCCGCGTCGCGCCGTTCTCTTCGGTGAAGTCGGTAATCGCCAGCATGAGCTGCAAGCGAGCCTCGCGACCATACTGCGGATGCCGCCAGAGCGAAGTGGCATCGTCGCGATGCAGGGGTTGAAGACCTTGTCCAGGCCCGATCTGTATCGCCTGGGTCATGCTCAGTTGGATATCGGGCGTGATCTCGACCCGATCGTTCCCTACCCAGACATGGGTGGGAGTCTGCAATACCTGCTTTGCCGTCTCGAGGAACAGGGGGTTCAGTGCCACTTCCACGGCGGAGTCGCTTTTCGCCAGGATCCGCGCGGTACGTCGAGTCTGGGTGCCGGCGAAGTAAGGGTCCATGCCGCAGGGGGTAACGCCCAGATAGCTGTCCAGGTCCTCGGTAAGAGACTTCAAGGTTTCTTCCGAGACGAAGTTGCAAATAGCGACAGCGCCATCACGCCTGATGATTTCCACTACCTGCTCGATCGGGGTGTCGCAGCTGACTGTCGTCAATCTTCGCGTACTCATCTGATGCCTACCTGTGTGGTGTTGTCATTGTTCTGCAGAGCTTCCGCAATCAACCTCAGCCCATGAGCGTTCACTCTCATGCGGTCAGACCGCCCTCTCCTTGCGCCTGGCGAGGAAAGGAGGTTTGATCATACGACATGATCACGTGATCAAGTCAAACGATTAATAATTCTGCGTGGCATCTCGGCGCTCAGGAAAGGCCAGCCGAATCAAGATCCGGCTCTACGCGGGTTCGCGCTGGCGATAGCGGATTGCCCAGGCTCGATCCTGTTTCGCTTCGGCTACGCATCGCCGGCGGTCGGAGCGAAACATCTGGAGAGACAAAGGGTCGCTGCCTCGGTCCTCAAGCGTGTCGACTCATGGATTGGGGGACGGCCATGCGTTAGCATTCGTCCCGGTCGACAGCGGACCAGTCGCCTGGCGGCAACACCGAAGAAGGAGAAGCTGAATGGCTCGAGTGGGCGCCGAAGTGCGCAGGCAAGACTTTATTGAGGCCGCCGTGAAGGTGATCGCGGAATATGGTGTGGCGAATGCCACTACCCGTCGCATCGCGGCCGCGGCGAATTCTCCATTGGCCTCCCTGCACTATGTCTTCCACACCAAGGACGAATTGTTCGACGCGGTCTATGAGTCCCTGATAGACAAGCCACAGCAGTCCTTGCTGCATGTTACGGCGGGAGCCACGGCGGCAGACTCGGTAGCAGAGATATTGCGCCAGTTGGTCGGGTGGTTCACCACGCATCCGGAACTGGCGACTACGCAGTTCGAGCTGTTTTTCTGGAATCTGCGTAACAACCCCGCGATGGCGAGCAAGATCTACACCGATTCCGTCGAAGCGACGAAGCAGGCCATTGAACAGGTCGCTGGCTCGGTGCTGGACCAGGAAGCGCTGGCCACTGTCAGTCGCTTGCTCATCAACCTGTTCGATGGCTTGCTTCTCGCCTGGTCCGCCCATGGTGACCAGGAGCGGCTGAATGCCGAGACCGAAGCCGCCTGCCAGGCTGTGAAGCTGTTGGTGGCCAGCTTCTGATCTTTTCGAAGGCGCATCTCTAGAGAGGGGCATGGTGACACGGTTCGCCGTGCCCCTGCTCTTCGGGCCTCTTGCCAGTTCAGGTGCGGCGCCTCTTCTAGTTCTCCTCTCCCCGCCTCCGCTTCCAGCGGAATCCTGGGCGGCTATCTCGCCGGTCCTTCCCCCTCATAGTCCTGCAAGTTGACTGTGCGCTTCTCGTCCATGCAACAGGCCTTCCGCCATGGCCTGGCGGGAACTGGCTGCGGCACCTAGGTGCAAATAAACCCAAACCGATGGAAACCTGGTGCATTTCGCACCTTGTACCAGCAACTCGCTCGCGCCTATTCTGGTCAAACGATCAAGTCAAAAGATCAAGTCTCTATAACACAACAATAGGAGGCGACATGTCCTCTCACACTGCTCTTCCAATTGAGCCGCTCGATGTTCTGATCATAGGAGCCGGTGTGTCTGGCATCGGCGCTGCGGCTTACCTTCGACGTCACCAGCCGCACAAGGTGTTTGCGATTCTCGAGTCCCGGGAGCGAATGGGCGGCACCTGGGACCTGTTCCGCTATCCCGGCATACGCTCCGACTCGGACCTGTACACCTTCGGCTTCGACTTCAAGCCTTGGACCAAGGCGAAATCTCTGGCGGATGCCGCCGACATTCTCGAATACCTGCGAGAAGCCGTCGCTGAATACCAGTTGGACCCTTTCATCCAGTACCGGCAGAAAGTGGTCTCGGCGAATTGGCAGAGCGACAAAGGGCTGTGGGCAGTATGCGTCGAGGACGGCCACACGGCAGAAACCCGCACCATCGAATGCCGCTGGCTGTTCAGCGCAGGCGGCTACTACCGTTATGACCAAGGCTTCAGCCCACGCTTCGAGGGCGCGGAGCAGTTCAAGGGGCAAATCATCCACCCGCAACACTGGCCCGAGCGCTTGGACTATCGGGGCAAGCATGTGGTGGTCATCGGCAGCGGCGCAACGGCGGTGACCCTGATTCCCGCCATGGCCGACGAGGTCGCCAGCATCACCATGTTGCAGCGGACGCCCTCCTATATCGTCAACCAGCCCGCCAACGATTCCGTTGCCGCTTTTCTTCGCAAGATTCTGCCGGCGCAAACCGCCTACTCACTGACGCGCTACAAGAATGCCAAGATCACCCTGGTCTTCTGGCGATTCTGCCAGCGCTTCCCCGGGCTCGCCCGCAAGCTGCTCATATGGCTGACCCGTAGAGAATTACCGAAGGGCTATCCGGTCGACGTTCATTTCAACCCGCCCTACAAGCCCTGGGACCAACGCTTGTGCTCGGTTCCCGAAGGCGATCTTTTCAAGGCCATCAGTGCAGGTAAAGCCTCGGTCGTTACCGACCATATCGAGCGCTTTACCGAGTCCGGTGTCTTGCTCAAGTCCGGCACGGAACTGAAGGCCGATATCATCATCACGGCCACCGGTCTGAACGTGCAGTTGTTCGGCGGTATCGCCCTGCACAAGGATGGCGAGCCGGTAGTGTTGAGCCAGACGCTGGCGTACAAGGGCACGATGCTTTCCGGCGTACCCAATTTTGCCTTTGCGGTGGGCTATACCAACTCATCCTGGACGCTGAAAGTATGCCTGCTGTGCGACCACTTCTGTCGCTTGCTGGGCTTCATGGACAGCCAGGGCCATAACGTCTGCGAGCCGAAGGCGCCGGATGGTGTCGAAACCCGTCCCCTGCTGGATTTCGGGGCCGGATATGTCCAGCGGGCATTGGATAGCATGCCGCGCCAGGGGCCTCGTGAGCCCTGGGTGATGTCGATGGATTACTTCCGTGACATCAAGCTTTTGCGCCGAGGGAAGGTCGCCGACGAATGCCTCCGGTTCAGCACGGTGCCTGACGCCTACCTGCACAGAAGCGTGGCGCTTCAGACTCAGGGCGGCGGGCGATGACTGCGGATCGGTTCTGCGAGCTACCGGGCAAGCGTAGCCTCTGCTATCGCAGCCACGGTCCGGAAACCGCGCCTGCGGTCATCCTCATCGTCGGCCTGGGGCTGCAATTGATCTACTGGCCTGAAGCGCTCATCGCCGGCCTGGTCGAGCGGGGCCTGCGCGTGATCACGCTGGACAACCGTGACTCGGGCAGGTCTTTCTTCACCGAGGTTACCCCGCCCTCGACCCTGCAACAGTTCTTCCGCAAACCGACTGCGGGGTATGACCTGGGCGACATGGCCGACGATGTGATCGGCCTCATGGATGGCCTGCGTCTGGGTGCGGCGCACGTCGTAGGGATGTCGATGGGCGGCATGATCGCCCAGACACTTGCCGCTCGTTATCCGCAGCGAGTCATGAGCCTGGCGTCCATCTTCTCGACGACAGGATCGCTGCGAGTAGGCCAGCCAGCGTTCAAGACCATCTTGCAGCTTCTCCGGCGTCCTCCCCGGAACCAGCGGGAGAGCGTTCGCGACTATGTGGAGATCATGCGTTCCGTCGGTACGACGCTGGAATGGGACGAGCAGGCCCATCGCGACTACGCCATGCAAGCCTGGGAGCGAGGCGGCGGGGAAGCGAGCAACCTCGGGATGGCGAGGCAGATCGGCGCCATCATCAACTCGGGCGACCGAACGCAGGAACTCCAGCGAATTCGCTGCAACACGCTGGTCATCCATGCTGAGAAAGACCTCATGGTCGCCACCAGCGGAGGCTTCGCCACGGCGGCGGCCATTCCCAGGGCACGCTTGGTGCTGTTGCCGGGAATGGGGCATGACTTCCCCGCCTGCCTGACAGGAACGCTGCTTTCCCTGCTCGCAGGCCAAATGCATTAGTACGGAACATCCCTTCAGGGGCGGGTGGGTGCCGCCCCTCTTTTTACACCTCGGGACTTGCATGGGGCTTTTCGAAGTTCGTGCTTATCCAGGCCCACATAAGACAAAAAGGTTCCCGGTTGATTCTCGACCGCAGAGCCATGCATCACACGCCGGAGCCGTTGGTTCGCCCTGCGCGTGAATTCCTCCACTGCCGTTCAACAACGACAAAAATCGAGCAAGAGGTACGTATGGAATTCAAGTTCTTACTCCCCGCCAAAGTCGTGATGGGACCCGACCTGCGTGAGCGCACCGGCGAATACCTGCGGGAACTCGGCATGGCGCATGTGCTGATCGTGACGGACGCCGGGGTAAAGGCCGCAGGCCTGTTGAATGGCGTGTATGCCAGCCTGAATGAGTGGGAGATCGCGTTCGACGAGATATCGGAGGTCAAGGCAAACCCTCGCAGCGAAGACATCAACCAGGCGGCGCAGCTGTATCGCGGCAAAGGTATCCAAGGCCTGCTGGCCATCGGCGGCGGCAGCGCGATGGACGCGGCCAAGGCGATCAGCCTGCTGCTGACCCACGAGGGTCGGATCGAAGACTACGAGGGCTCTTTCACCCTCAGGCACGCCATCCCGCCTATCGTCGCCATCCCGACCACCGCCGGAACCGGCAGCGAAGTGACCTGTTTCTCGGTGATCACCGATACCGCCCGGCATTTCAAGATGAGCGTCCAGGACTACCGGGTGGGCCCCGTTCTGGCATTGCTCGACTCCCGCATTCTCGACACGCTGCCTGCATCGATTGCCGCCGCAACCGGCATGGATGCCCTCACCCACGCCATCGAAGCCTACACCTGCCGTGTGTCGAATCCGATCAGCGACGGGCTGGCGCTGCATGCCATCCGCCTGATCAGCCAATACCTCAGGCCCGCCGTACTGGAGCCGGGCAACCTGCATGCACGCGAGCAAATGCTGGTGGCCAGCCTGATCGCCGGCATGGCCTTCGGTAACGCGGACGTCGGCAGCGTGCACTGCATTTCCGAAGCCATCGGTGGCATGTACGACACGCCACACGGCGTGGGCAACGCGATCTTCCTGCCCTTCGTGTTCGGCCATAACCGCGACGCCGACATCACCCGCCACGCGCAGGTCGCCTACGCATTGGGTATCGACCCCAACCTCTCGCCGGCCGAGGCCGCCGAGGCCGCCGTTGGCTACCTGTTCCAGATGAGCAAGGACCTGGGCATCCCCCGCTTCGCCGAGGTGAAAGGCGTGCGCGAGGAAGACTTCCTGAGCATCGCCGAAAAGTCGAAGAAGAATTTCTCCGACGGCAGCAATGCCAAGCAAATGACGGTGGAGACCTACCGTGAAATCGTCGCCGCCGCTTACCACTACGTAGCGTGAAGGAGGCCCGTCATGAGCGAATCAATCGCCGGCGCTTCATTGAAGCGCACGCTGGGTCCGTTTTCCGTTCTGCTGTTCGGTCTGGCGTTCCTCGCTCCGTTGATCGTGTTCGGCACCTATGGCGTGATCACGCAGGCCAGCGGCAACACCACTGCGATGGCCTACCTGATCGCGGCAATCGGCGTGGTGTTCACGGCCTTGAGCTATGGCCGGCTGGTCAGGGTGTTCCCGGTCGCCGGTTCGGCCTACACCTATACCCGCAAGATGCTGAGCGCGAACCTCGGCTTCATGGTGGGCTGGGCCGCCCTGCTCGATTACTTCTTCATCCCGATGCTGATCTGGCTGCTCGGCGCCAGCTACCTCAACATGGCCTTTCCAGAGGTGCCGCAATGGGTGTGGATCATCGGCTTCATCGTCTCCACCTCGCTGCTTAATATCCTGGGCATCCAGGTCGCCAACCGCTTCAACGTGCTGTTGATGGTCGCGCAACTGGCCATCATCGTCGTGTTCATCAGCCTGTGCGTGCACTACATCGTCGCGGCCAACGGCCCTGGCGGGCTGCTGTCGGCCAAGCCGTTCTTCAACCCGGACGTGTCCTTCGCCACCAGCATGGCCGGCGCCGCCATTGCCGCGTACTCGTTCCTGGGCTTCGACGCGCTGTCCACGCTCAGCGAGGAGACCCGCGACCCGGGCCGGACACTGCCGCGCGCGATCCTGCTGGTCGCATTGACCGGCGGCTCGGTCTACGTCGGCTCGTCGTACTTCATGTACCTGGCGCACCCCTCCCCCGCCTTCGAGCATGTGGACGGCGCCGCCTTCGAGATCGCCCGCATGATCGGCGGCGACCTGTTCTTCGCCGTGGTCCTGGCGGGGATCATCATCGCCCACTTCGCCGCAGGCATGTCGTTCCAGGCCAGCGTGGGCCGGCTGCTGTACGCCCTGGGGCGGGACAACCAACTGCCGCGCAAGCTGTTCGGTGTCCTGCATCCTCGCTACAAGACCCCGGCCTTCAACATTCTGCTCTGCGGCATTTTCGGCTGCGCGGGTTTTGCCCTGACGATCGCCACCGCGACGTCCCTGGTCAATTTCGGCGCGTTTCTCGCCTTCAGCGCAGTCAACCTTTGCGCGTTGCGGCTCTCCTTCGATACCCGCCTCGGAGACGGGGCGGGCTTGTTGCGCGGGGTGCTCTGCCCGCTCGTTGGCCTGGTCACGGCCGGGTGGATGCTGGTCAGCCTGGATAAAGACGCGCTGATCATGGGCTGTAGCTGGCTGGGCCTGGGGGCGGTCTATCTCGCTTGCCGGACCAGCTTCTTCCGCAACCCGGTGCCCGACGCGCTGGCGTAGTGACCACCCTTCTATCGAACGCTCTGACAACAACCACAAGGCCGGCTTCGAGCCTGCCCTTCAATGGCGAGAATCGATATGCAAACCAAACTTCTGATCAATGGTGCCCTGGTGGCCGGCGAAGGCGAGAGCCACGCGGTGTACAACCCGTCCCAGGGCAACGTCCTGGTGCGAATTACCGAGGCCAGCGGCGCCCAGGTCCATGCCGCGGTGCAGAGCGCGGATGCGGCCTTCGACGCCTGGTCGCAAACGCCGCCCAAGGATCGCGCGGCCCTGCTGCTCAAGCTTGCCGAGCGCATCGATGCCCAGGCGCACGTGTTCGCTCGCCTGGAGGCGGACAACTGCGGCAAGCCTTTCAACGCCGTGCTGCTGGACGAACTGCCCGCCGTATCGGACGTGTTCCGTTTCTTCGCCGGCGCCGTGCGCTGCCTGCAGGGCTCGGCGGCGGGAGAGTACGTCGCGGGGCATACCTCGATGATCCGCCGCGACGCGGTGGGCGTGGTCGCCTCCATCGCGCCGTGGAACTATCCGTTGTTGATGGCAGCGTGGAAACTCGGCCCGGCATTGGCCGGCGGAAACACCGTGGTGCTGAAACCGTCGGAGCACACGCCGCTGAGTACCTTGAAACTGGGCGAGCTGCTTGCCGAGATCTTCCCCGCCGGCGTGGTCAACATCGTCCACGGTCGAGGTGCCTCGGTGGGTGAGCCGCTGACCAGCCATGCCCAGGTGCGCATGGTGTCGCTGACCGGCTCCGTGCGCACCGGCAGCCGGATCATCGAAGGTACGGCCGAGAGCGTGAAACGCATGCACATGGAGTTGGGGGGCAAGGCTCCTGTACTGATCTTCGACGATGCCGACATCGATGCCGCCGTCGAAGGCATCCGCGCCTTCGGCTTCTACAACGCCGGCCAGGACTGTACCGCCGCGTGCCGCCTCTATGTGCAGAAAGGGGTCTACCAGGAGTTCGTTCGCAAGCTCGGCGAGGCCGTATCCAACATCCGGTGCGGGCTGCCGGACGATCCGGCGACCGAGATGGGACCGCTGATCACCAAGGAGCATCTGGAGCGTGTCGAGGGGTTCGTGAACCGGGCCAGGGAGTTGCCGCACATCGAAGTGGTCACCGGCGGCAAGCGCGCCGAGGGTGCCGGCTTCTTCTTCGAGCCAACGGTCCTGGCCGGCGCTACGCAGGAGGATGAGGTGGTGCGCCGCGAGATCTTCGGCCCGGTGGTGACCGTCTCGTCGTTCGAGGATGAAGCCCAGGCGCTGGCTTGGGCGAACGACTCCGATTACGGCCTGGCGTCTTCGGTATGGACCGCCGATGTGGGGCGCGCTCATCGCCTGGCCGCCCGCCTGCAATACGGCTGCACCTGGGTCAACACCCACTTCATGCTGGTCAGCGAAATGCCCCACGGCGGGGTCAAGCTGTCCGGCTACGGCAAGGACCTGTCGATGTACGGCCTGGAAGACTACACCGTGGTGCGCCACGTGATGTTCAAGCACTGACCGCCCACACCCCGGACTACCCAGATCATTTTTCAAGAGGTTTGCATGAACAACATCGAGACGTTCGAAAGGCTCGAGTCCAACGTGCGGATGTACTGCCGCGACTTGCCCCTGGTGTTCGATACCGCCCAAGGCAGCAGGATCCGCGGCGAAGATGGCCGCGAATACCTGGACTTCTTCGCCGGCGCCGGCGCTCTGAACTATGGCCACAACGACCCGCGCATGCGCGATGCGCTGATCGCGTATCTGTCGGCCAACGGCGTGACCCACGCCCTCGACCTGCACACCACCACCAAGCGCCAGTTCCTGGAAGCGATCGAGCGCGACCTGTTCAAGCCACGCGGCTGGGACTACAAGGTCCAGTTCACCGGCCCGACCGGTGCCGACGCCGTCGAGGCGGCGTTGAAGCTGGCGCGCAAGGCGACCGGGCGTACCAAGGTCGTATCGTTCTACGGGGCTTACCACGGCATGACCGCCGGCGCCCTGGCCGTCACCGGCAACCGCACTCGCCGTGGCCCCGGGCTTTCCACCGACGTGGTGTTCGTGCCCTACGAAGACAGCCCCTATGGCGAATTCGACAGCATTGGCTTCCTCGAGCGCCTGGCCAACGACCAGGGCAGCGGCTCGGAGCTGCCGGCGGCGGTGATCGTCGAGTCGGTGCAGATCCAGGCCGGCGTCTACCCGGCTTCCAACCAATGGCTGCAACGCTTGCGCAAGTGGACCACCGACCACGGCGTGCTACTTATCTGCGACGAGATCCAGGCCGGTTGCGGCCGCACCGGCGACTTCTTCGGCTTCGAGCGCTCCGGGGTGGTGCCGGACCTGATCACCTGCGCCAAATCGATCGGCGGCTTCGGCCTGCCGATGGCGATCGTGTTGCTTCGTGCCGGGCTGGATGTATGGCAACCGGGCGATCACATCGGCACCTTCCGCGGCAACCAGTTGGCGTTCCTGACCGCCCGCATCGCGCTCAGCTATTGGCACGATGAGCAGTTCCTGAAATTGCTGGCCGACAACTGCGCGGCCATGGAGCGCGCAGTTGCCGGCTTTGCGGAAATTCCAGGCGTCGCGTCCGCGCGTTGTCGCGGCATGATCGCCGGCATCGATTTCGGCCGCGGCAACGTCGAGGTCGCCAAGGACGCCCAGCAGCGCGTGCTGCAAGCGGGCGTGCTGGTCGACCGCTGCGGCCCGAATGGCGAAATCATCAAGCTGATGCCACCGCTGAACACTCCGACCGACCAACTCGAAGACGGCCTCAGGGCCTTCGGCGAATCGGTCGCGGCAGCGCTGGGAGAATAGCTGCCAGGGTCACCCTTCGGCCTGTGTTGAAGCGCAGGCCGGAGACCTGTTGGACATCAGCCAGAACAATAATCAGGAGACCTCGAGCGTGCGTGAACACAATGATGAAAGCTTCGAGTTCGAAGTGTCCGTGATCGGGCTCGGAGCCATGGGAACCATCATGGCCCAAGCGTTGCTCAGGCAAGGCAGGCGCGTGGCGATCTGGAACCGCTCGCCCGGCAAGGCCGCGGCGCTCGTCGCCGCTGGCGCTCACCTGTGCGAGAGCGCCGAAGCCGCGCTGGCTGCAAGCCCGGCCACGATCTTCGTGCTCCTGGACAACCAGGCGACCCACGAGGTGCTCGGGATGCCAGGTGTGATGCAGGCGCTGGCCAACCGTACGATCGTCGATTACACGACCAACGCCCGGGACGAGGGCCTGGCGCTTCAGAGTCTCGTCAACCGCGCGGGCGGCCATTACGTCAAAGGGATGATCGTGGCCTACCCGCGCAACGTTGGTCGTCGCGAAAGCCACAGCATTCATACCGGTGATCCTGAGGCCTTCGAACGGCATCGGGCGCTGCTTGAGGGGCTTGCCGGTCATACGACGTTCCTCCCCTGGGACGAAGCATTGGCCTTCGCCACCGTGCTCCACGCGCATGCGTTTGCCGCGATGGTGGCTTTCTTCGAGGCCGTGGGGGCTGGTGTCCACTTCGGCCTGCCGCCTTCGAAGACCGCTCGGCTCATGCTCGACACGTCGCGCTTTTTCGTCGCCGATGCACTCGAGGAAGCGGTCCGTCGGCTGGAAGCGCAGGATTTCGCAGGCGATCAGGCGAGGCTCGATGTGCATGCCCAGGCCTTCGCCCATATCGCCGGAGCCCTGCACGCACAAGGGGCCTGGACGCCGGTCTTCGACGCGCTGTGCCAGGCCGTGCAACGCGCGGCAGCCATGGGCTATGGCGACCAGGACATCGTAGCCGTCACCCGCCTGTTCGCCCGCGAATGCGACACCGCAAGCGCGGCGGGACAGTGACTGCGCTGCGCTTCTAAGGTCCTCGTGGATAGCGCCCGAAGACAACAACTATAAAAAATCGCTGGAGAATCATATGCGCCGATTCGGTTTTCTACTGGCTGTCCTTGTACTGGTCATCTTCCTGAGTGCACTGTTTTCGAAGCCTTCCGTCGTCAACCGCGGGACGGCTCAGCGCATGGAGCACTACCCCACCGTCGGTATCGGAGACATCTTCCGGGGGCACTAGCCAGGCCTCGGGCGACAGACAGCCTCAAAGCCTGCCATGCGGTCGCTGCCACCCGTTCGACAGCGACCGTGTGCGCCTCAGTGGTCTATGGCTCCGCTGGCGCCAAGGCCGGTCTGGCCTCGTACGTATTGGTCGGCGAAGGCTGCCCTTTCCGCCATGGCCCGCTTGGTCCGGTCCAGGCGGGAAACGCCATACGCCACCAGGAACGCCAACGGCATGGAGAACAGCGCAGGCTGGGTATAGGGGAACAGCGGCTCGGCGAAGTGCAACACATCCACCCACACCAGCCTGGAGAAAACCACGAAGCCCATGGCGCTGAACAACCCGACGTAGCCACCGGCCAACGCGCCACGGGTGGTCAGCCCCGACCAGAACATCGACAGGAACAGCACCGGGAAGTTGGCCGAAGCGGCGATGCCAAAGGCCAGGGCGACCATGAAGGCCACGTTGATGTTCTCGAACACGATGCCCAGGGCTATCGCCACCAAGCCAAGGCCCAGGGTTGCCAGCTTGGTTACCCGCAGCTCCTGCGCCTCGCTGGCCGCGCCCTTCATGATCACCCGCGCATACAGGTCATGGGCGATGGCGGACGCCCCGGCCAGGGCCAGGCCTGACACCACGGCCAGGATGGTGGCGAAGGTCACGGCGGAGAGGAAGCCCAGCAGCAGGTTGCCTCCCACTGCCTGGGCCAGGTGCATGACCACCATGTTGCCCCCGCCCAGCAGCTTGCCTCCCGCTTCCCCGCCCTCGAAGAACCGGGGCTGCTGGCTGACGATCACGATCGACGCCAGGCCCAGCAGGAAAATGACATTGAAGAAGTAGCCGATGAACCCGGTGGCGTAGAGCACCGACTTGCGCGCCTCCCGGGCATCGCCGACGGTGAAGAAACGCATCAGGATGTGCGGCAGCCCGGCGGTGCCGAACACCAGCCCCAGGCTCAGCGATAGCGCGGTCAACGGGTCGGCCAGCAAGCCACCAGGGGCCAGCAGGCGTTCGCCCAGGGCATGGCTATCCATCGCCTGGCTGACCAGCCTGTCATAGCTGAAGTCGAATTCGCGCATCGCCAGGAACAGCACCAGCGAGCCGCCGACCAGCAGCAGGAATGCCTTGACGATCTGCACCCAGGTGGTTGCCACCATACCGCCGAAGGTCACATACAGCATCATCAGCGCACCGACGATCACCAGGGCGATCTGGTAGTCCAGGCCGAACAGCAGCCTGATCAACTGCCCGGCCCCGACCATCTGCGCCACCAGGTAGAAACACACCACGGTCAGCGATCCGATGGCGGCCATGGTGCGCACCTTGCCCTGGTCGAGACGGTACGAGGTGATGTCGGCGAAGGTGAAGCGGCCCAGGTTGCGCAGCCGCTCGGTCATCAATAGCAGCAGTACCGGCCAGCCCGCGAAGAAGGCGATGAGATAGATGTAGCCATCCATCCCGGAGCTGTAGATGAGCGCGGTGATTCCCAGCAGCGTGGAGGCGGACATGTAGTCGCCGGCCAGCGCCAGGCCGTTCTGCCAGCCCCGGATACCGCCACCGGCGCTATAGAAATCCGCCGTCGAATGGGTCCGTCGCGCCGCCCACCAGGTGATGCACAGGGTGAACAGCACGAACACCATGAACATGCCGATGGCATGCAGGTTGAGCGGCTGGCGCTGGCCAGCGTCCAACGCGGGCGAGGCCAACAGCAGGCCGGAGTGCAGCGACAACGCCAGGGGAAGGAGCTTCTTCATGCGCCCTGCTCCTCTTCCAGCCCAGCGACCAGAGCCTGGGTCAGGCGATCGAATTCGCCGTTGGCGCGGTACACATAGAGCGCCGACAAGGCACAGAAAAACACGAACAGGAACACGCCGGCCGCGACGCCGAAGGTCATGTTCGAGCCCTGCGCCAGACGCCTGGCAATCAGCTCGGGGCAGAACGATACCAGCGCGATGTAGCCGTGGAACGTGGCCAGGATCAGCAGGAGCAGGCTCAGGGTGAAACGGTTTCGGCGCGCCACCAGTTGCTGGAACCGGGCACTGGCGCGGATACGCGCGTATAGCAGGCTGGACATGGGACACCTCGGGCAACCTAGTTATTGTTATGGAATATGCGGGTGCGGCAGCGCCATCAGCGGCCGGCGTCGCCGGCCTCCTCCTCCTGCCGGGCCCACTCGCGCAGGACGAACTTCTGGATCTTGCCGGTGGCGGTCTTGGGCAGTTCGGTAAGCGTCACATGCCGCGGTGCCTTGAAGTGCGCCAGGCGCTCGCGGCACCAGCGGACCAGATCGTCACCCGTGGTTCTGGGTAAGGCATCCGCCCGCAAGGCGACGAACGCGTGGGGTGTCTCGCCCCAGCGCGAATCCGGGCGCGCCACCACCGCGGCCTCGACCACCTCGGGGTGCTGGTAGAGCACTTCCTCGATCTCCAGCGAGCTGATGTTCTCGCCGCCGGAAATGATGATGTCCTTGGCCCGGTCCTTGATTTCCACGTAGCCGTCCGGGTGCAGCACGGCCAGGTCGCCGGTGTGCAACCAGCCGTCGGCCAACGCGGCACGGGTGGCCTCGGGGTTGTGCAGGTAGCCTTTCATCACGGTGTTGCCCCGCACTACCAGTTCGCCAAGGGTGCGGCCGTCGGCCGGGACCGGACGGCCGGTGTCGGTATCCAGCACCGTGGCCTCCTCGAGCATCGGGTGGGCGACGCCCTGGCGGCTCATGAACTGGGCCCGGGCCTCCAGCGGCAATTCGTCGACCCCCGGCTGCCACAGGCACAGGGTGCTGGGGCCGTAGCTTTCGGTCATGCCGTAGGCGTGGGTGATGCTGAAGCCGCGTGCTTCCATGGCGGCGATGACCGCGCTGGGCGGCGCGGCGCCGCCGGTGATCACCGATACCGGCACGGCAGGGACGCTGGCATGCTCGGCATGGATCAGCATCGACATCACCACCGGCGCGGCGCTCAGGTGGGTCACCGCATGCTCGGCAATCGCAGCGTGGATCGCATCTGGCTGGACCTTGCGCAGGCACACGTGCGTGCCACCGGACAGCGTCACCGCCCAGGTATGGCTCCAGCCGTTGCAGTGGAACATCGGCAAGGTCCACAGGTAGATGCTGCGCGGCCCCAACTGGAAGATCAGCGCGCCGGCGCAGGCGTTGAGGTAGGCGCCGCGGTGATGCAGGACCACGCCCTTGGGATCCCCCGTGGTGCCGGAGGTGTAGTTGATGGCGATCGACTGCCATTCGTTCTGCGGCGCACTCAGCGGCCGCCCCGGGTCGCCCTGGGCCAGAAACGCCTCATAGTCCAGGTCGTGGGCGAGGTCGGCTCGCTCGGCCTGATCATCGTCGATGCCCACCAGCAAGGGCGGCGCATCGAGCATGGCCAGCGCCTGCTGGGCCACGGCACCGAACTCACGGTCGCAGATCAGCACCCTGGCCGCGCAGTGGCGCAGGATGAAGGCGATGCTGCGTGCCTCCAGGCGAATGTTGATGCATACCAGCACCGCCCCGGCACCGGGTACGCCATAGTGGGCCTCGAGCATTTCCGGGATATTCGGCGCCAGTATCGCCACCCGCTCGCCCGCTTGTACGCCGACCCGCTCCAGGGCACTGGCCAGGGCGCAACTGCGCTCGTGCAACTGGCGGTAGCTGTAGCGCCTTGCGCCATAGACCACCGCATCGCGCTGCGGGTACACCTGCGCGGCACGCTTGAGGAACGACAGCGGCGACAGCGGGACATGGTTGGCTTCGTTGGGAGCAAGCTCGTGCTCGAGGGTCGGAACCATCATGGCAGCCACCTCATCGACACATTGCTCGGGTCTTGCACGCACATACATACCTCCTGTTCTTGTTGTTATTGCGCCAGGGCGCGTTACAGGCTGCTGCACAGGTGGCCGCCATCGACCACGATCTCGGCGCCGCTCATGGCCCGCCCGGCATCGCTGGCGAGCAGCAGCAAGGCGCCGTCCAGGTCCGCCGGCACGCTGAAGCGGCGGCTGGGGATACGCGAGCGCAACTTGTCGCCGGCCTCGCTGGCCAGGAAGGCCTCGTTCAGGTCGGTCATCACGTAGCCGGGCGCCAGGGCGTTCACCCGGATGCCATGGCGCGCCAACTCCAGCGCCATGGCGCGGGTCAGGTGGGCCAGGCCGGCCTTGGCCGCCAGGTAGGGGCCGACGGCGCCGGCCACACGGCTGGCGAGGATCGAAGTGACATTGATCAGGCTGCCGCCCGTCCCCGCCGCGACCATGCGCCTGGCGCTTTCCTGGGCCACCGCCCAGGCGCCCTTGAGGTTGGTGTCGAGCACGCGGTCCCAGCTTTGATCGTCGCAGGCCAGCAAGGGCTGGCTGTCGCTCACCCCCGCATTGTTGACCAGCACATCCAGCGGGCCGGCGGCATCGAGCACCCGGCAGATATCCTCACGGCAGGTCACATCGAGGGCAAAGGCCTGCGCCCGCCCTCCCGCCACCTCGATGGCCTCCACCAGTGCCTGCAGCGGCGCCTGGCGCCTGGCAGTCACCACCACCTCGGCGCCTGCGGCGGCCAGGGTCATGGCGAAGTGGCGGCCCAGGCCGCTGGAGGCTCCGGTCACCAGGGCGCGGCGCCCGTCGAGGGCGAACAGTCGGGTCAGGTTCGGCTGCATCAGCGGGCCTCCAGGCGCTGGTCGAGCAGTTTCTTCGCCAGGCTCATGCGGTGCACCTCGCTCGGGCCGTCATAGATGCGGAACGGGCGAATGTCGCGGAAGATCCGCTCCACCACGGTGTCTCCGGTCACCCCGCGCCCGCCCAGTACCTGGACGCAACGATCGACCACCCGCCACAACGCCTCGGCGCTGATCACCTTGGCCATGCTGGAGTCGACATTGGCCCGCCGGCCCTGGTCGAGCACCCAGGCGCAGTGCCACACCGCCAGGCGCACCACGTGCAGGTCCATCATGTTGTCGGCCAGCATGAAGCCCACACCCTGGTGCTCGCCCAGCGGCTTGCCGAAGGCGTCGCGGGTGCGCGCATAGTCGCAGGCGATGTCGTGGGCGCGACGCGCGGCGCCCAGCCAGCGCATGCAGTGGGTGAGCCGCGCCGGCGCCAGGCGCACCTGGGCATACCGGAACCCCTTGCCGATCTCGCCGAGCACATCGCTCGCCGGAATACGCAGGTTGTCGAAACGCAGCTGCCCGTGGCCACCGGTGAAGCAGCTGTCCAGCGAGTCCAGCTGACGCTCATGGATGATGCCGTCGCGTTTCATGTCGGTCAGGAACATGGTCGCCGTACCATCCTCCATGCGCGCCATGACGATGCCGAAGTCGGCGCCTTCTGCGCCGGTGATCAGCCACTTGCGGCCATTGATCAGGTAGTCGTCGCCATCGCGGGTGGCGGTGGTGCGCAGCATCGAGGGGTCCGAGCCGGAGCCTGGCGCAGGCTCGGTCATGGCGAAGCAGGAACGGGCATGGCCCTGGACCAGCGGGCGCAACCAGCGGTCTTTCTGCGCCTCGGTGGCGACCACGTCCATCAGGTGGATGTTGCCTTCGTCCGGGGCATGGATGTTCAGCGCCACCGGGCCCAGCGGCGAGTAGCCGGCCTCTTCGAAGACGATCGCCTTGGCCACGTGGCTCAGCGCCAGGCCACCCATTTCGCGGCTGGCGTGGGGCGTCAGCAAGCCGGCCGCGCGGGCGCGGGCCACCAGGTCCTGGCGCAGGGCGTCGCTGGGGCCGTGGCTGTCCTGGCGGGGGTCGTTCTCGAGCGGGATGACCTGTTCGGCGATGAAGTCTCGGGTCTTGGCCTGCAAGGCGAGCAGTTCGTCCGGGAGGGTGAAGTTCATGGTTGTCCTTCTGGGTGCTTGTCTGTCGGGAATGAGATGGCTGACGCCGTTCAGGGCAAGGCCTTGGGATTGCTGATGGCCAATCGGGCGAGGGTGACCTGGCGCAATGTCTCGACCAGGGTTCTATGGTTTTGCGGGGCGTCATGGCTGCCCAGGCGAATGGCCCGTGCCAGTTGGCGGCGCAGGTCGGGCAAGGCTGCGGGCGCCTCGTCGACCAAGGCGGCCAGACGTGTCCGCTCCTGGTCCTCGGCCAGAGCCCCCAGGCGGCTTTCGCGGGCTGCGATGGCCATGGCATTGGCGATCATCAGGGCCGGGTAACGCAGCTCGCCGGGCAGCGCTGGCAGCAGTTGCTCCAGAAGCGTCGAGCGAGCGATGTCGAGCAGTTCATGGGCATCGGGCTGGGTCATGGCGCTTCGGCTCCGGTCATGTGCAGGATGTCGAGCTCAAGCTCCGGCAGCAGTCGTGCGGTCAGTGCCAGCTCAATGGACGGCTCCTCGCCGGACAGGTGGCGCTGGCCTTGCTGCAGGGCGATCACCGCCCAGCGCAGGGTGGCCATGACCTGCCAGTAGTGCAGTTGGCTGCGCTCGATACGCAGCGGAGACACCTCGTGGTAGCCCCCCAGGAAGTCCTCCAGTTGGCCGATACCGCCGGCCTCGAGGTCTGGGCGGGTGAAGCGCCAGCAGCGGGCGGTGAACCAGCCTAGGTCCTCGCAAGGGTCGCCCCAGCCGGTGAACTCCCAGTCGAGTACGGCTTCGAGTCCCTGTTCGCTGGCCAGGTAGTTGCCGGTGCGGTAGTCACGGTGCAACAGACACAGGATGCTGTTGCGCGGTGCGTGCAGCTCGCACCAGCGCAGGCCCCACTCCAGCACCGGATAGGCATCGGCGAGGGTGTCGAGGTAGTGGCGATAGGCGTCGATGGTCGCCAAGGCCGGTGAGCGGGTTGGCATCGGCAGGAAATCCAGCGCGGCGCACGGCGGGCGAACCTGATGCAGGCGCGCCAGGTTGGCGCCAAGCTGCGCCGCCAGCTGCGCCCGGCCCTGGGTGCCGGCGCCAGCGCTGAGCAAGCGACCGGCGGCGACACCCGGCACGTACTCCATCAGGAAGAACACCCGCCCATGCACGCGCATATCGCGGCACAGCCACAGCGGGCGCGGTACTTTCACACCGGCTTGATGAACCACTTGCAGCACCGCGAACTCCTGTTCGCGGTCAAGGCTGGCGGGTAGCGCGGAAAGCGCGTCGCTGCGCAGCACCCAACGCCGGGCGCCAGCCCAGGGGCCGCCTTCGATCAGCAGGTCCAGCAGCCAGTTTTCCTGGATGGCGCCGCCGCTCAGGCGCTGGCGTGCCTGGATGACCACCCGCTTCGCTGCGGCGTGCTCGCGGATGAACTCGACCAGTGGCTGGTCGTCCGGGGCCACGAATGTCTCGCCGTCCCGTACGGTCGTAGGAGGAGTGCTCATGGGGTTGTAGGGCCTGCCTGTAGTCATGTTGTCAGACAGCTTTAGCAACGCCTGGGCCAATTTTCGGGATATGCCTGTAACCCGCGCGCTCTCTGGCGCCAGGTTTTTCCATGGCGCTCGACGAAGCAATCCGGGTTTCACTTTTGCAACGAACTGATTCAGTATCGAAACAATTCAATCCTGAACAGGTCTCGACATGCGTCCTCCCCTTTCCCAGGTTGTCGTGCTGGTCAGTCACCTTCAACGACCTCGGCAGCGCAGTCGCCTCGCCAGCCTGGTGGCCGGCCTGGCGGCGGGCTACCCGGACGTCCATATCGAGGTGCTTGACACCTCGGTATCCGAAGCCCTGCAAACCGCCCGCGATCTCGAACAGCGCGGCAAGGCCGACGTGTTCGTCTGTGCTGGCGCCACTGCCGCCTACCTGCGTAGACACCTGGCACGTCCGGTTCTGACGATGCGTGTTGGCGGCGGAGACCTGTTGCGTGCGCTGGAGCAAGCTCGCGAACACTCCTCCCATGTCGCCCTGCTCAGCTACAACCGCATCGACCGGGACCTGCAAGCCATGCGAACGCTGTTCACGGTGCAGGTTCACCAGGTCGCCTACACCACCCTGGAAGAGGCTCGCCAGGCTGTCCTGGAGGTAGCCCGGCTGGGTTGCCGCAGCATCATCGGTTCGTCGACGGTGGTGGAGCTGGCGGAACAGGCCGGCCTGCACGGCGTGCTGTCGCTGAGCGAAGACACTGCGCGCAAGGCGCTCGAGGAGGCCATGGGAGTCCTCGACAGCCAGCGCCTGGAGATCGCCAAGCGGCGGCATCTGGACGCGGTGCTGCAACACATTCCAAGCGGTGTGGCAGCGGTCGACAACCAGGGTGTGGTGCAATCGCTCAACCCTGCCCTTGCCCAGTTGCTGGAGTTGCCGGTCAGCTCGGCTCTGGGTCGACCGTTACAGCAGCTATGCCCGGAGCTTGACCTGCAACAGGCGCTAGAGGATGGCGGTGGCGAGGAAAACCGGGTGATCCGGCTGGGCTCGCACGCCGTGGTCAGCAATCTCCTGCCGATCCTGGAGAATGGCGAGCGTACCGGCCTGGTGCTCACCTGCCAGGACATCACCGCCGTGCAGCGCGCGGATCAACGCATCCGCTCCACTCGCCGTCCAGGTGCCTTCACCGCGCGTTACCGGCTCGAACAACTCAACGGCGCGAGCAAGGCCAACCGTGAGATGTTGCAGCTGGCCAAGCGCTTTGCCGCCAGCCATTCGACCATCCTGATCACTGGCGAAAGCGGCACCGGCAAGGAACTGCTCGCCCAAGGGATCCATAACGAGAGCCCTCGCCGGCACGGGCCTTTCGTCGCCATCAACTGCGCGGCGTTTCCCGAGTCGCTACTGGAAAGCGAACTGTTCGGCTACGAGGAAGGCGCCTTCAGCGGTTCGCGCAAAGGCGGCAAGCCCGGCCTGTTCGAGGCGGCTCACCGTGGCACGCTGTTCCTCGACGAGATCGGCGACATGCCTGTGTCGCTGCAGACTCGCCTCCTTCGTGTATTGCAGGAGCGAGAGGTCTTGCGCCTGGGCGGCACCGAGCCGATCTCCATCGACGTGCGCATCATCGCCGCCACCCACAAGGACCTGGGGGCCGCCATGAAGGATCGCGAGTTTCGCACCGACCTGTATTACCGGCTGAATATCCTGCGCTTGCAGACCACTCCCCTGCGCGAGCGGCCCGAGGACATTCCTCTGATTTGCCAGGGAATCAGCCAGCGCCTGCTGGTCCAGGGCCAGCCACCGGGTGCCGCAGGCATAACGACGCTCCTGCTACCCTACCTCGTCCGCCATTCCTGGCCCGGAAACGTCAGGGAACTGGAGAATGTCATCGAACGGGCGATGCTCTCCGCCAGCGAAATCTTCCATGAGCACGGCGTGGATGAGCATTACCTGGCTCGCGTGCTGCCCGAGCTATTCGAAGGCCAGCCTCAGCCCAGGTCCCGGAAAGAGCCATCGCGCACAAAGGATTTGCACGCCATCGGCAAAACCGCGCAGTTGCGCTACATACAGGAGACGCTGGACAGCTGCCAGGGCAGCCTTGACGAGGCTGCGCGTCGGCTCGGGATCAGCCGGACCACGCTGTGGCGGCGGCTTCGCTCGGCACGCTGAGCAAAACGATGCGCCTGGGCGATGCGGAACTCGCCCAGGCATGGACGCGGCCGGTGCCGTGAAACTCAATTGATCAGCGGAACCTGCTTGCCGATCTGCAACGCCTCCAGCGCGTCCAGCTGCGCTTCGATCTGCAGGAAGCGCATGGCCCGCCGAGGTGACATCTTCTCGGCCACTTCCTGCACGTACCGGTGCAGCACGGCCAGCTGTTTCTCCTGCAATCCCCGATAGAGGTCGACCATCCTCGAAGCTTCCGCGTCGGTAATGCTGCCGGAACCATAGGCGCGGGCATATTCGAGCAGGAGCTGGAATGTCTCTTTGTGCAGGCTGTCCGTCTCGCCTCGGTAGCGTGAATAGATCGGCCAGAACGTCTCGGCTTCGGTGCCGTCCAGCGCCATGTTTGCCTCGACCATCCGTTTGCGCTTGTAGTTGATGGTTTCCAGCTGGTTCCTGATCTTTTCCTTGTGCTCGTTCATCACCTGCTCGACCGATGGCAGGGGTTCGTCGGCATGAGCGGCAAGGGAAAGGGTCGCGACCAGGGTGGCCACGAAAAGCAAGCGCCTGGACATCGGCGTTCTCCTTCTGGGTTGATCGAATGGATTCATGCTGCCGCGGTGCGATGCGACATCAACGGGCCCCGCTCCTCAGGGCGATCCTGGGCGCCCACTCCAGCCATTCGTCATTGGCCGAATCGAACAGGGCGAAGGTCTGCCCCGGCTTGGCGGGCTCGCCCATCTGCGCATTGTTCGGGGTGGCGAAGGCAATGCCGCCCTCCATCAGCGCCTCCATCGACTCGGTGCGTAGCGACAGACCCTTGAACAGGCTGGCGTCGACGCCGAAGCCGCTGGCATTCCAGAAACGGCTGCCGGTACGCACCAGCGGTACGTAGCGCGGTTCGATGAGGATGCTGATCAGCACCCGGTCGGCCTGTTCGCCCAAGGCCAGGTCGACGACCTTGCCCACCGGGATCTGCCGGTAGGTCACCAGGTTGCCCGGCTTGATCGAGCCCTTGCGCGGCGCGCTGAGGGTCAGCCGCAGGCCGTTTTCCCGACCCAGCAGGTTGGGCGCTTCGGCGAGAGTCTGGAAGCGTGCCTGGCGCTCGCCCGGCGTGCTCGACGGCAGCGCCTCGATATAGGGGCCGCTGACCAGGGTTCCGAGGTTCTCGGTACGCAGCAGGCCGAGCGCCGGACGCACCACCCAGAAGCGGGTTCCGCTGCGGGCGACGCGCTCGCCGGCGGAAGTCAGGCGGGCCTTCATCAGTACCCCGGAGAGGTCCGGGTTCAGCTCGACGCTTTCGATCTTGCCGATGTCCAGGCCCTTGAAACGGATCGGCGTGCCTTCGCGCAGGCCGTCGGCATTGTCGATGCTCAGCTGGATCTCCACGCCACGGGCCATCGCCGCCTCCTCGCTGTCGAAGAGGGTGAAGCGACGCACCTTGGTCACGGTCGGCGCCTTCGGATCGAGGGTGTCGAAGGAAATCCCGCCGGTGATCAGGGTCTGCAGCGACTCGCTCTTCACCTGCACGCCGCTGAGGTTGCCGGTCAGGGTGATCCCGCTGGAGTTCCAGAAGCGCGTCGAGGTATTCACCAGGTGCGCGTACTCCGGCTCGATGTGCACACCCACCACCACTCGCTGGCGGTCGCGCGATAGCTGGTAGCTCTGCACGCTGCCGACGCGGACCTGGCGGTAGAGGATCGGCGCGCCGATATCGATCGAGCCGAGCTTGTCGCTGGTCAGCACCAGGTGCAGGCCGGGCGCGTCGGTGTTCAGCGGCGGCGCTTTCGGGCGGATGGTGAACTCGCGACTCGGCGCGCCGCTCTTGGCGAAGCGCACGTCGATATAGTTACCTTTCACCAGGGCCTCGAGGCCGGTGATGCCGGCCAGGGAGATGCTTGGCTTGACGGTCCAGAATTCGGTGCCTTCCAGCAGCATGTCCTCGACCCGCGGATCCATCGCCAGGTCGGCAGTGGCGCTGCTGTAGTCCTTGTCCATGTCGATCGACTTGACCAGACCGACCTGCACGCCGTTGAACATCACCGGGGTGCGGCCCGGATCGATGCCGCTGACGTCGTTCATCTTCAGCTTCACGCGCAGACCGGCCTGGGCCGCGTCGTAGTCGTCGTACAGACGGAACGGCTTGCTCGGATCGGTCGGCGGGCTGTCGCCTCGACTATCGGAAGTAGCGAAAGCGATGCCGCCGGCCGCCAGGGTCAGCAACGATTCGCTACGCACCTTGAAGCCGGACAGGCCGCCGGAAATGGAGATGCCGCTGGCGTTCCAGAATCGCGTGTGCTTGCGCACCAGGTCGGCGTAGGCCGGCTCGATGTGCACCTTGATCTCGATGGTCCTCTGGTCATCGCCCAGCTGGAAGCTCTTCACCTGGCCGACCTGGATCTGCCGGTAGAACACCGGGCTGCCCTGCTCCAGGGAGCCCAGGCGATCGGCCTTGAGGGTCAGGTGCAGGCCGGGCAGCCTGTCGGAAAGGGGGGGCGGCTGCTTCAGCGCGGTGAAGTTGCGTTCTTCCTTCTCGCCCTTCACCGGATCGACCGCGATGTAGACGCCGGATACCAGGGTTTCCAGGCCGGTGACGCCAGCCAGGGAAACCCGCGGCTTGACCAGCCAGAAGCGGGTACCCTTGCTCAGGTACTGGCGCGCCTCCTTGTCCATTTCGATGGTGGCCACCACGCCCTTGATATCTTCGCTGACATCCAGCGCGACGACCTTGCCGACCGCGATGCCCTTGTACAGCACCTCGGTCTTCTTCGCCTGGATGCCATCGCTGCTCTCGAAGCGCACCTGGATCAGCACCCCTGCCTGGTCGTAGGCGCGCCAGCCCAGCCAGGCCCCGATAGCCAGGGCCACCAGCGGCAGCACCCAGATCGCCGACCAGTTCGAGGTCTTGTGTTTCTTCGGGCTTGGCAAATCACTCATTCTCGTCGTCCAGATTGGTGTTGTCCCAGATAAGCCGGGGGTCGAACGTCACGGCGGCGAGCATGGTGAGCACCACCACGCTGGCGAAGGCGGCGGCGCCGAGATTGGCCTCGATGCTCGCCAGGTTGCCGAAATTGACCAGCGCCACGAGGATGGCGATGACGAAGATATCGAGCATCGACCAGCGCCCGACCCATTCGATGAAGCGGTACATCATGATTCGCTGGCGGGCCGACATCGGCTGGTGCCGCTGCACCGAATAGAGCAGCAGGGCGATGCCGACCAGCTTGAAGGTGGGGACGACGATACTGGCGACGAACACCACCAGGGCGATGGGAAACATGTCGGCCTGGATCAGGGTCACGACCCCGCCCATGATGGTCGCCGGGGAGCCCTTGCCGAGCATGTTGACGGTCATGATCGGCAACAGGTTGGCGGGAACGTAGAGAATCATCGCCGAGATCAGCAACGCCCAGGTACGGGCAATGCTGTTCGGCCGCCGAGGATGCAGCTTCGCGCCGCAGCGACTGCAACGCGGATGCTCGTTCCCGTCGGCGCGATTCAACTGGTGGCACTCGCCGCAGACCAGAATGCCGGCATCGATCGCACGCATTGTCGTTCTCCAGGATCTCTGCCGGGACGGTGATGGTTTGTCGTCGTCCAGCGCGGCGGCCAACCTGTGCCTTGCCCGGCAGGGAATGGGCACGGGGAAACCACCTGTCGGGGGAAGCTGCCGTCGGAAGACGATTCTGTCCGGGGCGTTACAGCGATGGCATGGGTTCGGCCACTCACGCGCATCAGTTGTCCGCTCGGCTCGATCTGGCCAGGCTGGGCCGGACTCGCTATTCATGCCGCTTGGACGGCGATCGAGCGCTGGGATCGTATGATGCTTATATAGTTCACATGAGTCAATATTGTCTCATGTGTTTTTCTCCATCGCGCTATACGGAGCCAAGCGGCGATCCTGCCAGGGAGGCATCATGGCATTCGCCACGGAAGGAAGGACCCCCGGAGAGATTGTGGCGCGCCTCCTGTCTCATGCCGATGCAAGTGGCGGTATCGGCCGAGAATCCCTCGACACCGAGAAGCGGCTTTTCCGCGTCCAGGCATGGGACGATAGGAGCACTCGGGTAGCCCTGGATCGATACTCGCTTTACAGGCAGGAACACCGGCGGGCCTCTTCCGGGGCTCCTCCAGTGTCCTGCTGCACACCTCTGAGGCTCCGATATCCTCCGAACCTCGTCTTTGCCCGGTTCCTCTTTCAGTCAATCGCCGCCCGCGTCCCAACCCCGTCCACCAACCGCGCAATCCCCAATGGGTTGCCATCCTTCAGCGCTTCCGGCAGCCACGCGTCCGGGTAGTTCTGGTAGCACACCGGGCGCAGGAAACGGTCGATGGCCAGGGTGCCCACCGAGGTGCCGCGGGCGTCCGAAGTGGCCGGGTACGGGCCGCCGTGGACCATCGCGTCGCAGACTTCCACGCCGGTCGGGTAGCCGTTGAGCAGCAGGCGTCCTGCCTTCTGTTCCAGGAGCGGTACCAGGTCGGCGAAGGACGCCAGGTCTTCCGCTTCGGCGATCAGGGTCGCGGTGAGCTGCCCGTGCAGCCCATGCAGCGCGCGTTTCAGTTCGGCGTGGTCGGCGACCTCGACGACCACGCTGGCCGGGCCGAAGACTTCTTCCTGCAGCAACTCGTCGCCCTCCAGCAGCAGGCTGACGTCCGCCTGGAACAGTTGCGGCCGGGCCTGGCGGCCCTCCTGCGGTTGCCCGGCGAGATGGCGGACGCGCGGGTGGGCGTGCAGCGCCGCCAGGCCTTTTTCATAGCTGGCCAGCGTGCCGGCGTTGAGCATGGTCTGCGCCGGCTGGTCGTCCATGCGGGCGGCGAAGCGTTCGAGGAACGCCGAGAATTGCGCAGAGCGGATGCCGATGACCAGCCCGGGATTGGTACAGAACTGGCCGCAGCCGAGCACCACCGAGGCACTCAGTTCGTCGGCCACGGCCTCGCCGCGCTTCTTCAGCGCCGCCGGCAGCAGCACCACCGGGTTGATGCTGCTCATCTCGGCGAACACCGGGATCGGCTGCGCCCGGGCGGCCGCCATGTCGCAGAGGGCGCGGCCGCCCTTCAGCGAACCGGTGAAGCCGACCGCCTGGATCGCGGGGTGGCGTACCAGCCGCTCCCCTACTCCGCCGCCGTAGATCATGTTGAACACGCCCGCCGGCATGCCGGTGCGCTCGGCCGCGCGGAGGATCGCCGCGGCGACCCGTTCGGCGGTGGCCATGTGTCCGCTGTGCGCCTTGAACACCACCGGGCAGCCGGCGGCCAGGGCCGCGGCGGTATCGCCGCCGGCGGTGGAGAACGCCAGGGGGAAGTTGCTCGCGCCGAACACCGCCACCGGGCCGAGGCCGATCCGGCACTGGCGCAGGTCGACGCGTGGCAGCGGCTTGCGTTCGGGCCGGGCGCGGTCGATGCGCGCGCCATGGAAGTCGCCGCGCCGCAGGACTTCGGCGAACAGGCGCAGCTGGCCGCTGGTGCGGCTGCGTTCTCCCTGGATGCGCGTGGCCGGTAGCGCGGTTTCACGGCAGACGATGGCGACGAAATCGTCGTCCAGCGCGTCGAGTTCGGCGGCGATGGTATCGAGGAATTCCGCGCGGCGGCTGGCCGGCAGTTGCCGGTAGTGCGGGTAGGCGCTGGCGGCGGCTTCGGCGGCGGCGTCCACTTCTTCCGGGGTGGCTTGCACGAAGCGGTACGGCAGCGCCTCACCGCTGGCGGCGTCGAGGCTTTGCAGGAAGAGCGTGCCGGCCGCGCTGCGGGCGCCGCCGATGAAGTTGTGTCCGAGGATGGCTGTCATGTCGACCTCATACAGGGGAAGCCCCGCCGGGGATGGCCGGCGGGGTTGGAGCCAAGGCTCTGCAGGAATGAAGGAAACCGTGCCGCGGGTCTCTCGTGGAGCTCCGGCCTATGCACGGCGGTGGGGCTTCAGAGCGCTACCACCCGCCCCGGCGTCAGTGCGGTCTCGACGGCGGCGATGCCATTGCGCAGCGGCGCGCCGAACTCGGCCATGGCGATCTCGAAGACATCCCCCGGAGCAGCCTTGATCCCGTCGGCGAAGGACAGCGTGGCGGTACCGAAGTAATGCACGTGGACGTCGCCCGGACGGAGGAACTGCGCGTACTTGAAATGGTGGTACTCGAGGTTCTCCAGGCTGTGGCACATGTTGTCCTCGCCGGAAAGGAACGCCTGCTGCCAGAGCACTTCGCCGTCGCGCAGGATCCGGCTCTCGCCCTGCAGGTGGCGCGGCAGTTCGCCGACTCGCAGCTCCGGCCCGTAGCAGCAGGCGCGTAGCTTGGAATGCGCCAGGTACAGGTAGTTGCGGCGCTCCATCAGGTGGTCGGAGAACTCGTTGCCCAGGGCGTAGCCGAGCCGGTAAGGCCGGCGGTCATCGCCGATCAGGTAGAGCCCGACCAGCTCCGGTTCCTCGCCGGCGTCCTCGGCGAAGGCCGGTAGCGGGAAGTCCGCGCCGGGGCGCACGACGATGCCGCCGTCGCCCTTGTAGAACCATTCGGGCTGCGCGCCGACCTGGCCCGCCGGTGGCTTGCCGCCCTCCAGGCCCCACCTGAAGATGCGCATGGTGTCGGTCAGCGCGGTCTCGTCGCCCTGGTTCTGCTGGTGCATGCGGTCGCGCGTCGCGGCGCTGCCCAGGTGGGTCAGGCCGGTGCCGCTGACCAGGCAATGGGCCGGGTCGTCATGATCCAGCGGCGGCAGCACCCTTCCCTCCTCCAGCAACCCGGCATAGTCCGGGCCTGGCTCGCTGCCTCGGCGCAGCACCTCGTCTTGCAGGCCGCTGCCCGCGCGAATCGCCGCCAGCCCCAGTTCGCGCGTGCTGCGCACGCCGCGCAGCACCTGTATCCCGGCGCCTTCGACGACGCCGACCCGGCGCTGCCCTGCCCGGTCCTCGAATTGAATCAGCCGCATCTCGGCTCCTCCTGTGGGCTCCGACTATCACTCGATGATGATGAAATCCTTGAGGTGCTCTTCGGATATCTCCAGGCCCAGGCCGGGCTTGTGGTCGTCCAGCTGGATATAGCCGTCGACCGGCTGCGGCTCGCCCTTGAACACGTAGTAGAACAGCTCGTTGCCGACCTCGACGTCGAACACCGGGAAGAACTCGGCCATCGGCGAGGCGGTGCTGGCCATGGTCAGGTGATAGTTGTGCAACTGTCCGGCGTGCGGGATCACCGGCACCGACCAGGCCTCGGCCATGGCGTTGATCTTGCGCGCGGCGGTGATCCCGCCGACGCGGTTGGTGTCGTACTGGATGACGTCCACCGCGCGGCGCTCCAGCAGGTCCTTGAAGCCGTGGCCGGTGAATTCGTGCTCGCCGCCGGAGATCGGCATGATCCCCATCTTCTTCAGCTCGACGTAGCCCTCGATGTCATCGGCGATCACCGGCTCCTCCAGCCAGCGCGGTTCGAACTCGGCGAGCTTCGGCAGCATCCGCCGGGCGTATTCCAGGGTCCAGCCCATGTAGCATTCGAGCATGATGTCGATGTCCGGCCCGGCCAGTTCGCGTAGCGCGCGGACCTGCTCGATGTTCCTGCGCATGCCCGTCGGGCCGTCCTTGGGGCCATAGCCGAAGCGCATCTTCAGCGCGGTGAAGCCCTGGTTCAGGTAGCCCTGGGCCTCTTCGAGGAAGGCGTCGAGGTTGTCGTTGGCGTAGAGCTTCGAGGCGTAGGTCCAGATCTTCTCCTTGGTGCGGCCGCCGAGCAGCTTGAACACCGGCTTGTTCACCGCCTTGCCCATGATGTCCCAGATCGCCAGGTCCACCGCCGAGATGGCTGCCATGCCGATGCCCTTGCGGCCCCAGGCGTGGGTGCGGCGATACATCTTCTGCCAGATGTACTCGTTGTCGAACGGGTCTTCGCCGATGCAGATCGGCGCCAGGTAGAGGTCGACGATTTCCTTCGCCACGCGCGGCGCCAGGGCGCAGTTGCCGATGCCGACGAGGCCGTCGTCGGTCTCGATCTCCACCACCAGCCAGCCGTGGAAGCGGAACGAGCCCATGGCGTCTCCCTTCTCGAACAGGATGTCGCTGGCATTGGTGCAGAAGTGCGCCTGCGGCGGGACGACCTTGCCCTTCCATTCGAAGACGCGGGTACGGACGGATTTGATTTTCATGTCGCAGCTCCTATCGGTGCGTAGTGTGGGTCAGCCGGCCTGCCGCGCTCGCAGCGGGACGGACGACGATCCGGAAGTCTTCAGCCGGGCCAGCAGACAGGCGCCGAGCAGGCCGACGGCGGCCAGGGCGAACATGCCGGCGCGCGGGTCGGCGAACTGGCTTTCCATGAGGGTCTTGAGGTTCGGCGCGACGAAGCCGCCGAGGTTGCCCAGGGAGTTGATCAGGGCGATGCCGCTGGCCGCGGCCGCACCGCTCAGGTAGCCGGTGGGAAGGGTCCAGAACAGCGGCTGCACCGAGACGAAGCCGGACGCGGCGAAGCAGAAGGCGATCACCGCCAGGCCCAGGTTGCCGGCCAGCGCCGAGGCGGCGATACCGGCTGCGGCCATGCCCAGCATGGCCACCGCGAGCTGGCGATGCTGGCCGCAGCGGTCGGCCTGGCGGGTCACCAGGCGCGTTACCACCAGGGCGCAGACCCAGGGAATCGCGGTGATCAGGCCGACGTTCAGGCCGACCTGGCCGTCGAGGAAGCTGGCGATGCGGGTCGGCAGGTAGAACACCACGCCGTATACGCTCATCTGGATGGTGAAGTAGACCAGGCAGAACTTCAGCACCTGGCCGCTGCGCAGGGCGCTGAGGAAGCCGTGCGGGCCGCGTGCCTGTTTGCGGGTGTCTTCTTCGGCCAGCTCGCCTTCCAGCGCCCGCTTCTGCTCGTCGCTCAGCCAGCCGGCATCGCGCGGGCGGTCGACCAGGTAGAAGTAGGCGGCAATGCCGACCAGCGAGGCCAGCAGGCCCTCGGTGACGAACAGCCACTGCCAGTTGGCCAGGCCGAAGATGCCGTGGAACTCCAGCAGCCAGCCGGACAGCGGACCGCCCAGCACCAGCGCCAGCGGCAGGCCGAAATAGAACAGGCCGAGCGCCTGGGCACGGCTGCGCTGCGGGAACCAGTAGGTGAGGTAGAGGATGATGCCGGGGAAGAAGCCCGCCTCGGCGACGCCCAGCAGGAAGCGCAGGACATAGAAAGTCATGGCGTCGTCGGCGAACATCATCGCCGCCGAGACCAGGCCCCAGGTGACCATGATCCTGCACAGCCAGACCCTGGCGCCGAGGCGGTGCAGCATCAGGTTGCTGGGTACCTCGAAGCAGGCATAGCCGATGAAGAAGATGCTCGCGCCGAACGCGAAGGCGGCATCGCCGAGGCCGGTGTCGGCTTGCAGGAAGGCCCGCGCGTAACCGACGTTGGCCCGGTCGATGAAAGCCAGTACATACATCAGGACCAGGAAAGGCAGGAGCCGCAGGCGGCTGGTGGCGATCGCCGAGGACAGCAGCCTGGCGTGGTCGTTCATGGCGCTCATGGAGGGCTTCCTTCTTGTTGTTGTTCGACGCGGAGGCGGCATGGCCGCTTGCGTTGGGCCGACTGTAGCCAGGCCGCTCCCGCGCGGATAATCACTTCTGCGCATTCATCGATAACCCCAGGCAATACCTTTTAACCAAACAGCCAATCGCCGGTTATCGGGCAGCAGCGAGAACGGCCCTGCGCTCAGAGCAGCGGCAGGGAATACGAGAGGATCAGGCGGTTCTCGTCGACATCGGCGGCATGGTTGGACCGCAGCATGGCGTTGCGCCAACGCAGGCCGAGGTTCTTCAGCGGGCCGCTCTGGATCACGTAGGCGACGTCCACGTCGCGTTCCCAGGCGCGGCCGTCGTCCATCGCCTTCGTCCGGGCATGGGCGCCGTTGGCGTAGCGGGCCATGGCGGTCAGCCCGGGAATGCCCAGGGCGACGAAGTCGTAGTCGTAGCGCAGTTGCCAGGAGCGCTCGCCGGCGCTGGTGAAGTTGCGCACCTGGATGTCGTTGACCAACGGCGTGCTGGTGCCGGCGATGTAGAGCATCCCGTCGTCGCCGTACATGCGCTGGTAGCCGGCGCCGAGGCTGTGGCCGCCGCGGGTCGCGCTGAAGAAACCGGTCAGCGCGCGATTCTCCAGATCACCGAGCTTCGCGGCACCTTCGTCGCGCGTGTCGAAGAGCCCGACGCTGGCGCCCAGGCGCCAGCCGCCGAAGCTCTGCTTGTGGCTCAAGCTGTAGTAGTCCTGCCGGTAGATGTCTTGCAGTCGCGCCTGCCACAGCCCGACCTGGCTGCGCTCGGCATTGAAGCGGTACTCCGCGCCCAGGTAGTCGAAACGGTCGGAGAACGCCCCGCCGCGCCCATCCACCGAGAGGTCCTGGTGGTCGCTGGAGTTGCGCTGGCTGAGCGAACGCATCTGCCCGCCGTGCAGGGTCAGGCCGGCGATTTCCCTGGAGGTCAGCATGCCGCCCTGGAAGGTCTGTGGCAGCAGGCGGCCGTCGTTGCGCAGGAGGATTGGCAGTTCCGGCAGCAGTTCGCCGAGCTTCAGCTCGGTATTCGACAGCTTCAGCTTCGGCGCCACGCCCAGTCGCGCGTAGTCGTCCGCTGCGCGTCCGTCGGCGTGGCGTGGCAGCAGCCCGGAGCCAGCACGATCAGGGCTGCTGTCGAGCTTCAGGCCGAGCTGGCCGATCAGCTCGACGCCGAGGCCCAGGGTGCCCTGGGTATAGCCGGACTTCGCCTGTAGGAGAAAGCCTTGGGCCCACTCCTCCTGTTTCGACTGCGCCGCGCCGGGCTGGCGGAAGTCGCGATTGAAATAGAGATTGCGCAGGCCGAGGCTGACGCTGGCGTCTTCGATAAAGCCCTCGGCGCCGGCGAGCGACGGCAGGCCGGCCAGCAGGACCGGAGCGAGCGAGGCGGATTTCAGCAGGTTCGGAGCGGAACGGGTCATTGTTGTTTTTCCTTTTCCCAGGCCGAAGCGAGCCGTGGAGCGCTGCGGCTCCAGGCGATGTGTCTCTCGTCGAAGGTGCGACGCCTCCTGCCCCGCCGCGACGGTACAGGGAGGCGCCAGGGAGCGCGTTACGAAGGGGCGGCGCTCTGGTTGTCGCGTCGCATGCAGGCGATCAGGCTTTGCGCCTGCCCATCCGGCAGGCGATCTCGAACGCCTGGCGGGTGGCGCCGACGTCGGCCCTTCCCTGCCCGGCGATATCGAAGGCGGTACCGTGGGCCGGCGTAGCGATGGGGATCGGCAGGCCGCCCTGGACGGTCACGCCGCGGGAGAAGCCCATCAGCTTGATCGCGATCTGCCCCTGGTCGTGGTACATGGTCACCACCGCGTCGAAGGCACGGGCGTCGCCCTGCACCTTGAGGAAAATGGTGTCGGCGGGATACGGGCCGTCGGCGGCGATCCCCTGTTCGCGCGCCTTCTGCACCGCCGGAGCGATGATGTCCAGCTCCTCGCGGCCGAAGCTGCCGTTGTCGCCGTTGTGCGGGTTCAGTCCGCAGACGCCGATGCGCGGCCGCGCCAGGCCGCTGCGGCGCAGCGCGTCGTCGATCAGGCGGATCGCCTCCCCTACCCGCTCCTGGCTGAGCAGGCCCGGCACCTCGGCCAGGGCTACGTGGGAGGTCACCCGCGAGGTCCAGAGGTCGTCGAGGACGTTGAACTCGCAGAACGGGCCGCCGAACCCCAGGCGCTCGGCGAACCAGTGCAACTCGTCGCTGTGGTCCATGCCGGCCATGTGCAGCGAGGTCTTGTTCAGCGGGCCGAAGAGGATCGCGTCGGTCCTGCCGCTGCGGGTCAGTTCGAGGGCCAGCGCGAGGGTTTCCAGGCTGTAGCGGCCACCGACGGCGCTCGCTTCGCTGCGTGGGAACTCGTCCCCGCCCTGGCTGAGCCAGGGATGCAGCAGTGGCGTGGCGTCGGCGAAATCCAGGGTCTCCAGCGCGTCGATGCGCCGGTAGGGGAATTCGCAGCCGGCGATGCGCATGCCGCGGCGCATTTCCGCTTCGTCGGCGATCAGCACGATGTGCGCCTTCTCGCGCACCTCGGTGTCGGCCAGCAGGCGGGCGATCAGTTCCGGGCCGATGCCGGCCGGATCGCCCAGGACCATGGCCAGTCGCGGTAGGGATGGAGCGTTCATGGGGAAGTCCTCGGGTCGGGCGACGCCTGCTGCAGGCGCACGGTGTCGGGTACGGTGCGGTAGATGCGCCGCGCGTTGCTATGGAAAAGCCGTTCCTGGTCGGCGTACGGCAGGTCGGCGACGATGCGTTTGAAACCGCCATAGATGTCGTCGAACGAGCCGCACAGGCTGTCCACCGGGAAGTTGCTGGCGAACATCGCCCGCTCGACGCCGAACAGGGCGATGCTTTCGCGGACGATCCAGGCGTTGTCCTCGACGCTCCAGCGCCGGCCGGCCTGGCCGATGCCGGAGATCTTCAACGCCACGTTGGGGCATTCGGCGAAGCGCGCCATGGCCCGTTGCCAGGCGGCCAGCCCCTCCTCGCTGCGATCGGACGGCAGGCCGGCGTGGTTGAGCACGATCAGCGTATCGGGGAAGTCGCGCGCCAGGCATGCGGCCTCGGCGAGGTTCCACCAGGGTGTCTGCAGGTCGAAGTGCAGGCCGTGCCGGGCCAGCTCGGCATAGCCGCGACGCCAGCGCTCGTCGCTCATCAGGCTGCGCAGCTCGCCGACCTGTTGCGGGCGTTGCGGACCGCCGGGCTTGTGGCGGACGCTGCGGACCCGTGCGAAGCCCGCCTGCGCCGCCAGCACCTCGGCGGCGTCCGGCGCGTCCAGCCAGGCCTGCGCCACCACTGCGTGGGGCGCGCCATGGCGTTCGGCGAGGTGATGCACGAAGCGTGTTTCGCCGAGCGGATCGCGCGGGTCCCACTCGGTTTCCACGTAGACCGTCTCGACCACCCGGTGTGCGCCGACGTCGCCGAAGTAGTCCGCCGGCAGGTAGCGGCGCTTGATCGCGCTGTAGTCGCCGTAGCGGAACGGAATCTTGGCGTCCTCCGCGAGCCAGGGGTGGTAGTTCGCCTGCGGGTCCCAGAAATGATGATGGGCGTCGACGATCGGCCCGTCGTACAGCTCAGCCATGCTTTGCCTCGGTCTTGTCCAGGGAAATCAGCAGGGTGCCGGCGATGAAGGCTGCCGAGCAGAGGGCGAAGAAGCCCAGCACCGCGGCATATCCGCCCAGGTGTTGCAGCAGCAGCCCGACCAGGATCGGCACGGCGATGCCGCCGAGGCTGCCGGCCATGTTCATCACCCCGCCGACCAGGCCGACCCGGGCCGGAGCGGCGAGCAAGGCCGGAAAGCTCCAGTACAGGCTGCCCCACATCAGGAAGAAGGCGGTCAGCGCCAGCAGGGTCACGGCGGCATAGGCATCTTCCAGGCTCGGCAACAGCAGGAAGGCGACCAGCGCCGCGAGGCCCGAGACCGTCAGCAGGCCCTTGGCCGCCAGGCCGCGGCGCACGCCCTTGCGGATCAGCAGGTCGCAGAGGAAGCCGCCGACCAGGGAACCGACGGCGCCGCAGAGGAAGATGACGAAGGTCGCGGCGCCGATACCCTTGATATCGAAGCCGCGCGCCTGCGCCAGGTAGCTAGGACCCCAGGTCAGCAGGCCGAAGAACACCATGGCCCAACTGGCGCGGCCGAGGACGATACCGACCAGGGAGCGGCCGGCGATGCCCAGTCTTCCGCCGGCCTGGCAGTCCGCTTCGGCGAGCGGGGTGGTGCGGTCGGCGTTGATCCGGTCCAGCTCGGCGGCGTTGACCCCGGGATGCTCGGCCGGGTCGTCGCGCAGGTAGTGCCAGGCCAGCCAGGCCATGGCCAGGGTGGCGATGCCGGCGATGAAGAAGGCGCTGCGCCAGGAGCCGAGCACGGCGATCAGGTAGGCGATGACCAGTCCGCCGAGAGCGACGCCCAGCGGCCCTCCGCAGTCCATCAGCACGGCGCCGCGGCTGCGTTCGCTGGAGCCCAGCCACAGCGAGTTGAGCTTGCCGCCGGAGGGGAACAGCGGCGCTTCCGCCGCGCCCAGGGCGACCCGGGCGAACATCAGCGACAGGCCGCCGCTGGCGAAGGCCGCGAGGGTCTGGAAGGCTCCCCAGAGGCCGGTGGACCAGCCGATCACCCGGCGCGGGCCGTAGCGGTCGATCAGCCAGCCGCCGGGAATCTGCAACAGCGCGTAGGCCCAGAAGAAGCTGCTGAGGATCAGCCCCTGCATGCTCGGCGTGAGCTGGAATTCACCGGCGATGGTGGGCATGGCGATGGACAGCGAGACCCGGTCGACCAGGTTGATCACCGTCAGGGCGAAGACGATGGCGAAGATGCGCCAGCGGACGTTGCTGGGTTTTGCGGCAGTGGCCTTGTCCTGGGCAGGATCAGCCTGGAGCACGGCGGTCTGTGCCTGAGCCATGGGTCGTACCTCTTTTATTGTTGTTCTTGTGCTGCGGAACTGGGTTGGCAGGTCCGGCACGCCCACTATCCGGCTTTCCATCGATAACCGTCTAATCAAAGCTGCTCATACGGCCATTTCCTACGGTTATCGCTCCAGGTATCCGACATCCGCTTCCACTCATAACCCCAGGCTATCGGTGTATGCCTTATTTTGAGTGGACGCTTATCGGTGCGCTTCGCACACTCCGCTCTACCCATAACAACAATGACAACCAGAGGTCCTCCATGCGTACCGCATATGCGCGCTCCGTCCCCTCCTTCCTGGCCGCTTGCGCCCTGCTCTGCTGCACCGCCCTGCCCGCCCTGGCGGCTGCCTGGAAACCCGAAGAGAACCTGGAGATCGTCGTCGCCGGCGGTCCCGGTGGCGGCACCGACCAACTCGCCCGCCTGGTCCAGTCGGCGATCAGCCAGAACAAGCTGCTCGACGTCAACACCGTGGTGCTGAACAAGGGCGGCGGCAACGGCGCCGAAGCCTTCCTCGACCTGAAGCTGGCCAAGGGCAACGCGCACAAGCTGGTGATCGGCACCAACAATGTCTACCTGCTGCCGCTGGTGGCCCGGCTGGGCTACCAATGGACCGACCTGACGCCGGTGGCGGCGGTGGCCGAGGACGACTTCATCCTTTGGACCTACCAGGCGGCGCCGTGGGCGGACGCCGCGGCGTTCCTCGCCGATCTGAAGAAGGACGCGACAGGCATGCGCTTCGGCGGCAGCCAGTCGAAGGACGTCGACCAGACTCTAAGCCTGCTGCTCGGCAAGCAGGTCGGCGGCAAGCTGACCTACATCCCCTTCAAGAGCGGCAGCGAGGCGTCCATCCAGTTGGCCGGCAGGCACATCGCCGCCAACCTCAACAACCCGGCGGAAAGCCTCAGCCAGTGGCGCGGCGGCCAGGTCCGGCCGCTCTGCGTGTTCAGCCACGAGCGCATGATCTACACCGCCAAGGTCGCTGCCGAGCAGTCCTGGGCGGACATCCCCACCTGCCACGAGCAGGGCCTGGGCATCGACCAGTACCGCTTCCCGCGCACCGTGTTCCTGCCCGGCGGAGTCAGCGACGAGCAGCGCGCCTTCTACGTCGAGTTGATGCGCAAGGTCAGCCAGACCGCCGAGTTCAGGGACTATGTCGAACGCTCGGCGCTGGCGCCGACCTTCCTCGCTGGCGAAGACCTGGTGAGCTACATCGAGAAGGACCGCCAGCGCGTCATCCCGCTGTTCCAGGAAGCCGGCTGGCTTCGCCAGTAACCCGCGTAGCGCGACCAGGAGACGAACATGTCCAGCTCATCCGATGCGCCGCTGGTCGCCACCCGCTGGGTGGAGATCGGCCTGGCGCTGTTCACCGCCGCGCTCGGCGCGATCGTCATGTACGGCAGCCAGGATATCGGCATCGGCTGGGGCGACAGCGGCCCCGAGGCCGGCTATTTCCCCTTCTACATCGGCCTGCTGCTGAGCGCCGCCAGCCTCGGCAACCTGCTCTTGGCCCTGTGCCGCTGGCGGGCGCTGGGTACCTCGTTCGTCGCCCGCACGGCCTTTCGCCGGGTGCTTGCGGTGTTCCTGCCGATCGCCGCCTACGTGGCGGCCATGCCGTTCGCCGGGATCTACCTCGCCTCCGCGTTGTTCATCGCCTGGTTCATGTGGCGCGACCGTAGCCGCGACAAACCCTACGGCGTGCCGCTGATCGTCACGCTGTCCTGCGGCGCGGCGCTGGCCAGCTACCTGGTCTTCGCCGTCTGGTTCAAGGTGCCGCTGGATGCCGGAATACTGGCCGACCTCGCGGCCTTCGTCGGGAGCGCCAGGCCATGAGCGAATTCGATTCCCTGATGCAGGGCATGAGCCTGGTCCTCAGCGCCCATCACCTCGGCCTGATGGTGATCGGCGTGCTGCTCGGCATCCTGGTCGGCGTGCTGCCGGGCCTCGGTGCGCCGAACGGGGTGGCGCTGCTGCTGCCGCTGACCTTCAGCATGTCGCCGGTGTCGGCGATCATCCTGCTTTCCTGCATGTATTGGGGCGCGTTGTTCGGCGGCTCGATCACCTCGATCCTGTTCAACATCCCCGGCGAGCCGTCGTCGGTGGCCACCACCTTCGACGGCTACCCGATGGCGCGCAACGGCCAGGCCGGCGAAGCGCTGACCGCCGCCTTCACCTCGGCGCTCCTCGGGGCGCTGGTCGGCGTGCTGCTGCTGACCTTCCTGTCCACCCATATCGCTCGCTTCGCCCTGGCGTTCAGCTCGCCCGAGTTCTTCGCCGTCTACCTGCTGGCGTTCTGCACCTTCATCGGCATGAGCCGCAACCCGCCATTGAAGACCCTGGTGGCAATGACCATCGGCTTCGCCATGGCCGCCGTGGGCATGGATACCGTGTCCGGCGACCTGCGCCTGACCTTCGACCAGCCCTGGCTGCTTTCCGGGCTGAGTTTCGAGGTGGCGGTGATCGGCCTGTTCGGCATCGGCGAGATCCTCTGCACGGTGGAGGAAGGCCTGGTGTTTCGCGGCGAGCGCGCACGCATCACGCCGATGGTGATCCTGCGTACCTGGGCCAGGCTGCCGCGCTACTGGCTGACCTGGCTGCGCAGCGCGCTGGTCGGCTGCTGGATGGGCGTCACTCCGGGCGGCCCCACCGCCGCCTCGTTCATGAGCTACAGCCTGGCGCGGCGCTTCTCGAAGAACCGCGAGAACTTCGGCAAGGGCGAGGTGGAAGGCGTGATCGCTCCGGAGACAGCCGACCATAGCGCCGGCACCAGCGCCCTGCTGCCGATGCTGACGCTCGGCATCCCCGGCTCGGCGACCGCCGCGGTGATGCTCGGTGGCCTGATGATCTGGGGGCTGCATCCCGGGCCGACGCTGTTCGTCGAACAGCACGACTTCGTCTGGGGCCTGATCGCCAGCATGTACCTGGGCAACGTGGTCAGCCTGATCGTGGTACTGGCGACCGTGCCGCTGTTCGCCTCGATCCTGCGGATTCCGTTCGCCATCGTCGCACCGATCATCGTCATGGTCTGCGCCATCGGCGCCTACTCGGTGCACAACGCCATGCTCGACGTGGTCCTGATGCTGCTGTTCGGCGCGCTCGGCTACCTGTTCAAGAAACTCGGCTACCCCATCGCCCCGCTGGTGCTCGCCGCGGTGCTCGGCGACAAGGCCGAGGACGCGTTCCGCCAGTCGATGCTGTTCTCCGACGGGCAACTCTCGGTGTTCTGGTCCAACCCGCTGGTGGCCGGCCTGACCGGCGCGGCGCTGGCGATGCTGCTCTGGCCGTTGCTGGCGCGGTGCGCCGGGGCGCTGTTCCGGCGTGGCCGGCGGAGTCTCCGGCATGCCGCCTGAGCCTGCGTCTGGCGGCGGGGTGGATTTCTTGTCACCCTGGGTCTCCCCGCCGCCAGCGAGATACGCCATGTCCCGGATTCCCGACGCCAGCATCATCCACAGCCGCCTGCGCCTGCGCCAGTTGCGCCTGATGCTGGCCCTGGAGGAACTCGGCTCGCTGCGCCGCGCCGCCGACGAGATCGGCATGACCCAGCCGGCGGCGACCAAGATGCTCCACGAGGCCGAAGACCTGCTCGGCGTCGAGTTGTTCGAGCGTTTGCCGCGCGGCATGCGCGCGACGCCTTTCGGCGAGACGCTGATCTATTACTCGCGGATGATCTTCGCCGAGCTGTCCGGGATGCGCGAGGAACTGGTCGCGCTGGAGTCCGGCAACCTCGGCCGGGTCACCGTCGGAGCGATCCCGGCGCTGGCCTCGAGCCTGCTGACGCGCACCATCGCCACCCTGAAGCAGAGTCATCCACGGCTGTCGATGAGCATCCAGGTGGACACCAGCGACGTGCTGGTCCAGGCCCTGCAACAGGACCAACTGGACGTGGTGCTCGGACGCATCCCCAGCGGCGCGCGCACCGACGACCTGGTGTTCGACAGCCTCGGCGAGGAAGAACTCTGCGTGGTGGTCGGCGCGCAGAACCCGTTGTCGCAGGCACGCAAGCTGGACTGGGGCGAGTTGCAGGAGCTGACCTGGGTGTTGCAGCAGCACCCCAGCCCGATGCGCGGGATCGTCAACCAGGCCTTCCACAATGCGCGCATCGACCTGCCGAGCAGTATCGTCGAGACCACCTCGATCATGACCCTGCTCTCCCTGCTGCAACAGACCGACATGATCGGCATCACTCCACGCTCGGTGATCGAGGACTACCCGGGCAAGCACCTGCTGGCGATCCTGCCGATCCAGCTGGAGCCGCGCCTGCCGCCCTACGGCCTGATCACCCGACGCAACCGGGTCCACTCCTCGGCCATGCAGACCTTCATGGCCAGCGTACATGCCGAACAGGCGCGGCACCTGGCGAAGTGAGCGGCACTAGCACAAATGAGCTAATAGCCGCGAGCCGGCTGGACCTCTAACATCCTGCGGCATTTCAACGGAGTGAATGCCATGCCCTCGATCAAGCCCTTCGGTCTCGCCCTGCTCGTCCTCGGTCTCAGCGCCTGCGCCTCCCTCGGTCAGTCGGGGAATCGCGACAACGAGGTCAAGGTCGCCGCGCAGAAGCTCATCGGCCAGCCCGCCGGCAAGGCCTTCGAACTGTTCGGCAAGCCCGACCAGGGCCTCGGCCCTTCGTCCTACGGTAGCGGCGGCTTCTACGCCTGGAACCGCGTGCGGACCCACATGGGGCCGGACAAGGTCTTCATACAGACCGGCACCGAGTACGTCGGCCAGCGCGAGACCTGGGTCGGCGTCGGTGGCCAGGGGGTCGCCGGCATGGCGCCGGTGAGTAGCGAGGCGGTCTATCGCAAGACCGGCTACTACGAGAACGAGACCATCCTCGACTATTTCTGCAGCATCACCCTGTACACCGACAGCCGGGACATCATCACCAACGCCAGCGTGATCGACTGCCGGGACAGCCGCTGACGGGGCCGCCGGGCCCCGGCCTTCCTTCTCGACGACGAACCCCCAACGCGGAAGCCCTGCGGATCATGGCGTTACGCTATCGTTTTTTATTTCCTTGAATCCTTGTTTTCATACCTCTTATTTCGTCTGGAAATAAGATAGATCGATTCATTCTTTTCTCCCGACCCTTGGCCCCTGCCAAACTCCCCTCGCCACGGGATACCCCCGCGCCGACATGGCGGCATTCCCATCCGGAATGTCCGCCCCACATTGCAAGGCCCTGATCGTCGATCGCGGCCGACAAGGAGCTGGAACTTTCATGAAGAAACTCCCCGCCATCACCGCCCTCGCCCTCGCCCTGATCTCCGGCCTGGCCCAGGCCGACCGCCTGGAGGACATCCGCAAGGCCGGCGTATTGCGCGTCGCGTCCTTCGACAGCAACCCGCCGTTCGGTTTCGTCGACGCCAAGAGCAAGCAGATCGAAGGCCTCGACGTCGACTATGCCAAGGCCCTGGCCGACAAGCTGGGCGTCCGGCTGCAAGTGCTGCCGACCAACCCGGCCAACCGCATCCCGCTGCTGACGGCGAACAAGGTCGACCTGGTCCTGGCCAACTTCACCATCACCCCGGAGCGTGCGCAGCAGGTGGACTTCAGCATCCCCTACTTCTCCTCCGGACAGCAGTTCATCGTCAAGAAAGGCACCCTGACCTCGCCGGAAGTCCTCAACAAGTGGCGGGTCGGCGTGGACAAGGGCACGGTCAACGAAGGCGTGCTGCGCGAGAAGTTCCCCGGCGCCAAGGTCATCGCCTACGACGACACGCCCTTCGCTTTCACCGCCCTGCGCAACGGCCAGGTCCAGGCCATCACCCAGGACGGTCCGAAGCTGATCGGCCTGCTGGCCAACGTGCCCGACCGCGACAAGTACGAAGTGCCGCCCTTCACCATTTCCAACGACCTGATCGGCGTCGGTATTCCCAAGGGCGAGAAGGCCCTGACCGAGTTCGTCGACAAGAGCCTGCGCGAGCTGGAGCAGGACGGCCAGGCGCAGAAGATCTACGACACCTGGTTCGGTCCGCAGACCAAGACCCCGCTGGCGCGCCTGTACAAGATCGGCGACAAGAGCTGAGCGGCCCGCTTCGCCCGCACGACCCGCGCGCCTCACTTCGCTGAGGCGCGTTTTTCGTTCTACCCGACGGAATCCCGCACATGTTCGGCGAACTTCTCGCCCCGCAGTACCTGCGCTGGTTGCTCGACGGCTTCCTGCTGACCCTCGGTCTTGCCCTGCTCAGTTGCCTGCTCGCCACCCTGATCGGCGCCCCCCTGGCCATCGCCCGGCTGTCGCGCCGGCGCCTGCTGTCCTGGCCGGCGCGCGCCTACCTGGCGCTGTTCCGCAATACCCCGCTGCTGGTGCAGCTGTTCTTCTGGTACTTCGGCGTTCCCGCGCTGCTGCCGGAGGCGCTGGTGAGCTGGCTGAACACGCCGCACGAGACGCCCTTGCTCGACTGGCCGTCCTTCGAGTTCCTCGCCGGTGCCTGGGGGCTGACCCTCTATACCTCGGCTTTCGTCGCCGAGGAGTTCCGCGCCGGCATCGCCTCGGTACGCCCCGAGCAGCGCGCCGCCGGCCTCGCCCTGGGGCTGACCCAGCGCCAGGTATGGCGCGTGGTGGTGCTGCCGCAGGCCCTGCGCACGGCTCTGCCGCCGCTGCTCGGGCAGTACATGAATGCGCTGAAGAACTCCTCGCTGGCGATGGCCATCGGCCTGGCCGAGCTGTCCTACGCTTCGCGCCAGGTGGAAACCGAGACCTTCAAGACCTTCCAGGCCTTCGGTATCGCCACCCTTCTCTACATCGGCGCCATCGCCCTGATCGAAGCTTTCGGCCAGGCGTTGCAGCAGACCCGCCGCTACCGCCAGGGAGGTGCCTGAGATGGATTTCTCGGTCATCTCGGACAACCTGTCCTACCTGCTGCTCGGCGCCTACCCGGACGGCCCGCTCGGCGGAGCGGCGCTGACCCTGCTGCTGGCGTCGCTCTCCGGACTGGCTTCGGCGGTGCTCGGCCTGGTCCTCGGCGTGGCCCTCGCGGTGCTGCCCGGCAAGCCGCGCCTGCTGCTGGTGGCGCTGCTCGGCTTCTTCCGCGCGATCCCGGTGCTGATGCTGATCTTCTGGACCTACTTCCTGCTGCCGATCGTCTTCCATGTCGACGTACCGGCGCTGGCCACCGTGGTCTGCGCGCTGTCGCTGATCGGCGGCGCCTACCTCGCCCACTCGGTGTACGCCGGCATCCACAGCCTCCCCGCCGGGCAGTGGGCGGCCGCCCGCGCGCTCGGACTGCGGCCGTGGCAGGTATTGCGCCTGGTGATCCTGCCGCAGGCGCTGCCGGTGATGCTGCCATCCTTCCTCAACCAGTGGGTGTCGCTGATCAAGGACACTTCCCTGGCCTACGTGATCGGCGTCGGCGAGCTGTCCTTCGTCGCCACCCAGGTGAGCAACCGGGTGATGGTCCACCCGACGGAGATCTTCCTGTTCGTCGCCCTGCTCTACTTCCTGCTCTGCACCAGCCTCGACCTGGCCGCCGCGTTCCTCGCCCGCCGCCGGCGGGCCTGAGCGGCGGCCGGTGGCTCAGGCGTCGCCGCGCGCCCGCGCGTAGTCGACCAGGTCGCCGAGGTAATGCGGCGAGGCGCGCAGGACGCCATCGTCCCAGCCGTAGAGCACGCCCAGCGCCGACACCTCCATGGCCCACCAGCCCCAGGCGTAGGGGCCGGTCAGGCGGCGGGTCTTCTTCTGCGCCTTGGGGGAAAGCTGGAAGAACTCCCGGTACTGGCTTTGCAGGTAAGGCGCCAGCGCCTGGGCGTCGCTGCCGTCCGCCTCTTCGAAGAACGCCCGCAACTGCCCGAACGGCCTTGGATGGAAGGTTTCCTCGCTGGCGGAAGTCAGGCCGAGGGCGGCCGCGCCGAGATAGTCGAGCAGGCGGTCGGTATCGAACTGCAGGACCTCCTCGACCAGCGCCGGGATGAGCTCCTGGGCATCGAGCAGCACGCCCATGGCGAGCAGTTGCAGCGCGAACGGATACTGGCCTGTGCGCGGCGCCAGGGCCGGCGCCGTCTCGAAGTCGACCTCGCCCTGCTCGCGCAGGCTGTCGCGGGCGGCGCCGAGCAGCCGGCTGTAGTCCAGCCACAGCGCGGCGGTCTCCAGGTAGATGGAGCGCAGTTCGGCGCCGGCCAGGCCCCGGTCGATGGCCTTGAGCAGCAGCGTACTGGCGTTTTCCGCGGCCTGGCCCCAGGCCCAGGCGTTTTCCAGGGCTGCGTGCCCTTGCGCGGCGAACGGCTGGCGATAGCCGTGGCTCCGGGAAAACCTGTCGAGCGCGGCGATCAGTTCGCGCCAGTCGGCTTTCCAGTCGGCGAGGTCGATGTTCCTTCGCGGCGCCCGGTCGGTGCGGGCCAGGTTGCGCCATAGCGGCAGGGCTTCGGCGAGTCGGTTGTCCAGGGTGAGGGGGAATGCGTGCATGGCGGCCTGTGGTGATCGCGGCCGTTTCCGGCCGTTCCGTGCGATCCGGAGTGCGGCCGTCCAGGCCGCATCCGGTATGGACGGCCGATGCTAGCGCAGCGTGGTGCCCCGCGGAAGGTCCGTTCTAGCGGCCCGCCGGCTGGTTCCGGTAGTAGTCGAGGAAGGCCTCCAGCGGCAGTGCCTTGCCGAAATGCCAGCCCTGGCCGAGGGCCTCGGGCGAGCGGCGCAGCACGTGGTCGGCCTGGGCCTGTGTCTCGATCCCTTCGACGACCACGCCGATCTCCAGGTGCTCGGCCATCGAGCAGAGCTTGTCGAAGATCAGTTCGACGGCGCTGCTGTCGCCGATGGACTGAGTGAAGACCTTGTCGATCTTGATCGCGTCTACCGGCAGGTTGGCCAGGTAGACCAGGTTCGAATGACCGGTGCCGAAATCGTCCACGTAGATCTTCAGGCCGAGTTCGCGCAGGCGGTTCATCCCGGCCAGCAGGCAGCCCTGGGCCTCGGTGGTGCGCTCGGTCAGTTCCAGCGCGACCTGTTCCGGGCGCACGCTTTCCCTGGCCATCTGGCGCATGGCGAAATCGATGAAACCGGGGTCGGCGATGTCCTTGCCGGTGACGTTGACGCTGACGTAGAAGCTCCGCTGTTCCCTCAGCAACGGCCCGAGCTGCTTCAGGGCGCGGCGGAAGACGAAACGGGTCAGCAGTTCGATGTCGCCGCTCTCCTCCAGGGCGCCGATGAAGACATCCGGGGAAACCCGCCCCAGGCTGCTATCGGTCCAGCGCGCCAGGGCCTCGACCCCGGCGCAGCGGCCGCTGGCCAGGCGCACGATGGGCTGGTAGTGCACCTCCAGGGCCTCGCGCTTCAACGCGCGCAGCAGCCTGGCCGGCAGTTTTTCGTCGTTGAGGAAGCCGAACAGGTAGCTGAGCAGCAGCATGACGCCGAACAACAGCCCGCCGCCGATCGCCGCGGCCATGGCCGCGCGTCCGGGCTCGGTGCCAAGCAGGCCGCGTTCGCGGAGAAGGGAGACCACGCAGATGTCCTGCGTCGGGTCGCACAGGCTTATCTGCCGGGCGCCGATGAAGCGCGGCCAGCCGGGCCGGCCGAGCGCCTCGAGGGGCTGGTCGTCGTCCCAGGCGAAACGGTGGTAGATGTAGTCGCCGCCACTGCTGACGGCCGCCGCCGAGATGCCCGGGTCCGGGTGGTCGACATCGAAATAGGCGTGCGGGGCAATGAATACGACGGCGTTGCCGCGACTGACCAGCCCGGTGGGCAGCGCCTGCAACGGCAGGGGCATGCCCTCCGTCCAGAAGCGGGTGCCGGCGGCATCTACCCGGTCGGGCGCGGACAATCCCCAGGGCGCGCTCAGCCGGCCCCGGACGCCCGTGCACATGACCCGGTCGCCGCTGATCCTGCCAACGTCGCTCATGAAGCGCGACTCGAGCACGATGGAACGCAGCATTTCCAGATCCCGGTCGCTGCAGGCCGGCGCGCTGCCGGCGTTCATCTCGCGGAGCATCTGGTCCGCCGCGGAGGAAATCTCCAGTGCCCGCTCCAGCGCCCTCTCGGTGTACGAGCGCAGGTGCGCGCCGTCGTGCTGGCGATCCAGTTCGTTGATGACGAAGATCCCACAGACACCGCCCACCAGGGTGGTGGTGAGCAGTATCGGCAGGATGCGTCGCCAGTTGATCCGGCCTTCTGCAGCCGTTCCACGCTCGGACATACCTTCTTCCGCCTAATGAATCCATGGAAAGCACGCCAGATTGCCGAACAGCTTCACGGGCCCTGCCGGGCCGTGCGCAGAACCTTTTCAGATTTGTCCCGATCGTGACAACGCTACCTTCGCCAGCGCCGTCCAGTCCGATTCCCCGTCGCCATGGGCGATGGCTTCGAGCAACACGTCGTGCAACAGGCTGGCCAGCGGCAGCGGCACGTTGTGGCGCTTGCCGGCGGACAGCGCCAGGTCGACATCCTTCAACCCGAGGACCAGGCGGAACCTGGCCGGTGTGAAACGCTGCTCGACGATCTGCGGGCCGTAGTTGCGATAGACAGGCGCATCGAAAAGCGTCGAGGACATGAGCTCCATGAACCGGCCGGGCTCGACGCCCAGGCGCTTCACCAGGGCGACGCTTTCGCCCATGCTTTCGATGGCGCTGGCGATCATGAAGTTACCAGAGATCTTCACCGCCATTGCCCCGCGCGGGTCTTTTCCGAAAAACCATGTCTTCTGTCCCATAATTTCCAGCAGCGCCTTGACTTGCTCGATGGCTTCCTCCGGACCGCCGACGACGATGTTCAGCTTGCCGGCCTCCGCCACGTCGGTGCGGCCGAACACCGGCGCGGCGACGAACGCGAGGCCCTGGCGCTGGTGCGCCTGGTCGAGCGCCTCGACGCAATCGAGCGACAGGGTCGACATGCTCAGGTGGATGAGACCCGGCCTCGCCCGTTCGAGCGCGCCGCTGTCGAGCAGCACGCCGCGAATCGCCTGGTCGTCCGCCAGCATGCTGATGACCACGTCGAGGCCGAACAGCTCGCCGACCTCCTCCGCCCTGGCAGCGCCCAGCGCCACCAGGGGCTCGCAGGCCGCCGCGGAACGGTTCCACACCGTCACTTCGAGTCCCGCCTGCACCAGGCGGGTGGCCATGGCGGCGCCCATGCCGCCCAGGCCCAGAAATCCGACTTTCATCCGTTTCACTCCTCATGGGGTCTTGTAGGTTCCGGATCTACCGGAGACAGGCTGGCCGCTGGCAGTTCCTCGAGGAGGAACACCTGGCGGTCCGCCAGGAGATCGGCGACGGCATCGGCCATCGCCCTGTAGTGCGGCATCCGTCGGTGCCGCTCGATGGCGTCGCGGTCGGCCCAGCGCTCGACGAAGACGAAGCGCCCGGCCTCGTCGAGGCTCCGGTGCAGGACATAGGACAGGCAGCCGTCCTCGGCCCGCGACGGCTGCACGCAGGCCAGCAGCAGCCGCTCGACCTCCGCCGCCCTGCCCTCGCGCGCCTGCAACAGCGCTACCACACGGACCGCCTGGTTCATGCGTCGGCTCCGACGCGCACCACCAGCTTGCCGAAATTGCGTCCCTGGAGCAGGCCGAAGAAGGCCTCGGGGGCATTCTCCAGGCCGTCGACCCGCTCTTCGCGGTACTGGATGAGGCCGTCGGCGAACCACTTCGACATGTCGCGCTGGAATTCATCGTAGCGATGGCCGTAGTCGTCGAAGATGATGAAGCCCTGCACCTTGATGCGCTTGCGCAGGATCGTGCCCATCAGCGCCGGCAAGCGGTCCGGCCCGGGTGGCAGCTCGGTGTCGTTGTAGTGGGCGACGATGCCGCAGACCGGGATCCGGGCCTTGGCGTTGAGCAGCGGGAAGACGGCGTCGAAGACCTTGCCGCCGACGTTCTCGTAATAGATGTCGATGCCGTCCGGGCAGGCCTCGGCCAGTCGTTCGGCGAAGTCCGCGGCATGGTGGTCGAGGCAGGCATCGAAGCCGAGCACCTGCACGGCGTGGCGGCATTTTTCCGCACCGCCGGCGACGCCGACCACTCGGCAGCCCTTGAGCTTGCCGATCTGTCCGACGGTGGCGCCGACCGGCCCGGTGGCGGCGGCCACCACCAGGGTCTCGCCGGCCTGGGGCTTGCCGATGTCGAGCAGGCCCATGTAGGCGGTGAAGCCGGGCATGCCGAGCAGGCCCAGGGCGTAGGACGGATGCTCCGGCGACTCGCCCAGGCGCGCCAGGCCGCTGCCGTCGGATAGCGCGTAGTCCTGCCAGCCGTTGGCCGAGAGTACCCAGTCGCCGATCTTGAACCCGGGATGGTTCGAGGCTTCCACCCGGCTGACCGTGCCGCCGACCATGACCGCGCCGAGCTCCACCGGCGGCGCGTAGGACGGCGCGTCGCTCATCCGTCCGCGCATGTAGGGATCGAGCGACAGGTAGACGGTGCGCAGCAGCACCTGGCCCGCGCCGGGCTCAGGAAGCGGAACCTGCTCGATGCGGAAGTTATCCCGGGTCGGGGCGCCGTGGGGGCGCGAGGCGAGGACGATGCGGCGGTTGACCTGCGTGGATTGGGACATTTCCAGACTCCTCTGTCTGACGAATGTGGCGAACGGCTCATACCGTGCGCCGGGCAAATTAGACCAGTCAACTACTGACGGGTCGAAAAAATACCCGCCTCTTGCGGGGCGGGTATTTCCTGGCGGTACCTCAGATTTCCAGCAGGCTGCGGGTGGTCTGCATGGCTGTCTCCAGCGGTCCCGGGCTGCGGTGCAGCTTGCTCAGCAGGCTCGCGCCGAGCCACAACTGGTACAGCGCGCTGGCCATGTGCCGGGCATCGCAGGGCGCGAGGGAGCCGTCGTCGCGGCCCTGCCCGAGGCAGCCGACCAGGCGTTCGATGATCCCGTCGGAGCCGTCGCGCAGGGTGATGCGCATGCTTTCCGAAAGGTCCGCGACCTCGGCGCTGAGCTTGACCACCAGGCAGCGCTGCTCGTCGCAGGGCGGGCAGGCGTTGTCCAGCCACTTCTGCCAGTAGCTCATCAGTCGTTCGCGGGCATTCAGCCCTGGCGCGGAGAAGCGTTGGTCCATGTCCGCCAGGTAGACGCGGAAGTAGTCCTCCAGCAGGGCCTGGCCGAACTGTTCCTTGGATTTGAAGTAATGGTAGAACGAGCCCTTGGGAACGCCCGCGCTCTGCAGGATTTCGTTGAGGCCGACTCCGGAGAAGCCTTTGACCGCCATGATCCGGTATCCGGTATCGAGCAGATGCTGGCGGGTGTCGTCGTAGCTGGTTTTCATGGGGCGCACGGTAGCTTGAATTAGACCAGTCGTCTAGAAATAATTCGAAGCCATGAGTATAGCGCCGACGGCAACTGCGCCGCTGTCGGGAACCGTGCGGAACGGACGCCGGTCCGGCGCCCGCCCCGCTCCGCGGATTTACCCCTCGCGGACCTAGCAGGCCGCGACCGCCACGGCGGCAGGCTCCGGCTGGAAGCGCGCGGCGAGGAACGGCGCGATGTCCAGCGGCAGCGTCTCTTCGTGGACCAGCCGGTCGAGCAGCACCCCGGTGATCGCCGACGTGAGGATGCCGGTGCGGAAATGCCCGCAGGCATTCAGGTAGCCCTCCACTTCAGCCACCGGACCGAGAATCGGCAGTTCGTCCGGCGAGCCCGGGCGCAGGCCGGCCCAGGTGCGCTTGAGGTTGACCTGTTGCAGCTCCGGCACGCAACGCACCGCGCCCTGCACCAGGCCGGCGATTTCCGGGAAGGTGTTGCTGACGTCGAAGCCCTTGTCCTCGGTGGTGCTGCCGATCAGGATCTCGCCATTGTCCTTCTGCGCCATGTAGCAGTCGCTGGTGGTCAGGCAACCGTTCAGCAGTCGTGGCATGCGCTCGGTGAGGACGATCTGGCCCTTCACCGGCTTCACCGGGATGCGCCGGCCGGTGGCCATTTCGCTGAGTTCCGCGGCCCAGGCGCCGGCGGCGTTGATCAGGGTCCGGCAATGCAGCACCCCGGCATTGTCCGTGCGCACCCCGCTGATCCGCCGGCCCTGGCGCAGCACACCGGTGACGTTGGTTCCCAGCAACAGCTCGACGCCGTTCTGGCGCGCCGCCTCCAGGTAGGCGTCGGCCAGGCGGAACGGGCTGACCTGGTGGTCGCAGAGGAATTCCAGCGCGCCGTGGGCCGCGTGGCTGACCGCCGGCTCGGCACGACGCAGTTCCTCGCGGTCCAGCCAGCGCACCTGCTCGGCCAGATGCGGGATCTGCGCCACGATGTGCTCGGCGTACTGGCGATCCTCGTCGTCCTGGATCACGTATTTCAGCCCGGTGCGCTCGAACTTGAAGTCCATCCCGTGGCGTTCGATCAGTTCTCGGTGCAGTTCCGGGTACAGCGCGTTGGATTGCAGGGCGAGGTCGAAGAACGCCGGCGGCAGGATGTGCGGCGTGCTCGCGTCCACCGCCACCGCCGCGCCCTGGGCCTCGCGCCGGTTGCGGGAGGACATCATGCGGAAGAAGATCACCCCGCAGCCCAGTCCCACCGATTCGCCGATGGCCCAGAGGCCGCCGGCCGAGGCGCGGGTGGCGTTGCCCGGGCGCTTGTCGTCGACCACGGCGATGCGCAGGTTGCCGCGCCTGGACAGTTGGTAGGCGCAGGACGCGCCGATCACGCCGCCGCCGGCAATCACGATGTCATAGGTTCTGTTCATGTTCAGGCTTCCGTACCGAGGTTCTGGAATGCGGAAAACGGGATCGGATCGATCGGGAAACGCGGCCGCAGCCAGCCGACGTCGTGGCGTCCGGTGGCGCGGCGCAGGCGATCGCTGCAGTAGCCGATGCACATCCGCCCCTGGCAGTCGCCCATGCCGGCGCGGGTGCGCATCTTCAGCCCGGCGATGTCCTGCACGCCCTGTTCGAGCGCGCGCTCGATGTCGCCACGGGTGACCTGTTCGCAGCGGCAGATCACCGTATCGGCCCGCGCCAGTTCGACCTGGCGGGCGCCGCGCTGGGTGTAGCGCTCGACTCCGGCGCGGAAGCGCTTGATCGCCTCCAGGCGGGCGAGATGGGATTCTCGGCGTTCGATGGCCTCGGCGGGCGCGATGGCCTCGCGTTGCAGGAGGATCGACAAGGCCGCGATGCGCCCGCCGATCATCGCCGCCTCGCCGCCGCGGATACCCGCCATGTCGCCGGCCAGGTGGATGTGCGGTTGGCTGCTCTGCTGCCAGACGTTGCATTCCGCGCGCAGGTATCCGTCGTCGCTGAAGCCGTGCTCCAGACCCAACTGCTGGCTGAGCTGGGTGCGCGGGATGAAGCCATAGCCGACCGCCAGGGTGCTGGCCTTCACCGGTCGCGCGTTTTCCAGGTCGGGCCGCCACTCTTCGTCGTAGGGCGCTACCGTCACTTCCGTCAGTTCCCCCTCGCCGCTGGCCTCCACCACGCCCCAGCCATAGTGCAGCGGAATGCCGTTGAGCTTGAGATAGCCGAGCATGCTCAGGCCGTCGAGGAACAGTTGCGGCTTGTTCAGCAGCGCCAGGCTTTCCCTGGCCATGCGGCCGAACGCGCAGGCCTCGTAGACCCCGGCGACACGTACCCCGGCCGCATGCAGCTGGCAGGCCACCAGTGGCAGCAGCGGGCCGCTGCCGGCGATCAGGGTATCGCCCAGGGGCTTCACCACGCCGCTCTTGATCTGCAATTGCAGGCCGCCGAGGAGCATCACCCCGGGCAGGGTCCAGCCGGGAAACGGCACGCTGCGCTCATGGCAGCCGGTGGCCAGGAGCAGGTGCGAATACTCCACCTCGTGCAGCCGTTCCGCCTCGTCGAGGACCATCAGGCGCTGGCCGTCGCCACCGACCACGCGGCTGTTCAGGCGCAGGTCGATGTGCCCGGCGCAGGCGGAGAAATCGCGCCGCAGTTTTTCCAGCATCCGGGTGTAGCGCGCGCCGAGGTAGGCCGGATCGACGCCGGCCCGCAAGGGGCCGCGATAGACCACCCCGCCGGGACGCGAGGCCTCGTCGAAGAGGACGCAGGGGACCCCGCGCCTGGCCAGCTCGATGGCTGCGGCCATGCCGGCCGAGCCGCCGCCGACGATCACCGGGCGCAGGTTCATGGCCGTTCCTCCTGGTCGAAGCGGTTGCTTTCGGTTTCCACCCGCATGCCCGGCCGGACGACGGTCTGGCAGGCGCGGCGCTTGGGCCGGCCGTCGATGGCGACCAGGCAGCAGTGGCATACGCCCATGCCGCAGAAGGCGCCGCTGGCCTGGCCATGGTCGTTGCGCGCGAGCCGGCGCAGGCCCACGGCATTGAGCACGTTGAGCACGGTCTCACCGGCAGCCGCCGCGACGGGCTGGCCATTGAGGTGGATGGTCATGTCTGCCCGCGAGAGGGGCTGGATATCGTGTTGACGTTCAAGAAGGTGCATTGCCCTTTCATCCGTGAGAGAGAGTCGGGAGCCGGCGACACTAGGAGTCGGGCCGGGCGCGGACATTGATCCATGACAGGTGGGTATCTTCCCCTGCCAATTCTGGTAGGTGGGGTGCAGGCGTTCGCGCGGAAAAGTCGAACCCGCGCCTACCCCAGGGTGCCAAGCAGCAAAGCCGGCTCACCCGTGGAGGCCCCATGCTGCAATCCTTCCAACCGCCCTGGTGGTAACGCGCGGTGATCTACCAGGTCTACCCGCGTTCGTTCACCGACAGCGACGGCGACCTGCCCGGCCTGGTCGCGCGCCTGGACCACCTGCGCCGCCTTGGCGGCGACGCCCTCTGGCCGTCACCGGTGTATCGCTCACCCGACCCCGGCGCTGCCGCCGCAGATCGCCACCACCCGTCGTTCCGTGATGTCCGACTCAGTGCGCGCGGGCCACGCCGCGCAAGAGGTTGGCGCTGAGCTTGTCGGCGTTGCAGGTCGCGATGTTGGCCAGCGAGACGATGCCTACCAGGCGCTTGTTGCGATCCATTACCGGCAAGCGGCGCTTCTCCAGTTGCGCCATGTTCTTCGCCACATGGTCCACTTCCTCGTCCTCGAAGCAGTAGCGCAGTTCCCCGCTCATCACCTCGCGCACCGGGCGGTCGGCTCCGAGTCCATCGGCGAGGCCGCGCACCGCCAGGTCGCGGTCGGTGACCACGCCGGTCAGGCGCTCGCCCTCGTTGACCAGCAAGGCGCCGATATCGGCTTGGCGCATCAGCAGCGCCGCCTCGCCGAGGGTGGTCTGGGGGGTGACGGTACGTACTTCGCGACTCATGATTTCCCGGACTTTCATCGTTCTGTCTCCTTCTTCCGGCGCGCCGTTTTCGGCGCGGCTCTCCCTGCTTGTGAATCGCCCGCATACGGGGAGTTCGAAGTTTCTTCCCGGCGTCGCCGTCATCTACCTAGCGCTCGCGCGGGCAGCGTGCGGAAAACAAAAAATTTGCCCGCGTTTTCTGATATCTCGCCGCTGCCCGGATTCTTATTCTCGACTCCTTCTTTGGCATATGCGGGAAAACGAACCATGCGTATCGACGGTCATCGTCAGGTGGTTTCTAACGCAACGGCACAGCCCGGACCGCTACTGCGCCCTGCGGATATGCAGGCACGGGCTCTACAGGACCTGTTCGATGCGCAGGGGGTGGGGGTTCCCGTCGAACATGCCTTGCGCATGCAGGCGGTGGCCAGGCAGACGAATACCGTCTTTGGCATTCGCCCGGTTGAAAGAATCGTCACCACGCTGATCGAAGAGGGTTTCCCGACCAAGGGCTTCTCGGTGAAGGGGAAAAGCTCGAACTGGGGTCCGCAGGCGGGGTTCATCTGTGTCGACCAGCATCTCAGCAAGCGGGAAGACCGCGACACGGCGGAAATACGCAAGCTGAACCTGGCTGTGGCGAAGGGAATGGATGGCGGAGCCTATACCCAGACCGACCTGCGGATCTCTCGGCAACGCCTTGCGGAGCTGGTGCGGAATTTCGGCTTGGTGGCAGACGGTGTCGGGCCGGTTCGCCTCCTGACCGCGCAGGGCCCCAGCGGCAAACGCTATGAGTTCGAAGCCCGCCAGGAGCCGGACGGTCTCTACAGGATCAGCCGCCTGGGGCGGTCGGAAGCGGTGCAGGTACTGGCCAGCCCGGCTTGCGGGCTGGCGATGACCGCCGATTATGACCTCTTCCTGGTAGCGCCCTCGATCGAGGCGCATGGCAGTGGTGGTCTCGATGCAAGAAGGAATACCGCGGTCAGATACACCCCCCTCGGTGCAAAGGATCCCCTGAGCGAGGACGGATTCTATGGCAGGGAGGATATGGCCAGGGGAAACATCACTCCGCGCACGCGGCAACTGGTGGACGCCCTCAATGACTGCCTGGGCCGGGGGGAGCACAGGGAGATGTTTCACCACAGCGACGATGCGGGCAACCCAGGCTCCCATATGGGTGACAACTTCCCGGTCACCTTCTACCTTCCCCGGGCCATGGAGCATCGGGTCGGAGAAGAGTCCGTTCGCTTCGACGAGGTCTGCGTGGTGGCGGATCGGAAGAGCTTTTCCTTGCTGGTCGAGTGCATCAAGGGCAACGGCTATCACTTCACCGCCCATCCCGACTGGAACGTGCCGCTGCGGCCCAGCTTCCAGGAGGCGCTCGACTTTTTCCAACGTAAGGTCTGATGCGCGAAGGTCGTTGGCAAAGCCCGCTTTCCCCGGCGGCATGGGCATCCTGCCGCCTGTTCGAACGGGACTTTCCGAAGCCCCGGACCGGCTCTCTTCGGCCGATGTGAAAACGGCGCATCCCGTTGGGGATGCGCCGTACGCTTCAGCGGTTCGGCACGGTCAGGACGAGCGTCCGCCGCCGTGGCTGTGCTGGCCACCCTTGCGTCCTGCCTCGGAGGCCTTTTCCCGATCGTTGGCGAAGTTCCCGCCGCTCTGCTGGCCGCCCTTGCGGCCCGCCTCGGCGGCTCTTTCCGGGTCATTGGCGAAATTGCCTCCGCTCTGCTGGCCACCCTTGCGCCCGGCTTCGGCGGCGCGCTGCGGGTCATTGGCGAAGTTGCCGCCGCTGGCCTGGCCACCCTTGTGGCCGATCTCCTGGTAGAACTCCTTGCCGTGGCTCCTGGAGGTAGCTGCGCCGCCTTTCTGCCCGGCTTCGCTGGTGCTCATGCCTTGTCGTTTGTCGGTCATGCTCGTGTCCTCCTCTCGAGGGTTGAAAGGGATGCGGCGTTTTTCGCCGCGTGCACTTACTCCGAAGGCTTGCGCGATGGATCGTTCAAACTCTTTGCGGGCGCCCTGGGACGAAAAAATCATTAGCCGATCCAAGGCCTTCCGCTTGCCGGAATATGCTGGGCGGCGCGGGAAACTAAGAATGGATACTCCACTGGCAGGCGGCAGCGGGTATAGGCGAATCGTCCACCGTATGGATCAGTCCGCAAGCCAGGGCGTCTTCCGGACCAAGGATGCGCGGATAGGCCATCAGGTAGCGCGGGATGTCCAGGCGTTCCGGCGCATCACGGGTGTTCTCGGCGACGATCCGGGCGTAAAGCTCCAGGTCGTAGTCGAGGCTCATCGCATATTCCGCCATCCGCGCATGGTCCACCGCGCCATGCAGGGTCCAGTGGAAAGGATGGAACAGGAACTTGCTGTGGGCACTGGCGCTGCGTCGCTCGCCGGCGAGGAACAGGATGTTGCCCATCGACTCGACGGTACCCAGGTTGTGGGTATGTATCGGCACCGGCAGCGCGCGCAGGAAGTTGTACAGGGTAAAGCCGTAGCTGCATTCCCCGCCCATGGTGGCGATGTTGATCCGCAACTCCTCGGCCTCCTGTTGCAGGACCTTGGCGCAAGTGTTGATCAGATTGCCGCAGGTGGACGAATTGATCGGCCCGGTGAAATGGATGATGTGCTGCTTGGACATGCTCGCCTCTCTTTCCGTATCGGTTCCTCGACGGTCTGCAATGCTTTCCCTACAGAGGATTGCCGTACGTCCGCCGTGAGCCATCGTCGCGACGAATGGCACCCAGGGAGCGAGGGCCTGCGTTCCTCGCCGGCCTCCACGACTCAACGTGCGTGCAGTGGCCTCCGGGGGCCGGTATCGAGCGCCACCCATCCCGCCGAATGAACTCCGGTGCTGCTGCGCACGCCCCACCTGCACGACCCACAGCCAGGAGCAATGCCATGCGCGCCCTCACCTTCCACGGCAGCCACGATGTCCGTATCGATCGGGTTGCCGAACCGCGCCTGCAGGAACCCGACGACCTGCTGCTTCGCGTGACCGCCACCGCCATCTGCGGCTCCGACCTACATCTCTACCGGGGCAATATCCCGATGGTCGAGCAGGGCGACATCCTCGGCCACGAGTTCATGGGCGTCGTCGAGGAAGTCGGCTCGGCCGTGACCGCGGTGCGTCCGGGCGACCGGGTGGTGGTGCCCTTCGTCATCGCCTGCGGCGAGTGCTTCTTCTGCCGCCTGAACCTGCACGCCGCCTGCGAGACCACCAACCCGGGGCGCGGCGCGATCCTCAACAAGAAGCAGATTCCGCCGGGCGCGGCGCTCTATGGCTACAGCCACCTGTACGGCGGCGTGCCGGGTGGCCAGGCCGAATACGTTCGGGTGCCCAAGGCCAACAGCGGGCCTTTCGTGATTCCCGACGTAATGGAAGACGAACGCGTGCTGTTCCTCAGCGACATCCTCCCCACCGGCTACCAGGCGGTGCGCAATGCCGGCGTCCGCCAGGGCAGTAGCGTGGCGATCTACGGCGCCGGCCCGGTCGGCCTGATGGCCGCCGCCTGCGCGCGGATGTTGGGCGCCGAGCGGATCTTCATCGTCGACCACCATCCCTACCGGCTGGACTTCGCCGCGCGCTCCTACGGTGCGATTCCCATCGACTTCGACCAGGAGGACGATCCCGCCGCGGCGATCATCGAGCGCACCGACGGGCACCGCGGCGTCGACGCGGTGATCGACGCGGTGGGCTTCGAGGCCAAGGGCAGCGTCACCGAAACCGTGCTCACCGCGCTCAAGCTCGAAGCCAGCAGCGGCAAGGCACTACGCCAGTGCATCGCGGCTGTCCGGCGGGGTGGCACAGTGAGCGTGCCGGGCGTGTATGCCGGCTTCATCCATGGCTTCCTGTTCGGCGATGCCTTCGACAAGGGCTTGACCTTCAAGATGGGCCAGACCCATGTACAGGCACTGCTGCCGGCCTTGCTCGAACACATCGGCAACGGCGACCTGCATCCCGAGGCGATCATCAGCCACCGCCTGCGTCTGGACGACGCACCGGAGGGCTACGCCCTGTTCGACGAAAAACGCGAGGATTGCCGCAAGGTCGTCCTGCGCCCATGAGCCATCGCGGCGCGGCGGTTCAGTCGGCGCGCCGTCGCTCCTCGCCGCATCCGCACTGGCGCTCTTCCTCGGCGGCGACGCTTTCCGGCGTCTCGCCGTCCTGCTCGCCCATGTGCTGGTAGCGCTGACGCAGTTCGCGAAGGGTATCGGCGTCCAGGTCGTCCAGACCGAGCAGCGCATTGTGGGCACGTCGGGTGCTGCGCAACAGTTCGTCGATCTTGATATGCAGCGCGTCGGTATCGCGGTTCTGGGTGTTCTGGATGAGGAAGACCATGAGGAAGGTGACAATGGTGGTCGAGGTATTGATCACCAGTTGCCAGGTATCGTTGAAGTCGAAGAACGGCCCGCTGATCGCCCACAACAGGATCAATCCGAGGGCAACGACGAAGGTTGGCGGGCGGCCGGCCCAGTTGGACAGGCGTTGGGCGAAACGGGAAAAACTCATGGCGGCGGACTCCCTGCTGCATTCTCCCTACTGATGACCGCCCGCCCCGCCGGGCTTTCCAACGACCGGACGAAATGACCGGCGCCCTGCGGGCGCCGGCGACTTCAGGCGGGACGACGGGCTTCGCCGGGGCCCGCTACGTCGGGATCGTCCGGGGCGAATTCCGGTTGCGCCTCGCTCGCCTGGTCGCGCTTGCCCCGCTCGGGACGTAGCGTCGGCGAGGCGGGGCTCAGCGGGGTGTTTTCTGTCTCGGGTGTTTCGCGCTTGGCGGTCATCTCGAGGCTCCTCTGCCGTGCCTCCACGCTAAGGTGCCGGGCGTGGAGGCCGGGACTCGCCCGCCGACGTCGGGCATCCGCGCTCAAGGCGCTTTGTCGGCAGCCGCGCCAGCGCCCAGGTCCGCACCTGTCAGCGGATCGGTCATGGGGTCGGAGCGGGTGCGGTCTGCCATTCGCTGCAACACCTCCTGCTCAGTCTCGGACAGGTTCACGCTGGCCGTGCCGTCGCCTCCATCCAGGGCCGGCTGTGGCGCCTCCACGTATTCCCAGCCATCACCCTCGTTCCAGGAACCGCGCGTGTCGCCCTCGCCGCGCGACATGTTCAGGTAACGCCGGGCGAACTCCGGCATCCCTTGCAGCTTGCCTTGCGGGAAGTTCGGCTGGATCGAGTGCAGGGCCTTTTCGAAGGAAAGCTGGTGCGCCAGCTCGCGGGTCATGAGGAAGGTCAGCGCATCCTTGATGCCGGGATCGTCGGTGAGGTTGATCAGTCGTTCGTAAACGATCTTCGCACGCGCCTCGGCGGCGATGTTGGAACGCAGGTCCGCGGTCGGCTCGCCGATGGTATCGATGTAGGCCGCGCTCCAGGGTACGCCACCGGAGTTCACCAGGGCGGGCCCGCCGCCGTAAAGCAGCGAGGTGATATGCGAGTCGTTGCCGCCTCCGGTCAACGAACGGTACAGCTCGGCCTCCTCCTCCACCGCTTCGGCCAGACGCCCCTTGGCGCCCTTGTTGAGCATGCCGACGATCGAACCGATGATTTCCAGGTGGCTGAGTTCCTCGGTGGCGATGTCCATCAGCAGGTCCTTGCGACCGGGATCGCACTCGCCGAGGCCCTGGGTGAAATAGCGCATGGCGGCGGCCAGCTCGCCCTGCGGCCCGCCGAACTGCTCCAGCAGCAGGTTGGCCAGGCCAGGATCGGGCGCGGCGACCCTGACGGTGTACTGCAGTCGCTTGTCATGTACGAACATGGTTCGTTCCTCTGTGGGTTCGTGGACCTTCCCTCCGACGGACATTCGAACAACGGCTATTCGAAGCGGCGCTTTCATCCTGCGCACGGAAGCTCGGAATCCCGCAGCGGGCGATGGTTCAGAACTTTTCCCCAACGCGTCTCGCCTGGCGCAACGGCGCCGCTGCGCTGACTGCTACCGGTCGGAAAAGAAACTGAACGCTGCGCCCGGCGGCCACCTCTGAGCAGACACATACACACCGAGGAGAACCGCGATGACGAGCAAACAGGAAAACCTGCTGGACTGGCTGCGCGATGCCCACGCCATGGAGCAACAGGCCGAGCAGATGCTGAAAGCGCAAGCCGCGCGGCTGGAACACTATCCGCAACTGAAGACGCGGATCGAACAGCACATCGAGGAAACCCATGGCCAGCAGCGTCTGCTCGAGGAGTGTCTGAAGCGCCTGGACAGCAGTCCGTCGACGCTGAAGGACATCGGCGCCAAGCTGATGGCCTTCGGCCAGGCGGTGGCTGGCATGACAGTCAGCGACGAAGTGGTCAAGGGCGCCATGAGCGGCTATGTGTTCGAAAACATGGAGATCGCCGCCTACACCGTGCTGATCGCCGCCGCCCGCGAGGTCGGCGACGCCGAAACCCTTGCCGCGCTGGAACGCATCCTGCCCCAGGAACAAGCCATGGCGGACTGGTTGCGCGACCATCTGCCGGAACTCACCCAGGCCTTCCTTGCCCGCGACTCTCAGCCGGACACCGAGGCCAAGCGATGAACCCAAGGGTGATCGGGGCGTGCTGCGGGCGATCGGACCCGCAGGCGCCCCTGCTCAAGACCCTGACTTTCGCCATACTGCACTTCAGCATCGCCTTCGGCGTGGCCTACACGCTGACCGGCTCGGTGCTGACCGGCGGCCTGATCGCGCTGATCGAACCCAGTTGCAACACCGTGGCGTTCTATTTCCACGAGCGTGTCTGGCAGCGCTTCGGTGCCCGGCCGCGCCGGGAGAGCGGACACGGCCACGGCAATCTGGTGCCGTCGGAACGCCGCGACTGAGCCGGCGCGCTTCGAGGGCGACGAAAGCCGCCACCGGGCGCAGCAAGCCGGTGGTTCGAGGAGCGACGAGGGTCTCGCGTGTCCGTAGGCGCGTCTCCTTGGAAAGAAGATTTCCTGGCCTCACCCGCGTTTCGGCAATTGCGTCGAAATCGTCGGTTCGCGATGGAGAAAGCGAGGCCTTTGCCGTTTCGTTTCGCCTGCCTGGAAGAGGCGCCCGTCGATCGTTGCATGTTTCGCTCGCGGGTATCGTCGCGGCTAAGGTCAGAGTAACGATCCACCCTGGAGTATCAGCCATGACTACGCCCCGCATGATTGCCAACAGTTTCCGAAATTACCTGGCTGGCTACGACTGCCTGGTTTCCATCAGCGATACCCATGAAGTCACCTTGCAATTCAGCAGCCATGTCAATCCGCAAGAAAACATCACCATTCCAGGAGTCGCCCTCGATCTCCTGGCCAGTGACGAGGCGGTACGCCGGATGAGCGAAGTCCTTCACGACGAGTTCGCCCTGCTCCTCGCCGGTGCCCGCCGTACGCCGCGGATCGGGCGCGCCTGTTCCTGACCGGCCCGGCTCAGTGATAGCCGGCATCGGCGCTCTTGCCGCGAAATACGTAGTAGCTGCAGGCGGTGTAGCCGAGGATGAAGGGAATGATGAACGGCGCGCTAGCCGGCCAAGGCCGGCTGGAGATTTTCCTCCAGCAGCTCCTCCACCAGCCGGCGCAGTGCCGGATGGCGCTCCTGGCCCGCTTCGCGCAACCTCCGGTAACGCCGCAACTGGCGAGCGGCGGAGGTCTCTTCGAGTAGCCCGCAGGCATGCTGGTAGGCCCATTCGTTGCCCTGGCGGGCCTGCGGCCGGCACTGTCGCCAGGCCATTTCCAGCCAGTCCCCGGCACCTACGCAGCGGCCTTCGACGAGATAGCGGCCGGCGCAACCGTAACGCAGCGCCTGCCAGTAGTTTTCCTCCAGGCAGGCGTCGCGCGCGACCGGCAACGCACGCGGGTCCGCGCCCAGCGCTTCGCCCACCAGCGCCCTGAACAGCCCGGCCAGGCTCAGCGCGTCGGCCAGGCGCGGGCAGGCGTCGCAGATACGCAGCTCCAGGGTCGGCACATGGGATGACGGCCGGATCATCCACCAGACCTGGCCATCCTCGCGGATGCAGCCGGTCTCGCGCAGCAGCGCCAGGTGGCGGCGATAGGCGTCCTCGTCGGGCAAGGCAGGAGGAATGTTCATCCTCGGCCACTCGCCGCAGAGTGCCCGTCGATAGCTCGCCAGGCCGCTGCGCCGGCCGCCGCGGAACGGCGAGGATGCGCTCAACGCCAGCAGCAGCGGCAGCCACGGCAACACGCGCTGGAGCACAGCCATGCGGTCGTGGCTCGGCGGTATCTCCACATGCACGTGCAGGCCGCAGACCAGGCTGCGCCGGGCCACCCGCCCCTGGTCCTCGAACAGGCGGGCGAAGTGCGCCGCCGGGTTGCTTCGCGCCCGCCGCCAGTCGGCGAAGGGATGGGTGCCGACGCAGAGCGAGCGCAGGCCGAAGTCCATGGCCAGATGCGCCAGGCGTTGCCGGGCCTGACCGTGGAAGCGCGCGGCCTCGGCCAGGGTGGAGAACACCGGGCTGGCCACCTCGACCTGGCATTCGAACATCTCCTCGGCGAAATGCTCGCCGAGCGTGTCGCGGCAGGCCGCGACGAATCCGGCGGGGGCGGAGCGGACGATGTCCAGGTCGGAGGCATCGAGCAGGAAGAATTCTTCCTCGATGCCGAAGCGAAGGCCGCTGGCGGCCAGGTCGTGGGTCATCGGCGCAGCTCCCGGGGATTGTCTCGGGAAGACGCCGGAGTGCCGTCGAGGTTCGTTTTTTCCGCCGTGAGGTTCCCCGGCGCGCCGCCGATCCTGCCAGTGAAACCTTTTTCCCCTGGTGTCACTCGCACCCATATGTGTGGTCGCCCCGGCCGCCCCCGCAAACCCACGACAAGGAACGCGACATGAGCCTGTCTTCGCCCCTCCCTGCCTCCAGTGCAAGCCCTTCGCCCAGGGTCCGCGACCTGTACCACGCCCTGCTCGACGAGCCCCGCGAGCACCTCGAAGCCGCCGGCGAGTTCCTCGACCAGCAATTGAGCCTGGCCGCCACCCATGACGACGACCTGCCGGAGGACCCCGCCGATTGGCCGGCCTGGCTCGACGCCGGGGCCCGGCGCACCGCCGAGGCGCATGCCGAATACCTCCGGGCACGTCGGCGCGGCGAAGGGCGACGCTACTTCCAGGTTCCCTCCCAGGCGATGCACTTCATTCGCAGCGTGGCCCCGACCAAGCTGGTCGACGGCGCCTGGCTCTATGGGCTGTTGCCGCATCATGGCGAGGAACGCCTGCGGCCGCTGCTGGAGACCTTCCTCGAAGAACTCGGCGACGGCGTCCCGGCACGCAACCACGTCCTGCTCTACCGGCGCCTGCTGGCCAGCATCGGCAGCGAGGAAGTCGAAGGCCTCAGCGACCTCCACTACCTGCAGGGCACCCAGCAACTCGCCCTCGGCCACCTCGCCGCGGACTACCTGCCCGAAGTGATCGGCTACAACCTCGGCTACGAGCAACCGCCGCTGCACCTGTTGATCACCACTCAGGAGCTGCGCGAGCTGGGCTTCGACCCCTACTACTTCCAGTTGCACGTGACCATCGACAACGCCGCCAGCGGGCATGCGCGCAAGGCCCTGCGCGCGCTCTACGACAACCTGCCGCAGCTTGGCGGGCGCGCGGCCTTCCTCGAACGGGTGAGGAACGGCTACCGCCTGAACGAGGTCGGCCTGAGCACTACGCAGGTAATCGACGGCTTCGATCTCGAGGAAGAATTGCTGGCCATGTTCGAGCGCAAGCGCCCCTACGCCGCCGGTATGCATTCGGATCGTTGCCGGATCGGCGGGCGCACGGTGAACCAGTGGCTGGCGGTGCCCGGGCGGTTCCCGGCGTTTCTCGCCTGCCTGGAGGAAGAGGGCTGGATCCGGCGCCATGCCGATCCGCGCGGCAGCCGCTTCTGGAACCTGATCGAGGGCGACCGGGCGGCAATGTTCGGAGTCTTCACTCCCTACGAGCAGCAGTTGCTGTACGACTGGATCGCTGGCGACTGGCAAGCCCCCGCTCCGGCGGACAGGGACCCGCTTGCGCCGCTGGCGGAGCCGGCGACGGCGGGCGGAGACGTGGATGCCGAGCAGGTCGCGCTGCGGCGCGAGCTGCTGCGGCTATCCCCCGAGCAGGGCGTCGCACGCCTTCTCGAACTGATGGCCCCGCACCGCCACCACGGACCCGCCGGTCTCCTTGCCACGCGGATGTTCAGCCAGCGCTGGAGGGCCGCCCATGCCCAGCCTGAATGATCCGCGCCTGGACGTCCTGGTCAGCCTCGGCAACTGGTTGCGAGGCCAGGACTACCGTTTCGTCACCGTCACCCCGGCTACCCATGAGCGCGTCAACGCCCGCCCGGAAAACCGCATGGCCCGGGACCTGGCCGGCATCTTCGGCTGGAGCCGGGCATTCGCCGGGGAAAGCCTGCCGGGCGACTGGCTGACCCTTCTTGCCGGCGCCGACCTGATCCGCCGCGAGGCGGACGGCTGGCGCAGCCAGGTGCGCGTCTCCAGCCTCGGCGAGCAACTGTTCGTCCATTCGGCCTTCCCTACCCTGGCCGCCGACGCGGTGTTCTTCGGCCCCGACACCTACCGCTTCGACCGGCTGATCCGCAGCCACCTGGCATCGTCCGATCCGGCACGCATCCGCCGTGCGGCGGATATCGGCTGCGGCGCCGGCCCCGGCGCGATCCGCATCGCCATGGCCTGCCCGGACGCCGAAGTACACGGGCTGGATATCAATCCGGCGGCGCTCGACCTGGCGCGGGTCAACGCGGCGCTGGCGGGGGTCGGTAACCTGACCCTGGCGCGTAGCGACCTGCTGAGCCAGGCGCCCGGTCGCTTCGACCTGATCGTGGCCAACCCGCCCTATCTCCTGGATGCCTCGGAGCGCGCCTACCGGCATGGTGGCGGGATGCTCGGCGCCGGGCTCTCGCTGGCAATCGTCGATGCCGCCCTCGAGCGCCTGGAAGCCGGCGGCAGCCTGCTGTTGTATACCGGGGTGGCGATGGTCGAAGGCGGCGATCCGTTCCTCGCCCGCATCCGCGAACGCCTGGCGTCTCGGGAGTGGGACTGGGACTACCAGGAACTGGACCCGGACGTGTTCGCCGAAGAGTTGGACAGCCCCGCCTACCGCGAAGCCGAGCGGATCGCCGTGGTCGGCCTGCGGGTCACTCGTCCCGCCTGAGGCGCTCCAGGCCTTCCACCAGATCCTCGTTCAGGCGCTGCCAGCGCTCGGCCACCTCGGCCTCGGCCGGAATCACCGCGAGGACCTCGCCATCCACCCACTCCCAGGGCAGGCACAGGCGTTCCGCCTCGGCCCGGCTGGCGGCGCGCACGGTGCGGGCGAAACGCCGCCAGCCGCGCATGTGCTGGATTTCGTAGGTGGTCATGGGCTCCTCCGGAAGACAGGGACGTTTGTCTTTCGGCGCTCCCCGCGTCTTCCGGTTCAAGGCCCTGGATGGGCGGTCGCGGACCGCCCGGCACGCCACCTGAACCCCCTCGCGCCGGGCCGGTCCAGACTCCTGAACGCCACAGAAAAGAGGTGCCCGTCATGACCCGCGAAATGGCTCGGCTACTGATCAGTCCCTCCAATGCCTGGCCTCGTCTGCGCCAGGACTACGACCATCACCCTTTCGCCTTCCTCGTTCCGCTGTTGCTATTGCCGCTGCTGCCGGCGGCCTGCCTGTTCATCGGCACTACCCAGGTCGGCTGGTCGCTGCCGGGCAACGACAGCGTGCAACACCTCTCCAGCGGCAGCGCCCTGCTGCTGGCGACGATGTGTTACCTGGGCTTCGTCGCCGGCGTGGTGATCATGGGCTTATTCGTACGCTGGGTGCTGTTCCGCACGCCGTCGCGCCCCAGCGTACCGGGCAGCCTGACCTTCACCACGGCGATCGCCGTGCCCTTGATGCTCGCCGGGATCGTCGCCCTGGTGCCCTGGCGGATCCTCCTGCTGCTGGCCGCGGCGGCTGCCTGCGCCTACTCGGCACGCCTGCTGTTCACCGGCCTGCCGCTGTTCATGCGCATGCAGGAGCGGCAGACATTGTTCTACGCCTTCTGCATCCTCGGCGTCGGCTTCCTGACCCTGCTGACCACCGCCTTCATCTTCATCGAGTTCTGGGGGCAAAGCCTGGCCGGCAGCGGCGAGTACCTGCGCTGAGGCTCAGCCGGCCTTCAGCGTGCCGGTCAGGAACAGGTACAACTCTTCCTGGCCGAACGGCTTGGCCAGCTTGGGCAACTGTGCCGCCGCGCCTTCGATCTTTTCCGCGAAGCCGGTGGCCAGGGCCATCTTCAGCGGCCGGCCCTGGGCCATGACCCGCTCCACCAACTGGCTGCCGTTCATCCGTGGCATCGCCTGGTCGGTCAGGAGGATGTCCAGCTCCGGCGTCGCCGTGAGAATCTCCAGGGCCAGGCTGCCGGAGTCGGCCTTGAGTACCGAGCAACCGAGGTCCTCCAGCATCGCCGCGGTGTTGTTCAACACCAGCGGATCGTCGTCCACCACCAGTACTCGACAGGACAAGCGCACCCGCTCGCTTTCGCTGGGCGCCTGCGGCGTCGCGCCATTGCCCGTACGGGCGCTTTCCGGGGTTCGCGGGACGGCGGGTATCCAGATGTTCGCGGTGGTGCCGACGCCCGGCTGGCTCTCCAGGGTGAGCCGGCCGCCGAGCTGCTCGGCGAGGCCGTCGACGATCGACAGGCCCAGCCCGGTGCCACGCCCAATTCCCTTGGTGGTGTAGAAGGGTTCCACCGCACGGCGCAGGGTTTCCTCGTCCATGCCGCTGCCGGTGTCGCTGATGCTCAGGCAGATATAGTTGCCCGGTGCGAGGCGATGGGGATTGTCCGCCGGCACCCGCTGGTTGCTCGCGGAAAAGACGATGCGCCCGCCGTTGGGCATGGCGTCGCGGGCGTTGGTGGCAAGGTTGATGATGGACAGTTCGAGCTGGTTGGCGTCGGTCAGGCCGAGGTCGAGATCCAGGGGAAAGCGCGTCTCGATCGATACGCTCGGTCCCAGGGAATGGATCAGCAGGTCGGTCATCCCGCGCAACAGGTCGGGGATCGCGCAGGGCTGTGGATCGAGACGTTGCTTGCGGGCGAAGGAAAGCATCCGCTGGGTCAGGTTGGCGCCGCGCTGGGCGGCCTCCAGGGCGTTCTGCAAGAGGTCGGCGGTGCGCTGGTCGCCGGGCAGGCGTTTCTTCAGCAGCCCGAGGCTGCCGATGATTACCGTCAGCAGGTTGTTGAAGTCGTGGGCCACGCCGCCGGTCAGGTGCCCCAGGGACTCCATCTTCTGGGCCTGGAACAGCTCCTGGCGGGCCCGTTCCAGTTCGCGTTCGGCTTCGATCCGGTGGGTGATGTCACGGGTTACCTTGGCGAAGCCGATCAGCCGGCCATCGCTGTCGCGGATCGGATCGATCACCACGTTGGCCCAGAAGCGACTGCCGTCCTTGCGCACCCGCCAGCCTTCCTTCTCGAAACGCCCTTCGCGTTCGGCGGCGGCCAGGCCGCGGGCCGGCTCGCCGGCCTCGCGGTCTTCGGGGGTGTAGAAGCAGGAGAAGTGCCGGCCGATCACCTCTTCCGGCAGGTAGCCCTTGATCCGCTGGGCGCCGAGGTTCCAGTTGGTGATCCGCCCGCGGTGGTCGAGCATGTAGATGGCGTAGTCGGTAACGCTCTGCACCAGCAGGCGGAACTGCTCCTGGCTGCGCCGCAGCGCCTCCTTGGCCGCTCGCCCTTCGCTGAGGTCGTGGATCAGCTGGGCGAAGCCGAGCAACTGGCCCTGGCTGTCGCGGATGGCGTCGATCACCACCTGCGCCCAGAAGCGCTTGCCGTTGCTGCGCACCCGCCAACCCTCGGTCTCGAAGCGGCCCTCGGCATCCGCCTGGCGCAGCGCCTGTTGCGGAACGCCGGCGTCGCGGTCCTTGCGGGTATGAAAGCAGGCGTAGTCGCGGCCGAGGATCTCGCTCGCGTCGTGGCCGAACAGGCGCGCCGCGCCGGCGCTCCAGCTGGCGATACGGCCAGCGCTGTCCAGGGTGTGGATCGCGTAGTCGTCGACCGCTTCGTCGAGCAGGCGGTTGCGCGTGGCCTGGTTCAAGGGGACTTTCGGTTTTCTTGTGGTTTTCATGGACGTGTTCACTCGTCGGCTGCTCGACCCGGGCTGCAAGGCACACCCAGCAAGGTAGTACGAAGAACGTCTTCCGGCCGCTCGCTGGCTCGCCCCAGGAACTTGGCCGACCTTTCGGAAGACCCCGGCGCGGCCGGCGAATTCCATTCGCCGGAACCTTGTCCGGAGTATGGCTTTCGATATGCAGGTAGGGACATCTCCTTTCCACCGCACCGACCCCGGAGTTCCCATGCGCAATCTGGAAACCGCAACCCTGAAGCTGGGGATATTCCATCCCCACGACAGCCTGAGCCAGGCGCTGATCGCCGCCGCCTTGCAGCGACAGATCGAAGTCAGCGCCTTGCAAGCCGATCTCAACAGCCTGCAGGCGCGCCCCGGGCTGCGCTGCAAGCCAGCCAGCCTGGCGTCGTCGATCGAGGTCAGCCAGGCGGCTGCTGGTCTCGACCTGCTGTTCGCGCCGTTGTCCGACTACGCCGCCGAAGCCTTGCCGCCGATCTGCGCCGCGCTGATCGATGGCGCCCTGCGCGCCGAGGTACCGCGCCTGTTCCTGCTTGGCCATTGGCAATGGCTGGTGGCGCCGCGCGATGCCGGCGAGGAGCAACTGGGTGCCGGGCTCGAGCGCAGCCTCACGGTCAGCGGCCTGGACTGGACGCTGGTGGAGGTCCCGAGCCTGCCCGCCGGCCTGCGCATCGACGATTTCAGCCGCGCCGGCGACGTCGCGGAAGTGGAGGCCGCCAGGGTGTTCGCCTGCGCCGAAGCGCTGCTCGACGAAGTCCGTCTCGGCCTGCACAAGCGCCAGTGCCTGCGCCTGGCGCCCTGAGGAGAACCCGCCATGTCCGGACCCGATACCCTCAGCCAGGCCTTCGGCACCCTGCTGCTGGCCCTGGCCTTCAGCGCCTTCATCGTTTTCGTTCGCGGCTACCGCCCGGGCGGGGTCAGCGGCGCCTGGTACGACCTGGTGCTCGCCTTCGTCGCGGTATGGCTGGCGTTCTGGCCCGAAGCCGGCGTACTCGCACGCTCGCCGAGCCTGGCCAATGCCCTGGGGTTGGTCTTGCAGGTCGGCGCTACCCTGCTCGGCTGCCTGCTCGGTTACGGGGTGGCAAGGGGATTGCGGCGGGCGATGCGGGAAACCCGGCAAAAAAGATCGGCTTCTTCGCCAACGAGCCGGCGAGGTTCCTAGAGGAAATATCGAGAAAATCCATATAACCATATGGGCGAAAAGTTCTTTCGAATGCCCATAAGGAGCGCCGAACGGGCTTTTCGCCCGTCATGATCGCACTCCGACATGAGCGTTCTGCACGACTTCTTGCATTCTGCATCCCGCGCCTCATGCGGGATACAGCTTATCCCGCAGATTCTGGATGTGGCCGGTATTTCATCGGCGCGGCGCCTATAGTTATCCCTACCGTTGTACGTATCGACGGTTTCTCTCTGATTCAGGCTAATCCCGCTCCAGGGACGGAGTGGATCTTTTTCTTGCGCTTCGCGAACTGGGGAGACCTGACCAGATGAACCTTTCCTACCTGTACCTGAAGAAGATCCTCGAGGAGGAACTGCGCGACCACGACTGCCAGTGCCAACTGAACCCCGACTTCACGGTGACCATCAGTTGCCGCGTCGACGGCCCCCACGGCGCGCTCTACATCGTGCCCAACAGCGACTTCCTGAAGAGCAGCAGCTTCAGCGACCTCAGCGCCTTCATCCTCAACCTGCGCGAGGAAATCAGGCGCTTCGGCGAGTTCGAGGCGGAACTCCAGACCGGCACCGGCTGAGCCCCTCCCCCCTTCTTTTTCCCCTCCCGCCGTCAGGGCTGCTGGTAGTGTCCCGGCGTGGTGCCCGGCTCATGGGTACGCTCCACCTTGCTGACCTGGATATCGCTGATCGCCTCGGCGTCGTGCGGTCGATGCAGTGCCTCCAAGTGGCGGCGGGCCTCTTCGCGGCTGAGGGTATCCGCCTCGCTGTGCAATTCGCAGGTCATCGGCTGGTCGTCGAGGATGTAGCTGATCAGGAACAGATGGCTGGCCATCGTCTCGCCCTCCTCTCTTCGATGGGCCCTGCGCCAGGCGCAGGGCCCATGGCTATCACGGCAGGTTCGGCGGCAGTTCGGCGTCCAGCGCAGCGTCCTGCCGCGAGTCGTCGCGCTGGCGCTCCTGCAGGCGCTGCAGGCGGCGGGTCAGGTGCTGCACCTCTTCGCGCAGCAACTGCAACTCTTCTCGCGGTTCATTGAGCAGGCCCTTGACATGGCAATGCCCACTCAACCCGCGGCTGACCAGCAGGCCGCCGGCGACCGCCTTGCAGGCGCCGGGCAAGCCACCGCGGGCCAGGCCGAAGCCGGCCAGGACCAGTCCGGCGCCGATGGAAGCGAGTCGCTCGCCGCGCTGCAGGTTGTGCGGCAGGCCATTGGCCGTCGAAGTCGGCAGGTATTCGTTCATGGAATTCTCCTTGCTTCGGTTATCGGTCAGGCTTCGTCGTCCGGCGGTTGCACGAGGAACTCGACCAGCGTCCGCCGGCAAGCCTCGATGCCCTCTTCCAGGACGATCTCGAAACCGTGGGTGTTCTCGGTCGGAATGCCGATGCAGCCGACCTGCGCGGCCTCGCCGTGGCTCAGCAGCGCGCTGGCGTCCGAGGCGAAGTCCACCAGCAGCGCCGCCTGCGGCTGGTACTGGCAGCGTTCGGCGGCGCGCAACAGGCGGTCGGTGACATGGCGGCTGTAATAACCCTTGGAGTCGCCGCTGTTGACGATCGGGTCGCGGCACAGCCGGGTGCCGTATTCGGCTACCGTTGGGCCGACTTCCACCGCGATGCTGATGTCGCCCGGCAGTCGGCGCGCGGCGAACAGCGCGCCGGCGTTACTCTCCTCCTCCATGGTGGTGAGCACCAGGTAGAGGTCGCCGTGCAACTCATCGCGGCGCCGGGCGATCTCGCGAGCCACGCCGAGCACTGCGAGCAGCGGTGCGCGGTCGTCGAGGAAGTGCGCGGCGACGCAATCCTGGAAGTACAACGGGCGCCGCCACAGACGGTTGAGCACCACGCGGGTACCCGGTCGCACGCCCAGGTTCGCCAGTTCCTCGGCGCTGCGCCGGGTGACCACGTGTACGTCGCGCCAGTGCACCGCGCCCGAGAGCACGTCGGAGCCCTGCGGCGACTCGCCGGTAGCATGCATGCTGCCGTAGGACAGCACGCCGTCGAGTACCGCCTCGCCGGCCAGGATCTGTACCGGACAGACGCCGAAGCTCACCGGCTGGGCGCCGCCGAGCGCCACTACGCGCAGGGTACCGTCGGCCTCGACGCGCTTGACGATCATGGCGATCTCGTCGAGGTGCGCGAGCAGCCGCACCGCGGCCCGCCGCGCCTGCTCGCGCGGCAGGTGCGGCGGGCTGATGCGCGCGACCAGGTTGCCGGCGGCATCGCTGCCGACCTCGTCGCAACAGCCCTCGAGTTCCCGCTGGCAGATGGCCCTGACCTCGTCTTCCTGGCCACCGGGGCCACGTGCCAGCAGGAGTTCCTCGAGCAAGGCGCGGTCTTCTTCGCGCATGCCTCAGGCCGCCCGTTTTTCCAGGCGCGCTTTCAGCTCTTTCTTGTGCTGCTGCATGGCCTGGCCGAGTTGCTTGAGGGCGGCGGCGTCGAGCAATTGCCGGGCGCGTGGGAATAGTTCGCCCTCTTCCTCCTCGATGTGGTGTTCGAGGAGTTCCTTGAGCACCTTGACCCGGCCGGCGAACTGCACGGTATCCGGGCGGGTGCGCTTGAGGTCGGGAAGGACCAGGGAATCCACCGTGCGGTGTTCCTCCTTGGCCTCGTAGTACATTTTCAGCTCTTCCTTGCCGCCGCTTTCCCTGATCGCCGGATAGAAGATGTCTTCCTCGATGGCGGTGTGCAGCACCAGTTCCAGCTCCAGCCTGCCCAGCAGCTCGCTGCGCTTCTTCAGCGCCCGTTCGGTGGTCTCGCTGAGTTCGTTGAGCAGTTTCTTCACGGTCTCGTGGTCATGGACCAGCAATTCGATGGCGTTCATGGTCGCTCCTCATCGGTTTGTTATCCGAGTGCTCCGGCACTCTCTCTGGCTGAGCGCGCGTTCCTCCGCCGAGTTCAGTCGCGAGGACGGGCGGTCGCCGCACGCGGGCCGGCGACCGCCCAGATCAGCACGCCGAGCACCGGCAGCACCGCGATCAGCAACGACCACAGGGCTTTCGAATTCACGCTGCGATCGCTGCGGAACACGCTGACGAAGGCCCACAGGTCGTAGAAACCCACCAGCGTGGCCAGGCCGATGAGCAGGAAAGCCAGGGACTGGCTCATGGCGCGCTCCTCCTCGCGGGGTCGGCTCAGGCGCGGGCGTCGCGCAGGGCTCGGACCCGGTCGTGGTGACGGAGTACGCCTTGGTATTGGCGCTCGATCACCTGGTGGATCTCCGCCGGCAGCGATTTTTCCAGCGCCGCCTGGTAGCGGTGCTTGGCGACATCCTCGCCGCGCTCGCATTCGTTGAGCACCGCCTCTTCGTCCTTGCCGGTGACCAGTGACTTCAGGTCGACCCAGCGCCGATGCAGGTCACCGGCGAAACTGGTGCTGTCCTTGGGTTTGCCACCCAGTTCCAGGACGATCCGCTCCAGCTCGTCGGCGGCCGCGGCGCAGTCGCGGCTCTGCTCCAGCATCGCCGCCTTCAACTGCGGGTCGCGCAGGTCCTCGGCGCAGGCGTGGAAACCGGCCTCGCCATCCTTGCTGGTTTGCAGCAGGTCGTTGAGTACGTCGAGGGTGTCGTCGAGGTTGGTCTGGTTCATTTCGCTCTCCTTGGCCCGGAGCTGTCCGGGATTTCTCGCATCTGTCGGCGCCGGCGCCTGCCGGCACGGAACGTGGGCAGCAACCAGCACCCACGGAAGGTGGGAGGCTCGCCGTCGCGGAGCGTTCAGAAAGCCGGATGGATGGTGGCGTAGGCCGGGGTGATGCTGAGACGTTCGCCGACCACCATCTCGGTGATCCAGTCCACCAGGATCGAGGTATAGGCGTCCTGCGCCGCCTCGCTGCTGAGCGCATGGTCGGCGTGGTCGATGATCCGGTGGGTCAGCGAATGGGTCTGCTGGAAGGCGGCGCGGAAACTCATGATGGTCGAGTGCGGCACATAGCTGTCGAACTCCGACTCCACCAGCAGCACATCGCCGCGGAATCCCGCGCAGGCCTGCAGGGCTCGGTTGCTGGCGGCCGGGATCAGGCTGCTGCGGTATTCGCTGAGATCCTCGCGGTCGAGCAGCAGCTTGGGCGTCAGCCAATCCTCGTCGCGGTAGATCGCCGGCACCCGCAAGGCCAGCCAGCGCACCGCGCGCAACTGGCTGAGGATCGCCGCCAGGTAGCCGCCATAGCTGGTGCCGACCACCGCGATCGCCTCGCTGTCGATGGCCGGGTGGGCCACCAGCCGGTCGTAGGCGGCGAGCAGGTCCTGCAGGTTGTCCTCGCGCGTCACCAGTGCCTGGCGCCCGCTTTCCGCGCCGTGGCCGCGCAGGTCGAAGGTCAGGCACACGCAGCCGAGCCCGGCGATGCCCTGGGCGCGCTTCAGGTCGCGCTGCTGGCTGCCGCCCCAGCCGTGCACGAAGAGCACGCCGGGAACCTTCGCCCGGGGGCTGAGGAAGGTGCCTTCGATCCGGTCGTCGCCGACCCCGATGCGGATGCGTTCGCTGTTCGCCGTCATGCCTCCCCCGTCATCGCATACTTGAGCAGGAAGTCGCCGTGTTCGTCGGGACCGCGATAGATCACCCGGCTGTTGTCCGGCAGGCGCTTGTCTTCGTGGATCTCGAACGACGCGGCGCGCACCGCGGGCAGCCCCGGATCGGCGCGGAAGGCTTCCAGCGCGGCGATCTCGGCGCTGCTCGCGCCGCCGACCCGCCAGGACTGCTCGAGCACGCCGAAGCGCTCCCGACCGTTGCCGTCCCGGCCCTGGGCAATGTCGTAGTTGCGCCGCGAGGCGAAGCAGCCGGGGAAGAAGATCGCCGCGGCGGTGTCGAAGATCCGCGCGTACTCGATGGCCTGGCGCACCTCACGGGCCAGGTCCAGGGCCAGCAGCTCGGCGTAGCCACCGCGCGCCACCAGCAGGTCGGAGCCGGCATAGACCAGTTCGCCGCGCGCGTTGCGGGTCTGGTGCTGGTGACCGTGGTAGCTCAGCAGGAAACCGTTGACCCGGAGCTGGCCGACGCTGTGGGTGACGATGCTCTCCAGGTTGACTTCCAGTACCAGGCCCTGCGCCAACTGGCGCTCCTCCAGCCCGCCGAGCCAGCCGTCCAGTTCGTCGAGGTCGTGCGCCACGTACTGGCCGAGGCCGCCACAGGCCTCCGCCAGCTTGGCCCGCACCGGTCCTTCGGCGAGCATGCGAGCGCCGGCGCGGTGTGCGTCGGCCAGGCTGAAGACGCTGACGCCGTTGAGCACGACGTCGCGGACCTTCTCCGCGAACAGCGGGTTCCAGCCTTCCGGCGCCACGCCGCCGCGCGGCAGCGGATGGACGATGGCCTTGCCGGCGATGAACGCGTGCTCGACGAAACCGCCGAGCAGATCTTCGTCACTGTTCACGCCCAGGCGCACGGCGGTCTCCCTGCCGACCAGGGTGCGGGTCGGGACCAGGTAGAGGGGGCCTCGCTGGTGCAATTCGGGTTCGTAGCGGCCGCCGAACTCCAGCTTCTGGACTTCCGCCAGCCAGCGCGCCAGGGCCAGGTTGCCCTGCACTTCGTGTTCGGCGGCCGCGGGATCGACACTATGGGCCACCACCAGTCTCTGCCGAGGGTCTGCGCTCATGTTCCGCTCCTCCTGGATGGAAACCGGGCATTCAGGGCTCCGGTATGGGCGAGAGGGGCTCTTCGTTGGGCTGTTCCATCGGAATCTCTTCCGGGAATTCCTGGGGGACGTGGCTTTCGTGGTCAGGAACCGGATATTCGTCCGGATCCCTCGAGGGGTTGCGTGGAGTGGTCGCTGTCGCGCCCGATGATGCAGAAGTGGGAAAACGCATGTCCGCCTCCATCGTAGGGATGACTTCTAGATGGAGGGGGCGAAGACGGATTTGGTTCGGACCATGCGTCGGAAGGCCGGGTCGGCGACTGACCGACCCGGAGCTGAAACAGCCTGCTCAGCGAGCCAGGCTCATGGTACGCAGCTTGCCGCCGGCGACCAGGACCTTGCGATGAGTGAGATGCTGGTTGTCGCTGTCGCGGAACGTGAGCAGGTCGATGCGCTTGCGGAAATAGTCGCTGTCGCGCGTCTGCAACGGCCCCTGGTCGATGATCAGGTCCCGGCGGATGCGTTCCAGCACCTGGTTCAGCAACAGCGGGCTGCTCTGCTCCTGGCCGGAGATCGCCCGGCTCATCAGGCGCTTGCCCTGGTTATTACGCAAGGTCACCAGCAACGCGCCGTCAGGGCGAGGTTCGCAACTGACGCGCACATCCTTGAAATGCTCTTCCAGGTACTCAACCACGTTTTCATCGGTATCTAGCATTGCTGGCCTCCTGTCTCATCAGATTCTTTGACGCCGGTAATCAGGCGCATCCCTTTCGAGCAGAAGGCGTACCAATTCTTCTTGAAAATTAATTTCTTATAAATCAATAGGTTGAAAAACAAAGCGGCGAATTGATATTTGCAATTTGCAAGAAAGCCCCTGCCGAGCCTTGCATTCGGCAACCCGTTGCGCCCGTCGTCTCGCCTGCAACCCCCTGGCGCGGCTTCTCGCAAGCCGAGCCGCCGGTAAAAAAAACTAAACTTCCGGCGCTCCCCTCCGGTCACCCCTAGCAAGGACTTCGCCCATGCCACGGCGCGACGGAGTCCGACCGACCAACGCCAAGGACAACGTACGACCGGAGGATGACATGGGACATTCTGTTGCAGGCGTTTGCCTGGAAGAACCCGCGGTACTGACCGCTTTTCCGTCGCTGCTGCACCCGCAGGACCCGCCGCAACAGAGGGATCGGATACTCTTCGTTACCGCCGAGCTCAGCGATTTCGTCAAGGTCGGCGGACTCGGCGACTTTTCCGCCGCGCTGCCGAGGGTCCTCAAGCGCGAGCATTCGGTGCGAGTCCTGCTGCCCGGCTATCGCCAGGTGCTGGAGCGCTGCCGCGACTTGCGGATCATCGGCAGCCTGCCCGGCCGGGCGGCGATCCCGCCCTGCGAGATCGGCCTGGTGACCCTCGACGACGGCCTGGAAGTCATGCTGGTGCTCTGCCCGCTGCTCTACGAGCGCGAGGGTACGCCGTACATGGACGACCAGGGCAACGACTGGCCGGACAACCACCTGCGCTTCGCCCGCCTGTGCCTGGCCGCCGCCGAGATCGCCGGCGGACGCGGCGCCCAGGGCTGGCAACCGGGCCTGGTGCACGCCAACGACTGGCCGTCGGCGCTGACGCCGGCCTACATGGCCTGGAACGGCGTGCGCACGCCGAGCCTGTTTACCATCCACAACCTCGCCTACCAGGGCCTCTGCGACCTGCAATGCAGCGCCGAACTGGGCCTCCCCGACGAAGCGCTGAGCCACGAAAGCATGGAGTTCCACGGGCGCCTGTCGTTCCTCAAGGCCGGCATCGCCCATGCCCACCACATCACCACGGTGAGCGAGACCTACGCCCAGGAAATCACTACCCCGGAATACGGCTGCGGCCTGCACGGCATCCTCAAGTACAAGGTCGAGAAGCGTCAGCTCAGCGGCATCGTCAACGGTATCGACGATAGCTGGCAGCCGCACTGCGATCCGCACCTGGTGGCCTGCTTCAGCGCCCGCCAATGGGCCGGCAAGCGCGCCAACACGCGCTACGTGGAGGAGCGTTTCGGCCTGGAGCCGGGCAAGGGGCCGCTGTTCGCGGTGGTCTCGCGCCTGGTGCAGCAGAAAGGCATCGACCTGACCCTGGAGATCAGCGATGCCCTGCTCCAGGCCGGCGGCCGTCTGGTCAGCATCGGCCGTGGCGAGCCGAACCTGGAGAAGGCCATGCTCGAACTCGCCCGGCGTCATCCCGGCCAGGTCGGCGTGCACATCGGTTTCGACGAGACCGAGGCCCGCCGTATCTACGCCGGCAGCGACTTCCTGCTCATGCCCTCGCGTTATGAGCCCTGCGGGCTCAGTCAGCTCTATGCGCAATGCTTCGGCTCGCTGCCGATCGCGCGCTGCACCGGCGGCCTCGCCGATACCATCGTCGACGGGGTCACCGGCTTCCTGTTCCGTGAGGAAACCGCGCAGAGCTACCTCGATGCGGTGATGCGCGCGATCAACGTCTACCACTGTCCCTCGCTGCTCAACGCCATGCGCTGCAAGGCGATGGCCGCGCCGATGTTCTGGAGCGACTCGGTGGAGCCTTACAACCGCCTGTACCGGCGCCTGTTGAGGAATACCGCTCCGGCCCTGCGCGGGGTACGCCAGTGATGGCGATCCGGCGCCGCTTCGGCGCCCAGTTCCAAGGCAACGGCCGGACCTGCTTCGGCCTCTGGGCTCCGGACGCCCGTGAGGTCCGGGTCGAGACCGCCGACGGCCGCGACTGGCCGCTGGAAGGCAGCGACAGCGGCTGGTTCGAGGCGACCCTGCCCTGTCCGCCCGGCACCCGCTACCGTTACCGCATCGATGGTCGTCCCGGGGTGCCGGACCCGGCCTCGCAGTTCCAGCCCGACGGCGTGCATGGACACAGCCAGGTGCTGGACCATGGCGCCTACGCCTGGCGCGTCGACGAGTGGCGCGGGCGGCCCTGGCACGAAGCGGTGATCTACGAGCTGCACGTCGGCCTGTTCGGCTCCTACGCCGAGGTCGAGCACTTCCTTCCGCGCCTGGTGGAACTGGGCGTGACCGCCGTGGAGCTGATGCCGCTGGGCGAGTTTCCCGGTCGCCGCAACTGGGGCTACGACGGCGTGCTGCCGTTCGCCCCGGCGTCGGCCTACGGCACGCCCGAGCAACTCAAGCATCTGATCGACAGCGCTCACGGCATGGGCCTGATGGTCTTCGTCGACGTGATCTACAACCACTTCGGCCCGGACGGCAACTACCTCGCGCAGTACGCCGCCGCGTTCTTCCGCGACGACCGGCAGACGCCCTGGGGCCAGGCCATCGATTTCCGTCGCGGCGAAGTCCGCGAGTTCTTCTATGAGAACGCCCTGATGTGGCTGCTCGACTATCGCGTCGACGGCCTGCGCTTCGATGCCGTGCACGCGATTCCCGATAGCGCGTTCCTCGTCGAGATGGCCCGCCGCCTGCGCGGCGCCGCCGGCCCCGAGCGCCATGTGCACCTGGTCCTGGAGAACGACGACAACCGCGCCAGCCTGCTGCGCCAGGGCTACGACGCACAGTGGAACGACGATGGCCACCATGCGCTGCACGTCCTGCTCACCGGCGAGAACGACGGCTACTACCAGGACTACCCCGAGCCGCTGCGCTGCCTGGCGCGCTGCCTGGCCGAAGGCTTCGTCTACCAGGGCGAAGCCAACCGCCACGGCCGGCCGCGCGGCGAACCGAGTGCCGACCTGGCGCCGGACGCCTTCGTGCTGTTTCTGCAAAACCACGACCAGGTCGGCAACCGCGCCTTCGGCGAGCGTCTCAGCGTCCTCGCCGAACCCCAGGCGTTGCGCCTGGCGATAGCGCTGCAACTGCTCGCGCCGATGATTCCGCTGCTGTTCATGGGCGAGGAATGCGCCGCGCGCGAACCGTTCCTGTATTTCACCGATCACCAGGGCGAACTGGCGGACGCGGTCCGCGAGGGACGACGCAAGGAGTTCGGCGAGTTCGGCCGCTTCGGCGAGGGCGCCACCCTGGCTTCGCTCCCCGACCCAAACGCGGTGGAGACCTTCGAGCGCTCGCGTCCCGGCCTGGCCGATTGCGACCCGGCCTGGCGCGGCTTCTACCGGCAACTGCTGGAAATCCGTCATGAACACCTGATCCCGCGCCTGCGCGGCGCCCGTTCGCTGGGCGTTACCACCATCGCCGGCGCCGCGCTGTCGGCGCGCTGGCGACTCGGTGACGGCAGTGACTGGCGAATCGACTTCAACCCTTCTCCGCTCGAAGCGGAAGTCGAGCCGCCGGCGGCCGCCACCCGGGTGCTGTTCCTCGACAACCTCGCCTGTGCCGAGTATCGCCGCGGCCGCCTAAGTCCCCGCAGCATCGCGGTCAGCCTGGAGCCCGCCCATGAGTGACGCACGCCTGGCCGAACTGGCCGCCGCCGTGGGCCTGCAACTCGACTGGCAGGACGCCAACGGACGGCCGCAGCGGGTCGACCCGGAGGTCCAGCGCGGCCTGCTGGAAGCACTCGGCTATCCGGCGCAGAGTCCGCAACAGATCGAACAGAGCCTGGCCGCGCTGGCCCGGCTGCGCGAGGACAGCGCCAACCTCGGACTGCTGGTCGGCGAATGCGGCCAGCCGCTGGAGCAAGCGCTCGGCCCCGCCGGCACCCCGGGCGAGCTGGTCTACGAGGACGGCACGCGGATCGCCCTGCGCCTGGACGCCGAAGGCCGCCTGCCGGCGCAGGCCCGCAGCGGCTATGCGCAGCTGTCGCTGGAGCAGCGGGAATGGGCGGTGGCGATGGCGCCGCCGAGCTGCCCGTCCCTGGCCAGCCTCGCCCCGGGTCGCTCGCGTCGCTGGGGTCTGGCCGCCCAGGTCTATGCCCTGCGCCGCCCCGGCGACGGCGGCCTGGGCGACAGCGCCGCCCTCGAGGACCTGCTGCGCAGCGCCGCGCGGCATGGCGCCGACGCGCTGGCGATCAGCCCGCTGCACGCCCTGGCCGAGGCCAACGGACATGCCTACAGCCCCTACTCGCCGTCCAGCCGGCTGTTCTTCAATGTCCTGCACGCCGCGCCGGCGACCATTCTCGGCGCGGCGGCGGTGGAACAGGCGATCCGTCGCGCCGGCCTGGCCGCGGAGATGGCCCGCCTGGAGAGCCTGGAGCTGATCGACTGGACAGCGGCGGCGGACCTGCGCATGCGCCTGCTGCGCCAGCTCCACCGCGACTTCACCGAGCGCGCCAGTCCCTTGCGCCACGACCTCGCCGAATTCCGCCGCGAAGCCGGCGAGGCCCTGCTGCACCACTGCCGCTTCGAGACCCTGCAGGCGCACCTGGGCGCCGGCCCCGACTGGAGACGCTGGCCGGAGCCGCTGCGCCGCCCCGGCGAGCCGGCGGTGGCCGCGTTCTGCGCCGATCACGCCGAGGAAGTGGACTTCCGTGCCTTCGGCCAGTGGCTGACCCAACGTTGCCTGCAACATGCCCAGCGCCAGGCGCGCGAGGCCGGGATGGCCATCGGTCTGGTCGCCGACCTGGCGGTGGGCGCCGATGGCGGCGGCAGCCAGGCCTGGTCGCGGCAGGAAGAGCTGCTCGCCGAAGTGAATGTCGGCGCGCCGCCGGACATCCTCAACCAGTCCGGACAGGACTGGGGCGTTTCCGCGTTCAATCCCGAAGGCCTGCGCCGCCACGGCTACCGGGCATTCCGCGAGATGCTGCGGGCCAACCTGGCCTGGCCCGGAGGGCTACGCATCGACCATGTGATGGGCCTGCAACGTCTCTGGCTGATCCCGCGCGGCCAGCCGCCCCACGCCGGCGCCTACCTGCGCTACCCGCAACGCGAGCTGCTGCGCCTGCTGGCGCTGGAGGCCAGTCGCGCCTCGGCGCTGGTCATCGGCGAGGACCTCGGCACCGTTCCCGAAGGCCTGCGCGAGGAACTGGCACGCCGCCAAGTGCTGGGTACCCGCGTGCTGCTCTTCGAGCGGCGCGGCGAACGCTTCGTGCCCCCGGCGCAATGGCCGGCGGACGCCATGGCCACCACCAGCACCCACGACCTGCCGAGCCTGTCCGGCTGGTGGCGGGGCCAGGACATCCACTGGCGCGGCCGCGCCGGACACCGCAGCGCCGAGGAATGCGCGGCCGACCTGGAACTGCGCGCCGAGGAGCGCCGGGCGCTGGCCGCCAGCCTCGAACCGCCGGTCGATCCCGACCCCGCCGCCGAAGTGCCGCTGGACGCCTGCATCGGCTATGTCGGAGCGACCCCCGCGCCGTTGGTGCTACTGCCCCTGGAGGACGCCCTGGGCAGCCTGGAGCAGCCGAACCTGCCCGGCCCCGGCGACGCCCACCCGAACTGGCGGCGGCGCTGGCCGGAAAACGCCGCGCAGATGCTCGGAACGCCGCAGGTCGACCGGCGCCTGCGCCTGCTCGAACGCAGCCGCCGGGATGCCGAGGAGGCCGCCCATGATTGAGCCCCGCGCTACCCTGCGCCTGCAATTCCACGCCGGCTTCACCCTCGACGATGCCCTGCCCTGGCTGGACTATTTCGCCGACCTGGGCATCAGCCATCTCTACGCCTCGCCGCTGTTCCGCGCGCGGCCCGGCTCCAGCCACGGCTACGACGTGGTCGACCCGACCCGGATCAATCCGGAACTGGGCGGCGAGCCGGCGCTGCTGCGCCTGATCCAGGGGCTGCGGCAACGCGGCATGGGCCTGCTCATGGACATAGTGCCGAACCACATGGGCATCGGCGGCGGCGCCAATCCCTGGTGGCAGGACGTGCTCGAATGGGGGCGCGAGAGTCCCTACGCGAGTTTCTTCGACATTCAGTGGGAATCCCACGACGCCGCGTTGCGCGGCCAGGTGCTGCTGCCGTTCCTGCGCAGCGACTACGGCGAGGTCCTGGCTGCCGGGGAGATCGGCCTGAGCCTGGACCGCGAGGCCGGCCGCCTGCTGGCGAGCCACGGCGAGCAGCGCTTCCCCCTCTGGCCGGGCAGTTACCCGGAGCTGCTGGAAGACAGCGGCGAGCCGCGCCTGTCAGCCCTGGCCGGCGGTTTCCGCGAGTGCCGGCAGGACCGCGAGGCCTTGCGCGAGATGCAGCGTCAACTGGCGGCTGCGCTCGCCGAGAGCGCTCCGCGCGCAGCCCTCCAGCGCACGCTGGGCGAACTCCAGGAACGCCACGAGGAGGCTCGCCAACGCCTGCACCGCCTGCTCGAGGCGCAGCACTACCGCCTGGCCAGTTGGCGCACCGCGGCGGACGACATCAACTGGCGCCGTTTCTTCGACATCAGCGAACTGGTCGGCCTGCGGGTCGAGCGCGGCGAGGTGTTCGAGGCCGTGCACGGCAAGGTCTTCCAGTTGCTCGAGGACGGTCTGCTCGATGGCCTGCGCATCGATCACGTCGACGGCCTGGCCGATCCGCGCGGCTATTGCCGACGCCTGCGCCGCCGCAGCGAGCGGATCCGCGCCCATCGCGGCGGCGCGCCGATGCTGCTGTACGTTGAGAAGATCCTCGGTGGCGAGGAGCGCCTGCCCGAGGATTGGCTGTGCGACGGCACCACCGGCTACGACTTCATGAACCAGGTCAGCCTGTTGCAGCACGATCCGCGCGGCGAACGACCGTTGCGCGAACTCTGGCAGCGGGTCAGCGGACGCCCGGAGGCGTTTCTCGACGAGGTCTACCAGGCTCGCCAACTGGTCCTGGCGGGAAGCCTCGCCGGTGACCTGGAGAACCTCGCCCAGGGTCTTTTGCGGGTGGCGCGGGCCGACCTGGCCAGCCGCGACCTGACCCTGGGCGGTATCCGCCGCGCGCTGTTCCAGTTGCTCGCGCGCTTTCCGGTCTACCGTACCTACGCCGGGGCCTGCGGTCGCTCGGTGCAGGATCGCGAGGTGTTCCGCTATGCCGCAGAGGCGGCCCGCGAGGATCTCGACGAAGCCGACCGGGCGGTCCTCGACCATCTCGAACGCTGGCTCGGCGGGCAGCCGCTGCGCGAGCTGCCGCCCGGTCCGCTGCGGCGCCTGCGCGGCGAGTTGCTGGCGCGCTTCCAGCAGTTGAGTTCGCCGACCGCCGCCAAGGCCGTGGAGGATACCGCCTGCTATCGCTCGGCGGCCCTGCTCTCGCGCAACGACGTCGGCTTCGACCCGCAGCGCTTCGCCGCTTCCGCCGAGGAATTCCATGCCGCCTGCGAAGCCAGGCGCCTGGCCAGCCCGCGCGCCCTGCTGGCCACCGCCAGCCATGACCACAAGCGCGGCGAGGACGCCCGCGCCCGTCTTGCGGCGCTCAGTGAACTGGCGCCCTGGTTCGCGCGTAACGTCGAGCACTGGCAAAGCCTGGCCACGCCGTTGCGCCGCGACCTCGCCGAAGGGCCGGCGCCGAGTCCCGGCGACGAGCTGATCCTGTTCCAGGCCCTGCTCGGCAGTTGGCCGCTCGACGCGCCTTGCGACGGCGCCGCCCTGGACCAAGCGTTCCTCGCGCGGATGCGCGAATGGCAATGCAAGGCCTTGCGCGAAGCCAAGCTGCGCACGCGCTGGACCGCGCCCGACGAAGACTACGAGCGCGCCTGCGCCGACTATCTGGAACAGCTCCTGCGCGCGCCACTGGCCCAGGCCCTGCGCCAGTCGCTGGGCAACGCGGCGGCGCGACTGATGCCGGCCGGGGCCCTGAATGGCCTCGCCCAATGCCTGCTGCGCCTGACCTGCCCGGGTATCCCCGATCTCTACCAGGGGCGCGAGGACTGGGACTTCAGCCTGGTCGACCCGGACAACCGGAGGCCGGTGGACTTCGCCCGGCACGCCGCCGCCCTGGCCGCGCCGACGCCCTTCCCGGAACTGCTGGAGCACTGGCGCGACGGTCGCATCAAGCAGACCCTGATCGCCCGCGTGCTGGGGCTGCGGCGGATGCAGCCGGGCCTGTTCCGCGACGGCGACTACCTGCCCCTGGAGGTCAGCGGCGAGCATGCCGAGCGGGTCCTGGCCTTCGCCCGGCGCAGTCGTCACGGTTGCCTGCTGGTGGTGGTCCCGCGCCTGGCCTGCGCCCTGCTCGGCCACGCCACGCAGCCGCAGGTGCCGGCCGAGGCCTGGGGCGACACCTGCCTGCTGCTGCCGCCGAGTCTCTCCGAATGCACCTACAGCGGCCTGTTTTCCACCATGCCGCTGCCCAGCGACGGGCACCTGAGCCTGTCCGAAGTGCTCGCCGACTTTCCCGTCAACCTGCTTTACCGCCTCGCCCAGGAGGACACCCCATGAGCGCCGACGAAAAACGCATACGAGAGTTCGCCTACCAGATCTGGGAATCCGAGGGCTGCCCCGACGGCCAGGCCGAACGCCACTGGGCCATGGCCCGGCAACTGGCCGAAGCGGAAGCCGCCGCGGCGGCACCGAAGAAGACCCGCGGTCGGGCCAAGGCCGCCAAGGAAACCCCGGCCCTGCTGCAAGCGCCGGCCGCCAAGCCGCGCAAGCCGAGGGCCGCGTCCCCGGCGCGGCCCGCCAGCGAAAAACCGGCGGCGGCCAAGCCGCGCAGCCGCCGCAAGCCCGAAGCGGGCGAATGAGGAGTCCAGTGCATGAGCAGAAAGCGTAGCCCCGCTCCTTCGCGGATCAGCGAAGGGCACCCCTTCCCCCTTGGCGCCACCTGGGACGGCCTCGGCGTCAATTTCGCGCTGTTCTCGGCCCACGCGACCAAGGTCGAGCTGTGCCTGTTCGACGCGCGCGGGGAAAAGGAGATCGAGCGCATCGAATTGCCCGAATACACCGACGAGATCTGGCACGGCTACCTGCCCGACGCCCACCCGGGGCAGATCTACGGCTACCGGGTGCACGGTCCCTACGAGCCGGATGCCGGCCACCGCTTCAATCCCAACAAATTGCTCCTCGATCCCTACGCCAAGCAGTTGGTCGGCCGCCTGCGCTGGTCCGAGGCGCTGTTCGGCTACACCATCGGCTCGGCCGACGCCGACCTCAGCTTCGACGAGCGCGACAGCGCGCCCTTCGTGCCCAAGTCGAAGGTCATCGATCCGGCCTTCACCTGGGCCGAGCGCCCGCCGGTACGCGTCCCCTGGGACCGCACGGTGATCTACGAAGCCCACCTGCGCGGCCTCAGCATGCGCCATCCACAGGTCCCGGAGGCGGTTCGCGGGACCTTCGCCGGGCTGATGAACGCCGACCTGCTGGCGCACATCCGCCGGCTCGGGGTGACCAGCGTCGAGCTGCTGCCGATCCACGGCTTCGTCGACGACAAGCACCTGCTGGAAAACGGCATGAGCAACTACTGGGGCTACAACAGCATCGCCTTCTTCGCCCCGCACCCGGCCTACCTCGCCAGCGGCCAGGTCAACGAGTTCAAGGAGATGGTCGCGCACCTCCACGACGCCGGGCTGGAGCTGATCCTCGACGTGGTCTACAACCACACCGCGGAAGGCAACGAGCTGGGTCCGACCCTGTGCATGCGCGGCATCGACAACGCCTCGTACTACCGCCTGATGCCCGACCAGCGCCGCTACTACATCAACGATTCCGGCACCGGCAACACCCTCGACCTCAGCCACCCCTGCGTGTTGCAGATGGTCACCGACTCGCTGCGCTACTGGGCCACGGAGATGCGCGTGGACGGCTTCCGCTTCGACCTGGCGACCATCCTCGGCCGCCATCCGGACGGTTTCGACGAGCGCCACGGCTTCCTCGTCGCCTGCCGCCAGGACCCGGTGCTGAGCAAGTGCAAGCTGATCGCCGAACCCTGGGATTGCGGCCCCGGCGGCTACCAGGTAGGCGGCTTCCCGCCCGGCTGGGCGGAATGGAACGACCGTTTCCGCGATTGCGTGCGCGCCTACTGGCGCGGCGACGACGGCATGCTGCCGGAACTGGCGCGACGCCTAACCGCCTCCGGCGATCTCTACGACCAGCGTGGACGGCGGCCCTACGCGTCGGTGAACTTCGTCACCGCCCACGACGGTTTCACCCTGCGCGACGTGGTTTCCTACGATCACAAGCACAACGAGGCCAACGGCGAGAACAACGCCGACGGCAGCGACCACAACCTGTCCTGGAACCACGGCTGCGAGGGCCCCACCGACGACCCGGAGATCCGCGCCCTGCGCCTGCGCCAGATGCGCAACCTGCTGTCCACCCTGCTGCTGTCCCAGGGCACCCCGATGCTGGTCGCCGGCGACGAGTTCAGCCGCACCCAGCAGGGCAACAACAATGTCTATTGCCAGGACAACGAACTGGGCTGGATCGACTGGCGGCTGGACGACGAGGGCCGTTCGCTGCTGGCCTTCACCCAGCGCCTGCTGGCCCTGCGCCAACGCTATCCGATCCTGCGCAGGGGGCGCTTCCTGGTCGGCGAGTACAACGAGGCGCTGGGTGTCAAGGACGTCACCTGGCTGGCGCCCGGCGGCGAGGAGATGACCGAGGAACACTGGCACGACGAGCACGCCCGCTGTCTCGGCGTGCTCCTCGATGGCCGCGCGCAACCCACCGGGATCCTGCGCAGCGGTGAGGATGCCACCCTGCTGCTGATCCTCAATGCCTACCACGACGCGGTGTCCTTCCGTCTTCCCGAGGTGGCCGAGGGCAGCGGCTGGACCTGCCTGCTGGATACCCAACGGCCGGAGGACCCGCTCGGCGAACGCTACCCGTTCGCCAGCGAGTTCCTGGTCGGCGGCCGCAGTTTCCTGCTGTTCGAGCTACAACCGCCGGGCGCCGGAGCGGAAGGATGAACGGCGGGGAAAAAAGCTGAACCGCCCCCGGCACCTCCAGTCGGAACCTGTAGGTGCCGCACGCGGCGCCCGCACATCCACCCTACACAGGAGGACAGCATGAAGATCAGCGACATCATGACCCGCAACGTCCAGGTCGCCGACCCGCAGCAGAGCATCCGCGAGGCGGCCGCCACCATGGCGAGGATCGACAGCGGCGCCCTGCTGGTCGGCGAAGGCGACCGCCTGGTCGGGATGATCACCGATCGCGACATCGCCATCCGCGCGGTAGCCGGCGGCCTGTCCGGGGATACCCCGCTGGGCCGCATCATGAGCGGCGACATCCACTATTGCTTCGAAGACGAAGACGTCCAGCACGTGGCCCGCAACATGGCCGACATCCAGATGCGCCGCCTGCCGGTGCTCAACCGCGAGAAGCGGCTGGTCGGCGTGGTTTCCCTGGGCAACATCGCCAGCTGCCGCGACCAGGCCTCCAGCGCCACCGTCCTGCAGGGCGTCGCCCAGGCCCACTACTGAGCCTTTCTTCCACCCGGCCCGCCTTTGCCATTCCGGCCGAGGCCGGGCCCCAACCGGGAGAACGCCATGAAAGCCGTGGTATTCCATGACATCGGCGACATCCGCCTGGAAGACGTGGCGGAGCCGCGCCTGCAGGAGCCCACCGACGCCATCGTGCGGCTGACCGCCTCGGCGATCTGCGGCACCGACCTGCACTTCGTCCGTGGCAGCGTCGGCGGCATGCGTCCGGGAACCATCCTCGGCCATGAGGGCGTGGGCATCGTCGAGGCGCTCGGCGACGAAGTGCGCAACCTGCAGGTCGGCGACCGGGTGGTGATTCCCTCGACCATCGCCTGCGGCAATTGCGTGTATTGCCGAGCCGGCTACTACGCCCAGTGCGACGTCGCCAACCCCGGCGGCAGCCAGGCCGGCACCGCGTTCTTCGGCGGTTCCCGGGCCAACGGCGGCTTCCATGGGCTGCAAGCCGAGAAAGCGCGGATTCCCTATGCCAACATCGGCCTGATCCGCCTGCCCAGCAGCATCAGCGACGACCAGGCGATACTCCTGTCGGACATCTTCCCCACCGGTTACTTCGGCGCCGAACTGGCCGGTATCGCCCCCGGCAACACCGTCGCCGTGTTCGGCTGCGGTCCGGTGGGCCAGTTCGCCATCGCCAGCGCGTTGCTCCTCGGCGCCGCCCGGGTGTTCGCCATCGACCGCCACCCGGACCGCCTGCACATGGCCCGCCAGCAAGGCGCCGAAGTGATCGACTTCGAGCGCGAGGATCCGGTCCAGGCCCTGCGCTGGCTGACCGCCGGGATCGGCGTGGACCGCGCCATCGACGCCGTCGGCGTGGACGCCGAGCACAGCCATGGCACCGCCACCCCGGCGCCGCGCCAGGAGGGCACCAGCTGGAGTCCCGGCAACGCCCCCGCACAGGCCCTGGAGTGGGCGGTGCAGGGCCTGGCCAAGGCCGGCACCCTGTCGATCATCGGCGTCTACGCCGAAGACTCGCGGCAGTTTCCCATCGGCCTGGCGATGAACCGCAACCTGACCATCCGCATGGGCAACTGCCACCACCGCAAGTACATTCCGCTGCTGCTCGAACATGTGCTCAGCGGACGTATCGACCCGGCGAAGATCCTCACCCAGGTGAAGCCGATCGGCGACGCCATCGAGGCCTTCGAAGCCTTCGACCGCCGCGAGACCGGCTGGATCAAGGTCGAACTGGTGCCGCAGAAGCGCCAGGTCGAGGGCGGCGAGGAACGCCTCGACGAACGCGCGGTGGACGAACTGGCGCGCCGGCCGACGCCGGAAAGCGGCGCCCGGGGGTGATGCATGAGCGCACCGGCACGCCTGCGCATCGGCATTTCCGGCTGGCGCTACGCCCCCTGGAGAGGTGACTTCTATCCCGAGGGGCTGCGCCAGAAGGACGAACTGCGCTTCGCCTCGCGGGCGGTGAACAGCATCGAGATCAACGGCACCTTCTACGCCCTGCAGACGCCCGAGCGCTTCCGCGGCTGGGCCGAGGACACCCCCGAGGACTTCGTTTTCAGCGTCAAGGCCCCGCGTTACATCACCCACGTGCGGCGCCTGCGCGAGATCGACGAGCCGCTGGCGAACTTCTTCGCCTCCGGCCCCCTCGCCCTGCGCCAGCGCCTCGGCCCGTTCCTCTGGCAGTTCCCGCCGAGCATGCGCTTCGACCGCGAGCTGTTCGCCGATTTCCTCGCCCGCCTGCCGCGCGACGGCGCCGCCGCGCAGAAGCTCGCCCGGCACAGCGCCGCGCGCCTGCACCGCGAGGGCTACCTCGACGGCGATCCGGCGCAGCGCCTGCGGCATGCCGTGGAAATCCGCCATGAGAGCTTCGTCGACCCGACGTTCATCGAGCTGCTGCGCGAATACCGGGTTGCCCTGGTGGTGGCCGATACCGCCGGCAAGTGGCCGCTGCTCGGCGACGTCTGCGCCGACTTCCTGTACCTGCGCCTGCATGGCGACAAGGAACTGTACCGCAGCGGCTATTCGGAAGCGGCCCTGGGCCAGTGGCAGGCACGGATCCGCGCCTGGGCCGGCGGCGGCCAGGCCGACGACCTGCGCCGGGCCAGCCAGGACGCACCGGCGACGGCGACGGCGCGCGACCTGTACTGCTACTTCGACAACGACGTCAAGGTGCGCGCACCCTACGACGCCCGGCGCCTCCTGCAGCTGCTGGAACTCGACGGCGGCCTGCGCACGGTGCCCGGACAGTTGCCCGATGACCTGCGGGAGAGTGCCGCATGATCCTGCCACGCCTGCAGGTGCTGACGGTGAACACCCACAAGGGTTTCAACCCGTTCAATCGGCGCTTCATCTTGCCGGAGTTGCGCGAAGCGGTGCGCAGCGTCGGTGCCGACCTGGTGTTCCTCCAGGAGGTCCTCGGCTCCCATAGCCTGCACGCCGCGCGCCTGCCATCCTGGCCGCCGGCGCCGCAATACGAGTATCTGGCCGACAGCATGTGGCCGCAGTTCGCCTACGGGCGCAACGCGGTGTATCCCGAAGGCCACCATGGCAATGCCGTGCTCTCCAAGCATCCGATCCTCGCCCACCGCAACCTCGACGTCTCGGTGGCGGGCAACGAGGAGCGCGGCCTGTTGCATGCGGTGATCGACATCGGCCGTCCGCTGCACGCGGTCTGCGTGCACCTGGGATTGCGCGAGGCGCAGCGCCAGCGCCAGTTGCAACTGCTCTGCGAACTGGTGGCGGGCCTGCCGGAGCGCGAGCCGGTGGTGGTCGCCGGCGACTTCAACGACTGGCGCCAGCGCGCTGACCAACTGCTCGCCGGTTGCGGCCTGCGCGAAGTCTTCGTCGGCGCCCAGGGCCGGCCGGCGCGCAGCTTCCCGGCGCGCTGGCCGGTGCTGCCGCTGGACCGCATTTACCTGCGCAATGCCCGCGGGCGCCAGCCGCGCATCCTCTCGCGGCGGCCCTGGTCGCACCTGTCCGACCACCTGCCGCTGGCGGTGGAGGTGGAGCCATGAACTTCCCCTGGCGCGACGGCAACCGCGTAGAACTGCTGATCAACGGCGAAGAGTACTTTCCGCGCCTGTTCCAGTGCATCGCCGAGGCGCGCCGGGAGATCCTCCTGGAAACCTTCATCATCTTCGAGGACGAGGTCGGCCGGCAGTTGCAGGAAGCCCTCAGCGCCGCCGCCGAGCGCGGTGTCGAGGTACAGGTCACGGTGGACGGCTACGGCACCGCCTCGCTCAGCCCGGACTACCTGGCCAGGCTCACCGCCGCCGGGGTTCGCGTGCACCTGTTCGACCCGCGCCCGCGCCTGCTCGGCATGCGTACCAACCTGTTTCGCCGGTTGCACCGCAAGCTGGTGGTGATCGATCGCCAGCAGGCCTTCGTCGGCGGCATCAACTACGGCGAGGACCACCTGGTGCGTCGCGGCAACATGGCCAAGCAGGACTACGCGGTGCGCGTCGAGGGTCCGGTGGTGCGCGATATCCGCCAGGCCTGCCTGGCGTTGCTCGAACCGGACGCCGACTACCCGCCGTTGCGGCCGTCGGGCGCCGGGCAGCCGGCGCGGGTGCGCCTGGTGATCCGCGACAACGACCAGTCCAGCGACGACATCGAGCGCGAGTACCTGCAGGCGATCCGCCAGGCGCGGCGACGCCTGCTGATCGCCAACGCCTATTTCTTCCCCGGCTACCGCCTGCTTCGCGAGCTGCGCGATGCGGCGCGCCGCGGCGTGCGCGTCGACCTGGTACTACAGGGCATGCCGGACATGCCGCTGGTGCGCCTGTGCAGCCGGCTGCTCTACGACTACCTGCTGCGCGAGGGCGTGCGTATCCACGAATACTGCCAGCGTCCGCTGCACGGCAAGGTCGCGGTGATCGACGACGACTGGTCGACCATCGGCTCGAGCAATCTCGATCCCCTCAGCCTGTCGCTGAACCTGGAGGCCAACCTGGTGATCCGCGACGTCGCCTTCAACGGCCAGCTCTACCAGCACCTGCGCGAGCTGGCGCGCCGCCACTGCCGGCGCATCAGCCGCCGCCACGCGAGGCGCGGCTACTGGTGGCGAGCGCCGCTGATCTTCCTCGGCTTCCACTTTTCCAGGCACTTTCCGGCTATCGCCGGTTGGGTACCCGCCCATCTGCCGCGCCTGAAATCGCTGGAGCCGCGTCCGTCGCGGCGCTGGCAGGAACGCCAGGGCCAGCGGGGCAACCCATGAACGGCAGCGGTCACGCAACTGCCTCGGCGGCGCCACGCCGCGCTCACTGGCGCTGGCTGCGCAGGCTGCTGACCCTGGCGTTCTTCGTGCTGGTCCCGGTGCTGCTGTTCCTGCTGGTGAAGAATCTCGACTGGCAGGAAGTCCGCCACGCCCTCGGCGAGTATCGCCCCGCGACCCTGTTCCTCGGGCTGCTGCTGGCGGCCGCCGGCTATACGGTGTTCAGCAGCTTCGACCTGCTCAGCCGCTACTACATCGGCCACTCGCTGCCCAAGCGGCGGGTCTTCACCGTGGCGTTCGTGTGCAATGCGTTCAACCTCAACCTGAGTTCCTGGGTCGGCGCCGTGGCGCTGCGCTATCGCCTGTACAGTCGGCTCGGCCTGGACATCGCCGATATCACCCGGATCCTCACCTTCAGCCTGGTGACCAACTGGTTCGGCTACCTGCTGCTCGCCGGCATCCTGTTCAGCTGCGGCCTGCCGGCCTTGCCGCCGGGCTGGAAGCTCGGCAGCGACGGCCTGCGCCTGATCGGCGCCCTGCTCCTGGCGCTGGCCGCAGGCTACCTGCTGGCCTGCCGTTTCGCCCGCCGCCGCGCCTGGGGCTGGCGCGAGCATCGGCTGACCCTGCCGTCCTGGCGGCTGGCGGCCCTGCAAGGCCTGCTCGGAGCGAGCAACTGGTCGCTGATGGCGCTCCTGCTGTACAGCCTGCTGCCGCACAGCGTGGATTACCCGAGCGTCCTGGCGATCCTCCTGATCAGCAGCATCGCCGGGGTCATCACCCATATCCCGGCCGGGCTCGGGGTGCTCGAAGCGGTGTTCATCGCCCTGCTCCAGGGACGCCTGTCCCAGGGCGTGCTGCTGGCCGCGTTGATCGGCTACCGGGTGCTGTATTTCCTCCTACCCCTGGCGCTGGCCTGCGTGGTCTACCTGCTGTTGGAGCGCCGGGCGATCCGCCTGCGCCGCAAACAGCGCCGCCTGCGCCAGGGCCAGGCCTGAATCAGCCGGCCGGACGCAGCAGCAGCGTGCCCAGCGGCGGCAGGTCGAGCACCAGCGACTGCGCCTGGCCATGGGCGCCGCACGACTCGCTGGAGACGCGGCCCTGGCTGCCTGCGCCGGAACCGGCGAACGCCTGGGCGTCGCTATTGAGCAGCACGTCCCAGTCGCCGCCTTGCGGTACGCCGATCCGATAGCCCTGGCGCGGCACCGGGGTGAAATTGTGTACCGCCAGCAGCGATGGCTCGCCGGCCGCGTGGCGCAGCCAGGCGTAGACACTGTTCGCCTGGTCGTCGCCGATCAGCCATTCGAAGCCGAGCGCCTCGCCGTCGCGCGCATGCAGTGCGGGGAGTTCGCGGTACAGCCGGTTGAGGGCCGCCACCAGGTCCTGTACGCCCTGATGCTCCGGATAGCGCAGCAGGTACCAGTCCAGTTCGCCGTCGTGGTTCCACTCGCGCCACTGGCCGAACTCGCATCCCATGAACAGCAGCTTCTTGCCCGGGTGCGACCACATGAAGCTCAGGTACAGGCGCAGGTTGGCGAACTTCTGCCAGCGGTCGCCGGGCATCTTGTCCAGTAGCGAGTGCTTGCCATGTACCACCTCGTCGTGGGAGATCGGCAGGATGAAATGCTCGGAGAAGGCGTAGAGCAGGCCGAAGGTCAACTGGTGGTGGTGATAGCGCCGGTGCAGCGGGTCTTCGCCGATGTACGCCAGGCTGTCGTGCATCCAGCCCATGTTCCACTTATGGCTGAAGCCCAGGCCGCCCTCCGCCACCGGACGGCTGACGCCGGGCCAGGCGGTGGATTCCTCGGCGATCACCAGCGCGCCGGGGGTTTCGCTGGCGACCACCTGGTTGAGGTGATGGAGGAAGTCGATGGCCTCCAGGTTCTCCCGGCCGCCATGGCGGTTCGGCAGCCATTCGCCTTCCTTGCGCGAATAGTCGCGATAGAGCATCGAGGCCACCGCATCCACCCGCAGGCCGTCGACGTGGTAGGTGCGCAGCCAGTGCAGCGCCGAGGCCAGCATGAAGCCGTGCACCTCGCTGCGGCCAAGGTTGTAGATGTAGGTATCCCAGTCCTGGTGGAAGCCTTCGAAGGGATGTTCGTACTCGTACAGCGCCGTGCCGTCGAAACGGCCCAGGCCGTGGGCGTCGGTGGGAAAATGCGCCGGCACCCAGTCGAGGATCACGCCGATGCCGGCCTGGTGGCAGGCGTCGACGAACGCGGCGAAGTCCTCCGGCGTGCCGTAGCGCGCGGTGGGGGCGAACAACCCGAGCGGCTGGTAGCCCCAGGAGCCGCCGAAGGGATGTTCCATCACCGGCATCAGCTCGATATGGGTGAAGCCGAGCTGGCGCACGTAGGGAATCAGCTCCTCCGCCAGTTCCGACCAGTGCGGCGGCCGGCCGTCGCGGTGGCGCCAGGAGCCGGCGTGGACTTCGTAGATCGACAGCGGTGCCGCATAGCCCTGGCGCTCCGCGCGCCGGGCCAGCCAGTCCTGGTCGCGCCACTCGTGGCGCAACGCCGCGCAGGTCTTCGAAGCGGTTCCGGGCGGCGTCTCGCAGGCCAGCGCCAGGGGGTCGGCCTTCAGCGGCAGGAGGCCGTCGTGGCCCTGCAACTCGTACTTGTACAGTTCGCCCTCGCCGAGGCGCGGGACGAACAGTTCCCAGACGCCGGATGGATAGCGTCGTCGCATCGGGTGACGGCGCCCGTCCCAGCCGTTGAAATCGCCGACCACCGAGACGCGCACGGCGTTCGGCGCCCAGACCGCGAAGCGCACGCCCTCCACGCCTTCGTGACGGGTCAGTTGCGCGCCCAGACAGGAGGCCAGTTGGCGGTGGTTGCCTTCGGCGAACAGGTAGAGGTCGAGTTCGCCGAGCAACGGCCCGAAGGCATAGGGGTCTTCGCTTTCCTGCACGCCGTCCGGCCAGTGCACGCGCAGGCTGTAGCGCGGTGGCAGGCGCTCCAGGTGGCGCTGGAACAAGCCGCTGCCGGGGTCGCTCTGCTCCAGTTCGGCGAGCGTCGCGCCGTCTTCGTCGAGCAGCTCGACGCGCTGCGCGCCGGGCAGGTAGGCGCGCAGCACGCCGCCTTCGCCGCCGGGGTCGCGCTGCGGGCCGAGGAAGGCGAATGGATCGCCCTGCAGGCCGCGCTGCAGCTTGTCCAGCTCCAGTTGCCAGCGTTCGCGTTCGGACATCGGTTCGCTCATCGGTTCTTGCCCTTCAGGAGGTGTTCGGTGAGTTCGGCCAGACCGGCGAGAGGCACTTCCAGCCAGTCGGGGCGGTAGTCGGCTTCGTAGAGCAGTTCGTAGGCGGCCTTTTCCAGGCAGGCCAGGGCCAGCGCCGCCCCCTCGCCTTCGCGACCGTGCCAGGCGTGCATGAGACCCGCCGCGGCGGCCCGATAGCCGGCCAGGAAGGCGTCGCGGGCTTCGCTGCGATAGCGCATGGCGACCTTGCGCCGGGCGCTGTCGGCCTGTTCCGAGCTATCGGTGCTCTGCGCGTTGCGCAGGACCATCGCCGCCGCGTAGTCGAACGAGCGCAGCATGCCGCCGACGTCCTTCATCGGACTGTGGCGCTGGCGGCGCTCTTCCAGGCTGCGCGCCGGCTCGCCCTCGAAGTCGATGAAACGTGCGTCGCCCTGGACCATCAGCACCTGGCCCAGGTGCAGGTCGCCGTGAACCCTGATCAGCAGCCCGCCGGCTGCCTGCCGGGCCAGCAGCGGCAGGCGTTCGAGCAGCGCCGGCAGGCGTTCCAGCAGGCGCCGCGCCTGTTCCGCCGCCTCGCCCTGCAACGGCCGTGGCGGCTCGCTCAGGCGTTTGCCGGCTTCGCGCAACTGTTCGGCGATGCGCAGCGCCCAGGCCTGGACGCTGGCTTCGTCGCTCTCGCGGCTGCCGAAGGCCGGATCGTCCGACTCGCCGGCCAGTACGCTGTGCATCTCGCCGAGCCGGGCGCCGAGGTTGGCGGCGAAGCCGCGCAGTTCGGCGAGGCTGTCGTATTGCCCTTCGAGCGCCTCGCTGGCCGCGGATATCTCGTCGCGCACGGCTCGCTCCAGGTTGTCCAGGGTCCAGTTCCAGGCGTCGCCCTGGTTGTTCAGGTAGCCCTGCAGGATCATCAGCGTGTGCGGCTCGCCATCCGCGCCGACCCGCCGTACCTCGCCGAGCAACGGTGCGATGCCGGGGTAGCCGTGGCGGGTCAGGTAGCCGCCGACCTCGATTTCCGGGTGCAGCCCCGGAAGGATCTTGCGCAGCACCTTGAGGACCATGCGCTCGCCGAAGCGGATCGAGCTGTTGGACTGCTCCACCGAGAACGGCAGGACGTCTTCGTCGGCGATGTCGTCCATTTCCGCCAGTCCCGCCGCCGGGATGAACTGGATCTCGCCGTCGCCGTGGGCGATCACCGCCTCGGCGCGGAGTTGCGCGAGGACCTTGCGGGCGAACAGCGGCAGGCTGGCGGCGTCGGTCAGCAGGCCGACCTTGCGACCGCGCCGCAGGCGCGCCAGGGCCAGCAACTGAGGCAGGCTGTCGCCGCGCTGGTCGGCGTCGAGGAAGCCCAGCGGCAACTGGTAGCGCAGCCCGTCGATCTCCACTTCGCACAATGCACAGCGCGGCTCCGCCTCGTCCAGCGGAACGATGTAGCAGAGCCGTGGCTGGCCTTTCTCGCCGGCGAACCAGCGGCGCTTCGGCAGGTAGGCCGGCAGCGTCTCGCCTTCCAGGATGTTCCGCGATGCGCCCTGCAGCAGCTCGCCGAGGCGCTGCTTGACCACCAGGGTCGGCAGTTCCGGCAGGCGCTCGTCGGCGGCCACGTGCCAGCTCGGCATCTGCGTCGCGTCGGCCAGGTAGAACCAGTAGAAGCCGTAGGGCGGCAGGGTCAGCAGGTAGGTCAGCTCGCCGATCGGCGGGAACGACATGCCGCCGATCATCTCCACCGGCACCTTGCCGGCATGGCTGGCGAGGTCCAGTTCCACCGCCTGGGCCGCGCGCGACAGGTTGGCCACGCAGAGGATGCTGTCCTGCCGTTCGCCCTCGGCGTATTCGCGCAGGTAGGCGAGGATCCGTCGGTTGCTCGGCGCGAGCATCTTCAGGCTGCCGCGGCCGAAGGCCTTCTGCTGGCTGCGCACGGCGAGCAGGCGGCGCATCCAGTTGAGCAGCGAATGCGGGTCGCGCGCCTGCGCCTCGACGTTGATCGTCTGGTAGCCGTACAGCGGGTCGAGAATCGGCGGCAGCACCAGCTTCGCCGGGTCGGCGCGGGAGAAGCCGCCGTTGCGGTCCACCGACCACTGCATCGGGGTCCGCACGCCGTCGCGGTCGCCGAGGTAGATGTTGTCGCCCATGCCGATCTCGTCGCCGTAGTACAGGGTCGGCGTGCCCGGCATCGACAACAGCAGGCTGTGCAGCAGCTCGATGCGCCGCCGGTCACGCTCCACCAGCGGCGCCAGGCGCCGGCGGATGCCCAGGTTGAGGCGCGCGCGGCGGTCGGCGGCATAGTGGTTCCAGAGATAGTCGCGCTCGTCGTCGGTGACCATCTCCAGGGTCAGCTCGTCGTGGTTGCGCAGGAAGATCGCCCATTGGCAATTGGCCGGGATGTCCGGGGTCTGGCGCAGGATGTCGGTGATCGGATAGCGATCCTCCTGGGCGATGGCCATGTACATGCGCGGCATCAGCGGGAAGTGGAAGGCCATGTGGCATTCGTCGCCCTCGCCGCCATCCTCGCCGCCGAAGTACGGCCGGGTGTCTTCCGGCCACTGGTTGGCCTCGGCCAGCAGCATGCGGTCGGGATAGTGCGCGTCCAGCTCGGCGCGGATGCGCTTGAGCACCTGGTGGGTCTCCGGCAGGTTCTCGCTGCTGGTGCCGTCGCGTTCGATCAGGTAGGGAATCGCGTCCAGGCGCAGGCCGTCGACGCCCATGTCCAGCCAGTAGCGCATCACCCCGAGCACCTCGCGCAGGACCTGCGGGTTGTCGAAGTTCAGGTCCGGCTGGTGGGAATAGAAGCGGTGCCAGTAGTACTGTTGGGCTACCGGGTCCCAGGTCCAGTTGGACTGCTCGGTGTCGATGAAGATGATCCGCGTACCCTGGTATTTCTCGTCGCTGTCCGACCAGACGTAGTAGTCGCGGGCGCGCGATCCCTTCTTCGCGTGGCGGGCGCGGATGAACCAGGGATGCTGGTCGGAGGTGTGGTTGATCACCAGCTCGGTAATCACCCGCAGACCGCGTCGATGGGCCTCGGCGATGAACCGGCGGGCGTCGGCGAGGCTGCCGTAGTCGCTGTGCACGCCACGGTACTGGGCGATGTCGTAGCCGTCGTCGCGGCGTGGCGACGGGTAGAACGGCAGCAGCCAGAGAGTGTTCACGCCGAGGTCGGCGATGTAGTCGAGCTTCTCGATCAGCCCGGCGAAGTCGCCGATGCCATCGTTGTTGGCGTCGTAGAAGGATTTCACGTGGACCTGGTAGATCACCGCGTCCTTGTACCATTGCGGGTCGTTGAGAAAGACCGGTTTCTCGCGTCTGGCCATGGGTTTCTCCTTATGCGTCGACGCGCCGCACGCGCCAGATGCCGAACGGCAGGTGCCAGGGTTCGATGCGCATCCACTGGACCTTGCCGTGCCAGACCCAGCGATGCCCGTTCATCAGGTCCTCGCCCTGGAGGCTGGCGTCGTCGGGCAGGCCGAACTCCCACAGCGGCAGTTCGAAATGCGCCTCCTGGGCTTCGTGCGGGTCCAGGCAGACCGCCACCAGGACGAAGTTGGCGAGGTCCGCGGTGCGCTTGCCGAAATACAGGATGCGGTCGTTCCAGGCGTTGTAGGCCTGGAACCCGAGGTGCGTCTGCAATGCCGGGTTTTCCCGGCGGATGCGGTTGAGCCGGGCGATCTCGGCGACGATGTTGCCCGGCGCCTGGTAGTCGCGCGGACGCAACTGGTATTTCTCCGAGTCGAGGTACTCCTCCTTGCCCGGCAAGGCCGCCGCCTCGCACAGCTCGAAGCCGGAGTACATGCCCCACAGCCCCGACCCCATGGTCGCCAGGGCGGCACGGATGAGGAAGCCGGGGCGGCCGGAGCGTTGCAGGAACCAGGGATTGATGTCCGGGGTGTTGACGAAGAAGTTCGGCCGGTAGCAGTCGCGCCAGGGTGGCTGGTTGAGTTCGGCGAAGTACTCCGCCAGTTCCTGCTTGTCGTTGCGCCAGGTGAAATAGGTGTAGCTCTGGCTGAAGCCGACCTTGCCCAGGCGCGCCATCATCGCCGGGCGGGTGAACGCCTCGGAAAGGAAGATCACCTGCGGATGGCGGCCGCGCACCTCGGCGATCAGCCACTCCCAGAACGGCAGTGGCTTGGTGTGCGGGTTGTCGACGCGAAACAGCGTCACGCCCTGCTCGACCCAGCCCAGCACCACGTCGCGCAAGGCTTCCCACAGGCTCGGCAGGGCCTGTTCGGCGTAGAAGTCGACGTTGACGATGTCCTCGTACTTCTTCGGCGGGTTCTCCGCGTAGCGCAAGCTACCGTCCGGACGCCAGGCGAACCAGCCGGGATGCTCGCGCAGCCAGGGGTGGTCGGGGGAGCACTGGATGGCGAAGTCCAGCGCCAGTTCCATGCCGTGCTCGCGCACCGCAACGAGCAGCCGGCGGAAATCCTCGCGGTCGCCCAGTTCGGGATGGATCGCCTCGTGGCCGCCATCCTCACTGCCGATCGCATACGGGCTGCCGGGGTCGCCGGCCTCGGCACGCAAGGAATTGTTGCGGCCCTTGCGATGGGTGCGGCCGATGGGGTGGATCGGCGGGAAATAGAGAACGTCGAAGCCCATCGCGGCGATCTGCGGCAGGCGCCGGATCACGTCGTCGAAGGTACCGTGGCGTGTCGGGTCGCCGCTTTCCGAGCGAGGGAACAGCTCGTACCAACTGGCGAAGCGCGCCAGCGGTCGCTCCACCTCCACCGGGTATTCGCGGCTGCGCACCAGGTGCTCGCGCGGGCCGACCAGACGCAACAGTTCGCCGGTCTGCGCCGCCAGCCACAGCGCCACCCGCTCCTCGACGCTCTGGCAGGCCTGCAGGCGTTCGGCCAGCGGCGCACAGGCGGCGGCGATCTCCGGACCGCCGCGCTCGGCGCAGCGCTGCAGCAGTTCGTCGCCCTCGCGCAGCTCCAGGTCCAGCGGCAGGCGTGCGCCATGCTTGGCACGCAATTCGCGGCGGTAGCCGGCAAAACGGTCGATCCAGGCCTCGATACGGAAGTACAGGCGGCCGCAGGGCGGCGTGCGCAACTGCGCGCTCCAGAAATCGTTGCCTTCGGGCAGCAGCGGCAGGCGCCGCTCCGCGGTTTCCCCGACACGCCGCCAGACCACCTCGGCACCGAGTACCTCATGGCCATCGGCGAAGATTCGCGCGGCCAGGCGCAGGTCGCGGTCGCTCTCGGTCTTCGCGGGATAGGCACCCTCTTCCACCACAGGGCTGACCGACTCGATGGCGATACGGGGCTGCTGGATGGCGATGACCAGCGGATCATCGTCGCTGTTGCGGACAATCGAACTCATCGAGGCGCGCTCCTCCGGGACGTGGGTTCGGCGATGGGTCGCGAGGCTTCCGCCGGCCTCGAATGGCCGGCGGCGCGGACGGTCATTGATTCCGAGCCCGCCGGCGACCGATTGGTTCAGGTTGATTTACCCAGCGGCTCGCCTCAGGCCTTGCGCCGCGAACGCGAGGCACCGGACTTGGCGCGACCCTTCGCGTCGGCCCCGGCCTTTTCGCTGCCCTTGTCCTTGCCGCCGCCGGCGCGGGAACGCAGGCTGCGCTTGAGCAGGTCGGTGAGATCGATGATGTCGGCGCCCTTGCCAGCCACCTCCTCCTCTTCCTCCACCGCGTGCAGCTGGCCCTTGGCGGCCTTTTCCTCGACCAGCTTCATGATCTTGTCGCTGAAGCTGTCCTTGTATTCGTCCGGCTCCCAGTGGGAGGCCATGTCCTCCACCAGGCGCTTGGCCATCTCCAGCTCGCGCTTGTCGAGTTTCGCCTCGGTGACGCTTTCGTCCAGCTCCAGGCCATCCAGGCTGCGCACCTGCGACGGCCAGCGCAGGGTGATCAGCACCAGGGCGTCCTGCAGAGGCCGCAGGAGCGCCAGGTGCTGGCGGGTGTGCAGGACGACGTTGGCCAGGGCGACCTTGCCGGTGCGCTCCAGGGTCTCCCGGAGCAGCGCGTAGACCTTGCCTCCGCGCCGGTCGGGGGCCAGGTAGTACGGGGTATCGAAGTGCTGCAGGGGAATTTCCTGGCTATCGACGAAAGCGAAGATCTCGATGGTCTGGGTCGACTTGGGATGCGCCGCGCGGATTTCTTCCTCGCTCAGCACCACGTAGCGGCCCTTTTCGTACTCCACGCCCTTGACGATGTTCTCGCGCTCGATCTCCTTGCCGGTGACCTTGTTCACCCGCTTGTAGCCGACCGGCTCCATGCTGCGCTGGTCGAGCCAGTCGAAATCGATGCCCTGCGACGAGGTCGCCGCCGACAGGCTCACCGGTATATGCACCAGGCCGAAGCTGATCGCGCCTTTCCAGATCGCACGCGCCATGCCGGTTTCCTCCTCTTGATGGTTACAGCGTGCCGCCGTCCGCGTAACGCACGCGGCCGTCGGCGGCGATGTCGGTGATGCGCTGGAGCAGGTTGTCGGCGGCGGTCTCGGCGTCGCTCAGGCAACTGCAACCCGGGGTCACTACCCACAGCATGCGTACCGCCGCGCCACGCCGCTTGGGCTGATAGAGGATCAGGCCGACCGGCTGGCAGCGCTCCTGCATCGCGTCGGTCCAGGCGGTACAGGCGTCGAAGTCCTTGAACATGACGGAACTCTCCTCAATGGCTATCGGAAGATGGCGGCGAACGGTTCAGGCAGGCCAGGACATGCAGCACCAGTAGCGCCAGGACCGTCCCGAGCACCGCGGTACCCTGGTGACCGAGTCCGACCGCGACGCCTATGGCGGTGCTGGCCCAGAGACCCGCCGCGGTGGTCAGGCCCCTGACCCGGCTTTCCCGACCTGCCTTGAGGATGGTGCCGGCGCAGAGGAAGCCGATGCCGGCGACGGTGCCCTGGATCACCCGGCTCAGCGCGTCCGCCCCGCCACTCTGCAATTGCAGCGGCATGACGAACAGCGCCGCGCCGAGGGTTACCAGCATGTGCGTGCGCAGGCCGGCGGCCTTGCCGCTCTGCTCGCGCTCGTAGCCGAGTACCGCGCCGAGCGCCGCCGCCAGCAGCAGGCGCAACGCGGCGCGGGCGGTCTGCTCGAAGTCGGCGAGATCGGCGAACTCCTCGCCGAGGATCTTCCACAGCGTCTCCCAGGCGCTCATCGGCGTTGTATCCCGCTGTAGCGCAGGGCACCGCAACGCAGGCAGCGCTCGCAGTCGAAGGTTTCCTCACCCAGTCGCAACGCCGGTTGCCGGCACCAATCGCAACCGCCGATCAGGCAACGCAAGGTCATCCGGGTCCTCCCGCCGAATCGCTCGGCCAGCCGCCCTTTCCAGCTGTGACCGACGAGACGACGGGAAGGTGCGATCGGATTCGCCAGCGGCGCTCCTCAGGCGGGGATCGCCTTGGTCGCCGCCTCGCGCTGCCAGATCCGGTGCTGCATCAATGCCTGGCGCAGACCGGGGAAGACATCGGTGGCCGTGGCGCCGAGCACCACGCCGGGGTCGCCAGGCAACGAAAGCTGGCTGGCCAGCGCCTGGGCATCGCCAGCGAAGGCCACTGGCTTCAGGTGCTTGTAGGCTTCCAGCAGGTAGTGCAGGCCGCGTCCGTCCGCGCCGATGGCCTGGCTGCTGGCCGCGCCACCAGGCACGAAGACCGCGTCGAAGGCTACCGACGGCAGGCCGTCCCAGGTTCCCTCCGGGATCAGTTCGGCACCGTTTTCGGCCTGCACCGGCGAAGCGCTGGGCGCGATCAGCTTGGCGTCCGCGCCCTCCTGGCGGAGCGCGTCGCGTAGGTCGCTGACGTCGCTCTCGGCGACGCCGTCGGCGATCAGGATCGCCACCTTGCGCGAACGGATGTCGCCGGACAGCAGGTTCATCTGGCTCAGCGCCGGCGACGGCTTCGGCTGCGGTGCCGGGTTGGCCGGCGCGGCGAGCTGCACACCGACGTTCGCCGCGACCCTGGCGGCCAGTTGCGGATCGATGTTGAGGAGTATCTGGTTGACTTCGCGCTCACGGATCGATTGCCGCTCGACCTTGGACAGTTCGAAGCTGTAGGCGGCGACGATATGCGCCTGCTCGGCCTCGCTCATGCTGTGCCAGAACAATGCGGCCTGGCTGAAATGATCGGCGAAGGAGTCGGCGCGCTTGCGCAGCTTGCTGCCGCTGACCGGCTCGTGGTAGGTGGAGAAGCCGCCGTTGCGCGCCGCCGGCGGGGTTTCCTTCGGCCAGCCGCCGTCGATCGAGTTCGGTTCATAGGAAGCCCGGCCGCGGTTGATGGTCTGCCGGTGCGGCGCGTCGCGCTGGTTGTTGTGGAACGGACACAGCGGGCGGTTGATCGGGATTTCGTTGAAGTTCGGCCCGCTCAGGCGCAGCAGTTGGGTGTCGGTATAGGAGAACAGCCGACCCTGCAACAGCGGGTCGTTGGTGAAGTCGATTCCGGGGACCACGTGGCCGACGTGGAACGCCACCTGTTCGGTCTCGGCGAAGAAATTGTCGGGGTTGCGGTTGAGTACCATCCGCCCCACCACCCTTACCGGCACCAACTCCTCGGGCACCAGCTTGGTGGGGTCGAGCAGGTCGAAGTCGAAGCTGTCCTGCTGGTTCTCCGGGATCACCTGCAGGCCCAGCTCCCATTCGGGATAGTCGCCCTTCTCGATGTCCTCCCAGAGGGTCCGCCGGTTGAAGTCGGGGTCCTTGCCGGCGAGCTTCTGCGCCTCGTCCCAGACCAGCGAGCAGGTCCCGGACTTCGGTCGCCAGTGGAACTTGACCAGCACGCTCTCGCCGGCCGCGTTGACCAGGCGGAAGGTGTGCACGCCGAAGCCCTGCATGTTGCGGTAGGCGATCGGAATGGCGCGATCGGACATCAGCCACATGACCATGTGCGCCGACTCCGGGGTCAGCGAAACGAAGTCCCAGAAGGTGTCGTGGGCAGACGCTCCGGTGGGAATCTCGTTGTGCGGTTCGGGTTTCACCGCATGGACGAAGTCGGGGAACTTGATCGCATCCTGGATGAAGAATACCGGCATGTTGTTGCCGACCAGGTCGAAGTTGCCTTCGTCGGTATAGAACTTCACGGCGAAGCCGCGTACGTCACGCACCGTATCCGCGGACCCGCGCGGCCCCTGCACGGTGGAGAAACGCACGAAGACCGGGGTACGCTTGCCCGCCTCGGCGAGGAAGCCGGCCTTGGTCAGGTCGCTGAGGTCCTCGTAGGCCTCGAAGTAGCCATGCGCCGCCGAGCCACGAGCGTGGACCACGCGCTCGGGAATGCGCTCGTGGTCGAAGTGGGTGATCTTCTCGCGCATGATGAAGTCTTCGAGCAACGATGGTCCGCGCTCGCCGGCCTTCAGGGTGTTCTGGTTATCGGCGATGCGGGTGCCGGTATTGGTGCTCAGGGCCTCTCCGGTGGCGTCCTCGCGATAGGCCTCCAGCTGTTCCAGCTTGGCGTTGCTGTTGCCACGGTCGACGGTGTCGGTGCCGGCCGCCTGGCTGCGCTGCTCGTTGTTCTGCTCGCTCATCGGTTTCCTCTCCTCATCCTGGGCATGAAAATGGGGCGGATGCCTCCCTGCTCCGCCCCATTCACTTCACTGCGCGGTTATCAGTTCCCGCCGTGGCTGCGCTGGCCACCTTTCTTGCCAGCCTCGGAGGCCCGCTGCGGATCGTTCTTGAAGTTGCCGCCGCTGGCCTGGCCGCCCTTCTTGCCGGCCTCCGAAGCACGTTTCGGGTCTTCCGCGAAGTTGCCTTTACCACCTTGATGCTGTGCCATTTCTATTTCCTCCGAATAATCTCTTCAGAACAGATTTCATGGACGCATGCGTTGCGCATGCCCTAACTCTGAGAGGGTGTTTCGCCAGTGGTTCAGATTATTTTCAGCGAATGAAAGCGAAGCGTTTTGCCAGCATGTTTCGAGCGCAATCCATAGGGTTCAAAGATCCTTGCCTTATTCCATTGCCAGCATTGACAGGAATCCCCGAATTGCGTCAGATGAAAGCCCGCACATCTCGGAGGAGAACCATGAAACCCTACGAGCATCCGGCCTACAGCGATCCCGTTGTAAGCAACGAAGAACCCGATCGCGATTGCCATGAATGGAATTTCGAACCGGGAGACAGTGATCAGGAACCCTACCCCGAATATCATGGAGCGAATGCCGAAGAATGCCCAGGCGGAGGCACTTAATTATTCTTTTCTATTGCAATCCCTGACATTCCGATAGACCCATTCAATAATTAATCGTCGAACTTTAAAACAAATGGAACTCGCCATGGAAAACAGTGACGAAGTGCGATTCCAGCACTATTTCATTTCTCTCGTGGAACAGGTGGCGAAACCGCTTTTCGTCGACTCCTGCGAAGAGGCGCGCAGCTACGGCCTGGACTGCAACGTGGACCTCGACCTCGACGAGGACGGCCATCCTCGCCTGCGCCTGGAAGTCGGCGAGCCGGGAGGCGAGAAAAGCCACTACAGCCTGCTGGCGATTCCCGGCGAGCGGGTCATCCATCGCCAGTACCTGGCCGGGGCCCAGGAATGGCACAGCCTGCCGGCCGAGCTGGCGTCGATCAACCCGATGGTGCTGGACAGCGAGCTGGCGGTATTCTTCCGCCGCGCCTTCGACCTTCGCCTGGAGGGCCCCGAACGCCGTCACCCGGCCGGCTTCTGGTAAGGCCCTTCATAGCTTCCAGATATCCCGGGCGTATTCGCTGATCGTCCGGTCGGCGCTGAACCAGCCGATCCGCGCCACGTTGAGCAACGCCGAGCGCCACCAGCGATCGGGCTCGCGCCAGACTTCCTCGACCCGGCACTGCGCATGCCAGTAGGCCTCGAAGTCGGCGCAGAGCATGAAGCGGTCGTCGTGCACCAGGCCGTCCACCAGCCCTTCGTAGCGGCTGCGGTCGTCGGCCGAGAACAGCCCGCTGCGGATCGCCTCCAGGGCTTCCTCCAGCCGCGGCGAGGCCGCGATCACCCCGCCCATCTCCAGCTCCCCGGCCTGCCGGCGCTGCTCCACCTGCTGGGCGCTGAGGCCGAAGATGAACATGTGTTCCAGGCCGATCCGCTGGCTCATCTCGACGTTGGCGCCGTCCAGGGTGCCGATGGTCAGCGCGCCGTTGAGGGCGAACTTCATGTTGCTGGTCCCGGAGGCCTCGAGCCCGGCGGTGGAAATCTGCTCGGAGAGGTCCGCCGCGGGAATGATCGCCTCGGCCAGGCTGACGTTGTAGTTGGGCAGGAACACCAGCTTGAGCAGGCCGCGCACGGTGGGGTCGTCGTTGATGGTGCGGGCGATGTCGTTGGCCAGCTTGATGATCAGCTTGGCCTGGTGGTAGCTGGCGGCAGCCTTGCCGGCGAAGATCTTCACCCGCGGCACGCGGTCGGCGGTCGGGTCGTTGCGGATCTCCTGGTACAGCGCCACGGTGTGCAGCAGGTTGAGCAACTGCCGCTTGTATTCGTGGATACGCTTGATATGCACATCGAACAGCGCTTCCGGTTCGATCGCCACGCCGAGGCTGTCCAGCACCAGGCGCGCCAGGGCGGTCTTGTTCTGCCGGCGCTGCTCGGCGAAGCGCGCCCGCAGCCTGGCGTCCTCGACGTGCTCCTCGAGGTCCGGCAGGCGCCGTTCCGGGGTGTCCAGCAGGTCGGCGCCGAGGGTCTCCACCAGCAGCTCGGTCAACCCCGGGTTGGCCTGGAACAGCCAGCGGCGGAACGACACGCCGTTGGTCTTGTTGCTGATGCGCTGCGGATAGAGGCGATGCAGGTCATGGAACACGGTTTCGCGCATCAGCTCGGTGTGCAATGCCGATACCCCGTTGATCTGGTGCGAACCGAGGAACGCCAGGTTGCCCATGCGCACCCGTCGGCCGTGGCCCTCCTCGATCAGGCTGACCGAACGCAACAGGTCGAAGTCGTGGATGTCCTGGGCACGCAGCGCGTCTATATGGAAGGCATTGATCAGGTAGATGATCTGCATGTGGCGCGGCAACAGGCGCTCCATCAGCGCCACCGGCCAGGATTCCAGGGCTTCCGGGAGCAGCGTGTGGTTGGTGTAGGACAAGGTCGCCACGCTCAGCGCCCAGGCGTCCGGCCAGGCCAGTTGGTGCACGTCCACCAGTTGCCGCATCAGCTCGGCGACGGCGATCGCCGGGTGGGTGTCGTTGAGCTGGATCGCCACCTGTTCCGGCAGGCTACGCAGGTCGTGATGATGGCGCAGGTGGCGGTCGAGCAGGTCCTGCAGCGAGGCTGAGACGAAGAAGTACTCCTGGCGCAGGCGCAGTTCCTGACCGGCCTCGGTGCTGTCTGCCGGATACAGCACCCGCGAGATGCTCTCCGCCTTGACCACGTCGACCACCGCGCCGATATGGTCGCCGGCGTTGAAACGGTCCAGTTGCAGGTCTTCCTCGGCGCGAGCGCGCCACAGGCGCAGGGTATTGACGCTGGCACGCCGCCAGCCGACGATCGGCGTGTCGTAGGCGATCGCCCGGATCCGCTCGTCCGGCCGCCAGATGGCTCGGCCACTGTGCTCGCTGTCGACCTGCACGCTGCCGCCGAAGTCGATGTAGTAGCTGACCTCGGGTCGTTCGAACTCCCAGGGATTGCCGAAATCCAGCCAGGTCTCGGTCTGCTCCTGCTGCCAGCCGTCGGTCAGCACCTGGCGGAACAGGCCATGCTCGTAGCGGATGCCATAGCCATGCGCGGGAATGTCGAGGCTGGCCATGCTTTCCATGAAGCATGCCGCCAGGCGTCCGAGGCCGCCGTTGCCGAGCGCCGCGTCCGGCTCCAGGGCAACGATCCGCTGCAGGTCGACGCCCAGCTCGGCAAGGGCCTGGCGGGTTTCCTCGAGCAGCCCGAGGTTGCCGAGGTTGTCCAGCAACAGGCGACCGATGAGGAACTCCAGGGACAGGTAGTAGACCCGCTTGCGCGCGGGCGCTTCACCTTGCGGGGTGGCCTCCTCCCAGTGGTCGATGATGTGGTCGCGCACCGCCAGGGCCACCGCTTCGAACCAGTCGTGCGGGCACGCGGTGGATGGGTCGCGGCCGACGCTGTAGCGCAGTTTGGCGAGGATGCTGGCTTTCAGGGTCTGGACCGCACTTGGGGTCTGGTCTTGGCTGTCGGGCATCGCCGGGCTTCCTTCCGGCCCGCCGCTGCAGGCCGGTGCTTGCGGGGTTTTCTCAGGCGCTCTTGCGTACCGGCACGGCGGCCGCCGCGCTTTCCTGGCGCAGGCGGTCGAGCAGGTCGTGGCCGGCCAGGGTCAGGTGGTGGACCACCCATTGCTCCTGGCCGGTCCAGGAATGCTGGACGCTGCCGCAGAGCAGTTGCGCCTGGTTGAGCAACTGCAAGTGGTAGGCCACCGCCTCGCGGCAATGACCGGGTAGCTCGCGTGCTTCCCAGTGCTGGCCGAAGCCAAGGCTTTCCAGATGCTCCAGCAGATCCCTGATCAACCCCCAGTCGCGTTTCATCGGCATGCTCCTTGTCTGCGTCGCGGCCGGCCGTTCCGGCTACCTAGAAGCGGAGTCGCGGCGGCCGCGATGGTTCATTCTTTTTCGCCGGCGGCCCGCCTGTCCGCACGACGGAACCGCCGGGCGCCGGCGTCAGTCGGGAGGAATGCCGTTGCCAACGGTCGGTGTGCGGACTGGCGCGAGAGCTGGAGCGCAGCTTCACTGAGCAGTGACCTTTCCCGTATCCCGGCAGGAGCGCTCCGATGCAGGCTTTCATGGTTCATTTCTCAGACGCCGGACAACCCGGCCGGACCGTGCTCACCACTTTCGCGCCAACCCTCAGCACCAGCGAGGCGCACGTTCGCCTGCAACTCTGCTATCCCCTGCTGTTCCCGCAGCGTCTGAGCGCGGTACGGGTCTACCCCCTGCTGCCGGCGGCGGCACGCGAGTGAACGCGGCCGCCGGGGCGCCTCAGCCGTTGACTACCGTACCGCCGTTGACGTGCAGCACCTGGCCGCTGACGTAGGACGAGTCGTTACAGGCCAGGTAGACGTAGCTGGCGGCCAGCTCTTCCGGCTGGCCGGGCCGGCCCATCGGCGTATCCGCGCCGAAGTGGGCGACCTTCTCGGCGCTGAAGGTGGACGGGATCAGCGGCGTCCAGATCGGGCCCGGGGCCACGGCGTTGACGCGGATGCCGCGGTTGACCAGGTTCATCGACAGCGACCGGGTGAACGAGGTGATCGCGCCCTTGGTCGAGGAATAGTCGATCAGCTGGGGGTTGCCCTTGTAGGCGGTGATCGAGGTGGTGTTGATGATCGCCCCGCCCTTGCCCATCAGCGGCAGGGCCGCCTTGGTCAACTGGAACATGCCGAAGATGTTGGTGCGGAAGGTCTTCTCCCACTGCTCTTCGCTGATGTCCTCCAGGCGCGCCTGCGGATGCTGCTCGCCGGCGTTGTTGACCAGCACGTCGAGGCGCCCCCATTTCTGCCTTAGCGTGTCCACCACCTGGCGGCAGAAGCCGGCGTCGGCGACGTCGCCGGCGAACGCCAGGCACTGGCGGCCGAGCGACTCGATGATCTCGCGGGTCTTCGCCGCGTCTTCGTTCTCATCCAGGTAGACCAGCACCACATCCGCCTTCTCGCGGGCGAAAGCCACCGCCACCGCGCGGCCGATACCACTGTCGCCGCCGGTGACCAGGGCCACCTTACCTTCCAGCTTGGCCGCCGGACGGTAATCGGCGGAAACGAACTCCGGCTTCGGCTGCATCTCGCTTTCGTGGCCGGGACGTTGGTCCTGGTGCTGCGCCGGCAGTGTCTGTCGCTGTTCGCTCATGGTGGTTTCCTCTCTGTCGGACGCCTCAGGCGCGTTCGCCGCGCAAGGCGCGTTGATGGAATTCGGGCAGGCGCCGCAGCGCCCAGCGGGTGGCTTCCCGGCGCATCCGCGCGGGGTCGCCGTGGAAGCGCTCGCGGCGCGAGAACAAGGCGAGGCCGGCGGGCAACCGGAAGGCCCAGGCGAAGCACACGGTACCGGGCGGGATGCCGTCCTTCGCTTCACTGCCGAGCAACCCCGTGACCGCCAGCGCGGCGCTCGCCGGACTGCGTTGCAGGGCCGCCCTGGCCATGGCCTCGGCGACCTCCACGCTGGTCAGGTTGAAACGCTCCAGCCAGTTCGGGTCGAGCCCCAGCAGGGCAAGCTTGGCCGCCGGCGAATAGACGACGAAGCCGCCTTCCATCACCTTGCCGCTGCCGGCCACCGCCGACAGTTCGGCGCTGATCTGCCCGGCAGTACAGGATTCCGCAGTGATCAGGCTGAGGTCGGCGCTACGCAGGTAGGTCACCAGACGAGAGGCCTCGTCCGCGAGTTGCAGGTCGGGCATGGCACGCTCCTCAGGGCGAGATCGGGTCGCTGGCGGGAAAGGTCTCCTTCAACGCGTCGTCCAGCTGGCGATCCTCCGCCACCTGGGGCCGGGTAGTGCCGCCACAGGGGCAATCGGCGTCGCGACACGGCTCGCCCTGGGGGTGGCCGCCGGCGCAGGCCGCGCAGCAATAGTGCTGGCCGTCGCGTTCGACGGCATCGGCGCCGGGCTGGCAGGTGCATTTGGGACAGGCACAGGTTTCGCTGTTCATGGGCAATCTCCAGTGGGGTTCACTTGCTGTGTTCCGGCGAGGTCACCGGGCGCAAGCCACGGGGGCCGGTCCAGCCCCAGAGGACCAGGCCGAGCACGGGCAGGAGCAGGATCAGCAGCGACCAGCCGAGCTTGCGACTGGCGGAGCTGTCGCTGCGGAGCACGCTGTTGATGGCCCAGGCATCCACCAGGAGCAACAGGACCAGCAGCGCGAGGATCAGGTAGGCGGTATCCATCGGGGGCCTCCTCGGCATCTCGTTGCACGGTGGAGGCCCTGTGCGCCGGGGGAGTTCCGCCTTTTTCGCGGACGGTCAGCCGCGCCCGAGCTGGCGCCGCATGGCCGCGCTGATGCGCTGGCGGGTGCCGGCGTAGTCGGCCCAGGGATCGTCGCCGGCGAGTTCGTCGAGGCGCTGCGGCAGACTGCGCAGGTTCCATTGGTTGGCGCCCTGCAGCGAGTCGAGTTCCTCGCGGAACACCGGTACCGACACCGGCAACCCTTCGCGGGCGCGCACCGAGTAGGCGGCCACGGTGCTGGCGCCGCGGCTGTTGCGCAGGTAGTCGACGAAGATCTTGCCGACCCGGTTGCGCGGCCCGGAAACCGCCGAGAAACGCTCCGGCATCAGGCGCGCCAAGTGCTGGGAGATGGCCTGGGCGAAATCCTTGACCTCGTCCCAGCCATGCCGGCGCTCCAGCGGCACCAGCAGGTGCATGCCCTTGCCGCCGCTGGTCTTGAGGAAGGCGCGCAGGCCCAGCTCGTCGAGCAACGTCAGGCTCAGCTGGGTCGCTTCGAGCATGCGCTTCCACGGCAGCGCCGGGTCCGGGTCGAGGTCGAGGACGAAACGGTCGGGCCGCTCCAGGTTGGCCAGGCTGGCGTTCCAGGTATGGAATTCGATGCTGCCCATCTGCACCGCGCCGACCAGCGCCTCGGCGCTGCGGATCTGCAACAGCGGCGGATGACCGGGATCGAGCGCCGGGTCGAGCTGGACGATGCCGGGGATCTTCAGGCGCGCCGCGTGCTTCTGGAAGAACAGTTCGCCGCCGATTCCGTCGGGGCCGCGCACCAGCGACACCGGGCGCTCGCGCAGGTCGCGCAGGAGCAGGTCGGCGTAGCGCGCATGGAACTCGGCGAGTTCCAGCTTGCTGGCCTGGATCGACGGGTCGATCAGCCGCTGCGGATGGCTGATGCGCACGCCGGCGGTGGCCGCCCGCGACGCACCGGCGCCGGCCTTGCGCGCGCCGCGCAGCGGCGGCGGGCCGGCGGGACGCTCGCCGGTCACCTCACGCGCCGGCTTGTCTTCGCGCAAGCCGTGGAACACTGCCTGGCGGATGATCCCGCCACGGGTCATCTGCGCATAGGAAACCTCGCACAGCTGTTGCGGGCGCACCCACTGCACCGACCCGGTCTCGCGCGCCGGCGGCACCTTCGCCAATGGGCTGGAACGGACCGCGAGGGGTTCCAGGCGCTCACGGACCTTCTTCAGGCTGGCCGCGGTGAAGCCGCTGCCGACCTTGCCGGCATAGCGCAGCCGGCGCTCCTCGTCAGGGCTGTAGAGGCCGAGCAGCAAGGCGCCGATATGCCGGCGAGAGCCCTTCGGCTCGGTATAGCCGACGATCACGAACTCCTGGCGCAACTGGCACTTCAGCTTGATCCAGTCGTTGCTGCGGCGCGAACGGTAGGCGCTGCCCAGACGCTTGCCGATCACGCCTTCGAGACCGAGCTTGCAGGCGCTGGCCAGCAGGTCGCGGGGGTCTTCCGCGAGCGTCGCGGAGAACCGCAGCGGGTCTTCGTCTCGCCCTTCCAGCAGCGCCTCCAGGCGCGCGCGGCGCTCCTCCAGGGCGACATCGCGCAGATCCTCGCCTTCGTGGTACGGCAGGTCGAAGAGGACGTACAGGATGTTCTCGCCGCGACCTTCCTCGAAGGCGTTCTGCAGGGCCTGGAAGTCCGGTCGACCCTCCTCGTCGAGGACGACCAGTTCGCCGTCCAGCCAACTGCGCTGCAGACCGAGCCCGGCCAAGGCCTTCTCCAGGTGTGGCAGGCGTTCGGTCCAGTCATGGCCGTTGCGGGTCAGCAGGCGCACGTGGCCGTCTTCGATGCGGCTCATCAGCCGATAGCCGTCCAGCTTGAGTTCGTAGGCCCACTCCCCTCGCGGAGGCTGCTCGACCAGGCTGGCCAGCTCGGGGGCGATCCACTCGGGCATCGGCGTCTTCCCCCCGCTCCTGCCGCGTCGCGCCGGCCTGGCCGCGGGCGTGGCGGCTTCGCCATGGCGGGGCAGCAGCGTACGCTCGCTGAGCACGCTGTCGGGACGCTCCTTCAGCACGTCGAAGCGATCCAGGCTGCGCGCCTCGCCGTCCTTGGCCTTGACCAGGAACCACTGGGGCTGCTTGCCGCGCAGGTTGGTGCGGATCAGGTGCCAACGCCCGGAGAGTTTCTCGCCATCCAGGGCGAAGCTGAGATGGCCCTTTTCCAGGCCCTCGCGCGGATCGTCCAGAGGCGTCCAGGCGCCTCGGTCCCAGACGATGACATCGCCGGCGCCGTAGTGCCCCTGGGGGATGCTGCCTTCGAAATCGGCATAGTCCAGCGGATGGTCCTCAACCTGCACCGCGAGCCGCTTCACCGCCGGGTCGAGGCACGGCCCCTTGGGCACCGCCCAGCTCTTCAGGGTGCCATCCAGCTCCAGGCGGAAGTCGTAGTGCAGGCGGCTGGCGTCGTGCTTCTGGACGCAATAGCGGAGCAGCCCGGTGCTGTCCTTGCGAGGCTTGCGGCCGCTGGGCTCCGGGGTCTGGCGGAAATCGCGCTTGCGGGCGTACTCGGCGAGCGGCTTGCTGCTGGGCATGGTGGGCTCCTCGGTGCTCAGACGCCGGGGCAGACCGGCGCGCTGTGCAGGACCATATCGATGGCTTTCCCCAGTTCCTCCAGGGTCACCGGTTTGAGCAGCACCGGATAGGGTGCCGCCGGGTCGATGCCGACGCGAGCGCTGTCGCTGAGCAGGATCACCCGCATCCGCGGGCGCACCGGCAGGCTGGTTTCGATGAGCATGCTGCCGCTCAGAGGACCTTCGAGCTGCTCGCTGAGCAGGAACAGGTCGATCACCGCGTCCGAGGCCAGGTGGTCGAGGGCTTCGTCGCGACTCGCCGCGCTGAGCACCGCGTAGCCTCGATCGAGGAGGAATTCCTCGATCCGCCAGAGCTGGTCGGCGTGTTCTTCGAGGACCAGGACGATCTTGTTTTCTCCGTTCACCATGGTTCTCCCTGTCGGATTGTCAGGAAGGCTTCGCTGCAAGGTTCGCGCCGTCCGCCCCGCTTGCGCCGGAGCAGCGTGACCACGGCGATTGGGCGCGGACTGATCGCAAAGTGCGATCAGCAGAGTGCCCGGAAGGCGCCTGTTCATCGTGCAGATTGCCCGACCCGCGCGGACCGCTGGTAAGCCCGCCGGCACCAACCACGTCGACCGGGGTCCAGCCTGAGAGACCGCGAGCGAAGGAGCCAGCCATGCGCCCTGCCCCAGAAGACGCCGCAGACGATGCGTTCGACCAGCGCGAGTATCCGATCCCGGAGCGCCTGGAAAGCCAGCGCCGCGCCTGGCGTTTCGAACGGGCGGGCCTGTGGGTCCTGCTCGGGGTGATCCTCCTGGCGCTGACCGGGGTGTTCGCCGGCGGGCCTCTGAGTTCGCGGACGCTGGTCAGCGACAGCGGCAGGCTGACCCTGGCCTACGAGCGTTTCGAACGCAGCGGCGCCGCCAGCCGCCTGCGCATCGATCTGCGCGGCGCGCCGGGCACAGAGGTTGGCGTGCGCCTGGGCGGCGGACTGCTACAGGCGCACAGCATCCAGAGCCTGCAACCGCAACCGCTGCGCAGTCACAGCTGGCGGGGTGGCCTGGAACTGGAGGGAAGGCTCGACGAAGACGGTCGCCTGAGCCTGTTCCTGACGTTGTTGCCGAACCAGCTCGGCGAAGTCGCCAGTCGACTGGAGTTCGCCGGCGAGAGCCTGGCCTTCGACCAGTTCATCTACCCCTGAGTCATCCGTTCCGAGGAGGCGCACGATGGATTCCATACTGCGAGCCGCCGCGCTCTACCTGGTCCTGCTGGTACTCTTCCGCATCGCCGGGCGGCGTTCACTGACCGACATCACCACCTTCGACCTGCTGCTGCTGATGATCATCGGCGAAGCCACCCAGCAGGCGCTGCTGGGCGACGACTTCTCGCTGGTCAACGCGGTACTGGTGATCATCACCCTGATCGTCATCGACGTCGGTCTGTCCCTGCTCAAGCTGCGTCATCCGAAGCTCGACACCCTGATCGAGGGCTCCCCGACGCTCATCGTCGAGTACGGCAGGCCATTGCACGCACGCCTGGCCGAGGCCCGCCTGCGCGAGGAAGACATTCTCCTGGCCGCCCGCGAGACCCAGGGCCTGGAACGCATGGAGCAGATCCGCTTCGCCATCCTCGAGAAGAACGGCAAGATCTCGATCATTCCCGATCGCGGCGACTGACGCTGCGCGCCTGGCGCATCAGCAGCGGCTGGATGCTCAGGCCGTGCACGCAGATGCTCAGGGCGACGAGGCTCAGCACCAGGTCGCTGGCGGTATGCGCTAGCGCCGTAGGCAGCCCCTGGTTCAGCGCGTAGCTGAGGTAGTACAGGCTGCCGATGCCGCGGATGCCGAACCAGCCGAGCAGGCGCCGCTGCGCCGGGTGCATCAGCCGCCGGCCGACCAGCAGCCAGACCATCGCCGGCCGGCACACGCAGAACAGCAGCAGCGCCAGCGGCAGCGCGCGCCAGTCCCAGTGCTGGTAGAGCATGGCGCCGAGCAGGGTCACCAGCAGCACTTCCAGCGAGCGCTCCAGCAGGTTGCCGAAGGAGAGCACGTCGAGCATCACCGCGCCGGCCGCCACCTTCGGGTGTTCGCTGCGGTCGGCGCCGTACTCGATGGCGCCGCTGGCCTGCCCTGCCTCGCGCACGTCGGCGGCGGCCGCCTGCGCCTCGGCCGGTGCCGAGGCGCGCCCCAGCGTCGCCACCTCGGCGTGGCGCAGGCCGATCCCGGCGGCGAAGCTGGCGAGGAAGCCCCAGCCGCCCAGTGCGTCGGCGCCGACATAGGACAGCGCGATCAGCGCCAGGGCGAGGAAGTCGTTGGCCGACACCGAGGTGTCGGTGTGCCGCGCCCGCAGGTGGATGGCCAGGCGGCCGAGACCATGGCCCAGGCAATAGCCCACCAGCAGGCCGAGCGGAATCGCCCAGAGCACGTCGCGCAGCAGCCAGTCCAGGCCGCTGCGGTCGAACTCCCCGGGCAGGCCGCCGCCCTGACCGATCAGCAGCAGGGCGGCGATGACGAAGGGAAAGGCGATGCCGTCGTTGAGTCCCGCCTCGCCGGATACGGCGTAGCGCAGGCGGTCGTCGTCGCCGGCGTGGTTGACCTGGATGTCGCTGGCCAGCACCGGATCGGTGGGCGCGAGGATCGCCGCGACCAGCAAGGCCAGCCCCCAGTCCAGGCCGAACAGGAAATGCGCGCCCAGGGTAAGGCCGAGGATACAGCCGAGCAGGACTGGTCCGGCCAGCAGCCAGGCAGCGGTCCAGGCCGGCGAGCGCAACGGCAGGCGCAGCTTGAGGCCGCCGATGAACAGCGAGATCAGCAACGCCGCCTCGCTGAGGTGTTCGAACCAGCCGCTGATGTCCGCCAGGCCGCTGCGCCAGGCGTGCAGCCCGGCCGGGCCGATGGCCAGGCCGAACAGCAGGTAGATGAACGACGTGCTGACCGGCAGCAGGCGCAGGTAGGCCGAGGCCAGGCCGAGCGTCAGCAGGATGCAGCCCAGTACCAGCAACCACAGGCTGAAACTCATGCCTGGCCAGGCTCCGCCCGCGGGGGCGTTACTTGGATGGGTGCGCCTTGGCCAGCGCGCGGGCCATCTCCAGGTGATGCTTCAGGGCCGGCAGATGGGTCTTGGCGAATGCCTGCAGTTCCGGGTCGGTCAGGTTGTCCGCGGCCTGGGTGAACAGTTCCACGGCTTTTTCGTGAGCCGCCACCTGGTTATTGGCGTAGGCCGGGTCGAAGGAGGCGTCGCGCAGGTCGAGCAGGGTCGCCTTGGCCTTGTCGGTCAGGCTGGCGTCGTCTTCGACCTCCAGTTTCTTGCGCTCGGCCAGGCTGCGCAGTTCGGCGTTGACCTTGCCGTGGTCGTCGATCATCTGCTTGGCGAATACCTTCACATCGGCGGCGGTGCTCTTTTCCAGCGCCATCTTGCCGGCTTCGATTTCCGCTACGCCGGCCGCCGAGGCCTCGCTGACGAAGGTCTGTGGCGCGGTCTTGTTCATGTCCTGGGCGTTGGCGAAAGGCAGGGCCAGGACCAGCAGGAGCCAAGCGGCTCCCTTGAGGGGAAGGCTGATTGCTCTGTTCATGGTCGACTCCGTTGGCGTGACAGGGAAAAAATGCCGGGACTTCGGCACAACGCACCTCGGCATCGTCGCTGCTGTGACGGCGCCGCCGGCCGACCGTTCAGATTTTTCGCCGACCGTGCCAGGCCGGGCGCCCTCCCCGGTCACCCCTGGCGGCTCGCCAGCGCCTCGATCCGCGCCCGGCTCTTCGGCCGGCGTACGGACAGCGGCGGTTCGACCCGCATCGGCGGCGCGATCGCGTTGCCCTGGAGATAGACGTCCCCGGTCGGCAGCCGGGCGAACGCATCGTCCTCCTCGAGACCTTCCAGGACCACGCAGGGCGCCAGTTCGCGGCACAGGGCCAGCAGATGGCGCAGCACTTCGACGCCCTTCGCCGAGCGACGTGCTTCGCGGGTATACCGGCAATCGATCTTGATCACATCGGGACGGGCATCGAGAACGAAGTCCAGGTTGTTGTGCGCCGCGCCGAAGTCGTCTATCGCGATGCGCACGCCATGTTCGCGCAGGCGTCGGATGAACTCCCGGGTCGCGACTCTCTCGCCCACGGCGGTCTCGGTCAGCTCCAGCGTCAGCCTCCGTGCCACCTGCGGACGGGCGGCCAGCCATCGGCAGACCGCTTCCCACCAGGCATCCATCGCCGCGCTCTGGCGCGACAGGTTGCAGGCCAGGCGCAAGGTAGGCTCGGCGTTCAGCCGGTCGAGGACCGTGCCCAGCACGCAGCGATCGAGCAGGCGTATCAGGCCGAGCCGCTCCAGCGCCAGGATCAGTTCCTGGGTCGGCAACGGCGGCTCGCCGCTGGCGGCCGTGACCCTGAGCAGGGTTTCCCGGTAGAGCGGCTCCCATTCCGGATGCCCGGCATGCCGTACGGCCTGCCAGTCCAGGCGCACCCGACCGCGCGCCAGGGCGGCCTGGAAACGCCGGGCGAGGCGCAGGTCGCCGGCCAGGGAGGCGGCAACGGCCGGTGGGTGCTCGTGCTGGCGAGCCTGTGGGGAACTGTTCACTGTAGAGCTTTCCTTTCCTGGCGGCTGACGCCGTTGTCGTCGATCCAGTCGAACGCCACCTCGCCGCGCGTCCCGCCGTCCACCCGCCGCGGCAGGCCGAGGCGTCGTTGCGAGCGCGGAGCCAGCAGCGTTCCGGGCAGATCCAGGCGCGTCTCCCCTATCTCCAGCGCCAGCCCCGCCAGGGACACGAAGTACGGCGTCGGGTTGTCCACCCGCAGGGTCTCGTCGCGCAGCGCGAAGCCCAGTTCGGCGGCCGCGTCCTCGGCGTGCGGATGCAGGCCGTGCGGGCGGTACAGCACCTTCATCTGGGTTCGCAGGGTGACCGTGAGCCGGGGCCGGCCAGCGGCCTCGGCGGTGGCTTGCGGGGGGATCTCGTAGATGTTCAGCCAGTACAGCGATTCGCGATCCCGTGCCTGAGCCTGGCCGGTAGCCAGCAGGCGCAGGCTGCGCTGGCGTCCCGGCTCCAGGCGGAATACGGGCGGCAGCGGCAGGAACGGAGCCAGCGCGGTATCCGGTTCGCCGTCGAGGGCACCGTCATCGACCCACGCCTGCACCAGCACCGGGTAGGGATTCTGGTTGACCAGCAGCAACGAGGCCTCGCGCTGGCCCTCCACGAACACCAGGCGGGTGCGCTCCGCGGTCACTCCGGCCTCGCTCGTCGGCGCGAGGCAAAGCATGGCCAGCAGCGCGAGCGCGCGCCTACTGGACACGGATAACCACCTGCGCCGTGGCCTCGACTCGCCCCGCCGTGACGCCGGGCTGGCTGCCGAGCGCGAGTTTCTCCAGGCGCGCGCGGAAGGTTTCGCGGTACAGGTCGATGCCGCCGCTACCGCCGTTGGCCTGGGTCGCGCCACCGATGGCGGGGTACCAGCCGGTGGCCTCGGCGTTGCTGCCGCCGGCGGAGTTCTCGTTGGCCAGGAGCGTCATCGGCGTGCCGTCGCGGTAGATGCGGATGCCGACCCCACGGGCAATGCCCGGCTCCCCGTAACGGTCGGAGAGCAGGTAGGACAGTCCGCCACTGGCGTTGACCAGGCCCAGCGCCGGGCTGGCCGCCAGGGCCCCGCTGGACACGCGGATGCCCAGCGCCGTGGCGCCGGCCCCGGTGCCGTTGGTCATGCCGCTCTGGCACTTGAAGGTGAGTTCGAAGGGCGCCTCGCGCACGCCGCCGCTATCGATCTCTGCCAGGGTGATGGACGGGAACTGCACGTGCGGGGTGACCGTCATCACCGCGCAAGTGGGATAGCGTTTCAGGGTCACGTAGCGGTACAGCCCGATGGCACCCGGCCAGTTGCTGTACCAGCCGCCCCAGTTGCCGCCCACGTGCGCCTGGCCGACGGTCGGCGCGGTCAGGCCCGGCCCCTTGATGGCGATGTAGGCCGCCGGCTGGGTGTAGGAATAGGGCTGCGAGAGGATCGTCGGCGAGTAGTAGCGGATCGCCTCCAGCGGCGCGCTGTACAGCTCGGCGCGTACCGCTGCGAGGTTCTTCGCCTTGACCAGCTGGAAGCCGCGCGAGTCGATGTCCAGCCCGGAGAGCTGGCGCTCCTTCCAGATCGGCGTGATGCTTTCCCCCGTCTCGACGTTGGTCAGGCGCAGCAGCACGTTGGGCCAGGCGGTCCGGTAGGCATCCTGCAGGCCGATGTCGTTGCCCACCGTGTCGGCGCCGGTGTAGTAGCCGCTATAGAGATCGTCGCCGTTGGTAGAAAACATCTCGTAGACGGCGTCCCCGGCGCTACAGCGGAAGAACACCCGTTCGGGGTCGTAGCCGCCGGTGGCGCCGTACTGGGTCAGCGGCGCCACCGCGCTGGCGATGAGCGTCGGATAGGGCTGGAAACTCTCGTCGCTGACGTTGACCACGCTGGGCAGGCCGAGCGAGCCATTGCAGGTGTCGCAGGCGCCGGTCCAGCTGCCGGCGGTACCTTCGCCTGGGCGGATCTGGGTGTTCGAGGTGGTCGTCTCGCTGCCTACCGAGGTGACCCGGTAGCAAGTCGCCTGGCCACTGGCGGGAAGCCCCAGCAACACGCCGAGGGCCAGCGCGGGCAGCAGGGGAAGCGTGCGGTTCATCTGGCGTTCTCCAGGTTGGAGTCGGTGGTGGCTGCCCGGCAGGTGCCGCGCAGGCGGATCAGCGCCTGGTCGCGAGACACACCGGCCAGGTCGTAGGGCAACTCGCAACGCTCCTTGCGCGCCGTTCCCCATTGCACCAGCAACCTGCCCCGCTGGTTTTCCGCGCGCGCATAGACCTGGCCGCCCTGCCCGACCATGCCGATGGCCGCCCCGCCGTCGTCGACCACCACGGCGCCGAGCGGCAGCACACTGCCGTCCTCGCGCCGTGCCTGGATCAGCAGCGGATGGCCGGTCAGCGTCCTGAACGTCACGCGCACGCTGGCACCGGCGTAGGGCGCGACCTTGCGCTCGGTTTCCAGCAGTTCGGCGTCGGGATCGATGCCAACGGGATCGAGGGAGATCGGGTTGTAGCGATAGGGCGACAGCGAGGGGGCCAGCGCATAGCCGTTGCCGTCGATGCGCGCGCCCTGCCCGCCGCGTATCGCGGCACCGCTGGCGCCCTTGGCCTCGACCAGGGCGAAGGTATCGCCGACGCTGGGGCCAAGGGTCAGCCCGTCGCGGTGGGCGACCAGCGCGCCACGGATGCCGCCACTGTATTGCCGGTAGCGATCGCCCTGGGCATAGCCGGCATTCACGGTGGCCAGCGCCGCCTGCTTCTGCAACGTGCCGTTCCAGGTGGTGTCGGCGACCTCGCTGTCGCGGTTGGCGGACAGCGCGTAGCTCCAGGTACGCTCGTCGCCCAGCGTACCGTTCAGCCCGGTTTGCAGGCTGCCGCCACGGCTGTCGCCGGAGCGCCGGGTAGCCATGGCGCTGAGCGTCGGCGCCCGACTGGAAGAACCCAGCGGCATGGAGACGCTGAGGGTCAGGGTGTCGTTGCGCTGGCCGCTGCGCCGGTCGCGCCGGAGCAGCTCGACGCCAGGGTCCTGGTCGCCCTGCTCCTGGTAGTAGGTGGTGGTCTGCCGCGACCAGGCGAGGTTGTAGCTCAACTGCCCCCAGGTATTGGAGTAGCCGAACTGCAATTGGGTGTCGCGGCTCTTGCCGTCGTAGAAATCGCTCGAGGAGCCGGAAAGATAGAGGTTGCCGTAACCGCCGAGGGCCTGGCTCACCAGCAGGTTGAACTGGTTGCGCTGCTTGTAGCTGCCGGAATCCCAGGTGTCCCCGTGGCGCAGTGCGTCGCGCGAGCCGAGCACGTCGCCGAGTTCGCGGTAGCCTTCGGTGGAATAGCGGTAGCCGGCCAGGGTCAGGGTAGTGCCGGTGGGCTGGAAGGTCCGGCTGTAGTCGAGCCCGATGCGCCAGCCCTGCTTGCGCGCGCCATCCTCGACGCGTGCGCTGGAATAGGTGCTGTTCAGGCCGAAGGCGCCGAAGCGGGTGGCGAGGACGCCGCCGCCCAGCATGGCCAGGTAGTCGTCGGCGACACGCAGTCCCAGGTTGGCGGTCAGGGCGTTGCTCATGCCGCGCTGGTAGGTGAAGTCGGCGAACAGGTCGTCGCCGTCGCCGTACTGGCGCGCCTGGCCCAGGGTGAAGCTGTAGCGCGACATGCCGGGACGCATCGACTCCGGGACCGAGGCGAACGGCACGCTGAAGCTCGATACGCTGCCATCGGCTTCGAACACCTGGACATCCAGATCGCCGGCATAGGCGCTGTCGTAGAGATCGTCGATGACGAACGGACCGGGGGCGACATTCACCTCGCGGATCTTCCTGCCGTTCTGGCTGATCACCACCCGCGCCGCGGTGGCCGCGGTGCCGCGCACCTGCGGCGCATAGCGGCGCAGGGACTCGGGCAGCATGCGGTCGTCGGTGGCCAGGCTCAGGCCGCGGTAGCCGATGCTGCCGAGCAGGTTGCCGGCGGTGTAGCTCTCCCCCGCCGTCAGTTCGCTGCGCCAGGCCGGCAAGGCGCGCTGGGCATAGGTGCGGATGCTGTTCCACTTGCGCCTGGCCTGCCCATTGTAGCGGGAATAGGTGTAGTTGGACTGGTGGCGCAAACGCCACAGGCCGAGGTTGATGCCGCTGTTCAGGCCGACATAGGCGTAGTCCGATCGTCCCGATTCGCCGCCGCGGTATTCGGAGCGATAGAGGTTGGTGTCGTAGTTGACGAAGCCCATGCTGTCGCCGGCGTCCCACTCCTCGGGGCTGACGTAGCCGCGCGGCTTGAGGTCGAGCAAGGCTTGCGGCACCGAGAGATCCAGGCGCAGGCGGGCGACGTCCAGGCTGAACCGCGAGCCGGGCAGGCGTGCATCGAGAAAGGCGCAGTGGCGCCCGTCGCCGCTCTTGCGCGGATCGTCACCAGGCTTGGCGCCGAGGCGCTGGCGCAGGAAGTCTTCGTCGAGGCAGGGCTCCACCGCGCCGCTGGCGGGGTTGGCGCGGAAACTCACTTCGCTGCGGCTGGCGAAGCGCTCGTTGAGGTAGACATCGACGTGATAGCGACCCGGATCGATCCGACCGTCCTGGTTGAAGCGCGACAGGTCGCCGCCGCCCAGGGAAGAGCCGAGCAACAGGCGATCATCGAATTCGTAGCCGGGCTGGGCATGACCGAAGGCGCTCGCCGCCAGCGCCATGCCGCCCGCCATCAGGGCCGTGCCGGTGCGGCAGCGGCGTTCATGGCGATAGGTCATGACGGATATCCATATGGGCACCGTAGTCGTTGATCAGCAGCGCGTGCAGGCGCACGCGTCCCGGCGGCAGGGCTTCTCGGGTTTCGGCCTGCCATTCGGCATGGCTGCGCGGCTCCAGCATGCCGCTGCGCAAGCGCCAGCGGCGCTGGCCGACGCTGAGCGTGGCGCTGGCGAACGAGGCGTAGTAGCCGCTCGGGTTGTCCACCCGCACCGCCCAGCCGGCGCTGCGCCGGACCAGTGCGAAACGCAGTTGCCCGGGCAGGTCCTCGGGACGGCCCTGGATGCCCGCCGGGCGGTAGAACAGCTTCAGGCGATTGCGCAGCATCAGCAGCATCTGGTTCCGATCCGCATGGCTGCTGTTGCGTGGCGGGATCTGCAGGACGTTGAGATGGAACAGCGATTCGCGATCGCCCGGCAGGCCCTGCCCGGTGTAGACGATGCGCAGCGTCTGGCCGCTGTCCGGGGCCATGCGGAATACCGCCGGGTTGACCAGGAACGGCGCGTCCGCCTGGTCCGGCGGCACGTCCGGGGCGTCGATGTCGACCCAGGCCTGGACGACGTTGGGAAACGCATCGCGATTGCTCAGTTGCACGGTCTTCTCCCGTGCCTCGCCGGGATAGATCACCCGGGTCCCGGTCACCACCACGCTTGCCCGCGCCTGGGCGATGCTCGCCAGCAGGACGAGCAGAAGCGCCGATGTCCTGCCGGATCGGTACGAATGTCTGGGCATGCGGCTTACCTGGCCGGGCACGGTCCAGCGACCGGGCCCGGCTTTAGTGCTGGGAAAAGGAAGGGGCGGCGCATGCGCCGCCGGCATTCACTCGTAACGCAGCGTGTAGGTCACGGCGCCGAGTACCGGACCGGGCGTCACGGTCGCCGCTTCGGAGACGTACTGCACCGCGTAGTCGTAGCTGGTGCTGGTGGCTCCGTTGGCGAGCACGATGTCGCCGGCGGGCACCGCCGCGCCGCCGCCCAGGTCGACCGGGTTGCCGCCGACGCTATCGAGCAATTGCAGCGCCACGCCCGTCGCGCCGCTGGCGGCGGTGTTCACCAGGTTCCCGGCGGCGCTGGGGTTGGTGGCCTGGAACAGGGTGGTGAAATGCTCGTCGGCCGTCGGCGCGACGCAATCGGTGAGTTGCAGGGTGAAGGCGGTTTCGCCGGCGCTGCGGCCCACTGCGCCATCGAGGGCGCTCACCGGTACGCTGTCGAGGATCACCGTGGGGTCGGTGAAGCCGTTGACCGCGACCTGGCAGGTCTGGTCGGTCACTTCGCCGCTGAATGTGATAGTGTTTGCCGCCATCGCGGTTCCCGAAGCGGCAATTGCCGCAAAGGCCAATACCACTGCGCATGGGTTCGAAGTTCTGGTCATGCCTATGTTCCTTGTGTGAGGCAATAATCGTCCACCCGCCTTTTATTTCGGCCGGGAACGCGGTAAAGACTCGAACGAGTTCAAATCGATAATCAGTGGTGCGAACCACCGATATAAGTATCCCGTGCACAGGCGTCGAGGTGAACGCCGAACGGCGGACTTATAAATCCGTTCGAGTGCCCGCCATTCGGGGAATTGCCTCGTTTCGCAGGGTACCGCCGCCTCTTCGCGCTATCCGTCGACATTGCAACGCTTGTATTTCCGACTATGGAACTCTGGCATCCGGCCTCTCTTGCTTGTCTTCGCCAGTTTGGACTTATAATAAAAACCGTCATCCGTGTAATGCATGGATGGTGCCATGCAGTTAACTTCCAAGTTGGAAGTATGCACTTCCCTGTTATTCAACGAATAATTACCTTCGACTTTTCCCGGGCAATTTTCATGTTCACCCGCAGGCGCTTCTCCTTGCGCAGCAAGCTTTTTCCGCCGCCGCTCAGAAGTCCGGTGCGCAGACGAGTGCCAACGGCGGCGTGCGCACTCTCGTTGCAAGTGGGCGCTGCGCCGATGCTGTTCGGAGAATCCGTCTTGCGACAAGTCAACAACTCGAACCACGGCTTCGCCTAGCATTGAAAAAGTTCCTGCACGACAGTTGTCGGGCCTGTTGGTCGTCGCTCTGCCAAGTGCCTGGACATATTTCCGTTATCCACTGATTCGGAGTCCAACGTCGCCGAACGTGCCGGCTGCCGCGACTCTCGAAAAAATAGCTTGGAGAAACTCCGAAACAAACATTGCACATGGACCGTCGTCGCAACGGTCTCCCTCAATAGTTATTAAAAGAAGAGGTTCGCACCCATGGCAGGCAAGCATTACCAGGATGCCGATGTGCATGCCGCAACCCTATCCCGCCTCCGACTGGTATTCCGGAACTTCGAGCGCGTCTGTGTCGCCTTCTCCGGCGGCAAGGACAGCTCGGTCACCCTGCAATTGGCGCTGGACGTGGCACGCGAGTTGGGACGCAGCCCGGTGGACGTACTGTTCATCGACCTGGAGGGGCAGTACCAGGCCACCATCGATCACGTCAGCGAGATGCTCGGGCATCCCGACGTACGCCCCTGGTGGGTCTGCCTGCCACTCAACCTGCGCAACGCCTCCAGCCTGGAGGAACCCTACTGGTGCTGCTGGGAGCCCGGCGCCGAGGCCGACTGGGTGCGCCCGCTGCCGAAGCACCCGGGGGTGATCAGCGACCCGGGGTTCTTCCCCTTCTACCGCTACCGCATGGAGTTCGAGGAGTTCGTCGCCGGCTTCAACGCCTGGCTGTCCAGGGAAGAGCCTACCGCGTTCCTGGTCGGCATCCGTTCGGACGAATCGCTCAATCGCTACCTGGCGGTCAAGCGCAGGAGCCGGGCGAAACAATGCGCCTGGACGCCGCCGGGCGGCTCCGCGCCGCTGGCCTGGAGCGCGCGCGACCGGGCCAACCCGCAGGCGGTGAGCTTCTTCCCGATCTACGACTGGCGTTTCGAGGATCTCTGGCGTTGCGTCGCCGACCACGGCTACGCCTATAACCGCCTCTACGACCAGATGTACCGCGCCGGCGTGCCGTTCTCGCAGATGCGCATCTGCCAGCCCTATGGCGACGACCAGCGCAAGGGCCTCGACCTGTTCCACCGGATCGAGCCACGCACCTGGTTCAAGGTAGTCCGGCGCGTCGCCGGCGCCAACTATGGGGCGCGCTATTGTCGCCAGCGCTTCCTCGGCTACCGTGGCGGCCTTGGCCTGCCGCCCTCCTTCGGCACCTGGCGCGAGTACAGCCAGTTCCTCCTGCGCAGCATGCCGCCGCCTCTGCGCGGCATCTACCAGCGGCGCATCGAGCGTTTCATCCTCTGGTGGAAGCAGCACGACTATCCCCTTGCCATCTGGCCGGACGCGGGGATCCCGGCCCTGGAGAATCGTCGCAAGCAGCCGTCCTGGCGGCGTATTGCGCTATCCCTGCTGAAGCAGGACATGGCCCGCTCGCTGTCCTTCGGCTTCTCCCAGGCCGATATCGACAGACTGGTCCCCGGTCGGGAGAAGCGCTCGTGATCCGCCCGCAAGACTGCGAGATCCTGCAGTGGCGCTCGTTCGACGACGAGGCCGCCTTCTTCGCCAGCATGGGCCGCTTCTTCGCCAGCGCCCGGGTGCGCCGCGAATGCGGCGGCTACCCGCTGAGCGACGGTCCCTACCACCGCTGGTTCGTGCTCCGCCGCCAGGGGGACACGCGGATACTGGGGTTCGTCAGCCTGGAGCAACATCCCGACGTGGTTCGCCTGCGCGATGCCTACCTGCGTGCGGAAGCGCGCGGTCGCGGGCTGTTCCGCACCCTGCGCGAGCGGGTCCTCGGACATGTCGACCAACTCGGGCTGGCCTGTACCACCCGCGCGCCCCAGGCCTGCGCGCGCCTTCTCGAACCGCACGGCTTCGCCGTGCATTCCACCCGGGGTAGCTGGGTGACGCTCATGAGGAAAGCCCATGGCACAGACAAAGACACTGACGGAGCGGGCCGAGACGCTGTTCGGCGAACTGCACGGGTTGCCGCTTGCCGAGCGGATTGAAGCCATCAACCGGATCCGCCGGCTGCTCCACGCGCACAGTCCGTTCGCCGAAGAGCCGGTCGATTGCGTGCAGTGGGTGCGTGCCGAGCGCGTCGCCGGCAACGACTACAACCCCAATACCGTCGCGCCGCCGGAGATGCGACTGCTGAGGCTGTCCATCGAGTCCGACGGATTCACCCAGCCCATCGTCGCCTATCCGCAGGCCGACGGGCGCTACGAGGTGGTCGACGGCTTCCACCGCCTGCGCGTGGGCAGCGCCAAGGGCGCGCTGCGCCAGCGTCTGCACGGCTACCTGCCGATCGCCGCGATACGCGCCGGGCGCGAAGGCGACAGCGAGCGCATCGCCGCCACCATCCGCCACAACCGAGCACGCGGCGTGCACGGCGTGTTGCCGATGACGGCGATCGTGGTGACCCTGCTCAAGGCCGGCTGGAGCGAGGCCGACGTGGCCCGCGAACTGGGCATGGACAATGACGAGGTGCTGCGTTTCAAGCAGGTTTCCGGATTGCCCGAGCTGTTCCGCGAACACGTGTATTCCCGCTCCTGGGAGTAGCGGGCGGCGCCGTCGGCCGCACCGCTCGCCCAGGCTCAGGCCGCGCCGGTGGTCAGGCTGATGTGCTTGTATTCGACGAAGTCGTCCAGGGCGGCGACCCCGTTCAGCCGGCCGAGGCCGGACTGGCGGTAGCCGCCCTCCTCGAATTCGTCGTAGACCTTGGCCCAGTCGTTGATCCACACGGTGCCGGCGCGAATCTTCCGCGCCACCCGAAAGGCACGCGCGACATCGCGGGTCCAGACCCCGGCCGCCAGCCCGTACTCGCTGCGGTTGGCCAGGGCGACGCCCTCCTCCTCGTGCTCGAATACCTGCAGGGTCAGCACCGGTCCGAAGGTTTCCTGTTGCACGATGTCCAGGTCCGGATCATCGACCTCCAGCAGGGTCGGACGGTAGAAGGCGCCGGCCGCCAGCTCGCCCTCGGTTACCGGGCCGCCGCGGACCACCACCCGCGCGCCGGCGGCGATGGCCTGGCGTACGGCTCGCTCGACGCGCTCGACGTTGGCCTTGTCGATCAGCGGCCCCATGTCGCTGCGCGGGTCCGCCGCCGGCCCCACGCGCAGGTTTTCCAGGCGCTGCGCCAGGCGTTCGCGTAGCCGTTCGGCAACGCCGCGCTGCACCAGCAGGCGCGAACCGGTCATGCAGAACTGCCCGGCGAACACCGTCAGCGACTTCTCCAGCACGGGCAAGGCGGCGTCCAGGTCGGCGTCGTCGAACACCAGGTGCGGTGTCTTGCCGCCCAGTTCCAGGCCGAAGCGCTTCAGGTGCCGCGCGCCGGCGGCGGAAATCGCTCGGCCGGTGGCGCTCGAGCCGGTGAAGCTGATCACCGGCACCTCGGCCGCGTCGATCAATCGCCGGGCGCCTTCGGAACCCGATTCGCTGAAGATGTTCACCGCCCCGGCAGGCAGCGACGGCGCTTCGGCGATGATCCGCGCGACCATGGCGTTGGTCTGCGCGGTCTGCCCCGGCATCTTCACCACCGTGGTGGTACCGGCGGCCAGCGCCGGCGCCAGGGAGCGGATCATCAGCACCACCGGTGAATTCCACGGCACGATGATGCCGGCGACGCCCATCGGCTCGCGCAGCACCAGCGACACCACGTCGGGGCGCGGCGTGCCGCTGGCGCCCCGTTCGCTGCGCGCCAGGCCGGCGTAGTAGCGCAGCTTGCCCGGCACCATGCCGACCTCGAAGGCAGCCTCGGGCTTGATCTTGCCGTTCTCCAGGGCAAGCAGGTCGATGAGCGCATCGGCATGCCGCTCGAAGGCCGCGGCGATTTCCTCCAGGGCTGTCGCGCGCAGCGCGTGGTCGTCCTTCCAGGGACCATCTTCGAAGGCGCGCACAGCGGCGGCGATCGCCGCATCGGCCTCGGCCCGCCCGCCGTCGGCGTAGGTGCCGATCGGCTGGCCGCTGGCCGGGTCGAAGGATTGTCCCCGCTGCGCGGAATCGAGCCATGCGCCGTCGATCCAGTGTCTGGCGTGTCCGTTCATCTGCAAGTTCTCCTGGGTCGGTCAGGCGATGCGCTGCGCGAGGTGCTCGGCAACGGCGATGGTGGTGATGTTGGTGGCCACCGAAATGGCATCGGGGAAGATCGAGGCGTCGATCACCCGCAATCCTTGCAGGCCATGCACCCTGCCCTCCAGGTCGACCACCGCCCAGCGCTCGCCGGCGCGGCCCATCGGCGCGCTGGAGGTCGGGTGGTGGTAGGTATCGAGGGTGGCGCGGATCGCCGCTTCGATCTGCGCATCGCTGCGTGCCTCGGGCCCCGGCCCGAGTTCGGCGTGGATCAGCCCGGCGAGCGGTTCGCTGCGGCCTATCCGGCGCGCCAGCTTGACCCCTTCCAGCAACCGCGCGCGGTCTTCGGCCTCGGCGAGGAAGTTCAGGTCGATCAGCGGCGCGACGGCCGGGTCGCGGCTGGCCAGGCGCACACTGCCCAGCGATTGCGGCCGGGTCAGGGCCACGGCGAGGACGAAGCCGACCCCGGTCGGGCTCATCTCGGCGGGGAACAGGTGGGTGGCGGTGATGTGCAGGTCCAGCTCGCCGTTCTGCGCCCGCGAGCTATGGGTCCAGAGCTTGGCGCCGATCACCGGCGACTGCGCGCCGATGCGCTCCGGCCGGGCGGCATAGGCGTTGTAGTAGAACGGATGGTCCTTGAGCCGGCGGCCCACCGGCAAGTCGGCAAGCAACGGGATCGACAGCGCCTTCAGCTCGTCGGCCGGGCCGACACCGGAGCGCAGCAGGATCGCCGGGCTGCCGTAGGCGCCGGCGCTGAGGATCACTTCGCCGGCGTGGATTTCCTCGCCGGAGGCCAGGCGCACGCCCACCGCGCGCTTGCCTTCGAAGAGCACCCGGTCGACCAGCGCGTCGCCGCGGATCGACAGGTTGGCGCGGCCGCGCACGGCGTTGTCGAGGTAGGCCATGCCGGTGTTGACGCGCACACCGTTGACGACATTCATCGGGTACGGCCCGACGCCGTTGGCGTCGGCGCCGTCGAAATCGGCGATGGCCTTGAAACCGTTGGCCAGGGTGGCGTCGACGAAGGCCCTCTGCATCGGCGAGAGATCGGCGCGGCTCAGTTGCCGCACCGGCAGCGGTCCGTCCCCGCCGTGCAGGGCCGGGTCGCCGCCCTGGCGGGTCTCCAGGCGGCGGAACGCCGGCAGCAGGTCGTCGTAGGACCAGCCCGGCAGGTTCCAGCGGGCGAAGTCTTCGCGCCGCGCGCGGATCGCCACCGCGCCGTTGATCGCCGAGCTGCCGCCGAGGACCTTGCCGCGGATCGCATGGATCGGGTGCCCGATCGCCCCCGGTTGGGACTGGTAGCCCCAGTCGCTGGAGGGGTCGCCGCCGACGCTGTCGCTGCTGGCGATGATCCTGGGGTAGTCCCAGGCCGGATAGGCCTGGCCGGCTTCCAGCAACAGTACCCGGCGGTCGCCGCGCTCGCTCAGGCGCCGGGCGAGGACCGCGCCGGCGGAGCCGCCGCCGACGATCAGCACATCGATCCTGCCGCCATCGAAGGCCTTGCGGGGCGTTTCCGCCGTGGCGCTGGCCACGCCGGGCGCGCCGCCGAGCAGCGAGCCCAGGGCGAGCGCGGCGGAGCCGGCGACGGTCTGCGCCAGCAAGGTGCGGCGCGCCGGGTTTTCGGGTTGGTGCATGGGGTTCTCCCGTATCCAGATCGATTGACGGGAGCAACGCTATGCCCGGCGCGCCCTCGGCGACAGACAGCGGAAGGCGAACCGCTGGTTCGGTTTTTCCGAACTCAGCCCGGCGGCAACAGGCCACGCTCGATGAGCGCGCGGTCCCAGGGTGCCGGATCGCCGATTTCCTCTTCGAGGAACTGGCCGAGGACGAGGATCTTCCGGGGCGTCCGTTGGGTCTTGCGGTAGACCACGGAAACCTGCCCGCCGTCCGGCGAGTAGCCAGGCAGGACCGGCAGCAGCTCGCCGGCCAGCAAGGCATCGGCGGCCAGGAAGCTCGGCAGGATCGCCAGGCCGAGCCCGGCGCGCGCACCTTCGAGCAACTGGTGCCCGGAGTCGGTGCGCATCCTCACCCGGATGCGGAACGAGGCCGGTTCACCGTCCACCGGCAGACAGAGCATGCCGCCGGGCTCGCGGTTGTAGTAGACCAGCCCGTCGTGCGCCTGTAATTCCTCGGGATGCTGCGGCACGCCATGCCGCGCCAGGTAGTCGGGACTGGCGCAGAGCAGGTGGCGGTTGGCGGTGATCGGCCGCGCCACCAGGCAGGAGTCGTCCAGCCGGCCCATGCGCAGGGCCATGTCGAAGCGCGGTTCCTGGAGGTTGACGAAACGATCGTCGGCCTGCACGTCCACCCGCAATTGCGGATGGCGCTCGGCGAAGCGCGCCAGCAGCGGCGCCAGGTAGCGCGGAGTGAAGGCCAGCGGCGCGGAGAGGCGCAACTGGCCGCGCAGGTCGTCATCGGCGTCGAGCACCGAGGCTTCCGCCTGCTCCAGCTCCTGTAGCAGGCGGCAGGCATGTTCGTAGTAGGTGCGACCGGGGTCGGTGAGGCTCAGCGGCCGGGTGCGGTTCAGCAGCACCCGGCCCAGGCGCCTCTCCAGTTGCTGGATACGCTGGCTGACTTGCGACTTGGTGGTGCCCAGGCGGCGGGCGGCCTCGGAGAAGCTATGGGCGTCGACCACGCTGACGAAGGTGGTCATTTCGGCAAACTTGTTCATCGGTGTCCTTCTGCGATCCGCCCCCGCGGACCCCGATCATACGCTTTCCGCCGCCGCTATCCGCGCCTCGGCGACCCGACGCAGGCGGTGCATGGACTCCTCCGACTCGCGTTCGATGCGACGGCGCAGCAGGAACAGGTTGGCCAGGCGCATCGACCAGCCGTCGAAGCGGTATTCCAGGGTGCGCACGAAGCGGGTGCCGGCCGCGCTCGGCTGGCATTCGTAGCTCAGGCGCAGGTGCAGACCCCGGTCGCCACGGGCGTTGGCGCGCCACAGGTGTCCCGGCTGGTACTCGACCACCGTCCAGGACAAGTGCCCGGCGCGGCCGCCGGCGTGAATGTCCTCCTCGAAGCGCGCGCCGGCCGGCAGCGGGCCAGCGGCGCCGTCGACCCGCAACGACGAGGGATGCCATTCCGGCCAGAGCCCCGGGCTGGCGGCGTAGGCGAGGGTCGCCTCGGGCCCGCGGGCGATCTCGATTCGGTGCTGCATGCGGGTCATGGCGTGCTCCTCGGCGGTTTCCGCTTCCCAGTGGAGGGTACCGTAGCACCAGTCCATCAACGGGAAGACCAGGTTGAAGTTGTGCGTCTGCATCAGCTCGCGACGGTGATGCAGTTCGTGCAGGCGGCGCATGTGGCGGATCCACGGCAGACGGCTGAGCGGATGCTCCGGCGGCAGGTGTTCGCAGGCGTGGAAGATCTCGTAGCTGAGGTAGCCCAGCAGCAGGGTCGCGGCGAACAGCGCGGCGAGGTTGTCGTTCAGCAGGCCGAGCAGGCTCCAGGCGAGCAGCGCGCCGAGGCTGAAGACCACCACCAGCCAGGCCGGGAACAGGATCACCCGCCAGTCGCGGGCCTGTTCGTAGCGCATCTGGCCGGCGACGAAGAAGCTGTGGTGGTCGCCGGTATGGCGCTTGTAGAACATCCGCCCCAGCGGGTGCTTGTGGTGGCCGAGGGACTTGTGGATGCGGTACTCGCCCCAGTTGAAGAACACCAGCGCGGCCGGCACCGTCAGCCATTCCAGCAGGCTCGGCTGCTCGAGTCGGGAGAGGAAGAAGACGATCCAGGCGCCGCCGTAGGCGAGGACGAAGCCGGCGTGCAGCCAGGGGTTGTAGCCGGGCCGGATGGCCGCGCGGTACTGCTGGCGAAAGGGTTGGGGATCGAAGGACATGGTCGGCATCTCGCGTGTGATTGTTATTGGCTGGGCCGCGAACCGGGCCGATCCGCCGGGGCGGAAGGGCTTGCATTCGAGTGTAGCGATGCCAGTCTTATCAGGGTAATGGATAAATAGAATGAGGATTATTCATGAAGCTGAACTTGCAGCAGCTCGACCTCAACCTGCTTCTGGTCTTCGATGCCCTGATGCGCGAACGCAACCTGTCGCGCGCGGCGATCCGCCTGCATCGCAGCCAGCCGGCGGTGAGCAACGCCCTCGCCCGCCTGCGCGAGCAGCTCGACCAGCCGCTGTTCCGGCGCACCGCCAAGGGCCTGGAACCCACCGCCGCCGCCCTCGCCCTGTACGTGCCGGTGCGCCAGGCCCTGCATCTGCTGCAGGCCGGCCTTGGCTCCCAGGAAACCTTCGATCCGCACACTGCGCGGACCTTTCGCCTGACGATGAACGACTATGCCCAGTTGCGCCTGCTGCCGGGCCTGGTGACCCGCTTGAAGACCCTGGCCCCGCGGGTGACGCTGGAGGTACGTCCCGACGAAGGCGCCTCGATCCCGGCGCAACTGGCCAGCGGCGAACTCGACCTGGCGATCGACTACCTGTACTTCGACGAGCCCGAGCTGGCCTACCGGCCGGTCGGCGAGGAACGCCTGGTGGTGATCGGCCGGCAGGGCCATCCGGCCTTCCGCGGCGGCCTCGACCGCGCGGCCTACGAGGCCGCGCAGCACGTCTCGATCCTGCCGCGGGTCGGGCGCGGCAGTCCGCTGGAGATCGTCCTCGGCTCGGCCAGGGTACAGCGCCAGGTGCAATTGCTGGTGCCTCACTACCTGACCATCCCGGCCATCGTCGCCAGCACCGAGCTGCTCGGCACCGTGCCACGCCGCCTGGCCGAGCGCTTCGCCGGCAGCCATGGTTTGCAACTGGCGGACGTCCCCTTCGAGATGGCCCCGGTGCAGGTCAACCTGATCTGGCATCGCCAGCAGGAAGCGACGCCCGGCCTGCAATGGCTGCGCGAGCAGATCGTGCAGATCGAACAGGGCTGAGTCATAGGTTGCGCGCGAGGATCAGTCTTCCGTCACTTTCGATCATTGAGCGAGGCCTTTCCCGCAACCTATGGTGAGGCTCCGCCCCGCAACCGGCCCCAGGCCGCCCCGGGGATACAGTCCAGCACCCGCCAGAGGAGCCACCGTATGACCAGCCTGCCGCTCGAAGCCAACGCCGCCGCCACCCTCGCCGAATGGCACGGGCTGATCGCCCGCCGCGACCTCTCCGGGTTGCCGCGCCTGCTGCACCCCGACGCCGTGTTCCGCTCGCCGATGGCGCACAAGCCGTATGCCGGCGCACCGGTGGTCTCGATGATCCTGAATACCGTGCTCACGGTCTTCGAGGATTTCGCCTATCACCGCCAGTTGGCCAGCGCCGACGGCCGCAGCGTGGTGCTGGAATTCAGCGCCCGGGTCGGCGAACGCGAACTGAAAGGCATCGACATGATCCGCTTCGACGACGACGGCCGGATCGTCGACTTCGAAGTGATGGTCCGTCCCATGAGCGGCCTCCAGGCCCTCGGCGAGGAGATGGGCCGGCGCCTGGCCTCCTATCTGGCCGCGAGCAAGGCCTGAGGCGGAGGAACCTGCCATGACCCGCATCACCGAAGTCGTGGTCGAGCGTCGCCAGCTCGCCACCGCCGCCCTGCGTACGCGCAACCTGCCCGCCACGGAGGCGCTGGCGGAAGGCCAGGCGCTGCTGGCGGTCGGCGAGTTCGCCCTGACCGCCAACAACGTCACCTATGCCGCCCTCGGCGATGCCCTGCGCTACTGGGAGTTCTTCCCGGCCGGCGAGGGGCTGGGCATCGTCCCGGTCTGGGGCTTCGCCGAGGTGCTTGCCTCGCGCTGCCCGGGGGTCGAACCGGGCGAGCGCTTCTATGGCTACTATCCGATGGCCAGCCACCTGCTGGTCGCGCCGGCGCAGGTCCGCGGCAGCGGCTTCGTCGACGCCAGCGAGCACCGCCGGAACCTCCCGTCGGTCTACAACCAGTACCTGCGCTGCAGCAGCGACCCGCTCTACCGGGCCTCCGACGAGGCCCTGCAGATGCTCCTGCGGCCGCTGTTCACCACCTCGTTCCTGCTCGACGACTTCCTCGCCGAGCATGCCTTCTTCGGCGCCACCGACCTGCTGCTGAGCAGTGCCTCGAGCAAGACCGCCATCGGCCTGGCCTTCCTCCTCCAGCGCAATCGTGCGCAACGCGGCCAGGACTACCGCATCGTCGGCCTGACCTCCGCGGGCAACCGCGCCTTCGTCGAAGGCCTGGGCTGCTATGACGAGGTCCTGGCCTACGACCGCCTGGACGCACTGGACGCCAGCGGAGACGCGCTGAGCGTGGATTTCGCCGGCAACGGCGCCCTGCTCGGCCAGTTGCACCAGCGCCTGGGCGACCGCCTGCGCTACAGTTGCCTGGTCGGCGCCGCCCACTGGGACCAGCGCGGTGGCCTGCCGAAGGCGCTGCCGGGTCCGACGCCGAAGCTGTTCTTCGCCCCGGCGCAGGCGGAAAAACGCCTCAAGGATTGGGGCGGCGCGGCGTTCCAGGCGCGCCTGGCGGAAGTCTGGGGCGAGTTCTCGGCCTTCGTCGGCGGCTGGATCCAGGTCCGCCGCGGTGTCGGCGGCAGCGAGGTGCTGGAGGTCTACCAGGACCTGCTGGCCGGGCGCTCGGCACCGCAACTGGGCTACATCCTTTCCCTCGACGGCGGCTGAGGCCGCCGTTCTATACTGCTGGACGGAGGTGGCGAACCCGTCGCGACCGACGAAGCGGGTTCCACCCATGGCGTCGGCGGCGCCCTTGCGCCGTCGCTTCGCGGGGGGATGGAGAGATACCGTCCATGAACCGAGCCAAGCTCTACCTCTGCTGCGTCGCACTACTGCTGGTGCCGGCCATCGCCGGTGCGGCGACTGCCGACTACGTCTACGGCATGCCGCTGGACGTGGCCAGGGTGCTGAGCGTCGACGAGGCGCCCAGCGATACCTGCCAGGTGGTGCGCGCCACCCTGGTGTACCTGGACTCCCACGGCGAGCGCCAGGTGTTGCACTACCTGAAGCAAGCGCGTGCGTGCAGCGACGAATGAAACGACGGAGGAAAGGACGAACGGTCAGGGTTGTCGTTTCATTTCACGAAATTTTCACCGCTGACATGGATACTGGAACCAGCTGAAGGACCAGCGCCCCATTGCATAGAGCCCACCATCGAGTGGGCTTTTTGCATTCCGGGCCGCGTATCGCCTGGCCTTGGGTTCAATCCCGCTCTTCCCTGCGCAGCAGTTCGCGCTTGCGCTCCACGCCCCAGCGGTAGCCGGAAATGTCGCCGTCGCGACGTACCACCCGGTGGCAGGGAATCGCCACCGCGATCCGGTTCGCCGCGCAGGCCTGGGCCACCGCGCGCACCGCTCGCGGCGCGCCGATCCGTTCGGCGATCTGCGCGTAGCTCGCCGTGCTGCCCGGCGGTATTTCCCGCAGTGCCTGCCAGACCCGTTCCTGGAACGCCGTACCGCGTACGTCCAGCGGCAGGTCCAGTCCCAGTTGAGGCGACTCGACGAAGCCCACCACCTGCGCCACCAGCCGTTCGAAGTCGGCGTCGCCGCCGAGTAGCTGGGCGCGCGGGAACTGGTCCTGCAACTCGCGCAGCAATGGCTCCGGCTCCTCGCCGAGGAGGATCGCGCAGATGCCGCGCTGGCTCTGCGCCACCAGGATCGCGCCCAGCGAGCATTGGCCGATGGCGAAACGGATCGCCGCGCCGGCGCCGCCATCGCGGTAATCGCGCGGGCGCATGCCGAGGCGTTGCGACGAGGACTCGTAGAAGCGGCTGTTGGAGTTGAAACCGGAGTCGTAGATCGCCTCGGTCACCGAGGCGGACGCCTGGCCCAGGCGCTCGCGCAGGCGCCGGGCACGATAGGCCGAGGCGTAGGCCTTGGGCGTCAGGCCGGTTTCGGCCTTGAACAGACGATGGAAGTGGAACGGACTCATGCCCAGTCGGGCGGCCAGCGCCTCCAGTGCCGGCGGCGTCTCCGCCGTCTCGATCATCCGGCAGGCCTGCGCCACCCGCTCGGCGCGCTGCTCCGCCGCCAGGCTGCGGTCGCCGGCGGCGCGCCGGCTGGGCCGATAGCCGGCGGCCTCGGCGGCCTCGGCAGTGGCGAAGAACTCGACGTTCTCGCGCCTGGGCCGACGCGCCGAGGAACTCGGGCGGCAATAGACCCCGGTGGTCTTCACCGCATAGACGAACGCCCCGTCCGCCGCCGCGTCGCGCGCCAGCACGGCGGCCCAGCGCTGTTCGTCGGTGTGGTAGGCGTTGCAAGGATCGGGCTGCTGGCTCATGGCGTTTCCCCTGTGGGAGCGGATGATGCCCGCAGACTAATTCGCCGTTCAAGCGCAAGAACTCCGGTTCTTGCGCTTGAATTCGAGCAAGGCCATGTGCCCGGCTTCGGCAGGTGCGGAAGGCCGTCGGCTTGCCTACCCATCGCCAGGCGCCATAATGGCCCGCTCGAACCGGCGGAAGGATTGGGAACATGGCGTTCAAACGGATAGCACTGGCCTACTGCGTGCAACTGGATCGGGTGATCTCCATCGCCAGCGCCCGCCGCGAATACTTCTCCCAGGCCGAGCCGCGCAAACGCTTCGATTTCCTCTGCTCCAGCGAAGGGTGCCGGGCACAGGGGATCAAGGTATCGGCGAGCAACTACGACAAGCTGCCGCAGGACACCCGCAAGGCCGCGCACTTCAGCAAGTTCCCGCACTCCACCCATCTGTCGGATTGCGAATGGTTCGTCGAGGAGGACGAGGACGCTCTGCGCCCGGGCGAGTCCGCCGAGGATGCCGGCCAGCGGCGCATCCGCGACAAGCTGGATGCCTACTTCGAGGAGTTCGACCCGGCCATTGCCGAGGAGGCCGCGCCGCCGCAAGCGGACCCGGACGCCGAGGGACAGCCGCCGGCCTCCGCCGCAGTGCGCACCGACGCTCCCGCCGCGCCTCGGCAGAGAACGCAACGGCCACGGCGCACCCGCGATTTCGAACTGCTCGTCGACACCTTCCGCCAGGCCCGCGCCGAGCTGCCGGCGGAAGAGTTCAAGCAACTGGACATCCGCATCAGCGGCCTCGGCCGGATACCGCTGCGCGCCTATTTCCAGCACATCGGCTATGCCGCCCCGGGCAGCGCCGGCAAGGTATTCTACGGCGGCGCCGACCTGGTCCGGCGCTACGGTGCGCCGAGCCGGCCGCAAGGCTTCCGCTTCAAGTTCCGCGACCGCATCGACGGCAAGCCGGTATTCCTCTACGTCGCCCCGGAAACCTTGCAGGGCTATCCGCATCGGCGCTACCTCGAAGACATCCTCGGTTGCGCCGAAACGGTGCGCTACTTCACCCTCTACGCCCTCGGCCGGCTCATCGAAGCGCCGAGCGGCAAGAGCTACAGCCTGGAGCCGGATGCCCTGCGCCACCTGGCGATCATCCCCGGTCCGGCGAAGGACGACGCCCCTCAGAGCTCGTCGTAGAGTCGGTCGCTGACCAGCATGTGCCCCGGCGCGTGACTGATGTACAGCTCCGGCTGAACCTCGGCGAGCACCGCCTGGGGCGTGACCCCGCAGGCCCAGAACAGCGGGATCTCGTCCGCCGCGAGCGGCACCGGGTCGCCGTAGTCGGGCCGCGCCAGGTCGCGGATGCCGATCAGCGCCGGATCGCCCAGGTGCAGCGGTGCGCCATGGGTCATAGGGAAGCGGCTGGTGACCTGGATCGCCCGGATCGCCTCGGCGGCCTTCAACGGCCGCATCGATACCACCGTGGGCCCGGCCAGGCGACCGCTCGGCCGGGTAGCGATGGAGCTGCGGTACATCGCCACGTTGCGCCCCAGCTCGAGGTGGCGCAGGCCGATGCCGGCGTCGAGCAACGCCTGTTCGAAGGAGAACGAGCAGCCGATGGCGAAGGCGACGAAATCCGCCTCCCAGAAGGTGCCGATGTCGCTCACCTCGACGGGCTCCTGACCGCGTCGATGCACCCTGTAGCGCGGCAGGTCGCTGCGCACGTCGATATCCGCGCCGAGCCTGGCGAAGTGCGGCGAGCCGGGTTCGCTGACGTCGAGCAGCGGGCAGGCCCGGGGGTTCAGGGCACAGAAGCGAAGGAACTCGTCGGCCCAGGATTTCTGCAGGATCACCAGGTTGGCCTGCAAGTGGCGCTGGCCGAGGCCGCTGGTATGGCCGGTGTAGTCGCCGCGGCGGATCAGTTGGCGCAGGACCGGCGGCGGCAGTTGCGCGAGTTCGTGGAAGGTCGGTTCGGGCATGGCGGCTCCGTGCGCTGGCGGACGTCGTTGTTGGCAGGTTTGTAGAAGCGGACGGCGGTCAGCGTCCAACGAGATTTTTCCGCCAGGGGCGATCGGAAAATCCGAATCAGCGCGAACGCAGCCGCCCCACTCCTTTCTTCAGCGGCGCCAGGAGCATGCACTCCGGGCCAACGTTGACCGCGTAGTCGGCCAGCACCGCCTTGCTCAGCTCCACCACTTCGTCCACCAGTTCCAGGCCGGTGCCGCCGCGCCAGGACACCACCACCGGCAGGTTCGGCGGCGGCGGGCCGAGGCGCAGCAGGGTCAGTTCGCCGCGTTCCAGTTCCTGGCTGACCAGCGCCGGCGGCAAAGCGCCGACGCCGAAGCCGTCGCGCAGCAGGCGGGTCATCGCCGCCACCGAGTTCACGCAGTTCAGGCGCGGCGCCGCGACGCCGTTGGCGTGCAGCAGGCCGAGCACGTCCTGGTGCGGCCGCGAGTGCTTGGAGAAGGTCACCACCCGCTCCCGCGCCAGGTCCGCCAGCGAGGCGTAGTCGCGGTGGTAGATCGAGCCGGTGGAAACGATCCAGCGCAGCGGATAGCTGCCCAGTTCGAGGTTCAGCACCGACTCGTGGCGCAGCGAGTCGGTCTGGAAGATCAGGTCCAGGTAGCCCTTCTGCAACTGCTCGGAGAGGTTGCGCGCGGTGTCCGCCATCAGCTCGATCTCCACCGCCGGGAAGGTTTCCGTGACCCTGGCCACCAACGGGCTCAGCCAGGTGTGGATGACCGTGTCCATGGCGCCGATGCGGATCCGTCCCTGGGTGCTGGCGCCGGTGTCGAGCGACTGCTTCAGCGCGTGCATGGTGTCCATCATCCGCTCGGCGTAGGCCAGTACCTTGTCGCCTTCCGGGGTCAGGGTCACGCCACGCGAGTCGCGGACGAACAGTTTCACGCCGAGTTCGTCCTCCAGCACGGCGATCCGGCTGGAAATGGAAGCCTGGGTGCTGAACAGCTTCTCCGCGGTGAGGCGGAAGCTCTTCAGGCGCGCGACCCAGACGAAGGTCTCGAGGAATTTCAGGTTCATGTGGCGGGTACCGACGGGCAAGGGACACAAGGTGGCGGGAGCGAGCAGCTTCCATGCCAGCGCCCACCTTCCGGCGGCACATGATCGACGCATGACGGCCTGCTCCGCCATCGAAATTTCTTATCCCCGGCGGCCGCATAAATTAGTTGGACGCTCGCTGGCCAGCCTCGAAGAATGCGACCACCGGGTGCGACGGCGCCCACCGAATCTTCATAACACCAATAACGACGATCGGTGCCCCCATGGAAAAACACATGACCCTCGACGCCGGCCCGGACGCTTCCCGGGACGGTCATTTCGGCTGGTATCGCGCCCTCGACAAGCAGGAACGCCGGGCCTTCTGGAGCTGCAAGATCGGCTACGGCCTGGACGGCATGGACACCCAGATGCTCAGCTTCGTGATCCCTACCCTGATCGCCCTGTGGGGGATCGGCACCGGCGAAGCCGGCTTCATCCACACCATGACCCTGCTCGCCTCCGCCGCCGGCGGCTGGATCGCCGGGATCCTCTCCGACCGCATCGGCCGGGTGCTGACCCTGCAACTGACGGTGCTCTGGTTCGCCTTCTTCACCTTCCTCTGCGGCCTCGCGCAGAACTACGAGCAGTTGCTGGTCGCACGGACCCTGATGGGCTTCGGCTTCGGTGGCGAATGGACCGCCGGCGCGGTACTCATCGGCGAAGTGATCAAGGCCCGCGACCGCGGCAAGGCGGTCGGCCTGGTGCAGTCCGGCTGGGCCATCGGCTGGGGCCTCACCGCCATCCTCTACTCGCTGATGTTCAGCCTGCTGCCACCGGAAGAGGCCTGGCGCGCGCTGTTCATGCTCGGCCTGTTGCCGGCGCTGTTCGTCCTGGTGGTACGCCGGCTGGTCAAGGAACCGGCGATCTACCGCGAGGCCAGGCAACGCAACCAGGGCGCCGACAAGGTCAGCTTCTACGAGATCTTCGCCCCCGGGATGCTCAGCATCACCCTGCGCGCCTCGCTGCTGACCACCGGCGCGCTCGGCGGCTACTACGCCATCACCGCCTGGCTGCCGACCTTCCTCAAGACCGAACGCGGGCTGACCGTGCTCGGCACCAGCGGCTACCTGGCGATGGTGATCCTCGGCTCCTACGTCGGCTACGTGGTCAGTGCCTTCCTCACCGACCTGATCGGGCGCAAGAAGAACTTCGTCCTGTTCGCCGTCGGCTCCTTCACCGTGGTCCTGCTCTATACCCAGTTGCCGGTGAGCAACGGCGCCATGCTCTGGCTCGGCTTCCCGCTCGGCTTCTTCGCCTCGGGCATCTTCAGCGGCATGGGCTCGTTCCTCACCGAACTGTTCCCAACCCGCATCCGCGGCTCCGGCCAGGGCTTCTGCTACAACGCCGGGCGCGCCATCGCCGCGCTGTTCCCGATGCTGATCGGCATGCTCGGCCAGAAGCTCTCGCTGGGCCTGGGGATCGGCGCCTTCGCCGCGGTCTCCTACGGCGTGGTGATCCTCGCCGCCCTCAGCCTGCCGGAAACCCGCGGCAAGCAACTGGAACTCTGAGCCGTCGACCGAGGAAATCCCAGCATGCATCCCACTCCCCGCCTGGCTGCCGCGCTGCTCGCCGGCAGCGGGCTGGGCTGGCCGCTGCTCGCCCAGGCCGACCTGGTCGAGGACAGCCACGCCAGCCTCGAACTGCGCAACTTCTACTTCAACCGCGACTTCCGCCAGAGCGGCGCGCGCGACAACGCCGACGAATGGGCGCAGGGCTTCCTCCTGCGCCTGGAGTCCGGCTTCAGCGAAGGCACCGTCGGCTTCGGCGTCGACGCCATCGGCCTGCTCGGCTTCAAGCTCGACTCCGGCGGCGGCAGCGGAGGAACCGGGCTGCTGCCGGCCGACGGCTCCGCCGGCGGCTCCCAGGATGACTACGCCAAGCTCGGCCTGACCGCCAAGGCGCGGGTCTCCAACAGCCTGCTCAAGGTCGGCACGCTGCACTTCAAGAGCCCGCTGGTCTCGGCCAACGACACACGCCTGCTGCCGGAACTGTTCCACGGCGCGCTGCTCGACGTGCAGGAGATCGACGGCCTGACCCTGCGCGGCGCGCACCTGGACCGCAACAAGCTGAACAGCTCCAGCGACTACCAGGTGTTCAGCGCCAACCGCATCGGCGGGCGCAGCGATGCCTTCGACTTCGCCGGCGGCGACTATCGCCTGACCCCGGCGCTGACCGCCAGCCTGCACCAGGGTCGGCTCAGGGACATCTACCGGCAGACCTTCGCCGGCCTGGTACACACCCTCGACCTCGGCGGACAGCGTTCGCTCAAGAGCGACCTGCGCTTCGCCCGGGCCAGCGAGGACGGCGGCTTCCGCGAACTGGACAACCGCGCCTTCGGCGCCCTCTTCAGCCTGCGCCTGGGCGCCCACGCGGTGGCCGCCGGCTACCAGCGGATCAGTGGCGACGATCCCTATCCCTACATCGCCGGCAGCGACCCGTACCTGGTCAACTTCATCCAGATCGGCGACTTCGGCAACGTCGACGAGCGTTCCTGGCAACTGCGCTACGACTACGATTTCGGCGCGCTCGGCCTGCCCGGCCTGAGCTTCATGAGCCGCTACGTCTCCGGCGACAACGTCGCCCGCGGCGCGGCCAACGACGGCAAGGAATGGGAACGCAACACCGACCTCGGCTACGTGGTGCAGAGCGGGCCGCTGAAGAACCTCGGGGTGAAATGGCGCAACGCCACGGTGCGTTCGAATTTCGCCAACGACCTCGACGAAAATCGCCTGATCCTCAGCTACAGCCTGGCGCTGTGGTGAGGTCCGGCGAGCAATGACCTGAAGGAACCTGCATGAACAACCTGTTGTTGAACTGCGATATCGGCGAGAGCTTCGGTGCTTGGCGCATGGGCCTGGACGCCGAGGTGATGCCGCTGATCGATTGCGCCAACATCGCCTGCGGCTTCCACGCCGGCGATCCCGGCACCATGCGCCGCACCGTGGCCCTGGCGGTGGAGCATGGCGTGCGCATCGGCGCGCACCCCGGCTACCCCGACCTGGTCGGCTTCGGCCGGCGCTCGCTGGCCTGCTCGGCGCAGGAAGTGGAAGACCTGCTGCTCTACCAGATCGGCGCCCTCGACGGACTCTGCCGCGCCCAGGGCACGCGGGTACGCTACGTCAAGCCGCATGGCGCGCTGTACCAGGACATGATGCGCGACCCGGCGATCCTCGCCGCCGTGCTGCGCGCACTGGCGGCCTACGACCGCACCCTGCCGCTGATGCTGATGAGCACCCGCGACAACACCGCGGCGCGCGCGCTGGGCGAGGCCCACGGCATCGAGCTGTGGTTCGAGGCGTTCGCCGACCGCGCCTACGACGGCGCCGGCTACCTGGTCTCGCGCAGCCAGCCCGGCGCGGTACACCACGACGCCGAGACGGTGCTCGCCCAGGCCCTCCTGCTGGCCCGTGGCGCGGCGCTGCGAGCCAGCGACGGCAGCGCCCTGGCGCTGGAGGCGCAGACCCTCTGCGTACACGGCGACAACCCCGCCTCGCTGGCCGCGGTGCGGCGCATCCGCGACGCTCTGGAGGCGGCATGAGCCAACCGCAACCGCGCATCGAGGTGGCCGCCATCGACAGCTTCGTCCTGCGCCTGTTCGAGCGCATCGACGAAGCCAACATGCCCTGGCTGCTGGCGGCGGAGGAAAACCTGCGGGCGGCGTTCGGCGCCGCCCTGCTCGACCTGGTGCCGTCCTACACCACCCTGCTCCTGCAATACGACCTGCTCCAGCTCGACCCCGGCGAAGCCCGCGCGCGGATCGCCGCGGCGCTGTCCGACTTGCACCCGAGACGCCAGGACGGCGGCCGCCTGCACGTCCTGCCGACCTGGTACGACCCGCGGGTCGGCCCCGACCTGGCCCCCCTGGCGCGGCGCAAGCAGCTCGGCGTCGCCGAGCTGATCCGCCGCCACAGCCAGCGCGAGTACCGGGTCTTCGCCCTCGGTTTCAGCCCCGGCTTCGCCTTCATGGGGCTGGTCGAGGAAGCCCTGGCGGCGCCACGCCTGGCGACTCCCCGGCAACGCATCGCCGCCGGCAGCGTCGGCATCGCCGAGCGCCAGACGGCGGTCTATCCGCAGGCCTCGCCAGGCGGCTGGAACCTGCTCGGGCGCTGCCCGGTGCGCCTGTTCGACCTCACCCTGGACGGCTACAGCCTGCTGCGCGCCGGCGACCGGGTGCGTTTCGAACCCATCGGACACGCCGAATTCGTCCGTCTCGGCGGCGACGACACGCCCCTGGAGGTCCAGGCATGAACGACTCCATCCACGGCGGCCTGCGGGTGTGCCAGAGCACCCCGCTGGTCCAGTTGCAGGATCGCGGCCGCTTCGGCTGCCGCCATCTCGGCGTGACCCAGGGCGGCGCCCTCGACTGGCTGTCCATGGGCTGGGCCAACTGGCTGCTGGGCAATCCCCTGGACGCCGCGGTGATCGAGATCGCCCTCGGCGGTTTCGTCGCCGAATGCCACGCCGACGGCTGGCTGGCCCTGGCCGGCGGCGATCTCGGCGCGACCCTCGATGGCCAGCCGCTACCGGCCTGGGGCGCGTTCGCCGTGCGCGGCGGCCAGCGCCTGGCCTTCGCCCACCCGCGCCAGGGCGCCCGCGCCTACCTGGCGGCGCCCGGCGGCTTCGCCGGCGAGCGCCAGTTGGGCAGCCTGGCCACGGTGGCCCGCGAAGGCCTGGGCGGCCCCCGCGCCGACGGCAAGGCCCTGGCCGCAGGCGACAGCCTCGGCTGGCTGGCCGATGGCGCGCGACCGCGCGCGCTGCCCCTGCCCAGCGAACGGATCATGGACTGCACCGGCGAAGCGCGCCTGGAGCTGATCCTCGGCGCGCAGATCGGCGACTTCCCGGCCATGAGCCTGTTCGATGCGTTCAACGGCGACTGGCAGGTGGATACACGCGCCGACCGCATGGGCGTACGTCTGCTCGGCCCGCGCCTGGAATGCCGGCAGCAGTCGATGATTTCCGAAGGCATCGCCCTCGGCGCGGTGCAGGTGCCGCCGGACGGTCAGCCGATCGTCCTGCTCAACGACCGCCAGACCATCGGCGGCTACCCCCGTCTCGGCGCCCTCGCCCCGCTGGCGCTGGCGCGCCTGGCGCAATGCCTGCCAGGCCAGCGGGTGCGGCTGCTGCCGACGGTGCAGGAGGCGGCGCACCGCGAGCATCGACGCCTGCTGGCGGCCTGGGACGCATAGGCGGTTTTTTTGAACGGCGCCGTATGGCGAGCGTCCACCGCACACTCGTCCCGTCCGGAGGTTCGCCATGCCCAGTCGCCTGTCACTGATCGCCGCCCTGCTGTTGCCCCTGGCCGTCCAGGCCGAACCCGCTGATACCCGCGCCCTGCTCGCCGACAGCCTGGCCGACAGCCAGGCCCAGGTGGAGGCAGCCGAGCAAGCCATGCGCCGATCCGAAAACAAGGCGGTGCAGCTCTATGCCAAGCGCGTACTCACCGAACAGCAGGAGTTCGACCACCAGTTACGCGCCCTGGCCGGGGAAAAGGCCTTGGCGCTGCCCTCGCAGCGCCAGACCGAACGGCAGGCCGCGGCTCCCGGCGGCTTCGACGAGCGCGGTTTCCTCGACGCGCAGATTCGCCAGCAGGACCGTCTGGTTGCACGCTTCGAGGGAATCGCCCGGGACTCCGCCGATCCTGACCTGCGCCGCTTCGCCGACGAATGGCTGGCGCGCTTCTACCACCACCGCGAACTGGCCGACCAGTTGCGTAGCGGCCGCGCCGACTGAGCGCCGCGACCGCCTTGCTCAGTGCCGCGCGAGGACCTGCCGGGCGCTCTGGCGAATCACCCCCCAGCGCTTGGGATCGTCCTGCAGCATGGCGCCAAGCAGGTGCTTGGCCTGCTCGAAACTGATGTGCGGCGGCAGCGGCGGCACGTTCGGGTCGGTGACCACCTCCAGCAGCACCGGGCGGTCGGCGGCGAAGGCCTCGGCCCAGGCGGCGTCGATGTCCTCCGGGCGATCCACGCGGATGCCCTTGAAGCCGAGCATGTCCGCATAACGCGCGTAGGGGAAATCGATCACTTCCTGCGCCGGGCTGAACTCCGGGTCGCCGGCCAGGGCACGCTGCTCCCAGGTCACCTGGTTGAGATCGCCGTTGTTCAGCACCAGCACGATGAAGGTCGGCGAGTCCCAGCGCTGCCAGTACTGCTGCACGGTGACCAGTTCGGCGTTGCCGTTCATCTGCATGGCGCCGTCGCCGACCATCGCCACCACCGGCCGCTGCGGATAGGCGAGCTTGGCGGCGATGGCGTAGGGCACGCCGCTGCCCATGGTCGCCAGCTTGCCCGACAGCGAGCCGAGCATGCCCGGGCGCATGCGGATGTCGCGGGCGTACCAGTTGGTATGCGAGCCGCTGTCGCCGCAGAGAATCGCATCGTCCGGCAGTTGCTCCGACAAGGAACGGAATACCCGCTGCGGGTTGATCGGGTCGGCTGGCTCTTCGGCCTGGCGCCGGGCTTCCTCGCGACTGGCCGTCACCGCCCGCTCGACCCGGCGGCGCCAGGCACCGTGCTTTTTCTGCTCGAGCAGCGGCAGCAGGCGCTCCAGGGTTTCCCCTGCATCGCCGAGCAAGGCCTGGTCGATCGGATAGCGGATACCGATGTTGCGCGGATACAGGTCGATCTGCACCGCCCGCGCCTGGCCGGCCTTGGGTAGGAACTCGCTGTAGGGGAAAGTGCTGCCGACGATCAGCAGGGTGTCGCAATGCGACATCAGCATGCTGCTGGCGCGGGTGCCGAGCAGGCCGATGGAGCCGGTCACGTACGGCAGGTCGTCGGAAACCGCCGCCTTGCCCAGGAGCGCCTTGGCCACTCCGGCGGCCAGGCGCTCGGCGACCGCTTCCAGTTGCCGGTGCGCGCCCAGGGCCCCGGCACCGGCGAGGATCGCCACGCGCCGGCCGCGATTGAGGATCGCCGCGGCGGCCTCCAGGTCGGCGTCGCGCGCGTAGGGTCGCGGCTGGACGAAGCCCACCGCCGACATCACGTGGCCGTGCTCGTGGGGCTGGCGCTTCGGGGCCGCCATCTGTTGCACGTCGTTGGGCACGATCACCGTCACCACCTGCCGCTCGCCGACCGCCACGCGCAGGGCTCGGTCCAGCACATGGAGCAGTTGTGCCGGGCTGACCACGGTCTCGACATAGGCGGAAACGTCCTTGAACAAGCTCTGCAGATCGACTTCCTGCTGGTAGTCGCTGCCCAACGCGGTAGCCGCCTGCTGGCCGACGATGGCCAGCACCGGCTGATGATCCATGCGCGCGTCGTAGAGCCCGTTCAGCAGGTGGATCGCGCCCGGCCCCGAGGTGGCCAGGCACACCCCGACCTCTCCGGTGAACTTGGCGTGGGCGCCGGCCATGAAGGCCGCCATCTCCTCGTGGCGCACGCGGATATAGTCGAATGCCTCGGCGCGCCGGCCCATGGCGCCCATGATCCCGTTGATGCCATCGCCGGGGTAGCCGAAGACGCGCTTCACCCCCCACTGGCTCAAGCGTTCGAGCAATTGATCGGCAACCGTGCTGGACATTCTCGCCTCCTGGTCGTGTCTGGGGTCGTACCAGTGAGGACTGGCACCGCGGGCGAGGGTTCAAGGCAATCGAGCGGCGGTGCCGACGGCGAAATCGACTGAACTGTCGGCATCGTCGACCGGCCCAAGGAACAGGGCCCGCATGGGCGCAATCGCCAGGAGGTGCCGCCATGACCCGCGCCATCAACGATCCCGGAAACGAAGACCCCGGCTCCCTGCTGGAAACCGACGCCGACGCCCTGCTCGGCGGTGCCGCCGCCCAGGCGCCGGAAGAGCGCTGCCGGCTCGCGTCCCAGGACTGCATCCGCGCGTGCGAGCGCTACCTGGCGCTCTGCACCGAGTCCAGCAGGGAACAACGCCAGCACGCCGGCGACTGCGCCGACCTCTGCCGCCTCGCCGCTCTGCTGCTGGAGCGCCGCAGCCCATGGGCGCCGGCCGCCTGCGAGCTGGCGGCGCGCTATGCCCTGGCATGCGCGGAGCGTTGCGATGGCGACGAGCCGCTGGAGCGCGAATGTGCGGGTGCCTGCCGGCGCTTCGTCGAAGCCTGTCGGCCGTTGTTGCCGGCCTGAGGCCCTCTGGCATTGCATGGAGCTGCCGGGCGTGGCGAGGGTGACCTGTGGCGTAGAATGGGAAACCGACGGCCATGTCGACGGTAGTCGCTCAACCCAGTACCAGTACCACCCTACGGGTGCGCGCTGATTTCTTCTCCATCTTGGAAACGCGCACCACCCCAACTTCTTCGGTATTCGCCACATGGGTTCCACCGCAAGGCTGCAGGTCGGTGTCTTTAATACTCACCAACCGAACCTGCCCGGCGCCCATCGGAGGTTGGACACTCATGGTGCGCACCAGATCTGGCCTAGCCCGCAGTGCATCGTCGCTCATGGTGTCGATCGAAACCGGATGTGCTGCCTCGACCATTGCCGCCAAGGCGCTATCAATGGCCTCGCGGGACAGCGGTTCACTCGTCACGAAGTCCAGGCGCGCATGCTCATCAGTGATGCTGCACCCATTGACCGGATAGGGCAGGACAGCACAGAGCATGTGCGCTGCGGTATGCAGTCGCATGTGCCGGTAACGACGCACCCAATCGATCTGCGCAAGAACCACCTCGCCAGGCTTCATTGCTCGGAGAACGGTTGCCTGGCCTTCAGCTGGGATATGCAGGATGGCATCCCTGCCAGCACCTGCTTCTGTCCCCTTGCGTGTATCGGCGATCCGGAGCCGCGTGCCATCAGCCAGCGTCAGCCAACCACTGTCTCCAGCCTGGCCACCCCCCTGGGGATAGAAAACGGTCTGGTCGAGCAGCAGGCCATCTTCAACGACATCGGTGATTCTCGCCAAACACTCTTCCCGGTAGGAGTCCTGGAGAAAAAGGGAGGCGGTCTGCGTCATGATGCCTCCATTGGTTGAATTTGGGTCTGCGTGGCTGCCGGCTGTAGTTGCTGAACTATGTGGGGGCCTCGGATGACCTGTAGTTCAGAACGCAGGGTTACGACTGAACCGACAGGGATGTCGTCCTTGATGACACAATGCGGACCGACAAACACATCGTCGCCGATAGCGATGTCACCCAGTACACGCGTGAAGGCCCCGATTTGGACGCGGCTCCCTATGGTGGGGTGACGCTTACCGGCGGGATTAGCCGATATGCCAGTTGCCCCCAATACCACACCTCCGAGGATGTAACAGTCATCACCGATTACCGCTGTCTCGCCAATGACCGTGCCATGCCCATGGTCCAGGATGAATCGACTGCCAATCTTGCATCTTGGGTGGATTTCCGCGCCCGACAGGAGCTTTCCACGAGAGGAGACCAGGAGCGCGGTAGCCTCCAACGCTCTCTCAGGATCGCCTTCAGATGTGCTTCGCAGACACAGCATGTGGGAAAGCCGGTAGTGCAGCACTGCCTTGAACGAGCTGTAGCCAAACGCAATGTCGGATGTCCGTCCCTGTGCGGCTGGATCCTTGCTGGCGAATGCCTGCAGGTCTTCCTCGCACCAACGTCTGGCTTCTTCGAACATCGAATGAGCGACTATCCGCTCCACCAGTTGGGGTGAGCAGCACTCCATCAATGCCGCGCGCATCAGATTACCTACCAGTTTGTCCATCGCATGCGACCTCATTTCGACCATGCAAGCGTTATCGCCGTGCTCTGCTCTACAACTTCATCGAAAAGCGTCCATGTATGACTCGACGCCATCGTAGATCATCGTCAGTACACGAGCGCCTGACGGCATGGCAGATGCCATGTTCAGCACCGCGACCAGGTTGGCTGCGGAGGACAACCCCATGCTCACAGAGTCGTTTTGCAGGACTTCCCGGATCATCGATAAGCAGGCAGATTTCGACACCCCGACCATGCCAGTAACAATGCCGAGGTTGCAGACTTCCGGCACGATACCAATGGAAAGTCCCTGAATCTCATGCGGTGCGTGCCTATCGTCGAGCAAGTCGCACTGCTCTGGCTGCACGCCATAGATGGCCATATCCGGCCAGTGGTTCCTCAGCACCTCTCCAACACCCGTGATATGTCCACCAGTTCCAATGCCAGCGAAGAAGAAGTCCGGGGGTGGCTGGCCTGCAAAGTCCCTCAGGATTTCCAGGGCTGTAGCTTCGCGATGGGCTTGCGGGTTAGCTGGATTGCGCTGCTGGTTGAGCATGACGAACTCCGGATGTTCCAGCAGTATCTGGATTGCCAGCTCGCCATGCGAGTTGTTCCCTTTTCTGCTATCCGACAGCACGACGTGAGCGCCATACAGCTCGAGCAATTGTCTCTTGTCAGGGCTGTAGTTGTCGGGAACCACCAGGGTCACGCGGTACCCCAGGATGTTCCCCGCCATTGCCAGTCCAATCCCCGTATTTCCCCCGCTCGGCTCGAGAATGGTCTGCCCTTTCCCGCGCACCAGGATTCCTTTGCGTTCGGCATCCAGAATCATCCAGAGCGCGATACGCGCCTTATGACTTCCTCCTGGATTGAAGGATTCCAGCTTGGTGAATACGCTCACCCCCAGGCGAGCAGACAATTTGCTCAGCCGTATCACCGGCGTCCCGCCAATTAAATCGAGTAGCGAATCGTAGATCATGCTTTCCCTGCCTATGGTTCAGTACATCGGCATGTGCTGCTCTATCTCTTTCGCCCATCGCTTCATGCCGCCATCGAGCACTTGGACGTTGGAGAACCCTGCCCCCATGAGCTGTATGGCCGCGCGTTCGGCACGAGTGCCGGCGTAGCACACGAGGATGTAGCGCTTACTGAAGTCGAGATTGGCGAAATGGCTGGCGAGTTCGTTCAAGGGAACGTGGACGATCCCCGGCAACTGGCACACTTCGAGCTCGCCCGCGTCGCGTACATCCAGAAGGGCATAGTTTTCGCTGTTGGATTTCATCAACTGCAACAGGCAGCTGGGATCGATATAGCGATCGTCGTCGAGTCGTTGCGACGGTGCCGCGCTTGCCTGGCAGAGCAATCCCTCCCTCCAGTGGTGGGGATTCTCTGCAGCGGTTTTGCCGCAGGCCGGACAATCGTCGCGCCGATTGAACTTCACTTCATTGAAGTGCATGAGCAGCGCGTCGAATCGAAGAAGTCTGCCTGATAGGGACTTGCCCAGGCCGACGAGGGCCTTCACCGCCTCGGTTGCCTGCAGCAGGCCAATCACTCCAGGCAGCACACCAATAACTCCCCCTGCGTTACAGCTTGGAGCCATCTCAGGCGGGGGATTGTTCGGGAAGAGACATTGGTAGCAGGGGCCTCCCTCCAGATTGAAGACGCTGACCTGACCTTCGAACCGATAGATCGCGCCAAAGACGAGTGGTTTTCCGAGCTTGGCGCAAACCGCGTTGACCAAGTAACGTGTGGCGAAGTTGTCGGTGCCATCCAATACCAGGTCATAGCTCTGAATCAGTGACTGCGCATTGTCCGCGTCGATGGCGTAACGGTGGGTTACGACTTCAATGTAGGGGTTCAGGTCCTGCATCCGGCGCTGGGCGGACTCAACCTTCGGCATACCGAGCGTGCTATAGCCATGGACGACCTGGCGCTGGAGATTGCTCGACTCCACCACGTCAAAGTCAACCAGCCCGATGGTGCCCACTCCTGCTGCGGCCAGATAAAGGCAAGCGGGCGAACCCAGGCCGCCCGTTCCGATTATCAGCACCCTGGCCTGCTTCAGGCGCTGCTGGCCTTCCCTGCCAACGCCTGGCAACGTGATGTGGCGAACGTAGCGTTGAACTTCTTCGTCGCTCAACGCTTCAACGCCAGAACCGCCAGATGTCGCGAGCATGACTTCGACTTCATCTCCATCGGAAAGCTCGCCATCCAGATTGACTAGCGAACCTTTGTGGGTCAGCAGGAAGTGTTCTTTCAATTGACCGTTTTCGTAATACAGGTGCCCGAGTAATGAAGGATGCTTCCTGGCAAGGCCTGCCAGCAGCTCGCCAACCGTCAAGCCCGCTCCCTCCAGGCGCCCGCCTTCCAGTTGGGCGGCCCGTACCAGTACTTCCGGAAAAATTACCGTCTTCACTTTTCAGCTCCTTGCCAGATGTCTACTCGTCCTGGCTCGATGGCCCGAACTCTCGTGTGCATTCAAAGCGTCCGTTGCGCCAGGCAAACAGTTTTGCGCCGCGAACGTTGCCGGCGGCCACATCAACAACCAGGTAGTCGACCGGCAGCATTGGCTCCCCGGCATACAATGCCTTGTCGATATCCTCCCGGCTGAAGTAGGCACCGACGTCCGGGTGGGAGTGGTAGATGACGGATACCGGGCTGCACGTCTTGAAGCTGCTGTTGAGGAATACGGTATCCGTCACGGAAAACGTGTACCCGTTGGCGGCCGTGCGTGGGTACCTCCGGGGGTCAGCCATGTGCAGTTCATCCTGGATGTTCGTACCCTCTTTCACTTTTGCATCGGCGAGAACGAATCCGCAGCATTCCCTTGGATAGGTCCTGCAGGCGTGTCTGTAGATCACGCTCAATGCATGCTCGGTCAACACGTTCGTATTCATGTCACCTCCTGCCGAGCAGCTTCTCGATGGGAAGCTTGGTGATGGCAAATCCAGCCAATAGGAGCACGGTGAAGCCAATCAACTCGCGAGAGATGGCAACCCCTTCGTACCAGGCGCCGATGATCACGGCGAACACCGGGAAAATGATGAAGACGAACGACAGCACAACGGGACTCAAACGCTTGAGCAGGAAGAAGTACACGATGAATCCCCCGACTGATGCCACCAGACCGAGATAGATCAGGGCAGCCCAAGATCGGCTTGTGACGGCAGACAGGTTCGGGTGTTCCATCACGAGTCCGGCCATGAACAGCCCCAAGCCGGCGATGCCAATGGGCAGCGTATTGAAGGTGATCACGCCGATGTCAGCACCTTGCCTTTTGGTGATGACGTAGCTGAGTGCGTGCATGATCGCCGCGAGCAGGATGGCAAGTACGCCTAACAACTCCGTGTAGTCCAGATGCAGCCCTTGAGACCTGATGATCATGAACAGGCTGCCGAAGCCAATCGCAATACCAAGGATCTGCGACAGGTAGATGCGCTCGCGCAGGAAGATCGCGGAGAAGATCAGGATGAACACGGGCATGCTGCTGAACAGCAGCGCGGTAAGACCTGAAGCGACGTATTGCTCGCCATAGTTCAGCAGGTAGTAGGGCACGCTGAAGTAGCCGAGCGTCACGAAGACGAAGAAGGCCAGGAGTCGCCGCGGGAAAAAGATCGTCTCGTGGCGCAGCCGCGCAAAGAGCAGGAAAAGCGGAAATGCGATCAGAAAGCGCAATCCGGCGGCAGTTAGCGGCGGCACGCTCTCCACGGCGATCTTGATGCCGAGCCAGGTAGTCCCCCAGCTGATACACACCACTAGAAATAGAACAGCGGTCACCAGGCTGGCCACACGTACCTGCCGCCTGTTGATAGTCAGAGCTTGAATTGACATAAGTTGCACGTCTTTCCCCCATGTTATTCTTTGATTGACGCCCTTTATTGCTTATCAAACCTCTTTATTTGAGGTTAATTCGGAGAAAATATGCCGGTCAAAGCAAATATTGACACCGATTCAATTTTCAGATTCTTCCTACCAGAAGGGCCCGGCCTGAAGTACAAACGGCTGGCCCAGGGCATCGAAGAATCTATTCGCAATGGGGTTCTCGGGCAGGGAGTCAAGCTGCCGCCACATCGCATCCTCGCGGACAAGCTCGGTGTGACCGCGGGCACGGTGAGCCGGGCCTATGGTGAGCTGGAGCGCATGGGGCTGGTTGAGGCTCGGGTCGGCGACGGTACGTTCGTCCGCAACCGCGGTCGAGAACGTGCTCGGGAGGCGGGCTTTCGCAATTTCGTAGACAGCACCGAGATGTGCAACGACATGAGCCGGAATATGCATATTCCGGGCAATGAGACCGAACTGCTTTCCCGCAGCCTTCAGCAATTGAGTGCGGCCCCTGAGCTCCTGCAGGAGTTAATGCTCTACACACCCGACACAGGACTGCTCCGACACCGGCAAGCGGGAGCAACATGGCTGTCTCACGGTGAGTTTCAAGCGGAGCACCAGCAGATTCTGTGCGTCAATGGCAGCCAACACGGTCTGCTCGTCGTGCTTATGGCCATGCTGCGCGCCGGCGACACCCTGGTAACGGAGCAGCTCTCCTATCCTGGGCTGATCAGTGCCGCGCAACTCTTGGGCATCAAGGTGCTCGGCTTGGAAATGGATGAAGAGGGGCTACTGCCCGACGCCCTCGAAGAGGCCTGCCGCACGAACAGGATCACCGCCCTGTACTGCACACCCACCATCCAGAACCCGACCACTGCAGTGATGTCAGGCGCCAGGCGGAAGGAAATCGCGAAGATCTGCCGCGAGCACGGCTTGATCGTCATCGAGGACGAAACCCATGCTGTATTGATGGCCGAACGCCCCACCCCTCTCTGCCATCTGCTGCCTGAGCGGGGCATCCTCATCGGTGGCATGAGCAAGGCGGTCGCTGCAGGATTGCGGGTTGGATACGTTCATGCTCCTGCATCCATGGTAAGTCGCATGGCAGCAGCGCTTCGCAATTCGTGCTGGATGGCGACACCACTGGTTCTCGAGATTGCGAGCCGATGGGTCGAGGACGGTACTGCAAGCGCACTGCTCGAATACCAGAGAGGGGAAATCGCGCGTCGCCAAGCGCTGGTTGTGGACCTGCTGCAGGGCCTGACCTATCGCAGCCATCTATGCTGTCCGCATTTCTGGGTAGAAGTGCCAGCCCCCTGGCGCGCCATCGAAATAGAGCAAGGCATGCGCGGACAGCAGCATCTTGTCACCACCGCAGAGGCCTTTAGTACGGGCCGCGGTACGCTTCCCCAGGCCATTCGAATCAGCGTCAGCAATTCCCCAGGAGGGGGGAATACGTTATCTGACGGCTTCGCAGTCCTGGCAGCGCTCCTACGCGAAGGCCCCCAAGAGATGCTGACGATGCGTGCTTGATACGGGAGGCAACGGTCCCACCCGAGGAGGACTCTTGGGCTCAACGGTAGCGATAAGCACCGGCGCCTGGCTAAGGCATACCTATGGTCCGAGATCTACCATGGATTTCACTCGCCTGGGACGGCGAAACAAGAAGTCGAGGCAGCCACGAAAAGCAGCTAGACCATCCAGCGTGAAACCCACCCAAGCTTTAATCCGTTCTATCCATCCTGCGCAGAGCCTAACCCCGCGACAACCACGCCATCACCGCTCGGTTCACCCACGGCGGAGACAACTGCCCAGCCCAGTACAGCGCCGTGAACAACCCGCCCACCGGCCGGTGTACCCGCCGGCTGTGCGCGTGCCGCCAGGCCGCCTCGGCGATATCCTCGGCGTCCAGTCTCAGCCCCAGGCGACGCAACACCGGCGGCTGGTAGGCCTGCCCGGCGACCATCGGCGTGCGAACGAACGGCGGCATCAGGTCGGCGACGCGAATCCCGTGGCGGCGCCATTCCAGCTCCAGCGCCTCGGTGAGCCCGCGCACGGCGAACTTCGAAGCCGAGTAGACGGCCATCTCCGGTACGCCATAAAGCCCCGATGCCGAGCCCATGTTGAGTACCTGCGCCTGCGGCGTCGCGCGCAGGAACGGAAAGGCCGCGTGACAGCAGTTGAGGACGCCTTGCAGGTTGATCGCCAGCAACCGCGCGTGGTCCTCCAGGGCGACCTCTTCGAAGCGGCCGAAACGCAGGATGCCGGCGCAGTTGAACAGCAGGCGCAGGCGGCCATCGGCACAGAACTGCGCAAGCGCCTCGCCGACCGCGTCGGGCTCGCTGACGTCCACGGCACGCTGCCAGGCGCCCGGCAGTTCCGCGGCCAAGCCGCGCAACGCCTCGGCATCGATGTCCAGCAAACCGACCCGCCAGCCCCGGCGGTGGAACAGCCGCGCGCTGGCGGCGCCGATCCCGGAGGCGGCACCGCTGATCAGGATGTTCTGCACTGGCCGCCCTCCGCGCTGCATTCGACGACGAACGCCGCCGCCTCGTCCAACGCCCGGTCGGCGCTGGCCAGCACGCCGGCATGGGCCTGGAACACGTGCCAGCAACCGGCGTAGCGCTGCAATCGCACCGCGACGCCCTGCTCACCGGCCCGTTGCGCCAGGCGCAGGCTGTCGTCGCGCAGCAGCTCGTCCTCGCCGACCTGTACCAGCAGCGGCGGCAGCCCCGCCAGGTCGGCATGCAGCGGCGACAGGGCGGCCGAGCCTGGCTCCGCGTCGGCCGGCAGCAGCAGGCGCACCGCGCTTTCCAGCCAGGCCCGCGACAGCAGCGGGTCGCCGGCCTCCGGCGTGTGCAGGCGCTGGCAGCTGAGGTCGGTCCAGGGCGAGAACAGCAGCAACCCGGCCGGCAACGGCAAGCCGCGCGCCTTCAGCTCCAGGGCCAGGGACAGCGCCAGGTGGCCGCCCGCCGAGTCACCGGCGAGCAGCAGTCGGCGCGGCGAATGGCCGGCCTCCAGCAATGCCAGGTAGACCGCCAGGGCGTCGTCGCGGGCGGCGGGGAACGGATGTTCCGGGGCGCGCCGGTAGTCCACCGCGCAGACCTCGGCGGCGCAACGCCGGGCCAGGTGCGTGGTGATCGCCCGGTGGGTCGCCGGCGAGCCGATCAGGTAGGCGCCGCCGTGCAGGTAGAGCACCCGGCGCCGCGCCTCCACCCCGCGCGGCCGCAACCACTCGCAGGGCACGCCGGCGAGGCTGCGGCGCTCGCGGACGACGCCGCCGGCGCCCAGCGTCGCCAGGCTCAGCCCGCGCAACACGCCGCGTTGCAGCGCCACTGGCATGGGCGGACGGACCAGCCCGCGGAACAACAGGCGCAGGCAGCCGCGCAGGAGACCGGCGCGCAGGCGTTGCGGCGGCGGCATCAGGGGCGCTTCAGCGGGCCAGGTCATAGTCGGCAAGCTCCGGCCGGCGCGTACGCCAGCGATAGACGAAGGTGTAGCCCGGCCAGTTGTTGGTGTTCTTGCCGGCGGCAGTCTTGTACCAGCTGTCGCAGCCACGCTCCCAGACGGTATGGCGTAACCCCTGTTGCACCTCCAGGTTGAAGCGCCGCTGGACCTCGGGCTTCACGTCGAGGTAGCGCAAGCCCTGCGCCTGGAGCTGGCGCAGGCAGCCGAGCACGTAGGGGAACTGGCTTTCCAGCATGTAGACGATGGAGTTGTGGCCGAGGTTGGTGTTCGGCCCGTAAAGGATGAACAGGTTGGGGAAGCCGCTGACGCTGATGCCCTTGTAGGCTTCCGCGCCATCCGCCCAGGCCTGCCGCAGGTCGCGTCCGTCGAGGCCGAGGATGCGCATCGGGGCGAGGAACTCGGTGGCGGCGAAGCCGGTACCGAAGATGATCGCGTCGACCTCGTGCCGGCGGCCGTCACGGCCGACCACGGCGTCTTCGGTGACTTCGCGAATGCCCGTGTCGACCAGTTCGACATTGCTCCTGGCCAGCGCCGGGTAATAGTCGTTGCTGATCAGGATGCGCTTGCAACCCAGCGGGTAGTCGGGAACCAGCCGCGCGCGCAGTTGCGGATCGGCGATCTGCCGGTGCAGGTGACGATGGAAGCTCAGCCGCATCACCTTCATCAGCGCCGGGAAGGTCGCGAAGGCGAGCATCCGCGATTCGTGGTGCAGGTACTTGAGCCCCCGATCCAGGCGTTGCAGCCACGGCCAGCGCGCCTTCAGGCGGCGTTCCCAGTCGGCGTAGGTGCGGTCCGGCTTGGCGATCACGTAAGGCGCGCTGCGCTGGAACAGCGACAGGCGTTGCACCTGCGGGGCGATCCGCGGGACGAACTGGATGGCGCTGGCTCCGGTGCCGATCACCGCGACCCGCTTGCCGGCCAGCTCGACCTCGGCGTCCCAGTTCGCCGAGTGGAACGCCGGACCCTGGAAGCGCTCCAGGCCGGGCAGGCGCGGCAGCAGCGGCCGGCTCAACTGGCCGGTGGCGCAGACCAGGGCCCGTGCGCGCAGCGTCTGGCCATCGGCGCAGCGCACCTGCCATTCGCCGCTGCCGGCGTCGAAACGGGCCTCCTCCACCTCGCAGTGGAAACGGATCTTCTCGCGCAGACGGTACTTGTCCGCGCAATGCCGCAGGTAGTCGAGGATTTCCGCCTGCGGGGCGAACTTGCGCGACCAGTCGGCCTTCGGCTCGAAGGAAAACGAATAGAGATGCGAGGGGACGTCGCAGGCGGCGCCCGGGTAGCGGTTTTCCCGCCAGCAACCGCCGACATCGGCGGCCTTTTCCAGGACCAGATAATCGTCGATGCCTGCCTGTCGCAGGCGGATCGCCAAGCCGAGACCGGCGAAGCCGGCGCCGACCACCAGCACCCGCAAGGGGGCTTCAGGGCGGGACTCGTTGTGCATTGTTGTGCTCCCGTTTGTTGCTTGCCACGCCGTCCGGCGCGATTCCGCCCAGCGGCGGATGGCAGCATCCTAGTTCGCCGGGGCGACTGGCGTTATGGCCGGGCCGGACATAAAGTTGTGATTTTCGGTCAACCTCGGACGCCACCATGCCCACTCCGCCCTGGTCTCCCCGCCGCAGCGCCATCAGCGCGCACCTGCTGATCCAGTTCGGCATCGACCGCGGCCTCGGCCTGGAGCAGTGCCTGGCAGGTAGCGGCCTGGATATCCGTCTGCTCGGCGATCCCTCCGGGGAAATCGACGCGGCCCAGGAACTGAGCGTAGTGCGCAACCTGGTCCGGCACCTGGGCGACGCCTGCGCGCCGGGCCTGGCGGCAGGCCTGCGCTATCACCTCAACGCCTACGGCATCTGGGGCTTCGCCCTGCTCAGCAGCCCGACCTTCCTCAGCGCCGCGCAACTGGGCCTGCGCTACCTCGACCTGACCTTCGCCTTCCTTGGCATCCGCCTGGAGGTACACGACGATGAAGCGCACCTGGTGCTCGACGACGCCGGCATTCCCGAGGACCTGCGGATTTTCCTCCTCGAACGCGACGCCGGTGGCGTGCTGCGCATCCAGCGCGACCTCACCGGGCAGCGCCTGCCGATCCTCCGCGCCGGCTTCCGCCGCCCACCGCCCGCCGATCCCGCGCCCTACGTGCGCGAGCTGGGCCTGTGCCCGGCGTTCGGCCAGGCGGACAACCGGGTGGTCTTCGAACGGCGCTTCCTCGACCTCCCGCTGCCCGGCGCCAATCCAGAGGTGGCGCGCGCCTGCGAGGAGCAGTGCCGCGCCCTGCTCGCCCGCCGCCAGGTGCGCGGCGGTCTGGCCGGACGCATCCGCGACCGCTTGCTGAGGACGCCCGGCCACTTGCCGGACATGCAGACCCTGGCCATGGAACTGCACCTCACCGTGCGTACCCTGCGTCGCCGCCTGGACGACGAGGGCAGCAGCTACCGCCTGTTGCTCGACGAGGTGCGCCAGGCCCTCGCCGAAGAGCTGCTGGCCACCGGCGCGATTCGCCTGGAGGAGATCGCCGAGCGCCTCGGCTACGGCGAGGTGTCCAACTTCAGCCATGCCTTCAGGCGCTGGAAAGGCATGACGCCGCGCCAGTATCGCCAGCGGCGACGACTCGACGCGATGTCCTGAGCCGCTCCGGGCTTATTCCACGAAGGCAGGACGCCAGCGCTCGATGTTCGTTTCGCCGCCGCCTGCCAGCGGCTAGATTGGCCGTTCACGCGCGGCATCCGGCGGCGCGGCAGCGGAGGCATCTCCGCTGGCAACGGGAGAACGACACATGGGTTGCCAGCAACACGCATGGCCGGCGCACGCGCCGGAGCAGGTCGAGGCCGAGGTCAACTATATCCGCGACAACGGCCAACGGCCGGTCGCCTACACCTATCCGGCCCCCGCCGGGACGCCGCAGCGCAGCGCGCTGTTGCAGCCGACCCGGGTGGCGATCCGCAATGCGCGTCTGCTGGCGCAACCGGCCAGCCTGGAGCGCGAGGGTTTCCAACTGGTGCGCGAGGCGAGCGCGGTGGGCGATTTCGAGGATGAAGCCCAGGTTCGTGAACGCTACTACCCGGAAAGCATCGCCCTGCTCCGCCGCCTGACCGGCGCCGCCGAGGCGGTGATCTTCGACCACACGCTGCGCGTCGACCAGGCCGGGCGCGAAGAACGCGGCCTGCGCGAACCGGTGCGCTACGTGCACAACGACCAGACCCTGCGCTCGGCGCCGCGCCGGGTCCGCGACCACCTGCCGGCGGAACGCGCCGAACGGCGCCTGGCCGGACGCTTCCAGATCGTCAACCTGTGGCGTCCGTTCGGCCACCCGGCGCAGCGCGCGCCGCTGGCGTTGCTGGACGCCCGCAGCCTGGCGTTCGACGACCTGGTGGCCAGTGACCTGGTGTACCGCGACAAGGTGGGCGAAACCTACTCGGTCAAGCCCAACCCGGAGCACCGCTGGTACTACTACCCGCACCTGCTGCCGGAGGAAGCGCTGCTGCTGAAGATCTACGATTCGCGGGAGGACGCGCAGGCCCGCCTCGGCGCGCACACCGCCTTCGACGATCCCTGCACCCCGGCCGATGCGCCGCCGCGGCAGAGTATCGAACTGCGTTGCCTGCTGTTCTTCGACGAATGAGTCAGGCGGGGCGCAGGCTGATCCAGTAGTCGCTGTAGCGCAGCACGCGGATCGGCAGGCTGCGTCCGAGCATGTCCAGGGACGTGTGCATGTCGTCCAGCGGGAACAGACCGCTGACGCGGTTGCCGGCGATCTCCGCGTCGAGCTGGAGGATGCCTGGCAGATAGGGCCGGAAGGCCTCCGCGACCCAGGCCAGGGAGCGGTCGTGGACCTCCAGCCAGCCGCTGGCCCAGGCATCCTCTCCGGCCTGCATCGGGCCCTGTTCGAGCAGGCCGCCGGCATCGAACAGCAGACTACGTCGTGCCGCCACCGCCAGCTGGCGTCCCTCACCGGTGGTCAGCCGCGCGCTGCCGCGCAGGGTCACCAGGCGGATCGCCCCGCGCTCCTCGGCCAGCAGCAGGCTGCCGCTGGCGCAGTCCACCCGTCCGGCGGCGCAGTCGAGGGCGAAGGCGCCGCGCGGGTCCTCCTTCACTTCCAGGCGCATCGCGCCGCGCCGCAGCTCCAGGCGCCGCTGGGCGCCGTCGAGCAGCGGTCGCGCCTTGCTCCGCGCGTTCAGGCGCAGGCGGCTGCCGTCGGCCAGCAACCAGTCGCGACGCTCGCCGGTGCCGGTCGCCAGTTCGCCGGGCAGACCCATGCCGGCCTGGACCCAGCGCTCCAGGCCGGCGCCGCCGGCGAGCAGGACGAACAGCCCGAGGGCGCCGCCGACGAAACGCCGGCGGCTCGACGGCTGCTCCAGGGCGCGCAGCACGGTAGCGCTCGGCTGGCCGCGCCAGGGCGAGTCCTGTAGCGGCGCGAGGCTGCCAAGCAGTTGCCGGAACACCTCGGCATGCTCGCTCGACAGCGCCTTCCAGCGTTCCAGGGCATCGCCCTCGGCGGCGCTGAAGTCGCCGGATTGCAGGCGCACCATCCATTCGATGGCCTCCTCGACGATGCGTTGCCGTTCCGGCTTCTCGCTCATTCCTGGAATCCCCGGTAGCAGCAGTGCAAGGCATCCTTCATCAACTGGTGGATGCGCCCCAGGGACAATCCGAGGCGTTCGCCGATCTGCACGTAGGTCAGGCCTTCCAGCTGGCTCATCAGGAACACTGCCCTGGCCTGCCCGGACAGGCCGTCGAGCAGGCGGTCGATGGCTTGCAGGCTCTCGATCAGCATCCACTGCTCGTGAGGCGACGGCTGCACCGCCTCCGGCGCCTCGGCGAGGATCTGCAGGTAGGCGCGCTCCAGGTCCTTGCGCCGCCAGCTCTCGTACATCAGGCGTTGCGCGATGGTCGCGAGGAACGCCCGCGGCGAGCGGATCGACGCCGGGTCGGGGAGCATCCAGACCTGCAGGAAGGCCTCGGCGGCGAGGTCTTCGGCGCTGTGGCTACAGCCGGTCTGGTAGGACAGCTTCTTGCACAGCCAGTCGTAGTTCTGCTGGAACAACTGGGCGATCAGGGTGTTCTTGATGGAGCCTTGGCTATCCATGGTAAGCGTTCGCTGCTGGCAGGCCACGCCACGGATAGCGGTAGTGAGCCTGGAGGTTGAGGAACGGCGCCCGGGGCTGTTCCCGTGGCGCGCGGTAGGGAATCAATCGAGGCGCTCCCGGCAGTCCGCCGTGCCCGCCGGCCGCTGCGCGGACAGCCAGCCGCAGGCGGCGGCGCCGAGGATCAGCGCGGCGCCCCACCAGGGGAGCGCGCGCACCGCCACCTGGTCCACCAGGATCGCGCCGATGAAGGCGCCCAGGGCCACGCCGAGCTGGATCGCGCTGGTGTTGAGGCTGATCTGGATCGCCGCGGTGTCCGGGCTGAGTTCCACCAGGTATTTCTGGATCGCCGGCCCCGGCGCCATGTTGAACACGCACCAGAACACCACCGCGCCCAGCAGCAGCGGCAGGCCGTCGGTGGCGAACGGCAGCAGGACCAGGGCCAGTGCGTGCAGGAGCAGGAAGGCGACGAAGGTGGCCGGCCCCGGCCAGCGGTCGGCGGCGCGTCCGCCGAGCAGCGCGCCGAGGATGCCGCCGCCCCCGTAGACCAGCAGGACCAGGCTGATGGTCGGTTTGTCGAGGGCCATGCTGCCGACCAGGAACGGCACGATGTAGGTGTAGACGGTGAACTGGCCGGTCATCTGCAACAGCGATGCCAGGTGGGCGAACGGCACCCGGCCCCGGGCCAGCGCCCGCAGTTGCTCCGCCGGGGCGATGCCGGGCGCGCCGGGGATGGCCGGCAGCAGGCGCAGGAGCAGCGGCAGGCCGAGCAACGCGACCCCGGCGAGCAGCAGGAACAGGCTACGCCAGCCCCAGAACTCGCCGATCAGGGTGCCCAGCGGTACGCCCAGCACCAGCGAGGCGACGATGCCGGCGAACACCAGACCGATCGCTCGGCCGCGCCGTTCCGGCGCGACAATGGCCACCGCCAGGGTGATCGCCACCACCACGATGACCGAGGCGCTGGCCGCCACCAGCAGCCGGCTCGCCAGCAACAGGGCGAAGCTCGGCGCGGCGGCGCTGGCCAGGTTGGCGCCGATGAACGCCAGCAGCGCGCCGGCCAGCAGGCGGCGGCGCTCGATACCGGCGCTGAGGTAGACCAGCAGCGGGCCGAGCAGCGCATAGACCAGCGCGTACAGGCTCATCAGCAACCCGGCCCGGCCCTGGCTGACGGCGAAACTGGCGGCCAGTTCGTCGAGCACCCCGGCCACCACCAGTTCCACCGTGCCGACCACGAAGGCCAGTCCGGCCAGCAGCCAGACGCCGACCTCCGCCCTGCTCCGTTCAGTCTCGCCCATGGCTGCGTGCCTCCCCGTCGATGGCGTAGCGATAGCGCCCGAGCATGACCAGCAGCCCTGCCGCCACGCCGAACGCGCCGAGCAGGACCAGCGTCGAGCCCGCGTAGGAGCCCGCGCGGTCGTAGAAGTAACCCAGCAGCCAGGACCCCAGGCTGATGGCGATGGCGAAGGTGAAGGGCTGGATCGAGCCATAGATCACGCTGAAATGGCGCAGGCCGAAGTAGCGGCTGACGAAGTACTGGGTGGTGCCGGTCTCGCCGCCGGCGCCCAGGCCGATCAGGAACACCGCGCCCCAGAGCAGCGCCGGCGGTCCGCCAAGGAGCAGGAGCAGCAGCCCGAGCGCCGCCAGCAGGGCGAACGGCAAGGCGATGCGCGGGGTGTCGTAGCGGTCCAGCAGGTAGCCCAGCGCCGGTTGCGAAACGATCATGCCGACCCACAGCGCCGCCAGCACGTCGGTGGCGACTTCCCGCGACAGGCCGCGCTCCTGCAACAGCGGCACGCCATGCACCATCACGCCAGTGACGGCGAACACGCCGAGGATCAGGTTGCCGACGATCAGCCAGAAGTCCGCCGAGCGCCAGGCCTGGCCTGGCGTCGCTCCGGGCAGCGCGTCGGCTGGCGGGCGCAGCGCCTGCGGCAGGTCGCCGGGTCGCTCGCGGAACAACGCATAGAGCAGCGGCAGCGCCAGGAGGCCTTCGAGCAGGCCATAGACGAGGAAGGTGGCGCGCCAGCCGAAGGCGTCGATGCAGGCGCTGCCCAGGTACAGCGCCAGCGGCCCGCCGACGCCGAAGCCGAGTCCGAGGATGCCGTAGGCCGCGCCGCGACGACGCTCGAACCAGCCGCCGAGAATCCGCGCATAGGGAATGTTGCCCGGCGTCAGCAGGCCGAGCAGCGCGAACAGCAGGTATAGCTGCCAGCCGCTGCGCGCCAGCGCCAGGCTGGCCAGGCACAGGGCCAGCGCGGCGGTCAGCGGCAGGACCAGGGCGCGCGCGCCCCAGCGATCCACCAGCCAGCCCTTCAGCGGGCTGCTCAGGGCTACCGCCAGGCCCAGCAGGGTCACCGGCAGCGCCGACTGGCCGCGGTCCCAGTCCAGGTCGGCGGCGATCGGCTCGATGAACAGCGAGAAGCTGCTGATCACCAGCCCGGTGGGGCCGAAGATCACCCCCACTACCGAGGCCAGCAGCACCCCACAACTGGCCACGCCGAACTCGCCGACGCCAGGCGCCGGCGCGACGTCCTCCATGGCCTCGCGGGCGACGCCGCTCATGCGTCACGCCTCAGGCGCTCGATCAGTTGGCGGCGCAAGCGGATGTCCTCGGCGTTCTCGGTGGTGGCCTCGAGCTGGACGATCTCGATGCCGGCGCGATGAAAGGCCAGGATCTGTTCCGCCACCTCGCCGACGCTGCCCACCAGCACCCCGGCGAAGCTGCGCTGCACGGTATTCGCCACCCATTCGCGCAAGGCCTCCGGCTCCAGCCGGGCGAGCCGGTCGCGCTCGCCGTCGCGGGCGACCTGCGGCGATGCCGCCAGTTCGTCGAGGGGCCGTGCCAGAAGCAGTTCGAAAGCGGCCTGGCGGTAGTGCTCGGCGATGTCCAGGGCCGCCGCCGGACTGTCGCCGAGGATCACCTGGAAGTGCTTCCAGAACTTCAGCCGCCGTCCCTGCTCCGCCGCCTCCTCGTTCAGCCTGCGCTTGAGCTCCGCGGTCTGCGTGGGGCTGGCGAAGTGGCCGGCGTAGACGTCGGCGAAGCGCACCGCCAGGCGTTGTGCCTGCGCCGAGGAGCCGCCAACGGATAGCGGCGGGCGCGGCCGCTGGATCGGCAGGAAGCCGCTGCCGGCGTCCTCCAGGCGGTAGAACTCGCCGTGGTAGTCGAAGGGTTCGCGGCTTTCCAGGGCGCGGGTGAAGACCTCCAGGTACTCCACGGCGCGCCGGTAGCGTTCGTCCTTGTCGGCGAAGTCGCCGTCGCGGCGCACGTCGGCGTCGCTGGAGCCGATCACCAGGTGTACGCCGGCGCGCCCGTTGGACAGGCCGTCGAGAGTGGCCAGGGCGCGCGCGGCAACGGTCGGCTGGGCGCTCCCCGGTCGGTGCGCGACGGTGGCGCGCAGGCGCGGCGCCGCGGCCAAAGCCCAGCCGGCGACCAGCCAGGGGTCGGGCCAGGCAGCGGAAACGGTGAACAGCGCGCCGTCGAGGCCGTCCGCCTCTTCCAGGCGGGCCTTCTGCTGGATGTCGAAGGCGCTCACCGCGCGACTGCGGGTGTCAGGCAGGAAACGCGCGGCCTGGCGGGCGAAGGCACTGTCGCCGATGACCGCGGAGGCGCGCACGCCGCCGCGCAGTTCGATGCTCATGGTTCGTCCTCCTTAGAAGGTGTAGGCCGCGCCGAGGTAGTAGAAGGCGCCGTTGAAGCTGATCTGCGAGGCATAGGTGTCGTACTGGTTGAAGCCGAGGTAGGCGCTCTCGGCCGGCAGCTTGTCGGGCTTCACGTCGAACAGATTGTTGGCCCCGGCGCTCAGGGTCAGGTTGCGGCTCGCCGCATAGCGCAGGGCAACGTCGGTGATGTACTTGGGCGAGTTCTCGAAGCGGTTGAAGACCGTGGTCGAATAGGCATGCTCGCCGGTGTAGTAGTCCAGTTCGGAAACCGTCTTGCTGTAGCGCGTTTCGCGCAGGGTCAGGCCCCAGCGCCGGTAGCTCCAGTCGGCCTGCAGGCTGACCTGGCTGCGCGGCGTGGAGCTGGTGATCCAGGCCTGCTGCTGGTCGTTGAGCAGCGGCTGGCCGTTGCGCCCGCGATGATTCCTGACCAGCTTCGTGCGATTGACGTTGGCGCCCAGGCGCCAGTCGATCCGGCCCCACTCGCCGAGCCGGGTCAGGTAGCTGGCGGTGAGGTCGAGGCCGTGGGTACGGGTGTCGGCGCCGTTGGTCATGTAGTGGGTGCTGACCTGGGTCAGTCCGGCCGGGATGCTGATCCCGCCGGCGCGCAGCGCATCGATCGCCGGCTGTCCGGAATAGGTGGCACCGTCGACGATGCGGTCGCGGATCTCGATGCGATAGGCGTCGATGGCCAGGTTCAGGTCCGGCAAGGGATCGAGCACCAGGCCGAGGTTGTAGCTGATCGATTTTTCCGGCTCCAGGTCTTCGGCGCCGAGCAGCCTGGCCGCCGGCGAGTTGACCGCCAGCAGGCCGCTGGCGATGGTCGGCGAGACGCCCAGGCTTGTGTAGTTCTCCTGGGCCAGCGACGGCGCGCGGAAGCCGCTGCTGAGACTGGCCCGCGCCGATACCTCGGGGCTGAAGCGGTAGCGGCTGGCGAGCTTGCCGTTGGTGGTGCTGCCGAAGTCGCTGTAGTGCTCGTAGCGCGCCGCCGTCTCCAGTTGCCAGCGCTCGTCGAGGGCGATGGACAGGTCGAGATAGGCGCCGAGCACGTCGCGGCTCCACTGTCCGGCGGTGGCCGGCGCCTGCCCGGGGAGTGCCTTGGAACCGCCGTTGTAGTAGGACCAGGGATCGCCGGCCTCGACCTCGTAGAGCTCGCGGCGCTGCTCCAGGCCCCAGGAGAAATTCAGCGGCGCCGGCAGCCAGGCGAGGTCGAAGTCGCGGCGCAGGTCGAGATTGTTGGTCCACTGGGTGGCCTTGTAGCGCGCCAGGTCGAAGGAGCGCGGCGAATCGCCGGTCTCGCCGTAGAGGGCGAGGTTGATCGAATGGTCCATGCCGATCTCCGGGCGGTCGGCACCGTAGGTCGAACTGAGGTCCCAGTCCCAGGCGCCGAACAGCTCGCCGCCACGGGCGCCGAGGGTCAGCGAATAGTCGTCCTCGTCGCTGGTGATGCGCGGGGTGAAGCCGTTCGGATAGAGTCGCGGCGCCAGGGACGGCAACTGGTAGATCTGCGCCGAGGACACCGAGCGATGGGTATAGGTGGCGAAGCTGTACAGCTCGACGTTGTCGTCCAGCGCCACGCCGGCGTTGTAGGCCAGCGCCTGGCGGTGCAGCGAAGGGTCGCCGATGGACGGGTTGCCGTAGTGCCCGGTACGCTGGTCGATGCCGGCGCGGATGGTCCGCGCCTGTTCGCGGAACTGCGCGCTGAGGTTGAGGAAACCGCTCTCGCCGAAACGCAGGCCGCCATTCACCCCGCCGTTCTGGGTCAGGCCGTCGCCATCGCCGTAGCGACCGTTGTCGTAGGCGAGCCGGCCGCCGTGGTCGGCCGACTTGAGGATGACGTTGATCACCCCGGCGATGGCGTCCGAGCCGTACTGCGCCGAGGCGCCGTCGCGCAGCACCTCGATGCGCTCGATGGCGGCGAGCGGGATGGTATCCAGGTCGACCCCGGTGGAGCCGCTCTGCAGCCCGCCGCTGACATTGATGTTGGCGGTCTCGTGACGGCGCTTGCCGTTCACCAGCACCAGCACGTGGTTGGGACTCAGGCCGCGCAGCGACTGCGCGTTGGTCAGCGCCGAAGCGTTGTAGGCCTGGGCCTGGCGCGACAGCGAGGGCAGCAGGCGCACCAGGGCGTCGCGCAGGTCGCCGCTGCCACTGTCGCGCAATTGCTCGGCGCTGACCACATCGATCGGTGCCAGGCTCTCGCCGGCCTTGACATCGGCCTTGCGGGTGCCGGTGACCACCACCGTGGCCAGGGTCCCGGCGGGCTTCGCCGCCGGCAGCGCGGCATCCGGCGCCGTGGCGCGTTGCAGGCTGAGCACGCCAGCGGCGCTGCGGCTGTATTCCAGGCCGCTGCCCTGCAAGGCCCGCTGCAGCGCCTGCTCGACGCTGTAGGAGCCCTGGATCGCCGGTGCCGGCAGGCCCTCCACCAGGTGCTGGTCGAAGGCGATCGGGGTGCGACTCTGGCGGACTATGCTCAGTAGTACCTGGGCCAGTTCGCCGGCCGGGATGTCGAAGCGCTTAATCTCGGCGCTGCTGGTGGCGCGGACCTCCTCTGCCGCCGACTCGCCGGGCTGGCCAAGGCAGGCCAGGCCGACCGCGCAGAGCACGGGGACAAGTCGAAGACGTGGCGAACGCGGGTTGGACATGGTCGGTTCATCCTTGATCGGTTGCGGATGCCACCGAGTGCAATTGCCCGTACCGATTTTCAGCCGCGCGGCAGACCGATTGCGCATAAGGTTATGCCTCGCCCTCCCGAGCCCGGCAGCGCCAGACACTGACCGGGATTTCGCTGACCTGTCCGTCGGCCTGCATGCGCCGCTCGGCGATCCGCCCGAGGCGGACGAAGAATTCCTCCAGGCGCGTCGCCGGCACCAGCGGTGCGAAATAGGTGCCGAAGGTGGCGGCGTGGAAACGCTGGTATTCGGCGGAGTCGGCGACACGCAGGACCGCCGGGCGGGAGACGATGGAGTCGACCCGGAAGTGTCGTTCGACGCGTTCGCGCAACGCCTCCCGGCCACGGGTGCGGGTGCCCATCGGCAGCAGCCCGGCTTCCGCGTAGAGCGCCGCCACCCGTTCCGGCGCAGCCAGGCCCATCTCGACCAGGGCCTGGGCGACCAGGTCGTCCTCGCCGCCGAGGCCATCCTCGGCGAACGGATGGTGCGAGGTGAACAGGAATACCCCCTGCGCCTCGAGGTGCCGCGCGACCCACCGGAACAGCCGCTCTTCATCGGGATACAGCCAGTGCAGCACGGCGGTCATGCTGATCAGCTCGAAGCGTTCCGCCAGCGGCGGCAGGTCGAGCAGGTCGCCCTCCAGCAGACGCGCCTCGACGCCAGCCCCGCGCAACTGCGCGCGCGCCTGCTCCAGGCGTAGCGGCGAACGCTCGATGCCCCACAACCGTTGCAGGCCGGGCCAGCGCCGGGCGCCGCCGAGCAGCAGCGAGCCGATGCCGCAGCCGAGATCGAGCAGGCTGCGCGGCTCGATGCCGGCGCGGTCGAGCACCCAGTCCTGGTCGCGACGTTGCAGCAGTTCGCTGGAATCCTGGTAGCCGTCCAGGCTGCGCGCCTGTTCAATGATCGCGTTCATGTACGCCTGCTCCTTGGTTGAGGCTGTCCGCCGTGATGGTCCATACGCAGCCGTGGCCTTGCGGCTCTTCGTAGAGCCGCCAGTCGGCGCGGCAATCGCTGGCGGCGACGAACGCCGACAGCAGCTTGGTGCAATAGGTGCAGGCCGACTCCAGGGTGATCGGCACGCCTCGGGCGCGGGCGCGCTCGCGGTAGTCCCAGATCGCGCAGTGACGGTTGTGGAATACCGCGCGCCCGTCAGCCTCGGCCTGCACCTCGAAACGCGAACCGTAGAGCGCGGCCTGGCGTGCCAGACGGTCGGCGGCGCTGGCCGGATCGCCCCGCCCCGCCGGTTCCAGCGCGCGATAGATCCGCGCGGTGGCGCGCGCCCAGTCGTCGAGCCGGTAATCCGCCGGGCGCGCGACGATGAACTGTTCGATCAGCGCCTGGGCGCGGAAGAACACCGCCTGCCAGGCTTCGGCGCGCAGGTCGTCGGTCGCCGGCAGATCGGCGAATATCCGCGCGCTGGTCGCCACCCAGTCCCCCAGGTCTTCACGCCGATGGCGCTCGGCGACGTAGGCGGACATCGCCGCGTGCACCTCGAACACCCGCTGTCGCCAGAGCGTCGCCTGCGCCGCCGGATCGCGTTCGACGGCGCTCATCGGAGCGCCTCCCGGTGGCTGGCGAGAAACCCCAGCAGGTGCTCCAGCACGGCGTCCGGCGCGTCCTCGGGAAGCATGTGGCTGGCGCCGATGGCGGCGCCCTCGACCTGCCCGGCCCAGGTCTTCCAGATTTCCAGCGGATGCTGCCCGGCGGCGTAGGGGCGCTCCTGCCAGAGCACCTGGACCGGGCATTGCAGGCGCCGGCCGGCGTCGCGATCGGCCTGGTCGGCGTCGGCATCGACGCCCACCGCGGCCCGGTAGTCCTCGCACATCGCATGGCGCACGGCGGGGTCGCGGAACGCCCGGCGGTAACTTTCCAGCGCCTGCGGGTGGTAGATGTTGCGGCCCTGGGCCATGCGTCGCAGGGTGTAGTCGAGGAAGTGCTCCGGATCGGCGCCGATCAGGCGCTCCGGCAGGTCGTACGGCTGGGCGAGGAGGAACCAGTGATAGGCGTTGAGGGCGAAGGCCTTGTTCACCGCGGCCCAGTTGTCGAGGATCGGCACCACGGTCAGCGAGACGAAGGCCGCGACCGCTTGCGGATGGTCCAGCGCCAGGCGATAGCCGACCCGCGCGCCGCGGTCGTGGCCGATCACCGCGAAGCGTTCGAAGCCTAGCTGGCCCATCGTTTCCAGTTGGTCGCGGGCCAGCGCGGCCTTGGAATAGTCGGCGCCCTCCTCGTCCAGCGCCCGCGATTCGCCATAGCCGCGCAGGTCGGCGAGGACCACGCTGTAGTCCTCGGCCAGGCGCGGAGCGATGCGATGCCAGGCCAGGTGGGTCTGCGGATAGCCATGCAACAGCAGCAGCGGCGGGCCGCTGCCCTTCACGGCGACGCGGAGGCGCGCGGCGGAGGTGTGCAGGGTCAGGTAGTCGAAGCCGGGCAGCAACGGATCGGTATTCATAGGCGGCGCCTCACAGGATGATGCTGATACGCCGCTGGGCGCTGATGGTCTCGTGGTCCAGGCGGATCTCCCGCGAGACGATGCGCAAGCCCCCGGGGCCGTCGCGCAGGACATGACTGGCTTCGCCGACGAAGCTCCAGGCCTCGCGGTTGCGGAACTGATGGACGACGAAGTTGCTGCGGCTGCTGACCAGTTCGCCCTCGACCCGCTTCAGCCGCACGTTGCCCACCAGGCGGCGGGTGCGCGAGCGCGGCTGCTCCATCCAGGTATGCCCGCCGAGGATGCTGTCGACCCGCTCGCGCAGGCGCACGTGGTCGTCGTCGATGATGTACAGGCTGTCCTCCGGCGCCTGGCCGGCCAGTTGCTCCTGCAAGGGCAGCACCCGGTAGCGTGCGGCGCGCTCGAACAGCGCGAACCAGGTATCCAGCAGGCGGTCGTCGAGCAGCTCGGCTTCGGCGACGAGGAAATCGCTGACCCGCGCCAGCAGGTCGCTGTCGGGACGGGACAAGGCAAGGCTCATGAGTATCCTCCGGGAAGAAAGTGCCGCTCAGAGGCTGATGTCGACCCCATGGCGGGTCAGCCAGCGGTCCAGGTTCAGCAGGTAGGCCAGGCCGGCGGTCGGGCTCGCCGAGGCACGCGGGCTGGGCAGCGGCGTGCCCTGTTCGAGAGCCTGGCGGACCCGCCCGGCGTCCACCAGTTCGAACAGCGGCGAGCGGCCGTCGTCGAGCAGGCGGCCGACCCGCTCGCGCAGCAGCGCCAGGTAACGTGGGTCGGGGTTGGCCGGGAAACCGCTCTTGCGCCGCTCCAGGATCGCCTGCGGCAGGTGCCCGCGCAGGGCCCGGCGCAGCAGGCTCTTGCTTTCCCCGGCGACGCTCTTCAGCGCCCAGGGCAGGTTCCATACGTACTCCACCAGGCGGTGGTCGCAGAACGGCACGCGCACTTCCAGGCCGACCGCCATGCTCATCCGGTCCTTGCGTTCGAGCATCGCCGGCAGCCAGCGGCTCAGCGCCAGGTAGGCGACCTCGCGCTGGCGTCGCTGGGCGGCATCCTCGCCATCCAGCCGCGGCACTTCGGCGAGGGCCTCGCGGTAGCGCGCCCGGATGTATTCCGGCGCCGCCACCCGTTCGGCGACCTCCCGCCGCAGCAGTTGCCAGGGCCCGCTCTTGCCGGCCAGCCAGGGGAAGCCGTCGTGTGCGAGGGCGCTCGGGTCGTGGAAGAACGGGTAGCCGCCGAACACCTCGTCGGCCGACTCGCCCGACAGTGCCACCGTGGTGTGCTCGCGGACCTGGCGGAACAGCAGGTAGAGCGAGGCGTCCAGCTCGCCCCAGCCGGGCAGGTCGCGGGCCTGGAGCACCGCCTCGTCCTGTTCCAGCACCTCTTCCGGGGCGACCAGCACGGTACGGTGCGGCGTACCGAGGAAGTTCGCCGCCAGCTGCGCATAGGGTTCGTCCCAGCTGCTTTGCCAGGGCGTCGGGACGAAGCCGCGGCCTTCGCCGGGGAAGTCCACGGAGAAGGTCGGCAGGCGCCGCGCGTCGCCATCCAGCGCGGCCACCGCGAAGGCACTGATGGCGCTGGAGTCGAGCCCGCCGGAAAGCAGGCTGCCCAGCGGGACGTCGGCCACCAGTTGCTCGGCCACCGCCTCGCGGAGCAACTGGCCGGCGCGTTCGGCGCTGTCCTCGGCGCCCTCTTCGTGACGTTCCGCGCGCAGCGCCCAGTAGACCAACTCGCGCACACCATTGCGGTCGAAGCGCAGCGCCTGGCCCGGCCGGACCTGGCGCAGGCCCTTGTACAGGCCGTGGCCGGGAGTCGGCGCGGTGGTCAGGGCGAACAGCTCGGCGATGCCGCTGGCGTCGAGCACCGGGTTGGCCTCGGGGTTGGCGAAGATCGCCTTGGGTTCCGAGGCGAACAGCACGCCTCCGGCGGTCGGGTAGTAGTACAGCGGCTTGACCCCGAAGCGATCGCGCACCAGCCACAGGCTCTGCTCGCGCTCGTCCCACAGGGCGAAGCCGTAGATGCCGCGGAGGCGGGCGAAGGAAGCCTCGCCCCATTGCAGATAGGCGCGCAGCACCACTTCGGTGTCCGAGCGGGTGCGGAAGACCTGGCCCAGCGTCTCCAGCTCGGCGCGCAGCTCGCGGAAGTTGTAGACCTCGCCGCTGTAGGTCAGCGCCACCCGCCCGCCAGCCTCGGCAAGCATCGGCTGGGCGCCGTTCTCCAGGTCGATGATCGCCAGGCGCCGATGGCCGAGCAGCGCGTGCCGCGACAGCCACAGGCCTTCGGCGTCCGGCCCGCGCGGGGCCAGGGTACGGGTCATGCGTTCGAGGATGCTGCGCTGCTCGCCGAGGTCGCGGCTCCAGTCGGTCCAGCCGGTGATTCCACACATGGATGACGTTCCTTGCAGTGACCCTTTATTCCCCGCGTAGCCAGGGCGGCGCGCAGGGATCTGCAGGGAGCGATGGTTGAAGACGGCTCAGACGGCCACGGCGAGACGCCGCAGGGCGGCGGGCTGCTGCCCGAGCCGGCGGCTCCACTCGCGCCAGAAGCCGCGGTTCTGCTCCTCGTCGACGTGGCGGCGGGTTGCCGGTCCCATGCCGCGGGAAAAATCGCTGTAGCCGAGGGCGGCGTGGGCGTAGGCGCGCTGACAGGATTCGAGGATCTCGACGTCGTCGGGGGTGCCGAAACCGCCCGGGCCGATGAACGAGATCAACCCATTGATCCGCGCCGCCCGCTCCTCGCGGGTCTCATCGGCGAAGCCGGCGCCCCATACGGTGACGCTGACCTCATCGGCGGCAGTCGGGAAGAACGAGCGGATGTTCAGGCCGAGGATGTCGTTGATCACCAGGTTGGGAAAGATGAACAGGCTTTTGTTGGTGTGGGCGATGTCCTCTGCCCGCGCCTGCCCGAAGCGTTCCACCAGGCGTTCGAACTTGGCGGCGATGGACGGCTTGAGCGCTTCCGGGAACAACGGGCTCCAGTAGGCGATCGGCCGTCCGGTGGACGGCGGCCCGCTGATGATCAGCGCGTGGCCGTTGCCCAGCGCCTCGCCGCGACCGTGGCGCTTGTGCGACTCCGGATCGGTGCCGAGGGTATTCAGGTATTCCAGGTAGCGCTTGTGGGCGAACGGCAGGTGGTAGGCGTCCACGCCGTTTTCCGCGAGCAGCTTCCAGTTGGCCTTGATCGAATGCTCGAAGCCGCCGGGGATGATCTCCAGTTCCGCCTCGGACTGGTCGCAGATCAGGTCGATATAGTCCTTCGCCTGGCCCAGGTAGGTTTCCAGGGACGGTTGCCGGGCGGCGTAGTGGATGAACAGGAAGTTGCGGTAGACCGCGTGTTTCACCCGTGTCAGGGACAGCTCCGGATGGCATTGCCCGGCATGCTGGTAGGCGGCCTTGTCCGGCAGGCCGATCAGGCTGCCGTGGCTGTCGTAGGTCCAGCCATGGTAGGGACAGGTGAAACGCTGGCTGTTGCCCTGGCGCTCGGCGCAGACCTTGGCCCCACGGTGCGCGCAGGCGTTCAGGTAGACCGCCGGCTCGCCATCGGCGCGACGCTGGATGATCAGGTTGCGCCCGCCGACGTCGCGGGTGATGAAGTCGCCGGGCTCGCGCAGTTCGCTGAGGTGGGCGGCATACAGCCAGCTGTCGTCGAATATCTCGTGCAGTTCGCGCCGGTGCAGTTCCGCGGAAACATAGGCCTGGCGCCTGACCCGGAAGTAACTTGCGTCGTCGGTCTCGATATATTCACTCACCGCCTAACCTCCGTGTAACGTTGACAACCCGGCAACGGGGACGGAGGAAACCTAGCACGGGGAAAATCAATTCCGGCAGACTATTTATTCATTAGCTAATAACTCGTAACCCCATGAAAAAAGACAAAATAATTATTTCCCTCGGCGACTGAAAATTCGTCCCTCTCATTGCACTCATGCTTTTATGAGGGGTCGCCCCGTTCAACTCTTCAGGTTCACCAGGTCGAGCAGGTCGGCACCGGCCTTGATCTCCTGCAGGACGATTTCCGAGCGGATGTCGGTGACGCCGGCGGCGCGGTTCAGCTTGTTCACGATGAAGTCCGAATAGTGCTTGAGGTTGCGCGCCCGGACCCGTAGCACATAGTTGGTGGCGCCGGTCACCACATAGGCGGTGACTACCTCCGGCCAGTCCCGGACCCTGGCGATGAACGCCTCGTGCCAACCCTCGACGTCCTGGCGCAGCGACACATGGACGATGGCTTCCAGCTCCACGCCCAGTCGCTCGGCATCCAGTTCCACCGAGTAGCCGCGGATGATCCCCTCGCTTTCCAGCAGGCGCAGCCGGCGCAGGCAGGCGGATGGCGAGAGGGAGACCTTCTCCGCCAGGTCCTGGTTGCTCATCCGCCCGTCCTGCTGCAGGTGACGGAGAATGCGCAGATCGATGGCGTCCAGGGACATGTGCAGTTCCTATCAGAATGAATAGCTATCTTCGAATTTTGTGCGAATAGATTGCCATGCGACCTTGCATTTCGCACGAAAATTCTCCGAAATCTCGTTCATTATCATTCGCTGGATTTCCGGAGAAAAACAATGACTTCGCTCCGCTACTGGGACATCAGTCCCGCCCTCGACCCGAACACGCCGACCTGGCCCGGCGACACGCCGTTCCAGCAGGAATGGGCGGCGCGGCTGGACGAGCAGTGCCCGGTCAACGTCGGCCGGATCACCCTTTCGCCGCATACCGGCGCCCACGTCGACGGCCCCCTGCACTACCGCGCCGACGGCCTGCCCATCGGCCAGGTGCCGCTGGACGTCTACATGGGACCGTGCCGGGTGATCCACTGTATCGGCGCTAACCCGCTGGTGACCCCCGAACACCTCGCCGGCCAGCTCGACGACCTGCCCTCGCGGGTGCTGCTGCGGACCTTCGAACGGGTCCCGGCGAACTGGCCGGAAGGCTTCTGCGCTATCGCTCCGGCCACCATCGAGTGCCTCGCCGAGCACGGCGTCAGGCTGGTCGGCATCGACACCCCGTCGCTCGACCCCCAGCACTCCAAGACCCTCGACGCCCACCACGCGGTGGGCCGCCACGGCATGGCGATCCTCGAAGGCGTGGTCCTCGACGACGTGCCCGCCGGCGACTACGAACTGCTCGCCCTGCCGCTGAAATTCACCCACCTCGATGCCAGCCCGGTGCGTGCCGTGCTGCGCGCCCTGCCTACCGCGGAGTAACCGATGACCACTCGTGACGACTGCCTGGCGCTCGACGCCGGCGATCCCCTGGCCGACCTGCGCCAACTGTTCGCCCTGCCCGACGGCGTGATCTACCTCGACGGCAACTCCCTCGGCGCCCGCCCCCGGGCCGCCGTGGAGCGCGCCGCCGAAGTGGTCGCCGCGGAATGGGGCGAGGGGCTCATCCGCAGCTGGAACAGCGCCGACTGGCGCGGCCTGCCTGAGCGCCTCGGCGACAAGCTGGCGCCCCTGATCGGCGCGCGCGCCGGCGAAGTGGTGATCACCGACACCACATCGATCAACCTGTTCAAGGTGCTCAGCGCCGCCCTGCGGATCCAGGAGGAAGACGCGCCAGGGCGCAAGGTGATCGTTTCCGAATCGAGCAACTTCCCCACTGATCTGTACATCGCCGAGGGCCTTACCGACATGCTCCAGCGCGGCTACCGGCTACGCCTGGTAGATGACCCGGAGCAATTGCCGGCGGCGATCGACGCGGATACCGCGGTGGTGATGCTCAGCCATGTCAACTACAAGACCGGCTACCTGCACGACATGCGCGAGGTCACCCGCCTGGTCCACGAAAACGGCGCCCTGGCGATCTGGGACCTGGCCCACTCGGCCGGCGCGCTGCCGCTGGACCTGCACGCGGCCGACGCCGACTACGCCATCGGCTGCACCTACAAGTACCTCAACGGCGGCCCCGGCTCGCCGGCCTACGTGTGGGTCGCGCCGCGCCTGCGCGAGCGTGTCTGGCAACCGCTGTCCGGCTGGTTCGGTCATTCCCGCCAGTTCGCCATGGAGCCGCGCTACCAGCCCGGCGAAGGCATCACCCGGTTCCTCTGCGGCACCCAGCCGATCACCTCGCTGGCCCTGGTCGAATGCGGCCTGGATATCTTCGCCCGGACCGACATGCAGCGCCTGCGCGACAAGTCGCTGGCCCTCGCCGATCTGTTCATCGAATTGGTGGAAAGCCGTTGCGAACGCTTCGGCCTGACCCTGGTGACCCCGCGCGAGCATGCCCGGCGCGGCAGCCATGTCAGCTTCGAGCATGCCCAGGGCTACGCCATCGTCCAGGCCCTGATCGACCGGGGGGTAATCGGCGACTACCGCGAGCCGGGCATCCTGCGCTTCGGCTTCACCCCGCTGTACACCCGCTTCGTCGAGGTCTGGGATGCGGTGCAGGCGTTGCTGGAAATCCTCCAGAGCGAAGCCTGGAAAGAGCCGCGCTACCAGGTCCGGCACAAGGTGACCTGAGTCCCGCCCACGCGGACCGCGCCGGTATTCCCGGCGCGGCCCGCGAGCACCCACCGCTCTCGCGCACAGGAGCCCGCGACCGGCACCCGCACATCGCCACCGACGTTCCCTCGGCAATTCATAAGAACCCCAATAAGATTCCAGAGGACATCCAGATGAACGACCCCCAGGGCTTCGAGGCCATCTCGCGCCGCGAACAGGGCCTGCAACGGCGGCTCTCGGCCGCGCAGATGAGCATGATCGCCATCGGCGGCGCCATCGGCACCGGCCTGTTCATGGGCAGCGCCTTCGCCATCGGTTTCGCCGGCCCCAGCGTCCTGCTCAGCTATGCCATCGGCGCGCTGATCACCCTGCTGCTGATGGGCTGCCTGGCGGAAATGACCGTGGCCCATGCCACCCCCGGCTCGTTCGGCGCCTTCGCCGAGCACTACGTCGGCCCGCTGGCCGGGTTCCTGGTGCGCTACGCCTACTGGGCGGCCATCGTCCTGGCGGTGGGCACCGAGGTCACGGCGGTGGCCATGTACATGAAGTACTGGTTCGCCGGTATCCCGGAATGGGTCTGGATCATCTCCTTCTCGACCCTGCTGATCGGCCTGAACGCCAGCAGCGTGAAAGCCTTCGGCAACTTCGAATACTGCTTCTCGACACTGAAGATCGCCGCCATCGTCGCCTTCATCCTGCTCGGCGCCTACCTGGTGTTCGGCTCCGCCAACCCGGCCTACGGCGTGCACAACTACAGCGCCCACGGCGGCTTCTTCCCGCACGGCCTGAAAGGCATGTGGATCGCCGTGGTGGTGTCGATCTTCAGTTATCTCAGCGTGGAGATGATCGCGGTCGCCGCCGCCGAGGCCGAACATCCGGAACAGGCGGTGAGGTCGGCGTTCCGCTCGACCATCGTGCGCCTGGTGGTGTTCTACCTGCTGACCCTGGCGCTGATGCTCGCCATCGTCCCCTGGGACCAGGCCGGGCAGAGCCAGAGCCCGTTCGTCACGGTGATGCAGGCGATCGGCCTGCCCGGCGCCACCGGGGTGATGAACTTCGTGGTGCTGGTGGCCGCGCTGTCGGCGATGAACAGCCAGCTCTACATCACCACCCGGATGATGTTCAGCCTGTCGCGCGCGGGGCACGCGCCGAAGGGCCTCGGCGAACTGAGCCGCCAGGGCGTGCCGCTGAACGCGCTGCTGCTGTCGAGCGTCGGTATCGCCCTGGCGACCCTGCTCAACCTAGTCTACCCCGAGCAGTCCTTCACCCTGATGATGGCGGTGTCGATGTTCGGCGCCCTCTTCACCTGGCTGATGATCTTCTTCACCCACCTCTGCTTCCGCCGCCACCGCGCCCGCCACGGCGGCGCGCCGCTGGCCTTCCGCATGCGCCTGGCGCCCTGGTCGACATTGCTCGGCCTGGCGCTGATGGCGGCGATCCTGGTCACCACCTTCTTCACCGAGGCGTTCCGCATGACCCTGGTCTTCGGCGTGCCGTTCCTCGCGCTGCTCAGCGCACTCTACCTGGTCTTCGTCCGCAAGCCCGGCAGGGATTGTCCGATAGAACGGGCAACGCCCTAGGCGCTCTCCGCCCTGCGAACCTGGCGCGCCCGGCGAAGCCCGACCGGCGCGCCCTTTCCGGACCGGGCGGTTCCGTTTCCCATACCTTTTCCGTCGCACAAAAAGCATTACCCGCCGGCCGCCGCGACTCCGTAGCGTATGCCCAACCGGACGTTCCGGCCCGCGGCGCGCCGCGGCCGGCGCGCTCCCGTCAGGGACGAAGTGGCGGCACGCCCAGCCATCGAGCGCACTGCATCGCTCTGCCCTGTGGGGACGCAGACGTCGTCAGCCATGAGGGGAACACGATGCATCCGACCTTTTCGCGGGTCCTGCTGGCCGCCGCACTGGCCGCCGCCGGCAACCCTGCCGTCGCCACCGAAATCCAGCTCGAGCAAGGCTGGAACGCCGAGCAGCGCGCCTCCTGGTACGACGCCTCACTCGGTTCGCGGCTGCTGCCGCTGGCCTGGGCCCAGGCGCTGGAACGTCCGAACAGCGAGGAACGCCTGTTCTCCGAAGACAACGCCCGGCGCCTCGGCTTTCCCCTGCGCAACTGGCAAGGCGGCGAACTGCGCCTGCCGCGCGGCTTCGCCCTCGACCAGCAGGACGACAGCCAGTTCTCCGACACCCGCCTGCGCTGGAAAGCCCGCCAGTCGTCCAGCGAACCCTGGGTCGGGCTGAATTGCGCCGGCTGCCACTCCACCGACATCAGTTACCGCGGCAGCGAACTGACCGTCGACGCCGGCGCCACCCTGGCCAACGTCCAGGCGATCTTCGACGAAGTGCTCGCCGCGCTGCGCCGCACCAGCGACGACGGCGACAAGTTCGCGCGCTTCGCCGGCAACGTCCTCGGCAGCGAGGACAGCCCGGCCAACCGCGAGCTGCTGAAGGCCGCCCTGGTCAAACGCGCGGCGCTGATCGACACCCTGCTGAGCATGTCCGCGACCGACCTGCAACCCGGCCCGGGGCGCCTCGACGCCACCGGCCAGTCACTCAACCGCGCGGCAATCAACTCCGGCGCCCGCCATCTGCAAGCGAACCCGACCGACGCGCCGACCAGCTTCCCGGCACTGTGGCACACGTTGCAGATGGACAAGCTGCAATCCAGCGGATTCGTGCCCAACGTCAAGGTCCTCGACCTCAACGGCCAGGTCTTCGACCTCGGCTACCTGGCCGGCGACATCGGCGTGGTCCAGGGCGACTACGGCGACGTGGTCAGCCATCCGCTGTCCGGCCTGGAGGGCTATATATCGAGCATCCGCGTGGACAACCTGACCCGTGTCGAGGGCCTGATCCACAAGCTCAAGGCGCCGGCCTGGCCGAGCCAGCTGTTCGGCGCCCCGGACAGCGCCAGGCTGGCCCAGGGCAAGCGCCTCTACGAGGAGAACTGCGCGGCCTGCCATGCGAGCATCGGCCGCGACGACCTGCAAACCCCGATCAAGGTCCGCCAGGTGCGCCTGAAGGCCCATGGCGACGACGCGCCGATCGGCACCGACCCGTGGATGGCCTGCAACACCTTCACCTTCAGCAGCCCCAGCGGCAACTACTTCGGCCTGTTCCGACCGTCCCTCGGCACCCCCAGCGGCGTCGGCATCGTCGGGCGGACTTCGAAGATCGCCGACATGCAGGTCCCCGAGGTGTTCCAGATCATGCTCGGCAAGAAAGGCCAGCTGGCCGACGGCATCGCCGAGATCATCCACGCCATCGTCACCGGGCAGCAGACCCTGCCCGGCTCCGACAGCCTGCAAGCGGTGCCCGCCGGACAATTGCTGCTGGCCGGCGCCGCCCCTGCCGACAGCCAGGCGCAGAGCCTCGCCGCCGGCGAAGTCCCCACCGACAAGAGTGCGCGCAAGGACTACTGCCTGAATACCGAGCATCCATTCCTCGGCTACATCGCTCGCCCGCTGAACGGCATCTGGGCCACCGCACCCTACCTGCACAACGGTTCGGTGCCGTCGCTGTACGACCTGCTGCTGCCCCAGGAGCAACGGCCGGCCACCTTCTACACCGGCAGCCACGAGTTCGATCCGAGCCGGGTCGGCTACCTCACCGCGCCCGGCCCGGACAACGCCTTCCTTTTCGACACCCACCTGGAAGGCAACTCCAACGCCGGCCACGACTTCGCCCGCGAGTACGACGAAAGCCAGCGCCTGGCGCTGCTCGAATACCTCAAGACCCTGTGAGCCGGCCCCGCCCACATGCCCAATAGAGAGAACCGCCCGATGACCCTATCGCGACTCAGCCTTGCCATCCTTTCCGTCCTCGCCGGTGCCCCGGCATTCGCCGACGACAGCGGCGTCGACCTCGACCAGGGCTGGAACCAGACCCAGAAGACCGCCTGGCTGGAAGCCGGCCAGGGCTCGCGGATGCTGCCGCTGGCCTGGCTGGTGGCGCTGGAGCAGTGCGCCAGCGAAGAACCGCTGATGTCCGATGCGCTGATCCGCCAGTACGGCTATGTCCCGCACACCCTCGGCGGTTCCAGCGTGAAGGTGGTGCAGGGCTACGCGGTCGACCGCAGCGACGACAGCGACCTGACCTTCACCAAGCTGCGCTGGAAAGCCCTGCAGGGCTCCAGGGAACCCTGGGTCGGACCGACCTGCAGCATGTGCCACACTTCGCACATCAGCTACCAGGGCACCCAGCTGACCGTCTACGGCGGGCAGACCATGGGCGACCTCGCCGGCTTCCAGCTGGAGATCCTCGGCGCCCTGCAGAGCACCCGCGCCGACACCGCCAAGTTCGAGCGCTTCGCCCGCAAGGTGCTCGGCGCCGATGGCCTGGTCAGCGGCTACAACGACGCCAACAAGGCACGCCTGCAGGCAGCCCTGGACGCCACCATCGTGCGCCTGCGCGACGGCTCGCACTTCAACCTGCCGCACGATCCCGAGTTCGGCCCGGGCCGCCTGGACGCCATCGGTTCGATCTTCAACTCGGTGGGCTACGAACTGCATGCCGACGAGCAGATCTACGGCGCCGAGGACGCCCCCGTGAGCTATCCGTTCCTGTGGAACGTACCGCAGCTGGACCGCGTACAGTGGACCGGCTTCAACCCGAACCACATCAACGTGGTCGAGATCGACAACCGCAAGTTCGACGTCGGCGCCCTGGCGCGCAACGCCGGCGAGGCGGTCGGGGTATTCGCCGACGTCAAGGTGCTCAGCCCGATCCAGTCGGCGCTGCACATCGGCTACCCGTCGAGCATCAACGTCGACAACCTGATCCGCATCGAAGACCAGCTCGGCCAACTGAAGCCGCCGGCCTGGCCGAACCAGCTGTTCGGCGCCCCGGAGCCGACCAGGGTCGCCGAGGGCCGCGAGCTGTACCGGCAACATTGCTCCAGCTGCCACACGCCGCTGGACCGCAACGACCTGCGGACCCCGGTGAAGACCGTGCTCACCCACCTGCAGGCGCGCGGCGAGGTCGCGCCGATCGGCACCGACCCGTGGACCGCCTGCAACAGCATCGCCCAACTGAAGACCGGCTACGTGCGCGGCAAGCCCTACCTGTCCTTCGTCGGCACCGGCCAGCGCGGTTTCTACGGCAAGCAGGCCTATGCGGTGGACGTGCTCCAGGAAGTGGTGGTCCAGGCCCTGGCCGCGCGCGGCCTGAGCGTCGCCCTGGGTGCCTTCCAGACCGCCGCCCTGGGCATCTTCGACGGGCAGTTGCCGCCGCTGATCAGTCCGGTGCCGGACAGCCCCGACGCCGACAGCGCCGAAGCGACCGCCGCGGACGCGCCAGGCGCCCTGCTCCTGGCCGAAAACGTCGCGGCCGGCAGCGACAAGGCCCGGCGCCTGGAGCAGTGCCTGGCGATGACCAGCGACCTGATGGCCTACAAGGCGCGCCCGCTGAACGGTATCTGGGCCAGCCCGCCCTACCTGCACAACGGCTCGGTGGCGACCCTCTACGATCTGCTGCTGCCGCCGGACCTGCGGCCGCGGACCTTCTATACCGGCAGCGTCGAGTTCGACCCGGTCAACGTCGGCTACATCACCGATGCCGGCGGCGCCAACCGCTTCCTCTTCGACAGCGGCAAGCCGGGCAACGCCAATGGCGGCCACGACTACGGCAACGCGCAGTTCAACGAGCAGCAGCGCCGCGCCCTGGTCGAGTACATGAAGACCCTCTGAAGCCCCTCGCGCGGCCGGCGCTCCCGGCCGCGTCCCTCAACCGGCGGCGACCCGCCGCGCGGTCTCGACGAAGCATTCGAACTGGGTGTCGCTGGCGCGAAGCCGCGAAGTCGGCGACACCGCCAGCCCCACCGGCAGGCGGAAGCCTTCGTTGACCGCCGCCGGCAGAGCGGTGAAGGCCACCCCCGGATAGGCGAACTTGGTCAGCGACAACGGCAGGAAGGCGAAGCCGTCGCCGCTGGCGACCTGGGCCAGGAGAATGCTCAGGTCGTTCGGCCGCACGCTGCGCCGGGGCGCGAAGGCAGCGGCATCCATCGCATCGTTCATGAACTGGCTGTAGGCGGGAAACAGCGAGTCCTTCGGTACCAGCAGCGGCTCGCCGATCAGGTCGTTCAGCGACCAGTCGGGCGCCAATCGCCGGTGCAGGGTTTCCGACAGGGCGATGACGTGCTCGTAGCTGCCGATCTCCATCAGCTCGTATTCACGCACCACCTTCGGTGGCGCGCCGATGATCGCCGCGTCCAGGGACGACTCGCGGACCAGGCTGAGCAGGTCCAGCGATGGCGCCCAGGATGGCGAAACGGCGCTGCACACCCGCGCTTCCTTCAGTTGCCGGGCCAGCTCGCCGGACCAGCCGGGATCGAGGTAGCGGCTGAAACCGATGTGCAACTGGCGGTCGTCGCCGTCGCCGATGTCGCGGGTCAGCGCCTTGGCCTCGGCGATGATCTTCACCGCGCGGCAATGCACCACCCTGCCCACCTCGGTCAGGCTCACCCCGGCCGGACCGCGGACGAACAGCGCCTCGCCGATGTGCGCTTCGAGCGCCTGGATCTGCCGCGACAGCGACGGCTGCGAAACGTGCAGCACCTCGGCGGCCTGGCCGATGCTGCCGTACTCGGCGACACAGGCGAAATACATCAGCTGGCGCAACGAAGGCATCGCCTTCGACCAGTTGATGATCGGGAAACTGGCATCGGTCACGGACATTGCGTACATACCCCTCGCTGGCAACACGGGTCGGATCGGCACGGGCAGGGAAACCCCGGGACGGCGCGACGAACGACCGCCGGCAGCCTGCTTCCGAAAGCCGTTTCGCGGCAGAAGAACGAAAGATAGGTAGCGGAGATGACAGGAAGCGCGACGTTCGGGTCCGGGACGCTCTTCATGGACGGCGTCTTGTTCCCGCGCCGCCAGTATAGCCAGGCGGCATGGGGAACTGGCCATGCGGCGCGCCACCACCGCGGGCCACCCTCGCCGTTCGGATAGGTCCCCTTGCCAGGTCGGTCCGAAGCTGCCGGGGGGCTATCGAAAGCGCTGCGCCGTGGGCACCGGCCACGAACGCAGGCCACCCCGTCGGCAGCGGCTGAACCGTTTCGTCTTTTCGTGAACCGCTTCCGTGTCGGCGGAGCGCCAGGGGGGCTACGCTGAGTTTTTCAGGATCAGGAGTACCGCCATGCTGGATCACGACCTGACTGTCGCCCTGCTCTGCCGTCTCAACCAGAACCAGAGTGCCCTCGGCATGGCCCTGGAGGAGCTGGCGATCTGGGCGAAGCGCCATGAAGGCGGCGAAACCTACGATGTCGTCATGAACCACCTGCAGACCCTGGAGCGCAACGCCGACTTCGTCGCCGAGGCCATCGTCGTCCTGATGGCGGATCGCTGAAGCGCGCCGGCCCCGTACGAGCGGACGAGCCTGCGCGGTGCGCTGGGCACGGCACGCAGTAAAATCTTCAAGATTTTTCTTACAAGGCAATAGGACTCGTCCAAGTTACCTCGCCCATAGCTCCCGGTACCCTCGCCCGTTACACCTTTCAAGCACCAACGGGATCTCCAGGGCTTATGCTTCTTCGAACCATCAGTGTGGAAACTGCCGAGCAGACGGAACTGAATGCGGCCTTGTTGTGTGGTTTCGCCATTCCCGCCAGCGACCGCAACTTCATCGCCTACAGCCTCAACGAACAGGTCGACGAAAACGACTCGCGCGTCTACATCGCCTCCCTGTTCAAGACCGACGACGGCTTCCGCCTGGGCCGTCTCGACACCGACGAGGCCTGCGAGGCGGCCATCCAGGTGTTCCGCCAACTGGTCCGCGAAGCCACCACCGGCAACCGCCGGACCAGCGATCTGGCCTACCACCTCATCGACCTGCAGGACGCGGCCATCGCCCCCTCGCGGCGGGAAGAACACCGCTCCCTGGTGCTCGAACGCGAATGGGTGATGAAGCTCGTCACCTTCGAGTCCCCCCATGGCTACGGCCCCGCCCTGGATGGCGAGGAACCCTGCGCGGAAGTCCCGCCGCTCGTCCAGGAGGCCCTTTTCGAAGACGCCGCTCCCGATGTCCTCGCCGAAGACGATGCGGACGAGACCACGGACGGGCCGGCGGAGCCCATCGACGAGCCCGAGGCGGCGGAAGACGAAACCGTCACCGAGGCCGGATGCGTCGAGCCCGAGCCGCGGCCGGAGGCGGAAACGGCAGCGCCCGAGGGTGGGGCGCCAGCCGAGTTCGCGGCGAAAGCGGAGCAGTCCGCCAAGGTAGCGGATGCCGAGGCCATCGGCGCCTTCGTCGACAACGCCAGTCATCTTCGCGAGGAGCTTGCCGACCTGGCGCAGATGCTCCACCCCGCGCTGCACGCCGCCGACGCCACGGGCAGCGCCAACCTTCCGTCTCCAGACGCCGCCGAGGAATCCTCCATGCCCCCGAGCCCCTCCCCCCTCGCCGCACCCGCGCCGGAACCGGTATCGGCCAGGGTCCCCAGCCTGTCGCTGCGCCTCCGGGTGCCGCCCGCACGCCTGGCCGGCGCCGAGGGCGGGGCCAACGCCAGAGAGGCGCCCACCCAGGCCGCCGCCGTCATTCGCCAACCCGAGGATGAAGCCCACGTGGATACGGATACCGCGCTCGATATCGGCAACGATACCGAGCATCTGCTACAGGACGTGCAGGGCACCCTGGCCGACCTCGCCGGCATGGCCCAGCAACTGAGCCAGCAGAAGCAGGAAGCGCTCAAGCAGCAGGAGTCGCTGGAGTCGCTCCAGACGCAACTGCACGAGAAGGAGCGGCAATTGCAGGAAAAGGAAAAGCAGCTCCGGCAGTGGCACAAGCGCCTGCAGGACGACCGCCAGGCGCTGGAGCGGGAAACCGAGCAGAGCAACCGTCTCCTCGCCGAGCGCAGCGCGGCCCTGCAACAACTCGCGGAAAGCGTCGAAGCCCGCGAGCGCAGCAGCGCGCGGCGAGCCGAGGTACTGCAGATCGAGCAGGAACGCCTCGAAGAGTTGCGCAGCCAGCAGAACCTGCGCCAGGCCGAACTGGAAAAGCGCGAAGCCAGCGTCCAGCAGCGCAGCCTGGAACTCGGCGAGCGCTTCAAGAAGCTGGAAAGCGCCCGCGAGAAGCTGGCGCAGATCGTCAAGGGTTTCAACGAGACCGTGCAGTTCAATACCGCTCTGCACGCCATCAGTCATACCGGGTTGAAACGCCAGGAAGAGAGCGCAGCCGAACTGGAATAAGGTTCTCCTCCGGCAAAAGGGCGCGGCGCCGATACTGGCCCGCGCCCTTTTTCATTCGCCCAGCCGCGCCTGGCCGCTCGCCCTCGGGACGCGGTGCCGCCGGCCAGTTCACCGGTGCGCAGAGCAGTTGTGCGCCGGACAGCGCCGGCAGGCGCACCCATTCGGGAAACTCCAGGTCGTAGCAGACCATCACCGCGATTCGCCCGAAGCGGGTAGCGACCACCGGCGCTGGCCCTGGCACAAGGCCATGGGAAGGACGGAGTGTCGGCAAGCGAAGACGGGAAGGGAATCAGTCAGGTCAAATAATCAGTTCAGCATTTTCTGAACCATACGCAGGGCGATCGCTGAACCGAGGGCCGCCGAGGCACCGCGTGCGCCCTTCTGACTCCCTCTCAAGGCCGGCGCGCAGCATGGCCTTCGGCGGAAACCTGTGGCGCCTGGGTCTGCCCCGCCTCGCGCTCCAGCAGATCGCGCAGGCGCTGCGCATCCAGCGGCCGGCTGAGCAGGAACCCTTGCAGTTCGTGGCATTGCTCGTCGCGCAGGATGTGCATCTGCCCTTCGGTCTCCACGCCCTCGGCGGTGACCCGCAGGTTCAGGGCGTTGCCGAGATTGATGATGGCCTGCACGATCGAACGGTCGCGCCCGGTCTTCTCCATGCTGGCGACGAAGCGCTTGTCGATCTTGATGCTGTCGAAGGGATAGGTGCGCAGGTAGCCGAGCGAGGAATAGCCGGTACCGAAGTCGTCCATGTTGAGGCGGACGCCCAGCTCCTTGAGGGCCGTCATGGTCCGCAGCGCGCCATCGACATCGTTGAGCATGACGTTCTCGGTCACCTCCAGCTCCAGCCGGCGAGCATCCAGGCGGGCCAGGCGCAGGGCCTCGCGCACCTGCCAGACGATATCGCCGGTCATGAACTGCGCCGGCGACACGTTCACCGAGACCATCACCTCGCCTGGCCAGCTGGCGGCGGTGGCGCAGGCCTCGCGCAGCACCCAGTTGCCGATCTGCACGATCAGGTCGCTTTCTTCCGCCAGGCCGATGAACTCGTCCGGGCCGATCAGCCCGCGGCGCGGATGGTTCCAGCGGATCAACGCCTCCGCCGAGGCGATCGTCTGTTCCTGCGCCAGGAAACGCGGCTGGTAGTACAACTCGAACTCGCCGTTCTGCAAGGCGGCGCGCAACTCGGTCTCGCGCAGCTTCTTCTCGGCGAGATGGGAGTCCATCGCTTCCAAGTAGAAACGCCAGGTATTGCGCCCCGCGGCCTTGGCCTCGTACATCGCCACGTCGGCGCAACGCAGCAGGCCCCGCGGATCGCCGCCGTGCTCCGGCGCCAGGGCCACGCCGATGCTGGCGCCGACATGGAAGCTGTGCCCTTCGTAGGCGACCTCGCGGTTGATCACGTCGATCAGCCGGCTACAGAACTTCTCGATTTCCAGCTTCGACGACACGTGGGTACTGACCACCACGAACTCGTCGCCGCCGAGCCGGGCAACCATGTCCTGGTCGCGGGTCGAGGCGCGCAGCCGTTCGGCGATGGCGTAGAGCACCGCATCGCCGGCGGGATGGCCGTGCTGGTCGTTGATCGGCTTGAAGCGGTCGAGGTCGAGCATCAGTACCGCTACCGGCGACTTGCCAGCCTTTTCCGCCAGCAGGCGTTCGAGGAACTGGAACAGCTTGTTGCGGTTCGGCAGGCCGGTCAGGGCATCGTGCAGGGACAGATGCTGGATCTTCGCATGGGCTTCGACCTCGTCGGTGATGTCGGCCGCCGTGCCGCGATAGCCGCTGGCGACGCCGTTGCGGATCGCGCTGGCGCTCAGCTTGCCGACCCGCGCCTGGCCCTGGCTGTCGCGGAAAGCGCAGACCAGGCTGGACGGCGCACCGGCATCGGGCAGCCCTTCCAGCCACTTGACGATGTTCACCGTATCGCTATCCAGCAACTCGTCCAGCCGCCGCCCGATCCAGGCCTCCGGCTGGTAGCCGGTGACGTCGCGGAAGCGCACGGAGAGATAGGTGAAGACGAAATGCCCGTCGACTTCCCAGATCCAGTCCGAGGCCGCCTCGGCTATCGACTTGAAACGTTCCTCGCTGGCCAGCAGGGCCTGGTTGCTGCGTTTCAGGACCTTCTGCTGGCGATCCACCGCGCGGGCGTTGAGCACGGCGCTGCGGCTCAGCCAGAACAGCAGCCCGGCGGCGAGCACGAAGATTCCCAGCAGCGGCAACGCGGTCTCCCGCAGCATGGCGCTACCCGGACGCGACGACACCCAGGCCAGGCGATGGGGAGTGCCCTCCAGGGCAAGGCTTTCCTTGTCGCCCGCCGCGCCGCCGGCCAGCAGGTGCAGGTTGGCGATGCCGTAGTCGCCGCCGAGCTTGGCCAGCTTCGCCGGGGTCAGCCGGTCGACGAAGACCATCACCGAGGCCTTGGCCAGGTCGATGGGCGCATGATCGCTGGTGGGCTTGATCGCCGAGGCAACCAGGATCGCCGGTGCGCCGTCGAAGTCGACGTAGCGGCTGATCGCCGCTTCGTCCACCGCGGCACGGCGTGCGGAGCGGAGGATGTCCCCGGTGTCGGCGTTCAGCGAGTCGGCCAGCGAGCGTTCGGAAAGCTCGCCCTCGAGCATGGCGTAGCGAGTGCCACGGTCGTCGATGACGAAGACGCCGTCGTAGCCGTTGGTGGTGTAGAGCACCGAGCCGAGGTTGTTCTTGGTGAAGGCCCAGTCCACGTCGACCCGGTTTCCCAGATAGACGTAAGCATCGGTCCAGAACGAATAGGTGGTGGAGAACTGCTCGGAATTTTCCCGGCGATTCTGCAGCGCCTTTTCCACGTAGAAATGGCTCTGCTCGATGGCGATGTCGTCCTGGTGCCTGGCGATGTGCAGGATCGCCCAGCCGCATGCACCGAGGGCGAGGAAAAGGGCGGCCAGGAACATTAGGAGATGCTTGGAGACCTGGGAGACTGCGGTACCGCTGGCAATCGCTGAAGCAAGCATCGATTCGCCATCCTTGTGACCGTATAGGTGCGGGCCTTGGTCACTGTCTTATAGTTAAGCATCCAGGGGGCGTCAAAAACCCCGCTTGGCAAGCGCATCGGCGCCGAAGATGCGGCTGCCGCTCCCGCAAAGGCGCGCGCCGCCGCTGGCCTCGGCGGCGCGCGGCGGCTCTCAGCGGCCCTGCCTGGCGACGATCGCCTCGGCCACGCTGGCCGGTACCTCGGCATAGCGAACGAACTCCATCGAGTAGCTCGCGCGCCCCTGGGACATCGAGCGCACGTCGGTGGCATAGCCGAACATTTCGCCCAGCGGGACCTCGGCACGGATCACCTTGCCCGCCGGGGTATCCTCCATGCCCTGGATCAGGCCACGCCGGCGGTTGAGGTCGCCCATCACATCGCCCATGTAGTCCTCCGGGGTCACCACCTCGACCTTCATCACCGGCTCCAGGAGCACCGCTCCGCCCTTCTGCGAGAGTTGCTTGGTGGCCATCGAGGCGGCGATCTTGAACGCCATCTCGCTGGAGTCGACGTCATGGTAGGAGCCGTCGTACACCGTCGCCTTCAGGCCGATCAGCGGGTAGCCGGCGAGCACGCCGTTCTGCATCTGGTCCTCGATGCCCTTCTGGATCGCCGGGATGAATTCGCGGGGAATCACCCCGCCGACCACCTCGTTGTGGAACTCCAGGCCTTCCTGCCCCTCATCGGCCGGAGCGAAGCGGATCCAGCAATGGCCGAACTGGCCGCGGCCGCCGGACTGGCGGACGAACTTGCCCTCGATCTCGCAGGTGTTGCGGATGGTCTCGCGATAGGCCACCTGCGGCTTGCCGATATTGGCTTCGACGCCGAACTCGCGGCGCATGCGGTCGACGATGATGTCCAGGTGCAACTCGCCCATCCCGGAAATGATGGTTTGCGCGGTCTCCTCGTCGGTCTTCACCCGGAACGACGGGTCTTCCTGGGCCAGCTTGCTCAGGGCGATGCCCATCTTCTCCTGGTCGGCCTTGGTCTTCGGTTCCACCGCCACCGAGATCACCGGATCGGGGAAGTCCATGCGTTCGAGGATGATCGGCTTGTCGATGGCGCACAGGGTGTCGCCGGTGGTCACGTCCTTCATGCCGATCAGCGCGGCGATGTCGCCGGCGCGCACCTCCTTGATCTCGTCGCGCTGGTTGGCGTGCATCTGCACCATCCGCCCGACCCGCTCCTTCTTGCCTTTCACCGAGTTGAGCACCGCGTCGCCGGAAGTCAGCACCCCGGAATACACGCGGGCGAAGGTCAGGGTGCCGACGAAGGGGTCGGTGGCGATCTTGAACGCCAGCGCCGAGAAAGGCTCGTCGTCGTCCGCATGGCGCTCGTCGTGCTTCTCTTCGTCGTCCGGGTCGGTGCCCCTGATCGCCGGGATTTCCGACGGAGCCGGGAGATAGTCGATCACCGCGTCGAGCACCAGCGGCACGCCCTTGTTCTTGAACGAGGAGCCGAGCACCGCCGGTACGATCTGGTTGGCCAGGGTCCGCTGGCGCAGCCCGGCCTTGATCTCCTCGATGCTCAGTTCCTCGCCTTCCAGATACTTGTTCATCAGTTCGTCGTTGGCCTCGGCAGCGGCCTCGACCATGTGCGCCCGCCACTCCTCGGCCAGCGCCCGCAGCTCCGCCGGGATCTCCTCCTCGCGGTAGCTGGTGCCCTGGTCGGCATCGTTCCAGTAGATGGCCTTCATCTTCACCAGGTCGATCTGCCCGCTGAAGTTTTCCTCCGAGCCGATCGCCAGTTGGATCGGCACCGGGACATGGCCCAGGCGTTGCTTGATCTGCGCGACCACGCGGAGGAAATCGGCGCCCTGGCGATCCATTTTGTTGACGTAGGCCAGGCGCGGCACATGGTACTTGTTGGCCTGGCGCCAGACCGTCTCGGACTGCGGCTCGACTCCGTCGGCGCCGCTGAACACCACCACCGCGCCATCGAGCACGCGCAGCGAGCGCTCCACCTCGATGGTGAAGTCGACGTGGCCGGGGGTGTCGATGATGTTGAAGCGATAGCGGTGCGGGAACTGCTTGGTCGAGCCCTGCCAGAAGGCCGTGGTCGCCGCCGAGGTGATGGTGATGCCGCGCTCCTGCTCCTGGACCATCCAGTCCATGGTCGCCGCGCCGTCATGGACCTCGCCCATCTTGTGGTTGACGCCGGTGTAGAAGAGGATCCGCTCGGTCGTCGTGGTCTTGCCGGCGTCGACGTGGGCGACGATGCCGATGTTGCGATAAAGCTCGATGGGAGTGGTGCGAGCCATGATCTGCCCCTTGGGTGCTGCCCTGGATGATGGGAACGACTGCTGAAAGAAAAATGTAGCTGAAGAAAGGACGCCGCAGCACCGCCGCGACGCCTGCTTTTCGACCTCGGCAGAGGGGACTGGTTCTGCCGCTCCGGCCCGCCGACGAAAGGCGCGACGGCAGGGCTTGTTCCCAGCGGACATAAACTCATGGCGCAAAGGTCTAAGCCGTCCCTGGAAAATCCCCCGGCTCGACGGACATCCCTGGACACACCGGAACAAGGGATGCCCCGACCATGCACCGATCGCTCCACACCGACGCGCCGCTGGGCGCCGCCCTGCTGCTGGCCCTGCAGCTCGCTCCCGGCAGCGCCGCCGCGGCGGAGGAACAGGCGCCTGTCGACCCGCCCACGGTCCAGTTGCAACGAATCGAGGTGACCGGCAGCGCGATCCGCCGGGTCGATGCGGAAACCGCGGTGCCGATCAGCGTCCTGCGCGCCGAGGAGCTGCGCCAACAGGGCGTGACCAGCACCGAGGAACTGATCGGCCGGCTTTCCGGCAACCAGGGCGTATACAACTCCAGTCGCTCGGTCGGCAGCGCCACCGGCGGCGCCTCGTTCGCCGACCTGCGCGGAATCGGCGCGAACAAGACCCTGGTGCTGCTCAACGGCCGGCGCCTGGCGAACAATGCCATCGACGGCTCCGCGGTGGATCTCAACACCATTCCCTTCGCCGCCATCGACCGGGTCGAGGTGCTGCGCGACGGCGCCTCCGCGCTGTACGGCACCGATGCCATCGGCGGGGTGATCAACTTCATCACCCGCAAGAGCCTGAACGAAGGCCGCTTCGACAGCGGCTACGCCTCCCCCACCCACGACGGCGGCGGCAACCAGCGCAACGTCAGCGCTAGCTGGGGCTTCGGCGAGCTGGAGGAGGATCGCTTCAATGTCTTCGCGGTGGCCAACTACGACAAGCAGGAGCGCCTCGGCGCCAAGGACCGCGGCTACACCTACAACTACCAGCCGGGACGCGGCCTCGACTACAGTTCCGGAACCGCCTTCCCCGGCAACTGGAGCCAGGGCGCCAACGCCAGCAATCCGCTGGCCGCCGGCGGTTGCAAGGGCGCCGACCTGATTCCGCGCAACGGCATCTGCCGGCAGAGCCTGTGGCGCTACCTCGACCTGGTGCCGGAAACCGAGAAGACCTCGGTGTTCAGCCGCGCCACCGGCAAGCTGGCCGACGAGCACAACGTCAGCCTGGAGTACTTCTGGTCGCGCAACGACAACGCTACCCAGGTCGGCCCAGGGACCCTCACCGGCCTGCAGATCGATCCCGGCACCGCCTTCTATCCCGGCAACGGCATCACTCCCGGACCCGGCGGCTTCGTCCTCGACCCGAGCCGGCCGGTGGAGGTCAACTGGCGACAGAGCGTGCTCGGGCCGCGCCTGCAATCCTCGCAGAACACCGGCCAGCGCCTGCTGCTCGGCTTCGACGGCCAGTTCGCCGGCTGGGACTACGATATCGGCGCCTCGTACAACCAGAACAAGGTGGTCGACCATATCCACAGCGGCTACGTCGATGATCGCGCCGCCGCCCTCGGCATCGCCAACGGGACGCTGAACCCGTTCGGGCCGCAGACCGACGCCGGCCTCGCCTACCTCGGCAGCCATGCCCTGAGCGGCGACTTCCGTACCTCGGTCGGCCGCGTCAAGGGCCTGGACGCCCGCGCCAGCCGGGAGATCGGCGACTGGTTCGGCGCCGGGCCGGCGGCCCTGGCGCTGGGCGGCGAGTTCCGCAAGGAAGCGTTCCACCAGGACATCCAGGACTTCGCCGGCAACGTGCAGAGCCTCGGCGTCGATCCCGCCGCCACGGTCAGCGGCGAGCGCAACCTGAAGGCGCAGTACGCCGAACTCAACGTGCCGGTGCTGGACAGCCTGGAACTCAGCGCGGCGATCCGCCACGACAAGTACAGCGACTTCGGCAGCACCAGCAACCCGAAATATTCGTTCCGCTTCCAGCCGTTCCGCCAGTTGGTCCTGCGCGGCGCCTACAGCGAAGGTTTCCGTGCGCCGTCGCTGTACGAACTGTACAACCCGACCTTCACCACCTATACCAGCGCCAACTACGACGACCCGCGCCTGTGCGCCGGCGGCCAGCCGAGCCAGGGCGGCATCGCCAACCGCGACTGCGCCCAGCAGTTCTACAACGCCACCGGCGGCAATACCGACCTGCGACCGGAAACCGCGCGCAACGTTACCCTGGGCCTGGTCTACCAGCCGCTGCGCGACCTTTCCGTCGGCCTGGACTTCTGGTGGATCAGGATCGCCAACCAGATCGCCGAGTTTCCCGAAGCGGCGATCTTCGCCGACCCGCAGGCCTACGCCGGACGCATCGTGCGCAAGGCCGACGGCTCGATCGATCACGTCGTCACCGGACTGGCCAACCTCGGCAAGGTAAAGACCAGCGGCGTCGACCTGAGCCTCGATTATCGTTTCCCGGCCAGCCGCTACGGGCAGTTCGGGCTCGACCTGCAAGGCACCTACGTGTCCCGCTACGACTTCCAGCAGCAGATCGGCGGCCAGTACCTGGACAACGTCGGCGACTTCCAGGGCGTCGGCGTGATCGCCCGCTGGAAGCACGTCGCCAACGCCACCTGGAGCCGCGACGCCTGGCAGGCCACCCTGAGCAACCGCTACACCAGCGGCTACAACGACTACGACCGCGCCAGCCACGGCAAGGTCGGCTCGTGGAACCTCTGGGACCTGGCCGGCAGCTACCGCCTCAGCCACGCGCTGGGGCTGACCCTCGGGGTGAAGAACCTGTTCGACCGCGAACCGCCGTTCAGCAACCAGACCTACACCTTCCAGAGCGGCTACGACCCGCGCTACACCGATCCCTACGGGCGCATCCTGTTCGGCCGCCTCAGCTACAGCTTCTGATGCCGGCGCGGGCGCCCGGCCGGTATGGCCGGCAAGCCCGTCGACGGCTGTCCAGCTACCAGATCCGGTAGCCCTGCCAGATTTCGCAGGCGACCAGATCTGGCAGGTTGTTGGGCTCCCGGTGCCATGCAACCTATTACGCCTCTCGCCCCCCACCCGTTCGCGCAAGAGGACACCGCATGATCATTCTCGGGATCACCAACAACGACCTGGCCGGCGCCTGCCTGGTGCGCGACGGCGGGATCGTCGCCGCCGCCAGCGAGGAGCGCTTCACCCGCCAGAAGGACCACAAGGCCTGGCCGAGCCGCTCCATCGACTATGTGCTCGGCGAGGCCGGCATCGACCTGGCCGACATCGACCGCATCGCCTACGGCTGGAACGCCGGGTTCGACGCCGGGCGGCACCTCGACCTCTATCTGGACCGGGTCCTCGAGGAAGCCCGCGAGCGTCCCGAGGGCCTGCCGCACCTGCGCAAGCGGATCGCCGACGAAATGGCCAACGACAAGGCCAAGCGCGGCGAATTCGATGCCTTCGTCCGCGCCAACGGCCTGCGCGGCAAGGTCGAGTACATCGACCATCACGAATGCCACGCCCTCGGCGCGTTCGTCTGCTCGCCGTTCGACGAGGCGCTGACCCTCACCTGCGACGGCCGCGGCGACTTCCAGTCGCTCACCGTCACCCACTACCGCGCCGACGGCGGCGAGACGGTCCTGCAACGCGAGACCAGCGTCGACAGCCTGGGCTACTTCTACGGGCGCATCACCCGCCTGCTCGGCTTCAAGCCGAACCGCCACGAAGGCAAGATCACCGGCCTGGCGGCGTTCGGCGACGCGGAAAAGCTGCTGCCGCTGATGAACGACATGATCCGCCTGGAGAACGGCCGCCTGCGCGCCCGCTGCGGCGAACTGTACCTGCCCTCCTACGACGGCTACAGCGATCCGCTGCTGCAACGCTGCGCGGCGGAACGCCCGGCGGATGTCGCCGCCGCCGCGCAACGGCACTCCGAAGACCTGCTGGTGGCCATCGCCCGGGAGCACGTGGCGCGCACCGGCTGCGCCAACCTGTGCCTGGCCGGCGGGGTGTTCGGCAACGTCAAGCTGAACCAGCGCCTGCGCGAGATCCCCGGGGTCCGCGATGTCTACGTGCTGCCCTGCATGGGCGACGGCGGCCTGGCCCTGGCCGCGGCGGTGGCGGTGGCCTATCGCGAGAACGGTACGCGCTTCCCGGCGCCGAGCATGGCCCTCGGGCCGGACGCGCGCAGCGCCGCGCAGAATGCCGAGCTGATCGCCAGCCAGTACCCGCAACTGGCCTACAGCCGGCCGGCCAACCTGATCGAGACGCTGGTCGAAGCGCTGCGGGAAAACCAGGTGCTGGGCATGTTCAAGGGCCGCATGGAGTTCGGCCCGCGCGCCTTGTGCAACCGCAGCATCGTCTACCATCCCGGCGATGCCAGCGCCAACGACTGGCTCAATCAGCGCATGGAACGCACCGAGTTCATGCCATTCGCCCCGGTCACCGCGGTAGAACACGCCGAGGCTTGCTACGTTGGCTGGCGTGAAGACCAGGTGGCGGCCGACTACATGACCATGACCTACGACTGCCATGCGGATTTCCGCGCGCGCTGCCCGGCGGTGGTGCATGTCGACGGCACCGCGCGGCCGCAGATCATCCGGCCGCAGGCCGATCCGTTCATGCACGCCCTGCTGCATGCCTGGCATGCCCGCAGCGGCCAGCCGGCACTGATCAACACCTCCTTCAACCGCCACGAGGAACCGATCGTCTGCGCCCCGCAGGACGCCCTCGGCGCGCTGGAGGACGGCATGGTCGACCTGGTGGTGCTGGGCGAGTCCCTGCTGGTCTGGCGCAAGGGCGAGAACGCCTTCGCCAGGGCGCGCTTCGAGTGAGGCGCAAACCGCAGCGAACCGGCACGGCGACGCGGGAACCGGCATGTACCTGATCTTTTCCGGCTACTTCGCCGCCGAGGGGCTGATCTATCCGTTCTGGCCGACCTGGCTGGCCAGCCTGGGCTTCGGCGCCAGCCAGATCGGCCTGTTGATCGCCGCGGCCTACTGGCCGCAGGTGATCGCCGGGGTGGCGCTGACCTACGTGGCCGACTGGCGCATCGACCAGTTGCGCCTGGCGACCCTGCTGGCGGCCCTGGCCGGCGCCTGCGCCCTGCTGTTCCAGCTGGCCGAGGGCCTGCCCCTGTTCATCGCCCTGAGCGTGCTCTACGGCGCGTTCTGGACCAGCGTGCTGCCGCTCACCGAATCCTACCTGCTCAAGCGCGACAAGGCCGCCCTGCAGAACTACGGGCGGGTACGCGCAGTCGGTTCGCTGGCCTTCATCCTCACCGCGACCCTGGGCGGCCTGCTGCTCGGTCGGTTCGGCCAGCAACTGGTGCCCGCCCTGGTCGGCCTGACGATGCTGCTCACCGCGCTGGCCTGCCTGTTCCTCCGTCGCCGCAGCCTGCGCCGTCCGGACTCGCCGCTGCCGGGCGCCAGGCGCCGTCCCGACCTGCGCGGGATCCTCCGGCAACGCCCCCTGCTGCTGGCCATCGCCGCGGCGGGAATGATCCAGCTGAGCCACTCGCTGTACTTCACCACCGCCTCGCTGGGCTGGCAGACGCTGGGCTACTCGTCGTTCTCGGTCGGCGCCTTCTGGGGCCTGGCGGTGATCGCCGAGATCAGCTTCTTCGCCGTCTCCAACCGCATCCTGGACCGCCACCCGGCGCTCCAGGTGATGCTCTTCTCCAGCCTTTGCGCGGCGCTGCGCTGGGGCCTGCTGGCCGGCAGCGAACACCTCGCCGCGATCCTCCTCGGCCAGTGCCTGCACGCCCTCAGCTTCGCCGCCTACCACGCCGCGGTGATGCGTTACATCCGCGACCACGCGCCGGAAAGCGCGCGGGTACTGACCCAGGGGATCTACTACTCTCTGGCGGTAGCGCTGCCCATGGGCCTCGCCAGTCCGGCCGCCGGCTGGCTGTACGAAGGCCTGCCGCAGTGGTCCTATCTGATCATGGCGCTGTTCGCCCTCGGCGGCGCGGTCCTGGTCTGGCTTGCCCTACAGAGTGCCCGAGATGCATCGACTAGCGTTTTCAGCCGTTCTGTTTGACATGGACGGCGTCCTGATCAGCTCCCGCGAAGCCATCGCCGCGGCCTGGAGCCGGGTCGCCGGCGAACAGGGCGTGGCGCTCGGCCCGGACTGCCTGCGCGACCACGTGCACGGTCGCCCGGGCGGCTACACCCTGGACTATCTGTTCGGCCACCTGCCGATGGAGCGCCGGCGGATCCTCAAGCAACGGGTCGATGCGCTGGAGGAAGGCGCCGACTGTCCCCTGCTGCCCGGCGTCGCCGCGGTGATCCGCCAGCTGCGTTGGCTGGACGTGCCCTTGGCGCTGGTCACCAGCAGTTGGCCGGCACGCATCGACCACGTGCTGCGCCAGCACGACCTGCAGGCGGCGTTCCGCACCCTGGTCAGCCGCGACGACGTGGTCCACGGCAAGCCGGCTCCGGATGGCTATCGCCTGGCCGCGGCCAGGCTCGGCGTGGCACCGTCGCGCTGCCTGGTGTTCGAAGACTCCCTCAGCGGCGTGCAGGCCGCCTGTGCCGCCGGCGCGACCTGCGTGGCGATCGGCGAGGAGAGCGGCCTGCTCGCCGCCGGCGCGCGCTGGTCGGTCCGGGATTTCCGCGAGCTACGGATCGTCCGCGAAGACGACCGGCTGTACTGCCAGCATCGGCACCCCGCCACGACCGGCAGCGAGAGGAGCGTTGGCGTCCCATGAGCCCGACCCTGCAAGATGCCCGGCTGCTCTGGGACTTCCTCGGCCAGGGCCGCTGCCATGTGCCCTGCGAACTGCTGGTGGTATGCGGCTCCTACGACCTGCGGGTCTGCGACCACGCCTGCGAACTGCTCGAACGCGGCCTCGCCGAACGCCTGCTGTTCACCGGCAACACCGGGCACTGGACGCGCCATCTCTGGGTCGAGCCGGAAGCCGAGCTGTTCGCCCGCCACGCCAGGGCGCGCGGGGTAAGCGACAGCCTCATCGTGATCGAGCCGCGGGCGACCAACTTCGCCGAGAACATCGCCTTCGCCCGCGAGCTGTTCCCCGACCTGCGCCGCGCGACCTTCGTCACCAAGCCCAACTCGATCCGCCGCGTGGCGCTGACCCTGCCGGTCCGCTGGCCGGGTCTGGAGGGACACGTGGATGCGCCCGACTACGCATTTCCCGACGGCATCTCGAACCTGGTCGGCGTACTCGGGGTGATCGACGAGATGGTCGGCGACCTTGACCGCATCATGCGTTACCCGGCGCTGGGCTTCCAGGTCGCCTGCCCGATCCCGGCGCAGGTCATGGACGCCTGGGAACGCCTGGTGGCGCGCGGTTTCGACCGCCACCTGGTGAACCCGCCGCGCTGAGCTGACAGCACTGTAATCTTCCCCACAGCTTGCCGACAGGCGCGTGCCGCTAGGGTGTCCGCATCGCCGCACCGCCCTGGCGGGGCCGCGACCTCCCGGCTGCGCAGGCTCGCGCAGTCCGTCCTGCCACCTGCGTGGAAACCAGCGGATGCACAGAACTTCGCGACGCACCTTCGTCAAAGGCCTCGCCGCCACCGGTCTGCTCGGCGGACTGGGTCTCTGGCGCGCCCCGGCCTGGGCCCTGGCCGGGCCGGGCCAGCAGAACCTGCTCGCCGGCGACAGTTTCGACCTGTTCATCGGCGAGACCCCGGTGAACCTCAGCGGCTCGCCGGCCACCGCCATGACCATCAACGGTTCGCTGCCCGGCCCGACCCTGCGCTGGCGCGAAGGCGACAACGTGACCCTGCGGGTGCGCAACCGCCTCGCCGAGGACACCTCGATCCACTGGCACGGCATCATCCTGCCGGCCAACATGGATGGCGTGCCGGGCCTCAGCTTCGAGGGCATCGCTCCCGGCGGTCTCTACGAATACCGCTTCAAGGTCCGGCAGAACGGCACCTACTGGTACCACAGCCACTCGGGGCTACAGGAGCAGGCCGGGGTCTACGGCGCCCTGGTGATCGACGCCCGCGAGCCGGAACCGTTCAGCTACGACCGCGACTACGTGGTGCTGCTCAGCGACTGGTCGGACGAGAAGCCGCAGCGCATCCTCGCCAAGCTGAAGAAGCAGTCCGACTACTACAACTTCCACAAGCGCACCGTCGGCGACTTCATCGACGACGTCAGCGCCAACGGCTGGGCCGCGACCCTGGCCGACCGCAAGATGTGGGCCGAGATGAAGATGAGTCCCACCGATCTCGCCGACGTCAGCGGCTACACCTATACCTACCTGCTCAACGGACAGCCGCCGGACGGCAACTGGACCGGCCTGTTCCGCCCCGGCGAAAAGCTCCGCCTACGCTTCGTCAACGCCTCGGCGATGAGCTATTTCGACGTCCGCATTCCCGGCCTGAAGATGACCGTGGTGGCCGCCGACGGACAGCACGTCGAGCCGGTCAGCGTCGACGAGTTGCGCATCGCCGTGGCCGAGACCTACGACGTGATCGTCGAACCGGGCGGCGAGCGCGCCTATACCCTCTTCGCCCAGTCCATGGACCGCAGCGGCTACGCCCGCGGCACCCTGGCGCTGGCCGAAGGGCTTAGCGCGCCGGTGCCGACGCCCGATCCGCGCCCGCTGATCGGCATGGACGACATGGGCATGGGCGGCATGGACCACGGCGCCATGGGGCATGGCGCGGCGACGAGGCCCGCCAGCGAGATGGACCATTCGAAGATGTCGGGCATGGACATGAATGGCATGGACCATTCGAAGATGGCCGGCATGGACATGAACGGCATGGACCACTCCAAGATGGCCGGCATGGACCACTCCAGGATGGGCATGGACACCATGCCGATGCAGTCCCATCCGGCTTCGGAGGACGGCAACCCGCTGGTCGACATGCAGACCATGACGCCGACACCGAAGCTCGCCGACCCCGGCCTCGGCCTGCGCGACAACGGGCGGCGGGTGCTGACCTACGCCGACCTGCGCAGCCGCTTCGCCGACCCGGACGGCCGCGAACCGGGGCGCACCATCGAGCTGCACCTGACCGGGCACATGGAGAAGTTCGCCTGGTCCTTCGACGGCATCAAGTTCTCCGACGCCGAGCCGCTGCGCCTGACCTACGGCGAGCGCCTGCGGATCGTCCTGGTCAACGACACCATGATGACCCACCCGATCCACCTGCACGGCATGTGGAGCGACCTGGAGGACGAGCAAGGCAACTTCCTGGTGCGCAAGCACACCATCGACATGCCGCCGGGCACCCGCCGCAGCTACCGGGTCACCGCCGACGCCCTGGGACGCTGGGCCTATCACTGCCACCTGCTGTTCCACATGGAGATGGGCATGTTCCGCGAAGTGCGGGTAGACGAAGGAGACAACGCATGAGCCGCCAGCCGAAACCCGCCCGCCTGGCCGGCGGTGCCCTCGCCCTGGGTCTGCTGCTGGGCCTGCCGAATCCCGTCGAGGCCGCGCGGGACAATGGCATGGACCACTCGGCCATGGACCACGGCGCGATGCCTGGCATGGACCACGGCCAGAGGACCTCCGCCCCGGCGAAACCCATGGACCACCAGGGGATGGGGCATGGCCGGATGCCGGGGATGGACCACGGCGCCGCATCGCCCGCCCCGGCACAGCCCATGGAGCACCAGGGAATGGACCATGGCCGGATGCCGGGGATGAGCCGCGCTGCGCGGCAACCTCCGGCGCAGGCCGCGCCCAGCCAGAGCCGTACGCCGATCCCGGTGCCGACCGAGGCCGACCGCCGTGCCGCCTTTCCGCCGCTGGAGGGGCACAAGGTGCACGACAGCGCGCTGAACAGCTTCTTCCTGCTCGACCAGTTGGAATACCAGGACGCCGACGACGGCAGCGCGCTGGCCTGGGACGCCAGCGGCTGGATCGGCGGCGACATCAACCGCCTGTGGCTGCGCAGCGAAGGCGAACGGCTCGACGGCAAGACCGAGGACGCCGAGGTCCAGGCGCTGTTCGGGCACGCCATCGGTCCCTGGTGGGACCTGGTCGCCGGCGTGCGCCAGGATTTCAAGCCCGGCTCGCCGCAGACCTGGGCGGCGTTCGGCGTGCAGGGCCTGGCGCTCTACGACTTCGAGGCGGAAGTCACCGCCTTCCTCGGCGAGAACGGCCAGAGCGCGCTGCGCCTGGAGGGCGAGTACGACATCCTGTTGACCAACCGGCTGATCCTCCAGCCCAGCGCCGAGGTCAACCTGTACGGCAGGAACGATCCCGCCCGCGGCATCGGTTCGGGCCTTGCCGATAGCGAGCTGGGCCTGCGCCTGCGCTACGAGATCCGTCGCGAGTTCGCGCCCTACATCGGGGTGACCTGGAACCGCTCCTACGGCAACAGCGCCGACCTGGCCCGCGCCGAGGGCGAGGACGACGACGAGGCGCGCTTCGTCGCCGGTATCCGCATGTGGTTCTGAACGCGATCGCGGCCAGCCGCTAGCGGTAGCCGTCGAGCAACGGCGAATCGTCGATGAGGTCGCAGCGTTCCAGCGCTGGCAGGTTGCACGGCCGGTAGTCGGGGCATTCGTCCAGCCGCCGCTGCACCGAACCGTGCAGCTTGACCCGGGTTTCCTGCCCGACCGGTTCCAGCGGCCGCGAGCGCGGCCGGCCACGCGACCAGCGCCAGGCGCGGTTGCCGCTGCGGCGGTCCCAGACCAGCAGCGGCAGCCACTCGGCCAGGCGCCAGGGCCGGGTCATCACCGGCAGGATCGGCGCGGTCGGGTCCGGGCCCTGCTTCGAACGTGCGCGCAACTGGTCGCGGCTGCGCGCCGGGTCGACATGCAGGCCGGCCTCCAGCGCCTCGCCGAGCATCCAGGTAAAGGCCACCAGAGCCAGCCGCGAGTCCTTCGGCGCATAGCCACCGCCGACATCGGAGTGCATGCCGGGGAACCACACCTGCAACACGTCGGACTTGCGGTCCTTCTCGCCGAACCAGAGGTTCTGCCGGAAGAAGCAGCGGCATTCGTCGATGGCCAGGGCCTGGCGGACCACGTCGACCATTTCGTTGTTCGAGGAATACGGCACGGTCAGCGGGTCGTAGACCCAGCCCACCGAGGTCACGGTGTCGAACAGGCCGAGGAAGTGCACCTTCACCTGCCGGCCGAAGACCTTGCGGAAGCGTCCCAGCAGGCCGAAGTCCGGTCCGCGGCGACGCGTGCCGGCCCGCTTGTCTTCGTCGCGGGGCGGCATGCGGGTGGTGAGCAGGGTCCAGGCGTAGTCGAAGAGGTGCGGCTGGTGCGCATCGATCAGGCCCACCGCGCGCAGCATCGCGGCCAGCACCCGCACCGCGTAGGCCCCGCGGGAAAAGCCGAAGAGGAATATCTGGTCGCCGGGCCGGTAGTGCTCGGCGAGGAAGCGATAGGCGCCCTCGACGTTGCGCTTGAGCCCCCAGCCGAAGGCCAGGCCGGCGATCCGCGAGGGAAACTTCTGCCACTCGAACAGGGTTTCCTTCAGGCCGAAGGTGCCGACGCCTTGGTCGTAGTAGGCCAGCACCCTGCGCGGATCGCGCGACAGCGAGCGGTACAGGCGCACCACGTTGGTCGGCTGGTCGCCGAAGCGGTTCGAGGTTCCGTCGATGCAGACCACCAACTGGCGCGGCGCGTCGTTGTCCTGGGCGCTGCCGGCAGGCGGCAAGGCGGAATCGGGGGAGAGATCGTCCATTGGGCTCACGCAGGCAAAGCCTGACTTCCGTCGGCGGTGGATGGGAATGGCGACGCATGATACCCAACCTGGATGATCCGCCAAGCGCACATTGCCGGGAAATGGCGGCAAAGACGAAAAGCCCCTGGAGCCGCAGGGCGAATAACCGCTTCGCGGTTATCCGCAGCCCCTGGCTTCGGCGAGGGCGGGTCGAGCCGGCCGCTCAGCCTGCCCTGGATACCCCGAGGAACGGCTGCCACGCCGGCGCGCCACTATCCGCCGCGGCCTTGAGGGCGGCCACCGCCGCGTCGACGTCGGCCTCGCGGGTGTAGCGACCGAGGCTCAGGCGCACGCTGCGGCCAGCGCTGGCGGCATCGTGGCCGAGGGCGAGAAGCACGTGGGACGGCGCCGGCCGCGCCGAGTTGCAGGCCGAGGTGCTGGACACCGCCAGGCTGGACTCCAGTGCCTGGGGGACAAAGGCCGGGTTGTCGAAGGTCAGGTTCAGGGTATGCGCGATGCGTGCGTCGGCGCTGCCGTTCAGGCGCCAGCCGTCGATCTGCGCCAGCCCCTCCAGCAGACGCCGCTGGAGTCCGGCGATGCGCCTGCCCTCCTCCTCGAAAAGCTCGCCGGCGAGGGCGAAGGCCTCGCCCATACCGACGATCTGGTGGGTCGCCAGGGTCCCGGAACGCAGGCCCTGCTCGTGTCCGCCGCCGTGGATCTGCGCCTTCAGCCGCCGCTCGGCGCGCGGCCCGACGTACAACGCGCCGATGCCCTTGGGCCCGTAGGTCTTGTGTGCGGAGAACGACATCAGGTCCACCGCCAGGCGGCCCAGGTCGATCGCCACCTTGCCGCTGGCCTGCGCCGCGTCGACGTGGAACAGCGCGCCGCGCTCGCGCACCCGTTCGCCGATGGCGGCGATGTCGGTCAGGGTGCCGAGTTCGTTGTTGACCCGCATCAGCGACACCAGGCGGGTATCGGCGCGCCAGGCCGCCTCCACCTGTTCCGGCCGGATCAGGCCATCGATGCCGGGCGCCAGCCAGGTCACGCTCCAGCCGTCCTCGGCGAGTTGCTGCACGGTGTCCAGCACCGCCTTGTGCTCCAGGCGACTGGTGATCAGGTGGCCGGGTGCGTCCAGCGCCTGGGCCACGCCCTTGAGGGCCAGGTTGTTGGATTCGGTGGCGCCGGAAGTCCAGACGATCTGCCCGGCGCTGGCGCCGACCAGCGCGGCCACCTGCTCCCTGGCCCGCTCCACTGCCCGCCGCGCCTGGCGGCCGTAGGCATGGGAATTCGACGCGGGATTGCCAAAACACGCCTGGTAACCGAGACACTCCACCATGGCCCGGATCACGCGCTCGTCCACGGGCGTGGTGGCGGCGTAATCGAAGTACAACGGTAACGAACTCATCGCATTCCCCCAATCGATCGGACGGACCCGGAAGCCGACATGGCTCCTTGTCCCTGACGGGCCCGCAGGCCGATCTTAAGAAAAGCGCCGGGGCGTCTGGAAAGAACCTTTCGGAACATCCTTAGAGTCAGCATGGTTTCCCGCCTCAGATTCCCAGCCCGGCCACCCGCAGATGCTCTTCCAGGCGCAGCGCGGGTATCGCTCCGAGCAACTCGCGGGTATAGGGGTGGCGCGGCTGGCTGAACAGCGCAGCGGCGCTGCCCTGCTCCACCACCCGGCCGTCCTTGAGCACCAGGATGTCGTGGGCCAGGGCGCGTACCACGGCCAGGTCGTGGCTGATGAACAGGTAGCTCAGCCCGTGGCGACGCTGCAACCGACGCAGCAGCTCGACCACCTGGCACTGCACGCTACGGTCGAGCGCCGAGGTCGGTTCGTCGAGCAGGATCAGCGCCGGCTTCAGCACCAGCGCGCGGGCGATGGCGATGCGCTGGCGCTGGCCGCCGGAAAACTCGTGGGGATAGCGTTCCAGGCAAGGCTCGTCGAGACCGACCTCGCGCAGTGCCTCCAGCACCCGCGCGCGGCGTTCGCCGGCATCGCCGATGCCATGGATACGCAGGCCTTCGCCGACGATCTGTTCCACGCTAAGGCGCGGGTTGAGGCTGCCGTAGGGGTCCTGGAACACCGCCTGGAACTGCCGGCGCAATGGCAACAGGCGCTTGCCGTGCAGCCGGTCGAGGCGCTCGCCCTGGAACAGGATCTGCCCTTCGGCCGGCAACAGGCGCAGCAGCGCCTGGCCGAGGGAGGACTTGCCCGAACCGCTTTCGCCGACGATCCCCAGGGTGCTGCCACGGCGCAGCCGCAGGCTGACCTCGTGCACCGCGCGCAGTCCCGCGCGCCGGCGCAGCCAGCCGCCGGGCGCGGGGTAGTCGAGGCTCAGCGCGCGCACCTCCAGGCAGGTCTCGCGGCACGCCACCGGCTCCGCCAGCCCACCCGGCTCGGCCTCGATCAGCAGGCGCGTGTAGGGATGCCGGGGCGAGCGGAACAGCGTCTCGCAGGCGTTCTCCTCGACGATCTGGCCATCGCGCATCACGCAGACCCGATCGGCGACCCGGCGCACCAGGTTGAGGTCGTGGCTGATCAGCAGGATCGCCATGCCCAGCCGTCGCTGCAAGCTTTGCAGCAGCTCCAGGAGGCGTTTCTGCACGGTGACGTCGAGAGCTGTGGTCGGTTCGTCGGCGATCAGCAGTTGCGGCTCGCAAGCCAGCGCCATGGCCAGCATCACTCGCTGTCGCTGGCCGCCGGAGAGCTGGTGCGGATAGGCCTCGAGCAGGCGTCGCGGCTGCTCGAGGCCGGCCAGTTCGAGCAGTTCCAGTACCCGCCCGCGCAGCGCGGCGCCACGCAGGCGGCGATGCAGGCGCAGGCCCTCGCCGACCTGGCGGCCGATGCGCTGCAATGGATTGAGCGAGGTCATCGGCTCCTGGAACACCATGCCGATGCGCTGCCCACGAATCGCCAGCAATGCCTGCGGCGACAGGGCGAGCAGTTCCTCGCCGTCCAGGCGCACGCTGCCGCCCAGGCGCGCCGCGCCCGGCAGCAGGCGCAGCAGGGCGTGGGCGGTCTGCGACTTGCCGGAGCCGGACTCGCCGACCAGGGCCAGGGTCTCGCCGGCGCGTAGGCTGAAGTCGATCCCCTTCACGACCTGCGTGTCGCCATAGGCGACGCTCAGGTTTTCCACTCGCAACAGTTCCCGGTTCATCTCATGTCCTCGGATCGAAGGCGTCGCGCACCGCTTCGCCGATGAACACCAGCAGGCTGAGCAAGGTCGCCAGGACCACGAACACGGTCAGCCCGAGCCAGGGCGCCTGGAGGTTGTCGCGGCCCTGCCCGACCAGTTCGCCAAGGCTCGGCGAGCCGGGCGGCAGGCCGAAACCGAGGAAGTCCAGGGCGGTCAGGGTGGTCACCGCGCCACAGAGCAGGAACGGCAGGAAGGTCAGGGTCGCGACCATGGCGTTGGGCAGGATGTGCCGGAACATCACCCCGGCGTCGCCGAGGCCGAGGGTTCGCGCCGCCTTGACGTACTCCAGGTGACGACCGCGCAGGAACTCGGCGCGAACCACGTCGACCAGGCTGGTCCAGGAGAACAGCAGCATGATCGCCAGCAGCCAGCCGACCCCGGGCTGCACCAGGCTGGCGAGGATGATCAGCAGGTAAAGCATCGGCAGACCCGACCAGACCTCGATGAAGCGCTGGCCGAACAGGTCGATCCAGCCGCCGTAGTAGCCCTGCACCGCGCCTGCGCAGATTCCCAGCAACGACGAGGCCAGGGTCAGGCCGAGGGCGAAGAGAATCGACAGGCGCAGGCCGTAGATCACCCGCGCGAGCACATCGCGGCCCTGGTCGTCGGTACCCAGCCAGTTCTCCGCCGAGGGCGGCGCCGGCGCCGGGCGCGCGTAGTTGATGCTGCGCGCGTCGAAGCGGATCGGCGGCCACAGCGCCCAGCCGTCGCGGGCGATGCGTTCGCTCATGAAGCGGCCGCGGTAGTCCGGCGGGAACGGCAGCTCGCCGCCGAAGGCGGTTTCCGGATAGTCCCGCAGCACCGGCAGGAACCACTGGCCACGGTATTCCAGCAGCAGCGGGCGGTCGTTGGCGATCAGCTCGGCGAACAGGCAGGTGACGAACAGCGCGAGGAACAGCAGCAGGGCCAGGCGCCCGCGGCGGTTGGCGCGGAACGCGGCGAGGCGGCGGCGGTGCAGCGGGGAAAGGACGATGGCCATCTCACTGTCTCCTCGCGGCGAAGTCGATGCGCGGGTCGACCAGGCTGTAGGCCAGGTCGCCGGCCAGCTTCACCAGCAACCCGAGCAGGGTGAAGATGAACAGGCTGCCGAACACCACCGGGTAGTCGCGGCCGAGCGCCGCTTCGTAGCCCATCAGGCCGAGGCCGTCGAGGGAGAACAGCACCTCGATCAGCAGCGACCCGGTGAAGAACACCGAGACCAGCGCCGCCGGCAGCCCGGCCACCACCAGCAACATGGCGTTGCGGAACACATGGCCGTAGAGCACCCGGCGCTCGCTGAGCCCTTTGGCGCGAGCGGTGGCGACGTACTGCCTGGATATCTCGTCGAGGAAGCTGTTCTTGGTCAGCAGGGTCAGGCTGGCGAAACCGCCGACCACCAGCGAACCCACCGGCAGCGCCAGGTGCCAGAGGTAATCGGCGAAGCGCGCCAGCGGGCCGAGGCGCTCGGCGCCCTCGGAAGCCAGGCCGCGCAGGGGGAACCAGTCCAGGTAGCTGCCGCCGGCGAACAGCACGATCAGGACGATGGCGAAGAGGAAGCCGGGCACCGCATAGCCGACCACCACCAGCGCGCTGCTCCACAGGTCGAAGGCGCTGCCGTGGCGCACCGCCTTGGCCACCCCCAGGGGAATCGACACCAGGTAGGTGATCAGTGTCGCCCACAAGCCCAGGGACAGCGAGACCGGCAGCTTCTCGGCGATCAAGTCGATGACCCGCGCGTCGCGGTAGAAGCTCTCGCCGAAATCCAGCCGGGCGTAGCTCGACAGCATCAGCCAGAGCCGTTGCAGCGGCGGCTTGTCGAAGCCGTACTGGCGCTCCAGGGCGGCCACCAGCTGCGGATCGATGCCGGTCTCGCCGTGGCGCTGCGGTTCCAGAGCGCCATGCCCACCCTCCCCGCCACGCCCCAGCGGACCGCCGCCGTCGACGCCCTGCAGGCGCGCGATGGCCTGATCCACCGGCCCGCCGGGTGCGGCCTGGACGATGGCGAAGTTGATCAGCAGGATGCCCAGCAGGGTCGGCAGGATCAGCGCCAGGCGGCGCAACAGGTAGCCGCCCATGTCACTGCGCCTCCCGGCTCGGCGCGGCCCGCTCGCGGACTTCCCACCAGGTGTTCAGCCCCAGGCTGTAGCGCGGCGCCTGCGGCGGTCGGCCGAAGCGATTCCAACTGGCGATCCAGACCTCGTCGGAATACCAGGTCGGGATCAGGTAGTAGCCCCATTGCAGCACCCGGTCGAGGGCGCGCACGGCGGTTTCCAGGGCGGCCCGCGAGTCGGCCTCGACCACCGCCTGGACCAGCCGGTCGATGGCCGGGTCCTTCAGGCCGATGCGGTTGTAGCCGCCGGGATCGGCGTAGCTGGAGGAATGCCAGAAGCTGTACTGCTCGTTGCCCGGCGAATTGGACTGGGAGAAGCTCGAAACGATCATGTCGTAGTCCCGCGCACGTATGCGCTCGATGTATTGCGAAGCGTCCACCTGGCGCAGGCGCATATCGATGCCGATCCGCGCCAGGTTGCGCTGGAACGGCAGCAGCGCGCGCTCCAGGCCCTTGCCCTGGAGCAGGAGGTCGAAGCGCAGCGGCCGTCCGGCGGTGTCCAGCAGGCGCCCGTCGACGGCATGCCAGCCGGCCTCGCCGAGCAGGCGGTAGGCCTGCACCAGGCGCTCGTGGATATCGCCGCTGCCGTCGTTCACCGGCGGAGCGTAGGCCTGGCCGAAGACCTCCTCGGGGATTTGCCCGCGCAGCGGCTCCAGCAAGGCCAGTTCGTCGGCGCCGGGCAGGCCGCGGGCGGCCATCTCCGAGTTGTCGAAATAGCTGCGCAGGCGCTTGTAGCGACCGCCGAAGAGCTGTCGGTTGGTCCATTCGAAGTCGAACAACAGGCTCAGCGCCTGGCGTACCCGGCGGTCCTCGAACAGCGGCCGGCGCAGGTTGAACACCAGGCCCTGGAGGCTGGCCGGGTACGGGTAGGGAAAGCTCTCCTGGCGCAACCGGCCATCGCGCAGGGCCGGCGAGTCGTAGCCGCTGCTCCAGGCCTTGACGCTGGTCTCGACATTGATGTCGGCCTGCCCGGCCTTGAACGCCTGCAAGGCCACGCCGCTGTCGCGGTAGTAGTCGAAACGGATCCGCTCGAAGTTGTACAGGCCACGCCCGACCGGCAGGTCGCGCGCCCACCAGTCGGGGTTGCGCCGGTAGCTCACCGAACGCCCCGCCTCGGCCTTCTCCAGCCGGTAAGGTCCGCTGCCCAGCGGCGGCTGCATGCTGCTGCGGTTGAAGTCGCGTCCCTGCCACCAATGCCTGGGCAGCACGTAGAGCTGGGCCAGCACCAGCGGCAGTTCGCGGTTGCCGGCATGACGGAAATCGAAGCGGATGCGCAGGCGATCCTCCACCACCGGCTCGCGGACCTCCTTGTAGTAGGCGCGCCAGAACGGGCTGCCCTGCTCGACCAGGCTATCGAAGGAAAACTTCACGTCCTCGGCGGTGACCGCCACGCCGTCGCTGAAGCGCGCCCGCGGATCGATATGGAAACGCACCCAGCTGTTGTCCGGGGCTTTCTCGATGTAGCGCGCCAGGTAGCCGTATTCGGTGAACGGCTCGTCCATTGACTGGAAGCCGAGGGTTTCGTAGATCAGCGCGGCCTGGGTCATGCTGATCGGCGTGCCGCGGTTGGCGAAGGGGTTCAGCGTGTCGAAGCTGCCGCTTTCCATCCGCCGCAGGCTGCCGCCCTTGGGCGCCTGCGGGTCGACGAAGTCGAAGTGCTGGAAACCCGGCGGATATTTCGCCGGCTCGTCGTAGAGCGTGATGGCATGGCGCGGCTCGCTGCGGGCCAGGCTGGCGAGCAGGCAGCAAGCGAAGACCAGGATGCGTCCGGGCATGGCTCAACCACCGAAGTGATAGCTGAAGTCCAGCCACCATTGGCGGCCCATGGCGTCGTAGTTGCCGGTGGGATAGTACGGCCAGCCATCGGAGTCGTCCTCCTTGATCTGGTCGAGCAGGTTGTTCACCGTCAGGCCGACGCTGGCGCGTTCGTTGAGCCGGTAGCGGGCGCTGGCGTTGAACACCGTCCACGGGCTCAGGCGCCCGCTGCCAGCGGCGTTGGTAACGCTGCCGTAGCGCACCGCGAAGAGCGTCGAGGTGAACTGTGCGTAGTCCCAGGTCAGGCTGGCGTTGAGTTTGCTGCGCCAGTCGTGGGAGTCGAGGCTGTCGCGCTGGTTCTCGCTGGGGTAGTCGTCGGACTGCTTGTAGTCGTGGGACAACACCAGGGTGTAGCCGAGGGTCGAGGAGAAGGCGCCGTAGTCACCGGCGCCCCAGCGGATGTTGCTGCGCAGGTCGATGCCGCTGGTGCGCTCCTTGGCCGCGTTGATGGCATTGACGTAGACCTTGTTCAGGCGATTCGGGTCGACGCTGGCGTCGCCGGCGTTGCGCTCGACCCGCGCCAGGGTGTCGCGGCACTGCGCCGAGGCCGGATCGAGCCCGCCGCTACGGCAGGCCGCCTCGTCGCGCAGCAGTTTGTCCGGATCGAGGGTGGTCAGCAGGTCATCGATCTGGATGTGGTAGTAGTCGGCGGAAAAGTCGAACCTGCTCGACGGCGACCAGACGAAGCCGTAGCTCCAGTAGCGCCCGCGCTCGGACTTCAGGTCGGGCGTGCCGCTCTGCACGTAGTCGACCCGGCCGTTCTTGCAGGCGCCGTCGACGCCTTTCTCGCAACCGTAGTAGTCCTTCTGCGCCGGGTAGTAGCCGTTGGCGTCGGCCTGGTAGATGTAGTTCAGGTCCGGCGCGCGGAAGCTGGTGCCGTAGCTGCCGCGTAGCAGCAGGCTGGTCAGCGGGCGCCACTCCAGCCCCAGGTTGTAGGTGGTCTGCTCCTCGGTGCGACCGCTGAACCTGTACTGGTCCCAGCGGCCGGCGGCGGACGCCAGCAGCGTGTCGTGCAGCGGGATGCTGAATTCGCCGCCGGCGGCGTAACGGTCGCGCGAGCCGCCGGAGCTGCTGGCCTTGGAGACGTTGTAGAGAGAGCCGTCGTTGTATTGCGAGTCGGGACGGATCCTGTAGCCCTGCTTGCCCACCTCCAGCACGCCGGCGAAGGCCACCGGGCCGGCCGGCAGGTCGAACAGCTCGCCGTTGCCGGTGAAGCTGTAGGTCTGCGAGTAGGACTCGCTGTGCTGGGTCACGTTGCGCCGCAGGCTGCGCCACTCTTCCTCGCTCAGCGGACGTCCGAGGCGCGCCGGATCGGGATCGTAGACCGGGTAGCCGTCGCGTTCGCCGAGCTTGCGGCCCAGGTACAGGTCGAGGATCCCGGCCGCCGGGGTGTAGCGGGTAGTGCGGTCGCTGCGGTACTCGGAGCGGGTCGCGGCCAGTTCGTATTCCCAGGAAGTATTGGCGACGCGGTCGCTGTAGCCGAGGGTGCCGGTCCAGGACACCTCGCGCCACTTGCTGTTGTTGCTGCTCTTGCCGCCGATCTCCTCGGGCGAGAACAGCCGGTACCAGCGCTCCAGGTCGCCGCTGGAGGCATTGATGAAGTCCGGCGAGGTGAAGGACGGCCCGCGGGTATTGTTCTGCAGGTGGTCGAAGCCGAACAGCAGGTCGGCGAACAGCTTGCCGCTGTCGCTCAGGTGCCAGGTGCCGCCGGCGTAGCCGTCGTAGTTTTCCTTCTTGGTCTGTAGGGTCCAGTAGTTGTTGTAGTACTGGTCGGTCATGCAGCGATAGCCACCCCTGGCGCCCGGCACCGGCGCCACGTTGCCGCCGAACAGGCCGCCGAGGCCGGCGCAGGAGGCGTCGCCGAGGTAGCGTCCGCTCTGCGGGTTCAGCCGGTAGCCGACGTTGTTGCCGTCCGGGTAGCTGTCCATGAAACCGCGCTGGTTGGCCCAGACCGGCTGGCGCTGCTCGACCTGCAGGCCGAACAGGCCTTCGAAGTCGCCCGTCGCGCCGCCGCCGACCAGTTGCAGGCGCTGGTTGTCGCCGCCGCCGCGCTCGGTGGTGCCGGCGCGCAGGTTGACGTCGACGCCATCGAATTTCTTCTTCAGGACGATATTGACCACCCCGGCGATGGCATCCGAGCCGTAGATCGCCGAGGCGCCGCCGCTGAGGATCTCGATGCGGTCGATCATGACCGCCGGGATGTTCGCCAGGTTGGTGAAGTTCACCGAGCCGCCATAGGCGGTCGGGTAGTCGGCGACGCGCCGGCCGTTGATCAGCACCAGCGTGTGGTTGGGGCCGAGATCGCGCAGGTTGAGGGCGTTGGCCGCCGGTTGCCAGGTGTTGCCGTAGTCCTCGCCCTGGGTCATGCCGGTGTTCTGGGTCTGCGTCTGCAAGGCCTCGAAGACGTTGCGGTAGCCACGGTTCTGGATTTCCTCGCTGCTGATCACCGTGACCGGCGACGGCCCTTCCTGCTGGGCGCGGGGAATCCGCGAGCCGGTCACCACCACCCGCTCCAGGGTCTGCTCCGCTTTCGCCGCCAGCGGCTGCACCTTCGCCGCCGGTACGGCCGCGCGCAGCGGCGCGGCGGAAATCACCGCGCCGCGCTCGGAACGGCGGAACTGCAGGCCGCTACCGCGCAGGGCCTGTTCCAGGGCCTGGTCGACACTCAGCGGACCGCGCACCGCCGGCGCCTGCCGGCCGCGCACCAGCGACTGCTCGAAGGAGATCAGCAAGCCGCTCTGTCGCGAGATGCCCAGCAGCACCTGGTCCAGCGGGCCGGCGGCGACGTCGAAGGTGAGCGCCTTGGCGGCGGGCGCGGGCGTCTCCGCACGTGCCTCCGGCGGCGCGGCCAGGGCCGCCGCGAGCAGCGCGGCCAGGGCCAGGCTGGAAGGCAGGCGTGTGGATGGAGCATGGTGCGGCATCGTTCGGTTCCCCCCGAAAACATGGTTTCCAGGGGATGAGCGATGAGCGCGGGAGATTTGCAGGGCAGGCTTGGAACGCTTTGTTCTGAGCTTATAAGCGCGGGCGAATAGGCATAGCGGCGGATAACGCCTCCGGCGTTATTCGCCCTACCCCAAAATCACCCCCAAGCTCGGCTACCGGCCTTGCCCCGCGTAGGGCGAATAGCCGCTTGCGGCTATCCGCCGGTCCGAACACGGCGTTATCCGCCCTGCCGCCCTCGGGTCAGTACGTCAGCGCCCCGCACCAGTGCGCGCTCTTCAGTTCCTCGTAGAGCGCGCCGATCTTCAGCGAGCACTGCCGCGACGGCGGGTAGATCAGCGACACCGGGCACAGCGGCGGTTCGAACGGCTGGAGGATGCGTACCAGTCGACGCCGGCGGATCGCCTCCTCGGCCATGAAGCCCATCACCTGGACGATGCCCTGGCCGACCAGCGCCGCGTCGACCAGCGCGTCGGCCACGTCCAGCACCAGGTCGCCGCGCACCGCCAGGCTCAGCGGCTGGCCGTCGCGCTGGAACTGCCACTCCAGCAGCTTGCCGGTGTGCAGGTCGCGCACCGTCGGGCAGTTGTGCCCGGCGAGTTGCTCCAGGCGCTCCGGCGTGCCGTGGCTACGCAGGTATTCCGGCGACGCCACCGTGACCCAGCGCAACGCCGCCAATGGCCGGGCGATCAGGCGCACGTCGCCGACCCGACCGAGACGCACGGCGGCGTCGAAGCCTTCCTCGGTGAGGTCGACCAGGCGATCGGTCATCGCCGCCTCGATCTGCAATTGCGGGTAGCGCCGCGTCAGTTCGCGCAGCACCGGCATGATCACGATCCGCCCGAGCGCCTGCGGGGTGGTGATCTTCAGCGGACCGCTCGGCGCGCACTGGCGGTCCACCAGCAACTTCTCGACTTCCTCCAGTTCCGCCAGCAAGGGTGCGCAGCGCTCGTAGAACAGCTGGCCGTCCGGGGTCAGGCTGACGCTGCGGGTGGTGCGGTGCAGCAGACGCACGCCGAGTTCGGCTTCCAGCCGGCCGATGGCGCGCGACAGGCCGGACTGGGTCAGACCGAGAGAAACGGCGGCCTGGGTGAAGCTACGGGTCTCGGCCACGCGGGCGAGCAACTTGACGGCATTCAGGTCCATGGCGATCTCATCGATGATTATTTTCATCAGTGAAAGGACGGAGAGGCTATTTATCACGATTCCAGCATGAGAAACACTGGCCGCGCCCAACCCAGACCAGGAGTCCCACCGTGACGGACCGTGCCGCCCCTTCCAACTGGATGCTCGCCCTGCTCGCCTGCGCGCAACTGATCATCGCCCTCGACGCCACCATCGTGTTCGTCGCTCTGCCGGAAATCAGCCGGGCGCTGGATTTTTCGGCGCAACGCCTGCAATGGGTGGTGAGCGCCTATACGGTGGCCTTCGGCGGCTTCCTCCTGCTCGGCGGGCGCGCCACCGACCTGCTCGGCCGGCGCCGCATGTACGTCCTCGGGCAAAGCCTGTACGCCCTCGCCTCCCTCGCGGGCGGGCTGGCCCAGAGCGAGTTGCCGTTGATCCTCGCCCGCGCCGTGCAGGGCCTGGGTGGCGCGCTGCTGTTCCCGGCGACCCTGGCGCTGATCGGCAATCACTTCGCCGAGGGCCCGGCGCGCAATCGTGCCCTGGCGATCTGGAGCATCGCCTCGGCGTTCGGCCTGGCCCTCGGCTCGGCGCTCGGCGGCGCGCTCACCGAGCTGTTCGGCTGGGCCTCGATCTTCCTGGTCAACGTGCCGCTGGCCGGCGCCGCGGCGCTGCTCGCCCTGCGCCTGATCCCGGCCGACGCCCGGCGCCAGCGCGGTCGGCGCTTCGACCTGGCCGGCGCGCTGACGGTCACCGCCGGCGCCACCCTGCTGGTCTTCGCCCTGGTCCAGGGCCCCGAGTCGGGCTGGGATGCGCCCTCGGTACGTTTCGGACTTTACCTTTCCGTCCCGCTGCTACTGGCGTTCCTCGCCATCGAACACTACAGCCGCGACCCGCTGATGCCGCTGCGCCTGCTGGGCAACCGCAACCTGCAGGTGGCGATGCTGCTGACCGCGATCTTCATGAGCAGCTACGGCGTGCAGTACTACTTCCTGGCCATCTACTTCCAGTCGGTGTACGGCTACAGCGTGTTGCAGACCGGCCTGGCGTTCCTCCCGGCGACTCTGCTCTGCACCCTCGGTATCCGCGTCGCCGAGCGCCTGCTGGCCCGCCACGGGGCACGCGCGACGCTGGTCGCCGGCCTGCTGCTGGGCGCACTCGGGCTCGGCCTGCTGGCAGCGTGCCTGCCGCTGGGGCGCGGCTTCCTGGCGCTGCTGCCGGCCATCGTGATCCTCAGCGTCGGCCAGGGCATGACCTGGACCGCCATGTGGGTGAGCGCCGCCAGCGGCGTCGATCCCGCCGAACAGGGCGTCGCCTCGGGGATGGCCTCGATGACCCAGCAGATCGGCGGCGCGCTCGGCCTGGCCCTGCTGGTGGCGCTGGCCAACGCCCAGGTGCGCGGCGCCGATGCCGCCAGCCTGCTGGCCAGCCAGGCGCGCGGCATCGAATGGGTGACCGCGCTCAGCGCCCTGCTCGCCCTGTGCGGCGCCGCCCTGGCCCTGCGCCTGCGCCGCGAGGAGTCCGCGGCGTTGCAGCCGAGTCGCGGCTGATCCCGCTCAGGCGTCGCCCAGCTCGGCGCCGAGCTCCAGCGCCAGGGCCTGGAAGGCCAGGCGCGCGGCACCGGGGTGGCTGCCCTGGCGCCAGAACAGCGCTACCTGGCGGGTCGGCAGCGCCGGCCGCAGCGCCACGCAGCGCAACCCGGCCTGCTGGCGCGCCACCGCCTCCGGCAGGATGCTTGCCAGTCTTCCGCGGCGAACCACGTCGACGATGGCGCTGATCGAGTTCGCCTCCAGCGCCACCCGCGCCGTCACCCCTTGCTGGCGCAGGTAAGCGTCGATATGCCGACGCGTGGCGAAGTCGTCGCGCAACAACGCCAACGGCAACTCCGCCAGCGCTGCGGCGGCCAGCGGCGCGTCCGCCGCCGGGTGTTCCGCCCCCAGCACCAGGCCCAGGCGCTCCAGGTAGAGCGGCTGGCTGTCGATCTCCACCGAACCCGGCTCGCTGAAGGCCACGCCAAGGTCCAGGCGATCGTCGATCAGCGCCGCCTCCAGGGCGTCCTGGGGCAACTCCTCGAGGCTCAACTCGATGCCCGGATAGCGCTGATTGAACGGATCCACCAGGGCGCCCACCAGATAGCAGGTGAAGGTCGGCGTCATGCCCAGGCGCAGGCGGCCGCGACTGAGGTCGCGCACCTCGTGGATCGCTCGTTGCGCCGCTTCCAGCTCGCGCAAGGCACGCCGCGCATGAAGCAGGTACAGCTCGCCGGCATCGGTGGGACGCACGCTCCTGCCGGAGCGGTCGAGCAATTGCACGCGCAGTTGCTCTTCCAGTTGCCGCACCTGCTGCGACAGGGTCGGCTGCGAAACGTGCAGCGCCTCGGCGGCGCGGGTGAAGTTGCGATGCTCGGCGACAGCGAGCAGGTAGCGCAGGTGGCGAAGCAGCATGGAAACATCCAACTATAGACCAGACCAATGACTGGAATAATAAACCGGTCTTGGACCCTATGGCTCAATCCGCGCATCCTGGCCCCACCATTCGACGGCCAGGAGCCCAGCGCCATGCGTGACATCATCGACGGCTTTCTCCGCTTCCAGCGCGACGCCTACCCGGCGCGCTCGCAACTGTTCAAGTCCCTGGCCACCCGGCAAGCCCCCAAGGCACTGTTCATCGCCTGCTCGGACAGCCGGGTGGTCCCCGAACTGCTGACCCAGCGCGAGCCCGGCGAACTCTTCGTGATCCGTAATGCCGGCAACATCGTCCCCGGCTACGGGCCGCAGCCCGGCGGGGTCAGCGCCTCGGTGGAATACGCGGTGGCGGTGCTCGGGGTCGGCGACATCGTGGTCTGCGGCCACTCGGACTGCGGCGCGATGGGCGCCATCGCTTCCTGCGCCTGTCTCGACCAGCTGCCGGCGGTGGCCGGCTGGTTGCACCACGCCGAGGCCGCACGGGCGATGAACAGCGCCCACGAACACGCCTCCGAGGCGGCGCGGCTGGACGCCCTGGTGCGGCACAACGTGATCGCCCAACTGGCCAACCTGCGCACCCACCCCTGCGTCGCCCGCGCCCTGGAGCAGGGTCGGCTGAACCTGCACGGCTGGGTCTACGACATCGAAAGCGGCCGCATCGACGCCCTCGACGGCGCCAGCCGGCGCTTCGTCTCCCTCGCCGAGCATCCCGAAGTGCGCGCGGTAGGCGGCGAACCCGGGCAGGCGGTCGCCTGAATCCCTTTCCTCACAACCACCCGCAAGGAGAGTCATCTCATGCAACACAGCCAAGTGTCCCCCAACGCGCGCCAGCAACTGGCCGAGACCGTGGTCCTGAACAAGGCCCGCCTGGGCCTGTCCTGGCAGGACCTGGCCGACGGCACCGGTCTCGCCCTGACCTTCGTCACCGCCGCCCTGCTCGGCCAGCATGCCCTGCCAGAGGCGGCGGCGCGCAAGGTCGCCGCCCAACTCGGCCTGGACGACGACGCGGTGCTCCTGCTGCAAAGCATCCCGCTGCGCGGCAGCATTCCCGGCGGCATTCCCAGCGACCCGACCATCTATCGCTTCTACGAGATGCTGCAAGTCTACGGCAGCACCCTGAAGGCGCTGGTCCACGAACAGTTCGGCGACGGCATCATCAGCGCGATCAACTTCAAGCTGGACATCAAGAAGGTCGAGGACCCGGAAGGCGGCTCGCGGGCGGTGATCACCCTCGACGGCAAGTACCTGCCGACCAAGCCGTTCTGAAGCGTCGCGCCGCCCGGCTCGCCGCCGGGCGCGCGCCTCAGCGGCTGGCGATGCTGACCCAGTAGGGCCCGTGGTAGTCGAGCCGGATCGGTAGGCTCTGCTCCAGCAATGCCAGCGCCACGCCGCTGTCGTCCAGCGGGTAGATGCCACTGACGCGCAGCGCCGCCGCGTCGTCGGCGACGCTGATGATGCCGCGGCGATAGGCGCGCAACGCTTCCAGCACCTCCCCCAGCGGGCGGTCGCGGACCTCCAGCCGGCCATCCAGCCAGGCGCTCTCGCCGCCTTCGGCAGGACCTCGGGCGAGAATCGCCGAGGCGTCGAAACGGGCGCTCTGGCCGCGCTCCAACAGGCATTGCCGTCCGTCGGCAGTGGTGATCCGCACCCGCGACTCGAGCACCACCACTCGCGAGCTGGCGCCGTCATCGCTGACCTGGAAGCGGGTTCCCTGCGCCTCGACCTGGCCACGCCCGGTGTCGACGACGAACGGCCGCGCCGGATCCCGTGCCACGTCAACCAGCAGGCGGCCCTCGCGTAAGCGCAGGCGACGCCGGTAGCCATCGAATTCGGGGCGTACCCGGCTGCGCGCGTCCAGCACCAGTTGGCTGCCATCCTCCAGGCGGAAGCTCTGGCGTTGTCCGGTGCCGGTGTACAGGTCGCCGGGCCAGGGGAAGCCGACGATGCCGATCCGCCCCAGCGCCAGCGTCGCCACGCCGAACGCCGCCAGGGCGAGGCTGCGCTGGAGAAACCGGCGACGAGCGGACGGCGCCTCGAGGGCTCCGATCAATTGCTCGGCGCGCAAGCCGTGCAGGGGCTCGTTGCGAAACGACTGCAAGCCCAGGCTGAGCCGGTCGAACACCGCACCGTGCTCGGCATCGGCCTGGCGCCACTGCTGGAACGCCAGGCGCTCCTCGGCGCCGGCATGGCCGGATTGCAGCAGCGCCATCCACTGCGCCGCTTCGTCGAGGATGCGTTCTCGCCTTCCCTGGCTCATTCGGCAAGCACCTGGTAGCACTGCTTGAAGCCCTCGACCATGTACTGGTGGATGCGGCTGACGGAAACCTCCAGCAAGCAGGCGATCTCCACGTAGGTCAGTCCGCCGATCTGGCTATGGATGAAGGCGGCGCGGGCCTTCGGCGACAGCCCGGCGAGCATGCGCTCCAGGCGCAGCAGGGTTTCCACCACCTGGGCCTGCTCCTCGGCGGACGGCGCGAGGGCCTCCGGAAGCCCGGCCAGGCTTTCCAGGTAGGCGCGTTCCAGGTCCTGGCGCCGCCAGCCGTCGTACATCAGCCGGCGAGCGATGGTGGTGAGCAGCGCGCGCGGCTCGCGGATGCTTGCCGGATCCGGCAGGGCAAGGACCTTGAGGAAGGTTTCCGAGGCGATGTCCTCGGCGCTGTGGGGGCAGCCGAGGTAGCGCCGCAGGCGCCCGCTCAGCCAGGAATAGTCGTTCTGGAACATCAGGCCGACGAGGCGATTGCGTGTCTGATCCATGCCCATTCCGCACTCTCGTGCTACGGGCCTGCGCCACCGGGCGTCGGGGTGGCAGGCGAAACCTTGATCGGCGGGAGGCGGCGCCGACGTCGGATTGCACGTGTCCCTCCCGCAAACAGCGATGGCAGGCCGCCGGGCCTGCGCGGAAGGCAATATGCCGCAGAAGCTCGAACGCAAAAAAGAATATTAATTAAGGTGTACTTAACTTTTTGGCATTAGAAGATCGCCATCCCGCGACGACTGTCGTCATTCCTTACGAAATGGCAACGCCGCGATCCGCCGAAAGCGGCATACTCGTCAGCTTGTTTCGCCGCGTCGACAACGCCCGTACCAATGTCCGCCTCGCTCCCCAACGACACCCCGCCTGACGAAGCCCTGCCCCTGGTCCTGGCCGGTCCCCTGCTGCGCCGCGCAGAGCCCGGACGCCTGGTGTTCTGGCTGGCCACGTCATGCCCGACGACCATCGAACTGATCCTCGCCAGCGAAGGCGAGGCGGAGCGTCGGGTCCGCCTCGCGGAAGGAACCCACTCGGCCATCCGCATCGGCACCCATGCCTGGCTGCACCTGCTGGATGTCGCGCTCGACCCGCCGTTGCCCTGCGCCCGCCTGGTCGACTACGACCTGCGCCTCGCCGCCGACGGCCGGGAGCCTGCGGGAATCGCCGAATGGGCGCCGCATCTGCTCTACCCCGGTCGCCAGCGCGCCAGCCTGGTGCTCAAGCCACGTCTCGACCAGTTGCTCCACGGCTCCTGCCGCAAGCCGCATCACCCAGCGGCCGATGGCCTGCTGCAGGTCGACCGGCTGCTGGAGGAAAACCTGCTGCAGGCCGAAAGCCGCCCGGCGTTGCTGATGATGAGCGGCGACCAAGTCTACGCCGACGACGTCGCCGGGCCGATGCTGGTGGCCATCCATGGGTTGATCCACCGCCTCGGCCTGTACGGCGAACACCTGGAAGGCGCACTGGTGAACGACAGCGAGGCACTCTACGCGCACCCGGCCACCTACTACCGGCGCGAGGACTTGCTGCCCGCCTTCGAGTCCAACGAAGCCCTGCGCGAGCGCTTCTTCGGCGGGGTGAAGAAGCCGATCTTCACCTCGGCCAACGCCCACAACCATCTGGTCGGCCTGGCCGAGGTGCTGGCGATGTACCTGCTGGTCTGGTCGCCGGCGCCCTGGCGCCTGGTCAGGCTGGAACCGCCGCCGGGGCTGGATGCGCGGCACGCGCAGCGCTTCGCCGGCGAGCGCCGGCACATCGAAGCCTTCCGCGATGGCCTGCCCCGCGTGGCGCGGGCGCTGGCGCATATCTCGTCGCTGATGATCTTCGACGACCACGACATCACCGACGACTGGAACCTTTCAGCACGCTGGGAGCTGACCGCCTACGGCCATCCGTTCTCCCGGCGGATCATCGGCAACGCCCTGCTCGCCTACCTGCTCTGCCAGGGCTGGGGCAACGACCCGCAGCATTGCGGCGAATGGCTGGCGCCGGTCGCGGCCCTGATGGAGGGTGCCGCGGCAGACGGCCGGCTGCCCTGCGCCGAGCAGGACCGCCTGCTCGATGCCCTGCTCGACTTCCAGCACTGGCACTACCGGTTGCCTGGCAGCCCGACCCTGATCGTCCTCGACACGCGCACCCGCCGCTGGCGTAGCGAGCGCAACCTGGGCCGGCCCTCCGGGCTGATGGACTGGGAGGCACTGAGTGAATTCCAGCAGGACCTGCTCGGCGAAAAGGCGGCGATCATCGTGTCGCCGGCGCCGATGTTCGGGGTCAAGCTGATCGAGGGCGTACAGAAGCTTTTCAGCTGGATCGGCCAGCCGCTGCTGGTCGATGCGGAAAACTGGATGGCCCATCGCGGCGCGGCCTCGGTGATGATGAACATCTTCCGCCACTCGCGTACGCCGGGTAACTACCTGATCCTTTCCGGCGACGTGCATTACTCCTTCGTCTACGACATCCGGATTCGCCATCGCGAGCGCGGGCCACGGCTCTGGCAGATCACCAGCAGCGGGATCAAGAACGAATTCCCGCGACGCCTGCTGGACTGGTTCGACCGCCTCAATCGCTGGCTCTATGCGCCCTGGTCGCCGCTGAACTGGCTGACCCAACGGCGCAGTCTGGAAATCCGCCCGCGCGTTCCGCAGCACAGCCAGGCCGGCGAGCGCCTGTGGAACAGCGCCGGGATCGGCCAGGTATTCATTGGCGAGGACGGCCGTCCGCGCGCGGTGTTGCAGGTCAATGCCGATGGCTCGCCGGCGACCGCCTTCGAGCGACATCGCGACGTCGAAGACGAACGAGCGGACCAGTCGCCGGTCACGCCGGGTCGCTGAGAGGCCAGAACAAGGGGGACGGGCGGACGCCGCGCCGAGTCATCCGCCCGCCCGGTTTCAGAACGGCCGCTCCTGCACGTCCAGGGTCGCCGCCAGCGCTTGCCAGAGCACCTCGGCGAAGACCCGCTGGGCGTCGCCGGCCAGGTACGCCTGCATGGCCGCGTCATCGCTCCACTCGCTGTGCAACAACCACAGGTCGGAGTCCCCGTCCGCCTGGCGCAGTTCGTAGCGCAGGCAACCGGGCGCGGCCTGGCCCGCCTGCGCCAGCTCTTGCAGGCGCAGGCCGAGGCGGTGCGACTGGCCGCTGCGGGCGCGAATGCTGACCAGGTGACTGGCCCGATTGAACGCTGGCATGCTCTCTGCCTCCTCGACATGGATTCGCCGCTGCGCAAGCGGCACCAGGAGTGGAAGGGCCGGCGGCGCCAAGACGCCGGCCGGCCGCTGTGGGGTGTAAGGGTGACGCATGTGCCCTGCCTCCGATTACCAGTTGCCGGGATGGGTCCGCCGCGCCAGCGTGCCGCCCGCGGCGGGGCCGGAAGGCGAACGGGAAGGCGCCTCGGGGACCAGCGCGCCGTCGCGCACCGGCCGCGAACGGAAGGCACCCGGCGCGCGCTCCGGCGACATGCCGCCCGATGACAGTCTGGCCTGTTGATTTGACATAGGTGTGTCCCCCTGCATGTGTTTCCCATCGGCATGACGGAGATTCCGCCATGCCAGCCAGATTAGGGGGATGGCGCGGGGAATCGGTAGACGGATACTGTCGGGTTCTTGCCTGAAACTGCCGCGTTCCGGTTTTTTCTCATCCGCTTGCGCCCCGTGCGACGAGCTGGCTTGCCTGTTCCTGGCGAATGCTTGCCTGATCCTGCCAACGCTCATCGCGATGAGTGCCTGCCGCCGCGGCGCGCGCTAGTCTTGGGAAGGTTTCCCCCGCGAGTCCCCGCATGAGCGAAAACACCCCGCTTCTTTCCGTCGATCTCCCCGCCGAACTGCGCCAGCGCCAGAGCGAACTGGCGCAGTTGCTGCTCGAGCACTGTCCCAGCGACGGTGTCTACGGCACCGCCGTCGACCCCCTCGCCCTGATTCGCGCCGACGGCCCCACCCTGCCGGCGCGCGGCATGCACAAACCTGCCCTGTGCATCATCGCCCAGGGCCGCAAGGAGGTGCAGTTGGCCGAGGAACGCTATATCTACGATCCGCTGCACTACCTGGTGGTCTCGGTCACCCTGCCGCTGGCCGGCCAGGTGATCGACGCCTCGCCGGACGCGCCCTACCTCTGCGTCCGGCTGGATATCGACCCTGCGGAAATCACCCAGCTGATCTCCGACGCCGGGCCCATGGAAGTGGCCAGCCGGCGCGGCGACCGTGGCCTCTACGTCGACCGTATCGACGCCAGCCTGCTGGATGCGGTGCTGCGCCTGATCCATCTGCTGGACAGCCCGCGCGACATCCCGATGCTGGCGCCGCTGATCCTCCGCGAGATTTTCTACCGGCTGCTGCGCAGCGGCCAGGGCCAGCGCCTGCACGAGATCGCCATCGCCGACAGCCAGGCCCACCGCATCACCCGCGCCATCGACTGGATCAACCAGAACTACGGCAAGCCGCTGCGCATCGAGCAACTGGCCCAGGTGGTCAACCTCAGCCCCTCGACCCTGCACCACCGCTTCAAGGCCGTGACCGCGATGAGCCCGTTGCAGTACCAGAAGCAGCTGCGCTTGCAGGAAGCGCGCCGGCTGATCTTCAGCGAGGGCCTGGAAGTGGCCGCCGCCGGCTACCGGGTCGGCTACGAAAGCCCATCGCAGTTCAGTCGCGAGTACAGCCGGCTGTTCGGCGCCCCGCCGCTGCGCGACCTGGCGCGGGCGCGCAACACCGCCTAGGGGAACGCGGCAGCGGCCGCGACGGTCAATCGGGAAGCGGCGGCATACCTTCGTCGCCCCGACCGACCTTGCGCAACCGTACCCGCCATGACCCGAGCCCTGCCCCTGCTCCTGCTTGCCCTGTCCCTTCCCGCCGCGGCGACGGACAGCGAGTCGTTCGCCCGCCGCTACCTGGCCTATGTCCATGCCGTCGGCCAGCACAGCGAACGACTCTGGCCCGGCTGGCGGATGGCCGACAAGGCCTTCCTCTACAGCGATGGCCGCAGTACCTGGGTCGCCGATGCCGAAGGCCGCGCGCAGCGCACCACGGCGGCGGGCGACAGCGACCCGGATCTCGACCTGAGCTATGCCTTTCCGCGTTACCGGGGCCGTCCGGCGGTGCTGCTGCAGATCAGCGCCGCGCACCTGCGGAGCAATACCGGCAATAGCGAGACGCTGGCCGCCATCGGCCCGCACGAAGCCTTCCATCGCTACGCCCAGGAAGACTGGCCGGGCCTGCGCAAGCCCGGTGGCTATCGCGGCGACCTGGCCACGCTCGACCCGCGCCCGCGGGAATACCGCTATGCCCTGTTCCAGTCGCTGCTCCAGGCCCTGCGCACGCCCGGGCAGCGCGACAGCTACCTGAGCGACGCCCAGGGCTGGCTGCGCCGCTGGCGCGAAGCGGCTCCCGAGGAAAGCCGGCTGGCGGCGCAGGTCGATCTCAGCGAAGGCACCGCGCGCTACATCGAGATGGCCGCCGCCGCGCGCTACCGCACCGATTTCGCCGAGGATCCGCAACGCTATCGGCAGGCGCTGCGGGAGTACGCCCTGGCCTTCTACGATGCCAACGAGATCGGCGTCGGCGTCGACAGCGAAGCCTACGAGATCGGCGCGCTGGCCGGAGTGCTGCTGGACCTGCGCGACGACGACGCGGACTGGAAGGAAGCCGCGACGGCCGGCACCTGGCCGCTGGACTACCTGCTGCGCGACCAGCCTCCGACCTGGAGCGAACTTCCCGACGACGCGCGGGCGCGCGGCGAGCGCTACCGGCGCGAGATGGGCGCCACCCGCCAGCGCCTGGTCGAGTTGCAGGAGGCCTTCGCCGACCCACGGCGACCGCTGCTGGTGATCCCGCAACCGCGACGCACCATCGGCTTCGCCACGGCGGCCAGCGAGGTGCGCGGGGGCTTCTACGTCCTTGCCGACGGGCCGTTCCGCCAGGCCTACCTCGGCGCGCGCTGGAATGTCGGCGAGCTGACCCTGGACGGCGTCGACTATCTGGAGGGCGACGCCGAGGCGTACTGCCCGGGCTACGGCCGTTCGGCGCTGATTCCGTTGCGCGGAGGCGATTGGCGCGAAGGCACGCTGGCGCCGGAAGAACCCGGCCTGCGCGGCCGCCTGGCGACTGCTCGCAGCCTCGTCGACGGGCGGACCCTTTATTGCGCGGCGGAGAATGCTCCTTGAGGACCGACAACGGCGCTACAATGCCCGCTCGCCGCCGCAACCCCGCCGAGGGCTCGCCATGAAGTTCCTGCTGATCGGGCTGATCCGCTTCTACCAGTACGCAATCAGCCCGCTGATCGGTCCCCGCTGCCGCTTCTACCCCAGTTGCTCGCACTACACCCTGGAAGCCATCCGCGTGCATGGCGCGCTGCGAGGCGGCTACCTCGGCGCGCGCCGGCTGCTGCGCTGCCACCCCTGGCACCCGGGCGGCTACGACCCGGTTCCGGAGCGCCAGGAACAGGCGTGCGCCTGCCACAGAACGGCAAAGCCCGGCAAATGAAGCCGGCGAAAAGATCGCAACGGCGACATTCCGCACATAACCGGACCCGCCGGTCGACATGCGGAATTGATAAAACCTATCATTCAGGGTCCATCTCCCCGGCTATCGCCCGGCGCCCCCATGCGCCAGGCGACGCCTGGGAGCTCCGCTCAAACGTTTCATCCTGAGGCACCGATGCCCCGTCATCCCTTCTCCCCTTCCTTCCTCGCCGCCAGCGTCTTCTGCGCCGCCACCCCGGCCCTCGCCGCACTGCAACCGATCGCCGAGGCGCCGCTGGCCGGCGAAACCGAGTTCCGCTGCCAGTTCAACGCCGACAACAGCACCGATTGCGTGAGCACCTACAGCTTCACCATCCTCAAGCCGAGCGGCCGCGAGATGCTCTCGCGCATCGATCGCAGCTACGCGGAGACCGACAGCCTGATCGTGGAGAAGGCCGAGCTGACCCAGCCCGGCGGCAAGCCGGTGCCGCTGGACCAGTCGCAGATCGATACGCGCACCGCGCCGAACCCGGACCAGGGCTTCCTGCGCGAACGTCAGACCTCCCTGGCGTTCCCCAACCTGCGCGTCGGCACCCGTATCAGCTACACCCTGCGCGAGCACTTCACTGCCAAGCCGCTGAGCACCCAGTTCCACTACATTCTCAGCCGCCCGCCGATGCCGGTGCGCGACGACCGCTTCGTCGCCGAGTTCAAGGCCGAGCGGCCGATCTTCGTGCGCAGCGAGCTGATGGACGCCTATCGCATCGAACAGAGCGCCGACAAGAAGACCCTCAAGGTCAGCCTGAAAAAGCCGCAATACACCAACTACATCAACGAAGCCGGCAACGCCTACCTGCGCCATACCCCGCGCCTGGAGCTGGGCAGTTCGCTGGACCTGCAGGACAACTTCGGCCCGTTCGCCGCGCGCTACAACGAGATCCTCGCCGCGGAGCTGCCCAAGGGCGCCGCGGCGGCCGTCGCCGCGGTGAAGGGCAAGCCGGCCCGCGAGCAGGTCGCCGGCCTGATGCAGTACATCAACGACACCTACCGCTACCTGGGCGACTGGCGCGCCAGCGAGCGCGGCTACGTGCCCTTCTCCCTGGCGGAGATCGAGCGCAATGGCTACGGCGACTGCAAGGACCTGGCGATCCTCCTCGCCGCCATGCTCAAGGCCGCCGGGATCAAGGCCGAACCGACCCTGGTCAGCCGCGGCGACGTGGTCTGGGACCTGCTGGTGCCCGGCATGTACGCGCCGAACCATGCCATCGTCCGCGCCGAGGTGGACGGCAAGACCTGGTGGCTGGACCCGACCAACCCGGTGTTCGCTCCCGGCCGCATCATGCCCGACATCCAGCAGCGCTGGGCGCTGGTGCTGGGCGCCGACGGCAAGGTGCGGCGCGACGAGATTCCCCTGGAAGCGCCCGGCGACACCCTGCGCGTGACCCGCAGCGAGCATTACACCCATGACGGCGAAGCCCGGGTCGAGTCGCGCGTGGAGCTTTCCAACGCGCCGCTGATGCAGCTCAGCGTCGCCGATCGCCAGCGCGGCCGCACCAGCACCGACCAGGACCTGTGCCGCAACTTCGCCAAGGAAGGCAGCGACTGCGTGCTGGAGCGCGACGACAGCCAGTTCGTGCTGCCGCCCAGCTATACGATCAGTGCCAGGCTTACCGACCGCCGCGCCCTCGACCGGCTCGGCGGAGAGTATTTCTACAACCGCCAGGACCTGGCCAGCCAGTGGGATGCCTTCGCCAAGTACCGTAGCGAAGGCCAGTTGGCCGAGCTGTACCTGGGCGAACCGCAGATCACGTCCTACGACATCAGCCTGTCCGGCGGCAAGACTGACGAGCCGGCGCACAGTTGCGAGATCCGCAGTCCCTGGTTCGACATCGACCTGCAGGCCGAACCGGCCAAGGATGGCGGCTACCACTATCGTTATCGGGAAGTGCAGAAGACCAGTTGGCTCAACCACGACGAGATCAACAGCGCCGAGTTCGGCAAGCTGATCGAGCAGAGCCGCGGTTGCGTCGAGCAACTGCGCCTGGTGGTCAAGCTGGACAAGCGTCCCTGAGCGACCCGCGCCCGCTCCGGCGGGCGCGTCCAGCCGCACCAGCGGGCGATCCTTCTACTCGCCCGCGCAGCCCTCCAGGCCGAGCACCTGTTCATAGAAACGCGCCATGCGCTCCGGGTCGGCGACGTACGCCAGCATTCCGCTGGCGAGCCTGTCGCCTACACCTGCCAATCGAGCCGCAGCCCGGATTCGAACGTACGCCTCTCCCCGCTCAGCGGGTCGTCGAAGCGCAGCCCCCTGGCCAGCAGCTTGAGCGGCCGCAGGTAGTCGTCGGGGCTGCCCTCGGCGTCCAGCAGCTCGGGATAGAACCCATCGTTCTGGATACCCGCGCCGAGTGCCGCGAGGTGCACGCGCAGCTGGTGCTTCTTGCCGGTCACCGGATACAGCCGGTAGCGCCACCAGCGGCCGTTGCGCTCGACGACCTCGATGCGCGTCTCGCTGTTCGGCTCGCCCTCGCCTTCGCGCATGCGGAAGAACGGCTCGCCGGGCACCAGGCGGGTCCTGCGCAGCAACGGGAAGTCCAGTTGCGGCAAGGCCGGAGCGATCGCTTCGTAGCACTTGTCGATGCGCCGCTCGCGGAACAGCGCCTGGTAGCGCCCGCGGCTGCCGGGATTGGTCGAGAACAGCACCAGCCCGGCGGTATGCCGGTCGATCCGGTGCAGCGGCACCAGGTCTCGATTGCCGGTGCTGCGGGCCAGCCGCGCCAGGAGCGTCTGCTCGACGTAGCCGCCGGCCGGCATCACCGGCAGGAAGTGCGGCTTGTCCGCCACCAGCAGATGCTCGTCGCGGTACAGGATGCGCGCCTCGAAAGGAATCGGTGCCTCCACCGGCAACTCGCGGAAGTAGTGCACACGCAGGCCTTCGCGATATGCCGCCTGCGGGCCCAGCGCACGCCCCTCGGCGTCCAGCACCCGGCCCCGCTGCATGCGCGCCAGCCAGGTGTCACGGTCGATGGCCGGGAAACGCGCGCAGAGACAGTCGAGCACGGTGCTCCAGGGACCGGCCGGCAGATGCAGGGTGCTGGCGCGGAGACTGGCATCGGGCAAGGAAGGAGACGACATGCGGCAACTCGGGAAGGACGGGCGACCATTAGGCCGCAGCGCGGCGCACAGGTCAAAGCACGCCGGGGCGAAACGAAGAAACCGCCCGAAGGCGGTTTCTTCCGTGACCCAGGGATCGAATCAGGCGGCGCTCGCCTTGCGCTCTTCCGCCTCGCAGGCGGCTGCGGTGAACAGCACGTCGGTCGAGGAGTTCAGCGCGGTCTCCGCGGAGTCCTGGAGGATCGCGATGATGAAGCCTACCGCCACCACCTGCATCGCCACCTCGCTGGGAATCCCGAACAGGCTGCAGGCCAGCGGGATCAGCAGCAGCGAACCGCCGGCCACGCCGGACGCGCCGCAGGCGCAGATCGACGCCACCACGCTGAGCAGGATCGCGGTCGGTACGTCCACGGCGATGCCCAGGGTATGCACCGCTGCCAGGGTCAGCACGGTGATGGTGATCGCCGCGCCAGCCATGTTGATGGTCGCGCCCAGCGGGATCGATACCGAATAGGTGTCTTCGTGCAGGCCCAGACGCTCGCAGAGCTGCAGGTTGACCGGGATATTGGCTGCCGAGCTGCGGGTGAAGAACGCGGTCATGCCGCTTTCGCGCAGGCAGGTCAGCACCAGCGGATAGGGATTGCGGCGGATCTTCAGGAACACGATCAGCGGGTTGACCACGAAGGCCACGAACAGCATGCAGCCGAGCAACACCACCAGCAGGTGGGCATAGCCTTTCAGGGCCTCGACGCCGGACTCGGCGAAGGTCGAGGCGACCAGGCCGAAGATGCCCAGCGGGGCGAAGCGAATCACCACCTTGACGATCAGCGAGACGCCGTTGGACAGCTCGGAGAGCAGGTTGCGGGTGGTATCGCTGGCGTGGCGGAAAGCGATGCCGAGGCCGATGGCCCAGGCCAGGATGCCGATGAAGTTGGCCGAGATCAGGGCGTTGACCGGGTTGTCCACCACGCTCAGCAGCAGGGACTGGAGCACCTCGGCGATGCCGCCCGGAGGCGACATCTCGCCCGGATGGCTGGCCAGCACCAGGCTCGAGGGGAAGGCGAAGCTGGCGATCACCGCCACCACCGCGGCGCTGAAGGTACCGACCAGGTACAGCAGCAGGATCGGCCGGATATGGGTCTGCTGGCCTTGCCTGTGGTTGGCGATGGATGCCATCACCAGGACGAACACCAGTACCGGCGCAACGGCCTTCAGCGCGGAAACGAAGACCTTGCCGATGAAGCCGACCTTGAGCGCGGCGGCCGGGAAGAAGCTGGCGAGCAGCAGGCCGGCGATCAGGCCGACGATGATCTGGCCCACCAGGCTGGTACGCGTCAGCAGATGAAGCAGGGGACGTTCAGGGTATGTCATGCAGATTTCTACTCTTATAGGTGTGTCGAAGGCCGGCCCAGGCAGCTTCCATGCCGAACGACCCTGTGCCGTTCCGCCCCCGCGAAGGGATGGTTCGAGCGAGCCGGGTAGTCTAGGGAAGGACGCGCAGCACCACAGGAAACACCGACCAGCGGATACCGGGCTCCCCCGCCACGGCCATCGAACCGGATCGGGACGGCGTGGATTCTAGCCGTGTCTGCGCTTTTTGGGGGCGTCCAATTCTGTCTGGATTCGGACATGTCGTCGCAGGCGCATTGCCAGCCGGGAGGCCGGAAATCCCTGTGAAAAGGAGGGAAAACGCGAAATTCGCTGTCTGCAGATAGCCAAAGCCCGCCATGAGGCGGGCTTCAGATGGGGGGCTAGTCCGTTAGCCATGGGTCCATGATTGACCCGTCACCGTGAAAATTTCGTGAAGATTACCAATCTTTTTCCTTCACATTTCCGCTGAATCCATTCACCGCTCGCCTCACTGGGTCGGGCTCAGCTCGCTCTCCTGGAAGCGCGGCGGCGGACGGCTGAAGCTGCGAGTCAGGTAGAACAGGTAGCCGAAGCCCAGTCCGGCCCAGATCAGCCCCATCACCAGCGAGGTGCTTTCCAGGTTGAGCCAGAGCACCGCGACGATGGCCGCGCCGAGCAATGGCAGGACCAGGTAGTGGAAATGCTCCTTGAGGCTGCGGTTGCGCCCGCCGCGCACATAGAAATGCACGATCACCGAGAGATTGACGAAGGTGAAGGCCACCAGGGCGCCGAAATTGATCAGCGCGGTCGCGGTCACCAGGTCGAAGGAGATCGCCGAGAGCGCCACCATGCCCACGATGAGCACGTTGATCGACGGCGTACGCCATTTCGGATGGACGAAGCCGAAGATCCGCTCCGGCAGCACGTTGTCCCGCCCCATCACATACAGCAGGCGCGACACGCTGGCCTGGGAGGCCAGGCCCGACGCCAGGGTATTGATGAAGGTGGCGCAGAGGAAGATCGACTGGAACAGCTTGCCGCCGACGTACAGGGCGATTTCCGGCAGCGCCGCGTCGGGTTCCTTGAAGCGTACGTTGGTCGGGAAATAGGACTGCAGGAAATACGACACGGTGATGAAGATCACCCCGCCGTACAGCGCGGTGAGGAAGATCGCCCGCGGGATCACCCTGCCGGCGTCGCGGGTTTCCTCGGACAGCGTAGTCACCGCGTCGAAACCGAGGAAGGAAAAGCAGAGGATCGTCGCCCCCGCCACCATCGCCGAGAGATGCGCGTGCTCGGAGAAGAACGGCTGGGTACTGAGCACCGTGGCGGTCCCCTCCCCGTTGTTCAGGCCGTGAATCACCAGGCCGATGAAGACCACGATGATCGCCAGTTGGACCAGCACGAAGACGGTGTTGAAATTGGCGACCAGATTCACGCTCTTGATGTTGATGAGGGTCATGATCAGCACGAACATCACCACCCAGATCCACGGGGCGACCTCGGGGAACAATGCGGTCAGGTATATCTTCGCCAGCAGTGCGTTGATCATCGGCAGGAACAGGTAGTCCAGCAGCGACGACCAGCCGACCATGAAGCCGACATGGGGATTGATCGCTCGTTGCGCGTAGGTATAGGCCGAGCCTGCGGTGGGGAACTGGCGGACCAGCTTGCCGTAGCTGATCGCGGTGAACAGCACGCCGGCGAGGGCCAGCAGGTAGGCGGTGGGCACGTGTCCCTGGGAAATCCCGGATACGATGCCGAAGGTGTCGAAGACGGTCATCGGGGTCAGGTAGGCCAACCCGATCATGACGATCTGCCACAGCTTGAGGGACTTGCGAAGCTGGGTTCGTTCTGCGGTGGGGGGAGGATTCGACATGGGTATGCTTGCCTCGATTTCTTCTTTTTCTAATGCACAGCAAAGGAAGGCGGACGGGCGGAAACCGCAGGCTTGCCGCCGTCTACCTTCAGCAAGGGTGGGAACCTCGACGGAAGAACGGGCGGGCGGCGCCGGACCGGAGCCGCCCGCCCATGCTCACACGGTGTGCAGGTACCAGTTGTACTCGAGGTCGGAGATCGAGTACTCGAACTCCTCCAGCTCGCTTTCCTTGCAGGCGACGAAGATGTCGATGTACTTCGGATCGATGTACTTCGCCAGGATCTCGCTGTCGTCCAGTTCGCGCAGGGCGTCGCGCAGGTTGTTCGGCAGGCTCGGCTCCAACTGCTCGTAGGAGTTGCCTTCGATCGGGGCACCCGGCTCGACCTTGTTGGTCAGCCCGTGGTGCACCCCGGCAAGCACCGAGGCCAGCAGCAGGTAGGGGTTGGCGTCGGCGCCGGCGACGCGATGTTCCAGGCGTACCGCGTCCGGGCTGCCGGTGGGCACGCGCAGGGCCACGGTGCGGTTGTCCAGGCCCCAGCTCGGCGCGTTCGGCACGTAGAACTGCGAACCGAAGCGGCGGTAGGAGTTGACGTTCGGGCAGAGGAAGGCCATAGAGGCCGGCAGGGTCTCGAGCACGCCGCCGATCGCATGGCGCAATGCGGCGTTCTGCTCGGGATCCTCGCTGGTGAAGATGTTGTTGCCATGCTTGTCGAGCAGCGAGATATGCACGTGCAGTCCGTTCCCGGCCTGGCCCGGATAGGGCTTGGCCATGAAGGTGGTGTCCATCTCATGGTCGTAGGCGATGTTCTTGATCAGGCGCTTGAGCAGCACCGCATAGTCGCAGGCCTTCATCGGGTCGGCGACGTGATGCAGGTTGACCTCGAACTGCGCCGGTGCGGATTCGGCGACGATGGCGTCGGCCGGGATGCCCTGGGCGCGGGCGCCGTCGATGATGTCCTGGAGGCACTCGACGTATTCGTCGAGGTCGTCGATGGAGTACACCTGCACCGACTGCGGACGCTTGCCGGAGATCGGCGAGCGCGGCGGCTGCGGCCGGCCGTTCACGTTCTCCTGGTCGATCAGGTAGAACTCCAGCTCGAAGGCGGCGACGATGGTCAGTTCCATCTCGGTGAACCTGGCCACCACCTGGCGCAGGACTTCGCGGGGGTCGGCGAAGAAGGGATCACCTTCCAGCTCATGCATGGTCATCAGCAGTTGCGCGGTCGGCCGCTTCTGCCAGGGTTCCATGGAGAGGGTGCCGGGGATCGGGTAGCAGATCCGGTCGGCGTCGCCGATGTCGAGACCCAGGCCGGTACTCTCTACGGTGGAGCCGGTGATATCGAGGGCGAACAGGGAAGCGGGAAGGTTGATACCTTTTTCGAAGACTTTGGGCAGACTGTTGCGTTCGATTCGCTTGCCGCGAACCACGCCATTCATGTCTGAAATCAGAAGGTCGACGAACTGGACCTCGGGATGTTCCTGAAGGAACAGGCTCGGCTCAGTGAGCTGAACGGCACGCAGGGGTACCGACATGATGCAACACCTTTTTTGTTAAAAATTTCAATCATGCGGGGGCTGGAGCCAGAGTCAATCGGAAAGCCAATTTGTTGTCAATAGCCCTCTCGTCGCCCTCGCGGACGGCGAAATGGCCGTAGACAGGGCCTTCCAGCGCATCGCGAAAGCGGCCAAAGCCAGGCCAGGCAAGGTGTTCAACCTGGTGCAGCAGATATTTTACAGGCTCCGTTGTACGAAAAATTGAACAAGGCTAAGCTGTGCCAACCCTACAACAGCAATAAACCGGGTGTTCCATGTCCTACCAGCCGTCCCTCGGCGCCAAGTTCCGCGGCCACAAGATCGGTCAGCATCCGCGTTAGCTCCGCTCCGGTTCTTCTCTCCCTCGATTCTTCGCAGCGCCCTCGAGCGGCCCTCGCTCGTCCGCCGCCTGCCCTGCCCGTCCTCCTTATATAAGGAAGGACACCGGCCGCTTTCGCCTGCGTGGATAACGGATACGAAGAGCAAGATCGTTCAAGCCAGCCCGATGCGCCTGCTGGCATGCTGGACCGACGTTCACCACCGCCATGCCCCCATGACTGCCCACGACCTGCCCCGCCAAGCCTTTCTCCGCGGCGCCGTCGCCATCCTCCCATTGTCCCTGGCCGTCGCGCCCTGGGGGCTGCTGGCGGGATCGATGGCCATCGAAGCCAACCTCACCCCGGCCGAGGGCCAGGGCCTGTCCGCCATCGTCTTCGCCGGCGCCGCCCAGTTGGTGGCGATCGGCATGCTCAAGGGCGGTGCCGGGTTCTTTTCGATCATCTTCACCACCCTCCTCCTGACCTCGCAGCACCTGCTCTACGGCATGAGCTTGCGGCCGGTCCTGTCGCCTCTGCCGGGACGCTGGCGGATCGGCCTGGGCTTCCTGCTCACCGACGAGTTCTTCGCCCTCGCCAGCCAGCACGACCGGCGCAACTTCAACCGCTGGTACGCCCTCGGCGTCGGCCTGACCTTCTATATCGCCTGGAACCTGTTCACCCTCGCCGGCATCCTGCTTGGCCGCAGCATTCCCGGTCTCGAACACCTGGGCCTGGATTTCTCCATCGCCGCCACCTTCATCGCGCTGGTCGCGCCGCTGGTGCGCAACGTACCGACGCTGGTCTGCGTGGCCACCTCGCTGTTCTGCTCGGTGCTGTTCAGCCACTGGCAATGGAGTTCGGCGCTGGTCCTCGCCGGTCTCGCCGGGATGGCCGCCGGTTTCATCTGCAACAAGCTGTATCGGGAGGCGCCATGGTCTGGGCAGTGATCTTCGGGATGGGCGCGATCGTCTTCCTCAACCGCTACCTGTTCCTCGAACCGCGCCTGCCGATCCGCCTCGGCAGCAACCTGCGGCAGTTCCTCGGTTTCGCCGTGCCGGGAATGCTCACGGCGATCTGCGGCCCCATCGTGTTCATGCCCGAGGGGCGCATCGACCTCGGCTACGACAATCCCTACCTGGTCAGCGGCGCAGTCACCGTGGCGCTGGTGCTCTATACCCGCAATACCCTGGCGAGCATGCTGCTGGGCATGGCGTTCTTCTTCCTGTTCAAGTGGTGGCTGATTTGATCGATGTCAGTCGCTGCACGCCGGACGGCATGATTTCGGCAGACAGCCTCTTGCAGGGGGCTACAAACCAATAGCTCGTAAGAACAGGTGGAAACAACTGAAGCGGCAATCGAAAATTTTTGCCTTACTTCAAACCATATCCAAGCTTCCATTCCAAGCTTCCCAAATCATCACACCCTGCATTCGATGATAGAAAATGATTTTCGCCAAGCGGAGAGTAACAGCGATAAATAGGGACCGTATTTTTTTGTGGGTATTTATACACCCAGCCGATAGTGGCGATTCGATCATGTCCGCTCCCGTCACATCCTCCTGCATCAGTCACGAGATAATCATCGGGATCCTGTCTATTCACACACTCCTCCACCTCAAGCGTTTCAATACCAACGACAGGACGAGTCAGGAGATATGCGATACGATTACGCTCGGTGTACTCGGATTGTCTCACCACAGGCAGAGTAGTAACTCTGTATTTCCCACTCCTGTGCTCCCAGCGGGTAAGAGCCAAACCTACGGAAGCCTGTTGAGGTTCACTAACCACCTTCATGTTAACCCCTTGAAAGACGAGATACTTTTCCTTTAGCGTTCCTCCATGCGGTATATAAGTATAGGTGATACCCCATCCAGAATTATCAACTCGATTCCCACCGCCAAGTAGATTCACGACCCCCACATATGCGATTAAGTCAGTTGACTTCCCGATTAAATTTCGATCCCAATCATTTTTAACAAACGGAACAAGAGGATCCTTAAGAGTAAAAAAATTCTTATAATCCGAGGACAATGACAGCTTTATCCCGCCAAACCATGGATCGAGATCAAGCGCAATAACTTTACGTCCAGCCCGCCAATACCCAACACTACTCCCTATAGTACCCAAACTATCTGCCATACCACCAACCGCAGGCTCACTCCAATTTCCTTTATATAATTTCCTCCAGCTTGACGGGAACATATAAGATGCCTCCGGAGCACGCGCCACGATATTATCCCATCGCCCCGGCCTGAAACAATACATATAGAGGTAGCCTTCATCGGGGGCCCGAACCAGTGAACAGTCACCCTCCCCAGATTGGGTCCCCATCTTCGGTGCCTCAGGGCTGGTCAACACAGTAATTGGATTAACCCAAGATAGACCATCATAAGAAAACGATACCCCCATTGACTTGTGCGTCTGCCCACCATTGATGTAGTCGCACTTTTGCTCCTGATGCACGGCTGCAACATAGACATCTCCGATCTTAACCGGAGAATTTATCCATACTCCACACTCGCTGTAGGACCCTGCGGCACCTTTACTTAACACCTTATTGGCAGGCCAGCCCATAGACCAGGCCTCCGGCCCGGTTATTGCGTAAGCATCACCACCTCCGGAACTGTAGCCTCTGAATAAATTTTCAGAGAGCTTTATTACATAAAACTTAGTATCCAGGCCAGGCTCGTGAGACCCACCCCTAACTACTAGCGGGCGCTCCACCCGCACCTGTAGACAAGACTCACAAAAGACTTCCGCCGCAACTTTCGAAACCAATGAAAAGTGCAGAAGAAGCACAAAACACAAACAAGAAATCATAGACTTCTTCATGAAAATCCCTTTCATAATATTTTATTTTTCAATCAAAACCATCCAACCACTGGCCACCAACACAATATTTCCGGCTCCAGCCCCGAAATGCCGATACCAATCTAGCGCCCGTCCAGGCAGAGCAATTGACACGGAGAAATTCAGAAAACCACCCGAAAATAATGACGATAGTCACAGTGAACGCCATCCTCCCGCTCGACGGCTTTCACCTTGAACTGCTTTGCTCCCAGCAACTCCAAGACACGAACCAGTTGATCATGGCTGAATATCTGTGTATGCCCGATTGCTGGAACTCCGCGAGAGTCAGTCACCAACAGTAGCTCACCGCCCGTCCTCAACCTACCCACACAGTCAACCAGGAACTGGATCCAGTCGGCCGTATGGTCAAGCACATTTGAGCAAACGACGAAATCGAACGCACTCTCTATATCGGCAACACCATCCCTTATATAACAAGAAGAACCTCTTTCCCCGAGAATCGAGAATGGAAGATTCTCTGCATACAGCCCCATCAATGAGTCCTGGGCAGTCACTGTCACGCCTTCGACCTTCTCGAAAAAGCCGATCGGCCCACTACCTACTTCCAAAACCTTACCTTCAAAACCTTCGTAGCGATAATGCGAGGAGCCGTACGTGAACCCCATCTTCCCAAGAAACCACATTGCATCCTTATGCCGGGCCTCTTGTAGTTCCTCGACAGACAGATGGCGATAGGGCCATTTATCCTTCCAGAAAGAAAGCTCGTACTCCTGGGAATGTATCCACTGCTCCGAATCTGCAGACGCAACGCTACGTACGTCAGGAGCAGTTTCAACCCTACGGGACACCGACGAGAATTCGCCTGCACCACTGCCACGCTCTTCGATACACACTAGAGGAGTGCCATTCGCACGACGGCGCTCCCAGAAACCGGATAAAAATTTCACCCTAAAAACCTCCCTGCTCATTGGTACCCTTGCCCATCGGACTAAAAGACAAAAAGCCGAAACTTACCGACGACCAAACAAAAACTCGTCCTCTATCTCAGCGCCCCAGCAAAAATCTTCCCCTCAGGAAGCCGCCAAACAGCACTGCTCGAGGAAAAACTAACAAAGAAAATTTATAAATAATGTAAGAACAATCCTTTTTGCTAGAGGAAATAGTTACATAGACATAATTGAGGAGAAGATGGAGAAACGAGCGGAAAACCGCGCTCTCCGATCCGCCTAGAGGAGACCCGTTGCGATGACGCTCCAGTCCCCTTCTCGTCCAGATGAAGCGCTGAAAGGGGCCTCCTCCGCAACGAAGAACGAGGGTTCATGCGCCACGGGAATGAACTCGCGAAGAAAGGTCGCTTGGCGCTGGCGCGCTTTGGGCCGAATATCGGGGCAACCACAACGTGCGCAGCGAGGCCCTCATGTCCGACTCCCTTCCCCAGCGCAACGGCGGGCAGATCCTGGTAGAGGCATTGCGGCGCAATGCCGTCGATACCGTCTACTGCATCCCCGGGGAAAGCTACCTGCCGGTGCTCGATGCGCTGCACGACGCCAACGGCATCCGCACCATCGTCACCCGCCACGAGGGTGCCGCCTCGAACATGGCCGATGCCTACGGCAAGCTGACCGGCCGACCAGGCATCTGCTTCGTCACCCGCGGCCCCGGTGCCACCCATGCGGCGAATGGCGTGCACACGGCGCAGCAGGACTCGACGCCGATGATCCTGTTCGTCGGCCAGGTGGAAAGCGCCTTCAAGGGCCGCGAGGCGTTCCAGGAAGTCGACTACGTGCAGATGTTCTCGGGCCTGGCCAAGTGGGCCGTGGAAATCGACCGTATCGAACGCATCCCGGAGATCGTCGGCCGCGCCTTCAGCGTCGCCACCTCGGGCCGACCGGGCCCGGTCGTGGTCGCCCTGCCCGAGGAAATCCTCTTCGGTTTCGCGCAGGTCGCCGATGCGCCGGAGCCAAGGGTGCTTCCGGGGCGGCCGGGCGCCACGGCGATGGCGGAACTGCGCGAACTGCTGGCGAACGCCAGGCGCCCCCTGCTGGTACTTGGCGGCAGCGGCTGGGACAGTGCCGCCAGGAAACGGCTAGGCGCCTTCGTCGAGGCCAATGGCCTGCCGGTGGCCACCTCGTTCCGTCGCCAGGACCTGTTCGACAACCGTGACCCGCACTACGCCGGACAACTGGGCTTCGGCGCGGCGCCGGCGCTATTGGAGCGGCTGCGCCAGGCCGACCTGCTGCTGGTGGTCGGGGCGCGCCTGGGCGAAGCGCCGAGCGCCGGCTACAGCCTGGTGCGTAGTCCAGCCCCCGCGCAGACGCTGATCCACGTGCATCCGGACAGCGCGGAACTGAACCGCGTCTACCTGGCGCGATTGCCGATCCAGGCCACCCCGTGTGCCTTCGCCGAGGCCCTGGCCGACCTCGCGCCGTTGCCCTCGAGCACCTGGCAGGACTGGCGCGAAGCCGCCCATGCCGATTACCTGGCCTACTCGACCCCGGCCGCGAGCGACCCCGCCGTCCAGGGCGTCGACCTGGCGTCCGTGGTCGCGTACCTCAGCGAAAACCTGCCGGACGACGCGGTGATCGCCAACGGTGCCGGCAACTATGCCGTCTGGGTGCATCGCTTCTACCGCTATCGCCAGGCCCGCACGCAGTTGGCGCCGACCAACGGCGCCATGGGCTACGGCCTGCCCGCCGCGATCGCCGCCAGCCTGCGCGATCCGCAGCGCAGCGTGGTGTGCTTCGCCGGCGACGGCTGTTTCATGATGTATCCGCAGGAGCTGGCGACCGCCGCGCAGTTCGGCGCGACGCCGGTGGTGATCGTGGTCAACAATGGCATGCTCGGCACCATCCGCATGCATCAGGAGCGCGAATATCCCGGGCGGGTATCCGCCACCCGCCTGGACAACCCCGACTTCGTCGCCCTGGCGCGAGCCTTCGGCGCCCACGCCGAACGAGTGGAATGCAGCGCCGACTTCCCCGCCGCGTTCCGCCGCGCCCGCGAAAGCGGACGCCCGGCGCTGCTGGAGCTGCTGACCGACCCACGCCAGATCACGCCGCAGGCGCGCCTCGCCTGAGGCATCCTCAGCCGGCGCGGAAGGCGATCCAGGCCTGGTAGCCCACGGCCTGGAAATAGCGGCTGGGCAGGACGAAGCCGGTGTCTTCCAGCAGTTCGCCGAGGCGCTGCTCGGACAACGGATCGAAATCCTCGCGCAAGCGTTGCAGCATGCCGTCGCTGTCCTCCGGGGAAAGCCCGGCCAAGCGGCAGGCCTCGGCCTGCACCGGACGTTCGAAGGCGTCCCGGGCTTCCATCAGGTTGGCCAGCAGCAACGGCGCCGCTGGCGCCAGACGCTCGGCGACCGCCTCGAGAAAGCGCCGCTTGGCCTGGTCGCCGCGCAGGAAATGCAGCACCAGCAGAACCAGCGCCGCATCGCAAGGCGGCGCAGGCGGTAGCCCGGCGACGTCGCCGCAGTGCAGCTCGATCCGCTCCAGCAGGCCGAGCCTGGCGCAGCGCTGGCGGGCCAGGGCGAGCATGTCGGCCGACAGGTCCGCCGCGACGAAACGCCAGCCTGGACGCAACCCGGCCAGCTCCGCCAGTTCGCCGCCGGCGCCGCAGCCGACGCTGAGCAGGCGCGCCCGTTCCGGCAGACGGGCCAGCAACTGCGCGCGACTGAGCAGGTGCAGCAACTCGTAGCCCGGCAACAGGCGGCCGATCCGCGTCTCGTAGCCGTCCGCCTGTTTCCCGACGAAGCGGCCCATCAGTCGAACACCTTGCCCAGGCGCCAATAGCCCATCAGGGTCAGATGACGCTTGTCGATACCGCGCTCCTGCACCAGGTAGCGCCGGATCGCCATCACCGCCGCCGACTCGCCGGCGACCCAGGCGTAGAAACTGCCGCTCTCGGGGCTCGCCAGTTCCCAGAGGATCTCCTCGTCGATATCGATGTCCTCCAGTTCCTGGGCCGCACCACCCGCCACCTCGCGTTCCGGCAGCCGCGCCTGGCGCGCCGCCTCGATCATCCGCTCGCCGTTGCGCGAATGGATGCCGGCCTGGTGGCGCGGCAGCCAGTGCAGGCGCGCACCGGGAATCGCCGGCAGGTCGAGGATATCGGCTTCTCCCGGCACTTCGAGAAAGGCCTCGACCACCGGCGGCTCGGCTTCGCCGGCCAGCTCCTCGAGAATTCCCGCCACCGCGGGCAAGGCGGTTTCGTCGGCGATCAGCAGGATATGGCGGACGCCAGCCGGCGGCTTCCATTCGTAGCCGCCGGGGTCATCGCCGTATTGCCGGTTGGGCGCAGCCAGTTGCAGGCGGTCGCCGATCCGCGCGTGGGTCGCCCAGGCCGAGGCCGGGCCGTTCTCGCCGTGGAGGACGAACTCCACGTCGACCTCTTCCTGCTCGGCGCGCAGCGCACGGATGGTGTAGGTACGCATCGGCGGCCGGCGGGCCGGCTCGACGCTGCGATAGGCCTGGTACCACTCGCTGCCGCCGGGCAGGCTGGGCGGCTGGCCGCTGGCATCGGGGAAGAGGATCTTGATCCGCTGGTCGGCGGCAAGGGTCTTCATCTCGGCGACCTCCGGACCGCCGAAGACGAAGCGGGTCAGCGCCGGGCTGAGTTGCTCACGGCGCTTGAGTTCGACATTGAACAGACGATAGGCGGGTTGCGACATGACGATGGTCTCCTGGTGACCGGCGCCCAGTGGAGCCGGCGGATGCATGCGTCAGGCAACTCTAGCAAACAATGCGAATGATTAGCATTTGCTATTTGCGCAATCGTCGACTGCGTCGAAAGCACGACTGCCGCTCAGGCCTCGCAAGGCTCCAGCAGCTCGCAAGCGCTCTCCCCTACTCGCCTGACCGCCTGCTCGATGGCCGGGGTCGGCAACGCCGCGTAGTTCATCCGCAGGCAGTTCCGGTACTTGCCGGAAGCGGAGAAGATGCAGCCCACCGCGACTTGTACGCCGCGGTTGCGCAAGGCCTTGTCCAGGCGCAGGGTGTCGAACGCCTCGTCCAGCTCGACCCAGAGCAGGAAACCGCCCTGGGGCCGGCTGGCGCGGGTGCCCTCCGGGAAATAGCGCGCCACCCAGTCGATCATCAGGTCGCGTCCGCGCTGGTACTGGGCGCGCATGCGCCGCAGGTGCGGCTCGTAGTGGCCGTTGCCGATGAATTCGGCGATCGCCAGTTGCGGTTGCAGGGCGCTGGCGCCGGTACTGATGTACTTCATGTGCAGCACGCGGTCGGCGTAGCGCCCGGGTACCATCCAGCCGATCCGCAGGCCCGGCGCCAGGACCTTGGAGAACGACCCGCAGAGCAGCACCCGGCCATCGTCGTCATACGACTTGATGGTGCGCGGGCGCGGATAGGTGTAGGCCAGGTCGCCGTAGACATCGTCCTCGATGATCGCCACGTCGTAGCGCTGGGCCAGGGCCAGCAGCGCCCGCTTGCGCGACTCGGGCATGATGTAGCCGAGCGGGTTGTTGCAGTTCGGGGTCACCTGGATGGCCTTGATCGGCCACTGTTCCAGCGCCAGTTCGAGGGCTTCCAGGCTGATGCCGTTGACCGGATCGGTGGGGATCTCCAGGGCCTTCATGCCGAGGCCTTTCAGCGATTGCATGGCGCCATGGAAGCTCGGCGACTCCACCGCGACGATGTCGCCCGGTTCGCACACCGCGCGGATGCTCACCGACAGGGCCTCGTGGCAGCCGGTGGTGATCACCACGTCGCTGGCGGTGGCCCGACAGCCGGAGTCCACCAACAGGCGGGCGACTTCCTCGCGCAGCAACGGCGAGCCGTGGATCCCGTCGTAGGCCAGCGCACGGGCGTCGGCGTGGCGGTTGAGCCGGGCCAGACTGCGGGTCAGCGGTTTCAGCGAAGGGCTGGAGATGTCCGGCATGCCGCGGCCGAGCTGGACCACGTCCGGTCGCGGCACCGTGCTGACCAGGGCCAGCACCTGCTCCCATTGCGAGATTTCCACCGGCCGCTGGGCCAGGCGGGCGATCGCCGGCAGCGGCGGCATCTGTCGCGCGGCCGGGACGAAATAGCCGGACTTCGGCCGCGGTTCGGCCAGCCCGCGATCTTCCAGCAGCCTGTATGCCTGTTGCACGGTGCTCAGGCTGACGCCGTGCTCGATGCTCATGGCCCGCACCGAGGGCAGCCGGTCGCCCGGACGGTAGAGGCCCTGTTCGATGCGCGAACCGAGGGTCTCGGCGAGTTGCAGATAAAGGGTCATGAACGGGACTCCAGCGTGAGCGAAAGCGGGACCGGTACAGATGGTGGCGAAATCCACCATTCAGGCCGGGGAGCGCTTGATCTGTATGCAGTCAACCCACCTTTTCTGGACCTGTACGGAACAGCGCGCGATGGCCATTCTATCTCCGTCGTCCAGCCGATCAATATGGAGTACGCAGCATGACGCGACTCAGTGCGAAATCCGAGCGCCGCCAACGCCTCGATGGCCCCTTCCCACTCTCCGCGATGGACAACCTGGCGCAGGCCCTGCGTCGCGGCTATCGCCTGGCCCGGCAACGCCAGTTGACCCGGCGCGCGCTGCTGGACCTGGAAGCGGCGGAACTGAAGGATATCGGCCTGAGCGCCGAGCAGGCCCGCGAGGAAGCCTCGCTGGCGTTCTGGCAGGCGGGAAAATCCGGCGGGAGGAAGGCATGATCCGCTGTCGCAACTGTGGCGAACGCCCAGCCAGCGAAGGGCATATCTGTATGGTCTGCAAGCGCCGATCCGACATCGACCCATACAAGGCGCTGATCGCCATGGCCCTGCTGGTCTACTGCGGCGTCAGCCTGGCGGCCTACCTCAAGCCGCATATGCCGTCACCGCCGCCTACCGCCGGCAGCAACGTCCAGCCCGCCGAGGAGCTGGCCCAGCGCGCCCGCCAGGCCACCCTGGAACAGCGCGGCATCTGAAGAACGCATGCTCGGGAGGGGAGGCAGTTTGAGCCCCTCCTTCTTTTAACCCACCCTCCCTGCCGCACGCGAACACTCATCTCCGGCTATGGGCGAAGGTTTCCATCTTCACGTTCAGCAGGTCGTTGGCGAACCCCCGGACCATGAGAGCCTCGAGATCGTTGATCATTCCGTCAACGACCTGATAGGCGCTGAAGAAGTACGCCAGATCGCAGAGTTCCAGCTGAGTATCCTTCGGCTGTCGCAACTTCTCGTGGCCTGGACTGAATGTCTGGTTTCTCTTCGGGTGAGGAACCAGGACGATCTTCTGGATGGCCCTTGGACGGTTGAAGGCGAGGTTCATTTCCTTCCAGAGGCTTTGCTCGCGGGCTTTGCCCACGTATATGGAATGCCCGCGGGAATCGTAGAAGATGTAGATGCCGTGGGCATCCAGCAGCTTGTCCTTGAGTCCCTGCGCATAAAGGGTGTTCGCCTGGAAGAGTTGCCATTTCCTGTCATCGCGCGAACGGTAGCGTTCTATCCCGTAGAACTCCACGACAGGTCGGATGGTTTCGTACTGGGAGGTTTTCACCGCGGCCTGGCGAGATTTCGCGATAGCCCCGGCGATCTGCTCGACACTCAGTTTCTTGTCGCTGTTCTTCCAGTTCGTCAGCGTCTGCAGCGAAACGCCGAGTGCCTCGGCCAACTCTCCCTGGTATCTCGTGCCGAGCTTCTTTCGCAGTGCGTCCAGCAATTCCTGTGCGTCCATACGAGATCTCCTTTTTCCTTGTTTTCCATCGGGTAAGCCAAAGACGGTTTCACCGGGCAAGCTTCTCCCTCACCGGCCAGCCAGGTTGCCGCCGGTAGGATACTCCAGGGCAGCGGCGATCCGTTCATGCTGTTCTGCCACCCACTCCCGCCGTACCGCCCCCCAGTCGCGGATGACATAGCCGCCCTGGTGGTTGCGCGCGCCCTCCCGCTGCTCGAACTCGCAGACGATGTCCAGTTCCTCCAGCGCGGCGATGGTGTCCTGGGCGGTACGCCGGGGCATGCCGGTGGCGGCCATGATCTCCGGCACGCTGGCGGTGCCGCTGTCGATCAGGTAGGCGACGTAGAGGCGGCGGTAGAAGCTGGACTTGGTCTTGCTGATGGTCATGGGCAGGCGTTCTCCGGGAAGGCTCAGGGAGCGAGCAGGGGCAAGGTAGTGGTGGATTTGATTTCCGACAAGGCGACGATGGAGTTCACTTCCTGGATGCCCGGCACCGCCGACAGTTTCTCGAAGAAAAAGCGTTCGTAGGATTCGATATCGCGGGTGACGATACGCAGCATGAAGTCCACCGCGCCCATCAGTACGTGGCACTCCAGCACCTCGGGAAACTGGTGCATCGCCTCGGCGAAGTCGGTGAGGTTCTTGCGCCCATGGGCGTTGAGCTTGATCTGGGCGAATACCTGGGTATTCAGGCCGATCTTCTTGCGGTCGAGCAGGGTCACCTGCTTGCGGATCACCCCCTCCTCCTTCAGGCGCTGGATGCGCCGCCAGCAGGGCGACTGGGAAAGTCCGATGCGCTCGGCGATCTCGGCGGTGGAAAGCGAGGATTCCTCCTGCAGCAACGCAAGAATACGCTGATCGTAGATATCCAATGGAATGGACATAAATATTCCCTACAAAGAAAAATATAGGAATCAAGTATGCACATATAGCGCAAAATCACGCAAAAACAGGAGAAAAAATCCGGCACGCCTCTGGGAGAATTTCTCTCGTCGAAACACTGCCTGGAGCGTCACATGTCAACCCTCGCCCCCCTTTTCCTGGCCAAACACCCTGACGGCGAAGAACGCCAGGTGATCCGCCCGAACGTCTGGGAAACCTCCTGCGCAGATACCGAGACCCTGTCGATCTTCCATATCGAGGGCATGGCCGATCCGGACCTGCTGTGCCGGGTGCTCAACCTGTTCGCCGTGCAGTCCTTCACCCCGGAGCGGGTTCGTGCCGACCGCGAGGACCACAAGATCCGCCTGCTGCTGACCTTCCCCGGCCTCAGCCAGCACCGCGCCAGCGTGATCGCGGAGAAGCTGCGCTCGCTGGTCACCGTGCTCGCCGTCCGCCTGGAGTTCTCTCCCCATGCCGGCAAGGTCCGTCCCAGCGTCAGCGAGCCGCTGCTGGCCAGCGTCGTCTGAGCCCCTCGGGGCGGCGCGGCGGCCGCCCTGTCCATTCGGCGTCATCGGCTGGCCTTCTGGCGTTAGCCGGTCGCCCAGCCCATGGCTACAGTGCAGGTTCGCCAGGCAGCCAGAAGACTGCCATGTGTTCCCCCGATCCTGCAGAGCGTGCCCATGTCCCGACCGCGTTTCCTTCCGGATAACTTCACCCTGGCGCTGATCGCCACCGTCCTTCTCGCCACTTTCCTGCCCTGCAGCGGCCAGACCGCCGTGGTCTTCGAATGGGTGACCAACATCGGCATCGGCCTGCTGTTCTTCCTCCACGGCGCCAAGCTGTCGCGCCAGGCGATCATCGCCGGCATGACCCACTGGCGCCTGCACCTGCTGGTGTTCGCCTGCACCTTCGTGATGTTCCCGCTGCTCGGCCTGGCGCTGAAACCGGCACTGTCGCCGATGGTCACCCCGGAGCTGTACCTCGGCATCCTGTTCCTCTGCGCCCTGCCGGCCACGGTGCAATCCTCCATCGCCTTCACCTCGCTGGCGCACGGCAACGTGCCGGCAGCGGTATGCAGCGCTTCCGTGTCGAGCCTGCTCGGCGTATTCCTTACCCCGCTGCTGGTCAAGCTGCTGCTCGGCGCCGAAGGCGAGACCGGCAACGCGCTGGACGCCATCGGCAAGATCACCCTGCAACTGCTGGTACCCTTCATCGCTGGCCAGGTCCTGCGGCGCTGGATCGGCGCCTGGGTGGAGCGCAACAAGCCGGTGCTGCGCTATGTCGACCAGGGCTCGATCCTGCTGGTGGTCTACACCGCCTTCAGCGCCGCGGTGATCCAGGGCCTGTGGCACGAAGTACCCTGGCTGGCGCTGCTCGGCCTGACCGTCGCCTGCTGCGTGATCCTCGCCCTGGCCCTGGTGCTGACCACGGTGCTGGCGCGACGCCTGGGCTTCAGCAAGGAAGACGAGATCACCATCGTCTTCTGCGGTTCGAAGAAGAGCCTGGCCACCGGCGTGCCCATGGCCAAGGTGCTGTTCGCCACCAGTGCGGTGGGGCCGATGGTGTTGCCGCTGATGCTGTTCCACCAGATCCAGCTGATGGTCTGCGCGGTGCTCGCGCAACGCTACGCCAGGCGCCGCGACGACGCAGCGGCGGCGCTGGCCGAGGCCCCCTCGCGCTGAGCGCGAAAATGAAAGAAGCCGGCCCAGGGGCCGGCTTCTTCGTTCAGACGCGGCTCAGCGCGTCGGCGTGCGCAGGGTGACGAACTCTTCCGCCGCGGTCGGGTGGATGCCGATGGTCTCGTCGAACGCCTGCTTGGTCGCCCCGGCCTTCATCGCCACCGCAATACCCTGGAGGATCTCGCCGGCCTCGGCGCCGACCATGTGGCAACCCAGCACCCTGTCGTCGTGGGCATCCACGACCAGCTTCATCAGGGTCTTTTCCTGGTCGTCGGTAAGGGTCAGCTTCATCGGCCGGAAGCGGCTCTCGAAGATCTTCACCTTGTGCCCGGCGCTCAGCGCCTCCTCCTCGGTCAGGCCGACGGTGCCGATGTTGGGCAGGCTGAACACCGCGGTGGGAATCAACTTGTAGTCCACCGGGCGATACTCCTCCGGCTTGAACAATCGCCGTGCCACCGCCATACCCTCGGCCAGCGCCACGGGGGTCAACTGGACGCGACCGATCACGTCACCGAGGGCGAGTATCGACGGTTCGCTGGTCTGGTAGTGCTCGTCGACCGCGATGAAGCCCTTGTCGGTCAGCTTCACAGCTGTGTTTTCCAGGCCCAGGTCGTCCAGCATCGGCCGCCGCCCGGTGGCGTAGAACACGCAGTCCGCCTCCAGCACCCGGCCGTCCTTGAGGGTCGCGGCCAGGCTACCATCGGCCTGTTTGTCGATACGGGCAATGTCGCTGTTGAACTGCAGGTCCAGGCCCTTCTTGCCCAATTCGTCGCGCAGATGCTCGCGGACGCTGCGGTCGAAGCCGCGCAGGAACAGGTCGCGACGGTAGAGCAAGGTGGTCTCGGCGCCGAGCCCGTTGAAGATCGAGGCGAATTCGACGGCGATGTAGCCGCCGCCGACCACCAGCACGCGGCGCGGCAGGCGCTCGAGGAAGAACGCTTCGTTGGAGGTGATCGCGTGTTCCTTGCCGGGAATGTCCGGCACCTGCGGCCAGCCACCGGTGGCGACGAGAATGTGCTTGGCGCTGAAGCGCTGGCCGTCCACCTCGACGCTGTGCGCATCGAGCAGACGGGCGTGACCTTCGAGCAAGGTCACCCCGCTGTTCACCAGCAGGTTGCGGTAGATCCCGTTGAGCCGCTGGATCTCGCGGTTCTTGTTGCCGATCAGGGTCGCCCAGTCGAACTGCGCCTCGCCGGCGCTCCAGCCATAGGCCCGGGCCTGCTCGAAGTCCTCGCTGAAATGCGCGCCATAGACCAGCAGCTTCTTCGGCACGCAGCCGACGTTGACGCAGGTGCCACCCAGGTAGCGACTCTCCGCCACCGCGACACGGGCACCGAAGCCGGCGGCGAAGCGGGCGGCGCGTACGCCCCCTGAGCCGGCGCCGATGACGAACAGATCGAAATCGAAAGACATGTTCCTACTCCTGGATCAGATGCGTTCCAGCATAACCCATTCACCAGCGTCGGCTCCCGCCGGATCGACGCAGAAACCTGTCGAAACGGCTCAGCGCAGGGCCTGGCAGGCGATGGGCTATGCTTGTCCGTGGAGGTAAGCGCGATGTCCCCCACCCTCACCCACCTGGCGCTGCACGTCCCCGACCTCGACGCCTGCATCGCCTTCTACGAAACCTTCTGCGGCATGCGGGTGATCCACCGGCGCCCCGGCAAAGGCTCGCAAATCGTCTGGATGGCCGAACCCGGCCAGGAACAACGCTTCATCTTCGTCATCATGCCCGGCGGCCAGCCGCGCAACCTGGCCAGCGACGATTACAGTCATTTCGGCTTCGCCCTCTCCAGCCGCGCCGCGGTAGACGATCTGGCGCGCCGCGCCGAGGCCGCCGGCTGCCTGGTCTGGGCGCCGCGCGACGAGCCCTATCCGGTCGGCTACTACTGCGGCCTGCGCGATCCCGCGGGCAACTATGTGGAGTTCAGCTACGGCCAGCCGCTGGGCCCGGGTTCCGAGACGCTGCCGATTCCCTGACCGGGCGCGGAGGCGCCGCGTGGCCCAGGCCAGGCTGGCGGGGTTATTCGCCCGACGCCAACAACGCCACGCCCGCCGACAGCTCAGGTAGGGCGGATACCCCCCATGGCCGTTCGCCTCATACGAAAAACGCCGCGCCCCCATCGGGGACGCGGCGTTCTTCATCGGGAACGGCGAGGCTCAGTGAGCCTTGCCGGTCTTGTAGAGGTTTTCGTAGCAGAAGTTGGTCGCCTCGATGTAACCCTCGGCGCTGCCGCAGTCGAAACGCTTGCCCTTGAACTTGTAGGCCAGCACGCAGCCGTCCTGGGCCTGCTTCATCAGGGCATCGGTGATCTGGATCTCGCCGCCCTTGCCCGGTTCAGTCTGCTCGATCAGGTCGAAGATGTCCGGGGTCAGGATGTAGCGGCCGATGATCGCCAGGTTCGACGGCGCCTCTTCCGGCTTCGGCTTCTCGACCATGGTGTTCACCCGGAAGATATCGTCGCGGATCATCTCGCCGGCGATCACGCCGTACTTGTTGGTCTCTTCCGGCGGCACTTCCTGGATCGCCACGATGGAGCAGCGGAACTGGTTGTACAGCTTGACCATCTGCTTCAGCACGCTGTCGCCTTCGAGGTTCAGGCACAGGTCGTCGGCCAGGACCACGGCGAACGGCTCGTCGCCGATCAGCGGACGACCGGTGAGGATGGCGTGGCCGAGGCCCTTCATCTCCACCTGGCGGGTGTAGGCGAAGGTGCACTCGTCGATCAGCCGACGGATGCCGACCAGGTACTTTTCCTTGTCGGTGTTGCGGATCTGGTGTTCCAGCTCGTAGCTGATGTCGAAGTGGTCTTCCAGCGAACGCTTGCCGCGGCCGGTGACGATGCCGATCTCGGAAAGGCCGGCTTCCAGCGCCTCCTCCACCGCGTACTGGATCAGCGGCTTGTTCACCACCGGCAGCATTTCCTTGGGCATGGCCTTGGTGGCCGGGAGGAAACGAGTGCCGTAACCGGCGGCCGGGAAAAGACATTTCTTGATCATGAGAATCCTTCGACATGGACGAAGTATGCGGATGGCGCGCAGTCTAATCAGGCTGCGCTCGCCTTACAATGCCCGGCCCTTGGACGTCCTATGCCCTGGTAGATGAAGCCCAGTTCCGCCATCCGCGCCGGTGCGTAGAGATTCCGACCGTCGACCAACAGGGGAGTTCGCATGGATCCACGGATTTTCTGGAAGTCCGGCTGGCGGAACTGTTTCCACTCGGTCACCAGCACCAGGGCATCGGCGCCCTCGACGGCCGCGTAGGGCGAGTCGTGGAGCGTCAACTGGGCGCACGCCAGCGCGTCCGGATAGCGTGCCGCGACCCCGGCGTTGGCCACCGGGTCATGGGCCCTGACCCGCACCCCGTGGCGCAGCAGCGCCTCCAGCAGGACCAGGCTCGGCGCCTCGCGCAGGTCGTCGGTACCCGGCTTGAAGGCCAGCCCCCAGAGCGCCACCGTGCGCCCTTGCCAGCGTCCCTGGAACAGTTCGCCGAGGGTCTCGAAGAGCAGTTCCTTCTGCCGCGCGTTGCGCGCTTCCACCGCACGCAGTATCTGGCTGTCGAAGCCCTGTTGCTCGGCGCTGCGGATCAGCGCGCGGACGTCCTTGGGAAAGCACGAGCCGCCGTAGCCGCAGCCGGCGTAGATGAAATGGGTACCGATGCGCTTGTCGCTACCCATGCCGCGGCGCACGTCCTCGATGTCGACGCCGGTGAGGGCGCACAGCCCGGCCATCTCGTTCATGAAGGAAATCTTGGTGGCGAGGAAGGCATTGGCCGCGTACTTGCTGAACTCGGCCTCGCGGCGCCCCATCAGCAGGACCCGTTCGTGATTGCGCAGGAACGGCGCGTAGAGCTGGCGCAGGGTTTCCCCGGCCTGCGTCTCGGCGCTGCCGATGATGACCCGGTCCGGGCGCCTGAAGTCGTCCACCGCCGAGCCTTCCTTGAGGAACTCCGGATTGCTCGCCACCGCCACCCGGAAGCGCTTGCGCCGGCGCGCCAGGCCCAGGCGGATGATCTCTTCGACCCGTTCGGCGGTGCCCACCGGCACGGTCGACTTGTTGACCACGATGCAGGCCTGGCGCAGTTGCGCGCCAAGTTGCTCGGCGACCGCCAGCACGTGGCTGAGGTCGGCCGAGCCGTCCTCGCCGCACGGCGTGCCGACGGCGATGAACACCACTTCGGCGTCGGCCAGGCCTTCCGCCAGGCTGGCGGTGAAGGTCAGGCGGGCGGCGTCCAGCTGATCGCGCAGGATGCTTTCCAGGCCCGGTTCGTAGATCGGCATCTCGCCGCGTCTCAGCCGCGCGACCCGCTCGCGGTCACGCTCCACGCAACGCACCTGGTTGCCCATCTCGGCGAAACAGGCCGCCGTCACCAGTCCCACATAGCCCGCACCAATCACGCATAGCCGCATGGCGTCGTCCTCCGCTGGCCTCGCCCTCTCTCTGCGGACGATTGCAGCCAAGCGCGGTGGCAGGCGCGTGACGCTGGCGTGAAGCTACCGTGACAGAACCCGCGCGGATGCCCGGGGTCCACCCAAGGTAGGCGGAAAAAACAGGAGGCTCCCATGTCCATCGAAATCGATTCGGAACAAGGCGTCTGCAGCGTGGAGATCGAAGGCAGCCGGCATCGCGCGCCGGTCGACAGCCTGCGCATCGGTACCGACGCCGAGGCGCGCCTGTCGGTGCTCTACATCGACGGCAAGCGCCTGCACATCAGCGAGGAAGACGCCCAGCGGCTGGCGGTCGCCGGCGCCGAGGACCAGCGCAGGCACCTGATGGCGGACGATTGACGCCCTCAGGCGTCCGCCAGCAACAGGTAGGGAGAACTGCGCAGGCTGTCGAGGCCGGCGCGGAACATGCGTTCGGCGCGGTTCCAGGGATCGTCGCGCAGGCGCTCGGTCCAGGCCAGGGTGCCGCAGATGCCGTCCCAGAGCGATTGCAGATAGATGCTGGCCAGCTCGACGTCCAGCCGCGCCGGCAGTTCGCCGCGCTCCACCGCCCGGCGGATCTGCCGGAGGCCGAAGCGTTGCCCCTGCTTCTCGAGCAGCTCGCGGCGGCGCAACAGCGGCTCGTTCTCGTCGCTGCGTTCGCACTTGAGGTAGAGGATCTCCAGCACCCGCTGCACCGAACCGGGCTCGCAGCACTGGCGGAGAAAGCCCATGCCGGCGCGCAGGAGGATATCCAGCGCCGGCACCCTGGCGTTTTCGTCGGGTACCTCGATCTGGCCGAAGGCGCGGTCGCACATCGCCAGGCAGACCTCGATCTTGTTCTTGTAGTGGCCGTAGACCGCACCGCGAGAAACCCCGGCGGCGTCCGCCAGGTCGGCCATGGCAGTAGTGCCCACGCCCTTTTCCAGGAAAACCCGCTCGGCGGCATCGAGTATGCCGTCGCGGGTTTTCTGGGATTCCTCTTTGGTTTTCCTGGCCACTGAACGTCCTCACAAGGGAAAGGCGCCGCAGATCATAAGGATATGTTACAGAAACGCCAATTAATTAATCACTCATGATTGATTATATGCTACTGTCGCGCCGCTCGTGAGTTGCGGTGCCCTTTCCCGGGCAAGCTCGCGAGTTCACGAATCGAGGGACACCCATGCACATCCAATGGACCGGCTCGCTGCGCGGGCTGCTGGCGGCCCTGGTCGCCCTATTCCTGCTGGGCTGCGAAGAAGCAGCGGACGCCGGGAAGACTGCGGAGGCCCCCGCCGAGGTCGGCGTGATCGTCGCCAGGCCGGCGCCTATCGGCATCACCAGCGAGCTGCCCGGACGCCTGGAAGCGTACCGCCAGGCTGAAGTGCGGGCGCGCGTCGCCGGCATCGTCACCCGTCGCCTGTACGAGGAAGGCCAGGACGTCCGCGCCGGCACCGTGCTGTTCCAGATCGACCCTGCGCCCTTGAAGGCGGCCCTGGACATCAGCCGCGGCGCCCTGGCCCGGGCCGAGGCCAGCCACGCGGCGGCGGCCGACAAGCTCAAGCGCTACGCCGACCTGATCAAGGACCGCGCCATCAGCGAACGCGAGTACACCGAAGCGCAGACCGACGCGCGCCAGGCCCTGGCGCAGATCGCCTCGGCCAAGGCCGAACTGGAGCAGGCCCGCCTGCGCCTGGGCTACGCCACGGTCACCGCGCCGATCGACGGCCGCGCGCGGCGCGCGCTGGTCACCGAAGGCGCGCTGGTCGGCGAGGACTCGCCGACACCGCTGACCCGCGTCGAGCAGATCGATCCGATCTACGTGAACTTCTCCCAGCCGGCCGGCGAAGTCGCCGCCATGCAGCGGGCGATCCGCGAAGGCCAGGTGAAGGGTGTCGCCGACAAGGACATCGCCGTGCGCCTGGTCCTGGCCGACGGCAGCGAGTACCCGCTGGCCGGCGAGCTGCTGTTCTCCGACCTGGCGGTCGACCCCGGCACCGACACCATCGCCATGCGTGCCCTGTTCCGCAATCCGCATCGCGAATTGCTGCCCGGCGGCTACGTGCAGGTGCGCCTGCAGCGCGCGGTGAACCCGCAGGCGATCACCGTCCCGCGCGACGCGCTGATCCGTACCGCCCAGTCCGCCGTGGTCAAGGTGGTCAACCCACAGGGCGTGGTGGAAGACGTGGAGGTCCGCGCCGACACCCTGCAGGGCCGCGACTGGATCATCAGCCGCGGGCTCAAGGGCGGCGAGCGTGTGATCGTCGAGAACGCCGCCCAGCATGCCGCCGGCTCCAGCGTCCAGGCGGTGGTCCGCCAGCCGGCCAGCGCCGACGCCCCCTCACCGCTGGCCGCCTCGCCGGCGGGCCAGTGACGGAGAACGCTACGAATGGCTCGTTTCTTCATTGACCGGCCGGTCTTCGCCTGGGTGATCTCCCTGCTGATCGTGCTCGCCGGGGTCCTGGCGATCCGCTTCCTGCCGGTCGCCCAGTACCCGGACATCGCGCCGCCGGTGGTCAACGTCAGCGCCAGCTATCCCGGCGCCTCGGCCAAGGTGGTCGAGGAAGCGGTGACCGCGATCATCGAGCGCGAGATGAACGGCGCGCCCGGCCTGCTCTACACCAAGGCCACCAGCAGCACCGGCCAGGCCTCGCTGACCCTGACCTTCCGCCAGGGCGTGAACGCCGACCTCGCCGCGGTGGAAGTGCAGAACCGCCTGAAGATCGTCGAGTCGCGCCTGCCCGAATCGGTGCGGCGCGACGGCATCTACGTGGAGAAGGCGGCGGACAGCATCCAGCTGATCGTTACCCTTACCTCCTCCAGCGGCCGCTACGACGCCATGGAGCTGGGCGAGATCGCCTCGTCCAACGTGTTGCAGGCGCTGCGCCGGGTGGAGGGCGTGGGCAAGGTCGAGACCTGGGGCGCCGAGTACGCCATGCGCATCTGGCCCGACCCGGCCAAGCTGACCTCGATGAACCTCAGCGCCAGCGACCTGGTCAACGCCGTGCGCCGGCACAACGCCCGCCTCACCGTGGGCGACATCGGCAACCTCGGGGTCCCCGACTCGGCGCCGATCAGCGCCACGGTGAAGGTCGACGACACCCTGGTGACGCCCGAGCAGTTCGGCGAAATTCCGCTGCGCATCCGCGCCGACGGCGGCGCGATCCGCCTGCGCGACGTGGCCCGCGTCGAGTTCGGCCAGAGCGAGTACGGCTTCGTCTCGCGGGTCAACCAGATGACCGCCACCGGCCTGGCGGTGAAGATGGCGCCCGGCTCCAACGCGGTGGCCACCGCCAAGCGCATCCGCGCCACCCTCGACGAGCTGTCGCGCTACTTCCCGGAGGGCGTGAGCTACAACATCCCCTATGACACCTCGGCGTTCGTCGAGATCTCGATCAGGAAGGTGGTCAGCACCCTGCTCGAGGCGATGCTGCTGGTGTTCGCCGTGATGTACCTGTTCATGCAGAACTTCCGCGCCACCCTGATCCCGACACTGGTGGTGCCGGTGGCCCTGCTGGGCACCTTCACGGTGATGCTCGGCCTGGGCTTCTCGATCAACGTGCTGACCATGTTCGGCATGGTCCTGGCGATCGGCATCCTGGTGGACGACGCGATCATCGTGGTGGAGAACGTCGAGCGGCTGATGGCCGAGGAAGGCCTGTCGCCGCACGACGCCACGGTCAAGGCGATGCGCCAGATCAGCGGGGCCATCGTCGGCATCACCGTAGTGCTGGTCTCGGTGTTCGTGCCGATGGCGTTCTTCAGCGGCGCGGTGGGCAACATCTACCGCCAGTTCGCGGTGACCCTGGCGGTCTCCATCGGCTTCTCGGCGTTCCTCGCGCTGTCGCTGACCCCGGCCCTGTGCGCCACCCTGCTGCGCCCGATCGACGCCGACCACCATGAGAAGCGCGGCTTCTTCGGCTGGTTCAACCGCGCCTTCCTGCGCCTGACCGGACGCTACCGCAACGCGGTGGCCGGCATCCTCGCCCGGCCGATCCGCTGGATGCTGGTCTACGCCCTGGTCATCGGCGTGGTCGCCCTGCTCTTCGTGCGCCTGCCGCAGGCGTTCCTGCCGGAAGAGGACCAGGGCGACTTCATGATCATGGTGATGCAGCCCGAAGGCACGCCGATGGCGGAGACCATGGCCAACGTCGGCGACGTCGAGCGCTACCTGGCGGAGCACGAACCGGTGGCCTACGCCTATGCGGTCGGCGGCTTCAGCCTGTACGGCGACGGCACCAGCTCGGCGATGATCTTCGCCACCCTGAAGGACTGGTCGGAACGCCGGGAGGCCAGCCAGCACGTCGGCGCCATCGTCGAGCGCATCAACCAGCGCTTTGCCGGCCTGCCCAACCGTACGGTGTATGCGATGAACTCGCCGCCGCTGCCGGACCTGGGTTCCACCAGCGGCTTCGACTTCCGCCTGCAGGACCGTGGCGGGGTTGGCTACGAGGCCCTGGTCAAGGCCCGCGACCAGTTGCTGGCGCGCGCCGCCGAGGACCCGCGTCTGGCCAACGTGATGTTCGCCGGCCAGGGCGAGGCGCCGCAGATCCGCCTTGACATCGACCGGCGCAAGGCGGAGACCCTCGGCGTGAGCATGGACGAGATCAACACCACCCTGGCGGTGATGTTCGGCTCGGACTACATCGGCGACTTCATGCACGGCAGCCAGGTGCGCAAGGTGGTGGTCCAGGCCGACGGCGCCAAGCGCCTGGGCATCGACGACATCGGCCGGCTTCACGTGCGCAACGAGCAGGGCGAGATGGTGCCGCTGGCGACGTTCGCCAAGGCCGCCTGGACCCTCGGCCCGCCGCAACTGACCCGCTACAACGGCTATCCCTCGTTCAACCTCGAGGGCCAGGCCGCGCCGGGCTACAGCAGCGGCGAAGCCATGCAGGCGATGGAGGAATTGATGCAGGGCCTGCCCGAGGGCATCGCCCACGAGTGGTCCGGCCAGTCCTTCGAAGAACGCCTGTCCGGCGCCCAGGCGCCGGCGCTGTTCGCCCTCTCGGTGTTGATCGTGTTCCTCGCCCTGGCCGCTCTCTACGAAAGCTGGTCGATCCCGCTGGCGGTGATCCTGGTGGTGCCGCTGGGCGTACTCGGCGCACTGCTCGGGGTGAGCCTGCGCGGTCTGCCCAACGACATCTACTTCAAGGTCGGCCTGATCACCATCATCGGCCTCTCGGCGAAGAACGCCATCCTCATCATCGAGGTGGCCAAGGACCATTACCAGGAAGGCATGAGCCTGCTGCAGGCGACCCTGGAGGCCGCGCGCCTGCGCCTGCGACCGATCGTCATGACCTCGCTGGCGTTCGGTTTCGGCGTGGTCCCGCTGGCGCTCTCCAGCGGCGCCGGTTCCGGCGCCCAGGTCGCCATCGGCACCGGGGTGCTCGGCGGGATCGTCACCGCCACGGTACTCGCGGTGTTCCTGGTACCGCTGTTCTTCCTGGTGGTCGGGCGCCTGTTCCGGTTGCGCAAGGCGCCGCGCACCGGCAACTCGCCCCGGATCCCGACGGAGCAAGCCTGATGCCCCTAGCGAAACTCTCACTCCCCACCCTGGCACTGTGCGTCGGGCTGCTCGGCGCCTGCTCGCCGACGCCTCGCCAGCCGCGCGCGACCCCCATCGTTCCGGCCAACGGCCCCGACCTTCGGGGCAAGCTGGACGACTGGCAACAACAGTTCACCGACCCGCTGCTGCGACAGATGATCGGCTACGCGCCGGCGCTATCCGGCGCGCAAGCCTGAATTCCGCCGTCCTTTTCCCACCCTAGTCGGCCGCTGGCAGCGCTCGGCTGAAGCGGTAGAACAGGTTCGGCTCGCTGACCACGTACAGGCTGCCCCGGTCGTCCATCGCCAACCCTTCGGCCTGCGGCACGTCGTCCGTCAGGCCATGGTTGCCGCCACGCAGGGTCAGGCTGCCGAGCGGATCCCCGGCGCGATCCAGTTCGATGACCACCCGCGACTCGTCGGAAAGCACCAGCAGGTGATCGCTGGCCTTGTCGTAGTAGAGGCTCGACAGATCGGTGAGGAACAACCCGCGATCGCGCTGCGGGTCGCCGCCGACGCTCAGGTCGAGCGCCTCGCCGCGGTCGTTGAAGAAGCCGTTTACCTCGATGATGCCCACCGGCGCCTTTTCCCGGGCCACGAACAGGCGCTCGCGCAGCGGGTCGTAGGCCAACCCCTCGAAGCCCTTGTTGCGCTTGTTTGCACTGCCCAGGGAGAACTTCCGGGCGTTGCGCGGATCGTCGATGTCGATCACCCGGGTGTCGGCGTCGACATGGATCTCCACCAGGCGTTGGCGACGCTCCTCGGCGACCACGTAGACGCCGGGCCGGATGTACTCGATAGCCTCCGGATCCTGGAAACCGCGCAGGGGGATGCGTCGCAGCAATTCGCCGTCCAGCGACAGTTCGAGGAAATGCGGGTCCTGGTTGGTCACGCTGACCAGGCTGCGCCGGCTGGGGTCGAAGGACAGCGCCGACACGTTGGACTCCGCGCCCAGCACGCGGGCTTCGATATCGACCCGATAGTCGGCCAGGCGCAGGGCGTTCTCGCGCGCAACATCGCCGCCGTAGCGCTGCTCCAGCTTGAACCAGATTCGCTCGAACGCGCGCTGCTGCTGGCCCGCCACCAGCAGCGCAAGCAACGCGGCGAGCAGGCAAGCCAGCAGCGTCCTGTAGGTCATCAGCCGACTCATCGTTACGACTCCTCCGAGAAACACAGTGTTCGGCGAAGCAGAACAGAGCCATCCGCGCCCTTTCATGAGGCGCCGATTAAATCTTTCTGACAAGCATCTTTCACGGCTGTCATTTTTCCCCCGTTCCAGGCGTTGACAGGATTTCGGCGCAGCTTTACGTTAACGTAAAGGTAAACAAGCAGGTGCCAGCGTATGTCCATCACCTACACCATCTCCGATCTCGCCCGCGAACTGGACATCACCACCCGCGCCATCCGCTTCTACGAGGAGCAAGGCCTGCTCTCCCCCGAGCGACGCGGCCAGGAACGCATCTATTCGCCGCGCGACAAGGTCAGCCTGAAGCTGATCCTGCGCGGCAAGCGCATCGGTTTTTCCCTCGCCGAATGCCGCGAACTGATCGAGCTCTACGACCCGGACCCGAGCAGCGGCAACCAGAAGCAGTTGAACACCATGCTGGAGAAGATCGCCGAGCGCCGCGCCCAGCTGGAACAACAGTTGCTGGACATCGAACAGATGCAGCTGGAACTGGATACTGCCGAGGAGCGCTGTCGAGCGGCGCTTATCAAAAGCTATAACAAACAGACAGTTGAAACATAAACCTCATTCAAAGCTTTAAACCGGACAAGCACAATTACAGGTGAAAGCATGACCTATCCCAGCCTCAACTTCGCCCTCGGCGAAACCATCGACATGCTCCGCGACCAGGTGCGCGGCTTCGTCGCCGCCGAACTGCAGCCGCGCGCCGCGCAGATCGACCAGGACAATCAGTTCCCCATGGACATGTGGCGCAAGTTCGGCGAGATGGGCCTGCTCGGCATCACCGTCGACGAGGAGTACGGCGGTTCGGCGCTGGGCTACCTGGCCCACGCCGTGGTCATGGAAGAGATCAGCCGGGCCTCGGCTTCGGTGGCGCTCTCCTATGGCGCGCATTCCAACCTCTGCGTCAACCAGATCAAGCGCAACGGCAACGCCGAACAGAAGGCCCGCTACCTGCCGGCCCTGGTATCCGGCGAACACATCGGTGCGCTGGCGATGAGCGAACCCAACGCCGGCTCCGACGTGGTCTCGATGAAGCTGCGCGCGGACCGGGTCGGCGACCGCTTCGTTCTCAACGGCAGCAAGATGTGGATCACCAACGGTCCCGATGCCCATACCTATGTGATCTACGCCAAGACCGACGCGGACAAGGGCGCGCACGGGATCACCGCGTTCATCGTCGAGCGCGACTGGAAAGGCTTCAGTCGCGGGCCGAAGCTGGACAAGCTGGGCATGCGCGGCTCGAACACCTGCGAACTGATCTTCCAGGACGTCGAGGTACCCGAGGAGAACGTCCTCGGCGCGGTCAACGGCGGGGTCAAGGTACTGATGAGCGGCCTCGACTACGAGCGCGTGGTGCTTTCCGGCGGCCCGGTGGGAATCATGCAGGCGTGCATGGACGTGGTGGTGCCGTACATCCATGACCGCCGCCAGTTCGGCCAGAGCATCGGCGAATTCCAGCTGGTCCAGGGCAAGGTGGCCGACATGTACACCGCCCTCAACGCCAGCCGCGCCTACCTGTACGCCGTGGCCGCCGCCTGCGACCGCGGCGAGACGACCCGCAAGGACGCCGCCGGGGTGATCCTCTACAGCGCCGAGCGCGCCACCCAGATGGCCCTGGACGCGATCCAGATCCTCGGCGGCAACGGCTACATCAACGAGTTTCCCACCGGCCGCCTGTTGCGCGACGCCAAGCTCTACGAGATCGGCGCCGGCACCAGCGAGATCCGCCGCATGCTGATCGGCCGCGAGCTGTTCAACGAAACCCGCTGAAGCCTCGCTCTTTCCGGCCCTTTGCCGCCAGGGAGAGGGCATTCCATTGCATCGACAGGCGCATCGCCAGGTCGGGAGCGGGCGCCAACCGCTTCCGCCCACCTCGACACGGAGCCACCGCCATGGCCATCCTGCACACCCAGATCAATCCACGCTCCGCCGAGTTCGCGGCCAACGCCGCGACCATGCTGGAACAGGTCAACGCCCTGCGCACCCTCCTCGGCCGCATCCACGAAGGCGGCGGTAGCGCCGCCCAGGCCCGGCACAGCGCGCGCGGCAAGCTGCTGGTGCGCGAACGCATCAACCGCCTGCTCGACCCCGGCTCGCCGTTCCTCGAGCTTTCCGCCCTCGCCGCCCACGAAGTCTACGGCGAAGAGGTCGCCGCCGCCGGCATCGTCGCCGGGATCGGCCGGGTCGAAGGGGTGGAATGCATGATCGTCGGCAACGATGCCACGGTGAAGGGCGGCACCTACTATCCGCTGACTGTGAAGAAGCACCTGCGGGCCCAGGCCATCGCCCTGGAAAACCGCCTGCCATGCATCTACCTGGTGGACTCCGGCGGCGCCAACCTGCCGCGCCAAGACGAGGTGTTCCCCGACCGCGAGCACTTCGGCCGGATCTTCTTCAACCAGGCCAACATGAGTGCCCGCGGCATCCCGCAGATCGCCGTGGTCATGGGCTCCTGCACCGCCGGCGGGGCCTACGTGCCGGCGATGTCCGACGAAACCGTGATGGTGCGCGAACAGGCCACCATCTTCCTCGCCGGGCCGCCGCTGGTGAAGGCCGCTACCGGCGAGGTGGTCAGCGCCGAGGAACTTGGCGGCGCCGACGTGCACTGCAAGGTCTCAGGGGTCGCCGACCACTATGCCGAGGACGATGACCATGCCCTGGCCATCGCCCGCCGCTGCGTCGCCAACCTCAACTGGCGCAAGCAGGGCCAGCTGCAATGCCGTGCGCCGCGCGCACCGCTGTACCCCGCCGAGGAGCTGTACGGGGTGATTCCCGCCGACAGCAAGCAGCCCTACGACGTGCGCGAAGTGATCGCACGGCTGGTGGACGGCTCCGAGTTCGACGAGTTCAAGGCGCTGTTCGGCACCACCCTGGTCTGCGGCTTCGCCCACCTGCACGGCTATCCGATAGCCATCCTGGCCAACAACGGGATCCTCTTCGCCGAGGCCGCGCAGAAAGGCGCGCACTTCATCGAACTGGCCTGCCAGCGCGGCATCCCGCTGCTGTTCCTGCAGAACATCACCGGTTTCATGGTCGGCCAGAAGTACGAGGCTGGCGGCATCGCCAAGCACGGCGCCAAGCTGGTGACCGCGGTGGCCTGCGCGCGGGTTCCGAAGTTCACCGTGCTGATCGGCGGCAGCTTCGGCGCCGGCAACTACGGCATGTGCGGACGCGCCTACGACCCGCGCTTCCTGTGGATGTGGCCGAACGCGAGGATCGGCGTGATGGGCGGCGAACAGGCCGCCGGGGTGCTCGCCCAGGTCAAGCGCGAGCAGGCCGAGCGCGCCGGCCAGCAGCTCGGCGTCGAAGAGGAGGCGAAGATCAAGGCGCCGATCCTCGAACAGTACGAGCACCAGGGCCATCCCTACTACTCCAGCGCGCGACTGTGGGACGACGGCGTGATCGATCCGGCGCAGACCCGCGAGGTGCTCGCCCTGGCGCTTTCCGCCGCCCTCAACGCCCCCATCGAGCCGACCGCCTTCGGCGTGTTCCGCATGTGACGAGCAGACCAGCATGAGCGAATTCCAGACCATCCAGCTTGAGATCGACCCGCGCGGCGTAGCCACCCTGTGGCTGGACCGGGCGGAAAAGAACAACGCCTTCAATGCCGTCGTGATCGACGAACTGTTGCAGGCCATCGATCGCGTCGGCAGCGACCCGCAGGTCCGCCTGCTGGTGCTGCGCGGCCGTGGCCGGCACTTCTGCGGCGGTGCCGACCTGGCCTGGATGCAGCAGTCGGTGGACCTCGACTACCAGGGCAACCTGGCCGACGCCCAGCGCATCGCCGAACTCATGACCCATCTCTACAACCTGCCCAAGCCGACCCTGGCGGTGGTCCAGGGCGCGGTGTTCGGCGGCGGGGTCGGCCTGGTCAGTTGCTGCGATATGGCCATCGGCAGCGACGACGCGACCTTCTGCCTGTCCGAGGTACGCATCGGCCTGATCCCGGCGACCATCGCCCCGTTCGTGGTCAAGGCCATCGGCCAGCGCGCCGCGCGGCGCTATTCGCTGACCGCCGAGCGCTTCGACGGACGCCGCGCCAGCGAACTGGGCCTGCTCAGCGAAAGCTGTCCCGCCGCCGAACTGGAAAGCCAGGCCGAGGCCTGGATCGCCAACCTGCTGCAAAACAGCCCGCGCGCCCTGGTCGCCTGCAAGGCGCTCTACCATGAGGTCGAGGCCGCCGAGCTGAGCCCGGCGCTGCGCCGCTACACCGAGGCGGCCATCGCCCGCATCCGCATCAGCCCGGAAGGCCAGGAAGGCCTGCGCGCCTTCCTGGAGAAACGCACGCCCGCCTGGAGAAACGACGCATGAACCCGGACTACCGCAGCATCCAGCGCCTCCTGGTCGCCAACCGCGGCGAGATCGCCTGCCGGGTGATGCGCAGCGCGCGCGCCCTCGGCATCGGCAGCGTCGCCGTGCACAGCGACATCGACCGCCACGCCCGCCACGTCGCCGAAGCCGACATCGCCGTCGACCTGGGCGGCGCCAAGCCCGTCGACAGCTACCTGCGCGGCGACAGGATCATCGCCGCCGCCCTCGCCAGCGGCGCCCAGGCGATCCACCCCGGCTACGGCTTCCTCTCGGAGAACGCCGACTTCGCCCGCGCCTGCGAGGAAGCCGGCCTGCTCTTCCTCGGACCGCCGGCGGCGGCCATCGACGCCATGGGCAGCAAGTCGGCGGCCAAGGCGCTGATGGAAGAAGCCGGCGTGCCGCTGGTGCCCGGCTATCACGGCGAAGCCCAGGACCTCGAGACTTTCCGCCGGGAAGCCGGGCGCATCGGCTACCCGGTGCTGCTCAAGGCCGCCGCTGGCGGCGGCGGCAAGGGCATGAAGGTGGTGGAGCGCGAGGCCGAGCTGGCCGAGGCCCTTTCCTCCGCCCAGCGCGAGGCCAAGGCCGCCTTCGGCGACGCGCGGATGCTGGTGGAGAAATACCTGCTGAAGCCGCGCCACGTGGAGATCCAGGTATTCGCCGACCGCCATGGCCACTGCCTGTACCTCAACGAACGCGACTGTTCGATCCAGCGCCGCCACCAGAAGGTCGTCGAGGAAGCCCCCGCCCCCGGTCTCGGTGTGGAACTGCGCCGGGCCATGGGCGAGGCCGCGGTACGCGCGGCGCAGGCGATCGGCTACGTCGGCGCCGGTACCGTCGAATTCCTCCTCGACGAACGCGGCCAGTTCTTCTTCATGGAAATGAACACCCGCCTGCAGGTGGAACACCCGGTCACCGAGGCCATCACCGGCCTCGACCTGGTCGCCTGGCAGATCCGCGTCGCTCGCGGCGAGGCGCTGCCGCTGACACAGGAACAGGTGCCGCTGAACGGCCACGCCATCGAAGTGCGGCTCTACGCGGAAGACCCCGAGGGCGGCTTCCTCCCCGCCAGCGGCCGCCTGGCGCTGTACCGCGAAGCGCCCGCCGGCCCCGGCCGGCGGGTCGACAGCGGGGTACGCGAAGGCGACGAGGTCTCGCCGTTCTACGACCCGATGCTGGCCAAGCTGATCGCCTGGGGCGAAACCCGCGAGGAAGCCCGCCAGCGCCTGCTGACGATGCTGGCGGAAACCTCGGTCGGCGGCCTGCGCACCAACCTGGCGTTCCTCCGCCGCATCCTCGGCCATCCGGCGTTCGCCGCCGCCGAACTGGACACCGGGTTCATCGCGCGCCACCAAGACGACCTGCTGCCGGCGCCGCAAGCGCTGCCGGAGCATTTCTGGCAAGCCGCCGCCGAAGCCTGGCTGCAGAGCGAACCGGGCCACCGTCGCGACGACGACCCGCATTCGCCGTGGAGCCGCAACGACGGCTGGCGCAGCGCCCTGGCGCGGGAGGCCGACCTGATGCTGCGCTGCCGCGACGAACGCCGCTGCGTCCGCCTGCGCCACGCCAGCCCCAGCCAGTATCGCCTGGACGGCGACGACCTGGTCAGCCGGGTGGACGGTGTCACCCGTCGCTCGGCGGCGTTGCGCCGCGGACGCCAGTTGTTCCTCGAATGGGAGGGCGAACTGCTGGCCATCGAAGCCGTCGACCCGATCGCCGAGGCCGAGGCCGCCCATGCCCACCAGGGTGGTTTGAGCGCGCCGATGAACGGCAGTATCGTGCGGGTCCTGGTCGAGCCCGGCCAGACGGTCGAAGCCGGCACCGCCCTGGTGGTGCTGGAGGCGATGAAGATGGAACACAGCATCCGCGCGCCCCACGCCGGGGTAGTGAAGGCGCTGTATTGCAGCGAGGGCGAACTGGTAGAGGAAGGCACGCCGCTGGTGGAGCTGGACGAGAACCAGGCCTGACAGCCAAGACGAGGAACAGCATGAACCTGCCGAAGAAGGTCCGCCTGGTGGAAGTCGGTCCGCGCGACGGACTGCAGAACGAGAAACAGCCGATCGAGGTGGCCGACAAGATCCGCCTGGTCGATGACCTGAGCGCCGCCGGCCTGGACTACATCGAAGTGGGCAGCTTCGTCTCGCCCAAGTGGGTGCCGCAGATGGCCGGCTCGGCCGAGGTGTTCGCCGGCATCCGCCAGCGTCCCGGCGTGACCTACGCGGCGCTGGCGCCGAACCTGAAAGGCTTCGAGGCGGCGCTGGAGTCGGGGGTGAAGGAAGTGGCGGTGTTCGCCGCCGCGTCGGAAGCCTTCTCCCAGCGCAACATCAACTGCTCGATCAGGGACAGCCTGGAGCGCTTCGTACCGGTGCTGGAGGCGGCGCGCCAGCACCAGGTGCGGGTGCGCGGCTACATTTCCTGCGTGCTCGGCTGTCCCTACGACGGCGATGTCGATCCGCGCCAGGTCGCCTGGGTCGCCCGTGAACTCCAGCAGATGGGCTGCTACGAAGTGTCCCTGGGCGACACCATCGGCGTCGGCACCGCCGGCGCCACCCGCCGGCTGATCGAGGCGGTGGCCAGCGAGGTTCCCCGCGAGCGCCTCGCCGGGCACTTCCACGACACCTACGGGCAGGCCCTGGCGAACATCTACGCCAGCCTGCTGGAAGGCGTCGCGGTATTCGACAGCTCGGTGGCCGGTCTCGGCGGCTGTCCCTACGCCAAGGGCGCCACCGGCAACGTCGCCAGCGAAGACGTCCTCTACCTGCTGAACGGCCTGGAGATCCATACCGGGGTCGACATGCACGCCCTGGTCGACGCCGGCCAGCGCATCTGCGCGGTGCTCGGCAAGAGCAACGGATCGCGAGCGGCGAAGGCGTTGCTGGCCAAGGCCTGAGAAGCGGCGGATAACCGCGGGCGGTTATCCACCCTACCTGACATCACCCTCAGGCTCGGAGACTGCATCATCCACCCTGGGTGCCGTCATACCCCATCCGCCAACTGATAGCCCGAGTCGTCGCAAGCAGCCGTTCCGCCGCCGGCCCCTGCTCCTCGGCCTGGAAGATGCTCGCCGGGCCGACCACCGTGAGCACCGCCGCCACCCGCCCGCGGGCGTCGAACACCGGTGCCGAGAGCGCCTCCACCCCAGGCATCAGCAGCCCATGGATCGCATGCAGGCCGCGCGCGCGGATGCCCTCCAGCAGCACCGCGTAGGCCGCCGGGTCGGCCAGCGGATGGTCGGCGCGCCCGGCCAACTCTTCCTCGCGCAGCTCGGCCACCTCGCGTTCCGGCAGGAACGCGGCGAACACCAGGCCGGTGGACGAACCGAGCAGCGGCAGCACCGAGCCGACCTGGGTGACCACCGTCACCGCGCGCACCGCCTGTTCCACCTGTACCACGGTGGCGCCACGGTTGCCCCAGACGGCGAGGAAGCAGGTCTCGTTGAGCTCGTCGCGCAGCTCGGCCAGCGGCGCGGCGGCGCTCTTCAGCACGTCCATGCTGTCCAGCGCCGCCAGGCCCACGCGCAGGGCCTCGCGCCCCAGCGAGTAATGATTGGTGGAGGCGTCCTGGACCGCGAAGCCGCTGGCGATCAATGCCTGCAGATAGCGATGGACCTTGCTCGCCGGCATCCCCACATGCTCCGCCAGGCGCGACAGCGAGGTCGCCGGGGAGAGTTCGGCGAGGGCCTTGAGGATATCGGTACCGACTTCGGCGGAGCGGACCTTCTGCTTGCCGGAGGTTTCGGCGGGACTGCTGTTCTTTTCCATGGACGCGGGTTCCTGCGGGCGGGGCCGACGTTATAGCTTGACGCTGCTTTCCACTCAAATTACGTTATGCGTAATTGAATTACGATAAAAATAACGCAGCCAGCGTGCCAGGTCCCCGGCGGATCGGCGGCAAGCTGCCCCCACTCCCCGGAGGCCTCAGATGAACCTCGACTCCACTGCCCTCGCCTATCAATCGGGCTTCGGCAACGAATTCAGCAGCGAAGCGCTCCCCGGCGCCCTGCCGGTCGGCCAGAACTCCCCGCAGAAAGCGCCCTACGGCCTGTACGCCGAACTGCTCTCCGGCACCGCCTTCACCATGGCTCGCAGCGAGGCCCGGCGCACCTGGCTGTACCGCATCACGCCGTCGGCCAAGCATCCGCCGTTCCGCCGCCTGGAACGACAGATCGCCGGTGCCGAACTGGATGCGCCGACTCCCAACCGCCTGCGCTGGGACCCGCTGGCACTGCCCGAGCAGCCCACCGACTTCCTCGACGGCCTGCTGCGCATGGCCGCCAACGCGCCCGGCGACAAGCCCGCCGGCGTGAGCATCTACCAGTACCTGGCCAACCGCTCGATGGAGCGTTGCTTCTACGACGCCGATGGCGAACTGCTGCTGGTCCCGCAATTGGGCCGTCTGCGCCTGTGCACCGAACTCGGCGCGCTGCAAGTCGAACCGCTGGAGATCGCGGTGATCCCGCGCGGGATGAAGTTCCGCGTCGAGCTGCTCGACGGGGAGGCACGCGGCTATATCGCCGAGAACCACGGCGCGCCGCTGCGCCTGCCCGACCTCGGCCCGATCGGCAGCAATGGCCTGGCCAATCCGCGCGACTTCCTGACCCCGGTGGCGCGCTACGAGGACAGCCGCCAGCCGCTGCAACTGGTGCAGAAATACCTCGGCGAACTGTGGGCCTGCGAGCTTGACCACTCGCCGCTGGACGTGGTCGCCTGGCACGGCAACAACGTGCCCTACAAGTACGACCTGCGCCGCTTCAACACCATCGGCACGGTCAGCTTCGACCACCCGGACCCGTCGATCTTCACCGTGCTGACCTCCCCCACCAGCGTCCCCGGCCTGGCCAACATCGACTTCGTGATCTTCCCGCCGCGCTGGATGGTGGCCGAGAACACCTTCCGTCCGCCATGGTTCCACCGCAACCTGATGAACGAATTCATGGGCCTGATCCAGGGCGCCTATGACGCCAAGGCCGGCGGCTTCGTGCCCGGCGGCGCCTCGCTGCACAGTTGCATGAGCGCCCACGGCCCGGACGCGGAAAGCTGCGACAAGGCCATCGCCGCCGACCTCAAGCCGCACAGGATCGACCAGACCATGGCCTTCATGTTCGAGACCAGCCAGGTACTCCGGCCGAGCCGTGCCGCCCTCGAGACGCCGGCCCTGCAGAATGACTACGATGCCTGCTGGGCGTCGCTCGTATCCACCTTCAACCCGCAACGGAGATAACCCCATGAACCAGCCAACCCCCACTCGTAGCTGGGTCGCCTCCGCCAATGGGCATGCCGACTTTCCCCTGCAAAACCTGCCGCTGGGCATCTTCAGCCGTGCCGGCCTGAGCCCGCGTTGCGGCGTGGCCATCGGCGACTCGATCCTCGACCTGGACGCGGCGCTGGCCGCCGGGCTGTTCGAGGGTGCCGCCGGCGAAGCCGCCGAAGCCACCCGCGGCGGCGCGCTGAACGCCTTCTTCGCCCTCGGCAAGCCGGCCCGCGTGGCGCTGCGCCAGCGCCTGCTGGAGCTGCTCGGCGAAGGCGCCGCGGAGCGCCCGGAACTGCTCCATCCGGCCGCCGAGTGCCAAATGCACCTACCGGCCAGGATCGGCGACTACACCGACTTCTACGTCGGCATCCGCCACGCCGAGAACGTCGGCAAGCTGTTCCGCCCGGACAACCCACTGCTGCCCAACTACAAGCACGTGCCCATCGGCTACCACGGCCGCGCCTCGACCGTGCGCGTCTCCGGCAGCGAAGTGCGCCGGCCCAACGGCCAGACCCTGCCGGCCGGCGCCAGCGAGCCGGTGTTCGGCCCCTGCGCGCGCCTGGACTACGAACTGGAGCTGGGCATCTGGATCGGCCAGGGCAACGCCCTCGGCGAAGCCATCCCGGTTTCCCGCGCCGCCGAGCACATCGCCGGCTTCTGCCTGCTCAACGACTGGTCGGCGCGCGACATCCAGGCCTGGGAATACCAACCGCTCGGCCCGTTCCTGTCGAAGAGCTTCATTACCAGCGTCTCGCCCTGGGTGGTCACCGCCGAAGCCCTGGAGCCGTTCCGCCGTGCCCAGCCAGCGCGCCCCGAAGGCGACCCGCGGCCGCTGCCGTATCTCTACGACGACAACGACCAGGCCCACGGCGCCTTCGACATCGAGCTGGAGGTCCTGCTGCTCACCGAGGGCCTGCGCGAGAAAGGCCTGCCGCCGCAGCGCCTGACCCTGAGCAACAGCCTGAGCATGTACTGGACGGTGGCGCAGATGGTCGCCCACCACAGCGTCAATGGCTGCCAGTTGCAGCCCGGCGACCTGTTCGGCTCCGGCACCCTGTCCGGCGCCGAGCCCGGCCAGTTCGGCTCGCTGCTGGAGATCACCGCTGGCGGCAAGCAGCCGGTGCAACTGGCCTCCGGCGAGACCCGGCGCTTCCTCGAGGACGGCGACGAGGTCATCCTCCGCGCCCGCTGCAAGCGCGAGGGACATGTCTCGATCGGTTTCGGCGAATGTCGTGGCAAGGTGCTCGCGGCCCTTCCGGGGGCGCGCGGATGAAGCTCTATACCTACTACCGTTCCACCTCCTCCTACCGGGTGCGCATCGCCCTGGCGCTGAAGGGGCTGGACTACCAGTCGCTGCCGGTCAACCTGGTCCGCGACGGCGGCGAACACCGCCAACCCGCCTACCTGGCGCTCAACCCGCAGGGCCGCGTACCGGCCCTGCAGGTCGACGAGGGCGAGCTGCTGATCCAGTCGCCGGCGATCATCGAGTACCTCGAGGAGCGCTACCCGCAACCCGCCCTGCTCTCCAGCGATCCGCTGCGCCGCGCCCGCGAGCGCGGAGTCGCGGCGCTGGTCGGCTGCGACATCCACCCGTTGCACAACGCCAGCGTGCTCAACCTGCTGCGTCAGTGGGGCCACGACGAAGAGCAGGTCCGGCAGTGGATCGGCCACTGGGTCGGCCAGGGTCTCGCCGCCGTCGAGCAACTGATCGGCAACCAGGGCTGGTGCTTCGGCGACCGGCCGGGCCTGGCCGACGTCTACCTGGTCCCGCAGCTCTACGCCGCCGAGCGCTTCGGCGTGGCGCTGGACGCCTGGCCACGGATCCGCCGGGTCGCCGACCTGGCCGCCGCCCATCCGGCGTTCCGCCAGGCCCATCCGGCCAACCAGCCGGACACCCCGGCCGCCTGAGGGACCGCAGAGTCCCGCTCCTGAAGATAAAGGGGGGCGTCCGCCGGACGCCCCATCACCAATAAGAACCTCAGGTACCTTGCGATGCACAACCAGATCGCCAGCTTTCGCGCGGCGCTCGACGCGCGCCCCGTGTCCCGCTACCAGTGGCTGTTGCTGCTGCTCCTCGCCCTGTTGCTGGTCACCGATGGCTACGATGCCCAGGTGCTCGGCTACGTGGTGCCGACCCTGGCCCAGGAATGGGGCCTGGACAAGGCCGCATTCGGCCCGGTGTTCAGCGCCAACCTGTTCGGCCTGACCGTCGGTTCGCTGCTGGTGACGCCGCTGGCGGACCGCTTCGGCATCCGCCGGGTGCTGCTCTGCTGCGTGCTGATCTACGCCAGCCTGACCGTCCTGATGGTCTTCGCCGGTTCCCTGGAAAGCCTGATGCTGGCGCGCTTCGTCTGCGGCATCGGAATGGGCGGGGCGATGCCCAGCGCCATGGCGCTGATGGCCGAGTATTCGCCACCGCGCCTGCGTACCCTGATGGTCACCCTGGCGGCCTGCGGTTTCTCCTTCGGCGGCGCCGCCGGCGGTTTCGTCGCCGCCGCCTTCATGGACGGCTTCGGCTGGCAGGCGGTGTTCCTCGCCGGCGGCGTCACCCCGTTGCTGCTGTTCCCCTTCCTCCTCCTGTTCCTCCCGGAGTCGCTGCCGCGCCTGCTCCGCGACGCACCGCCCTATGCCCGCCTGCGCCAGCTCAGCGAGCGTATGGCGCCGGGCTGGCAGCCGCCGCCGGCAGAGGCCGACGCCGAGCCGGCGGCAAGCCTGACCGTGCTGGAGCTGTTCCGCCACGGTTACGCGCGGCCGACCCTGCTGCTCTGGGCGACCTTCTTCGTCAGCCTGATCCTGCTCTACTTCATGGTCAGCTGGCTGCCCTCGCTGCTCCAGGAAAGCGGCCTGACACGCAATGCGGCGAACCTGGCGACCTCGATGTTCCTCTTCGCCGGCACCCTCGGCGCGATGCTCCTGGCCTGGCTCGCCGACCGCCTGCGCAGCAAGGTCCGCCTGCTGGCGGCGATTCTCGCCGGCGCCGCGCTGTTCACCCTGCTCCTCGGCCTCAACCACGACCAGCCGCGCTGGCTGCTGGCGTTCGTCTTCGCCGCCGGCTTCTGCATCATCGGCGGGCAGTTGACCCTGAACGCCTTCGCCAGCAACTTCTACCCGGCCCAGGTACGCGCCACCGGCACCGGCTGGGCGCTGGGCGTGGGCCGCTTCGGTTCGATCCTCGGCCCACTGTTCGGCAGCCTGCTGCTAGGCATGCACATATCCGTGGAGAACATCTTCATGCTTGCGGCGATTCCCGCCGGGCTCGCCGCGCTACTGATCCTCCAGGTCCGCTCGCCCGCCGCCCAGGCGCAGCGGGAAAGCGCCGCCGCGCTGGCCGTCGAGGAATCCTGAGCCTTCACCGCGAGCGGCTTCCCGGCTACAGTGGCGGGCCGTTTCGCCGTCCGCCGCAGGAGCCGCCGATGAACGACGCCGACAGCCTCCAGGATTACCAACGCGTGCGCCAGCAGGCGATCCGTTCGCTGTTCGAGATCGTCGAAGGCTCCAGCGAAGGCACGGTGATCGTCGACCGCGAGGCCCGCATCGTCTGGATCAACCAGCGCTACGCCCAGCGTTTCGGCCTCGCCGACCCGGCGCAGGCCATCGGCCGGCCCTGCGAAAGCGTGATCCCCGGTAGCCTGCTGCGCGAAGTGGTAGGCAGCGGCAAGCCGATCCTGCTGGACATGATGGACAGCGCGAAGGACCCGCTGGTGGTGATGCGCCTGCCGATCCACGACGACGCCGGCGAAGTGATCGGCGCCATCGGCTTCGCCCTGCTCGACGAACTGCGTTCTCTGTCGCCGCTGGTGACCCGCTACCTGAGCATGCAGCGCGAACTGGCCTCGACCCGCTCGCAATTGCAGGCGCGCCAGGCCAAGTACAGCTTCAGCCACTTCGTCGGCACCAGTCCGGCCAGCCTGGAAGTCAAGCGCCGCGCCCGCCGTGGCGCGGCCAGCGAAGCGCCGGTGCTGTTGCTCGGCGAGACCGGCACCGGCAAGGAACTGCTCGCCCACGCCATCCACAGCGCTTCGCCGCGGGCGCACAAGGCCTTCGTCAGCGTGAACGCCGCGGCGATCCCGGAAAGCCTGCTGGAGGCCGAATTCTTCGGTACCGCCCCGGGGGCCTTCACCGGTGCCGAGCGCAAGGGCCGGCCAGGCAAGTTGCAGGTGGCCCAGGGCGGCACGTTGTTCCTCGACGAGATCGGCGACATGCCGCTGGCCTTGCAAGGCAAGCTGTTGCGCGTGCTACAGGAGAAAGAGTTCGAAGCGGTGGGTTCCAACGAAGTGATCCGCAGCGACATCCGCCTGGTCGCCGCCACTTCCATCGACCTGCAGCAGGCGATGCGCGAAGGCCGTTTCCGCGCTGACCTCTACTACCGGCTGAACGTCCTGCCGATCGAGATCCCACCGTTGCGCCAGCGCCTGGACGACCTCCCGGCGCTCTGCGAGTCGATCCTCGACAGCCTCGACCACGGCCGTCTCCACGAACTCGGCGGCGACGCCCTGGCGCTGCTCGCCCGGCATGCCTGGCCGGGCAACGTCCGCGAACTGCGCAACGTGCTGGAACGCGCGCTGCTGCTGGCCGACCAACCGTTGCTGGACGCCGCCGCCCTCGGCGCGGCGCTGGGCCCCCTGCAACCGCTGCCAGAGCTGCCTCGAGCGGCGGACGACAGGCCGGTCGGGGATTTCCAACAGGCCCGCGAAGCCTTCGAGCGCGACCTGATCGGACGGGCCCTGGCGCAGAGTGCCGGCAATGTGGTGGAAGCGGCGAAACGCCTGGGCCTGGGTCGCTCGACCCTGTACAAGAAGATCGTGGCGCTGGGCATGCGTCTCGATAGCGGGACTCGTCTCGAAATAGAGACGAACTGAGACCTGCATAGCCACGGAACTTTCGCTCGATTACGTCTCCATTTTGAGACAACGCTATTCCCCACGCTCCCCTTCGTCTCGCCGCAGCCCACGAAAACCGCGATTCTGGGGCCTGGCACGGTTATCGCAACGTGCCTTTCCGACGGCCCTGCCCCGTTCCAGGCCGTCACGCCGGTGCCCGCACCGTTCGACAACAAGAAACAGGCCCGGAGCGCCTTCCCCATGCGAAGCGCGCCCCGCAGCGCCGTGGAGATATGCCCGATGAGCGTGATCATCGCCCTTGCCGCCCTGGGCCTGCTGATGCTGGCCGCCTACCGGGGCTATAGCGTCATCCTGTTCGCCCCCCTCGCCGCCCTCGGCGCCGTCCTGCTCACCGATCCCAGCGCGGTCGCGCCGACCTTCACCGGGGTGTTCATGGAGAAGATGGTCGGTTTCATCAAGCTTTACTTCCCGGTATTCCTGCTTGGCGCGGTGTTCGGCAAGCTGATCGAGCTGGCCGGCTTCTCCCGTTCCATCGTCGCGGCGGCGATCCGCCTGCTCGGCACCCGCCAGGCGATGCTGGTGATCGTACTGGTCTGCGCGCTGCTCACCTACGGCGGCGTCTCGCTGTTCGTGGTGGTGTTCGCGGTCTACCCGTTCGCCGCGGAGATGTTCCGCCAGAGCGACATCCCCAAGCGGTTGATTCCGGCGACCATCGCCCTCGGCGCGTTTTCCTTCACCATGGACGCGCTGCCCGGCACCCCGCAGATCCAGAACATCATCCCCTCGACCTTCTTCGGCACCCACGCCTGGGCCGCGCCCTGGCTCGGCACCCTCGGCGCGCTGTTCGTCTTCGCCGTGGGCATGCTCTACCTGCGACGCCAGGCGAACAAGGCGCGGCGCAACGGCGAAGGCTACGGCAGCGACCTGCGCAACGAGCCGGAGACCGCCGATGACCTGCGCCTGCCGAATCCCTGGCTGGCGCTCTCGCCGCTGGTGCTGGTCGGGGTCGCCAACCTGCTGTTCACCCACTGGATCCCGCAATGGTACGGCCAGGTCCATACCCTGCAACTGGCCGGCATGGCCAAGCCGTTGCAGACCGAGGTCGGCAAGCTCACCGCGATCTGGGCAGTGCAGGCGGCCCTGCTGCTGGGCATCCTGCTGGTGCTGGCGAGCGGCTTCGCGGCGATCCGCAGCCGCCTCGCCGAAGGCACCCGCAGCGCGGTGGCCGGCTCGCTGCTGGCGGCGATGAACACCGCCTCGGAATACGGCTTCGGTGCGGTGATCGCCTCGCTGCCGGGCTTCCTGGTGCTGGCCGACGCGCTCAAGAGCATTCCCAATCCGCTGGTCAACGAAGCGATCACCGTCACCCTGCTGGCCGGCATCACCGGTTCCGCGTCGGGCGGCATGAGCATCGCCCTGGCGGCGATGTCCGATACCTTCATCGCCGCCGCCAACGCCGCGCAGATCCCCCTGGAAGTCCTCCACCGGGTCGCCGCCATGGCCAGCGGCGGGATGGATACCCTGCCGCACAACGGCGCGGTGATCACCCTCCTGGCGGTCACCGGCCTGACCCATCGGGAGGCGTACAAGGACATTTTCGGTATTACCCTGATCAAGACCCTGGCGGTGTTCTTCGTCATCGGGCTGTTCTACGCCACCGGCCTGGTCTGATCCGCCCTTTTTTCATCCAGCGGGAGAAACAGCATGACCCTGAAAGGCAAGACCGCCCTGGTCACCGGTTCCACCAGCGGCATCGGCCTGGGCATCGCCCTGAGCCTGGCCGAGGCCGGCGCCGACCTGCTCCTCAACGGCTTCGGCGAGGTCGACGCGGCACTGGCGCAGGTCCGCGCCCGCGGCGTGCGCGCAGAGCACCACCCGGCCGACCTCTCCAGCCCGGAGCAGATCGGCGAACTGATGGCCTTCGCCGAGCGGACCTTCGGCGGCGTCGACATCCTCGTCAACAACGCCGGCATCCAGTACGTGGCGCCGGTGCAGGAATTCCCCACGGAACGCTGGGACGCGATCATCGCGATCAACCTGTCCTCGGTGTTCCATACCACCCGCCTGGCCCTGCCGGGCATGCTCGCGCGCGGCTGGGGGCGGATCGTCAACATCGCCTCGACCCACGGCCTGGTCGCCTCGGCCGGGAAGAGCGCCTACGTCGCCGCCAAGCATGGCGTGCTCGGCCTGACCAAGAGTGTGGCGCTGGAAACGGCGCGCACGCCGGTGACCTGCAACGCCATCTGCCCCGGCTGGGTGCTGACCCCGCTGGTGCAGAAGCAGATCGACGCGCGCACCGCCGAGGGCGTCTCGCCCGAACAGGCGGAACATGACCTGCTGGCGGAAAAGCAACCCTCGCTGGCCTTCGTCACCCCCGAGCAACTCGGCGGACTGACGCTGTTCCTTTGCAGCGAAGCCGCCGACCAGGTGCGCGGCGCGGCCTGGAACATGGATGGCGGCTGGGTGGCGCAGTAGCCGGGGCGGCCAGCCTCTCCCCAGACCCTCTCCCTGAAGGGAGAGGGAACCATCCGGAGTTCGCCCGCCCCATTGCGTAGGGCGGATAACGCCACAGGCGTTATCCGCCGATACCTCGTTTCCCGGCGCGGCTACCCTCTCCCCAACCTTCTCCCTTCAGGGAGAGGAAGTTATCGGGGCCAGGTCGGTCCGCCGATGCGCTACGGCATCACCGGCGGGATGTACGCCAGGGTGCTGCCCAGGGCCCAGAGCAGCACCAGCACCAGCGGGATGTGCACCAGCAACTGGACGAACGAGAAGCCGATCAGGTCGCGCGCCTTCAGCCCCAGCACGCCGAGCAACGGCAGCATGTAGAACGGGTTGATCAGGTTCGGCAGCGCCTCGGCGGCGTTGTAGATCTGCACCGCCCAACCGAGGTGGTATTGCAGCTCGTTGGCCACCTGCATCACGTACGGCGCCTCGATGATCCACTTGCCGCCGCCGGAGGGAATGAAGAAGCCCAGCACCGCCGAGTACACGCCCATCAGCAGCGCGTAGGTGTCGTGGGAGGCGATCTGTACGAAGAAGGTCGAGATATGGTGGGCCAGGGTCTCGCCGTCGCTGCCGTTGACCGTGGTCATGATCGCCGCGATCGAGCCGTACAGCGGGAACTGGATCAGCACCCCGGTGGTGGTCGGCACCGCGCGCGCCACCGCGTCGAGGAAGCTGCGCGGGCGCCAGTGCAGCAACGCGCCGAGCATCAGGAACAGCAGGTTATAGGTGTTCAACCCGGAGATCGCCAGGATCGCCGGCTTGGTCGAGAACTCGTGGACCAGCCAGCCGCCGGCCAGCAGTACCAGCAGGATGATCAGCAACGGGCTGTGCTCCAGCCACTCGCCGGGCCGGGTCGGCGCCAGCCTGGCCGGAGCGGTGAAGCTCACGTCGACCCCGCAATCCTTGGCGTCGCGGGCGCTGGCGGCGCTCGGCGCGGTCATGTAGGCGATCACCAGCGAGACCAGGATCAGCGCCAGCAGCATGACCCCGGACTGCCAGAGGAAGATGGTCTCGGTGAAGGGGATCACCCCGGTGATCGCCAGGATCGACGGTGGCAGGCTGGCCGGGTTGGCCTGCAACTGCGCGGCCGACGACGACAGGCCCAGCGCCCACACCGCGCCCAGCCCGAGGTAGGCCGCGGCGCCGGCGGCGCGGTAGTCCATGCGCAGGTCGCTGCGGCGCGCCAGGGCGCGTACCAGCAGGCCGCCGAAGACCAGGCTGAGGCCCCAGTTGAGCAGCGAGGCGAGCATCGACACCAGCGCCACCCAGCAGACCGCCGAGCGGCCATTCTTCGGCACCCGCGCGAGCAGGTCGATGAGACGCGAGGCGGGGCCTGAACTGGCCACCACATAGCCGCCGATGACCACGAAGGCCATCTGCATGGTGAACGGGATCAGGCTCCAGAAACCGTCGCCGAAGGCTTTCGCCGTGGCGGTCGGTCCGGCGCCCATGGCCAGCGCGGCCAGGCTGACGATGAGGATGGCCAGGGCGGCGAACACCCAGGAGTCGGGAAACCAGCGCTCGGCCCAGTTCGAGCAACGCATGGCGAAGCGCGCGGAGCGGCTTTCTTGGATGGGAAGGATAGCGGTCATCGCGGATTCTCTCGGTTTTATTGTTATTCGGCGACTACGGGGCCGCCTGTGTGTGCTACGGCTCCCTGGGCACCCGGCCGTCCCGAGGGGCGGAACGGTACGGGGCCGGTCGGACGGTCAAGGCCGTCCGCCGCTCGTTCCCTGGACACGAGCGCGCCATGCCCCCGCGAAAGGACATGGCGCGATCACGCCGCGAGCGGCAGGTCGATGGATCAGTCGCGGGCCAGGGTCAGGGCGACGCCCTGCCCGCCGCCGATGCACAGGGTGGCGAGGCCCTTCTTCGCGTCGCGACGGATCATCTCGTGCAGCAGGGTCACCAGCACCCGGCAGCCGGACGCGCCGATCGGGTGGCCAAGGGCGATGGCGCCGCCGTTGACGTTGACCCTGGCGGCATCCCAGCCCAGTTCCCGACCCACCGCCAGGGACTGCGCGGCGAAGGCCTCGTTGGCCTCGATCAGGTCCAGTTGCTCCAGGCTCCAGCCGGCCTTGTCGAGCGCGCGACGGGTGGCGGAGACCGGGCCGATGCCCATGATCGCCGGGTCGACCCCGGCGCTGGCGTAGCTGGCGATCCGCGCCAGCACCGGCAGGCCCAGGGCCTTGGCCTTGGCTGCGCTCATCAGCAATACCGCGGCGGCGCCGTCGTTGAGGCTGGAGGCGTTGCCGGCGGTGACGCTGCCGTCCTTCCTGAAGGCCGGCTTGAGCTTGGCCAGGGCCTCGACGGTGGTGCCGGCGCGCGGCTGCTCGTCGGTATCGAAGCTCAGCGGCTCGCCCTTGCGCTGCGGGACCTGGATCGGCGTGATCTCGTCGCGGAAGCGCCCGCCCTCGATGGCGGCGATGGCCTTCTGCTGCGAAGCGGCGGCGAAGGCGTCCTGCTCCTCGCGGGTCAGGCCGTACTTCTCCGCCAGGTTCTCGGCGGTGATGCCCATGTGGTAGTCGTTGAAGGCGTCCCACAGGCCGTCCTCGATCATGCTGTCGACCAGCTTCGCATGGCCCATGCGCAGGCCGGTGCGGGCGCCGGGCATGACGTAGGGCGCCAGGCTCATGTTCTCCTGGCCGCCGGCGACGATCACCTCGGCGTCGCCGCAGCGGATCGCCTGGGCGCCCAGGTGCAGGGCCTTGAGGCCGGAGCCGCAGACCTTGTTCAGGGTCATGGCCGGCACGCCGACCGGCAGGCCGGCCTTGATCGCCGCCTGGCGCGCCGGGTTCTGCCCGGAACCGGCGGTGAGCACCTGGCCGAGGATCACTTCGTCGACCTGGCCGGCATCGAGACCGGTCTGTTCGAGCAGGCGGCGGATCACCGCGGCGCCCAGCTCGGGGGCGGGAATGCCGGCCAGCGAGCCCTGGAAGCTGCCGACGGCGGTACGGGTAGCGGCGACGATGACGACGTCTTGCATGGATGGTTCTCCTGGATTCGCCCGTGGCCGGGCCGAATCGCTGCGGGTGGACGTAGGCGGTGCGACAGGCTCCTATCCTACGCCCTCTGGAAAGGACGGTCCGCGCGGCCGGCGCCTTGCGTGGAGGCGCCGGCCGCGCGGGCCGCGATTCAGAAACTCATTTCCGGCACGTGCTCGGGGACGATCAGCTTGCCGGCGGTCTTCGCCACGATCTCCTCGACGCTGACCCCGGGGGCGCGCTCGCGGAGGATGAAGGCGCCGTCCTCGATCTCCAGGTAGGCCAGGTCGGTGAGCACCTTGCGAATGCAGCCGCAACCGGTCAGCGGCAGGGTGCAGTACGGCAGCAGCTTGGACTCGCCGTCCTTGGAGGCGTGGGTCATGGTGACGATGATGTTCTCGGCGCCGGCCACCAGGTCCATGGCGCCGCCCATGCCCTTGACCAGCTTGCCGGGGATCATCCAGGAGGCGATGTTGCCGCGCACGTCCACCTCGAAGGCACCGAGCACGGTGAGGTCGACGTGGCCGCCACGGATCATGGCGAAGGACTGCGCCGAGTCGAAGATCGACGCGCCGACGCGGGCGGTCACGGTCTGCTTGCCGGCGTTGATCATGTCGGCGTCGACTTCCGCCTCGCTGGGGAACGCGCCCATGCCGAGCAGGCCGTTCTCCGACTGGAGCATGACGTCGATGCCCTCCGGTACGTAGTTGGCCACCAGGGTCGGGATGCCAATGCCGAGGTTGACGTAGTAGCCGTCCTTCAATTCGCGCGCCACGCGCTGCGCCATCTGTTCGCGGGTAAGTGCCATCTGGGGAAACCTCTTGTCGTTGTAGCGGCCGCCGTCAGGCGCGCAGCGTGCGTTTCTCGATGCGTTTCTCGAAGCGACCCTGGATGATCCGGTCGACGTAGATGCCGGGGGTGTGGATCTGCGTCGGGTCCAGTTCGCCGGGCTCGACGATCTCCTCCACCTCGACCACCGTGATGCGCCCGGCGGTGGCGACCAGCGGGTTGAAGTTCTGCGCGGTGTGGCGATAGACGACGTTGCCGAAATGGTCGGCCTTCCAGCCCTTGACGATGGCGAAGTCGCCGGTGATGGCCGGTTCGAGGATGTAGTGGCGGCCATTGAACTCGCGCGCCTCCTTGCCCTCGGCGACCGGGGTGCCGTAGCCGGTGGCGGTGAAGAAGGCCGGGATGCCGGCGCCGCCGGCGCGGATCTTCTCGGCCAGCGAGCCTTGCGGGGTCAGTTCGACTTCCAGCTCGCCACTGAGCAGTTGTTGCTCGAACAGGGCGTTCTCGCCGACGTAGGAGGCGATCATCTTGCGGATCTGCCGGTCTTCCAGCAGCACGCCGAGGCCGAAACCGTCGACGCCGCAGTTGTTCGAGACCACCGTGAGGTCCCTGACCCCGCGCCGGCGGATTTCCGCGATCAGGTTCTCGGGAATCCCGCAGAGGCCGAAGCCCCCGGCGAGGACGGTCATGCCGTCGGTCAGGCCTTCGAGGGCCTCTTCGTAACTGCCTACTCGCTTGTCGAGTCCGCTCATGCTGCTGTGCCTCTTCCGGCTCTTGTGATTGTGCGTGCGGCAGTCTGACTGCCGGGTCGCACAGAGCTTCTCCGCTGCGGACTGATTTGTTAAGTTTGTTTTTCCAATCCATTGATGAGAAAAACAAATAAATGACCGTCAAGCAGTTGCGCGCCTTCCTCGCCGTGGCGCAGAGCCTCAGCTTCGCCCAGGCCGGCGAACGCCTGCACCTCTCCCAGCCGGCCCTGAGCCTGGCGATCAAGAGCCTGGAGGAAAGCCTCGGCGGTCCGCTGCTGGAACGTACCACCCGCAGCGTCAGCCTCACCCCCGAGGGCGAGACCCTGCTGCCGCTGGCGCTGCGCCTGCTGGCCGACTGGGACAATACCGAGGAATTGCTGCGCCAGCACTTCACCCTGCAACTGGGCAAGGTCTCCATCGCCGCCATGCCCTCCTTCGCCGGCAACCTGCTGCCGCTGGTCTTGAAGACCTTTCGCGAACGCCACCCGCGGGTCAACGTGGCGGTGCACGACGTGATCAACGAGCAGGTGCTGGAGATGGTCCGCAACCGACGCGTCGAGCTGGGCATCGCCTTCGAGCCGGAGTCCCTGGAAAACCTCGAGTTCACCCCGTTCTACAGCGACCGCTTCGTCGCCGTGGTGCCGACCGGCTCGCCGCTGTCCGGGCAGGAGCGGATCAGTTGGCGCGAACTGCTCGGCGAGCCCTTCATCACCCTGCAACGCCCCTCGGCGGTGCGCCTGCTCCTGGAAGAAAGCGTGGCCGCCGAGCACGGTCGCTTGCCGGTGGCGTTCGAGAGCCACCAACTGGTCACGGTCGGGCGGATGGTCGCCCAGGGACTCGGTGTCAGCGCCGTGCCGACCCTGTGCATCCAGCAGATGCAGGAACTCGGCGCGCGCTGCCTGCCGCTCTACGCGCCGCAGGTGCAGCGACGGGTCGGCCTGCTGCGGCTGAGCGAGCACAAGCTGTCCACCGCCGCCCAGGCCCTCAGCGACGTGCTGCTGCATGGCACCGACTGGCGCTCGCTGGCGCTGCCGCAGGACCAGTCCACGGAGTGAGGCAGGCAGCGGCGGGTCCGGTTATGCTTCCTGCATGTCCCGGAACAACAACAAGGACGGACACGCCATGCCCGCACCGCTCTGGAGCCCTTCCGCCGAACGCATCGCCGCCAGTCGCATGGAGGCCTTCCGACGCTTCGTCAACCAGCGGCACGCCCTCGGCCTGGTCGACTACCCGGCGCTGCATGCCTGGAGCGTGCAGCGGCGCGAGGCGTTCTGGCAGGCCATCGTCGACTTCTTCGAGGTGCGCTTCCAGCAACCGCCGCGTGCGGTCCTCGAGGAAGGCGCGCAGATGCCCTCGGCGCGCTGGTTCCCCGGCGCCACGCTGAATTTCGCCGAACACCTGCTGCGCCGCCGCGATGATGCCCCGGCGCTGATCGCGGTGAGCGAAGACGGTCGCCGCGAGGTGCTCAGCCACGCCGAACTGGCCCGTCACGTGGCGGGCCTGCAGAAGCGCCTCGCCGCCCTGGGCATAGGCCCCGGCGACCGGGTCGCCGCGCTGATGCCGAACACCTGGCAGACCGTGGTCGGCATGCTCGCCACCGCCAGCCTCGGCGCGACCTGGTCGAGCTGCTCGCCGGACTTCGGTACCCAGGGCGTGATCGACCGCTTCGGCCAGATCGAACCGCGCGTGCTGATCGCCTGTGCCGGCTACCGCTACGCCGGCAAGTCGCTGGACCTGACCGCCAAGCTCAACGAGGTGCTCGCCGGCCTGCCCGGCCTGGAGCAACTGCTGGTGGTGCCCTACGACCGTCCGCAGGCGCAGCCGCAGGACTACCGCTGCCAGGCGCAGGTCGCGCTGTGGGACGGGTTCTACCAGGCCGAGGGCGAGCCGGTCTTCACCCCGGTGCCCTTCGAGCAGCCGCTGTACATCCTCTATTCGTCGGGCACCACCGGAGTCCCCAAGTGCATCGTCCATGCCACCGGCGGCGTGCTCCTGCAACATCTCAAGGAGCACGGCCTGCACACCGACCTGGGCGACGGCGACCGGCTGTTCTACTACACCACCTGCGGCTGGATGATGTGGAACTGGCTGGCCTCCGGTCTGGCGGTGGGCGCCAGCCTGGTGCTCTACGACGGCTCGCCGTTCCACCCCGGCCCCGAGCGCCTGCTGGACCTCATCGACGCCGAGGACATCGCCGTGTTCGGCGCCAGCGCCAAGTACCTGGCGGCGCTCGAGAAGGCCGGCGTGCGCCCGCGCCACAGCCACCGCCTGGACAGCCTGAGGACACTGCTCTCCACCGGTTCGCCGCTGGCCCACGAAAGCTTCGACTACGTCTACCGCGAGCTGAAGAGCGACCTCTGCCTGTCGTCGATCTCCGGCGGCACCGACATCGTTTCCTGCTTCGCCATCGGCAACCCGGTGCTGCCGGTGTGGCGCGGCGAACTGCAATGCAAGGCGCTGGGCATGGCCGTGGAAATCTGGGACGACGACGGCCGCCGCCTCGCCAGCGGCAAGGGCGAGCTGGTCTGCACCCGGCATTTCCCGTCGATCCCGCTGGGCTTCTGGAACGACCCGGATGGCACCAGGTTCCACGACGCCTACTTCGCCAGCTTTCCCGGCGTCTGGGCCCATGGCGACTACGCCGAGGAAACCGCCCACGGCGGGCTGGTCATCCACGGCCGCTCCGACGCGGTGCTCAATCCCGGCGGCGTGCGCATCGGCACCGCGGAAATCTACCGCCAGGTGGAAAAGGTCGAGGAAGTCCTCGAGTCCATCGCCATCGGCCAGGACTGGCAGGGCGATGTGCGTGTGCTGCTGTTCGTCCGCCTGCGCGACGGCGTGCGACTCGACGAGCCGCTGCGCGAACGCATCCGCCAGACCATCCGCGCCAACGCCACGCCGCGCCACGTACCGGCGAAGATCATCCAGGTCGCCGATATCCCGCGCACCCTGAGCGGCAAGATCGTCGAGCTTGCGGTGCGCAACGTGATCCACGGCCGCCCGGTGAAGAACACCGACGCCCTGGCCAACCCGCAGGCGCTGGAGCTTTATCGCGACCTCGCCGAACTGCGCGACTGAAGCCGCGGCGAGCCTGGGCTAGAATGCGCGTTCCGTCCTACCGCAAAAGGTAATTCCATGCCCGTCGCCATGGCCCGCCACATCCTGGTCAAGACCGAAGCCGAGGCCGCGCAACTGAAGCAGCGCCTGGCCAAGGGCGAGGACTTCGCCACGCTGGCGAAGAAGCATTCGACCTGCCCGTCCGGCAAGCGCGGCGGCGACCTCGGCGAGGTGCGCCCGGGGCAGATGGTCAGGTCCATCGACAATGCCATCTTCAGGAAACCCGTGGGCGTGCTCCAGGGTCCGCTGAAGAGCCAGTTCGGCTACCATCTCCTGGAAGTGTATTTCCGCGACTGAACCGCCACCGGAGCGTCCATGACCGCCGACCAGATCGCCGCCTTCTGCCTGCAACTGCCCGGCGCCCGGGAAGACCTCAAGTGGGGTTCGAACCGGGTGTTCTCGGTGGCCGGCAACAAGATGTTCGCCATCCTCGACTTCGTCGACAAGGACGGCGGCCTGGCCTTCAAGGTCGGCAGCGAGCTGTTCCTCGGCTATGTCGACCGCCCCGGCATCCGTCCGGCGCCCTACCTGGCGCGCGCGCACTGGATCGTCATGGCCCGCCCCTACCCGATGAAGGCGGCGGAGTTGCGCGAGGCCCTGGTCCGTTCCCATCAGTTGGTGGTGGCGCGCCTGCCCAAGCGCCAGCGCCTCGGCCTGGTACTCGACGCATGAGTCGCGACCGTCTGTACACCTGGGCCGGCCTGTGGCGCTCGCCGTCGTCCAGCTGGGAGGCCCTGCGCCTGGAGGACGACCAGGCGGAAAGCCAGTTGCGCGCGCCGGACGAACGCAGCGGCCTGCCCTACCAATTGGACTACCGGCTGCGCTGGGACGCCGACTGGCATCTGCGTGAGGCGGTGTTCCACGTCGAAAGCGAAACCGGGGTGCGCAAGCTGCACCTGCTCGCCGATGGCCGCGGCCACTGGCAGGACGGCGACGGCGAAGCGCTACCGGCATTCGACGGTTGCCTGGACATCGATATTTGGCCAAGCCCCTTCACCAACACCTTCCCGATCCGCCGCCTGGGCCTGGCCGATGGCCAGCGCGCGGAAATCCGCGCGCTCTACATCGAGGCCCCGGCCCTGGAGCCGCGTAGCATGCGCCAGGCATACACCCGCCTGGACGCCAGCCACTACCTCTACGAGAACCTCGAAGGCAGCGCGTTCAAAGCGGTACTGCTGGTGGACGAACAGGGCCTGGTGATCGATTACCCGGGTCTCTTCCAGCGTCTCTGAACGCGCTAGCGCCGGGCACCGCGCGTCGCCGATAGCCCGGCGAATCCGTTAGCCTGCTTTCATTCGTCATCTGCAACGGTCATCATGGCGGACCGCGACAACCCACTGCGACCGCGTTTCCCACATGTCCGTCGATATCCGCCCCACCCCGCCGGCGCAGGACAGCGCCCGGCAGAACGTCACCCTGCAGATCGTCTCGGTGGTGATGTTCACCTTCATCGGCTACCTGACCATCGGCATCCCGCTGGCGGTGCTGCCCGGCTACGTGCACGACGACCTCGGCTACGGCTCGGTGCTGGCCGGCCTGGTGATCAGCCTGCAGTACCTCGCCACCCTGCTCGCCCGACCCTACGCCGGGCGCGTCATCGACGGCCTCGGGCCGAAGCGCGCAGTGCTCTACGGCATGGCCGGCAGCGCCGCGAGCGGGCTGTTCATGCTGCTCTCGGTGGCGATCCAGGGCTGGCCGGCGCTGAGCCTGGCCAGCCTGCTGGTCGGCCGCCTGGTACTCGGCGCGGCGGAAAGCCTGGTCGGCTCGGCGGCGATCGGCTGGGGCATCGGCCGGGTCGGCGCGCCGCACACCGCCAAGGTGATTTCCTGGAACGGCATCGCCAGCTACGGCGCCATCGCCCTCGGGGCGCCGCTAGGGGTGCTGCTGGTGCAGTGGCTGGGGCTGTGGAGCATGGGCGCGTCCATCGTCCTGCTCGGGGCGCTCGGCTTCGCCCTGGCCTGGCCGAAGTTGCCGGCGCCGCTGGTGCACGGCGAGCGACTGCCGTTCCACCATGTGCTCGGCCGGGTCACCCCGCACGGTATGGGCCTGGCGCTGGGGGCGATCGGCTTCGGCACCATCGCCACCTTCATCACCCTTTACTACGCCAGCCGTGGCTGGGCCAACGCAGTGCTCTGCCTGAGTGCCTTCGGCGGTTGCTTCATCGGCGCCCGGCTGTTGTTCGCCAATAGCATCAACCGGCTCGGCGGCTTCCGCGTGGCGATCATCTGCCTCGGCGTCGAAAGCCTCGGCCTGCTGTTGCTGTGGAGCGCGCCGAATCCCTGGGTCGGCCTGGCCGGCGCGGCCCTCACCGGCTTCGGCTTCTCCCTGGTGTTCCCGGCGTTCGGCGTGGAAGCGGTGAACATGGTACCGGCTTCCAACCGTGGCGCGGCGCTGGGCGCCTACTCGCTGTTCGTCGACCTGTCGCTGGGCATCACCGGGCCGCTGGTGGGCTTCGTCGCCAACCTGTTCGGCTTCCGCTCGATGTTCCTCTTCGCCTGCCTGGCCTCGCTCGGCGGGCTGGCCCTGGCCGTCGCACTGCACCGGCGCAGCCGCCGGCCTGGCTAGGGCGTGCACCGTCCCAGGCGGCGGTACGCGTTCTAGAGCTCGCCGAGCAAGGCGCTCAGGGCCGCGCGCAGCTTGCCGGGCTTCAGCGGCTTGTTGAGCAGCGGCACGCCCAGGCGGGCCAGCGCGCGGCGGCAATCGTCGCTGCGGTCGGCAGTGATCATCACCGCGGCGATCTCCGCGCCGTAGTCCTCGCGCAAGGCGCCCAGCAACTGGCAACCGGTAGCGCCGTGGTCCAGGTGGTAGTCGACCAGGATCGCATCCGGCGCGCGGCCATCGAGCGCCTTGCGCGCGCCTTCCAGGTCGGTGGCGGTAAGCACCTCGCAGCCCCACTGGCCGAGCAGCGCGGACATGCTGAAGAGAATCTCGGTCTCGTTGTCCACCACCAGCAGCCGCCGTCCCGGCAGCGGATCACCAGCCGAAACCCGCGCAATCGCCTCGCCGGGTGCTGGCCGCGCCGGCTTGCGGACCAGCGGCACCTCGATGGCGAACAGCGAGCCTCGGCCTGGAGTCGAATGCACCTCGATGCGGTAGCCGAGGATGCCGGCGATACGGTCGACGATGGCCAGCCCGAGTCCGACGCCACGGCGCTCGGAAGCGCGCCCGGCGTCCAGTTGGTTGAACTCGAGGAAGATCGCCTGCAACTGGTCGGCGGGGATGCCCCGGCCAGTGTCCCACACCTCCAGGCGTACCTTGCCGCCACGCCGGCGCGCCCCCAGCAGCACGCTGCCGCGCTCGGTGTAGCGGCAGGCGTTGCTGAGCAAGTTGCGCAGGATCCGCGACAGCAGGCGCGCGTCGGTGCGCACTGCCAGTCGCGGGATCCGCGCACGCAGGGCCAGGCCGGCGGCACGCGCGACTTCCTCGAACTCCGAGGCCAGCGGAGCGAGCAGTTCGTCGAGGGAATAGTCGTCCAGGTCCGGACGGATCGCGCTCTGGTCGAGCCGGGCGATTTCCAGCAGGTCGGTGAGCAAGGTCTCGGCACCTTCCAGGGCCAGGTGGGTGCGCTCCACCAGTTGCAGTTCGGCGGCCGGCAGGCCCCGTTCGCGCAGGGTGTCGACCAGCAGCCGCGCCGCGTTGAGCGGTTGCAGCAGGTCGTGGCTGGCGGCGGCGAGGTACTTGTCCTTGCTGTGGTTGGCGGCTTCGGCGGCGTCGCGCGCCTGGCGCAACTGGCGGTTGAGCTCTTCCAGCTCGTGGGTGCGCTCGGCTACCCGCCGCTCCAGCTCCTCGTTCATGGTCTGCAGGCGCTGCTGGGCCTGGACCCGCTCGGTGATGTCGGCGACGAAACCTTCGACCAATTCTTCCTCGTCGTGCCTGAGCAGCAGGTTCATCAATACCTCGATGTGACTGCCGTCCCTGCGCCAGAGGCGCGTCTCGTAGCCGAACAGGCCGCCGCGCTCGCGCAGCAGCGCGCGGATCCGTCGCATCTCGGCCTCGCCGCCGACGAACAGTTGCCCGGCCATGTCCTCCAGCGACCAGAGCACCTGTTGCGGATCGTCGTAGCCGAGCATCTGCGCCAGCGCCGGATTGGCGGCGCGCAGCCCCTGGCCGAGGCTGGCCTGGAAGATGCCGTGCACCGCGTGCTCGAACAGCCATTTGTAGCGGTTGCGCTCGGCCTCCAGCTCCTCCAGGCGCGCCAGCAGCTCCGGGTAGTGGCTCTTGCGCGCGGAGTGGCTGCCCAGGCCGAGTAACCCGGCCAGGGCCTCCTGCTGCTGCTCAGAGGGCCTCGCCATAGACCACCTCGACATCGCGCTGGCTCGACTCGCGCGGGTTGGTAAGGATGCACGGGTCCTGCATCGCGTGGCGCGAGAGGAAAGGAATGTCGGAGCTGCCGACCCCGTGCAGGGCGAGGCTCTCGTGGAAACCCACGGCGTGCTTGAAGGCGATCAGGTGGTCCACCAGGCGCTGGCGGACCTGCCCCTGGGTCAGACCGCGGCAATCGATGCCGAAGGTCTCGGCGATCACCTTGAAGCGTTCCGGCGCGGCGCTGTAGTTGAACGCCACCACGTGTTCGACCAGCGCCGCGTTGCACAGGCCGTGGGGCAGGTCGAGATAGCCGCCGAGGCTGTGCGACATGGCATGCACCGCGCCGAGGATGGCGTTGGAGAAGGCCAGCCCGGCCTGCATGCTCCCGAGCATGATCTTCTCGCGCAGGGCGATGTCGCCGGGGTTGGCGATCATCTGTACCAGATTGCCATCGATCAGGCGCATCGCTTCCAGCGCGTGGGGATCGGTCAGCGGCCCGTGGCCGGTGGAGACGAACGCCTCGATGGCGTGTACCAGTGCATCGATGCCGGTACAGGCCGAAAGGAAGGGATCCATGGTCAACGTGGTTTCCGGGTCGATCAGCGAGACGTCAGGCACAACCGCCTTGCTCACCACGGAGAACTTCATGCGCTCGTCCTGGTTGGAAATGATCACGAACTGCGAGACGTCCGCCGAAGTCCCGGCGGTGGTCGGGATCAGGATCAGCGGCGGACTCGGCACCCGCAGCCGGTCGACGCCTTCGAACTCGAGGATGCTGCGGCCATGGGCGGCGACGATGCCGATGCCCTTGGCGCAATCCATCGGGCTGCCGCCGCCCACCGCGACGATCACGTTGCAGCCCTCGCTGCGATAGAACTCGGCGCCGAGCATCACCTCGTCGACCCGGGGGTTGGGCGAAACGTCGGTATACAGGCAGTAGTCGATGCCCTGCCCCTCCAGGCTTGCCTGGATGTCGGCGACCCAGCCGGCGGCGAGCACGCCGGGGTCGGAGACCAGCAGGACCTTGCGCGCACCGAAGGTCTTCACGTAGTTGGCGACGCTGTGCCGGCAGCCGGCGCCGAAGATGATCTCGGGCGAGACGAATTTACGCAGTTGGCTGAGGTCGTGGCTCATCTGACAGACCATTCTTATTGTTATCGGACATTGCCGGCAGCCTACTGCATTCGTCGGTTATTGCAATGCGACCTTGGCGGCCCTTTCAATCCTCCAGCAGGCCCAGGTAGAAGCGCCATTCCGCCAGCAGCGCATGGGCGCGATTGGCCGGCTGGCGGAAACCGTGGCGCTCCTGCGGATAGCGGTGGCACTCCACGCGCACGCCGCTGCGCCGCAGGCCGGCGACCATCGCCTCGGTCTGCTCCGGCACCACCACCGCGTCGAGCCCGCCCTGGAAGAACACTACCGGCGCGCGGATACGCCCGACCTGAAGCACCGGGCTGCGCACCAGGTAGCGACGGCGCTGGCGCAGCGGGTCGCCAATCAGCCAGTCGAGGTAGTCACCCTCGAACTTGTGGGTGCAACGCGCCAGTGCCAACGGATCGCTGACCCCATAGAGACTGGCGCCGCCGCGCAGGCCATCGAGGCAAGCCAGGGCGCGCAACGCGCTGTAGCCTCCGGCGCTGGCGCCACGGACGAAGACCCGGGCGCGGTCGATCCGTCCCTCCGCGTCCAGCTGCGCCAGCGCGGCCTCGATATCGCGCAACTCCAGGCGCCCCCACTGGCCGCGCAAGCGCTGCCGATAGGCGCGGCCGTAGCCGCTGCTGCCCCGGTAGTTCAGCGCCGCCACGGCGAAACCGCGCTGGGTCCAGAACTGCAGGCCGGCATCGAACGCCGGCGAATGCATCGAGGTCGGTCCGCCATGCAGCCACACCAGCAGCGGCGGTGGTCGTCGGGGATCGACGCGGCGGCGGGCATTGCGCGGCGGATAGAAGAAACCGTGGCCGTTTTCGCCGTTGCCCAGCCCATAGACGAAGGCCTGCGGATGCGACAGGTCGTCCTCCGCCAGCGGTCGCTCGCCGCCACGCAGCACCTCGACACGCAGCTCGTCGCGATGGATCGCCAGCAGCGCCGGCAGGCGCCCGGCCGCCGCCGCGATGCAGTAGAACGCCCGGGCATCCGCGGCCAGTCCGGCGAACCGGTTCCAGTCCGCGGCCAGGCGCCGCTCGCTGCCGTCCGCTTCGCGCAGGAACAGTTGCCCGCCGCCGGCCTCGACGCGACTGAGCAGCAGCCTTCCCTCTCCCAGCGGCAGGTAGCTGCAAGCGCCCAATTGCCAGGGCGCGCCAGCGTGGTCGGCATCGGCGAAGCAGCCGGCCAACGCTACCTCGGCGCTGGGACGCCACCAGCCGTCGCGGTCGCTCAGCCAGTGAAGGCGGCCGGCGGGATCGAAGCGTGGTTGCTGGATCGACTCGCCGCCTCCGGCTCCGGCCAGGCAGCGCGTACGCCCATTCTCCGCCAGGCCCAGGCGGGTCTCGGTCCAGGGCTGGTGCGGACGGTCCCATTCGATCCAGGCCAGCCGCCGCCCCTGGCCGGCGGCACGCGGCGCGGCGTAGAAATCGGCGCCCTCGACCAGCACCCGGCGCGCGCCATCGGCGTCCAGGCGCACGATGCGATGCACGACCCCGGTCGGCCCATGGCTCTCTTCCACCGCCAGCAGGGCATCCCAGGCATCGACGTAGGCCAGGTCGCCGTAGCGACACTGCGCCCCGCCGCCCAGCACTTGGGCTGCGCGGCCCGCTCGCCAGCGGCGTACCTGCTGGTCGGTTTCGTCGACCCAGGCCAGCCCGTCGAGCGTCACGCAGCAGGCGCCGCCGCCGTACTCGTAGACCCGGCTGCGCACCGAGCCGTCCGGCGCGGTGGGCTCCTCCAGCACGCCGTCGCGCCACAGGTACAGGCGCGAGCGCGCGCTGGCCGGATCGAATTCCACCCAGGCCAGCCCACCATGGGCCGCCTTCAGCTCGCTGAAATCGCGCCCGGCGGCCACCGCGCGCTCGGCGCTCCAGTCGCTCGGCCAGTCGCCGTAGTCGACCATTGCCTCAGGCCTTGCAGATCAGGCGTGACGCGCGCTGGTTGCGCCAGGTCAGCGCGTCCAGGCCAAGCGGCGCCTCCTCGGCCTGGCGACGGGCCGCGAGGATCAGGTCGTGCCGTGCCGACTTGGCGCAGACCGGGTCGGTGGCGTCGGCATCGCCGGTGAGGAGGAACGCCTGGCAGCGGCAGCCGCCGTGGTCCCTCTCCTTCTCCTCGCAGGAACGGCAGGGTTCGGGCATCCAGGCGTCGCCGCGGTAACGGTTGAAGCCGAACGATTCGTACCAGATGTGGCGCAGGCTGTGCTCGCGCACGTTGGGAAACTGCACCGGCAATTGCCGCGCGCTGTGACACGGCAGCGCGGTGCCGTCGGGGGTGATGTCGAGGAATACGCTGGCCCAGCCGCCCATGCAGGCCTTCGGCCGTTCCTCGTAGTAGTCGGGGGTGACGAAGATCAGCTTGCACGGATTGCCTTCGGCGGCCAGCCGCTGGCGGTATTCGGCGGTGATCCGCTCGGCGCGCTCCAGTTGGGCGCGGGTTGGCAGCAGCCCGGCACGGTTCAGCGCGGCCCAGCCGTAGAACTGGCAAGTGGCGAGTTCGACGTAATCGGCTTCCAGCTCGATGCACAGCTGGATGATCCGCTCGATGTTGTCGATGTTGTGCCGGTGGGTGACGAAGTTGAGCACCATCGGATAGCCGTGCGCCTTCACCGCGCGGGCCATCGCCAGTTTCTGGGCGAAGGCCTTGCGTGAGCCGGCGAGCAGGTTGTTCACTTCTTCGTCGGCGGCCTGGAAGCTGATCTGCACGTGGTCCAGCCCGGCCTCGGCGAAGCGCGCCAGGCGTGCCTCGTCGAGGCCGATGCCGGAGGTGATCAGGTTGGTGTAGAAGCCCAGGCCGCGCCCTGCCTCGATCAGTTCGGCGAGGTCCTGGCGCAGCAGCGGCTCGCCGCCGGAGAAACCGAGCTGTGCGGCGCCCAGCTCGCGGGCCTGGCGGAACACCTCGATCCATTCCGCGGTACTCAGCTCGGCGCCCTCGCGGGCGAATTCCAGCGGGTTCGAGCAGTACGGGCACTGCAACGGACAGCGATAGGTCAGCTCGGCCAGCAGCCAGAGCGGCGGCCCCACGCTTTCACTGCAGCTCGATCCAGAATTGCGCATGGGCCACCTCGAGGAACGCCAGGATGTCTTCGTCTATGCCGGGGACTTCGGGGAAACGCTCGCGCAGCGCCGCGACGATGGCCGCCACGTCGCGGCGGCCATCGACCAGCTTGAGGATTTCCCCGGCGCTGTCGTTGAGCTTGACCATGCCTTCGGGGTAGAGCAGCACATGGCAGTCCTGGGCCGGTTCGAACTGGAAGCGGAAGCCCCGGCGCAGCATCGGCACGATGTCGAGCGACGGCAGGCTCATGATGCCAGCCCCCGATGCCAGACCCGCTCGCGGGTCACCGTATGGTACGGCGGGCGTTCGAGTTCGTAGGCCATGCTCATCGCGTCGAGCATGCTCCACAACACGTCCAGCTTGAATTGCAGGATATCCAGCATGCGTTCCTGTGCCTCGCGGGTCCGATAGTGCTCCAGGGTGATCCGCAGGCCGTGCTCGACGTCGCGCCGGGCCTGGGCCAGGCGACTGCGGAAATACTCGTAGCCGGCCGCCTCGATCCACGGATAGTGGCGCGGCCAGCTGTCCAGCCGCGACTGGTGGATCTGCGGGGCGAAGAGTTCGGTCAGCGAACTGCTCGCCGCCTCCTGCCAACTGGCGCGACGGGCGAAGTTGACGTAGGCGTCGACGGCGAAGCGCACGCCGGGCAACACCCGCTCCTCGGAGAGCACCTGCTCGCGCTCCAGGCCCACCGCTTCCGCCAGACGCAGCCAGGCCTCGATGCCGCCCGCCTCGCCGGGGGCGCCGTCGTGGTCGAGGATGCGCTGGATCCACTCGCGGCGGACCTCGCGGTCGGGACAGTTGGCCAGGATCGCCGCGTCCTTCAGCGGGATGTTGACCTGGTAGTAGAAACGGTTCGCCACCCAGCCCTGGATCTGTTCGCGACTGGCACGGCCCTCGTACATCGCGACATGGAACGGATGGTGGATATGGTAGTAGCGTCCCTTGTCGCGCAGCGCCCGTTCGAATTCGGCGCGATCCATGGCGGCACGGCTCATGTTGGCCCCCTACAGCTGGATGTGCATGCCATCCCAGGCCACTTCGATGCCACTGGCATCCAGTTCGGCGCGTTCTGCCGAAGCGGTGTCGAGGATGGGATTGGTGTTGTTGATGTGGATGAGCACCTTGCGCGCGGCCGGCACCTTCGCCAGCACCTCGAGCATGCCGCCCGGCCCGCTCTGCGCCAGGTGCCCCATCTGCCGGCCGAGCTTGTCGCCGACCTCGCAGACCAGCATCTCGTCATCGCGCCAGAGCGTACCGTCCACCAGCAGGCAGTCGGCGCGGCGCATCCATTCGAGCAGCGCCTCGTCCACCTCGCCGAGGCCCGGCGCATAGAACAGGGTACCGGCGCTATCGAGGTCCTCGACGAACAGGCCGATGTTGTCGCCCGGATGGGGGTCGCCGCGATGCGGGGAATACGGCGGCGCGCTGCTGCGCAGGGGGATCGCGGTGAAGCGCAGGCGCGGACAGGCCGGAATGGCGAAAGGCGCGCCATCGAGGGCGATCGGCCGGTGGCGCAGGCCGCCGTTCCAGTGGGAAAGCATGGGGAACAGCGGGAAGCCTTCGCTGAGGTCCTGGTGGACCATCTGCGTGCACCAGACTTCGTGCGGGCAGCCTTCGCGCAGGCTGAGCAGGCCGGTGGTGTGGTCGATCTGGCTGTCGAGCAGGACGATCGCGCCGATCGCCGTATCGCGCGGCCGACGCGCCGGCTGGAGGGCCGGGAAGGCGGCGATCTGGGCACGGATGTCGGGCGAGGCGTTGCAGAGGATCCAGCGCTCGCCGTCGTCGGACAGGCCGATGGAGGATTGCGTGCGTGGCTGGGCCGCTACGCTGCCGTCGCGGACCCCGCGACAGTTGCGGCAGTTGCAGTTCCACTGGGGGAAGCCGCCGCCGGCGGCCGAACCGAGAATACGGATGTGCATGGGTCTGCCCCGCGGGCTGGAGGGAGGCCCCGGAAGACCGGGGCCGAACGGATCAGCGGTTGGCGAAGTAGAGGGTCACTTCGAAACCGAGACGCAGGTCGGTGAAGCTGGGCTTGGTCCACATGGGGTCGATCCTCTCTGGTGGGGCCGGGCGATTCCGGCAGGTCGAGTTAAACATCAGCGGGGCTCGCTCCGAATGAGACTTTCGAAGGAGTTTTCCCCCTGATTTGGTAGGGACTGCCTGTCCCGCCCAAGGTTCGCCGGGAGAACGCCGTTGCGCCCCCTGGTTCGCCCTGGTGCAGGGCAGAAGCCTAGTCCATGCAGGGGCGGCGGCGAGGCGAAAAAAAAGACGCGGCCAGGGCCGCGTCGCGCCAGAACCCGCCATGGGGAAAGCCGCGTCGGGACGCGGGACGAGCGCACCCGCAGGTGCCTTGGCGGAAAGGCCGCGGGTCGGAGCGATCCGCGGCGGCTGAGGACCGCTCAGAAGAAGCCCAGCGGGTTGATGTCGTAGCTCACCAGCAGGTTCTTGGTCTGCTGGTAGTGGTCGAGCATCATCTTGTGCGTCTCGCGACCGACGCCGGACTTCTTGTAGCCGCCGAACGCGGCGTGGGCCGGGTACAGGTGGTAGCAGTTGGTCCACACGCGACCGGCCTTGATCCCGCGGCCCATGCGGTAGGCGCGGTTGATGTCGCGGGTCCAGAGGCCGGCGCCGAGGCCGTACTCGGTGTCGTTGGCGATGGCCAGGGCCTCGGCTTCGTCCTTGAAGGTGGTGACGCCGACCACCGGGCCGAAGATTTCCTCCTGGAACACGCGCATGCCGTTGTGCCCCTTGAGCAGGGTCGGCTGGATGTAGTAGCCGCTGGCCAGGTTGCCTTCGAGCTTCTCGACGCTGCCGCCGGCGAGCAGCTCGGCGCCTTCCTGCTGGGCGATGTCGAGGTAGGAGAGGATCTTCTCGTACTGCTGCTGGGAAGCCTGGGCGCCGACCATGGTCTCGGTGTCCAGCGGGTCGCCGCGCTTGATCGCCCTGACCTTTTTCAGCACCTCTTCCATGAACGCCGGGTAGATCGACTCCTGGACCAGTGCGCGGGACGGGCAGGTGCACACCTCGCCCTGGTTGAAGAAGGCCAGCACCAGGCCCTCGGCGGCCTTCTCGATGAACGCCGGCTCGGCCTGCATGATGTCTTCGAAATAGATGTTCGGGCTCTTGCCGCCCAGCTCGACGGTGGAGGGAATGATGTTCTCCGCCGCGCACTTGAGGATGTGCGAGCCGACCGGGGTGGAACCGGTGAAGGCGATCTTGGCGATGCGCTTGCTGGTGGCCAGGGCCTCGCCGGCCTCCCTGCCGAAGCCCTGGACGACGTTGAGCACGCCCGGCGGCAGCAGGTCGCCGATGAGTTCCAGCAGCACGCAGATGCCCAGCGGGGTCTGCTCGGCCGGCTTGAGCACCACGCAGTTGCCGGCGGCCAGCGCCGGGGCCAGCTTCCAGGCGGCCATCAGCAGCGGGAAGTTCCACGGGATGATCTGCCCGACCACGCCCAAGGGCTCGTGGATGTGGTAGGCCACGGTGCTGTCGTTGATCTCGGCGGCGGAGCCTTCCTGGGCGCGGATGCAGCCGGCGAAGTAGCGGAAGTGGTCGGCGGCCAGGGGGATGTCGGCGTTGAGGGTCTCGCGCACGGCCTTGCCGTTGTCCCAGGTCTCGGTGACGGCGAGCAGTTCCAGGTTCTGCTCGATGCGGTCGGCGATCTTCAGCAGGATGTTCGAACGCTCCTGCACCGAGGTGCGGCCCCAGGCGTCGGCGGCGGCGTGGGCGGCGTCGAGGGCCTTGTCGATGTCCTCGGCGGTGGAACGGGGGAACTCGGCGATCGGCTGGCCGTTCACCGGCGAGGTGTTGGTGAAGTACTGGCCCTTGACCGGAGGCACGAACTCGCCGCCGATGTAGTTGCCGTAGCGAGGCTTGAAGGTAACGACGGCACCGGGGGTTCCGGGCGCTGCGTAGATCATGGCGAAGCTCTCCTGTGTGGTCGTTCCGCCGTGGCGCGGCGGACTCGTGCAAGGGCGCCGCGGTCGGCGGCGAAGGGTCGGGCGCGTCACTCGTCGACGTGCACGCTTTCCAGATAGCTGCGGATCGCCCAGAGGCCTTCCTGGCTGATGAAGTCGGCCATCTTCGGCATGTACACCGCGCCATCGCGCACCGCGCCGTTGATGACCCGCTCTTTGAACCATTCGTCGCCCTCGGCGCCGGTCTCCAGCAGGCGCAGGTCCGGGGCGATGCCGCCGGACTTGGCTTCCAGGCCGTGGCAGCGCGCGCAGTTCTGGTTGTAGGCGGAGGCGCCGATCTCGACGGCGAGGTCGTGCTTGGCGTAGGGCTTGCGGTAGGGGTTGGTGTCGCGCCATTCCTTGCCCAGCGGCTCGAGTCCCTTGGTGTCCACTGCCTGGGGGGTCACATCGCCGTGGGCCAGCGCCAGGCTCGAGAGGCTGAGACCGGCCAGCACCAGCAGGCCGCGCAAGGCGTTGTTCTTGTTCATCACTTCATTCCTCCGGGGAGACAGGACAAGGCACGGGCGCCAAACGGCGCTCATCGCCATCCTAGGAAGCTCCGCCGCGCGCCCGAATCCTGCTTTGGGCGTCCTCGCCTACTCCCTTCGGAGTAGAGCCTCGGAAGGCCTTACGCGGGGCTTTGGCAGCAAGTCCAAGTCATGCCCCGTCCGGGAAGTCTTCCCGGACGAATCGGGCGATCTTCCGTTCCCGTCGGCGCGCCCCGCTTCCACCATGAAGCCGCCGCGGCCCGAGCAGCGGCCTGCCGTTTCTCGACCCTCACTCCAAACGGGAACCCGATCATGACAACAAGAACCTCACCCGCCCCTGCCGGCCTCCTGCGCCCGAGCCTGCACTGCCTCGCCTTCGCCGTCGCCCTGGGCAGCGCTGGCGCCGCGCTGGCCAAGGATGTGACCTGGGAGGACATCGCCAACGACGACAAGACCACCGGCGACGTGCTGCAGTACGGCATGGGCACCCACGCCCAGCGCTGGAGCCCGCTCAAGCAGGTCAACGCCGACAACGTGTTCAAGCTGACCCCGGCCTGGTCGTACTCCTTCGGCGACGAGAAACAGCGCGGCCAGGAGTCCCAGGCCATCGTCAGCGACGGCGTGATCTACGTGACCGCCTCCTACTCGCGGCTGTTCGCCCTCGATGCGAAGACCGGCAAGCGCCTGTGGACCTACAACCACCGCCTGCCCGACGACATCCGCCCGTGCTGCGACGTGGTCAACCGCGGCGCCGCGATCTATGGCGACAAGGTGTTCTTCGGCACCCTCGACGCCTCGGTGGTGGCGCTGAACAAGAACACCGGCAAGGTGGTGTGGAAGAAGAAGTTCGCCGATCACGGCGCCGGCTACACCATGACTGGCGCGCCGACCATCGTGAAGGACGGCAAGACCGGCAAGGTCCTGCTGATCCACGGCAGTTCGGGCGACGAGTTCGGCGTGGTCGGCCGCCTGTTCGCCCGCGATCCGGATACCGGCGAGGAAATCTGGATGCGTCCCTTCGTCGAAGGCCACATGGGCCGCCTGAACGGCAAGGACAGCACGGTGACCGGCGACGTCAAGGCACCCTCCTGGCCGGACGATCGCAACTCGCCGACCGGCAAGGTCGAGTCGTGGAGCCACGGCGGCGGCGCTCCCTGGCAGAGCGCCAGCTTCGACGCCGAGACCAACACCATCATCGTCGGCGCCGGCAACCCCGGCCCGTGGAACACCTGGGCGCGCACCGCCAAGGGCGGCAACCCGCACGACTACGACAGCCTCTACACCTCCGGCCAGGTCGGGGTGGACCCGAGCAGCGGCGAGGTGAAGTGGTTCTACCAGCACACCCCCAACGACGCCTGGGACTTCTCCGGCAACAACGAACTGGTGCTGTTCGACTACAAGGCCAAGGACGGCAAGATCGTCAAGGCCACCGCCCACGCCGACCGCAACGGCTTCTTCTATGTGGTCGACCGCAGCAACGGCAAGTTGCAGAACGCCTTCCCCTTCGTCGACAACATCACCTGGGCCAGCCACATCGACCTGAAGACCGGCCGCCCGGTGGAGCGCGAGGGCCAGCGCCCGCCGCTGCCGGAACCGGGGCAGAAGCATGGCAAGGCGGTGGAAGTATCGCCGCCGTTCCTCGGCGGCAAGAACTGGAACCCGATGGCCTACAGCCAGGACACCGGCCTGTTCTACGTGCCGGCCAACCACTGGAAGGAAGACTACTGGACCGAGGAGGTCAGCTATACGAAGGGCAGCGCCTACCTTGGCATGGGCTTCCGGATCAAGCGCATGTACGACGACCACGTCGGCAGCCTGCGCGCCATGGACCCGGTCAGCGGCAAGGTGGTCTGGGAACACAAGGAACACCTGCCGCTCTGGGCCGGGGTGCTGGCCACCGCCGGCAACCTGGTGTTCACCGGCACCGGCGACGGCTACTTCAAGGCCTTCGACGCGAAGAGCGGCAAGGAGCTGTGGAAATTCCAGACCGGCAGCGGCATCGTCTCGCCACCGATCACCTGGGAACAGGACGGCGAGCAGTACCTCGGCGTGACCGTCGGCTACGGCGGCGCCGTGCCGCTGTGGGGCGGCGACATGGCCGACCTGACCCGGCCGGTGGCCCAGGGCGGTTCCTTCTGGGTATTCAAGCTGCCCAGCTGGGACAACCGCACCGCCAGCCGCTGATCCCCGCGCCGCGCCCTGCGAGGCGCGGCTTTCCCCGCCTGCGGAGTATCCCGATGAAGACCTTCCTCCTCTGCGCCGCCCTGCTCGGCGCCGGCCTGGCCCAGGCCGCCGACGACATCGACGACGTCCGCGTCATCGCCGGCTGCCGCCTGGAGCCCGGCGCGCGCTGCGCCAAGGCCGACCTGCGCGGCGCCGACCTGCGCAACCTCGACCTCGGCCGCATCGACCTGGCCGGCGCCGATCTCTCCGGCGCCGACCTGCGTCACGCCAGGCTCGACCTGGCCAACCTGGAAAAAGCCAACCTGCGTGGTGCCGACCTCACCCGCGCCAGCCTGCAGCAAGCCAACCTGCGCGGGGCCGACCTCTCCGGCGCCAGGGCGGTGGCGATCCAGGCCTGGGGCCTGTTCGCCCAGGGCGCCCAGTGGCAAGGCGCCGACCTCACCGCCGCCTACCTGGAGTTCGCCCGTCTCAGCGGCGGCCGCCTGCACCAGGCCACGCTGCGCGCCGCCGACCTGGAGATGACCTGGCTGTCCCGCGCCGATCTCAAGGGCGCCGACCTGCGCGACGCCAACCTGCAGGAAGTCAAGCTGGCCGAGGCCAACCTGGAAGATGCCGACCTGCGCGGCAGCAAGGTGCGCTTCGGCAACTTCCAGGGCAGCAACATGCAGGGTTGCAAGGATTGCCCCGCGGGCTGGCAGTGAAGCGCCGGACAGCAGCGACGGCCCCCCTAGCCGAGGCTGCCGCGAGCCTCCTCGGCGAGCGGCAGCGGCAGGCCCAGCCGCAGCACGCCGCTGTCGATGGCCCGGTGCACCAGTTCCGCCTGGGTACTCACCTGCAACTTCTGCTTGAGCAGGCTGACATGGTTGGACACGGTCTTGGCGCTTACCCCCAGGTGCTCGGCCACCTCGCGCAGGGCCAGGCCACGCGCGAGCAGGCGGAAGATCTCGAACTCGCGACGGGTCAGCCCGCGCAACGCTGCCCCGCCCTGCTCTTCCCACGACTGGCAGGCCAGGCGCGTGGCCAGGGGCTGCTCCAGATAGAGCTGGCCGGCGAGCACTCGCCGTATCGCCTCCAGCAGCACCGTCGGCGCCGCTCGCTTGGTCACGTAGCCGCGGGCACCGGCATCCAGCGCCTGGCGCACCAGGGCCAGTTCGTCGTGGAGGCTGAAGAACAGCACACGCAACTGCGGCAGGCGCTGGCGCAGCCGGCGAGTCAGTTCCAGGCCGCTGATGCCCGGCAGGCCGAGATCGACGATGACCAGCGAAGGAATTTCCCGCTGCACCGCCTGCAAGGCTTCTTCGCCGTCGCCGGCCTCGTTCACCTCCACGTCGGGGAGCAGCCCGCGCAACAGCGCGGCCAGCCCTTCGCGGACCACGAAATGATCGTCCACCAGCAGGATCTTCATCGTCCTCTCCTCTCAGTCGTCGCGTTCCAGCGGCATCCGCAGGCGCAACGCCAGGCCCTGTCCGGGACGGCTGCGCAGGCTCAGTTCAGCGCCCAGGCAGCGCGCGCGCTGGCGCATCGAGTCCAGGCCGAAGCCGGGTGCCGGGTCCGCCGCGCAGCCGCGACCGTCGTCGCGTACGCTCAGGTAGAGAAAGCCGCCACGGCATTGCAGGCGGATCCGCACGCGGCTGGCGCCGGCATGCCGGGCGACGTTGTTCAGCGCCTCCTGCAACAGGCGGTAGAGATGGGTCCCGGCCGCCGCATCCAGGGGCGGCAGCGGACCGCCCAGGCGCAGCTCGCAGGCGATGCCCTGGCCTTCCTGCCAGTCCGCCACGCAGGCGCGCAGCGCCTCGTCCAGCGACTGGCGTTGCAGGGCCGGCGGCGGTAGACCGCGCAGCAGCGCGCGGAAGCTGTCGTCCAGCCCCTGGCAGTAGCGCTCCAGGCGTGCCAGCGCCGGCTGCCCGTCGCCTGCCGTGCAGCGCAGCAACAACAGTTGGGTGCGGATGCCCGTCAGGTACTGGCCGATATCGTCATGCATCGCCTGGGCCAGCAAGCGCCGCTCGCGCTCCTGCACGGCGAGCAGCCAGCGGTACTCCGCCGGGCCGGCGGGTCGCAGGTCATCCATGGCGTGGCTCAGGGGGCGATCCGACAGGCCTGTCCGACGGCGCAGGCGGCAGGTCTTTCCTGGCCGAGGTGGCGGGAATAGAGGAAATCGACCCCGAGCAGGCTGAGGATCAGCAGGATGGGCAACACCAGGGTGACGGCGATGCGCATGGCGGCGACTCCTGTCCATTGTCGTTATCGAGACATGCTAGGACGCGCGGAGCCACGGCGTGCTACTACCTTGGTACTGCCGGGCCGCTACTTTTGCGCGGCCACCCGCCTCCAGCCGCCCTTGCGGGCGCCGCCGATGCAGCAGGAGCGCTGCGCAAGCGCCTGGTTCTGCTACTTTGGTACTGGTTCACCCCTCCGGACGTCGAATTTCCAAAGCAGCGCGCCTGCCCTGTAATGACGCATACAAGAAGAACCGACGAGAAGCCGCCATGCCCCGCCTTGCCTTGTCCCGCGTAGCGCCCGACTACCCTGCGGCGGTCCCGCCGCAGTACCGAGTTCGCCTTCTCCGCCTACCCGGCTGCCGACCGTCCGCGACGCGTCCCCGGCAGCGCGCGGCGGAACGCCCACCCGCTGGGCTATCGCGCCCACGACTGCTACCGTGAGCGCATTCGCATCCGCCCGCGTGCCCCGAGCCGCCACCAGCCGCCCATAACGACAATAACGAGGTGCAGGCCATGTACAAGATCCTGATCGCCGACGACCACCCGCTGTTCCGCGAGGCCATCCACAATGTCATCGCCGACGGATTCCCCGGCAGCGAAGTGATGGAAACCGCCGACCTCGACAGCGCCCTGGGCCTGACCCAGGAACACGACGACCTCGACCTGATCCTGCTCGACCTGAACATGCCCGGCATGCACGGCCTCAACGGCCTGATGAACCTGCGCAACGAGGCCCCGACCATTCCCGTGGTTATCGTCTCCGCCGAGCAGGACAAGCAGGTGGTGCTACAGGCCATCACCTACGGCGCGGTGGGCTTCATCACCAAGTCCTCGCCACGCGCGCAGATGACCGAAGCCATCGAGCAGATCCTCAACGGCAACGTCTACCTGCCCTCGGACGTGATCCGCACCCAGAAGAGTTCGCCGCGACGCAGCGGCCACGAAGAACACGGCATCTCCCCGGAACTGCTCCAGGCCCTGACCCGCAAGCAGCTGCTGGTGCTGGAGCGGATGACCAGGGGCGAGTCGAACAAGCAGATCGCCTACAACCTGGACATCGCCGAGACCACGGTGAAGGCGCACGTCTCGGCGATCCTGCGCAAGCTCAAGGTACACAACCGGGTCCAGGCGATCCTCAGCGCCGGCGACATCGACTTCGCCGCCTACCTGCGCCGCTGAGACCCGCCGATGCCCGACCGCCGTACCCTGCTGCTCACTGTCCTGGCGATGCTGGCCTTCGCCGGCAATTCGCTGCTCTGCCGCGCGGCGCTGAAGGACACCGCCATCGACGCGGTCAGTTTCACCGCCCTGCGTCTCTTCTCCGGCGCCCTCATGCTCGCCGTCCTGCTGCATCTGCGCCGGCGCCCGGCCACGCCCGCGCGCGGCGGCTGGCGCGGGGCGGCGGCGCTGTTCGTCTACGCGGCCGCGTTCTCCTACGCCTACGTGCAGCTGGACGCCGGCACCGGAGCGCTGCTGCTATTCGGCGCGGTACAGGTCACCCTGCTGCTGGCCGGCCTGCTGCGCGGCGAACGGCTGGGCGGACAGGCGCTGCTCGGTTTCCTGCTGGCCCTGGGCGGCCTGCTGTTCCTGTTGCTCCCCGGAGCCAGCGCGCCGCCGCTGGGCGGTGCCCTGCTGATGCTCCTGTCCGGCCTCGCCTGGGGCCTCTATACCCTGCTCGGCCGCGGCGGCGGCGATCCGCTGGCGGTCAGCGCGGGCAACTTCCTGCGTGCCCTTGCCTTCGCCGCCCTGCTGCTCCTGGCATTCCACGGACAGTTGCGGCTGGACGGCGCCGGGCTGGCCTATGCCCTGCTTTCCGGCGCCCTCGCCTCCGGCCTCGGCTACGCCGTCTGGTACAGCGCACTGCCGGGGCTGACGGCGATCCAGGGCGCCTCGGTGCAGCTCAGCGTGCCGGTGCTCGCCGCCCTCTGCGGCGCCCTGCTGCTCGGCGAGCCGCTCGCCCCGCGATTGCCGCCGGCGACCCTGGCGGTGCTCGGCGGGATCGCCCTGATCCTCGCCCCGCGCCTGGGCCGCGCGGCGCGCGAAGGCGCCTGAATCAGACCGAGGCTTCGCGCTCCAGCAAGTGGCAGAGCGCGGTCTTCAGCTTCATCGGCCGCACCGGCTTGTGCATCAGGGTATGGCCAAGCTCGCGGACCTGCTGCTTGAGCTCGTTGCTGTAGTTGGCGGTGATCATCAGCGCCGGCAGCGGCGAGCCGCGCCGGGCGTTGATCGCGGCGACCGCGTCGACGCCGTTGCGCTGGTCGTCGAGGTGATAGTCGACGATCAGCAGGTCGGCCTCGGCATGGTAGTTGTCGACCTGTCGCGCCAGGTCTTCCTCCGACAGCGCCGTCACTACCCGGCAGCCCCAGGCTTCGAGCAACGTGCGCATGCCTGCGCAGATCGCCGCATCGTTGTCCAGCACCCACACCCGCGAACCACGCAGGCGCTCGCGCAGGTCGTCCGCGCTGGCCAGCGGCTCGGCGCGACTGCGCGGGGCATGGCGGGCCAGCGGTACCTCGATGGCGAAGCATGAGCCCTTGCCCGGCAGCGAGCCGACCCGGACCCGGTGGCCGAGCATGCGGGCGATCTTGTCGACGATCGCCAATCCCAGGCCGAGCCCGCGGTCCTGGTGACAACGCTGTGACTCGCCGCGCTTGAATTCCTGGAAAATCTCGCCGAGCTTGTCGGCGGCGATGCCCACCCCGGTGTCCCAGACCTCGATCGACAGGCGCTGCCGATGCCGGCGGCAACCCAGCAGCACGCGCCCTCGCGGGGTATAGCGGATGGCGTTGGAAAGCAGGTTGCGGAGGATTCGCGCGAGCAGTTGCTGGTCGCTGCGGACCAGCGCCCCGCAGGCCACGAAGTCCAGGCGTAGCCCTTCGCTGGCGGCTACCTGGCGGTACTCCGCGGCCAGGTTGCCGAGCAGTTCGCCAAGCTCGAACGGGGCGATGTCCGGGGTGATCACGCCGGCGTCCAGCTTGGAAATGTCCACCAGGGTGCCGAGCAGGTTCTCCACGTCCTCCAGCGAATGGCTGATGTTGTTCACCAGCGCCTCGTTGTCCCGCGTCGCGCTGCCGCGCTCCTGCAAGGCGCTGGTGAACAGCCGCGCGGCGTTCAGCGGTTGCAGCAGGTCGTGGCTGACCGCCGCGAGGAACTTGGTCTTCGACAGGTTGGCCTGTTCCGCCTCGCGCTTGGCTTCGCGCAGGCGCGCCTCGACCTGGCTGCGCTCGTGGATCTCGCGCTTGAACTGGTCGTTGAGGGTGGTCAGCTCGGCGGTCCGCTCGCGCACCCGCTGTTCGAGGTTCTGGTAGGCCTGGTGCAGCGCCTCGGCGGTCCGCCGGCGCTCGGTGATATCCCGAATCAGCACGAACAGCCCGGCGACCCGGCCGTCGGCCTGGCGGTTCGGCACGTAGGAGCGCTGCATGTAGCGCTCCTCGCCGGACAACGCGGTCTCGGCGATCTCGAAGGTCACGCTTTCGCCGGCCAGGGCCCGCTCGAAGTACGGCTCCAGGCGCCGGCAGTGCTCGGCGCCATGCACGTCGCGCAGGCAGCGGCCGAGCATCGAGCCGCTGGGCCAGCGGTACCACTCCTCGTAGACCTTGTTGGTGAATTCGTAGACCAGTTCGTCGCTGAGATAGGCGATCAGCGCCGGCACCTGGTCGGTGATCAGGCGGATCCAGCGCTCGCTGGCACGCAACGCCTCGGCGTGGCGATAGCGTTCGGTGATGTCGGTGAAGGTGTTGACGAAGCCGCCGGTGGGCAGCGCATGGGTACGGATCTCCAGCACCCGGCCATCGAACAGGCGCTGCTCGCGGGCGCTCAGCGGACTCCCCTGGGAGTCCTGGCTGCGCGGCGTGAGCAACGGCAATTCGCTCTCCGCCATGACTTCGGCGAAGGCCCGGTGCCCGGCGATCGGCGCCAGCCCGCAGAGCTCCAGGAAGCGCCGGTTCCACAACTCCAGCACGCCGTCGGCACCGACCATCGCCACGCCCTGGGAGAGATTGTCCACCGCCCGCTGTAACAGGTGCGACTTCTGCGCCAGCGCCTGCTCGCGGCGCGCGGTCTCGCTGAGCTTGATCTCGGTGACGTCGCTGTAGAGCACCGCCAGCCCGCCGTCGCGGGTCGGTCGCTCGCTCATCCGCAGCCAGCGCTCGTCGCGCAGGCGGTACAGGGTCTGCTGGTCGCCGCCGCGCTGTTCCTCGACGATCAGCCCGCCGCTACGCGCCAGCCGGTGCAGTTCGGCGCGGCGCATGCCAGGGCCGATCCGCGCCCGGCTGTCGATCCACAGCGCGCGGAAGCGCTCGTTGAACAACACGATGCGTTGCTGCGGATCGAACAGGACGAAGGCGTCGGAGATGCTTTCGATGGCGTCGAGCAGATGCTGGTGGGCGGTCTCGGCACGCAGGCGAGCGTCGCTGAGCAACTGGTTGCTGGCCTTCAGTTCGAGCATCGTCTGGCTCAGCGCGTCGGTGCGCTCGCGGACCTGCTCGGCCAGCACCACGGAATACTGGAAGGCGCCGTAGGCCTCGTCGCTCTGCGCGGCGCTCGACTCGATGCGTCCGATCAGCGCCTGGTTGATCCGCTGCAACTTGTGCCGCTCTTCTTCGAGGGCGACGACCCGCGCCTGCAGCTCAGCGACGGACACCTCCGCGGGGTCGGCCAATGGCGACCCCGGTGAAGGTCTGGTTGATATGCATGCCATTGAATTGCTCTCCGTAGGTGTTGAAGCCGATCACCTGCTGGCTGCGGAGAAACGCGGCGGTAGCTTGCGTGTCACCGCCGACCTCCAGCTCCAGGCGCCGCAGGAAGCAGTCGCAACCGATGGTCAGCAACGGCGGTCCGAGGCGCTCGTGGAGGCGGCGGAACTGCGCCTCCAGGTTGGGCAACAGCGGGCCGGTGCTCATCGCGGTGAGAACGATGCCGTTCTCCACCGCACAGTAGAACGTCAGGCTCAGGTCCTCGTTGGCCTGCTGGATCGAGCGCACGTAATAGCGTTCGTCGACCCGCACCGCCAGCGGATGCGCGGAGAACAGGGCGAAATCCAGCGCCTGCGGTGCCACCCCGACCAGCCGGGCGTATTCCAGCGCCGCCGGCTCGGCGTTGAGTTCGTGGACCCGCCGGCTGCCGCTGTCGGCGCGGGTCACCACCAACTTTTCGGCGCGCGGCACCACGTGATGGGTGGTGAAGACCTCGAAGTCCAGCCAGGTGTTGACCAGCACCACCACTGCCGCCCCGGTATGGAACTGGCCCTGGTGGTAGACATGGGTGTGGGTCAGGTGGCGGTCGTCGCCGGCCGAGCCACCGAAGTGCGGGATCGCGCCGAGCGCCGCGCCAAGCGCGGCGAGCACCACCTCTTCGCGGCTGGACAGGCCGTCGAGCAAGGTCAGGGCGAAGCTGTGGTCCTTGATCGGCGCCAGGCCGCCGCGGCGACAGCCGGCCACCAGGGTCTCGACCATCTGCTGCGCGTCCAGCAGGCTGAAGCGCTCCATTTCGTCGATCAGCGCGCTGCTGATGGCGAAGCTGCGCACGTCGAAGCCCACCGCGCTGACGCAGCCGCGCCCGTAGCCCGCCGGAGTGATCTCGCCGGCTGTGGTGCAGCCGACCAGGTCGATGCCGCCGAAGTAGCGTTCGAGCATCTCGGCAAGGGCCGGCAGGTCGTATTCCGCGGAACAGAAGAACAGCACGAAGCCCAGGTGCGGATGGATAAGCTGGCGCGCCAGGTCCTGGGCCACCACTTCGACGTCGCGCGCGCTGGACATGCCCCTGCTGACCCCTTCCCCCTGCCCTTCGTACATGCCCGCTCCCCCGTCGTTCCGCCTCGCCAGCATTCTACGAAGGGCGCCGCCGCGGCCCCTATCCTACTTGGGTCGCGGCGGGGTCCTTCGAAAGTAGCGGTATCACCAGTTCAGTACGGCGCCGAGGGCCACGGTGTCGGTGTCCTCGTCGAGCGCGGCACCGTCGCGCCCCTCGATCCGGTAGCGGTTCAGCTCGGCGACCAGCTTGAGGTTGTCGTTGATCGTGCGGAAATAGGCGATGCCGCGACTCTCGTAGTCGGCCGCGGAACCCAGGCCGTTGCCGTCGTCGACGGTCTTGCCGTAGGACAGCGCCAGGCGGTTCTTGCCCCATGAATACGAGCCCTGCAGCAATGCGCCGCGGCTGTCCACCTCGCGCAGCGCGGCTTCGCCGGCGTTGTTGGTGAAGAAGGGATTGATGCCCTTGGCGGTGAACCCCGAACCGGTCACGGAGAAACCGCCCATCTTCACCTGCAAGCCATAGCCGACCCCCTTGGAAGTCACGCTGTCGACGCTGTCGCTGGTGTTCTTCGAAGTCTGGTAGCCGCCGTTGATCCAGCTGTAGACCTGCGCCCCGGCCAGGTCGAACTGGTAGCTGACCTCGCTCTCGTAGCGCGGGTTGTCCTGGTAGGCCTTGTCGTCGAGGCCGTCGCTGGCATCTTTGTCGATCTGGTTGGAGTCGATCGGGTCGAGGATGCCCACGGCGATGCGCAGGCCGGGCAGCAGGTTGTTGTTGCGGTAGGTGATCTGCGAGGTGGGGAACGGATACGGATAGCCGGTGCCGATGTTGCCGAAGGAGACGCCCTTGCCGTCCACCAGGCCGAGGGTGTCGCTGGGGTTGCCGAAACCGGCCAGCAGTTCGTCGAGGAAGATGTTCGAGCGCGAGAACAGGCCGAAGTCCTTGCCGATCAGCACCTCGCCCCAGTCGCCGGCGACCGTGCCGTAGAACTGACGGACGTCGATGGCGGTATCGGTGCCGTCGGTCTCGCTGTCGTTGATGGTCACCCAGAAGGAAGCGCGACCACCGAGGCTCAGCTCGTCGACCTTCCTGCCGAAGTTGAAGCCGATGTAGTTCGGCAGGAATCCCATCTTCACCCGCGACTGGCGGCGATCGTAGGTCTCGCCCTGGCGGTCGACGTCGCTGTTGACGTAGAAGGCGTTGAAGTAGCCGTCGGTGGAAAAGGTGGTCTCGTCCTTGTCGTACAGCAGGATGTCGGCGGCGGCCGGTTGCAGGCCGCCCAGGGCACCCAGCGAGGCCAGGGTCAGCGGCAGGATTCGGCGAACGGCGGTGTTGTTCTTGTTCATGGCGCACTCCGCGAGGTGAAACGACCGGGCCGGTCGTGGCGGAGCCGATTATCGAAACCGGGAAAGCCCGGCCATACGCTTCCTTGGGCCTGCTTCGACGCTTCTTCATGGTGGGCGCGCGTGCCGCTGCGCAAGGCGCGGGCAGCGCTCCTCCGGCGGTAGCGCAACCTTGGTCGCGGCGGGAGCGCCACCGAAGCAGCGCGGCTTTCGACCTAACGCCGCAGTGACGCCGGCAAGGCTGTCGTCGAGTTACCGCGTGGCTCGCTTCAGCGCCGGCTGGAAAGCACCCACCAGCCGCCGCGCGCCTCCAGCAACCGGGCCTGGGCCGCGAGCAGGTCGTCGCCGCTCAGGCCGAGGGCGGCCTCGGCGAGCAGCCGGGAGCGACCGGCGCCACCGCCAAGGTGCTCCGCCCAGGCGCGCCGTGCTCGCTCGGCGAAGCTACCCGGCGCTCGGCGCAGGTCGTCGGCGAGGGCTTCGCGCAGGCCGGCCAGGCGTTGCGCCGGCAGTTGCGCGAGCGCCTCGACGGAGCGCTGGAGGAAGGTCTCCATATGCTCCAGCAGGCGTTCCGGGCAGGCACGCGGGGATTGCGCGGCGAACAGCAGGCCGCGCCGGGCGCCGACCTCGCGGAAGCCGCAGAACAACGCGTAGCCCAGTTGCAGCTCGTCGCGCAGGCGCCGCTGGAAGGCCGGTTCGTGCAGGCGCGCCAGCAAGCGCCAGGCCGCCTCCATCGGCACCTCCTGCGTGGGCAGCGGACAGAACAGCAGCAACGCCGACTCGCCGTCCATGGCCAGTTCGCGGCGATGCCGTCCGGGCCTCGGCGGCAGAGGCTCCAGGCGCTCGCCGGCAGCCTGGCCGGGCATCCATCGGGGATCTGGCATCGCGGCCTGCATGACCAAGGCGTCCCAGCGGGTCCGCCGCCAGTCGTCGACCTCCGCCAGCGGCTCGCCGAGTAGGCCGGGCAAGGCGTCCAGCAACTGCCGGATCGGCAGGCCAGTGGCGCTGCAGCGCCGCTCGGCGGAGGACAGACGCTCGCCGTTTGCGCGCCAGTCGGGCGGCGCCGCGAGGAGCCGGGCCAGGGCCGGGCGCACGGCGGCCTCGAGGCGATCGCGCGGACCGAGCAGGCTCAGCGACCAGTCTTCGCCGAGCGCCTCCAGGCCCATCTCCACTCCCCCCAGGCGCGCCTGGCCGCACAGCGGACGCAACGCCTGGCGCAGCGCCAGGAAGCGTGACCGTGCGGGCACACCGGGAAAGCGCCAGCGCAGGAACAGCGCGCCCTCGGCGGCGGCACTGGGCGGCAACGGCAGTTCGAAGCGCCAGGCATGCCGCTGCGCGGCCAGCGGCGGCGCTGCGGCAACCGGCGCCACACTCAGGCGGAAGCCCGCCGACCAGCGCGCTTCGGCACCGTCGAGTTCGCTGTCCAGGTGCAGCCGCAGGCAACGGTCGGCGCGCAGCGCGTCCAGGCAGGCCGGGCGAATCTCCGCTGGCAGGCCAAGAACGCGCTGGCGTAGTCGCTCCAGCGGTGCAGTGGGCTCCGCCAGCAACGGCCGGCGCGCCGCCAGCAGGCTGGCGGCATCGTCGCGCAGGTCGCCCAGCCAGTCGAAAAAGGCCGCCTCCAGCGCCGCCGCCGCGCTGCCGTCGAACAGTTCGAAGGTCAACGCCAGGAGCGCCTGCCGCGCGTCCCGATGAACCACCCGCAGCGCCGCCGATTCGCCCAGGCCCTGTTCGCCGAGTGCCGCCAGCAACCCGCCCGGCGAGCGATCGCCGAGCAATTCGGCGAACGCCTGCAGGGTCTGTTCGTCGGCCTCCCGCAAAGCGTCGAGGGCAAAGCCCAGCACCAGCCGCGGCGGTCCCGGCAGGCGCAGCGCCAGCGCTTCGCCGGCGAAGGGCAGCAACGGCGGCGGCGGCGGACTCGCGCCTGGCGCGCGCCCCGGCAGGTCGGCGCAGGCACGCTGCGCCAGCCTCTCCAGCTCGTCCAGTGCCTGCGGCCCTTGCAGCCATAGCTGGCAATTGCCGGCGTGATAGTGGGCGGCATGGAATTCGCGCAGGGCCCGCTGGAACGCATCGTTCTCCAGGGCCAGGCTGTCGCGGCGCCCGGCAGCGAAACGCCGCAGGGGGTGTCCGGCGGGCAGGCCGAGGGCCAGCGCCGCGTCGATCAGGGTCTGCTCGTCGGCCGAGCGCGCCAGGTATTCGGCCTCGAGTACTTCGCGCTCGCGCCGTTGCGCATCGATGTCCAGCAAGGGGCGGGCGAGCATGTCGATCAGCCGTGCCAGACCGGCGCCAAGGTGCTCCGCCGTCACCTCGAAGAAATAGTCGGTGGTCCTGCCCCGGGTGCTGGCGTTGACCTGGCCGCCGCGCACCTGCAACCACGGCATCAGGCGCTCGTCGCCGGGAAACGCCGCGCCACCGAGAAACGACAGGTGCTCGAGGAAGTGGGCCAGGCCGGGATGCGCGCTCGGCTCGTCGTGGCTGCCCGCCGCCACCCGCAGCCAGGCAGCGGCGCGCGATGCCGCCGGATCATGCGCCAGGTGCAGGCGCAGGCCGTTGGGCAGCACGCAGGCGCGGCTCCTGGGGTGGTGTTGGGCGTGGCGATCCATGGGCGTCCTCGCGGGTTCCGAGGCTGAACCTTACCCTTCCGCGAGGCGAAGGAAATAGTCCTTTCGCCGAGTCGTATCAGGAAGCCGGCGGCTCCTGGCCAGACGCTTCCTCGGAGTACAGCGCCCGTCCGCCGTCGGCCTTGAGCGCCTGCAGGACCTCCGGCGCACGGCACGGGGCGAACAGGTCGAGGCCGGGATCGTAAGCGCCGGTGCGCACTTCCAGCAGGCCGAGCATCGAGTGGAACAGGTTGTCCTGGGACAGCTCCTCGTTGCTGCGCTGGCGCAGGCAGCTACTGTCGAGGCCGAAGGCGCTCTGGTAGCCGGGCGAGAACCAGGCCAGCATGCCGACGTGCTTCTGCTGGTCCGGCGCCAGCAGGTAAGGCGTGCCATGCAGGTAGAGGTTGTACTCGCCGAGCGACTCGCCATGGTCGGAGAGGTAGAGCATGCCGGTATCGATGCGCTCTTCGTTCTTGCGCAGCAGGTCGATCAGGCTGGCCAGCACGTGGTCGGTGTACAGCAGGGTGTTGTCGTAGCCGTTGATGATGCTGTCCCGCGAGCAGGCGCTGAAGTCGTTGCTGGCGCAGACCGGGGTGAACTTCTCGTACTCCCTGGGATAGCGCTTGAAGTAGGCCGGGCCGTGGCTGCCCATCTGGTGCAGGACCAGCACGGTGTCCTGTTGCAGCCCGTCGATGAAGGCCTGCAAGTCGCGCAGGAGGATCTCGTCATGGCACTCGCCGCCGGCGCACAGGGCCGGATCCTTGCTCTCGCTCAGGTCCTGGAAGGCGACGCGGTCGCAGGTGCCCTTGCAGCCGGACTGGTTGTCCCGCCACAGGACCCGCAGGCCTGCGCGCTGCAACACATCGAGAAGGCCTTCCTGGGTGCGCGCGCGAGCGTCGCTGTAGTCCGCGCGGCCCAGGTTGGAGAACATGCAGGGCACCGACACCGCGGTCTCGGTACCGCAGGAGTGCACGTTGGAGAAGTTGATCAGGCCCTCCTCGGCCTTCAGCCGCGGGTTGGTCTCGCGAGCGTAGCCGTTGAGGCCGAAGTTCTGTGCCCGCGCGCTCTCGCCCACCACCAGCACGGTCAGCGACTTGCGCGCATGGCCCTGCCACAGGGCGGCGCGCCGGGCATCGACGGCGATCGGCCGCAGCGGCTGGCTGGCGGCCTGGGCCTGGCCCTTGGCGTAGCCGATGGCGGCGCCGACCAGGTTGCTCGGGGTGACCTGCAGGCGCAGTTCCTTGTTGTTGCGGAACAGCGAGGACAGCCCCTGGTAATTGGCCAGCGCCACCCCGGCGAGCAGGGCCAGGCAGGCGAGCGCCACCAGCAGCTTGCTCAGCAGCTCGCGTGGCCACGGCCGGTAGCGCACCGGGGTGCGCCACAGCAGCCAGACCGGCAGCGCACCAAGCAACACCAGGTAGACGGCGAGCTTCGGCGAAAGCAGGTCGGCGACCTCGGCCGGGTTGGTCTGCATGACGTTGCGCAGCATGCCGACGTCCATCAGCACGCCGTACTGGGTCATGAAGTAGGTGGTACCGGCGGCCGCCAGGATCAGCAGGGTCAGCGCCGGCTTGAGCAGCCAGCGGAACGCCAGCAGGGTCAGCGCCAGGTTGAAGATCGCGGCGATCATCAGGCCGACCGCCAGCATCATGCCGAGGCCCTGCCAGCCCCCCGGGGTGATCGCCAGCAGGCGTTGCCACAGCGGCAGGTTGTAGAACAGCAGGAAGGCGAGGCTGACCAGCAGGGTCAGCAGTTCGGGACGGACGGCGCGGGCTTTCGACATGGGCACGGATCTTCACTGACTTACGGGTTGCCGTGCGCAGCGTTGCCCCTGGCAGCACTCGACGACGGCGGCAGTCTGCTCGGCGATCCGTCAATCTTTCGTGAAGAATACCTACAGAAAACGTAACCCTTCGGAAGCGCCGCAGCCCTTGTATTCCGGGGCTTTCAGCCGGATTTCAAAAAGTTCGCGGGAAGCTTTCCGGGCGTTTTCCGGGTTCGCCGTCATACCCCCGTATGGCGCCGCCGACGCAGGCGGAAGACAGCAAGCGGCAAGGAATGCGGAGCGCTCCGGCGCCGGTGCCTACGGACTGTTCTGATTGCGACGTCGTTTTTCAACAAAAGGACAGCCAGACCAATGTCTATCCCGCGACCACGGCATTTTCGTTAGCATGCCAAGCTTACGGCCCGGTTCCCACAAGGACGGCGGCCGCCTCCCCTGCTCGTCCCATCCAGATGAGTGCCGTTTCCCCTACCCCCCGGGAAACCCTTCTGTGAATTTCCTCGAGCAGCGCGGTACCTCTCCAGCATGAACGCTTTGAAAGGCCGGGACATCCTGGCGCTTGGTTTTATGACCTTTGCCCTGTTCGTCGGGGCCGGCAACATCATCTTCCCGCCCATCGTCGGCTTGCAGTCCGGCCCCCATGTGTGGCTGGCGGCGCTGGGCTTCCTGATCACCGCGGTGGGGCTGCCGGTGATCACCGTGATCGCCCTGGCCAAGGTCGGCGGTTCGGTCGACGCCCTCAGCCATCCGATCGGCAGGTATGCCGGCGGCCTGCTGGCGGCGGTCTGCTACCTGGCGGTCGGCCCGCTGTTCGCCATTCCGCGCACCGCCACGGTGTCCTTCGAGGTCGGCGTGGTGCCGCTGCTCGGCGAGAGCGGCACGGCGCTGTTCGTCTACAGCCTGGCGTACTTCCTCCTCGCCCTGGCCATCTCCCTCTACCCCGGTCGCCTGCTGGACACCGTCGGACGCTTCCTCGCCCCGCTGAAGATCCTCGCCCTGGCGATTCTCGGCGTCGCTGCCTTCCTCTGGCCCGCCGGCCCGATCGGCACGGCCCAGCCGGAGTACACCCAGGCCGCGTTCTCCCAGGGTTTCGTCAACGGCTACCTGACCATGGACACCCTCGCCGCGCTGGTCTTCGGCATCGTCATCGTCAACGCCATCCGTTCCCGCGGCGTGCAGTCGCCGCGGCTGATCACCCGCTATGCCATCGTCGCCGGGCTGATCGCCGGTGTCGGCCTAGTGCTGGTCTACGTCAGCCTGTTCCGGCTCGGCGCCGGCAGCCATGCCATCGCCGCCGACGCCAGCAACGGCGCGGCGGTCCTGCATGCCTACGTGCAACATACCTTCGGCAGCCTCGGCAGCTCGTTCCTGGCGGGACTTATCGCGCTGGCCTGCCTGGTCACCGCGGTCGGCCTGACCTGCGCCTGCGCCGAGTACTTCTGCCAGCGCCTGCCGCTGTCCTACCGCAGCCTGGTGATCATCCTGGCAGGGTTCTCCTTCATCGTTTCCAACCTCGGCCTGACCAAGCTGATCCAGGTCTCGATCCCGGTGCTCACCGCGATCTATCCGCCGTGCATCGTGCTGGTGGCGCTGAGCTTCTGCATCGGCCTCTGGCATTCGGCGACGCGCATCCTCGCCCCGGTGATGCTGGTTTCCCTGGCGTTCGGCGTGCTCGATGCCCTGAAGGCGGCGGGCCTGGGCCAGGACTTCCCGCAATGGCTGCTGCACCTGCCGCTGGCCGAACAGGGCCTGGCCTGGTTGATCCCCTCGGTCGCCACTCTCGCCGCCTGCAGCCTGGTCGACCGCCTGCTGGGCAAGCCTGCGCAAGTCGCCGCCTGAGCAGGCCCCAGCGGCCTGCCGCTTGTTCTCCCGGCCGAGCGCGGGACATGCCGGCGGGCGGCGCCAATCGCGTCGTCCACCCCACGGCCCGGCTGGCGCCGCCGGCAGCGCTTCTTCCCGCGTTCAGCCGAACGAATAAGCACTATCGAGCAGGATGATTTCTAGCGCAGCGGCGCGGTTGTTAGCCTTTCGACCATTCCCCCAGGAAAGCGAATCCAGGAGCCGGTCATGGCCAAGGCACTCATCAGCGTACTGTTGTTCTCCCTCGCCCTCGCCGGCTGCGCCAGCGACTACAACCCCTCTCGCCCGTACAGCAGCGACGAGGTCAGGCAACTGGCGCTGGAGGACCTGGCCCGGCGCAGCCTGTCGTTCGAGGAATACCAGGCCAAGCGTCAGGCAATTCTCGAGGAAAAACCGCAAACCGCCGTCAGCCAGTCCAACGCCGCCCTACGCAGTACCGCCATCTGAGGCCTCGTCGAACGGCCAAGAGAAAGCCCCGCGATGCGGGGCTTCTTCGTATTCGGGGCTGGGCGGTCAGCCGCAGGACAGGCGCTTGATCACCAGCGTGTCGTCGACATCGATGTTCAGCCGGCGCGGGTTGTAGTCCATGGTCACCGCATCGTGCGGGCGCAGCGCCCGGGCGACTTCCGCTCCGGCGGCGCGGCGGGCCTCCTCGACGATGGCCGCGGAAGCCTGCTTGCCGACATAGGCCTGCACCGCATTGGCATCGCAACGGCCGTCCGCTGCCGGGGTGGCCGCGGGCGCGCTGGCGCTGCCGGTGGCTACGCTGGCGCCTTCGGTGGACGGGCTGTCGCCGTTGCTGCTGCAACCGGCGAGCAGGGCCGCGAGAACGAGTGCACTGGAAAACTGCTTCAAAGGCATACCGCCTCCTCTGATCTTCTGGGATCGCCACCTTACCAGTGGCATGGGTTTCCTGGCGAAACTGCAATCCGCGCTGACAAATTCGCCAGCTTCAGTCGCCGCTCAGGCGCTGCAGTTCGCGACGCACCATGGCCGCGTATTCCGGCGGACGCAGGAGGTAGAGCTGGCCCGCGACCCAGTCCAGCCAGCGGCCGCCCTGTTCGGCGCGGGCGTCGAGCAGGCGCCGCGCCTCTTCCTCCGCCCGTTGCCGGTGCTGCCGATGGAATGCCTGGCGCTTCGACAGGCCGGAGGCATCTCCGGTTCGATCGTCGGAAGTGTCGGTCATGGCTCTCTTCGCAACCTGCTGCACAAGCTGGACATTCTAACCGAGGAACGCCGTTGCCGTTCGCGGCAAGCGCTTGCCTCCGCCCCGCCCTGCGCCATGCACCGAGCCCTCTGGCGCGGGGTTCGGCGACCTGGCACGGCCCTTGCGACGGAGCGGCGGTCATTCATTTCCATGGAGGCAGGTCATGAACAGCATCGGTCCCGCCAGCCTTTCCGGCTGGTCTGCGCGTTACCCGAACAACCAGCGGCAAGCCAGCACCGAGATCGGCAACGGCGATCTGCTGAAACCGCGCCCCGCCCTTGGCACGCCATTGCGCAACGAGGCCGCCGATCCCGCCACGGAGTCCGCCCGCCAGGCCCTGGACGAGGGTTTCGCGAAGCTGAACCTGACGCTGAAGCAGAACCAGGCGAATGCCACTGCCGGCGCCAGCGAAGGCAAGTCGGCCTATGACGAGTTCAAGGAGTACATGCAGAAATCGCCCGCCGAGCGGATGCGCGAGCAGGTCCTGAAGAGCCTCGGCCTGACCGAGGAGGAACTGGACGCGATGCCGCCGGAGAAACGCGAACAGGTGGAGAAAGGCATCGGCGAACGCATGCGCGAGATGATCGCCATGCAGAACGGCCAGGCGCCGGGACGGCAAGAGGACCCGACGCAGGCCGGCGCGACGCTGAACGCCTGGATCTGAGCCAGGCGCGCGCCAGTCTCTCAGCGCTGCCGGGCGACGACGCGCTTGGCGTAGCTGGCGCGCTCCATCTCGCGCACTTCGACGCTGACCTGCACGCCCTCCTCGCCGCCGCCCGCCACCGCTCCGGCGAGCACCTCGCCGAGCACCTCGCCCAGCGCCTGGCGGGTCGCCGCGTCGCGCCCGTCGAGGATCGACAGGCAGGCATGCAGGTAGGCGCGCTCGACCGCTGCGGTTCCCTGCCGGTAGGCCTCCAGGGTGACGAAGCGCGACTTGATGTCCGCCTCGCCGAATTGCCCGGAAGCGAACAGCGCGGCATTGGCCTGCTCCAGCAGTTCGCCGGGGGACGTTTCGAGGCGGAGGTTGGCAGTGGCTTCGATGACGAGATGCGGCATGCTGGCGGGCCTTGCGGGGAATGGGGAGCGGGATTCTAGCGGCTCGACGAGCGATGCGACAGCCGGCCTGCGCCTGCGTGGCTAAGATCAACCCGGCGGCCGCGAAAACCCGCGCGTAGATGGCGCGGATCAGCGCGTCTCGCAGGCCTGCCGCTGGCCCTTGGCCGGCGTGTACAGGTAGCCGGGCGTGTCGCCCGCCTGGCGGTACAGGACCGAACCGTCGCTATAGGAAATCGCGCTCAGCGCCTGGCCATCGGCGAGGCTGCGGACATCGCCGCCCAGCGACTGGACGCTGCTGCCGTCGGGCAGCTTGAGACTGGCGAAACCGTCGATCACCTCGAGTTTGCCGAAGTCTCCGCAGTGCAACGCCAGCGGCCCGGAAGCGGCCTTTCCGTCCGACGATGAATCCCCGCAACCACCCAGCAGCGACAGAACCAACAACGCGGGGAGAACAGCGGGCTTCATCGGGGAGTCCTTTGCGGATAAGCGGAAGACGGGACTCTACCACCTGCCGGGCAGCGGGAAAAACCGCTTCGGCGTACGCTGTCATGCAACGGCAGGCGCACCTGTGAGACAATTCGCCGAATGCCAGGCATCACACCCCGCCTTCATCGCGCTACAGCCACGTCATGACGCTGGCTGCGGCACTCCACGAATGCCCGCAGGATCGCCCCATGCTCCAGATGGAGCGCAGCGGAAAGCCGAGACCGGTAGCAGACCGGTATCGCCATGGTCCAGGCGTGCGTAAGTCCTCTATAGGTAAAGAAGTTGATCTCCACCGCGAATATCACCATGCAGTTCGGCGCCAAGCCGCTGTTCGAGAACGTTTCCGTCAAGTTCGGCAACGGCAACCGCTACGGCCTGATCGGCGCCAACGGTTGCGGCAAGTCGACCTTCATGAAGATCCTCGGCAACGACCTGGAGCCGAGCGCCGGCCAGGTCATGCTGGAACCCAACGTGCGCCTGGGCAAGCTGCGCCAGGACCAGTTCGCCTACGAGGACTTCAGCGTCATCGATACGGTGATCATGGGCCACGAGGAACTCTGGGCGGTGAAGGCCGAACGCGACCGCATCTACTCCCTGCCGGAAATGAGCGAGGCAGATGGCATGGCGGTGGCCGAGCTGGAAGTCCAGTTCGCCGAGTTCGACGGCTACACCGCCGAGTCCCGCGCCGGCGAGCTGCTGCTCGGCCTGGGCATCCCGCTGGAGCAGCACTTCGGCCCGATGAGCGCCGTCGCTCCCGGCTGGAAGCTGCGCGTACTGCTGGCCCAGGCGCTGTTCTCGGACCCGGACGTGCTGCTGCTCGACGAACCGACCAACCACCTGGACATCAACACCATCCGCTGGCTGGAAGGCGTGCTCACCGCGCGCAACAGCACCATGATCATCATTTCCCACGATCGCCACTTCCTGAACAGCGTCTGCACCCACATGGCCGACCTGGACTACGGCGAGCTGCGCCTGTTCCCGGGCAACTACGACGAGTACATGACCGCCGCCGAACAGGCCCGCGAGCGCCTGCTGTCGGACAACGCCAAGAAGAAGGCGCAGATCGCCGAGCTGCAATCCTTCGTCAGCCGCTTCTCGGCCAACGCCTCCAAGGCCAAGCAGGCCACCAGCCGCGCCCGGCAGATCGACAAGATCCAGTTGGAAGAGGTCAAGCCGTCCAGCCGGGTCAGCCCGTTCATCCGCTTCGAGCAATACAAGAAGCTGCACCGCCAGGCGGTGACCGTGGAAAACATCAGCAAGGGCTATGACGGCAAGCCGCTGTTCAAGGGCCTGAGCCTGCAGGTCGAGGCCGGCGAGCGCGTCGCCATCATCGGCCCCAACGGCATCGGCAAGACCACCCTGTTGCGCTGCCTGGTCGGCGACCTGCCGGTGGACGGCGGCGAGGTGAAATGGACCGACAGCGCCGACGTCGGCTATTTCGCCCAGGACCATGCCGACGACTTCGCCGACGACATGAGCCTGTTCGACTGGATGGCCCAGTGGACCCAGGGCGGCGAACAACTGGTGCGCGGCACCCTCGGCCGCATGCTGTTCTCCAACGACGAGATCAAGAAGTCGGTGAAAGTGATCTCCGGCGGCGAGCAGGGCCGCATGCTGTTCGGCCGGCTGATCCTCAAGCGCCCCAACGTGCTGGTGATGGACGAGCCGACCAACCACCTGGACATGGAGTCCATCGAGGCGCTGAACCTGGCGCTGGACAACTATCCGGGCACGCTGATCTTCGTCAGCCACGACCGCGAATTCGTTTCCTCACTGGCTACCCGTATCATCGAGCTGGGCGAGAACGGCGTGACCGACTTCAGCGGCAGCTATGACGACTACCTGCGCAGCCAGGGCGTAATCGTCTGAGTCCCCGTCGCGCAACGCGAAAGCCCCGCATCCGCGGGGCTTTTTCATTCCGGCATGGACGCGCAGGGCCTATGGGGAGCGCGACTCAGTCGACGTAGCCGGCCATCATCGCCGCGCGGGTCGCCAGGCGCTGGCCCTCGGCGATCTTCTCGCGCTGTTCGGCGGTCAGCTCGCGGGGCGGGTGGTCCTTGATGTAGGCAGCCACGTTCACCCCGATGTAGACGATCAGGGCGGCGGCGATCAGGACGTTCTTCGGATTGATGTCCGAGCGCCGCTTGCAGGCTTCGCAGATGCCGTTCTCGACGAGACGGGTCGCTCGGGCGCCGCAGTTGCGGCAGTAACACGCGCTCACAGGCCGGTTCCTTGTGCTTGTAATTGTCCGGCCAATCTACACGCAGCGCGCCGCTGCGCACAACGCGAAAACCCCGCCGAAGCGGGGTTTTCCGATGACGCGGGGATCAGGCCGCGGCGAACTGCCCGGCGATCTGCCGGCGGGCGGCGGCGATGGCCTGGGCGCGGGGCTCCTCGCCATAGGCCAGGCCTTCGGCGCGAACCACTTCGATATCGGTGATGCCGAAGAAACCCAGCACGGTGCGCAGGTAGCCTTCGTGGGCCGCGCCGGTCGGCTGGCCGGCATGCACGCCACCGGCGGTGGAGACGATCACCACTTTCTTGTCGCCGGCCAGGCCAACCGGGCCGTTCTCGGTGTAGCGGAAGGTCTTGCCGGCGACCGCGATGCGATCGATCCAGGCCTTGAGCTGGCTGGAGATGGTGAAGTTGTACATCGGCGCGCCGATTACCACGACGTCGGCGGCGAGGAACTCTTCCAGCACTTCTTCACCCACCGCGACTTCATGCTTCAGCGCGGCATCGCGCAGCTCCGCCGGGGTGCTGCCGGCGGCCAGGGTCAGGGCGGAGAAATGCGCCACCGCGTCGGCGGCCAGGTCGCGGTAGGTGACGTCAAGCCCGTCTTCGTTCTGCCGCCAGGCCTGGACCAGCTCGGCGCTCAGTTGGCGGGAAGCGGAGGCGTCGCCGAGGATGCTGGAATCGATATGCAAAAGTTTCATGTCTCGCTCCTGAAAGTGGGGGATCGCAGTGTGGCGATCGAGTGGTTTGCATCCTACCGGCAAGGCCAATCGACGATTAGTCGGTAGAAACATGACTATTCGTCCCACACATAGGACAATCTGTTTTTCCCCCAGCGGAGCGCCTGCATGCCCCACGACCTCAACGACCTCTACTACTTCGCCAAGGTGGTGGAATGCGGCGGCTTCGCCGCGGCCGGACGCGAGACGGGGATTCCCAAGTCGCGCCTGTCGCGGCGCATCGCCGAGCTGGAGGAGCGCCTTCAGGTGCGCCTGCTGCACCGCACGACACGCAAGCTGGCGCTCACGGAGGTCGGCGAACGCTACCTGCAGCACTGCCGCAACCTGCTGCTGGAAGCGGAGATGGCCGAACAGGTGATCGCCGAGCTGAGCGTCGAGCCGCGTGGCCGGCTGCGCCTTTCCGCACCGGTGGCCATGGCTTCGAGCAACCTGGCCGACCTGTTGCCGCGGTTTCTCGAACGACACCCGCAGGTCCAGCTGGAAATCCTCCTGACCAACCGCCGGGTCGACCTGCTCAACGAGGGGGTGGACGTGGCACTGCGCGTGCGCGAACTCGGCGACGAGGACCCTGCGCTGGTCTGCCGGCGCCTGGCTCCGGCGACCACGCAGATCCTCGCCGCCCCGTCGCTGATCGCCGGGCGTCGCCTGGAACATCCGGAAGACCTCGAAGACCTGCCCTTCCTCGGCGCTATTCATAACGACCGCAAGGTCCACGCGACCCTGATCGGGCCGGATGGCAGCCGCTACCAGTTGGAACGCGAACCGCGCCTGGGCGTCGACGACTTCGTCCTGCGCAAGAAAGCCGCCGTGGCCGGCCTCGGCGTCACCCTGCTGCCCGAAGGCTACTGCGACAGGGAACTGGCCGATGGCAGCCTGGTGCGCATCCTGCCGCAGTGGACCTTGCCGAAAAGCACCATGCAGGCCGCCTACCTGCCGCGCAGCAGCCAGATTCCGGCGATCCGTGCCTTGATCGACTTTCTCGTGGAAGCCCTGCAACGCCCCTCGGGCGAGACCGGCCCGGCCTACCGCCGCGCCCGCGAGTGAGCCGCGCCGTTCAGCCGATCCCCTGCAACAGCGCGGCGGACAGGCGCCCGCCGAGCAGGCTGTCGAGCCAGAACGACTGGTGCAGCAGGACGATGCCCCAGAACACCAGTTGGAACGAGAGCTTGCGGGTCTTGTGGCGGAATACCTGCTGCGCGACCAGCGCGCCAGGCCAACCGCCGAGCAGCTCGAACAGGTGCAGGCGGACCTCCGGGGTACGCCAGTCGCCGCGTGCGGCGCTGCGCTTGTCCCGCCAGTAGAGGGCGAATGCGAGCAGGCTGGCCAGCGGATAGGCCAGCAGCGGCCAGAGGGCCTGTCCGTCCAGGTACATCCGCCAGGCGCCAGCGGCCGGCAGCACGCAGAGGATCAGCAGGACCAGCAGCTTCGCCAACGGGCGCTGCAACGCGCTCGGCGGAGTCGGCGCCGGCCGCGCCTGGGCCCGCGTCACCGGCGCCTGGGCGCCACGGCGGACAGTCGGCGGATCGATGGTCAGCGCGTCCAGCCGCGCCCTCTCGGCGCGCAGGCGGCCCTGGGCATCCTGGCTGGCGAGAAACCACACCTGGTCGCCCTGGCGGGGACGGCGGTCGCCGCGGAACGCGGAGATATGCAGGAAGACTTCTTCCCCGCCGGTCTTCGGCAGGATGAAGCCGAAGCCCTTGTCGTCATACCAGCGGCTGATCATGCCCGGCTTTTCCATATCCACATCCACTCGCTCGCTACCCGTTTCGCGCTGCATTCTAGCCACCCGCGGCGGCCAGACGAAAAAAGGCGCGGCTCGCGCCGCGCCTCTTGCCTGTTCCCGGGCCTCACACCTCGCCGGCGGTGCTCCAGTCGATCAGGTGGAATTGCCAGGTCGCCAGGATCAGCAGGCCGAAGGCGATCCGATACCAGGCGAAAGCCGCGTAGCTGTGGTTGCCGATGAACTTCAGCAAGGCACGCACCGCCAGCATGGCGAAGACGAACGAGGTGACGAAGCCGACGGCGAACACCGGCAGGTCCTCGGGGCGGAACAGGTCGCGGTACACGTATCCGGAATAGACCGCCGCGCCGACCATGGTCGGCATCGCCAGGAAGAACGAGAACTCGGTGGCCGCCTTGCGCGAAAGGCCGAACAGCAGGCCGCCGATGATGGTCGCGCCGGACCGCGAGGTGCCGGGGATCATCGCCAGGCACTGGGCACAGCCGATCTTCAGGGCGTCCTTCCAGGTCATGTCGTCGACGTGTTCGGCGCGGATCACATGCTTCCGGCGCTCGGCCCAGAGCATGACCACCCCGCCCACCACCAGCGCCAGGGCGACGGTGATCGGATTGAACAGCCACTCGTGGATCAGGTCGGCGAACAGGACGCCGAGGACTACCGCCGGGAAGAACGCGATCAGCAGGTTGGCGGTGAAACGCTGGGCCTGGCGCTGACTCGGCAGGTCACGGACGACTTGAAAGATCTTTCCCCGAAATTCCCAGACGACAGCGAGGATCGCCGCCAGCTGGATGATGATGTTGAACGCCTTGGCGCGTTCGCCGCCGAAGCCGATGAGGTCGGCGACGATGATCTGGTGCCCGGTGCTGGAAATCGGCAGGAACTCGGTCAGCCCCTCCACGACGCCCAGGATGAACGCCTGGAAAGCAGTCCACCACTCCATGTTTCTCCCCCTTCTACTACTGTCCCGAACGAGCTTTCGTTGTTCTCGGCGATACACTCGCCGTCTTTTATGAAGGCCTTACGACTCCGAAGAACCCGACCAGTTCCCCCACTGCCGAAGTCGAAACCGGCGGGCATGCTACCAGAGCGGCCGGCCAGGAATCTTGGAATTCTTGCCAGCCGGCGTCTGAACAAATCTGTCCGCGCCCGTCCCCTCCGCCCTGGTCTTCGCGAAGCGCCGGATACATTCGCTACAATGCGTCCTCGTCGCATGAGGGCCTTCCGTGTCACCCCTTGAACTCTTCGCCGCTTCGCTCGGCGCCATCGCCGTCTACCTGACCGTCCGCCAGAATCCCTGGTGCTGGCCTATCGGCCTGGTGATGGTGGCGCTCTACGCCTGGATATTCTTCGAGGTGAAGCTTTATTCGGACATGCTCCTGCAAATGGTCTACGCGGCGCTACAGCTCTATGGCTGGTGGCAGTGGACCCGCGGCGGGCAGGACCACGACGGCCGCTCGGTGAGCCGCCTGAACGCCGCGCAGCGCCTCTACGGGCTCGGTGCGGGCCTGGTCGGCAGCGTCGCGCTCGGTTACCTGATGGCCAACCACACCGATGCCGCCAGTCCCTGGTGGGACGCCGGATTGACCGCCTTCAGCCTGGTGGCGCAATGCTGGATGGCGCAGAAGCGCCTGGAATGCTGGGCCCTGTGGATCGCCGTAGACGTGCTGTTCGTGGCGCTCTTCGCCAGCAAGGCGCTGTACCTGACCGCCGCCCTCTACGCCCTCTTCACCCTGCTGGCGATCCACGGCTGGCGGACCTGGCGCCGCGACCCGGCATTGCGCGAGGGCGTCGCCGCATGAAGGTGCTGGTACTCACCGGGCCCGAATCCAGCGGCAAGAGCTGGCTTGCGGAGCAGCTCCAGGCCCGCTTCGGCGGCCGGGTGGTCGGCGAGTACGTCCGCCACTTCATCGACGAACAGCGCCGCGACACCTGCTACGCCGACATCCCCGCCATCGCCCGCGGGCAACTGGCCTGGGAGGAGGCCGCTCGCGCGGAACGGCCGGCGCTGCTGATCCTCGATACCCACCTGCTGAGCAACATCCTCTGGAGCCGGATTCTCTTCGGCGACTGTCCGGACTGGCTCGAACCCGCCCTGCTGCGGCGGCGCTACGACCTGCACCTGCTGCTCTCGCCGGAAGGCGTGGCCTGGAGCGCCGACGGCCAGCGCTGCCAGCCGGAACTGGCGCAGCGCCAGGCCTTCCACCGCGAATGCCAAGCCTGGCTGGAGCGGCATCGGCAGCCCTACCGCGCCATCGCCGGCGACTGGGCCGAGCGCCGGCGCCAGGCTTTCGCCGCAGTGCAAGGACTGCTCCAGGACGGCTGAAGGGCCGGCCCTGTCACGCCAGCGATACACCGCCAGCACAGTCCGGCCCTTGGCGCAGAGCGTTTCGCGACGGCGCCGCGGAAAGCTGTCTCGGCGCTGAAACAGCTCCGGGCGCTTCCCCGGCAGGCTTGACCCCATGGTCGGCGGGCCTGCTGTTGCACGGATGCAACACTGTCCGCCAGGTTCCCCCGGCGCTCACCTCCAAGCCCTTGATTGACAAGGAAAACGCAAAACCGGCACGCCCCATGCTCGCTCCCTGCCAACGCTGATTAGGGCTCAGCGCCAACGAAGGAAGCGCCATCATGTCGGGGAGTTCGCTACGCATCGTCGTTCCAGCGCTGCTGGTCATCGTCGGCTCCGTGCCGGTGAGCCTCCCCGCGCATGCGGCGGACGGTACGATCGTCGTCCAGCGCCAGGTCCAGCCACGGGTCGCCTACCGTCCGAGCATGGTGCCCGACCCACATCCCACCGTCGTCGACACCAACGTCTCCGCCGAGGTCAACGCCCTCGCCAACGGGGCGGCCAGCGGCAATACCGTGAGCCGCGAACTGGGCGATGCCGACTTCGCCATCGTGACCAGCGGTTCCGGGATTCGCAGCATGATTCTCACCGGAAGCGCCCTGCCGGGTTTCGCCAGCCAGCCGGCGAACCCGGCGACGGTCCAGGCCGTCGGCAACCTCGGCACCACCCACGGCGCGGGAGGCGGCGCCGGCGCAGGCCTCGCCGGGCAGATCAACGGCAGCCTCAAGCAGGGCCTGGCACCGCTGCAGATGCTCGGGGGTGGTCAATGAAGCGCCTGTCCGCCCTCCTCCTCGCCTTCGCCTGTATCGCGTCGCTCCAGGCCGACCCGCTGGCCTCACGCAATCGCGCCAGCATCGATGACAGCGGCACCTACCGCGGCAACTTCGCCCTCAACCAGGCCGCCGGCGACGCCCAGCAACAGAGCAACGTTCGTGTCGTCGCGGTAGGCTCCGCGGCCCTCGTCGGCAGCGACCAGCGCCAGCATCTGCAACTCGACGCCAGCCAGCCGATCGCAGCCAGCGCCAGCATCTCGGGGGCGGCGCTGCGCGGCAGCGGCATCCTCGGCGTCAACCAGGGCGCCGGCCTCGGCAACCAACAGATCAACGCCTTCCGGCTGAGTCTCAGCAACGGCCCGGAAAGCCTGGATGACAGCGTTCTCGCGCAAAGCGTGGCGCTGACCAAAGTCTCCGGTTCGGCCACTCCGGTCCCGGGGGGACGCAGCGTCTCGACGGACGATCGCGCCTTCGCCGGGAGCAGCGGCGTGGTGCAGGTGAACCAGAGCGCTGGGGTGGGCAATCAGTCGATGAACACCCTCAGCGTCAGGGTCATGGAATGACTCTGCCAAGCCAACACAAGCCCAACACTAAGCACAGAAATGCAAGGAGAAACGCCATGAAAGCGACTATGGTCCTGACCCCGCTGGCCCTGGCAATGGCTGCAGTGCTGTCGGTATCGGCCTACGCCGGAAACGAAGGTGGCTGGCACCCGCCGAAACCCAACCCGCAGTCGAACAACAAGGGCGGAGCCACGGCCCTGGTGGTGGATACGCAGCAGAACTACAACAACAAGGTCAGCAACTTCGGCACGCTGAACAATGCCTCGGTGAGCGGCTCGATCAAGGATGCCTCGGGCAACGTCGGGGTCAACGTCGCCGCCGGCGACAACAACCAGCAGGCCAACGCCGCCGCGCTGGCCAGCGCCGACGCCAGCTTCGTGTTCGGCACCGCGACCGCCAGCACCAGCGTGCTGCAGAGCGGCTACGGCAATACGCTGAACAACTACTCCAACCCCAACACCGCATCGCTGAGCAACTCGGCCAACAACGTCTCGGGCAACCTGGGCGTGAACGTCGCCGCCGGCAACTTCAACCAGCAGAAGAACGACCTGGCCGCCGCCGTCTCCAACGGCCAGTACAGCACTGCCGGTAGCGCCGCGTCGCAGACCTCCACCGGCAACACCACCGTCAACAGCGCCAACTACGCCTATGGCGGCACCTACGTGTCGCTGAAGCTGAACGCCGACGGCAGCTACAAGGGCACCTCCGACCAGATCGGCGACGTCTACCTCGACACCTGGGAAGGCCAGACCCATCCGGGCGGCAGCAATACCGGCCACATCGACGTGGACAGCCAGGCCCAGGGCGCCAAGGACCTGAACCACGACGGCGGCGCGTTCGCCTTCAAGGAAAAGGGCGACGTCGACCTGAAAGGCACGGTGTCCGGCTTCATCCCGGCGATCGTCGGCTTCAAGACCCCGGTCACCAACAACGCCAGCCTGAGCAACTCGTTGCAGAACGTCTCGGGCAACGTCGGGGTGAACATCGCCGCCGGTGGCGGCAACCAGCAGAGCAACTCCCTGTCCATCGCCGCCGGTTGCAGCAGCTGCCCGGCCGGTGGCGAGAGCCTTGGCTTCTGATCCTGGCCCAGGGGTTCCGGCGCCAGCCGGAACCCTTTTCCATCCGACACAGGAACCGGCCATGCGCACGCTCATCCTTTCCCTGCTGCTGCTCGTCGACCTCACCGCCCAGGCGGCGACCCTCGGCTTTCCCGCCCTGCCCGGCGGCGGCCTGGTCTACAAGCAGGTGCAGAGCATCCGCGAGCGGCGCTTCGCCGACCTGGTCGAGCAGAAGACCGATTTCAGCTGCGGCGCCGCGGCCCTCGCGACCATCCTGGAGAAGGCCTACGGCGCCCCGCTCGACGAGCAGGCGGTGATCCAGGGCATGCTCGCCCACGCCGACCCGGAGATCGTCCGCACCCAGGGCTTCTCCATGCTCGACATGAAGCGCTACGTCGAATCCATGGGCATGCGCGCGCGCGGCTACCGGATCGAGGCGGCGCAACTGGAACAACTGAAGATCCCCGCCATCGTGCTGATGGAAATCCGCGGCTACAAGCACTTCGTCGTCCTGCAACGCACCCAGGGCGAGTACGTGTACGTGGGTGACCCGGCGCTGGGGCACAAACGCTACGCGCTGACAGAGTTCGCCAAGGGCTGGAACGGCATCGTCTTCGCCGTGATCGGCCAGGGATACGACCGCGGCAATCCGCTGCTGACGCCGCCCGAACCGCTGACCGCGCGCAATCGCCTGGACCGCTTCAAACCGGTCAGGGACGCCGAACTGATGGAGTTCGGCTTCATCCAGAGCGATTTCTTCTGATCGCAGGAGCCGGATGCTCCGGGAGCACGCCATGTACACGCACCACTGCTTCGTCCTCGCCTGCTGCCTGGGCGCTGCGCTGCCCGCCCCCGCCAGCGACCTCTTCGCCCCCGCCGAACTGAGCGACCAGGAGCTTTCCCAGTTGCGCGGGCGCTACGTGCTGCCGGGGCGGATCGTCAGCTTCGGGGTGACCATGAGCAGCACCTGGCAGAACGCCAGCGGCCAGGTCCTCGGCGCACGCGTCGACCTGCAGGTGCGGCAGAACCTGGCGCGCCCGGTCCTCAACGTCACCCTGGTCGATCGGCCAGGCGACGCCCCGCCACCCGTCGCCGGCAACGGCCAGGTCCTCGGCGGCGCCGGACTGGCGCAGACCCAGGGGGTCAGCCAGAGCATCCGCACCGCCGGCGACCACAACAGCGCCAGCAATGGCGTCAGCATCGAGGTCCGCCACGGCGAGGCGCCGCCGCCACTGCCGGGCGGCACGCCGCTGGAAGGTGCGCTCGCCCTCAGCGGCGAGACCGGCACGGTCAAGGTCACGCCGAACGGCGGCGCCCTGCAACTGGCGATCCAGGCCAGCGGCCAGGGCGCCAGCCTGCAAAGCCTCGGCGCCGGCGGCCTGGTGCAGAGCGTGGCGCTCAGCGGAAACCGCAACCTGGTGCAGAACCTAGCGGCGCTCGAGGTGATGCTCAAGGACCGGCCGGGCGCCGATCCGGCACTGAATTGCGCCTGGGAGCAATTGCGCGCGCTGCGCCCCAGCGGCTACTGAAAGTTGATCTAGTCTGAAATCACTGTGCTATCGGAAGGCCATAAAAACGGAACGGCAAACATGACCCAGACACTCTCGCTGCGAGCTGTCCTCTGCGCCACCACCCTGGTTTCCCCGTTCCTGGCGCAGGCCGCGACGGAATCCGAGGTCGAGGCGCTGAAGAAGGAACTCCTGGAGCTGCGCCAACGCTACGAGGCCCAGCAGAACGCCCTGATGGTCCTCGAACAGCGCGTGCGCCAGGTCGAGGCGCAACCCCAGGCGCCGCAGCCGCAACGCCTGGTCAAGTCGATCCAGCCGCCGGCGCAGGCGCGCAACGACGCCAACGCGGTCGCCGGCACCTACGGCGCCAGCCTCAAGGACGATGGCGCGCCCGCGCCCAGCGTGGAAAACATCTACCAGGACGCCAGCGGCTTCTTCGGCGGCGGCACCTTCAGCCTGGAGACCGGCCTCACCTACAGCCACTACGACACCCGCCAGTTGTTCCTCAACGGCTTCCTGGCGCTGGACTCGATCTTCCTCGGCAACATCGGCGTGGACCAGATCGATGCCGACATCTGGACCCTCGACCTGACCGGCCGCTACAACTGGAACCAGCGCTGGCAGGTGGATATCAACGCCCCGGTGGTCTATCGCGAATCGACCTACCAGTCCGCCGGCGCCGGCGGCTCGACCTCGCAGATCACCGAGAAATCGGTGACCGGCGACCCACGCCTGGGCGACGTCAGCTTCGGCGTCGCCTACAAGTTCCTCGACGAAAGCGAGAGCACCCCGGACGCGGTGGTCAGCCTGCGGGTCAAGGCGCCCACCGGCAAGGATCCCTACGGCATCAAGCTGAAGCAGGTACCGGGCAACAACAACCTCAACGTGCCCGACGACCTGCCCACCGGCAACGGCGTCTGGTCGATCACCCCGGGCATCTCGCTGGTGAAGACGGTGGACCCGGCGGTGCTGTTCGGCAGCCTGTCGTATACCTACAACTTCGAAGAGTCGTTCGACGACATCAACCCGCAGCAAGGCGTGAAGACCGGCGGCAAGGTCAAGCTCGGCAACTGGTTCCAACTCGGCGTCGGCGTGGCCTTCGCGCTGAACGAGAAGATGAGCATGTCGTTCTCCTTCTCAGAGCTGATCAGCCAGAAGAGCAAGGTCAAGCAGGACGGCCAGAGCTGGCAGACCGTCAGCGGCAGCGACGCCAACGCCGGCTACTTCGGCCTGGGCATGACCTATGCGGTGAGCAACAGGTTCAGCATCGTGCCCAGCCTGTCCATCGGCATCACTCCGGACGCGCCGGACTTTACCTTCGGCGTGAAATTCCCCTACTACTTCTGAGGGGCCACCGTTCGAGCCTGGGCATGCCCTACCCCTCGAAGGGATGCGTGAGCCTGGGAGCGATCCTCGCCTAGCTGCGCATGCGCAGGGCGGATAACGCCGCAGGCGTTATCCGCCGGTAGCAACGGCACCGTCCCTCTCAAGCCTCGCCAGCGAGCGCCCGCTCGACTTCCTCGCGCGAGGGGATCGAGGTCTGCGCGCCGAGGCGGGTCACCGAGATCGCCGCGGCGGCCTGGCCGAAACGGATCGCCGCCGCCTCGTCGAGGCCGCGCGCAAGGGCCGCGGCGAAGCCACCGACGAAGGTGTCGCCGGCCGCCGTGGTATCCAGCGCCTTGACCCGCGCCACCGGGAAATGCTCGACCCGCCCCTCGCCCACCAGCAGGGCGCCCTGGGCGCCGAGGGTGATGATCACCCTGCCGGCGCCCATTTCGCGCAGGCGCTCGGCGGCACGCCCGGCGCTCTCCAGGGAGTCCACCGGCAGGCGGCAGAGCAGTTCGCTTTCGGTCTCGTTGGGGACCAGGTAGTCCACCAGCGGCAGCCAGTCCGCCGGCACGTCGCGGGTGGCCGGCGCCGGGTTGAGGATCACCGTCTTGCCCAGCGCATGGGCCCGGCGCAGCACATGGCCAACCGTCTCCAGCGGGCTTTCCAGCTGGCAGACCACCACCTGCGCCTGCTCCAGCAAGTGTTCGTGGCGCGCCAGCACGGCCGGCGACAGGTGGCCGTTGCCGCCGGCGACGATGACGATGGCGTTCTGGCTGCTGTCGTCGACCACGATCAGCGCCACCCCGCTGGACTCCCCGGCCACCCGCTCGACGCCCTGGCAGTCGATGCCCTCGGCCTGCAGCGCGCGGTACAGCTGGTCGCCGTAGGCATCGTCGCCAAGGCAGCCGATCATCGCCACCCCAGCGCCGAGACGCGCCGCGGCGACCGCCTGGTTGGCGCCCTTGCCGCCGGGAATGGTGGTGAAGGACTGCCCGGCGAGGGTCTCGCCGCCCCGTGGCAGGCGCGGCGCGCGCACTACCAGGTCCATGTTCAGGCTGCCCACCACCAGTACTTTCGCTTGCATCGTTGCGTCCTTGTTCCAGCCTCTCTCTAGCGAGGGCGCCCCCGGCGCCCGGTTCAGACCCGCACCAGCGGCGGCGCGGTGGATTCGCGCAGGACCAGCGCCGGCGCCACCACCCGCCGCTGCATCGGCTCCTCGCGCTCGGCGATGCGTTGCAGCAGCAATTGCGCAGCGATCTCGCCAAGCAGACGGATCGACTGGCCCACGGTGGTCAAGGCGGGAAACACGAAGCGGCTCAGCTCGATATCGTCGAAGCCGATCACCGACAGTTCGTGCGGCACCCTGATATTCAGCTCGGCCGCGGCGCGCAGCACGCCGATGCCGATCATGTCGTTGCCGGCGACGATCGCCGTCGGTCGCTCGCCCTCGCCGCCCAGCAGGCCGAGCGCCGCGTGGTAGCCGCCGGGGCTGCTGAACTCGCTTTCCAGCAGCCACTGCGGGCGCACCTCCAGGCCGGCCTTGGCCATCGCCCGCCGGTAGCCCTCGACCCGCAGCGTCGAGACCTTGGTCGACAGCGGCCCGCCGATGCAGGCGATGTCGCGATGGCCCAGTTCGAGCAGGTGGCGGGTCGCCAGGTAGGCGCCCATCTCATGGTCGATCTGCACCCGGTCGGCTTCCACGCCTTCCACCTCGCGGTCGACGATCACGGTCGGCGTGCGCATGTTCGCCAGTCCCTTGGCCAGCGCGCCGTCGCCGCCGGCGGACGCCAGGACCAGGCCGTCGATGCGTTTCTCCTGGAGCACGCGCAGGTAGTTGGCCTGCTTCTGCGGGTTGTCGTCGGAGTTGCAGAGGATCACGCAGTAGCCGTTGCGCTCGCAGCAATCCTCGATGCCGCGCGACAGCTCGGCGAAATACGGGTTGGTACTGTTCGGCACCAGCAGGCCGATGATCGAGGTGGTGCGCACCTTCAGCGAGCGCGCCACCGCGCTGGGCACGTAGTGCAGCTGCGCGATGGCGTCCTCGACCTTCTTGCGCACCGCGTCGCTGACCGGCCGCGTCCTGTTCACCACATGCGATACGGTGGTGAAGGAAACCCCCGCCATCGCCGCCACGTCCTTCATTGTCGCCATCGTTCAGCCCTGTCTGCGGGCGCGATGGCTGCGATAGGTATCCAGCACCACCGCTACCACGATCACCGCCCCGGTAATGATTCGTTTGGTCGGCTCCGACGCACCGATCTGCGCCAGCCCCGCCGCCAATACGGAAATGATCAGCACGCCGAAGAAGGTGCTGACCACCGAACCTCGCCCGCCCATCAGGCTGGTGCCGCCGATCACCACCGCGGCGATGACCTGGAGTTCCAGGCCGACCCCGGCGTTGGGATCGGCCGCTTCCAGACGCGAGATCTGGAACAGCGCGGCCAACCCGGCGAGCAGCCCCATCAGGGCGAATACTGCAATCTTATAGGGTTTCGGGTTCACACCGGCCAATCGCACCGCTTCTTCGTTGGTGCCGATGCCGATCAGGTAGCGGCCGAACACCGTGCGGGTGAGCACCGCCTGGGCGGCGAACATCACCAGCAGGGCGATCACGAAGGCCGGCGAAATGCCGAACGCCAGCGGATTGGACAGCCAGGCATAGGCGTCGCCGATATAGGCCGTGCGCGAGTCGGTCATCTGGTAGGCCAGCCCACGGGCCATCTCCAGCACCCCGAGGGACACGATGAACGAGGGAATCCGCCAGGCCACCGTGATCGAACCGGTGACGCAGCCGGCCAGGGTCGCGCAGGCCATCCCGAGCATCGCCGCCGGCAGCACGCCCCAGCCCCAGCCGAGCGTCGCCAGGCTTACCGCCGAGGCCGCCAGGGCCAGCACCGAACCTACCGAGAGATCGATGCCGCCGACGATCAGAATGAAGGTCATGCCCACCGCCAGCACCACCAGGTCGGGGATCTGGTTGGCGATGGCGAGGAAGGTGCCATAGCTGAGGAAGTGGCTGCTCAGCGCCGAGAACAGCGCGATCATCGCCAGCAGCGCGCCGGCCAGGCCGAGGTAGGTGCCCAGGCCGAAATAGTTGCCGCGTCGCAGGGTTGGCGCTGCGGCGGCGGTAGCGGAAGACGTCGGGTCGCTCATTTCTGGTTCCTTGCGTTGCGTGTTCACGACGTCGCCAGCAGCGCGTCGCGTTTCTTGTAACCGGCGAAGGCCGCCGCCAGCAGCGCGTCCTGGGTCCAGGCGTCGCGCTCGAAGGTGTCCACCATACGTCCCGCCGAGAGCACGCCGATGCGATCGCAGATCAGCATCAGCTCGCGCAGGTCGCTGGACACCACCACCAGCGCCTTGCCCCGGCGGGTCAACTCGGCGAGCAAGGCATAGATATCGAACTTCGCGCCGACATCGATGCCACGGGTCGGCTCGTCGAACAGCAGCACCTGGCAGTCGCGCTCCAGCCAGCGGCCGATCACCACCTTCTGCTGGTTGCCGCCGGACAGTTCGCCCACCGCCTGTGCGGTGTCCGCGCAGCGCACCCGCAGCGCCTCCACCTGGCGCCGCGCCAGGGCTTCCTCGCGGCGCCGGTCGATCACCCCGTGGCGCGCCAGCGCCGGCAGGTTGCCCAGGGCCAGGTTGGCGCTGATCGACTGGTCCAGCAGCAGGCCCTCGCCCTTGCGGTCCTCGGTGATCAGCGCCACCCCCTGGCGCACCGAGTCGGCCGGCGAACGCAGGCTCAGGCGCTGCGGCGGATCGCCAAGCAGGACCTGCCCACCGTCGGCACGGTCGGCGCCGTAGATCAGGCGCAACAATTCGGTGCGCCCGGAGCCGATCAGTCCGGAAATGCCGAAGATCTCCCCCGCGCGCACCTCGAACGACACCTCATGCACCTTGCCGCGCCGGCTCAACCGCTCCACCCGCAGCAACGGCGCGCCGATCTGCCGTGTACCCAGGTCGAAGCGCTCGCCCAGCTCGCGGCCGACCATCAGGGTCACCAGTTGGTCGGCGTCGTAGCGCTCGATCGGCTCGACGCAGACCAGGTGGCCATCGCGCAACACCGCGATGCGCTGCGAAATCCGCGCCAGTTCCTCCAGTCGATGGGAGATGTAGACGATCGCCACGCCGCGTTCGCGCAGCCGCTCGACCTGCTCGAAGAGCATGTCCACTTCGCGCGCGGTAAGCATCGCCGTGGGTTCGTCGAGGATCAGCAAACGGCAGTCGCCGATCAGGTTGCGGGCGATCTCGACCATCTGCTGGTGGCCGATGCCGAGGTCGCCGACCAGCGTGTCGGGATCGATCGCCTCCAGGCCGACCTGGGCCATCGCCTCGCGGGCCGCCGCGCGCAGGCGCCGACGGTCGATCCAGCCGGCGCGCCGGGGCAGGTCGTGGAGGAACAGGTTCTCCGCCACCGACAGGGTCGGCAGCAGGTTCAGTTCCTGCATCACCATGCGCACGCCCAGCGCCTCGGCCTCGCGGCGGCTAGCGGGGGCGTAAGGCCGGCCGAGGAGCTCCAGGCTGCCGGCGCCGGGACGTTCCAGGCCGCCGACGATCTTCGACAAGGTGCTCTTGCCGGCACCGTTCTCGCCGGTCAGGGCCAGCACCTCGCCGCCGAACAATTGCAGGTCGATCTCCGCCAGCACCGGCTGCGCGTAGGTCTTGCCGACCCCGCGGATGCTCAGCAGCGGCAATGCGTCGCTAGACATGGGAAGGCTCCATCGGACGGCTCAGGGCGCGGTCACCAACTCGACAGGCGTCTCGACCACGCCGTCCTTCTCATGTTCCGGGGTTTGCCCGGCGAGCAGCTTGAGCGCGGTCTGGATACCGAACACCGCCTGCTTCGCGGCGAACTGGTCGGCAGTGGCCAGCACCCGGCCATCCTTGAGCATCGGCTTGATCGCCTGGATATTGTCGTAGCCGACCACCTTCACCTGCCCGGCGCGGCCCGCCGCGCGCACCGCCGATACCGCGCCGAGGGCCATGCTGTCGTTGCCGGCGAGCAGCGCCTTGAGGTCCGGATGCTCGTTGAGCATCGCCGAAGCCACCGCGTTGCCCTTCTCGATTTCCCAGTTGCCCGACTGCAAGGAGACGATCTTCATCCCCGCCGCGTCCATCGCATCCTTGAAACCGGCAGTGCGCTGCTGGGCATTGGTGGTCGTGGAGACCCCTTCGATGATGCCGACCTCGTCGCCGGCCTTCAGTCGCTTCGCCAGGTACTCGCCGACCAGCCGCGCGCCCTTGCGGTTGTCGGGACCGACGAAGGGCACGCCGATCTTCTTCGCCTGCAGCACCTGCGGGTCGAAGCGGTTGTCGATGTTGACCACCACGATGCCGGCGTCCAGCGCTTTCTTCACCACCGGCACCAGCGCCTTGGAATCGGCCGGCGCGATCACCAGTGCGTCGACCCCGGACACGATCATCTGCTCGACGATGCGGATCTGGCTGGAGGTATCGGTCTCGTCCTTGATGCCGTTGGAAACCAGTTCGAACCGGTCGGCATGCTCCTTCTGGTAGGCCTTGGCGCCGTCCTCCATGGTCAGGAAGAACTCGTTCGCCAGCGACTTCATCACCAGCGCGATCCTGGGCTTCTCGGGAGTTTCCGCGTGGACGGCGGACAGGGGCAGGAACGAGGAACAGGCAGTCAGCACAACGGCAGCCAACAGGCGCCGGGAAGCGACCCGCTTCATGGTGTATCCTCCAGCTTTTCTTATCGTTGTATTGAGGCTTTTCCAGGAGATTATCCAGACGCAAACGTTTGCGTTAGGTGAATATGCGTCGATCTGACAGATTCTGTCAATCGCCACGAGCAACTGTCGCGAACCGGTCGGGATCGGTTGGATTCTAGTTCGCTACGGCTGGGAAACGCAGGATATTTTGCCTGGCCGGCAGATATCCCTCCGCCCACTCAGCGCAACCGGTGCTTGTGCAACAGGCGGTAGAAGGTCGGCCGCGACACCCCGAGCATCCGCGCGGCCACGCTGAGGTTGTCGCCGTAACGGGCCAGCGCATCACACATCGCCTGGCGCTCGGCGCAGAGCTTGTAGACCTCCAGGCTGGACAACGGCGGGCCGTCGCCGCGCGCGCATTCCAGGCCGAGGTCCTGGGCCTCGATCTGCTTTCCCTCTGCCAGGACCAACCCGCGACGTACCCGGTTGGCCAGTTCGCGGACATTGCCCGGCCAGGCGTGCATCGCCATCGCCGCCAGCGCGTCCTCGCTGAAGCGGCGCGGGCGGCGGCCGGTCTCCAGGCTGTAGAGCCGGGAGAAATGCTGGGCCAGCAGCGGCAGGTCCTCGCTCCGTTCGCGCAACGGCGCGGTGCCGACCTGCAGGACGTTGAGCCGGTAGTAGAGGTCCTCGCGGAACGTCCCGGCATCGATCGCCGCCTCCAGGTCGACATGGGTCGCCGCCAGCACCCGCACGTCCACCTCGACCGGCCGGCTACCGCCGACCCGCTCGATCTGCTGTTCCTGGAGAAAGCGCAACAGGTTGGCCTGCAACTCCAGCGGCAGGTCGCCGATCTCGTCGAGGAACAGGGTGCCGCCGTCGGCCGCCTCGATCCGCCCGACCTTGCGCTGGTGCGCGCCGGTGAAGGCGCCCTTCTCGTGGCCGAACAGCTCGGACTGGATCAGGTGCTCGGGAATCGCCCCGCAGTTGATCGCGACGAACGGCCTGTCCGCGCGCCGCGACTGCCGGTGCAGGGTACGCGCGACCAGTTCCTTGCCGGTGCCGCTCTCGCCCCGGATCAGTACCGGCGAGTCGGTCGGCGCCAGCTTCGCCAGCAGCCGGCGCAGGTCGCGTACGGCCAGGCTCTCGCCGAGCAGTTCGTGCTCGCCCTCGGCATCGCCGGGCACCGTGCCGCGCCCGCGCAGGCGGGCCATGCCAAAGGCGCGGCCGAGGGTCACCTGCACCCGCGCCATGTCGAACGGCAAGGTATGGAAGTCGAAGAACCATTCGCAGACGAAATCGCCGACGCCATTCACCGGCAGGGTGTCCGGGCTGAGCACGGCGATCCACTCGGTGCCGCTGCGGCTGATCAGGTCCTTCACCGTCTCCGGCCGCTCCAGGTGGAACGGCCGCAGGCGCAGCAGGCCGACGTCGCAGGCGCGTTCGCGCGCCGTTTCCAGCGCGCAGCTGTCCACTGCCCAACCCGCCTCGCGAAGTCCCGGCAACAGGCGCCGGCAATCGTCGCACGGGTCCACCACCAGCAGACGGCGGAGGTTCGATGCATCTGGCATGTGTGCTCCTTTGCGGCGCCAATTCTTTGAACCGTCATAAAAACGGCATGTTGGCGCTCTGAAAGGAAAATCTAGCAATTTTTTGACGCGCGAAAGTGAATCTTTGTTTATATCGCCAATGCCGAAATCGTCTTATCAGTCGTAGCCGCGACGCTTGACTTCCAGGCGCCGGACGAACTCCTCCAGGACCAGCTTGTAGAGGTCGTCGCCGAGATAGACATCTTCCACCCCGCAGTCGATGTTCGGGTTGTCGTTCACCTCGATCACCACCACCTTGTCGCCGGCCTGCTTCAGGTCCACCCCGTAGAGGCCGTCGCCGATCAGATTGGCGGTCTTCACCGCCAGCTCCACCACCTTGCGCGGCGCCTCGTGCACGGGCATGGTGCGAAAATCGCCGCTGACCTCCTCGGCGTCCGGGCTGTGGTCGTAGATCTGCCAGTGGCCCTTGGACATGAAGTACTGGCAGGCGAAGATCGGCTTGCGGTTGAGCACGCCGATACGCCAGTCGTACTCGGTATAGAAGAACTCCTGGGCAAGGATCAGCACCGAGCGCTCGAACAGCTCGGCGCTGGCCGCCAGCAACTGCTCCTGGTCCTCCACCTTGATCACCCCGCGCGAGAAGCTGCCGTCGGGAATCTTCAGCACCAGCGGGAAGCCCAGGCGCTCGCCGACCTTCTCCAGTTCCTGCGGGTTCTCCTTGTAGAGAATCTCCGTGGCCGGCATGCCCAGCTTGTGGCTGCGCAGCAGGTCGGCCAGGTACACCTTGTTGGTGCAGCGCAGGATCGACACCGGGTCGTCCATCACCACCAACCCTTCGCTCTCGGCCTTCTTGGCGAAACGGTAGGTGTGATCGGCGACATTGGTGGTCTCGCGGATGAACAGCGCGTCGTACTCGGCGATCCGCGAATAGTCCTTGCGCTCGATCAGGTCGACGTCGATGCCGAGGCTGCGGCCGACCCGCACGAAGTTCTTCAGCGCCTTGGCGTCGGAGGGCGGGAACGCCTCGCCGGGGTCGTGGAGGATCGCCAGGTCGTAGCGGAACGGCTTGCGCGAACGCGGCTTGCGCCAGATCTGCCGACTGAAGCTGTCCAGGGCGTTGGCGAAGAGGTCTTCCTGGTCCTCGCGCAGCTTGTGGATGGCGCCGGGCTTGATGCCCTCGATGTGCCAGGTGCGGTTGCGCTTGAACTCCACCAGCAGCAACGGGCAGGGAAACGCCTCGAACAGTTGTCGCGCCAGGTCCTGCAGCGGCTCGATATCGGTACGGCCGAAATACAGGGTCAGGGTGAAACCATCGGTGCTGCCGTAGGGGTGCGCGGCCAGGGCCTTGTCCAGGGTGCGATCCAGATCTTCCAGGACCAGGCTGTACAGCGACTTCCTGGCCAGCTCGCTGATCGTCCGCACCGAGGGGATCACCTTGTGCCCGCGCGCCTCTGCGAGCAGCGAGCAGTAGTAGCCATGGCGCAGGTACTTGTAGTGCCGGCACAGGTTGATCACCTGGACCCGCTTGCCAGTGTCGTCGTCGATGGGCAGTTCCAGGTATTCCTGGGCGGTGACCACATCCTCGCTGGGGTAATAGGACGTCCAGTCTTCCTTGCGTTCCACGATGATGAACAGCTTGCTCACGACACCTCCCGGGGTGACAGCGAAACCACGGCGCATTCGGAACCGGCTTGCCGGCGCACGCATCCCGGCCAATACTCGGCGGGAATCCCTTGCGAAACCGCTCTATGGCGCCTGCCAGCAAACCGAAGCGTACAGCACCCATTACAGCACGCCCGCGCGGAAGTTCCCGCCCGCGGCCGTGGAGACCGCTATGAACCTGACCCTCCGCCCGGCCGGTGTGGACGACCTGTCCGCCCTGGTCGAGCTGGAAAACCGCTGCTTCGACTACGATCGCCTGTCCCGCCGCAACTTCCAGTGGATGCTCACCCGCGCCCACGCCAGCCTGACGGTAGCCGAGGGCGACGGCGGCGTGCTCGGCTACGCCCTGGTGCTGTTCCACGAAGGCACCTCGCTGGCCCGCCTCTACTCCATCGCCATCGACCCGCGCGCCCGCGGCATCGGCCTCGGCCAGAAGCTGCTGGAAGCCGCCGAGCAGGCCGCGCGGGACAACGACCGCGCCTACATGCGCCTGGAAGTGCGCCCGGACAACCGTGGCGCCATCGCCCTCTACGAGCGCAACGGCTACCGTCCCTTCGCCACCGTGCGCGACTACTACGAGGACCACAGCGAAGCGCTGCGCTTCGAGAAACGCATCCGCAACCCCGGCCACGACCAGCGCCGCCACGTGCCCTTCTACCGGCAGACCACCGATTTCACCTGCGGCCCGGCCTGCCTGCTGATGGCCATGGGCGCGCTGCAACCGGAACGCCAGTTGACCCGCCGCGAGGAACTGCGCCTGTGGCGCGAGGCGACCACCATCTACATGACCGCCGGGCACGGCGGCTGTAGCCCCCAGGGCCTGGCGCTGGCCGCCTGGCGGCGCGGCTTCCGGGTCAAGCTGGTGCTGTCCGCCAGCGGCCCGCTGTTCCTCGACGGCGTACGCAACGAAGACAAGAAGGCGGTGATGCGCCTGGTCCACGAGGACTTCTGCGAGGAACTGGACGCCTCGGGCGTCGAGCAGAAGCGCTCGGCCAGGCTCGACATCCCGCGCCAGCTGGCTCGGGGCGGCCAGCCGCTGGTGCTGATCAGCAGCTACCGCCTGACCCGCTCCAAGGCCCCGCACTGGGTGCTGGTCACCCACTACGACGAGGACTTCGTCTACCTCCACGATCCCGACGTCGACCACAGCCAGCACCGCCAGCCGCTGGACTGCCAGCACATCCCGGTAAGCCACGCCGAGTTCGACAAGATGAGCCGCTTCGGCCGCAGCAAGCTGCGCGCGGCGGTGATCCTGTTCAACCCGGAATGATCCGCATCGCCCCGCCCTGCGGCGGGGAGATGTTCTCGCCTATCAATCAATTCCATCGATAGTGGCTAGTGAGACTATCCATTTTTCATTCGCCAACGCCGATGTTTACATAGTCGCCAGATCCCCGAATAACCAGAACGGAACTGGAGACGACACCATGAGCTACTCCGCCAAATCCTTCTCGGCCCTGATCAATGCCATGCGCGCCGACGGCATCACCCGCCTGGAACAACTGGCCCGCCAGCCCTTCCGCAACGCCCAGGGCTTCTGGAGCGCGGAGGCGAAGAAATGAAAGCCCTGCTCGACCGCCGTACCGATCCCACCTGGATGCTCTACGCCGCAATCATCGCCTGGCTGGCCTTCTCCGGTCTCTGACCGGCAGGCCACCGGCGCCTCGCCCTGCCGTTCCACGACGCTCCGGCGTCCGCCTTTCTCCGGTGAAATACCGAGCTTTCGTCGCCAACATCGCCAGGCGAGGCCTGCGCAAACGTTTCACCCGTTCGCTGTCAAGAAAACCTTGTCAAAAAAGCTGATAGCAGCTTGCCAATATGCCAACGCCTTGGCATAACGGTGCCAAAAAAAGGCCTACAAGGACGTTCCTGATGCGCACCGTGAAAAAGGCTCTGCTGGTTGTCGGCGTGATCGTGCTGGCGGTCGTCGGGGTGGTGGTCTACTACGTCGCCAATCCCAACCTGCCCCACTACCAGGCGCCGAGCGAGGTACGCTACCTGCCGCAATGGAAGGACGAGGCCCGCCAGCGCTTCTACTACACGCCCCAGGGCACCCTGGTGAAGGGCCTGCACTACGACTGGTTCACCGCCCTCGAACTGCCCTTCTCCGAAGAACCCTTCGCCGCCCCCGAATACCTCGCCCGCTTCGGCTTCCTCGTCGATCCGCAGCAGAAGGCCAGCGACCTCAACCCCGGCAACCTGCCGGTGGGCTTCAGCCAGCACCGCGACGAGAAGACCGGCACCCGCTACCTGGACATCACCTGCGCCGCCTGCCACACCGGCGAACTGCGCTACCAGGGCAAGTCGCTGCGCATCGACGGCGGTGCCGCCATGCATTCCATCGCCGCCACCGTGCCGACCCTGCGCGGCGGCGCCTTCGGCCAGGCGCTCGGCGCGAGCATGGCCGCCACCTACTACAACCCGTTCAAGTTCAACCGCTTCGCCAGGAAAGTCCTCGGCGAACGCTACGAACAGGACAAGTCGCAACTGCGCGCCGACTTCAAGGCCGTGCTCGACACCCTCCTGCGCACCGCCTGGAACGACACCCGCCGCCACCTCTACCCCACCGAGGAAGGCCCCGGCCGCACCGACGCCTTCGGGCGCATCGCCAACAGCGTCTTCGGCGATGCCATCGACCCGAGCAACTACCGCGTCGCCAACGCCCCGGTGAGCTATCCGCAGGTCTGGGACATCTGGAAATTCGACTGGGTGCAATGGAACGGCTCGGCCATGCAGCCGATGGCGCGCAACATCGGCGAGGCCCTCGGCGTCGGCGCGCGCCTGCAGATCTTCGACGAGCACGGCCAGCCGCTGCGGGGCGAGCAGCGCTACGCCTCCAGCGTACGCCTGCACGACCTGCACGCCCTGGAAGAAACCCTGCAACAACTGAAACCGCCGACCTGGCCGGAAGACCTCTTCGGCCGCATCGACCTGCAACGCGCCTCCCAGGGCCGCGCCCTGTTCGAAGCCAACTGCGCCTTCTGCCATGCACCCAAGGTGCAACCGGCGGAATACGCCGCCCCCGGACGCAATCCCGAGTGGCGCATGCACATGGTGCCGACCGAGGTGATCGGCACCGATCCGACCACCGCCGACAACATCGCCGACCACCGCTACGACCTGCGCAAGCTCGGCTGGAGCGTCGACGAACTGGCGCGGATGAACGTCCAGCTGATCGGCGCCGATCCGCAGCAACTCGACCTCTCGCAACTGTCCTCGGCCAAGGGCCTGGCCTACATCACCGCCTTCGTCGAGCAGCGCGCCTACCGGGACGCAGGCATCCCGCCGGAACAGCAGAAGACCATGAACGGCTTCGACCTGCCGATCGGCGTACAGGAACTGCGCGCCTACAAGGCCCGCCCGCTGGACGGCGTCTGGGCGACCCCGCCGTTCCTGCACAACGGCTCGGTGCCCAACCTGTTCCAACTGCTCTCCCCGGCAGCCGAACGCTCGCCGCAGTTCTACGTCGGCACCTTCGAATTCGATCCGAAATTCGTTGGATTCCGCACCGAGAAATTCCCCGGCGGCTTCCTCCTCGACACCCGTCTCACCGGCAACCGCAACAGCGGCCACGAATTCCGCGACGGCTGCCGGCAGAACGGCGTGATCGGCCGCGCCCTCAGCCCGGAAGAACGCTGGGCGCTGGTGGAATACCTGAAGGTGCTCGGCAACCCCGAATTCGAGCGCCGCCTGGTCCCGGCCCAGACCCCACCCTGGACGCCCGGCCCGAAATGCCCGGCGCCGGAGCAACGGACCGCGCAACGCTGAACCTGGGAAATGGAGAAGCGCGAGGCATGGCGCCGCCGCCCCTCTCCACCCCGAGCAGCCCCTCTCCCTTCAGGGGGGACGCCTAGCCAGAGGACGGGGAGAAGCAATCGTGGCGCACTCCCCGCCCAAGAAGAATAAAAGCCCACAGCCAACGCACACCACCAAGGACACCCACTCCATGCGCGCACTCCTCACCCACGCCTGGCTGTTCCTCGGCAAATGGCTCGGCCGCCTGCTCCTCCTCCTGCTGGCCGTCGGCCTCGGCGGCTGGGCCATCGGCAGCCTCTACTACGCCTGGAAATTCTCCGGCCCGGTGTCCGCGGAAGAGCAGATCGCCCCGGACGAAGCCCGCATCACCCAGGCGATCATCCAGGACGCCATCCGCGTGGTCGAACAGCACCGCGACAACACCCGCGTCCTGCGCGATGCCCACGCCAAGGCCCACGGCTGCGTGAAGGCCGAGTTCAAGGTACGCGCCGACCTCGACCCGACCCTGCGTCGCGGCGTGTTCGCCGAACCGGGCAAAAGCTGGAACGCCTGGGTGCGCTTCTCCAACGGCAACGCCTACCCGCAGTTCGACAGCAAGAACGACGCGCGCGGCATGGCCATCAAGCTGCTCGACGTGCCCGGCGAAAAACTCCTGCCCGGCCGCGGCCATGACGGCGAGCAGGACTTCGTCATGTTCAACCAGCCGGTGTTCTTCATCCGCGACATCGCCGAATACCGGCAAAACTTCGCCGCCCAGGCCGACGGCAAGAAAGCCCTGGCCTTCTTCCCCAACTGGAACCCCGCCAGCTGGGAACTGCGCCACCTGCTGATCGCCCTGCGCACCCTCGCCCCCGCCCCGGACAGCCCGCTGCACGCCGGCTACAACGGCATCTCGCCGTACAAGCTGGGCGAACACAACATCAAGTTCCGCGTCGTCCCCGCCCCGGAGAAGTGCCCGGCCTACCAGCTACCGAAGCAGAACCAGGACCTGCCCAACTTCCTCCGCGCCGCCCTGTACCAGCAACTCTCCATCGACCGCACCCCCGCCTGCTACGCCTTCCAGGTGCAGCGCCAGGACCCGGCCAAGTACATGCCCATCGAAGATACCAGCGTCGAATGGAAGGAGTCGGACGCGCCCTTCGCTACCATAGCCGACATCATTGTGCCAGCTCAGGATTTTGATAGCCGGGAACAGAACCTGTTCTGTGACAACCTCTCGTTCAACCCCTGGCACGCGCTGCCGGAGCATCGGCCGATCGGCGGGATCAACCGGTTGCGGAAGGCGGTTTACGAGGCGGTCAGTGGGTATAGGTTGGGGAGGAATGGGTGAGGGTTTAGGGGGAGGAATGCTTGGTGTTACGTTGATCGGGAATGGCCGGAATCGGCCAGAAGCGGACACCCACGACTGGGGGGAGGCTAGGCAAAGACGGACTCTATGGCGATTGGACAAAAGCGTCTGCATTCAAGTGCTGCTGGCCGTCGTAGAACGAACTCAATTAAGACAGATTCAATGATATATATCGAGAATCATTCACACATAACCCATGTGTAGCAATACAACATAAAAATACAAAATATTCAGCCAGCGGATATTTAACCAAAACTACAGCAATTACCTCGGAACTCACTAAACCCGCCTACTTCCATATGTGAATTCTTGCAGACCAGCAAGAATGCCATATCTTTTTTCTAGCTCCTTAGCGATCTGCTGCATCTTAGGAGTCCACACCTCACCGTCGGCCACTCGAAAAATTCGAGAAGTACGTGTAGACGCCATATTTGGCAAACATATACCAAATATTCTTGTTGCACTTCTAAATTTTGCCTGAGCCACAAGCATATACTCACCTAGATGCCTTAGAAGATTATGTTCAAGCTCCTCATCCGAAATAGAGCTTGGCACCTCAGGGTAAATGAGCCACACATAGATGAGACCCGCGACGTCAAGTGATGAAGAAATATTGCACCAGAAAGTCCTAGGGTCTTCATTAATTACATCGTGCAGTGCCGCAGCGATAAGCTGACGACCAACTCGTGACTCTGATGCCATCAGTCGAAAGTGTTCCTCATGGTACGAGATAGCCTGATCTTGACCAATCAAAAGAGCACCCTTTCGATATTCATGCGCTATATGTTCTATTAGTTGATCGATAATGTATGAAAAATTACGAATCTTGGCACGAGCCCGCAGTTCATCGCTTTTTACGTATGCCGTCCAAATACCCGACCTGACAACATGTACATCGCTCTCAATTGGAAAAGATTCATGAGGAATCCGAAATTGGCGATTTCCTTTTTGACTCAGCATATAGGCCGCTACTAAGTTCTCCTCCCCCTCTATCAGAAAGCCTGTATCACCGAGAAATGCTTCTTGCTTTCTCTCAAGGTAATCAATTAAGTCTCGCGCAGTATCAAAGCAGTCAAAAATTGCATTGAGCGCAGACTTGCTAATAACATGCACAAATTCGGGGTAATTGACACCTACCGTCAGCTGGAGTTGATCATCTGAACAGCGTGTGTCAATGCGAAGACCAGGGCACCCAAAGGTGCTCGCACAAATTTTTTCAGTACCATTCGCAATGGCAACAAGATGGAAGCGAGCTTCATCGACCCTAGGTAGTCTCAGCGGGAACGGGGCTGATGCGTTTGCGTCACTATATATCGAATCAGGTGACTTCCTTATCTGGCCCAGAGCCCCCCGAAGTTGGCGGATGCTACCCGCTACAGCTTTTCTGTACCATCTCTTCCAAGCTACGTCCCTTCTAGCCGACTCATCAAAATTAATGAGCTTATCTGACATTATTATCACGTCATTTCCAAAAACCACTAGCACATCACAAAGCTCTTTGCCTTTGGTATAGTATGGATTCTGATACGCCCACATCGATAAAAACGTCTTACGAGTAAGCTCACCTAGTCGTGCCTCGGATGAATTTATATTCATTCAAATCCTCATCCACGTTAATGCTGCCAAAATATGATTATCTAAAATAAAACTCGGAACTCTATTTACTGCTTTAGTCTTGACTCTTCCAGAATAGATTCTGACGGCCTGGGTTTGGCCGATTATTCCCTATCACGAATAACTGTCATCGGCAGTTTTTTGCCATTTACGAGCATCCGATTTCGGCCAAAAGCGGCCTCTGGCGAAAGGCCTAGTCGGTTAGGAAGGCTCGCGCCTATAGTTTCGCTACGAGGCCAGAACTATCCACACTACTAGGGGCATGACAACGGTATGGCTACAACCCCGACCAGCTCTGCCGAAAGGCCGAATTTTCAATGCGCGCACCACCATTTAACGACGATCAGACCTACGCCCGACTCTCATCCAGAGAATAACCCAGTGAATAGTCGAAATCGTCAACATCGAGTGTCACCGCAACGGGTTGATCAACTGCTTGGCCTTGACATACCTGTCATCCATCAGTCCCAGTATTTACTGGCAGGATCATTAGAAAACCCAGTTACAAGTCGAAATTACATAGTGAGTACGCGCCAAAACGCCCCAAATCCCTCCTTCAACTCACTCATCGACGCAGCAGCGATCACTACCTGAAGGGCAGCGAGGAACACAACGAGATACGTCATTCTCCGTTGATACACGAGATTCTCAGCAGAAACCTTCTCACTACAAATCTGTTTCATTACCGCAACATCTTCATTTAGACCTCTAAAGTCTTTTAAGTGACGAACAACCAACTCCCGCATACGGGCAGCAGACTTATCTCTAACCTTGTACATATAGAGGCTATCATCGCTTTCAAGTATCTCTGCTATGCGAACAGCCTCCATCAATTCAATGCTTGCATCATACAGGCGACTGTAGTTCTTGCCTGGGCTATTGAGGCCTGACACAATGACCTTACTATAGGCCTTGACAGTTTCGTCAAATTTTCGTCTCAGCAGGAATAATAATTGAAAAATATGAATGGAATTCTCAACTGATGCGAAGACCCTATCACGAGGGATATGCTTTCTGTTTCCTTGTTCATCGACAGCAGGCACAGAGTAAATAGCGAGATACGGAATTTTTGCACGCTTCAGCGTATTCGATGTGATCAAAAACTCCTTATCACCTTTTTCCCCCAGAATAAGGCTAGCACTGGAGGCGCAGGTGTCTATCACATGCCTGCCAGCAGCAGCGTTTCCTCTGAAAAAATTCGGAAGATCAAGATCAAAGTAAGTGCAATCATTATTATTGTATGCATCCAGGGTATAGACTCCTTCATGCTCTTTTTTAATGCCCAGGCGCGCGCGAACTATTTTTTCCAGCCGTGTTATTTCCTGGTGAAGCTTGTCGATGTTGCTAACAATTCTATCCTCGCTTTTATTTAAACGCCCAGGGAGGGTAGCGGCGGAAAAGTTGTGCCTAAAAGGATTGCAGGTCTCATAATTTATGGAACTGAGGGAGATATCCTCAACTGACACGCGCTGCAGTAGCGTTGCTGCTGCATCGGTTAAATACCAGTGTGTAGATAAAAAGTAATAGCCGCCTTTAAGCTCAACTACAGACAGGAAACAGTGTGTGACCCATTGACTATTAGCATTAATACGCCGACTTCCCGGTATCTTCTGACCATCAATGGTGTCCTGAAAAAAAAGTCTATCCAAACTCACCTCACGAGAGGCAATCGGATTGATCTCTATACGATCTTTCTCCCAGGTGTTATTCCTTTCCCCCCAGCGTATCGCCTTAACGGCATCGGACATAGACAAAGGTTGCAAATGCTGAACCCCCGTAAAGGTCCAGTCGTACTGAGGGAACAGCAAACTGTAGTGAGAAATACACTCTGAACTCTGAACAAAAGTATTATTCCTAATTTCATCCAGATTCCTAAAGTAGCCCTCACTAGCAAGTCTCATTCGAACAGAAAATAAACGCGGTACCTTTTTAACGACATGACATATTACACCCATCATAAAGTTGGTATAACCACCCAAAAAGCACCTCCCCGTTGTTATGCGAATTGCTATATAAGCACAACCGTTTTTCATGCTTTTGCAAGCAACATCAACACGGCCGCTCCCAGTTGTTATGCACCCAGTGGCAGCAGTGAAGCAGCGCGCCTTCATGATGGTGACATACTTCGGCTATCTGGTCGCAGCGTTTGCCAATATGCCGCCCAAAGGGGTCGTCGCGATAGGGCCAGTGTTCGCCGGGCGGCGTATCCACCATCCTGATAACGACTGCCCCCGAACTAGTGCCACACCAGCGGCCGGTAGCCCGGCTGTACCACCCGTTTTTATATCTGCCGCCCAGCCTTACCGCAATGGTAGTGAGACTATGGCCGCTTTTGGCCGACTGCTGCCTCTGACGAGAGATAGCTGCCGTCCTATAGCGCTCCTTGGGAGAGAGTAGCTAGCGAAGAAGCTTGACTATCCTCGGCCATCACGACCATCTGCCTATTGCAGATGGTCGTGATGGCCTTTTAGGCTGTATTTTCCCGCCCCCAGTAATTTCTAGAGATCCGCGATGGGCCAGTACCAAGGAATGCGATGGTTCAAAGCTGACTTTCAGGTTCAGACACCGGAAGACAGCAAGCACTGGAGCGACACCGAGCTCCGACTAGGCAATCCTCGCAGACCAAAGGATGGAGGTATCCCCGACGAGAGCGAAATAAGCAGCACGGCGCAGGCTTTCCTCAGAAGGTGCCATGAGCTCGAGCTGCAGATCATCGGCATCACTGACCACAACTTTTCTGGCCAGACTGACCCGAGAGATTGGTTCCTGACTCATCTGATCGAGCAGAACAAGTCAGTCGCCGCAGCGCTGGGGCGCGAAATGATCCACATCCTGCCAGGCTTTGAAGTTGATATCGGTTATCACGTGCTTTGCCTGTTCGAGCCCGTCAAGAAGTCCAGCGATCTCGAGCGTGTAAACAAAGTGCTCATTCAGCTGGGCCTGCCTGAATCGCAACGGTTTGAAAGAGGCTTGCCGACGCCGCTAAGACGAGAAGACTCTCCAATCAGCTTGGCGAAGCTGTTGAAAATCGTGCAGGACGACAATGACGGCATCGTGATTGCCGCCCACGCCGATCAAGAGGACGGCCTGCTTCAGCGTCCCAACAACCGCCCCGATTACCAGTTGCCTGATCTCTTGGCACTGGAGGTTACTCAGTACCCGTTGGGGCAGAAAATATCGGACATCTTGACTGGCAAAAATAGAGACTGGTCTCGCCCTGGAAAGCAGCCGGCCTACGTGCAGTCCTCAGACGCAAAGTCGCTGAAAGTGGATGAGCAAGGAAACCCTAAGCCCAACTCTTTGGGCTACCGCCACACCTGGGTCAAATGCTCGCGTCCGTCCATCGCTGCGCTCAAGCAGGCCTTCCTCGATTCCGATTCGAGGATCAGCTTGCAGAAGGCGAGTCCCAGCGAGAGTGAGACTTTTCCGCGGATCGTCTCGATAACGGTGAAAGGGCTGAGGTACCTGGAAGACCAGAAAGTCAATTTTTCACGCAATCTCAATACGCTAATTGGCGCCCGCGGTACCGGGAAATCGACCATCCTTGAGCTTTTGCGCATCATGTTTGCCCGAGACGAGGCGGACGCTATTTCAGAGAAGGCGAAGCTCAAGGCCCAACGAGCAAGGCAGACCTTCACTCCTGACACCGAGATTCTGGTTGAGTGGGAAGGCATTCCGGGCCAGGTCGACGTGCTGCGCTACTCGCCTGGCGATGACCTGTCGCTGATATTAGGGACTGCACACGATCTCTCGGCGTACCTGCGCCATCTGCCTATTCAGTTCTACAGCCAGCAACAGTTGAGTGAGCTCACCGCTCCAGGCGGGCAATCTCAGTTGCTGGAACTGATCGACGAGATTTGCGCAGCTGAGCTCGAAAAGCTTCAAGGCGAGGAGCGTACAGTTGCTGCTGACATCAAGCGACTGTTCGCCGCACAGGACCAGATGCGCGCTATCGAGCACGAACTCGACGGCTTGAAGCAAGAGATCGTCGAGGTCGATCGACAGTGGCAAGCGCGCAAGGACGTTCAGGGTGAGGCGGCAGCCTACCAGCGCGCTACCCACGCTAAGCGCTACTTCCAGAATCTAAGCGATGGCTTCGAAAAGGATGTCAGTGCAGTCGAGAACGCTCTGGAAAGTCTCGCTCCTGCGGAAGGCTCTCCAGCTGCAGTTACTGAGGCTTGGCCACATGCTGACTGGTTCACCGAGCAGACAGCCAAGGTAGCTACACGCCGAGCGATCTATCAGCAGAAGCTGGATGCGCTGCTCACCGAGATGCGGAACGATTTTGCCACTCTGTTCTCCGAGAATCGGCAGTGGCGTGAGATATCAGTGGATCTGGACGCTGCGCACTCCAACTTCATTACGGCATGCGCGGCAAAAGGTGTTCAGCCTAGCGATGTCAGCCGCCTTCAAGATCTGGATCGGACCAGGCAAGCCAAGCAACGCAGCCTGGAAGACAAAGAGCTGCAGTGGAAGGCGCTGGAGAAGACCTCCCAGGAATTGGAACAATCGCTGAATCGGCTTTTCGATATCTGGGCGGAGCAGTGCAGGCTGCGCCAGCAGACCGCATTGGAAATTACGGAGAAAACTAAAAAAACCATTCGCGTCACCATCACCCCCATGGCCAACAGATTGGCGTTCATGTTGCTCTGGGGGACTTTGGAGCCCGACCGCCGATCGCGGGTTGGGAGAGATTGGGACGGGATCGGCGAGTATTTGTTCAGCAGCTTTCTAGCCTCTCCTTCTCCTCGGAAGCCCAGTCCCTGGGAGTACATAGATTGGGTGATGGAGGACACCTCCAGGTTGCCGAGCATCCTGCAGCAATTCAAAACAGATCTGCCCCCTTACCTGACAACTGTTCAGGAGAAATGGCGCACGCTGCGTGTATCACGAGTACCAGACCTCATCGACATTGAGCTCTACCGGCAAGATCACACACTCATTGGCAGCGTTGAGGGCAACCAGCTATCCGAGGGGCAGCGCAACACCGCGATTCTCAATCTATTGCTGGTCCGAGGGGACGGCCCGATAGTCATCGACCAACCGGAAGACGAGGTCGACACCAGCTTCATCTACAAGGATCTGGTTCCGCTACTGAGGCAGTCCAAAACTCAGCGCCAGCTTATTCTGGCAACCCATAACGCCAACCTACCAGTCAACGCGGACAGCGAATTTGTCTACGCGCTGATGTCCGAAGGTGGGAAGGGGCGCGTCTTGGCGCAAGGTGGCACGGACCTCAAGCAAACTGCCGCGGCTATCCTCGACATCATGGAAGGATCGGAGGAAGCGTTTAAGAGGCGATTCGAGAAGTACCACTTCTAAGTAGTCCTCGAAACAGGTTGGGGGCGGAGGTGGTGGTCAGGGCCGCTCTGTCTGCCGGACGGACGATACCGTGTTTTTCGATTCGCCAATTCCGCCATGAGATACAACCCCATGCTGAATGCATGAGCGAAAGTCTGTCTCTGGCCTTAAACCTCTTTTGGGAGTGGCCGCTACTGGCCGTATACAGCCCTTCCCTCCCTAAGCCATAGCGCTTTCCCATATCTGAACGGCACACCTATTGCCACCCGCAGAACCACAACCTCCCCCACTGCTAATCGCAATAGCTGCGGCTTGAGTAGTGCGGATTCGTTTTTTGGAATCTGGTGTTGGCGGTCCTCACCCCAACCCTCTCCCGCACACGGGAGAGAGCGCCGGGCGTGCCTTGTGGGTCGAGCGCCTCGCTCGGGCGCAGCCTGGAACGATGTCTCCCCTCCCCTAGGCCCCGGGTATCTGGAATTCGGCCCCCAGCCCAGGCAACCAGAAGCACCGGAAACGCGCCCTGAATGATTTCAGATTCGCGCCGAAACCTTCGAAAGCCGTTTCCTCGCACCCGAAAGCCGCCGAGGCTGCCCTGCGGCTTTCGCTGCGCAACGGCTAGTCGCCTACTTGCACCGGTCGCTCAGCCTGACCAGCGATGCGCCGTACACCGCGTCGTCTTCGGAGGCGAAGATCGCGTCGCCTTCGACGGAGGCGCCCGGCTTGAGGGTATCGGCGGTGAGTTCCTCGTCCACGGTATCCAGCCTGAAGGACTGGCCGGCGGCGGACTGCGCCACCAGGCAGCTGTTCTTCAGGCTGATCTCGCTCTTCGCCGCATTCACCAGGCGGACCTTGAAGGCCTGGGTGCGGAAGTGCTTGTCGCCGACGGATACGCTGCCCTTGTCGCCCTGGTGGGCGAAGACCATCACTGCATCCGGCGCGGCGGCGAAGCCGAGGGAAGGAGCGGCCAGCAGGCCGGCCAGGGTCAGGGCCATTGCGTTCTTCATACTGATTTCCTTTGGCAAAGACTGAACGACCCGGTGATTTTCCGTGGGTCTTTTCGCCGCGATCAAGCGCAGTGCCAAGGAATGCGGGGCGCCTCGTGTTCTGCAAGTCGGAGGGTTTCCAGCGGAACTTTTCCCGCAACCGTGCTTCCAGGCGAAAACCGCTCGCTACGCGGAACGCCGGTCTTCCAACCCACACGATCCTCGCGCCCGCCAGGTTGCCCTCGAACGCTTGCAACCACAGGCCGGACGCTCGGCCCAGGCGATGGCCCAATGGGCGCCGGGCAGGTCCGCTTCGGCGTGGCCGCGATGCAACAAGTGCGCCTGGACCGGCATCGCGGTAGCGCTCGGCGAGGGCGCCACCGAGGCTGTCGGCGGCATGTCGTGTTCGACTCCGTTGCGGGTGGCGAGCGGGGCCTGCGATCTTCCCTTGGGGGAGAGTCCAGCCCGGCGACCCGGCAGGTGACCGCCAAGCCGCTTGCGCAGGCTGCCGGGCTCAGCCGAGCAACTTGTCGACGGTCAGCGGGAAGTCGCGCAGGCGGCGGCCGGTGGCGTGGTACACGGCATTCGCCACTGCGGCGGCGACGCCGACGATGCCTATTTCGCCGACGCCCTTGGAGCCCAGTTCGTTAACGATATCGTCGGGTTCGTCAACGAAGATCACCTCGATATCGCCAATATCGGCGTTAACCGGGATGTGGTACTCGGCGAGGTTGTGGTTCATGCAGCGGCCCAGCGCATGGTCGACCTGGGTTTCCTCCTGCAAGGCCATGCCCAGGCCCCAGACCACCCCGCCGAGTATCTGGCTGCGAGCGGTCTTCGGGTTGATCACCCGCCCCGCCGCGACCGCGCTGACCACCCGGCTCACACGCAGGGTACCGAGGGCTTCGTCGATCCGCACCTCGACGAATACCGCCGAATGGGTCGCGGTGGCGTAGCCTTTGCGCCGCGCCGAGGGTTCAGCTTCCACCTCCACCTGCAACGCGTCTTCCGGCAGCCCTTGCAGCAGGTCGGCCAGGGCGTATCGCGTATCGCCCGCTTCCAGATGGCCACGGCATATGCGGAAGCGTTCTTCGGCGGTGCCGGCCAGCTCCGGATGGCGGGCCCTGGCATGGGCGACCAGGGCCTGGCGCAGGCGCAGGCAGGCCAGGCGGACGGCGGAACCGACCGACGAGACGGTGAACGAGCCGCCCTGCAATGGAGCCTTGGGCAACGCACTGTCGCCAAGCTGGAAGCGCACCTCTTCCGGCGCCATGCCAGCGGCGTCGGCGGCGATCTGGGTCATCACCGTGTAGGTGCCGGTGCCGATATCCGTGGTCGCGCTGGCCACCCGCAGCAGGCCGTCCGCCTCCAGCCGCGCCCTCGCGCTGGCCTTGCTCTGCATGGCCTCCCAGACGCCGCCGGCCATGCCCCAGCCGAGCAACTGGCGCCCTTCGCTCATGCTCCGTGGCCGTGGGTCGCGGGCCTGCCAACCGAAGCGCCGGGCGCCCTCCTCGTAGCAGGCCAGCAGCGCCTTGCTGGAGTACGGCTTGTCCTCGTTGCCGTTGCGCTCGGCGAAGTTGAACCGGCGCAGCGCGATGGGGTCCATGCCGAGCCGCACCGCCAGTTCGTCCATCGCGCATTCCAGCCCGATCAGTCCCAGCGCCGCGCCGGGGGCGCGCATGTCCAGCGGGGTATAGACGTCCAGCGGCACCAGACGGTAGGCCAGGGAAAGGTTCTCGCAGCGATAGAGCATGCCGCTCCACTCCACCACGTGCTCGGTGAAGTCTTCGAAGCGCGAGGTCTGCGCTGTCGCCTGGTGGCCCAGCGCAAGCAGGCGCCCCTCGGCATCGGCGCCCAGTTGCAGGCGCTGCAGGGTGCGCGGCCGGTAGCCGAAGGTGAACATCTGCTGGCGGGTCAGCACTACGCGCACCGACCGCCGCAGTTGCAGCGCCGCCATCACCGCCAGGGCCAACTGGTATTGCGGACGCAGGCCGGAGCCGAAGGCGCCGCCGACGTAGGCGGCACAGACCCTTACCTTGTCGGCGGGCAGGCCGAAGACCTTTTGCAGGTAGGCCTGGCTGTTCTGCGTCCCCTGGGTCTTGTCGTGCACCAGCAGGCTGCCGTCGGGCTGGACGATGACCGTGGACGCGTGCGGTTCCATGGGATTGTGGTGCTCGATCGGCGTGCTGTAGCTGGCCTCGACCCGAATCGGCGCGGCGCGGTAGGCGGTGTAGAAATCGCCGCGCTCGGCGGGCAGTTGGGCGGGAGCCTCATGGGCCTGGTCGAGGGCGGCCAGCAGGTCGGTCTGGTGCGGCTCGGGCTCGATATCGATGCGCAGCAGCGAGCCCGCGTAGCGGGCCAGTTCCAGGCTCCGTGCCAGGACCAGGGCAAGGGGCTGGCCGCTGTACAGGACGCGGTCGTCGAACAGTGGGCGGAAGGGTTCGCCTTCGGCGGCATCGGCGTCCTTGTAGGGCTCGTCGTCGCCCGCCATCGGCGGCCGGTTCAGGTGATGCAGTACCGCGACCACCCCGGGTACCGCCAGGGCCGCCGCACAGTCGATGCCGCGCACCCGGCCGCGGGCGACGTCGCTACTGACCACGCTGCCGTGGAGCAGGTCGGCGGCAGGATATTCGGCGGCGTAGCGAGCCTGGCCGGTGACCTTGGCTGGCCCGTCGACGCGATCCAGGGCTTGCCCGGTGCTGTGTGGCAGGCTGCTCATTGGCCGATCCCTCCCGAGTGGGCTTCTTCCAGTGCGCGAACGATGGCGTTGCGCGCCAATCCGATCTTGAAGGCGTTGTGGGCCAGCGGCCTGGCGTCACGCAGCAGCGCTTCGGCGAAGCGGACATAGCTGTCCCGGTTCGCCGGGTGGCCCCTGAAACGTTCCTCCAGCTCTGCGACGCGCCATGGCTTGTGGGCCACGCCGCCGAGCGCCAGGCGCAGTTCGCCAATGCGCTCGCCGTCCGGTTCCAGGGCCGCCGCCACCGAGACCAGGGCGAAGGCGTAGGAGGCCCGGTCGCGCACCTTCAGGTAGTGGCAATGCCGGGCGAAGCGCGGTGCTGGCAGCTCGATGGCGGTGACCAGTTCGTCGACGGCCAGGCAGTTGTCGCGCTCGGGCGTGTCTGCCGGCAGGCGATGGAAGTCGGCGAAAGCGACCCGCCGCTCGCCAGCGCGGCCGCGCACCAGTACCTGAGCCTCCAGCGCCGCCAGCGCCACGCACAGGTCGGATGGATGTACCGCCACGCAGTGTTCGCTGGCGCCGAGGATCGCATGGTTGCGGTTCAGCCCGCTGCGCGCGGGGCATCCGCTGCCCGGCTCGCGCTTGTTGCATGGCGTGCCGGTGTCGTAGAAATACTGGCAGCGGGTACGCTGCAACAGGTTGCCGCCTGTGCTGGCCATGTTGCGCAACTGCGGCGAGGCGCCGGCGAGGATCGCCTGGGCTAGCAAGGGATAGTCCGCCTCCACGGCGAGATTCCAGGCCAGTTCGGCGTTGCTGACCAGGGCTCCGACCAGCAGGCCGCCGGTGGGCGTCCGGCGGATGTCGCGCAGCGGGAGGCCGGTGATGTCGATGAGTCGCCGGGGCCTGGCAACGTTTTCCTTCATCAGGTCGAGCAGGTTGGTGCCGCCGGCGATGTAGCGCGACTCCGGGCCGGCGAGGCCCAGCGCCTGCTCGATGTCGGCCGGCTTGGCATAGGCGAAGGGCGTCATGCGCGCTACCCTCCCTGTCCGTCGCGATCGAGCAGCGGCAAGGCGTCTTCCACAGCGTCGAGGATATTGCCGTAGGCGCCGCAGCGGCACAGGTTGCCGCTCATGCCCTCGCGGATCTCCGCCCGCGAGCGCGCCCGCCCCTCGCTCGCCAAGCCAAGGGCCGAACAGATCTGTCCGGGCGTGCAGTAGCCGCACTGGAAGGCATCATGGCGGATGAACGCCTGTTGCAGGGGATGCAGGCGATCACCCTCGGCCAGACCTTCGATGGTAGTCAGTGCATCGCCGTCGCACATCACCGCCAGCGTCAGGCAGGCGTTGATCCGGCGACCGTTGCGCAACACCGTGCAAGCGCCGCATTGGCCGTGGTCGCAGCCCTTCTTGCTGCCCACCAGGTCGAGCCGCTCGCGCAGCAGGTCGAGCAGCGTCAGCCACGGGGGTACTCTCAGCTCTCGGCGCTGGCCATTGATCAGCAGGCTGATCGGCAGGTCCGCCGGCTCCGGATTGGTCATGGTACAAGCCTCACGGTCGGTGCATCGGCGCGGCGGATGCCGCTTTTTCAGGTCCGACCGAACGGCTCGAAGATACGTTCAAAGTAAATGACGGCCATGGCCATGCCACAAAGGCGGGCGGATGCTCGACGCCTGCGCCGCTATCGGCCGCCGGAGCCCTGCGCCGAGGTCACTTGAACAGGCTCGACACCACCCGCGCCACGTGCTCGGCGCCCTTGCTGATCTCCTGCATGATGCCGGCCACGGTGGTGATCTGGTTGTTGTTCTCCTGGGCGCTGGACTCGATGGTCTGCATGTTGTGGTTGATCTGCTGGGTCAGCTTGACGTTCTCGGTGACCACGTTCTTGATCTCCACCGTGGCGCCGCTGGTGCGCGCCGCCAGTTGCCGCACCTCGTCGGCGACCACCGCGAAGCCGCGCCCCATGTCGCCGGCGCGAGCCGCCTCGATGGCGGCGTTGAGGGCCAGCAGGTTGGTCTGTTCGGCGACGCTCTGGATGGTGGTGACGATGTTCTCGATGTCCTTGGTCTGGTGGGTGAGCTGGGAAATCAGGCCGACGGCGGTGTTGACCATCGACAGGGTCTTGGCCGACAGGGCGACGGACTGGTCGAGGGAGTCGATGCCGCGGGTGGAAATCTGCGCGGTCTCTTCCGCGGTGGAGAACGACAGCTCGGCGGCGCGCCGTACTTCCTCGTTGCGATTGACCTGCTCGGTAACGTCGATGGCGAACTTGATGACCTTGATTATCCGCCCCGAACTGTCCTTGACCGGGTTGTAGGTGGCTTCAATATGTACCCGCTCGCCGGCGGCGCTGCGGCGCTCGAAATGCCCGCGGGAGAATTCGCCGTGCCGCAGCCGAGCCCAGAAATCCGGGTTCTCCCGATAGAACTCGTCGAAGCAGAGCATGCGGTGGTGCTGGCCCTTGAGCGACTTGAGGCTGTAGCCGAAGAGACGCAGAAAGTTCTCGTTGGCATCGAGTATCTCGCCGTCCGGGGTGAACTCGATGACCGCCATGGACTGGCGTATGGCGTCGTTGATCGCGTTGAGCAGGAGCAGTTCGGAATGGTTGCGGGTCACGTCGGCGGCGATCTTCAGCACCTCGACGACCGCCCCTTCGGCATTCTTCACCGGGAAATAGGTGGCCTCCAGCCAGACCGGCGTACCATCGCGCCGCAGGCGCTTGAACACACCGCGCTGGGGCGTGCCGCTGGCCAGTTCCTTCCAGAAGCGCACGTAGGCGGCGGAGGCCTGGAAGTCCTCTTCGCAGAAGATCCGATGGTGCTTGCCGACCAGCTCGTCCGCCGAGTAGCCGACCACCGCGAGGAACAGCGGGTTGGCGGACAGTATCTGGCCATCGGGAGTGAAACGGATGGTGGCGACGTTCTGCCCGATGGCATCGAGTCGCCACGCCAGGTCTTCATCCTTGGCGGCGCTTTCCACCGCCCTGCTTTTTCTGCCGAAGAGCATCGCGCACGACTCCTTGATGGCGCCTGTCCATCGCGAGGGAGTGGAGAACCGGAGATAGCCGTCCTACCGCTAAACGCCAGTGTAGATCGGGCTCCGGCAACTTTCCTCGGCGCCCGCATCGCCGTCCGTCCCCTAGCGGGCGGGACCCAGCGGGGCGCGCGATGCCAGGATCGCCAGGCCGGCCAGCCCGACTACCGAGACGCTCTGGTTGAGGCAGGCATTGGTACGCCCAGACAATCGCCCCGCGCCCGTGCATCAGCCAGGCTGCGAGCCATGCCAGCGCCGGTCCGCGCTATGATCGCTGCGCCCGGACTGACCGCGCTCCGACCTCGCGCCGTCGTATCCCGAAACCCACTTCCAGGAGGAAGCACATGGCAACCGATCTCTACGCGCTGGCCGAACAGGTCGAGGACGAAGCGGGTTTCCTGCGCTTCCTCGCCGCGCTGGCGGCGGACTGGGAGGAAGACCGCCGCCTCGCCGCCGCCAACCCGCCGAAACCGTTCGGCCCCAGCCCGCTGGGTTGGGAGAACGGCAGCATCGGTGGCTTCCTCGATGCCGCCGCGACCTGGGGCGAGGACTCCCGCGACGGCCTGCCGGGCTATTCCAGGCCGGAGAATGCCTGGCGGCGCGCGGCGCAGCTGATGCTGGCGGGCAAGTTCTATGAATGACTTCAAGTCCGCCCTGGCGCCCTTCCCGCCCGACTACCCGAGGGGCTTGCCGGGCAACCGACGGCAGGTGCCGATACTGCATCGCGACGCGGACTTCCTCCTGCGCGCGCTGCAACCCGACGATTTCGTCCGGACCAGCCGCTACGAGAACGCCAACCGCGAGCACCTGGCGCCATGGGAGCCGCTGCGCGACCCGGGGTATTTTTCCGTGGACAACGCCCGCGCCCGCACCCTGCTACAGGTGGCGAGCATGGACGAAGGCGAGGCGCTTCTCCTGCTGTTGCTCGATCCCGACGACGGCGAGGTGCTGGGGCGCTGCAGCTACACCAATATCGTCCGCGGGGTATTCCAGGCCTGCCACCTGGGCTTTTCCCTGGCCGCTGCGGCGCAGGGCCGCGGCCTGATGGCACGAGCCCTGCGGGTAGCCAACCGGTATTGCTTCGAGCAGCTCGGCCTGCACCGGATCATGGCCAGCCACCTGCCGCGCAACGCACGCAGCGAGCGCCTGCTGGAAAGCCTCGGCTTCGAGAAGGAAGGCTACGCCCGCGCCTACCTGAAGATCGCCGGGGTCTGGGAAGACCATGTGCTACGGGCGCTGGTGGACGCTCCGCGCTGAACCGACGTGCAAATGCGCAACGGGACGCCAGGCGTCCCGTTCCGCTCACCAGGCCCGCCGGTCAACCGCGGGCGAGGTCGCCACGCAGTTCGCGGGCGGCGGCGACCATGTTCACCAGCGCTGCCTCGGTTTCCGGCCAGGCGCGGGTCTTCAGGCCGCAGTCCGGGTTGACCCAGAGCCGCTCGGCGGGTATCCGCCGGGCCGCCTTGCGCAGCAGCGCGACGATCTCTTCCCGGCTCGGCACGCGCGGCGAATGGATGTCGTAGACGCCCGGACCGATCTCGTTCGGGTAGTCGAACTGCTCGAAGGCCTCCAGCAGCTCCATGTCCGAACGCGAAGTCTCGATGGTGATCACGTCGGCGTCCATGGCGGCGATGGACTCGATCACATCGTTGAACTCGCTGTAGCACATGTGCGTATGGATCTGGGTTTCGTCGCGGACTCCGGAGGCGCACAGGCGGAAGGCCTCGGTGGCCCACTCCAGATAGTGCGGCCAGGCGTTGCGGCGCAGCGGCAGGCCTTCGCGGAAAGCCGCCTCGTCGATCTGCACGATCCTGATGCCGGCGGCCTCCAGGTCGACCACTTCGTCGCGGATCGCCAGGGCCAACTGGCGCGCCTGCACCTCGCGAGACACGTCCTCGCGCGGGAAGGACCACATCAGCATGGTCACCGGGCCGGTCAGCATGCCCTTCATCACCTTGTCGGTAAGGCTCTGGGCGTACCTGATCCACTCCACGGTCATGGCCCGCGGACGGCTCAGGTCGCCATAGATCACCGCCGGCTTCACGCAGCGCGAGCCGTAGCTCTGCACCCAGCCGAAGCGGGTGAAGACGTAGCCGTCCAGTTGCTCGGCGAAGTACTCGACCATGTCGTTGCGCTCGGCTTCGCCGTGTACCAGCACGTCCAGCCCCAGTTGTTCCTGGATCTGCACCGCATGGCGGATCTCGCTGTGCATCGCCTCGATGTACTCGGCCTCGCTCAGCTTGCCCTGCTTGAACGACTGGCGGGCCAGGCGGATCGACGAGGTCTGCGGGAAAGAGCCGATGGTAGTGGTCGGGAACGCCGGCAGGTCGAGCCCGGCACGCTGCCTGGCGATGCGTTCGGCGAACGGCGAGCGACGCTGGGCGTCGCTGGCCTTGATCGCGGCCAGGCGCGCCTGCACGGCCGGCTTGTGGATTCGCGGCGAGGAAGCGCGGCTGGCCTGGACCGCACGGCTCTCTTCCAGGGCGGCAAGCACCTCGGCGGCTTCCGGCTCAGTGGCGGCACGGGCCAGCACCGCGACTTCGCGGCACTTCTGCACGGCGAAGGCCAGCCAGCTCTTCAGCTCGGCGTCCAGCCCGTCTTCGCGTTCCAGGTCCACCGGGCTGTGCAGCAGCGAGCAGGACGGCGCGACCCACAGCCGCTCGCCCAGGCGCTCCCGGGCATGGCGCACCACCTCCAGGGCTTTCTCCAGGTCGCAGCGCCAGACGTTGCGCCCGTTGACCAGGCCCAGCGAGACGACCTTGTAGGCCGGCAGGCGGTCGAGGATGCTCGGATACTGTCCCGGCGCTCGCACCAGGTCGATGTGCAGGCCGTCCACCGGGAGGTTGGCGGCCAGGCCCAGGTTGTCTTCCAGGCCGCCGAAGTAGGTGGCGACCAGCTTCTTCAGCGGTTCGCTCTGTAGCAGGTTGTAGGCGCGCTCGAAGGCGTTCTTCCATGCCTGCGGCAGGTCGAGGACCAGGATCGGCTCGTCGATCTGCACCCACTCCACGCCCTGGCCGGCGAGACGACGCAAGATCTGGCCGTAGAGCGGCAGCAGGCGGTCCAGCAGGTCGAGCCTGTCGAACTCGGCGCCCTTGGCCTTGCCCAGCCACAGGTAGGTCAGCGGACCGATCAGCACCGGCTTCACCTGGTGGCCGAGGGCCCTGGCCTCGTCGACCTCCTCGAACAGTTGTTCCCAGCTCAGCTGGAACTGCTGGTCGGCGCTGAACTCGGGGACCAGGTAGTGATAGTTGGTGTCGAACCACTTGGTCATTTCCTGGGCATGGGCACCGCCGCAACAACTGTCGTCGCTGACGCCACGGGCCATGCCGAACAGGGTATGCAGGGTCGGCCCGGCCTCGCCGTGCGCCCGGAAGCGCTCGGGGATCACGCCGAAGGTCAGCGAATGGGTCAGCACCTGGTCATACCAGGCGAAATCGCCGACCGGCAGCAACTGGATGCCGGCGTCCTTCTGTACCTGCCAGTGGGCGGCGCGCAGCTGCCGGCCGACGGCCCGCAGGCCGGCCTCGTCCAGCTCGCCCTTCCAGAACGCTTCCTGGGCTTTTTTCAGTTCGCGATCGCGTCCGATGCGTGGGAAGCCGAGAGTGTGGGCCAGGGCCATGGGTGTTCCTCCAGTCGAAAGGTCGATGGAGGGATTCTCGGGAGACTCATGCCATGAGACAAACTCAATTTCTTCGTGATGAAATCAAGTTTCCCTCATGATCATCCTCGCACCCTGACCTCGGCGCCCTCCTCACTTGCGCTTGCGGATCGCCATGCGCCGAGGCTTGAGGCCGCCAGCCGCGGCAGCGCCGGCCTCGCCGTCGACCACGGGCTGCATCCTGGCTCGCGCCGCGTGCAGCTTCTTGTAGCTGTCAATCAGCCGCAGGTGCCGGTCGAGCCCTTCCAGCTTCATGCTGGTCGGCGTCAGGCCGAAGAAGCGCACGCTGCCGTCCACCGAGCCCAGCGCGGCATCCATCCGCGCGTCGCCGAACATGCGGCGGAAATTGGCCTCGTAGTCGGCGATCTCCAGCTCGTCGTCGAGGACGACCTCCAGCACCACGTTCAGCGCCTGGTAGAACAGGCCGCGCTCGACGCTGTTGTCGTTGTACTGGAGGAACGCCTCCACGCCTTCCTTGGCGTCTTCGAAGCGCTTCAGGGCGAGGCCGATGAGCACTTTCAGCTCGAGGATGGTCAGTTGGCCCCAGACCGTGTTGTCGTCGAACTCGACGCCGATCAGCGTGGTGATGTCGGTGTAGTCGTCCACCTCGCAGTCTTCCAGGCGCTCCAGCAACGCCCCGAGCGCAGCATCGTCGAGGCGGTGCAGGTTGAGGATGTCCTCGCGGAACGCCAGGGCCTTGTTGGTGTTGTCCCAGATCAGGTCTTCCACCGGATAGATTTCCGAGTAGCCCGGCACCAGGATCCGGCAGGCCGTAGCGCCGAGGTGCTCGTACACCGCCATGTAGACCTGCTTGCCCATGGCTTCGAGGATGCCGAACAGGGTCGCGGCTTCCTCGGCGTTGGCAGCCTCGCCCTGCCGGGTGAAGTCCCACTCGACGAACGGGAAATCGGCCTTGGCGCTGAAGAAGCGCCAGGACACCACGCCGCTGGAATCGATGAAATGCTCGACGAAGTTGTTCGGCTCGGTCAGCGCATGGCTTTCGAAGGTCGGCTGGGGCAGGTCGTTCAGGCCTTCGAAGCTGCGCCCCTGGAGTAGTTCGGTCAGGCTGCGCTCCAGGGCCACCTCGAAGCTCGGGTGGGCGCCGAAGGAAGCGAACACGCCGCCGGTGCGCGGATTCATCAGGGTCACGCACATCACCGGGAATTCGCCGCCCAGCGAGGCGTCCTTGACCAGTACCGGGAAGCCCTGCTCTTCCAGGCCGCGGATCCCGGCGAGGATGCCCGGGTACTTGGCCAGCACCTCCGGCGGCACGTCCGGCAGCGCCAGCTCGCCTTCGAGGATTTGCCGCTTGACCGCACGCTCGAAGATCTCCGACAGGCACTGCACCTGCGCTTCGGCCAGGGTATTGCCGGCGCTCATGCCGTTGCTGAGGTAGAGGTTCTCGATCAGGTTGGAGGGGAAATACACCACCTGGCCGTCGGACTGGCGCACGAAGGGCAAGGCGCAGATACCGCGCTGCACGTTGCCCGAGTTGGTGTCGTACAGGTGCGAGCCACGCAGCTCGCCGTCGGGGTCGTAGATCGCCAGGCAATGGCCGTCGAGCAGTCCCAGCGGCAGCGCATCGTCGCGGCCGGGCTTGAACCAGCGTTCGTCCGGGTAATGGACGAACGCCGCATTGGCGATCTCTTCTCCCCAGTACTGGTCGTTGTAGAAGAAGTTGCAGTTCAGCCGCTCGATGAATTCGCCCAGCGCCGAGGCCAGCGCGCTTTCCTTGCTCGCGCCCTTGCCGTTGGTGAAGCACATCGGCGACTGCGCATCGCGGATGTGCAGCGACCAGACGTTGGGCACGATGTTGCGCCAGGAGGCGATCTCGATCTTCATGCCGAGGCCGGCGAGGATGGCCGACAGGTTGGCGATGGTCTGCTCCAGCGGCAGGTCCTTGCCCGGGATGCGCGTGCAGCCGGCGGCATCGGTGCCGGGCATCAGCAGCGCCTGGGCGTCGGCATCGAGGTTGTCGACCTCCTCGATGACGAACTCGGGCCCGGTCTGCACCACCTTCTTCACCGTGCAGCGGTCGATGGAGCGGAGGATGCCCTGGCGGTCCTTCTCCGAGATGTCGGCCGGCAGTTCCACCTGGATCTTGAAGATCTGCCGGTAGCGGTTCTCCGGGTCGACGATGTTGTTCTGCGACAGGCGTATGTTGTCGGTGGGGATGTTGCGCGTCTGGCAGTACAGCTTGACGAAGTAGGCGGCACACAGCGCCGACGACGCCAGGAAGTAGTCGAACGGCCCCGGCGCGGAGCCGTCGCCCTTGTAGCGGATCGGCTGGTCGGCGATCACCGTGAAATCATCGAACCTGGCTTCCAGTCGAAGGTTATCGAGAAAATTGACCTTTACTTCCACGGCGAGCACCAAGAGAAACGGAAACCGGCCATTATCCGGGAACTCCGGGCAAAAGTCCCAGCTCTCCGCCGTACGCGTCGCTACTTGCCGGCCTCCCCGCCGCTCTCCGGCACGTAGATCATCCGTCCGTCGGCCAAGCGGTAGGTCACCCCGGCGCGGCTGCCCTGCCCTTCGCCGATCTCGCCGCTGGCCTGGTAGCGCTTCAGCTCCTTGCCGTCCTTGACCAGCATGCGCATGTCCGCCTCGCCGGGATTCTCGACCACCACCACCTTGTCCTGGCTGAACGGGTTGAGCGGGTTCTGCACGATGACGATCAGGAGGATGCCGATCACCACCAGGAACAGGTCGATCAGGTTGACCATCGAGAGGATCGGGTCGTCCGCCTCGTCGTGTTCGAGGAAGCGCATCAGCCGGCCTCCCGCGCACGTTCGACGGCGCGCAGTTCCTGGAGCAGCCAGCGGCGACGCACGGTGAGGATGAAGAAGGTGATGCTGGCGGCGACCAGGGCCAGGATCACCGCGGAAAACGCCACCACCAGGTTCTCGCCGATCCCCTGGGCGTCGTTGCGGGTCAGCGCCAGCAGCGCCGGCCCCATGGGGATCATGGTCGCCACCAGGCCGAGCATCGGCGCGCTGCGCGAGGTGATCCGCAGCCATTCCTGGCGCTGCATGATCCACAGTTCGAGGTCGTCGCTGTTGCCGCCATGCAGCGCCTGCCAGGCCGCCAGGCGCGAGCGGTAGCGCCCGCGACGGCGCTGCCAGGCTTCCATGGCGAAGCCGCCGAGGGCGACGAAGGCGTAGGCCAGCGCGGCGAGGATCAACAGCAGCACCGGCAGCAGGAACAGGCGGGTGAGTTCGTAGAGGCTGGTTTCCAGACCATTCATGAGCGATTTTCCATCGGACGACGATTGACTACGGATTGCCGGACGGCGCCGGCGGCGAACAGCGCGAGCAGCACGGCGGCGGCCAGCCGGAGCCACGGCTGCGGCTCGCCGGACGGCGGCGGCGCGACTTCTTCGAGGACGCGGCCGCTGACCGTTTCGCCGGCACCGGACGCGGCCGCGCCCTCTGCCTGCGCCGCGGCCTCGCCGAAACCGCCGGCCATCCGTTCGATGAATTCACGGGTGGTCGCCGCGCCGACCTCGCCGGCGCCGGCGGCCGCCAGTTGCCGCCAGCGCTCGGCCAGTTCGCGGCGGGTCTGCTCGCTGGCGTCCCAGTAGCCCTTGCGGATGGCCTCGGCCATGCGCGCGATGATCTGCGCCTGGGCGGTCGGATTGTGCGTTTCGAACCACTCGGCGAGACCCAGCTCGCGGCGGTCCATGACGAAGGTGTCGTGCAACGCCTGCCACTGGTCGGCGCGGACCATGGTGCGATCCGCCGCCTGCCAGCCCCACAGGTTGTTGGCCAGGTCGAGCATTTCCAGGCTGCCGGCGTAGCCCTCGCGCTGCATCGCGGCGATCCACTGCGGGCTGAGGTAGCGCCCGCGCAGCTCGCTGGCGAGGAACTGCGCGGCGGCCGTGGTGCGCGGCTGGCGCTGGCGCAGGTCGGCGATGTACAGCGCCGGGCTGGCGCCGTCGAGGTGGCGTACCGCCAGCGACAGGCCGCCGAGGTACTCGAACGGGTGGTCGGTGGAGAGCACGCCGTTGAGCGTCGAGGAGCGCGAGAGGATCGCCGCCTGTACACCCTTCAACTGTTCGGCGAACAGGTTGCCCCCATCCAGCTTCACGCCCCAGTCGCGACTGCCGTAGGCGTACTGCAAGCGCCCGAGGAACTGCTCGGCGAGCGCCGAGTCGTCGTCCCAGCGGGTGGAATCGAGGGTCAGTTGCGTTACCCCGGTGCCGTAGTCGCCCGGCGCATTGCCGAACAGCCGCAGGCGCGACAGGCGCTGCGCCAGTGGCGCTTCGACGCCGCGTTCGCGCAGGCGCCGCTCCAGCGCCTGGCTGTTGCGCGCCAGCGGGTTGCCCGGCTCGTCCAGCGCGGCGAGGCGCTCGATGGCCTCGGCGAGCAGGCGCATGAAGCCGTCGAACTGGTCGCGGTAGACACTGGTCACCTGTAGCACCACGTCCACCCGTGGACGCCCCAGTTCCGCCGCCGGCACGATGTCCAGCGCCAGCAGGCGGCCACCGGCGTCCCAGCGCGGGCGCAGGCCGAGGGCGTGCAGCGCCTGGCTTTCGACGATGCCCAGGTGGCGCATGGTTTCCGACGACCAGAGGCTGAAGGCGAGCTTTTCCGGCGCCCTGCCCTGGTGCTCGGCGCGGTAGCTTTCCAGCAGTTGGCCGAAGGCCTCGGCGCCGGCTTCGTAGGCGGCGCGGGTCGGTACCTTGTCGGCCTCGAAGGCGAACAGGTTGCGCCCGCTGGGTACCTGTGGATTGCGGATCGGATCGCCGCCCGGCCCGGGCGCGACGAAGCGCCCGGCGAGGCCGGCGAGCAGCGCCTCCAGTTCGCCGGTGTCGGCGAGCTGGCGGTCCAGTTCGCGGGCGCGCAGCAACTGCTCGCGCAGGCGCGGATCGGCCACCTTGGCGATCTCGCCGCCGTCGCGCAGGTAGCGTTGCAGCGTGCGGTAGGCACGACCTTCCCGCAGCGCCCTGAAATCGGCGGCGAACAGTTCGTCGGGGTCGAGACCGAGCGCGCGGTAGTAGGGCTCGCCGAGCTGCTGCATGACGGTGCCCAGGCGCAGCTCCGGCGAGGCGGCGACACCGAAGGTGTGCAGCCCCAGCGGCATCGCCGAGCCGGCCAGTCGGTGCAGGTGGTCGTGGAGCACGCCGAGGAACGCCGGGAAATCCTCGCGCATCGCTGCCTCGCTCCAGCCCAGGTCGTCGTTCATGTGCGCCGCCCGCACCGCCGCGCGGATCTGCTCGGCGCTGCGTTCGCGCACCGCGCCCTCGTCCAGTTGCTGGTATTCGTGGATCAACTGGTGCAGGTCGCGCAGTTCGTCGTACAGCCCGGCCGGGGCGAACGACGGCGTCTGGTGGCTGACGGTGACCGCGCGCCCGCGCCGGCGCGCCTGGATCGCCTCGCCAACGTTGTCCTGGATGTACGGGTAGAACACCGGCAGGTCGCCGAGCGCCCGCAGCGGGTAGTCGCCCACCGCCAGCCCGCGGTCCTTGCCGGGTAGCCATTCCTGGGTGCCATGGGTGCCGAAATGGATCAGCGCGTCGGCGCCGAAACCCTCGCGGACGAACTGGTAGACCGCCAGGTAGAGATGGTCCGGCGGCACCGCGCTGTCGTGGTAGGCCTCGCCCGGACGGCCGGCACGCGGCGGCTGCGGCAACAGCAGCAGATTACCCAGGCGCGCCGCCGGGAACACGAAGCGTCGCTGGCCGTCGATATCGCGCAAGGCCCAATGTCGACGCGGGTCGCCCCAGCGCGCGCGCATCTCCTCGCGCAGATCCGCCGGCAGCGCCTCGAACCAGTGCAGGTAGGCGTCCAGCGGCAGGCTCGCGGCGAGGCCGTCGCGATGCAGCGCGTCCAGGGTCTGCGGCCGGTAGTAGCCGCCGAGCAGGCGCTGGGCGGTATCGATCAGCGCGCTTTCGTCGCTCGTCGCAACCCGGTAGCCGGCCGCCCGCAGCGCTTCGCCGAGACGGGCCAGGCTGGCCGGTACATTGAGATGCGAGGCGGCGACGTTCTTCTCGCCCTCCGGGTGGTTCCAGAACATCAGCGCCAGGTGCTTGTCCGCCGCCGGCAGGCGACGCAGGCGCAGCAGCCGGTCGAGCTTGTCCAGCAGGGCCTCGGCCTGCCCGGCCATCAGCTTCGGCTCGCCGTTCTCCAGGGCGCTGATGACCAGCGGATCGCTCATTCCCCAGGTTTCCGGCATGCCGAGGAAGGCCGCCGCGGTACGCGGCGCCACCCCGCTGGCGGCGGCCAGCCAGTCGGCCTCGTTGCCGTCGCGGTAGCCGAGGGTCTGCAATACCGGCACGTCCAGCGCGAGGAACTCGGCACGGCGCGCCGGGCCGTTCTGCAGGTGCTGCAGGTTGACCAGCGCCTGGACATCGGCGCCAGCGAAGGACTTCCTCAACGCCTCCGGATCGCTGTCGTCGAACCACACCGCCAGCGGCGCCTGGCCGTGCCGCTCGCTACGCCGCAACAGTTCGTCGATGGCGCCGGTCTGGGCGTCGGCGATGGCGCCGCGCGGGATCAGGAAGGCGATGCGCGGGGCATCGCTGGCCCAGCGCGAGGCGCCCCAGGCCAGGTAGTCGGCGAGGCCGGCGAACGGCGCCGGTGCGTCGGGATGATAGAAGCCGGCCTGCGCCAGGGGCTGCGGCGCCGGCAACGCGTCGACGGGCAGGCCGGCATGCCAGCGTCGGACCGCCTCGAACAGCCGGCGCAGGTTGGCTTCGCCGCCGTTCGCGTAGTAGCCGACCAGGCGCCCGCCCAGCGCCGCCGGCAGGTTGCCGAAACCCGGCGGACCGCCGCCGACGCGGATCCAGGGTTGCGTCCCGCCTTGCAAGCGCTCGCCCAGCGCCTGCTCGACCTGGGCGCGATCGGTCGGCCGCGGCGTGTCGAGGATCAGCAGGTCGCCGCCGTCCAGCCACTCGCCGGGCGGCGCCTCGCCGATGCCGAGGCGCAGGCCGCGCAACTCGACACCGGCCTCGCGCGCCCAACCGGCTAGGCGCTGGTGCTTGCCCGGGAGGACGAAATCGCTGCTGAGCAGACGCACCTGGGCCGGCTCCGCCCAGGCACAGAGACTGGCCAGCAGCGCGCCGCAGAAGAGTAGCGAACGGCGCATCAGAAGCTCGCCACCAGGCCGAGATGGAAGGTCCGCCCAGGTTCGGCATAGGTGAAGTGCGTGTCGTCGTCGGCCAGGCGCTGGTCGCCGAGGTTCTCGATGCCGCCGCGCAGCGTCAGGTTCTCGCTGAGTTTCTGGCTCAGCTCCAGGTGCCACAGGCTGTAGGCCGGCAAGGCGTAGCCGACGTTGCTGCTGTAGGCCACCTGGCTGCCGACGTATTCGGTGCGCAACTGGGCGCTGAAGCGGGCATTGGGGCTCCAGCGCAATTGGCTGTTGGCGAGGTGCCGGGAGCGATCGCCGAGGCGCTGGCCGGCGGTGCGGTTGCGCGCGTCGAGGTAGGTGTAGTTGAGTTCCCAGCGCAGGTCCGCCGGCAGGTCCACGCCGCCGCCCAGCTCGAGGCCGCGGATCCGTGCCCTGTCGACGTTCTCGTAGTTGCGTATCTCGCCGCCGCGCACCCCGCAGCGCGCTACGCAGACGGTCTGGATCAGGTCGCGGACATCGTTCTCGAACACCGTGCCCTTCAGCGACCAGCCATCGCCCTGGTAGTCGGCGCCCAGTTCGTAGGACGTATTGGTCTCCGGCTTCAGGTCGGGATTGCCGTAGATGGTGAAGCGCCCGCCGCCACCGACCGCCGCATACTCCGGCGATAGCTGCTTCAGGCTCGGCGCCTTGTAGCCGCGGCCGACGCCGGCGCGCAGGGTCAGCGCATCGGAAAGGTGGTGCAGCAGGTACAGGCGCGGACTGCTTTCCCAGCCGAACGCCTCGTGCTTGTCGAAGCGGCTGCCGAGGGTCAGCGACCAGTCCGGGCCGAAGGCGATCTCGTCCTGCAGGAACAGCGCCTTGTGTCGCGCGCTGGCGTCGCCGGCGGTATTCACCGAGCGATCCTCCAGTTCTTCCTTGCGCCATTCGCCGCCGAGGGTGAAGAGATGTCGCTCGAAGGCCGGCACGCTGAGGTGGCCGTCGACCACGCTGTCGGTAAGGCGCTGCGGGTTGCTCGGCGGTTGTCCGTCGGAACGCGCGTTGTGCCGCTCCAGGCGGTTGCGGTAGGTGCGCAGCTGGCTGCTGCCCCAGTCCCACTGGCCATTGTGGGCGAGCGACCAGCGCTCGCGTTCGATCACGTCGCGCGACTCGTAGTAGCGCGAGCGCGGCCCTCCGGTCTCGCTGTTGCGCCAGCGTCGTTCGCGCCCGCGCTGGTGGCCGAGGTCGATGCGCTGGGCGTCGTCCGGGGTCCAGCTGAGGTTCAGCCCACCGCTGTCGGCGTTGCCGCCTTCCAGCTCGGAGAGCCGGCGCTCGTCGGCGTCCGGGGTTTCCTGCTGGCGGCGGCTCTCGCCGTTCAGGGCGAGGCCCAGCTTGCCGGGCACCAGCGGCCCGGCGAGATAGGCGCCGAGCTGGTGGCTCTGCCCGCCGAGGCCGTCCTCGCGCACGCCGCCATCGAGCAGACCGCTGCCCGTCCAGGTATCGGTGGCGCGCCGGGTGATCACGTTCACCACCCCGCCGAGGGCTTCCGAACCGTAGAGCGAGGACATCGGTCCGCGTACCACCTCGATACGCTCGATGCTCTCCACCGGCACCCAGCCGAGGTCGAAGTCGGAATGGGCGATGGCCCCGGACGAGGTGGAGATCCGCTGGCCGTCCACCAGCACCAGGGTGTGCTCGCTGGACATGCCGCGAACGCTGATGCCCCGCCGGGACATGCCGACGCCGTTGAACTGCAGGCTTTCCGAACCGCGCAGGGCTTCCTGCAGGTCGCGCACCGGGCGCCGCCGCAGGTCCTCGGCGGCGATCAGCGAAACGCTGGCCGGGGCGTCGCGCAGCTTGCGCTCGGTAGTGGTGGCGCTGACCACGGTCGGCTCCAGGTCGACCGGCGCGGCCAGCGCCAGGCAGGGAAGCAGGTAGAGGAACGGCACGGCGCGGGCCAGCCGCAGCGGAGGAAGACGGTGCGGGGAGGAATGGGGGGTCATGGTCGGCAGGTATGAATTATGAATACTTATAAGTTATAACATAACATTTCTTCGAATGAAGAATGCCCGCCGTTTCTTCTTCATCGAGGCGAGGGAACGTCTCGCTCGCCGTATCCCTCGAAGCACAGGACCCCACTCTCAACCGGGCATGCCCCCCAGGAGGAAAGATGACCGCAACCGAGCAGATCATGGCGCTCCTCGAACGCTGGGACCGCCAGCAGGAGGGCTACATCCGCCAGCGCGAGGAGCGCTACGAGGCGATGTTCCAGTTGCTCGAAGACCTCTTCGGCCGCGACGGGCGCTTCACCGCCATCGACGCCGCCTGCGGCCCGGGCTCCCTCGGCCGGCGCCTGCTCGAACGCTTCCCGGCGGCGCGGGTGGTGGCGCTGGACGCCGACGTCATGCTGCTGGAGATCGCGCGTACGGCGCTGGCCGGTTTCGCCGAACGGGTCCGCGTGGTGGAGTGCGACCTCACCGATCCAGGCTGGACCGAACGGGTCGCCGAAGCGCGCGAGTCCCTCGCCGGCGAACGGCCCGCGGCGCTGCTCTCTTCCACCGCGTTGCACTGGCTGTCGCCCGCCGAACTCGCCGGGTTCTACGCCCAGGCCGGCGAGCTGCTCGCCCCCGGCGGCGTGCTGCTGAACGCCGACCACATGCGCTACGACCGACGCTGGCCGGGACTCGCGGAATTGTCCCGGAAGCACCGCGAGCGGGTCCTCCAGGCGTCCGTGGCCAGCGGCGCGGACAGTTGGGAAGACTGGTGGCAACGCGCCGCGCAGATCCCCCGGCTGGCCCCGCTGAAGGCGCAGCGCGACGCCCATTTCGCGCGGCGCCCGCTCAGGCGCGCCAGCGAAGACGAAGACTGCTCGCTCGATTTCCATCTCGCCGCCCTGCGCCAGGCGGGTTTCGCCGAGGCCGCCACGGTCTGGCAGCAGTTGGACAACTACGTCGTCTTCGCCCGCCTCGCCCAGGCCTGATACGCCGTCACCCGAGCACGGGGAATACCTCCAATGGAACCCGGCCAATCCGCCGGACGTTGACGCAGATCAACGCCGGCTCGGCATCGCTCGCCAGAATCCACAACATATTGTTGTTTTGCAAAATCAAAACACATCATGTTGTGGAGAAGTTGAAATGACCCAGCCCCGGAAGGCTACCTGGCCGGCCACCCTGCTCAAGCGCAACGGACGTGAAGTCCCTTTCGATCCCGGCAAGATCGAACGCGCCATCGCCGCCGCCGGCCAAGCCACCGGCGAGTTCGACCCGCAGCAGGCGCAGGCGCTCGCCGAACGCGTGGTGGAACGCCTGCCGGAACGCGCCTGCCTGGATATCGAACGGGTCCAGGACCTGGTCGAACGGGTGCTGATGGAGGCCGGCCACTACCCTACGGCGCGCGCCTACGTGGTCTACCGCGAACGCCACGGCCGGCTGCGCCGCGAGCGCAAGACCCTGGTGGACGTCGCCGCGTCGATGAACGAATACCTGTCCCGCGAGGATTGGCGGGTGCGCGCCAACGCCAACCAGGGCTATTCCCTCGGCGGGCTGATCCTCAACGTATCCGGCAAGGTCACCGCGAACTACTGGCTGGATGAGGTCTACGATGCCGACATCGCCGCCGCCCACCGCGACGCCGACCTGCATATCCACGACCTCGACATGCTCGCCGGCTATTGCGCCGGCTGGTCGCTGCGCACCTTGCTGAACGAAGGCCTGAACGGCGTGCCGGGGCGGGTCGAGGCCGGTCCGCCGAAGCACCTGGGCAGCGCCCTGGGGCAGATGGTCAACTTCCTCGGCACCCTGCAGAACGAGTGGGCCGGGGCCCAGGCCTTCAGCTCCTTCGATACCTACCTGGCGCCCTACGTGCGCAAGGACCGCCTCGACTACGCCAGCGTGCGCCAGGCCCTCCAGGAGTTCATCTACAACCTCAACGTGCCGTCGCGCTGGGGCACCCAGACGCCCTTCACCAACCTGACCTTCGACTGGGTCTGCCCGGACGACCTGCGCGACCAGGTGCCGCGCATCGGCGGCGAGGAGATGCCCTTCGCCTACGGCGAGCTGCAGGCCGAGATGGACCTGATCAACCGCGCCTACATCGAGGTGATGCAGGCCGGCGATGCCCACGGCCGGGTATTCACCTTCCCGATCCCGACCTACAACATCACCCACGACTTCCCCTGGGACAGCGACAACGCCACGCGCCTGTTCGAGATGACCGCGCGCTACGGCCTGCCCTACTTCCAGAACTTCCTCAACTCGGACATGCAGCCCAACCAGGTGCGCTCGATGTGCTGCCGCCTGCAACTGGACGTGCGCGAACTGCTCAAGCGTGGCAACGGCCTGTTCGGCTCGGCGGAGCAGACCGGCTCGCTGGGCGTGGTGACGATCAACTGCGCGCGCCTGGGCTATCGCCACCGTGGCGACGCCGCCGGCCTCTACCGCCAGCTCGACCACCTGCTCGAACTCGCCTTCGCCAGCCTGGAGCTGAAGCGCAAGGTGATCCAGCAGCACATGGATGCCGGCCTCTATCCCTACACCCGACGCTACCTGGGCACCCTGCGCAACCATTTCTCCACCATCGGCGTGAACGGCCTGCACGAGATGGTGCGCAACTTCAGCGACGACCGCGAGGGACTGCACAGCGAAGCCGGGCGCGAGATGGCCCTGGCCCTGCTCGATCACGTGCGCGCGCGGCTGGTGGGTTTCCAGGAGGACAGCGGGCACCTCTACAACCTGGAAGCCACGCCCGCCGAGGGCACCACCTATCGCTTCGCCCGCGAGGACCGCAAGCGCTATCCGCGCATCCTCCAGGCCGGCACGCCGGAGGCGCCCTACTACACCAACTCCTCGCAACTGCCGGTGGGCTTCACCGACGACCCGTTCGAGGCGCTGGAGCTGCAGGACGCCCTGCAATGCAAGTACACCGGCGGCACCGTGCTGCATCTCTACATGGCCGAGCGGATTTCCTCCGCCGAAGCCTGCAAGACCCTGGTGCGCACCGCCCTCGGTCGCTTCCGCCTGCCGTACCTGACCGTCACCCCCACCTTCTCGATCTGCCCGCGGCACGGCTACCTGGCCGGCGAGCACGAGTTCTGCCCGAAGTGCGACGAGGAGCTGCTGCAACGCTCCACGCCCAAGAGCTGTTGCGGCGGCTGCGGCGGTTGAGTCGCCTGTCGTTCCTTTCATCCACCAGCAAGGAGTACCACCGATGAACCCCAACCAGTTGCCCGAAGGCCAGCGCCAGCGCTGCGAAGTCTGGACCCGCGTGATGGGCTACCACCGTCCCGTGGCAGCGTTCAATGCCGGCAAGCAGTCCGAGCATCGCGAACGCCGCCATTTCCGCGAGACGCGATGAGCGCTACGCTCAGGGTCGGGGGCCTGGTGCCCCTGACCACCCTCGACTACCCCGGCCTGCTCGCCTGCGTGCTGTTCTGCCAGGGCTGCGCCTGGCGCTGCCGCTACTGCCACAACCCGGAACTGATCGCGCCGCGCGGCGCGGAGGAAATCCCCTGGTCACGCCTGCTCGACTTCCTCCGCCGACGCCAGGGCCTGTTGCAGGCGGTGGTCTTCAGCGGCGGCGAGGCGACCCTGCAGGCGGCCCTCGGCGACGCCATGCGCACGGTCCGCGAACTGGGTTTCCGCGTCGGCCTGCACAGCGCCGGCATCAACCCCCGCGCCTTCGCCCGGGTGCTGGCGCAGAGCGACTGGGTGGGCTTCGACGTCAAGGCGCCGGCCGAGGACGTCGCCGCCATTACCGGCGTGGACGGCAGCGGCGCGGCCAACTGGCGCAGCCTGGAATGCCTGCTGGACAGCGGCGTGGCCTACGAATGCCGGACCACGGTGCACTGGCGCTTGTTCGATAGCGAACGCCTCTGGCGCCTGGCGACGCGCCTGCGCGAGATGGGCGTGAAGCGCTTCGCCGTACAACTGGCGCGCCCGGCCCGCCAGCTCGATCCGCAGCTTCTCGCGAAGCCCGCGCCGCAGGGCGCTGCGCAGCTATGGCGAGAACTGGAAGAGCTGTTTCCCGCCTTCGAACTGCGCGACGCCTGAGCCTCCGGTTCAGCGGTGCCGCTCGGGCCTGCCAGCTCGCTCGGACAGGGCGGGCAGTCCCGACCAGGCCTGTCCTTCACAAGACTCATACGATCGTACGAGAGCACCTCCTCGATTCCTAGTTGCGTCCAATTGTCGCGGACGGCGCCGCTCGCCACCCTTGCTCCAGATTCAGCGACCCCGGACCCGCGCCATGAAACTCACGCTCACCCCTCCCCTGACCCCCAGCCACTGGATGCGCTCGACCGACCTGGCCGACGCCGCCAGCGCCCCCCTCGTCGGCACCCACTCGGCGGACGTGGCGATAGTCGGCGGCGGTTTCGTCGGGCTCTGGACCGCCATCACCCTCAAGCAACTGGAGCCGGACGCACGGGTCCTGCTGCTGGAGCAGGACGTCTGCGGCGGCGGCGCTTCCGGCAGGAACGGTGGTTTCGTGATGTCCTGGTGGCCGAAGATCGGCACCTTGCTGGGCTTCTGCAGCGAGGCGCAGGCGCGCTTCCTTGGCGAAAGCGCGGAGCGGGCGATCCAGGAACTCGGGGAGTTCTGCGCGCGGCATGACATCGATGCGCACTTCCAGCAGAAGGGCTGGCTGTGGACCGCCACCACGGCGCACCACCTCGACGCCTGGAACGATACCCTCGCCGCCTGCGAACGGCTCGGCGTCAGTCCCTTCGAACGCCTCGACGCCAGCGAAGTGGCACGCCGGACCGGTTCGCCGGTGCATCTCGCCGGGGTCTTCGAGCGCAGCAATGCCACCGTGCAACCAGCCTTGCTGGTGCAAGGCATGCGCCGCGTGGCGCTGGCCCTCGGCGTGGAAATCCACGAGCGTTGTGGCGTCAGCCAGATCGTTCCCGGCCAGCCGGCACAGCTGCTGAGCGCCGGGGCCCGGGTCCAGGCCAAGGCGGTGGTTCTCGCGACCAACGCCTGGTCGGCCGCCCTGCCCAGGCTCTCCAGGCTGATCGTGCCGGTGAACAGTTCCATCGCGGTTACCGAGGCGATACCGCAACGGCTGGAGCGAATCGGCTGGACCGGCGGGGAAGCCATCACCGATTCCCAACTGATGGTGGACTACTACCGCACCACCCGCGACGGGCGCATCGCCTTCGGCAAGGGCACCGGCGCCATCAGCTACGGCTCGCGCATCGGCCGGGTATTCGACGTCGACCGGGAGAGCCTGGCCCTGACCGAGGCCGACTTCCGCCGCACCTATCCCTCGCTAGGCGACATCCCGCTGGTCGACGGCTGGTCCGGCCCCATCGACCGTACCTACGACAGCCTGCCGGTCTTCGGCCGCCTGCACGAGAACATCCACTACGGCATCGGCTGGAGCGGCAACGGCGTGGGACCGAGCCGCCTGGGCGGGCGGATCCTCGCCAGCCTCGCCCTCGGCCGCGACGACCCGTGGAGCCGTTGTCCGCTGGTAGAACGCCGCTGCCGGAGCTTCCCCCCCGAGCCGCTGCGCTACCTGGGTGGCTCCCTGGTGCGCAACGCCGTCCTGCGCAAGGAACGCGCGGAACTCGCCGGTACCGCGCCCTCGGCCACCGACCGCTTTCTCGCGCGCTTCGCCCCCGCCGGCCTTGAAGACAAATCCTGAGGAGCCCATGGCATGAACCCTTCGCTCATCCGTCTCGACGACGAAAGTCCTTTCACCTCGCCCACGCCCGTCGGCCAGCCCCTGGGCGAACCGGTAGCCCTGACCCGTACCGCGGCCCACCGCCCGCTCGCCGACGGCAACGGCGTGACCGGCATCTGGGAATGCACCCCGGGGCGCTTCCGCCGACAGGTCGAGCAGGCCGAGTACAGCTACATCGTCAGCGGTGAAGGTCGCTTCACCCCCGACGAAGGCCAGGCCGTGGAGTTTCGCGCCGGCGACGCGCTCTATTTCGCCGCTGCCACCCAGGGCACCTGGGACATCCGCCAGACCGTGCGCAAGACCTACCTGATCTTCGACTGACCCCGAAGAACCGAACTCCACCGCCCTGACAGAGGAAACAAGAAATGGGTATGCGAGAAGCGAACGACAACGCATCGGGCCTCAAGGCCCATCCCCTGGGCTCGCTCGAGACGATCGCGATCATCATCGGCACCAACATCGGCGCCGGCGTGCTGAGCATGGCCTACGCCGCCCGCAAGGTCGGCTACGTGCCGTTGCTGGTATGCCTGGCCCTGACCTGCCTCTTCTGCATCGTCACCATGCTCTACGTGACCGAAGCCTGCCTGAGAACCCGCGGCAACAACCAGCTCAGCGGCCTCTCCCGGCGTTACCTGGGCCCGCTCGGCGGCTGGCTGATCTTCATCGCGGTGGCGGCCAACAGCTACGGGGCCCTGGTCGCCTACATGACCGGCAGCGGCAACATCATGCTCGAGTTCTTCGGCCAGTACGGCCTCACGCGCCAGGTCGGCAGCCTGATCTTCTTCGTCCCCTCGGCGCTGGTGCTCTACCTGGGCCTGAAGGCGCTCGGCGTGGGCGAGAAGCTGATCAGCGCCGGCATGGTGGCCATCGTCTGCATCCTCATCGGCGCTACCCTGATGCACGACGACGCCCGTCTCGCCCACCTTTGGCAGAGCCAGTGGCAATACGTGGTTCCAGTGTTCAACCTGGCGGTCTTCGTGTTCGGCGCGCAGTTCCTGGTTCCGGAGCTGGTGCGCGGCAACCTGGCAACCCCCGGGCGCGTGCCGCGCCTGATCGTGGTCGGCATGCTGCTGACCTTCCTGCTGGTGGCGGCCATTCCTGCCTCGGTCATCGCCCTGGTCGGCCCCGACAACCTCAGCGAGGTGGCGACCTTGAGCTGGGGACGCTCCCTCGGCCAATGGGCCTACTACGTGGCGAACACCTTCGCCTTGCTGGCGATGCTGACCTCCTACTGGGGACTCGGCGGGTGCCTGTTCACCAATATCTTCGACCACTTCCGCCTGGGCAGCGAAACCAACCGGCGCAAACGCCTGGCGGTGCTCGCCGCGGTCTCGGTCCCGCCGTTCCTGCTGGCCTATGCGGGGCTCGGCGGCTTCGTGAACGCGCTGTACTTCGCCGGTACCTTCGGCGGCGTACTGATGGGCATCATCCCCATCCTCCTGCTCAACGCGGCGCGGCGCCACGGCGACCAACTGCCGGCATTCAGCTGCGGCTGGTATGCCCATCCGCTGATACAGGGGCTGATCGTCCTGGTGTTCGCCTCCAGCGGGGTCTATGCGATCGCCTCGGCACTGGGGATGCTGCCCGCCAGTTGGTGACAGGGCGCGCTGCCTGCGCCCGGGGCGATTACACTGAAGGCCCATGCCTGGAGTTTCCTGGACATGCCGCAGAGCATCCGCCACCTGATCGCCCTCCCCGAACTCCGTTCACGCCTGCTGAGCGGAGCCGGCGGCCTCGACCGCCCGGTTCGCTGGGCGCATGTCTGCGAACTCGACGACCCCACCGAATGGCTCGGCGAGGGTGACCTGCTGATGACCACCGGGCTGGGCATACCGAGCGAGGCCGAGCGGCAACGGCGTTACGTCCGAAGACTGGCCGAGGCCGGCCTGGCAGGCATGATGATCGGCGAGAACATGGAGGCCCCGAGCGACCTCGATGCCCTGCGCGAGACGGCCGAGGCCCTGGGCTTCCCGTTGATTCTCACCCACTACGGCGTCCCTTTCGCCGCCGTGACCCGGGCCATCGTCGATGCGGGGCAGAAAGACGAATACGAGCGCCGCAACGCCCTGGCCCGGATATACGAAAGCGCCCGGTTGAGCATGCAGGGACTGGGCCTGCCGGCGCTGCTGCAACGCCTCGGCAAGGACGTGCGGAGCAGCCTCTACCTCATTGTTCCCGACACCCTGGCGGCCTGGCAGCCAGGCCTGCCAGGGCTGCCCGTGGAGTTGGCCGACGCGCTGCGCAACCGCCGTCGCGAGCAGGCGGAGCCGCAGCCGATGGTCCTTCGCCATCCGCTCGCGGAAGGCGAAGCGCTCAGCATCGGCATTCCCTCCGACCGGAACTGCCTGCTGATAGCCCTGGGCGAGCGGCTGCCGGACTACAGCCTCCTGCACCACCTGACGGCAGTGCTCGGCATAGAGATCGAACGGCTGCGCGTCGAAAGCGAACGCCACCTGCGCCTGGGTTCGGAATTGCTCGACGACCTGCTGCAACGACGGCTATACCGGGAACAAGCCGAGGAGCGGCTGGAGGAACTGCTGCCCGGGCTCGATCTCGACGATGCAGTCGTTTCCGTGACAAGTTCCGAGGGGCTCGCGACCGACCCTATCGGTCTTTTCCGGGGCCACGACTCACGCCTGCTGGTTCGCGCGCAAGGCCAGGAAATCATTCTGCTGCACCAGGCCGGCCTCGCCTCGACACTGCAGGAAGCCCTGGACAGCTCGCTGGGCGTGAGCGCCCCGCTCCGTCGTGCCGAACGTTGCGCCGAGGCCTTGCGCGAAGCGCGTCTGGCCCTGGCCCACAGCCATTCCCGGCGACCGTTGTGTCGCTACGCGGAACTGGACGACGAGGCGCCCTGGCTACCCAGAAGCCTCGCCGAGGCCGAGCGGGCGTTCCGTCTGGTCCTCGGCGCCCTCCACGACTATGACGCGGCCAATGGCTCCGCACTGCTACACACGCTGCAGGTCTTTCTCGAGGAAAACAGGTCCTGGTTGAACGCCGCGCAGCGGCTACACATACACAAGCAGAGCCTGGTCTACCGGATACGCCGCATCGAGGAAATCAGCGGTCGCTCGCTGGACAGCACCGCCGATGTGGCGACCCTCTGGTTCGCCTTGCAGGCAACCCGGCTGTCGCCGGAAGCGAGGGGCAGGACGGCGAAGGGCAGCCTCCTGGAGCAGTCCGCGCACCATGGCGGCGACATGGACTGACGGCGGAGCCCGATACCTGGCGCTTGCAGGGCGACGCCGCCGCCAACAGGCGCGGCCAGGAACGGTTGCCTGGCAGCGGCGTGGCCTGTGGATGCCGGACCACGGTGCATCGCAGCGAGCGCCGTTGCGAATGCATTAATCCCCCTTGCTAGCTAGCCACCCCGCCGCTGGAGCGGCGCGGCCCGCGCTTCTAGGCTCGAACGGTAAGACGGAAGCCCATCGGCGCGGCGCAAAGGAGGCCTGCGATGCGTAACGGAATCCACGCTGTATCCGCCCCGCTACCCACCCTGTTCGTATCTCCGCCGGCGGTCTTCACTGCCTCCCTCGAGCGACTTCCCCCACACGCTCGGCAGGCCCCCGCCGCCCAGCGCCCGCCGGGGTCGCCCGGCATTCCCGGCAGCGCCCGGTTGCAGACTGGCGCCACCACGTCCCGCTGACGTCCCAACGCCGACGGCCATGCCGTCGCAAGCGCTTCATCCCCCGCGATCCGCCCGTCGCGCTCGTCCCCATCGGGACCAACCGGGCCGCCCCCGGCCCGCTCCTTCGAACCTGCGTGGAGTCCATCCCATGAACGGAAGCAGATCCATCTTTCTCTACCTTCTCGCCGCCGCCGGCCTGGCGCTGACACCCGCGGCCCAGGCCGACCGGGGCAACGACGTGGTCGCCCGGCTCAACCAGTTGTACAACGACACCCGCCAGGATTGCGGCGGACCGTCGAAGCCGGCATTCCTCTGTTCCGGCGTGCTGTTCCGCGCCACCTGGCCTTCGACCGACTACATGTTCTACAGCATCAGTCCGAAGAGCCAGAAAAGCGGCGGCGTCTCCGCCTCCTACCTGCGCAAGGACGCCAAGTACCGCAAGCTCGCCTATGGCCTGAAGAGTGGCTTCATCTTCGACACCATCTTCGGTAATCCGAAGGACCACCAGGACTATGCGGTGCTCTGTTCCTTCCCCATCGACGCCGCCACCGACGACCGCGCCCAGCAGGGTTGCACCGATTCGCGGCGCACGCCGAACAGCGTCGAGAAGTCCTGCCAGGACATCAACGTCAGCACCGCCGAGCAGTGGGCGGCGAACTACCGGCAGAACCGCGGCGACCATTCGCGGCAGTGCTCCTTCGACGTCCGCGACGAGCGCAATACCGCCGCCGGCCCGGCCTTCTACCAGAGCATCCGGGCGATGGCGCAGATCGCCGACGAATCCTTCACCACCCAGAACGAACTGCGCCTGGCCAAGTGGGAGGAAAACCCGCCGAAGTCGCCGTCGATCCTCGCCGCGTTCTACACCGAGGACGCCGGCCTGGAGGGCGCTCGGCTCAACCAGATCCAGTGGTACCAGTCGGTCCAGGCATTCCTCCCGATCATCAACATGCGACTGCCGCAGACCCGCCAGCAGGACGCGCAGTTCGCCTACGACGGGCGTAAGCAGGCGATCTACCCGACCAGCGAGAAGAATGCCTGCGAGCGCTATGTGGAAAGCGCCACCTGGGTGGAGCGCGACGATCCGGGCTTCAGGAAGAATATCATGACCCTGGAAGTGGTACCGACCGATTGCGGGCGCAAGATCCAGGACAACCAGACCAACAATTTCTTCAACGAGCTGGTGGTCGACCACTACCTGGACAGCGAATGGAAGGACAACCCGGACAACCGCGACAGCAATATCGGCAGCATGCGCCGACAACTGGTCTGCCACTTCAACGTCGCCCGCAACAAGCCCGAGTGGAACCTGGAACCCTCGCGGCCGTACACCTCCAACGAGGACTCCATCGCCAAGGGCTGCAATAACACCTGAGGCCGCTCCGCGGGGGCGCTAAGGCGTCCCCTGCGAACAGCAATATGGCCTTTTGATATCACACGCTCTACCATGCCGTCTTTCCAAGCCGCCAGGGAACGAACGCATGGCTTTCGATGCCGCCCGCTATGTCCACCGCTACTACGCCAGCCTGGCGCCCGCCCCGGGCAACGAATACCCGCGCCTGAGGGCCTGGGAGTACCTCTGGGAGTATGTCTGGGACCCCAGTCGCAGCTGGGACGACCTGACCGCCCCCGAACAGCTCGACACCACCGCCCTGCACCTGGGTTTCTACCTGGCCAACTGGGGCATGTTCCGTGGCTCCTCGGGACTGCTGCAGAACAGCAACCTGGACCTGATGAAAGCGCTGGCCCGGCAGCTCTTCAGCGGTGCCGGACCGGAACTCTTCGAGCTGTCCCTGGTGGATTTCGCCGGCAACGGCGCGCGCCTGGCGCACAACCGCAAGCTGCTGGAAACGGTACTCGGGTCGATGGACGCCCTCAGCAGCCGGGTGAGCTGGACCGACACCCTGAAGAGCAAGATCCTGCTCGGCGTCTGGGGCGAGTTTCCCGCCCTCGACCGCCACTACGTGGCCGCCTGTCGCGCGCTGTATCCACGCCGGGGCCTGACGAGCGTCAACGGCGGGACCCTCACCGCGCTGCACCGCCTGATCGGCGAAGAAAGGCTGTCGTTCCCGCGCCTGGAGACCGCCCGCAAGGGGCTCCTCTACCCCACCGGGCGCCTGGCCGACATGGCTTTCTTCCAGTACGGCCTGGAAAACGCCTGAGGCGCTGCGCCGCCGATCCGGGGGACTTGTAGGCATGCCCTCGCTGTAAGTAGTATGAGACTCATTCTCAATTACAACAGCGACCCCCTCCATGCCGCCGGCCGACGCCTCCCTGCACGACGCTGTGAGCCATCTCTACCAGGACCACCATGGCTGGCTGCAAGGCTGGTTGCGGCGACGCCTGGGCTGCGCGGAAAACGCCGCCGACCTGGCCCAGGACACCTTCGCCCGCCTGCTCGCCTCGCGCCGGGTACTGGATGCGCGCGAACCGCGCGCCTACCTGACCACCGTCGCCAAGGGGCTGATGATCAACTGGTTCCAGCGCCAGTCGCTGGAGCGCGCCTACCTCGATGCCCTGGCCAACCTCCCGGAAGACCTCGCGCCGCCGCCGGAACAGCGGTTGATGGTGCTGGAAACCCTGCATGAAGTAGACGCCCTGCTCGGCAGCCTGCCGGACAGGGTCCGCCAGGCGTTTCTCCTGGCGCAGATCGAAGGCCTGAAGTACGAAGCCATCGCCGAGCGCCTGGGCGTGTCCCTGGGTTCGGTCAAGCGCTACATGCAGCAGGCCTTCCGCCAGTGCCTGGAGCTGATGGAATGAACGCCGCGGACGAAGGCCGGATTCCCTCGCCGATCCTCGACGAGGCCGCCGAGTGGCTGGTGCGCCTGCAGGACAGCGGCTGCACCGACGACACGCGCCAGGCCTGCGCCCAGTGGCGGCAGCGCAGCCCGCAGCACGCCCATGCCTGGGAGCGCGCCGAGCGCCTGCTGCAATGCCTCGGCCGACTGCCGCCGGCGCTGGCCCTGCCGACCCTCGGCCGCGAGCGCGGGCTGGACCGGCGGCGCGCGATCAAGCACCTCGCCCTGGTCCTCGGCGGCGCCTCGCTGGGGCTCGCCACCTGGCAGGCCGAACCGTTGCGCGACTGGCTGGCCGACCAGCGCACCGGCGTCGGCGAACAGCGCCGCCTGACCCTGCCCGACGGCAGCCTGCTGACCCTGAACACCGACAGCGCCGTGGACCTGGCCTTCGACGCCAGCCAGCGGCTGGTACGCCTGCTGCGCGGCGAGATCTTCGTCGATAGCCGCGCCGACCCGCGTCCGTTCCGCGTCGCCACCGCCGAAGCGCGGCTGCATGCCGGTGCCGCCCGCTTCAACGTACGCCAGGAGATGGCCGCGACCCGGGTCGCGGTACTCGCCGGGCGGGTCGAACTGAGCCCGCTCCACGGACGCGGGCGCTGGCTGGAAAGCGGCGAGTCGGTGCGCCTGGGCGCCGACGGCGAAGCGCGCCGGCTGGCCTTCGACGGCCTGCCGGACGCCTGGACCCGCGGCATGCTGATGGCCGACCGGATGCCGCTGGCCGAGGTGCTCGCCGAACTCGCCCGCTACCGTCGCGGCGTACTGCGCTGCGACCCGCAACTGGCCAGGCTGGCGGTGTCGGGCGCCTATCCGCTGCTGGACCTGCGGCGCACGCTGGGCATGCTGCAGGCCACCTATCCGCTGAAGGTGCGCGGGCTGACCGACTACTGGATCAGCCTGGTGCCGGCGTGACGGCGCGGCCGCCATCCCCGTGGCAACCGCCCCCTCGCGTCCACCCCGGCAGGCCGTCCGCCGTTGCGCCGGAACAGGCGTTGCCATCGACATACCGGGCTCCGCAGAAAAATAACCGCCTCGACCTGAGACCTTTTTCCTTCTCGGCTGGCAAGTAGAGGAATCCGCCCCGACCCAAGGTCCGCAGAGACCACGAGGAACCCTGTACATGCCCGTACGCACGCTTCGCCCCCGTTCGCTGTCCCTGGCCATCCACGCCGCCGCCATGACCCTCGCCCTCGCCGGCGCGGCCCCCGCCCTGCTTGCCGCCGAGGCGCCCGCCGCCAGCTCGGCGCGCAGCTATGACATCGCCCCCGGCCCGCTCGGCCGTACCCTGTCGGCCTTCGCCAGCGACAACGGGGTATCCCTGGCGTTCGACCCGGCGCTCACCGAGGGTCGCCGCAGCGCCGCCCTGCGCGGCCGCTACGCGCCGGTCGAGGCGCTGCACCGCCTGCTGCTGGGCAGCGGCCTGGAGTTGCAGCAGCGCAGCGATGGCAGCTACACCCTGGTGCCGGCAGCCACCGATGGCGCGCTGGAACTGCAATCCTCGCTGATCACCGCCCAGGCCGCCGGTGCCGAGACTCTGCCCGCCGAGTACGCCGGCGGCCAGGTGGCCCGTGGCGCGCGCCTGGGCATGCTGGGCAACGCCGACGTGATGGATGCGCCATTCAGCATCACCAGCTACACCGCCAGGACCATCGAGCAGCAGCAGGCGCGCAGCGTCGCCGACCTGCTACAGGCCAACGATCCGTCGGTGCGGGTGGTCGGCGGGCGCGGCGACCTGGTGGACAGCTACACGATTCGCGGCTTCAGCGTGCAGAACGCCGACGTCGCCTTCAACGGCCTCTATGGCCTGCTGCCGTTCTGGCGGGTACCGATCGAGTTCGCCGAGCGCGTGGAAGTGCTCAAGGGACCGAACGCCCTGCTCGGCGGGATTTCCCCCGGCGGCAGCGTCGGCGGCACCATCAACCTGGTGCCCAAGCGCGCCGACGACCAGCCGCTGACCCGCGTCAGCGTCGACTGGACCCAGCGCGGCCAGCTCGGCACTCACCTCGACATCGGCCGGCGCTTCGGCGAGAACAACGCCTTCGGCGTGCGCTTCAACGGCGTCTACCGCAACGGCGATACCGCCGTCGACCATCAGAGCCGCGAGTTTCCCATGCTCTCCCTGGGCCTGGACTTCCGTGGCGAGCGCCTGCGCCTGTCCAGCGACCTGCTGTACCAGAAGGAAAGCCTGGAAGGCGTGGTGCGCCCGCTGCTGACCGGCCCGGGAACCACCCACATCCCCCACGCCCCGGACTCGAAGACACGCTTCGGCCTGCGCGATTCCTACCTGGACCAGGAGGATTACTCCATGGTCAACCGCGGCGAGTACGACCTCGCCGACAACCTGACGGCGTTCGCCAGCATCGGCGGCCGCCAGAGCAACTACGAAACCATCGCCGCCAACAGCATCCTCGTCGGCAACCAGGGCGATATCGTCAACAGCCTGGCACGCCAGCGCGGCGACCGCCGCACCTATTCCGCCGAGGTCGGCCTGCGCGGCAACTTCGACACCGGCCCGCTCCGCCACGACTGGACGCTCAGCGCCAACCGCCTGCACGAACGGCTGGGCATGGTCTATGCCTTCACCGGGATGCAGCCGGGCAACCTCTACCAGACCTCGCCGCATACGCCGCTGCCGGACTTCTCCAGCCTCGACGGGAGCATTCCGAAGACCAATGAAACCGACCTCGGCGGCGTGGCGCTGGCCGACAGGCTGTCGTTCCTCGAGGATCGCGTGCAGGTCACCCTGGGCGTGCGCCGCCAGCAGATCGAGTCGCGCAACTACGACCAGACCAGCGGCGCGCGCACCAGCCACGACAAGCGGCACGTGTGGACGCCGATGGCCAGCGTGCTGGTCAAGCCGCTGCAGGACCTGTCGCTGTACGCCAACTACATCCAGGGCCTCAGCCAGGGCGAGGCGGCGCCGATGACCGCGGCCAACGCCGGCCAGGTGCTGGCACCGTACAAGGCCGAGCAATACGAGATCGGCGCCAAGTACGACCTGGGCGGCTTCACCACCACCCTGGCGCTGTTCGAGATCAGGAAACCGAACGCCTATACCGACGCCAGCAACGTCTTCCGCGCCGACGGCGAGCAACGCAACCGCGGCGTGGAGCTGAGCCTCTATGGCGAACCGCTGGACGGCGTGCGGGTGATGGCCGGCGCCACCTACATCAAGCCCGAGCAGAACAAGACCGGCGACCCTGCCAGCGAAGGCAAGGACGCGCCCGGCGTGGCCCGCCGCCAGGCCAACCTGGGGGTCAGCTGGGACACCCCGTTCGTCGACGGACTGACCCTCGACAGCCGCTGGATCTACACCGGCTCGGCCTATGTGGACAGCGCCAACGCCCTCGCCGTGCCGCACTGGAACCGCGTCGACCTCGGCGCCGCCTACGCCTTCCAGGTCGCCGGCAAGCCGCTGGTGGCGCGCGCCAACCTGGAGAACGCACTGGGCAAGGACTACTGGACCGCAGCCAACGGCTACCTGTCGATCAGCTCGCCGCGCACCCTTTCCCTTTCCCTCACGGCGGACTTCTGAGTCCGCCCCACCATAACCAGAAACCGCCGATGACCAGCCAATGACCGCGAAAACCCTGCGCACCTGGTACCTGGTGCACAAATGGACCAGCCTGATCTCCACGATCTTCCTGCTGATGCTTTGCCTCACCGGGTTGCCGCTGATCTTCCACGAGGAGATCGAGCACTACTTCGAGCCGCATCCGCAGCTCGAGCCGCTCACCGCCGAGTCGCCGCGCATCGACTACGACGACGTGATCGTCCGCGCCCTGGCCGCCCGGCCGGGCGAAGTGGTGCGCTTCCTGGTATTCGAAAAGGACGACCCGCTGGGCCTGGTGATCAGCGCGCCGAGCCTGGTACCGCCGCCGGAGAACGGCCACATGCAGCCGTTCGACGCGCGCACCGGGGAATTCTTCGACGCACTGCCGCCGCCGGGCGGCTTCATGTACCTGATGCTGAAGCTGCACACCGACCTGTTCCTCGGCCTGCCCGGCTACCTGTTCCTCGGCCTGATGGGCCTGCTGCTGGTGGCCTCGCTGGTGTCCGGGGTGGTGGTATACACGCCGTTCATGCGCAAGCTGGACTTCGCCACGGTACGCGCCGAACGCAGCCGTCGCCTGAAGTGGCTGGACCTGCACAACCTGCTGGGCATCGTCACCCTGTCCTGGGTACTGGTGGTCGGCGTGACCGGAGTGATCAACACCCTGGCCCTGCCGATCCTGATGCTCTGGCAAGGCGGGCAGTTGGCGGAAATGACCGCGCCCTACAAGGACGCGCCGCCGCTACAGCGCCTCGGCTCGCTCGACGCGGCCCTGGCCACGGCACGCCGGGCGGCGCCGGACATGGAGGTCAGCTTCGTCGGCTTCCCCGGCACCCAGTTCAGCAGCCAGCATCACTATGCGGTGTTCATGCGCGGCAACACGCCGCTCACCGAGCGCCTGCTGAAGCCGGCACTGATCGACGCGCAGAGCGGCGAACTCACCGACATGCGCGAGATGCCGCTGTACGTGAAGACGCTCCTGCTGTCCCAGCCGCTGCACTTCGGCGACTACGGCGGCATGCCGCTGAAGATCGTCTGGGCGCTGCTCGACCTCGTCAGCATCGTCATCCTCGCCAGCGGTCTCTACCTCTGGCTCGGCCGACGCAAGACGCCATTGGAGAAGCGCCTGGCGGAACTGCCGGACGGCAGCCTGGCGACGGAGGGCAAGGCATGAGGCGCGGTCTCTGGATGATCTTCCGCTGGCCCCTGCTACTGGCCCTGCTCGGCCTCTTCGGGCTGCTCTCGGCGCTGCTCGGCGACGGCCTCTACGACCTGCTCTCCTGGCTCGCCCTGGGCACTCCGCTGGTGCTGGTCGGCTGGGTCTGGCTGCGCCTGCCGCGAACCCGAAGGAACCCCTGAGATGACCACCCCGCCGCCCTCCGCCAACACCCTGGACCTGCGTCCGCTGATGTTTGAGACCTTCGTCTGCACCCTCGCGGTGATGTCCTTCGTCGCCCTGGTCGGCCCGCTCGCCCACAAGCTCGGCCTGGCGCCCTGGCAGGCCGGCGCCGCGGTGACCGTCGGCGGCATCGCCTGGATGCTCGCGGCGCGGCCCTGGGGCATCGCCAGCGACCGGCATGGGCGACGGCGGATACTGCTTGGCGGGCTGGCCGGCTTCGCCCTCTCCTACGGCTCGCTCTGCCTGTTCATCGTGCTCGCCCTGCACTGGACGTTGCCGACCCTGCTCGCCTTCGCCGGTATCGTTCTCCTGCGCGGCCTCGCCGGCGGTTTCTACGCCGCGGTGCCGGCCTGCACGGCGGCACTGGTGGCCGATCACGTCGAGGCGCAACGACGCGCCGCGGCGCTGGCCGGACTCGGCGCGGCCAGCGCGATAGGCATGGTGATCGGGCCGGGGCTGGCCGGACTCCTGGCGACTCACGGGCTGGTCCTGCCGTTGCTGGTCACCGGCGCGCTGCCCCTGGTCGCCCTGCTGGCGCTCTGGCGCTGGCTGCCGCGCGAGGAGCGTCGCCAGCCGAACCGCGGCGCCGCCCTGGCGATCGGCGACCGCCGCCTGCGGCGGCCGCTGGCGGTGGGCTTCGTGGCGATGTTCAGCGTCACCGTGGCGCAGATCACCGTGGGCTTCTTCGCCCTCGACCGGCTGCGCCTGGATTCCGCCGACGCCGCGCGGGTGGCCGGCATCGCCCTGACCGCAGTGGGCGTCGCGCTGATCCTGGCCCAGCTCCTGGTGCGCCGCCTGGACTGGCCACCGCCGCGACTGATCCGGGTCGGCGGGCTGGTCGCCGCCATCGGCTTCGCCGCCGTGTGCTTCGCCGACTCGCCGCCGCTGCTCTGGCTGGCCTTCTTCGTCGCCGCGGCGGGCATGGGTTGGGTATTCCCGGCAGTCTCGGCGCTCAACGCCAATGCCGTGCGCGCCGAGGAACAGGGTGCCGCCGCCGGCACCCTGGTGGCCGTACATGGCTTCGGCCTGATCAGCGGGCCGCTGCTCGGCACGCTGCTCCACCAATTGGACAGCCGCGCCCCCTACGCGCTGGTCGGTCTGCTGCTGGCGCTGGCGGCGTTCTGGCCGAGCCAACCGACGCGCCCCGTGGAAACGAGGAGCGAAGCACCATGACCGCTGTCGACCTGCTGCTGGTCGCGACCCTGCTGGCGGCCCTGCTCGCCTGGTGGATACCCGCCCTGCCCGGCCACCGTGGCCTGCTGGCGCTCGCCTCGACGCTGGCGCTCGGCGCCGGCCTGTACGCTGCATGGGACGACCGCTGGCAAGCCGGCGTCGGCGCCTTCGCCGGTTTCTCCCTGCTGCTCGGCGCCTGCCTGCGCCGGAAGCCCGAGCGCGGCCTGCCGTTCCGGACCGGTTCGCTGTACGGCCTGCTGGTGCTGCTGGCAATCGCCGCGCTGTACCTGTTCCCGGTCGCGCCGCTGCCGGCGCCGAGCGGCCCCTATGCGGTCGGCGTGCGCGATTTCGAACTGGACGACCCCAGCCGGCCCGGCCTGCTCGGCACCCCGGCCGGGCAGCCGCGGCGCCTGCTGGTACGCGCCTGGTACCCGGCACGCCCGATCGCCGGCGCCGCGCCGCGTCACTATTTCGATCCAGGCGAGGCGCGCAGCACCGCGCGGGGCTTCGGTGAAATACTCGGCTTTCCGCCGTTGCTCGCCTACCTCAAGCACCTGCGCACCAATTCCTATCCGGACGCCCCGCTGCGCGACGATTCCGCTCGCCTGCCGGTGGTGTTCTACAGCCATGGCTACAGCGCCTTCGCCGGCGGCAACTGGACCCTGATGGAAGAACTGGCCAGCCACGGCTACGCGGTCTACGCCATCCAGCACAGCGGCGACGCGTCGCCGACCCGCCTGCCCGATGGCACGCTGCTGCCCATGGACCCCGGGCTGGTCGAACACCTGCGCCGGGCCGCCCACGACGGCTTGCCGCAGGCCATGCGCCAGGGCTATGTCAGCGACGATCTCGACCAGCGCCTCGACGGCCAGTTGCACACCGCCCTCGACCTGCCCGCCCCGGCCAACCGCGCCATCAACCTCAGCGCGCCGGTATGGCTGGCCGACCGCCTGTTCGTCCATGACCGCCTGCAGGCCGGCGAGGTCCCGGACAGGGTCGCCGACCTGGTGGCCGCCAGCGACTTCGCGCACACCGGCGAGATGGGCATGTCCTTCGGCGGCTCGACCACCGGCGCGGTCTGCATGGTCGACCGACGCTGCGCGGCGGCCGTCAACCTCGATGGCGGCGACTTCGACTTCGCGCCCTTCGATAGCGATTTCCCGGCACCGCTGCTGATGCTGCACGCCGACCTTGGCAACTTCTACCGGCTGTTCGGCATCGAACCGCCGGCCCGCCCGAGAAGCTTCAACGACTTTTCCTACGAACGCTTCGAGCACGCCGGCCAGCGCCAGGACATTCATCGCCTGGTACTGCGCGATTCGGCCCATGCCGGGCTTACCGACAATCCGCTGTTCATCCGCCGGCCGCTGCGCGACGGGCTGCTCGGCTCGGCACCGACGGAAGTCCTCATCCAGGCTCCCAACGCCCTGGTGCTGGGTTTCTTCGATCACTACCTGCGCGGCCGCGCCAACGACTTTCCGCAAGCGCAGATGGCGCGCTTCCCCGCCTGGCTGACGCGCTACGACAACTCGGCGGTGCGCGACTGGTGGCTGGCCAAGCCGGAAGCCCAGCGCCTGGCGCTGCGACAACGCATCGACGAAATGAAACGGCGCAAGACCGGGCTGGATCTTCCCTGACGACGGGTTACAGTGGGCGCCCCATCTGCGGAGCGCCGTCCATGCATATCCCGCCCGAGCTGATCATCCACCAGACCCGCCACTGGACGCTGAACCAGCGGATCGACTCGGCCCTGCCCGGCTACTGCATGCTCGGCTCGCGGCAACTGGCGACGGCCTTCCACCAGTTGCCGGAACAGGCCCTCGCCGAATTCGGGCCGCTGCTGGCCAGGGTCGAACGCGAAATGGACACGCTGCTGCGGCCGCGACGCATCTATGTCGGCCGCTACGGCCACATGCCCGGCCTGCCGGTGCATTTCCACCTGATTCCACTGTACGACTGGGTCGAGGAATTGTTCTGGGAGGACACGCGCTACCGGACGCTCCAGCAGTTCGGCGTGCCGACCGCCGACCCCCTTACCGATGGCGCCGAGCTGACCCTGTTCGTCTGGCGCGAATTCTGCGAACGCGCCGATCCACCGGCCGTGCGCGGCATGGATCGGCAACAGGCGATCGCCGGATTGCGCCGGGCATTCGGCTACGGCGTCCAACCCCGAACATCGTCTGGGCCGGACTCCGAGTCCGCGCAGGACGCATGACCGCGTGCGGTTATCCACCGTGAAACGGATGGGTTCCAAGGCCGTGAGGGATGAATACCCGCCATGAAACGGGTGGGCTTCGAGGCCGCGTAGGGCGAATAACCGCGTGCGGTTATCCGCCATGAAACGCCGGCGCAGCGGTGTCGTCACGGTTGCAGGTAGCGGTGCTTCCAGCCTCCTTCGTCGCGGTCGTAGCGCAGGCGCTCGTGCAGCCGCTCGGTGCCGTTGCCCCAGAACTCCACCGACTCCAGGCACAGTTCGAACAGGCAGTAGCCCGGCGGGCGCGGCAGCGGGCCGTCGGTTTCCGCCAGGCGCCGGGCTTCGGCGCGCAGGGCGTGGATGTCGGCGAGGGTTTCGCTCTGCCGCGAGGCGATCGACATCGGGTGGGTCTGGTACGGGCGGCTCAGCCACTGGGCGTCGGCGCGCTCGTCGGGCAGGCGTTCGGCGCGGCCGTTGAGGATGATCTGCTGGCTGCTCTCGCGCCAGTACAGTACCCCCGAGGCCCAGGGGTTCTGCGCCAGTTCGCGGCCCTTCTGGCTATCGGCGTGGGTGGCGAACACCACCCCGCGCTCGCCCAACTCGGCGATCACCACGATCCGCGTCGACGGCCGGCCCTGCCCGTCGACCGTGGCCAGGGCCAGTGCCCGCGGCTCGCGCACGCCATAGCGGCGGGCGCGTTCCAGCCAGTTGCGCAGCACCTCCATGGGGTTCGCCGGCGGCGCCTCGAACTCCGGGAAAGGGGCTTCGATGGTCCCGGTGAGGGACTCGGAAATGTTCGCGTTGACGCCCATCACGGCGTTCCTCCGTTCTGCCCGTTCACAGGTAGGCCCGGCCTTCGGCGAAGGCCGCGCCGTTGCCCGACACTTCCACCGTCGAGACCCGCTCGCCGGCGCCCTCGGCGCGGGCGTACATGCGCGACGGCCGGCCGATCTCGACGCCCTGGAGGATCTCGATCTGCTGCCCGTAGGGAATCTGCCGGTGGCGCGCCAGGTGGATCGCCAGCGGCCCGGCGGCGGAACCGGTGGCGGCGTCCTCGACCACGCCGTAGGCCGGCGAGAACATGCGGCTGCGCCAGTGCCGCCCGGCGCCGGCGAAGCAGTTCACCGCCAGGTCCGGGAAGTCGCACAGCGCGCGGTGGTCGGGGTGCAGCGCGGACAGCGCGGCGACGCTCTCCAGGCCGACGAACACGTGGCGCGGGCCGTTGCGGTAGACCTCGATGGGAAAGGTCGAGCCCTTCAGGCCGAGGGCGGCGAGCAGCTCGGCCGGGCGGCTGAAGTGCTCCCAGGTGGGGATCGGCTGCTGCATGCTGCAGGCCACCACCTTGCCGTCCTGGCGTTCCAGGGCGAAGGGCACGGTGCCCATCCTGGTCTCCAGGAACAGCCTGTCCTTGTCGGTCTCGGCGCCCAGGGCGATGGCGGTGCCCAGCAGCGGGTGGCCGGCGAACGGCAGTTCGTTGACCGGGGTGAAGATGCGGATGCGCGCGTCGCCGTCCTGTTGCGGGCGGAGCACGAAGGTGCTCTCCGACAGGTTCATCTCCCGCGCCATGCGCTGCATGCGCTCGCCGCTGAGGTCGTCGCAGTCGAAGAACACCGCCACCGGGTTGCCTTGCAGCGGTTCGCTGGCGAAGGCGTCTATCACGACATATCTGTGCATGGGCTCTCCTGGCTCAGGGCCGCCGCTCGACCAGCGCGTGGCGCAGCAGGTCGGCGATGATGCGCGGACCCTCGCGGGTCAGCACCGATTCGGGGTGGAATTGCATGGAGGCGAAGCGCGGCCCGCGCAGGGCATGGACCTCGCCGGTCTCGCGGTCGCGGCTGATCTCGATCGGGCCGACCTCGGGAATCTCGATGCGGTCCTGCAAGGCGCGCGCGGCGAAGGTGTTGTAGAAGCCGACGCGCTCGGCGGCGCCGAACAGGTCGATCTGTTTCTGCACGCCCTGGTTGGGCTCCTGCCGGC